>NZ_WJWV01000001.1:0-1780855 GCF_009661045.1 Aeromicrobium sp. S22
TGAACGCCTCGTACAGCGGCTCGCCGATCAGCGAGATCGCCTTCTCCTCGAGGTTCGCCGGCTCGCCGGTGATCATCGCGGCCTGCTCGGCGACCCACGCGCGGGCCTCGTCGGGGGAGTACGCGGCGCGCTGGAACTGGTTGATCGTGCCGAGGTTGATCGGCAGCGGGAACACCTCACCGCGGTACGTCGTGTAGACGCGGTGCTGATAGGGCGTGAACGTCGTGAACCGGTTGACGTACTCCCACACTCGCTGGTTGGAGGTGTGGAACAGGTGTGCCCCGTAGCGGTGGACCTCGATGCCGGTCTCGGGATCGATCTCGGAGTAGGCGTTGCCGCCCAGGTGGTCGCGGCGATCGATGACCTGGACCTTCAGGCCCAGCTCACGCGCACATCGGTCGGCGATCGTCAGGCCGAAGAAGCCCGAGCCGACAATCAAGAGGTCAGCTTGGATCACGCGCCTAATTGTATCCTGCCATGTGAGCTCTGTGACATGGGGTGGCCCGGTCTCACTACGCGTCATCGGCACAAGCGACGTGCGGCCATGTCGAGGGTGGCGGAGGGCCCAGTTGGGACGCAATACCTCGGTAGCCTGGCCGCGCCCTATGGCTCGTCAGCATCAGGGACCGGACCGGTGTAGTTCCTCCCGAAGTGAGATCGCCAAGGCAACCCGCACTCGTGCGGAGAGTGGGCCAAGTCTCGGTCCGCGTCTTCGGACGCATACCGCCCAGCAGCGTTCTGTGTGGCTCAAGCCCCGAGGAGCGGCCTAGCGCTGTGTGACCCATTTGGGGTCAGGCGGAGTGCGAGAAGGTACTTTCGACCATGTCGAAGCTGGCGTTCTGGGTTTCCCCCCGCCCCAAAAGAACAGATTCGACTGATCGCGACACCTCTGCCAGACGGCCCGGGGAGGTCCGTTGCGATCACTTCCTTGAGCGAAGCATGCGCGTCGGACCGACGAGGCGGACATCGGCCAGGAACGAGCCCGCGAGGGCACCGCAAAACGTGATTCACGCTGGTCCGGTCTCGGCGGGGCGACGTTCAGAACAAAGACTTTCTGCCGCCCGTCGGCGTCGTCGCCTGTCGCGACCATCACGACTGGGGATACGCCGCGGCCAGCTTCTCGGACCTCCATTCTCCGCGTCAGCGGCGACGAAGGTGAACGGTCCGTCGTCACCGAGTGGACGGCGGAACTCGAAGGGAGGTCGAGGACTGCTGCCTTGGCGAGAGAGACCTGCGACGTCGACGGCAATGAACATCTCGACTGCTTTGATGGGCTTATCCAACCGGTCCCAGGAGAGCCGACGAGAATGGCGGCTCCCCACCACGGTGATCAGCACCGCCACGCACCTCGTGCGGCGCTCGAGCAAATGCTCCGGAGAGACCCTGACCGCAGGTTTTAGGTCGCGAGATCGACCGTGAAGACGCGCGCGTCCAGCGACTGGCAGCTGACGGCGGAAGCCGTTGCGTCACGTAGTGCGGGCTGGACGCCCCGAGTCGCCGACAGCGCTACCCCTCTGTCACGGACTCGACTTAAGATTCGGCATGTCCGGGTCGCTACGTGGGGTCGACTTGCGAGATCTCCACCAATCGGCTTTGGGATCACACCCAGTCACGCCGAGTGCGCCAAACCACGGCCCAATCGACAGCAGGAGCTGGACAGAACAGGCCTCGTCTGTTCGTCATCCGGGTATCCGCTGCTTCGTTGTTGGCAACCCTCGCCTCGCGCCTCTCCCACGGGATGCGTTCGTCTATCTGTCGATGGGTCCCGCCGCCGCTTCAAGAGCGTGAACAAGCTGATCGAAGCAGCGACTCATAGGCCGCGCACACGCCGGGCCAAGAATACTCTTCGGCAGCTCTAGCTACGGAACGCTCCCTGTAGTCTGCCGGGTCCTGAAGCATGCTGGTGACGCTGCGCGCGATTGCGTCGGGTGTCGGTTCGCAAAATACTCCAGCATCCGCCAATACCTCGCGGTTGTACACCGTGTCTCGAGCCACGACGGGAACCCCGACCGTCATTGCCTGTACGAGGGCCGGATTCGTACCCCCGACGCTGTGCCCGTGAAAGTATGCTCCGGCGTTTTGCCAGAGCGCAAGGAGACGCTGATCATCGCTGATATGCCCCACCCAGCGAACTCGCGAGTTGCGCTCCGCCAGTGAAGCGACCTCCTCTCGAATTGGGTGTCCCTCCGGAGCCGACCCAACTAGAACGACATCGTGGGTTTGAGCGATCTTTTCGGCCGCCAACACGAACTCCGAGATCGTATTCTCGGGTACGAACCTAGCAACCAGCAGTGCATACTCGTGCTTAGACAGTCCCGACTCAACGGGAAGCTCGCCGACCGTTTCGCCGCCATACGGGATAAACGTGCCAGTGCGTCCAAACTCTTTCGTCCAGAACTCACCGATGGCCCGCGCATCGAATACCAAATGATCCGCGAACTTGGCAGTAAGCCGCGCGCCCCACCGGAACATGGCTTTCGCCAGACGGCCCCATTTGGCACGATGCCACTCAATCCCGTCTACGTTGACAACGACCGGAATGCGCCGGGCCTTTAGGAGCGGCAGCCAGTACCCGTTGGCAACGTTCATCACCAACACGACGTCCGGCTTACGAACAAGCGCGTGCAAGCAGGCACTCAAGCCAAACGTCAGGGTGCTTAGCGAGTTCGAGTCGATGCCCACTGTTTCAACGGATCGGATGCGTCCATCCAGATCGGGATCGTCCGTCTTCAGTTGTCCTTTACGGCCATAGACCGTTACGTCCCAACCCTGCTCTGCAAGATGAGGGGCCAACTTACGAACGGCAGTCTCGAAACCCCCGTAGTAACTCGGGTAGCCACGAGTACCGATGATGGCGACACGCTTGGCCCGGGCACTTCCGACTTGCTTGAGCACTTAGTAAGCTCCCTCGGATCTAACGACAGCGCGGAGAGTCCTCCAGATGATTTGGAGATCTCGGAGCATTGACCAGTTCTCGACGTAGTCAAGGTCCAGCCGAACGGTCTCGTCCCATGTAAGGTCGGACCTTCCGCTGACCTGCCACAGGCCGGTAATCCCCTGGCGGACAAGTAGACGCTTACTCACATGCCCTTCGTACTCCGCGACCTCCGACGGGAGTGGAGGACGCGGTCCGACCAGACTCATCTCGCCTCTCAAGACGTTGAATAACTGCGGAAGTTCATCGATGGAGAAGCGTCGCAGGTGCCGCCCCACGCCAGTGACCCGCGGATCCTTGCGCATCTTGAACATGGGACCTGAACCGTCATTGAGGGTGGCAAGAGATGCGACGTGCTGATCCGCGTCACTGACCATTGTCCGAAACTTCAGCATCTCGAACGACACCCCACCGACGCCAACTCGAGTTGATCGATACAAAACCGGACCTGGACTCGTGGCTTTCACTGAGACAGCGACGCAGAGCAGGAGTGGCGAAAGAACGATCAGCGCAAGAAGGGCGGTCGTCTTGTCGAAAACGACCTTGCTCAACTTTGCCGCTCCGGCATACTGTGGCTCCTCGAGCTGGATGAACGGCATATTCGCAACGGCGCGAAGGTGTATACGAGGCCCCGAGACGTCTACCACATTCGGCGAGACTAAAAGATCAACCTCGACGTCGGCCCCTTCGAGGTCCCATGCAAGGGACCGGAGGCCAGCTGGACCGAGGTGTTCAGTGTCAGTAACGATCACCGCGTCGGCCGCAGCGATGGAGAGCGCGTCCGCGATAGTGTGATGAGTCCCGAGAACAGGGATCAGGCCTCCCGGAATCTCCAGCCGCTCGTTATCCCCGACTTGGCGATCGGGGATCCACACGCCGCTAACGGCCATCCCGGAGGTGGGAGCTTGCTGGAGCACACGCGCTGTATGCAGCGCCGACTCGATCCCACCGATAACCAAGACCCGAGACATGTTGCGCCCCTTGGCCCGACCGCGGTGGAGCCAGACACGCCACAGTTTCCGATTAACCAGGATCAGCCCTAAACCGACGGGAAAGGCGACGCCGAGATAGCCGCGCGACATGTCGAACTTCAGCAGTACCGAAGCGATTGCAACCCATCCGAACAGAAGGACTGTGGTTCGAATAACCAACCGATATTCCGCTGCGCCCTCACCAAGAATGCGCACGTCCCGCGTCTTCCCGAGCGTGAGCATCAGCCACCAAACAGCCGCGATGATGACCCCGAGAGCGGTGTAGCTCAAACGCACCGAGCCGGGAGTCGTTGCAGAGACATCCGTCCCGAATCGTGCGAACTCGGCGATGACGACAGCGGCTCCGAGCGAGAGGGCGTCGGTCACGGAAAGGCCGCGGGCATAGAGCGTCCGCCAAGCACCGCTTCGAGCGTGACCTTCGCGGCACTCTGCGTGGTCAGAACCTGAGCGTGCCGGCTGCTGGCTACCGGCATCGTGTCTTCCCTGCTGACTGGAGATGGTATCCGTCATGCACCTCTCCCCCGTTGCGTGCCCGCACTGGGTAGAAAAAGCCCAAAGCGAGAACCTGTCCGTATGACTTTAGTGCCGACCACCCCGCCCGAAAGGCTCTATCTCACGAAACGAACCTGTGGCCCAACGAGAGATGAGTCACACTGACTCCTTGACATCTCCACACCGCGAGTCCCCGATGCCCGCGACTGGTCCCCCGCGACCGGCGCGGACGCCCGATAGGCTCGTCACGTGAGCACAAAGATCGCCGTCGTTGGCTTGGGGTATGTCGGACTCTCAATTGCCGTGTTACTGGCGCAGCACAACGAGGTTGTGGGCTTGGAAATTGACTCTGCCAAGTTGCAAGAACTCAGGGCCGGGCGCAGTCCAATCCACGATCCCGAGATCGAGACTTTCCTCGCGCGCGGAGACCTCCAGCTCCAGTTCACTGATGACCCAGCTCTCGCCTACGAAGAGGCCGAGTACGTCGTCATAGCGACCCCCACCGACTACGACGTCGACACCAACTATTTCAACACTCAAACTGTGGAGAGCGTCATTCGCGACGTCACCACGCAACAGCCGGACGCCACCATGGTCATCAAGTCCACGATCCCTGTTGGATTCGTACTAGATGTGCGTGGGCGGCTCGGAACGCAGAATGTGATCTTCTCTCCAGAGTTCCTTCGTGAGGGACGGGCTCTCTACGACAACCTCCACCCCTCGCGCATCGTGGTCGGCGAGCAAAGCAGTCGCGCACAGCGATTCGCCGACTTGCTCATGGGCGGAGCAATTGAGAAGGGGTGTCCGGTGTTGCTCACCGAGCCCACCGAGGCGGAAGCTATCAAGCTGTTCTCGAACACGTACCTCGCGATGCGCGTGGCCTACTTCAACGAGCTCGACTCGTTTGCGATCAGCCATGGGTTGTCGACGCGGCAAATCATTGACGGCGTGGGGCTAGACCCGCGCATCGGGACGCATTACAACAACCCGTCGTTCGGCTACGGGGGATACTGCCTGCCCAAGGACACGAAGCAGTTGTTGGCCAACTACCAAGACGTGCCGCAGACGCTGATCAGCGCGATCGTCGATGCGAACCGCACCCGCAAGGACTTCATCGCGGACGACATCCTGCGCCGCGGTCCCAAGGTTGTAGGTATTCACCGCCTCATCATGAAGTCCGGGTCGGACAACTTCCGGGCCAGCAGCGTGCAGGGCATCATGAAGCGGCTCAAGGCCAAGGGGATCGAAGTCGTCCTCTACGAGCCGGAGCTTCTGGAGGACGAGTTCTTCAATTCGAGGGTGATCCGCGATCTTGACGAATTCAAGGGTGCGTCCGACGTGATTGTTGCGAATCGCCTGGTTGATGAACTTAGCGACGTTCGGGATCGCGTGTACACGCGGGATCTCTTCGGGTCGGACTGAGCAGGACGGGCGCGCACCCACGCGCACGGCCCCTCGGGAGGTCGGGTCTTGCCGTGAGGAGGTTCGCGATCCCAGTCGCGGCACCTGCGAGGGCTAGGGCGGCAATAAAAAAGATGCCCAACGCCAAACTTGCGAGCGCCGCGGGGATCATCTTGAGGTCCATAGGCGGAAGATATGCCTCGGGCGTCAAGCCCACATAAAACCTCGCTTCGAGGCCCGGAGAAGAGAACGCCTCAGGACTCGTCGGTGCTCGCAGCGGCGCGCTTGCCGGGGTTCGCGTCTTCTTCGAGGTCGCTGTCGGTGAGCGGGTCCTCGCGCTTGGCCATGCCGTACTTTGCCCGTGTCTGCTTCTGGGCGTCCGCCAGCTCGCGGATCAGACGCGCCTTGTCTTCCTCGAATGACATGTCCGAAGCATAGGCCCGTCGCGCGGCCGGCGGGTCAAACGGGCCCGCCTCCGCGCGGCTTGTCTCGGCGCGGCGCTGCGTTTGCGCTCAAATCCCACGACTCTTGATGCGAGTCTGCGTGAGGTGGGTCAGGATGCTGGGATGGTCGTCCACCACCTCAGCTGCGGCACGTTCGACCCGCCCCTCGTCGGAGAGATCGTCTGCCACGTCCTTCTGGTCGAGGCCGATGCCGGCCTGGTGCTGGTCGACACGGGCCTGGGCCTGCGTGACTACGCCGACCCGAAGGGACGCATCGGGCCGACGGGCAAGCTCTTACGACCCGTCTCGGGAGTACCCGACACGGCGCTGCGCCAGGTCGAGGCTCGGGGATACTCAGCGGCCGACGTCGCCCATGTCGTCGTGACGCACCTCGACTTCGACCACATCGGCGGTCTGTCCGACTTCCCGTCGGCCACCGTCCACACCACCGCGGACGAGCACGCCGCAGCGATCACGTCACCGGACTTCCTCGACAAGCGCCGCTATCGCCCGGCTCAGTGGGCGCACGGGCCCGTCTGGCAGCTGCACGAGGGGAAGGGCGACAACTGGCGAGAGGGGCTGACCGGGCACGAGGTGCTGCCCGGCATCACCCTCGTGCCGATGCCGGGACACTCCCGGGGCCATGCCGCGGTGGCCGTCGACGCGGGGGAGCGCGGGTTGATCGTCCACGCGGGCGACGCCGTCTTCGACGCGTCGTCGTACGCCGACGTGACGCCCGGCGGGCGTCCGTTGGACAAGACGCCGATGCTCCGAGCGTTCGAGCAGACAGTGGGGCGCGATCGCCGGGCGATCGCACGCAATCACCGAACCCTCCGGCGACTCAACGACACGGACGGGGTGATGGTCGTGCCTGCGCACGACAAGCGGATCCTCGACGACCTCAGGTAGATGGCGGGCGAGGTTCGGGCGTGCTAGGTGGTCTGTTTCCCGCGCACGTGGAACGCGGTGCGGTGTGGGCAGATGCTGCCGTTGCGGAGTCGGCATCGAAGGCGTGAGCGTCTCCACCACTTTTTCATAAAAGCGACGCTAGCGACGTTGATGTGGTAACTGGAAGTCACCGATGTGCCGGTGGGACAACATGCCTCGAATGCCGGGAAGTCCGGACTTGCGCGCGGAAGGCCGGTGCGGCCGTGACGGATCGCACGCGCCGTTTGGGTGGCGAACTGGAGACGCGCTCCGTAAAGTTCGTTGCGCCAATCAATTGCCTTGGCTAACTAATTTTGCGTCTTTTTTTGAGGTTGTGCCGCTGTGCCCACGTCCACCCGTCGCACCCATTACTGGGTGACGTTCGCCGTCCTAGCCGTCTCCGTCGCGTCCTACACGCTGATGCAGTCGTTGACCGTCCCGGTGCTGTCCGAGATCGAGGCCGAGTTCGACACCAACCAGAACACGGTCACCTGGGTGCTGACGGCGTATCTGCTGTCGGCGTCGGTCTTCACCCCCATCATGGGACGCCTCGGAGACGCGTACGGCAAGCAGCGCATGCTCGTGGTCTCCCTCGCGGCGCTCGCGCTCGGCTCGCTGGCTGCCGCGCTGGCCCCGACCATCGGCCTGCTGATCCTCGCCCGGGTCATCCAAGGCGTCGGCGGCGGCGTGCTGCCGCTCGCGTTCGGCATCATCCGCGACGAGTTCCCGATCGAGAAGATCGGCGGAGCGGTCAGCATCGTGTCCTCGCTGCTCGCGGTCGGCTTCGGCGCCGGCATCGTCCTGGCCGGTCCGCTCACGTCGACCCTCGGCTTCCGCTGGCTGTTCTGGCTGCCGTTCATCGTCACCGCGGTCGCCGCCGTCGTCGCCGTGCTCGTGGTGCCCGAGTCTCCCGTGCGTACGCCCGGGCGCATCGCTGTGCTGCCCGCGGTGCTGCTGTCCGGCTGGCTGATCGCCCTGCTGCTCGGCCTGAGCCAGGCACCCGACTGGGGCTGGGGATCGCCCAAGGTCATCGGCCTGCTGGTCCTGGCTGTCGTGCTGCTCGCGGCCTGGATCCGCGTGGAGCTTGTCGTCGAGGTGCCGCTCATCGACATGAAGATGATGCGCCTGCCCGGGGTGTGGACCACCAACCTCGTCGCGCTGCTGCTGGGCGTCGGCATGTACGCCTCGTTCGGCTTCATCCCGCAGTTCAACCAGACGCCCAGCGAGAGCGGCTACGGCTTCGGGTCGTCGATCACCGAGTCCGGCATGATCCTGCTGCCGTCGGCCATCATGACCTTCCTGACGGGTCTCGTCGCGGCGCCCATCGCCCGACGGATCGGCCCCAAGACCGTCGTCGTGATCGGCTCGGTCCTGGGAGCGGTCGGCATGTTCCAGCTCGCGGCGTTCCACGACGAGAAGTGGCAGGTCGCCCTCGCCAACGGGATCACCGGAACGGGCATCGGCCTGGCGTTCGCCTGCCTCGCGGGTCTCATCGTCGCCGCGGTGACCCCGCAGCAGACGGGTGTGGCCAGCGGCATGAACGCCAACATCCGCACGATCGGTGGCTCGATCGGCACCGCAGTCATGGCCAGCATCGTCACGGCGCACGTCCTGCCCAGCGGCTTCCCCAAGGAGATCGGCTACACGGCCGGTTTCCTGGTGCTCGGCGGGGCGCTGCTCGCAGCCGCGATCGCCGGCCTGGTCATCCCCTCGGTGTCGGAGAAGAAGATCGCGAAGAAGCTCGACCAGGAACGCAACGACCGCGACCTGTCGATCATGGGCGCCTGAGCCGGACTACGTCTCGATGAAACCCCTCCGAAGCGCAACATCCTCGTCGCGCGGCACCATCGTGGTCCTCGCCGTCGGCGTCGGCTCCTTCGGACTGCTGCAGTCACTCATCGTCCCGGTGCTCTCCCAGGTGCAGGAGCGGTACGAGACCGATCAAGCGACCACGGCGTGGGTCCTGACCTCCTACCTGCTGGCGGCTGCTGTGGCCACGCCCCTGATCGGTCGCATCGGCGACGCCGTAGGCAAGCAGCGGATGCTGATCGTCACCCTCTCGATGCTGGCGATCGGCTCGGTCATGGCTGCACTCGCGCCAACGATCGGCTGGATGATCGTGGCGCGAGCGGTGCAGGGCATCGGCGGTGGCGTGCTGCCGCTGGCGTTCGGCGTCATCCGGGACGAGATCTCGCCTGCCCGGGCGGGCACCGCAGTCGGCATCGTTGCATCGCTGGTCTCCGCCGCGTTCGGCATCGGCATCGTTCTGGCCGGGCCGATCGTCGACGTGCTGGGCTACACCTGGCTGTTCTGGCTGCCGGCGATCTCGACAGGGTTGGCCGCGATCGGCACCTGGTTCCTCATCCCGGAGTCACCGGTGCGGATGTCCGGGCGCATCAGCGTCATTCCTGCGGTGCTGCTGTCGGCTTGGCTCGTTCTCCTGCTGCTCGCCCTCAGCAAGGGCAACGACCTCGGCTGGGTCTCGGCCCCCACCTTGGGCATGCTCGCCGGTGCGGTGGTCATCTTCGCTGCGTGGATCGGCTCGGAGCACCGGGCCACGACGCCACTCATCGACGTCCGGCTCATGCGCACGCGCGGCGTCTGGACTGCCAACGTGGTGGCGCTCATGACCGGGCTGGGCACATTCGCCTCGCTCGGATTCCTCCCGCAGATGCTGCAGACCCCGACCGAGTCGGGCTACGGCTTCGGCGCATCGATCTCGGAATCCGGGCTGATCCTGCTCCCGTCGTCGTTCATGGGCTTCGTGATGGGATTCGTCGCACCACGGATGGTGCGGCGGTTCTCCGCACGCCGGGTCATCTTCGTGGGGCTGGTCTCCAACGCGGTTGCGTACGGGGCGGTGGCGCTGTTCCACGATCAGGTGTGGCAGGTCGCCACCTGGATGTTCTTGCAGGGTGTCGGGTCGGGCTGTGTCGTCTCGAGCCTCGCGGTGGTCGTGCTCCGGTCAGTGCCGCCTGAGCAGACCGGGGCCGCCAGCGGAATGAACGCCAACATCCGTCTGGTCGGTGGGTCGCTGGGCACCGCGATGATGGCCGGTGTGATCACCTCCAGGACGGGGACCGGCGGCTTCCCGCTCGAGGCGGGATACCGCGATGGCTTCGTTGTGCTGGCCGTCGCTCTCATCGTGGCAACGGGGGTGGCGCTGCTGATCCCCGAGACGGGTCCCCGGTCGCAGGCGGCCGAGGTCGCTGTCCGCGAGCCGCAGGTGGACGCGGCCCGGGCGCAGGTCTAGCTACCACTCGGCGAACGCGACGGCCTTGATCACGACGTCGAACTGCGACCTGTCGGTCTGGCGACCGCTGCAGGCTTAGTGACATCAGGTTGGGGCCTTGACTAGGCGGTGGCGTCGGCTAGCTGGCGTGCGAGCTCGCAGGCACGTTGGCGCCGCGGATGAGGTTGTGTGGCCGTGGAGCGTCGAGCTCCATCGGCTTCATCTCGGCCAGGCGGGCGTAGGTACATGGGCTGGAAATGGGAAACGACGAAGCCCTTCCGGTAGTGGTGGTGGCTGGGTCAGTGGAGCGGCAGTTTCGTCCGGTGAATCGCCACGAAGATCAGACCTCAGCACGCGTAGCCGCTAGGCTCCGGAACTCCGGACACGACAGAAGGGAATCGATAGTGAACCAGACCCGCTCGCTACGACGACGCGGCCGCCGCTTCATCACTTATGCGCTGCACGAGGCAGCTCAAGACATAGACCTTGAGCGCTACCGGCAAGCGGTCGCTACCTCTGCGCAATTCGTGGACGAGCACATGCCGCTAGTCACCGGCTTCCGTGGCCCTAGCCCTCTAGACGCGAAAATCGATCTGCTGCGGTGGGCCCTCCACCAGGCCCCTGATGAAGGTCTGGTTTTGGAGTTCGGTGTTGCAACCGGCCTCACGATGCGGGAGATCGCCGCTAACCGACTGCCCGCCCACGGCTTCGACTCGTTCGAGGGGCTTCCCGAGGCGTGGCGCGGAGGGTTCGCCGAAGGCGCGTTCGCGCAAGACCTGCCCGACGTCGGCGAGGCCGAGCTTCACCGAGGCTGGTTCGAGGATTCTCTGCCCGGATTTCTTGAGACTCACGACGGACCGATCGCGTTCGTGCACATGGATGCCGACCTCTACTCGTCAACCAAAACGATCTTCGACCTGGCGTTCGACCGATTCGCACCAGGAACGATCATCCTTTTCGACGAGTACTTTAACTTTCCCGGGTGGCAGCAGCACGAGCACAAGGCGTTCACCGAGTTCCTCGAACTCTACGAGGGCGGCGCTGAGTACATCGGCTTCAACGCGCTCCACGAGCAGGTAGCGGTCCGCCTGACATGACACTCAATTATGCTATTCCCGCTGCACGAGAGCCTACGTACTCCGCGGGGCGACGCCCTTGACGCCGGCCCGCGCGAGTGATGCGGGGAGACGTCGGGCCCCTGCTGGGCGTGCGGGTCGGCGGGCAAATCGACTACTCCGACGACCATGTACCGGGCCCGCTGGAAGACCAACCAGTTCTATGATTGAGGCGCGCGGACAGCGACGCCCGTGCCACTAATCCGTTCGGTCGATCTCCCCGATTGCCCCCACCGTATTCGGGCTGCGGCGATACTGATCCCTATGCCGCAGACAAGAGACTCATGGGTCGACGTTACGAAGGGTGTCGCCATCGTTGGCGTCGTCCTGTTCCATGCGGTGTCGCTGGCCACTGCCGCAGGCCCAGACAGGCTCTGGACCGCGGCAGGTTACGGGTTGTTCGCATTCATCATGCCGGTCTTTTTCATGATGTCGGGGCTCTTCGCGGGCCGCCACCTCGATCTTCCTTGGCCCGAATATCTACGGGCACGGGTCTGGCCGATCGCATACCTGTGGGTGGCCTGGGGACTTCTGTATGCAGGGCTTCACGCCGTAACGGACGGTCGGCTCGGTGGGACTCTCTGGCACACCATCTCGCTGCAGACCACTCTCTGGTACCTCGCGGCGTTGGCCATGTACCTGGTCATAGCCCGCGCCGTGCGAGACGTTCCGTCTTGGCTTCAAATAGCGGGCGCCACCGTAGTAGCCGCACCGTTTGCGATCTGGTTCCCGTTCGACGCATGGGGGCTCGGGCATACCCCACACTTCTACGTGGCGTTCGCAGTGGCCACCCTGTTTCCGGCTCGACTCCTGGCGTGGGGTCGATCCGTTACGTGGCGAATGGTCCCCGGTTTACTGATGGCGTCGGCCGTGCTTGGCGCCGCGGTGCTGGCTGCTCCCGAGACGCGCAGCGTTGTGTACGCCCTGTCGCCCTTGCTCGTTGTGCCCATAGTGTTCGCGTTGTGCCGGCTACTGACCTCAACTGGTCGGACGGCGGAGGCGTTTGCGGCTCTCGGCGTCCAGTCGCTGGCTATTTATCTGATCCACCCGATCGTTCTGGAGACCTTCGGGGCAATAGTTGGCGACAGCGATACCGCCCTGGGCGTGACGTTTCCCATTGGCGCCACGCTCGCTTCTGTTGCTCTCGGGTATCTGATCGGTCGCACCCTCGGACGAGCACCTTGGATCTTTGCGCCACCGCCACGCCGAGCCGAGAGGCTGTCCGCTCCATAGTTGATCGACGCAGATCCGGCGAGTCGGCACTGCTTGCGCGGCGCAGGCGGCAATCCGCGGCGGGATCGCACGGCGACTTCTTCGTGCTGGCCCTCGCTCTCGTCGCGGCGCACGTTGGTGGCGCTGCTGATCCCCGAGACGGGTCCCCGGTCGCAGGCGGCCGAGGACGCTGTCCGCGAGCCGCAGGTGGACGCGGCCCGGGCGCAGGTCTAGCTACGCCAGGACGCTGCTCGCGGGCCGGGGGGCCATCTCCTTGCCCCGGCCGTACTCCTGCGTCGACACCGGCGAGACACGGGCCGGATCCGCTCCGGCCTCGGCGAACACGTCGCGGGCGATCTCGAACCAGCTGCGAGGCTCGCCACCACTGGTGACGTGGTGGACGCCGTACGGTGCGGCGTCCGCGAGGAGGCTGCGGATCCCCGCGGCCAAGTCGCTCGTGTAGGTCAGCCGGCCCACCTGATCGTCCACGACGGCCGGATCCACGCCACGCTCGGCCAGCGACTGCATCGTGGCAATGAAGTTGGGGCCGTCGCCGACGACCCAGCTCGTCCGGACGATGTGGTGCTTGGGGACCGTCATGACGACCGCATCGCCGGCTGCCTTGGTCTGGCCGTAGACACCCAGCGGCGAGAACAGCTCGTCCGTCGTGTGCTCGGCCGTCTCGCCGTCGAAGACGTAGTCGCTGGAGACGTGGACCAGGGTCAGGTCGTGGGCGATGGCCGCGCGGGCCAGCTCGACGACGCCGTGCACGTTGATGCGCCACGCGTCGCGGCGGCCCTGGGGCGTCTCGGCCTCGTCGACCTTCGTGTAGGCGGCGGCGTTGATGACGGTGTCGAACTGCGACCAGTCGACCGATCCGTACGCGTCGAGGTCCGCGATGTCGAAGTCGCTGCGCGACCACGCGGTGGCGTTCGGCAGCTGCGTGACGAGCTCGCGGCCCAGCTGGCCGTTCGCGCCGAGGATGAGGGTGCGAGGGCTGTCGGGGTCGGTGCCGGCCGGCTCGAAGACCATCGGGGTCAGGTCGGCCAGGCGCGGGTGGGCGCGGTCCTTGTCGGACAGCTCGGCGACCGCCAGCGGGATCGGCCAGTCGATCGCGACGGTCTCGTCGGCCAGGTTGAGGAACGTGTACTCCGCGTCGGGCGTCCAGTGCGCGTTGACGAGGTACGTGTACGCGGTCTTGGCCTCGAGGGTCTGGTAGGAGTTGCCGACCCCCTTGGGCACGAAGATCGCCTGTCCGGGGCCGAGGTCGGCGGTGAAGACCGTGCCGAAGCTGTCGCCCGCCCGCAGGTCGACCCAGGCGCCGAAGATGCGTCCGGTCGCGACCGAGATGAACTTGTCCCACGGCTCGGCGTGGATGCCGCGGGTGGTGCCGACGGCCTCGTTGTAGGAGATGTTGTTCTGCACGGGGCCGAAGTCGGGCAGGCCGAGCGCGGTCATCTTCTCGCGCTGCCAGTTCTCCTTGAACCAGCCGCGGTTGTCCCCGTGGACGGGCAGGTCGAGCAGGAGCACGCCGGGGATCGAGGTCTCGTGGATCGTCAGGTCAGTGGACATGTCGCCTCGTTCGGGTGGCGTTGGGGTGGTGGGGGTGTCGCCTCGCTTCGCTCACGGTCGGCCGCAGGCGGCCTCCCTGGCGACCGGGGGTGGGGTGTCGCCTCGCTTCGCTCACGGTCGGCCGCGGGCGGCCTCCCTGGCGACCGGGGGTGGGCATCAGTGGCCCAGTTGCTGGTACTTGGCCTCGGTCTGCGCCTTCTGCGGGCGCCACCAGGCCTCGTTGTCGCGATACCACTCGATCGTCGCGGCCAGCCCCGCGCGGAAGTCGCTGAAGGCGGGGGTCCAGCCCAGCTCGGCGCGCAGCTTGCTGGAGTCGATCGCATAGCGCAGGTCGTGCCCGGCCCGGTCGGTCACGTGGTCGTACGCGTCCGTCGGCAGGCCGCTGAGCTCGAGGATCAGCTCGATGACGGTCTTGTTGTCCTTCTCGCCGTCCGCGCCGATCAGGTACGTCTCGCCGATCTCGCCCTTGTCGAGGATCGTCAGGACGGCCGAGCTGTGGTCGTCGGCGTGGATCCAGTCGCGGACATTGAGCCCTTCGCCGTACAGGCGCGGGCGGATGCCGTCGATGACGTTGGTGATCTGGCGGGGGATGAACTTCTCGACGTGCTGGCGGGGGCCGTAGTTGTTGGAACAGTTGCTGATCGTCGCCTGCACGCCGAACGAGCGCACCCAGGCGCGGACGAGGAGGTCGGAGCCGGCCTTGGTCGAGGAGTAGGGGCTCGACGGGTTGTAGGGCGTCTGCTCGGTGAACCGTGCGGGGTCGTCGAGCTCGAGATCGCCGTAGACCTCGTCGGTCGAGATGTGGTGGTAGCGCTTCTCGTGCTTGCGCACGGCCTCCAGCAGCACGTACGTACCGATGATGTTGGTCTGCAGGAACGGGGAGGGATCGTGCAGCGAGTTGTCGTTGTGCGACTCCGCGGCGAAGTGCACGACCGCGTCGTGATCGGCGACCAGCCGGTCGACGAGCTCGGAATCGGCGATGTCACCCACGACCAGCGTGACCCGATCGGCCGGCAGACCGGCCAGCGACGCCTCGTTACCGGCGTACGTCAGCTTGTCCAGGACGGTGATGACCAGGTCGGTGTGGTCGACGAGATGGTGCACGAAGTTCGATCCGATGAACCCCGCGCCACCGGTGACGAGAACGTTACGCATGTGGCAGAGGTTACCTTTGCCGACGGCCTGTCTGACATCCGGAGCCCGTAGGCTGCGTCACATGAAGGGCATCATCCTGGCCGGTGGCACTGGCTCGCGTCTCCATCCCGTCACCCAAGGCATCAGCAAGCAGCTCGTGCCGGTCTATGACAAGCCGATGATCTACTACCCGCTCTCGACGCTGATGTCGGCCGGTATCCGCGACATCCTCATCATCACCACCCCACACGACGCCGACCAGTTCCAGCGCCTGCTCGGCGACGGCAGCCAGTTCGGCATCTCGCTGACCTACGTGCAGCAGCCCTCGCCCGACGGCCTGGCGCAGGCGTTCATCCTTGGCGCCGACCACATCGGCGACGACTCGGTCGCGCTCGTGCTGGGCGACAACATCTTCTACGGCTCCGGCGTGGGAACCAAGCTCCAGCGCTTCCAGCAGATCGACGGGGCGTTCGTCTTCGGCTACCGGGTGGCCGACCCCACCGCGTACGGCGTGGTGGAGTTCGATGAGTCGGGACGGGCGATCTCGCTGGAGGAGAAGCCGGCCGAGCCGCGCAGCAACTACGCGATCCCGGGGCTGTACTTCTACGACAACGACGTCATCGGCCACGCGCGCGACCTCAAGCCGTCCGCGCGCGGCGAGCTCGAGATCACCGACCTCAACCGCATCTACATGGAGCTCGGCAAGCTCAACGTCGAGGTGCTGCCGCGCGGCACGGCATGGCTCGACACCGGGACGTTCGACGACCTCAACGACGCGTCCAACTTCGTCCGCACCGTCGAGAAGCGCCAGGGGCTCAAGATCGCGTGCCCCGAGGAGATCGCCTGGCGACTCGGCTTCCTCACCGACGACGAGCTGCGCCAGCGGGCCGCCCCGCTGGTCAAGAGCGGCTACGGAAGTTACCTACTAGGACTGCTAGAAGGATGATCTGCGCGGAATGAGACACACGCTCTCCATTGGCCAGCCGTGCCGGTTAGACTCAGTCGACCTGCCAGTCGGCACATCTCGGATGGAGCACCAGTGGACCTGCGCGACTACCTGAAAGTCCTTCGCACCCGATGGTTCTCGATAGCCATCTGCGGACTCGTTGTGCTTGGGATAGCGGCCCTCCTGACCTGGCGGGCAACCCCTCAGTACGCGTCGTCCGCTCGCCTGTTTGTATCGACGCAGGGATCGACTGATGACGCGCAGGCGAACCAAGGCGGCCAGTTCTCGGTTCAGCGGGTGAAGTCCTACGCGGATCTACTCACGGGGCAGGCGATCGCAAGACGCGTCATCGATGACCTCGGACTCGAAGAATCCCCCTCCGCACTCGCTGGACAGATCTCCGCATCGTCGAAGCTAGACACTGTTATTTTGGCCGTAACGGTCACCGACCCTGACCCTGAACGAGCCCGTCTTCTCAGCGACGCTGTCGCGAGAGTATTCGTCGAATATGTTGCAGAGCTTGAAACTCCGCCTGGGCGAGACGAGGCGACCATCAAGGCAACGATCGTCGACCCGGCTTCGGTGCCCGGCTCGCCCATCTCTCCCCAGCCGATGCGCAACATTTCGCTCGGCCTCCTGATCGGTCTGCTTCTCGGGGCGGGGGTCGCACTCCTCCGCGAAACGCTTGACACCACCATCAAGTCCACACGCCAACTTGAGTCCCTCGTCGACGCCCCCATCGTCGGCACCATCAGCTTCGCTTCTGACGCCGTCGATACTCCGCTGATCACGGGCCTAGACACCTACGCCCCCCGGGCCGAGGCCTTCCGAGTGCTGCGCACCAACTTGCAGTTCATCGACCCGGACATCGAACGCAAGGTGTTCGTCGTCACAAGTTCGCTTCCCGGCGAGGGCAAGACCACCACGGCCATCAATCTTGCACTGGCGCTGGCGGAGGGCGGAGAGCGGGTTGCACTCGTGGAGGCCGATTTGCGTCGTCCGAAGATCGCCGAGTACCTCCGCGTCGAGTCCAACGTCGGTCTGACCACGGTCCTGATCGGTCGGCTGCCTCTCGACGATGCGTTGCAGCCCTCCGCGCGCGCGGGCCTCACCGTGCTGACCAGCGGCTCGACGCCGCCCAACCCGGCCGAACTCCTGAAGTCGACCTCGATGACCAATGTCATCGCGTCCTTGCGAGAGCAGTTCGACATCGTGCTTATTGACGCCCCGCCACTTCTCCCGGTGACGGATGGCGCACTCCTGGCCGCCGAGGCCGACGGCGCACTGCTCGTGGTACGTCACGGGAAGACCACGTCCGACCAGGTGACGGTGGCGGTCGAGCGCCTCGAAGCCGTGGGAGCCAGGCCCGTGGGCGTCATCTTCAACATGCTCCCGCCTAGAGGCGGGGATGGTTACGGGTACGGGTACGGGTACGGGTATGCGCCAGAGGCCGGGACGCACGCCGAGACGACCAATAGCCGGACGCGTGATACAGATCACACTTCGTCCTCGACGACTGCGTAGAGACTGCAATACCAGTAGAAAACAGCCATGCCGCCCCCGGAATTGGGACAGGTTGTTTCTCTTGCGTAAACTTTGTTGACATCCGTTCACATACAGGGTCTTTGTCCCCTAGTCTTTAGCGAAGCATCATTCGGGAAGTATCTGCACATGGCTTCAATGCCAGGAGAAGGAACACCATGAAGAAGACAGCACTCGCGCTGTTCGCGTCGCTGGCCTTGGTTCTCGGCATGGGAGCCCTGGGCAGCACCGCTAACGCGGCGTACCCCAACACCGTGAAGACCAGCGTTTCGGCGGCCGGCAAGACCGTCAACGAGGGATCGACGTTCAAGGTCACCGCCAAGGTGAGCGCCGGCAACTCGACCGTCGGTGGCCGCGTCACTGCCGTGTTCAACGGCAAGAAGTACAACGCCAGCCTCAGCGGCGGTCGCGCCACCATTTTCGTCAAGGCTCCCAAGGTCAAGAAGACGACTGTCAAGACCCTCCGCCTCAACTACAAGCCCTACGCGGGCTCGGTCTACAAGGCGAGCAGCACCTCGATCTCGGTCAAGGTCAAGAACAAGAAGTAATCTCGACTCTGTCGAACAACACAGAAGTGGGGGGGGCCGCGGCGCCCCCCCCAGAACCGGGGAACAAACACAAAAAAAAAAAGGGGGGGGTGGGGTCAAATAACACCATTTATATTCCACTCTTGCCAACCACCAAGTGGGGGGGCCCCCTGGGGCGCCCCCACTTCTGCTTTGCACCAAACAGAATGACGAAGGGGAGTGCTGACGTGGCACGCAGGCAAGACTCGGGACAGCCGAGGATCAAGAGCAACCGGCGCAAGTGGGTCATCCTGGCAGGGGTCGTGGGTCTCGTCGCTGTCGTGGTGGCAGGGCTCGGGCTCTACGCCTACAGCAAGCTCTCATCGGCGCGAGATGACCTCAACCTCGCCACCGCCGACGCGAGCGCCCTGCAGGACGCGCTGACCGTCGGCGACCAGGCGAGCGCGAAGACCGAACTGGCAGACCTGCAGGCGCACGTCGGCTCTGCCGATTCGAGCCTTGACAGCTCTGTGTTGTCGCTCGCTGCGAAGACTCCCTACTTCGGCAAGAACATCAAGGCCGTACGCACCGTGAGCTCGGCTGTCGGTACCGTCGCGAACGAAGGCTTGCCCCCCTTGGTGGACGTCGCCGACAAGTTCAACGCCAAGACGTTCAACCCCAAAGGCGGACGGATCGACATCGACGCCCTCGCCGCGTTGAACCCCGCGCTCACCAAGTCGTCAGCCGCCATCGACAAGGCAGACGAGCAGATCCGCAGCGTCGACGCCGCCTCGCTGCTCGGCCAACTCCAAGACCCCGTGGCCGACGCTCAGGACAAGATCGGCGATGCAGCGAGCATCGCGTCGAGGGCCACGACTGCCTCGCGAGTGGTGCCCCAGATGTTGGAGGGCAAGCACACCTATCTGTTGCTCTTCCAGAACAACGCTGAGATCCGCGCGACCGGAGGCCTGCCCGGAGCGTTCGCGGGCCTGCAGGTCGACAACGGGACCGTCAAGCTGGTCGGCCAGGGCGCGGGCGCCGACTACGGGGAGCGTCCCCGCAATGCGACGTCGCTCAGTGCCGAGGAGAGCAAGCTGTTCTCCACCAAGATGGTGCGCGACTTCCGCGACGTGAACTTCACCCCCGACTTCCCCCGTGCCGCCGCGATCGCGGCGGCGTTCATCAAGAACGAGCGGGGTGTTGACGTCGACGGTGTGCTGTCCATTGATCCAGTCACCTTGTCGTACGTGCTCCAGGCCACCGGTCCGATCGACCTCGAGGACGGCACCCGCCTCACGGCGGACAACGCGGTGGAGGTGCTGCTCAACGGCGTCTATGTCAACTACCCGGGCGGTGCCGAGCAGGACGCCTTCTTCGCGAGCGCGACGGACAAGATCTTCGACAAGGTCCTCTCCGGTGCGGGCGACCCGACTGCGCTGCTCAAGGCGCTGACGCGTGCGACCAACGAGCGTCGAGTTTCCCTGTGGACGCCCGACGAGTCGATCGCAAAGGACATCGCGGGCACGCGCATCGCCAATGCCTTGCCGACCGGCAAGGAGGACAGCCCGGCGATCGGCTTCTATCTGAACGATGCCACTGGCGCGAAGATGCAGTATTACCTCAACTACGGCGTCAAGGGAAAGGCGACGAAGTGCGCGGACGGCGTCCAGTCGTATGCGACGGAGATGACGCTGCAGTCGACCGCACCGGCGGACTCCGCGACGCTGCCGGAGTCGATCCGCGGCCCCGGTTTCGGTGCGGAGCCGGGCTCGATGCTGGTGAACCTGTATCTCTACGGTCCGGATGCCGGCAAGATCAGCACCGTCCGGATCGACAATGAGCCGACGACGTTCACCCGCGCGAAGCACGACGGCCGCCCGGTCATCATCCTCACGGTCCAACTCGACCCGGGGAAGACCGTGACGGTGCAGTCGTCGATCGCCAGCGGCAAGGGACAGTCCGGAGACACGACGGTCAGTTCGACGCCGTCGATCGTTCCGGGCGCGTCGGTACAGACGTGGAAGACCGCCTGCTGACCCCTGCCGCCACCTGACCGCGGGCTCCCTGGGACTTGGTCCCGGGAGCCCGCGGTCACGTGTGAGGGATCAGGGCTGCATCCAGGACTTGCCGTCATCGGTGCTGACATACGGCTGATCCGCGACCACGGCAGCGAGGCCGTTGACCGTGGCGCTGATGGCCTGGGCGGGGTCGCCGGCGATGCAGCCGCCGGGCGTCCAGGTGACGCCGCCGTCGGTGGTGGAGAACTGGTTGGCGCCACAGCCGCTGTAGCGCGCGAGGGCATAGCCCTTGCTGGGCGTGATGAACGTAGCCACGCGGACGTTGTCGAGGCGTCCGAGCGTCACCCAGGTCTTGCCGTTGTCGCCCGAGCCCCGCACCGTGCCGTTGGCGCACGAGACGCGGCCTGACTCGGGGGTGACCTGGCTGACCGATGTCACGACGCAGCCGGCGCCGACGGAAGACGTGCCCGCGGGGGTGACGACGTTCCGGGCGGAGTCGGCCGAGGGATACCAGAGGTCGATCTCCTTGACCTCGTCCCACGTCCGCCCGCCGTCGGTCGAGGTGAGCTGCTGGGCCTTGCAGTCCTCGTCGGTGCCGACAACGATGATCGACGCTGCGCCGGTCGTCCGGACGGTCAAGGTCGTGGTGAGCCCGGTCTTGGCCGGGGCGAAGTCCTCGCCGCCGTTGGTGGACACCGACACCTCCGCATCCTTGCCGGCCGTGCACCGGCCGCGGGTGCCGTAGACGATCGTGCCGTCGTTGGCCGACGCGAGCGCGACCGCGGCGGACGCCCGGAAGGAGTAGTCGACCTGCGTCGGGGCCGAAGCCGTCTCTGAAGTGGTCGCCCCGACGGGTGAAGGGCTCGGGGACCCGGTTGCCGGGGCCGCGGCGGGCACATCGGATGAGGGAGGCGTGCCGTTGACGTGCCGCACGGCTCCGACAACGAGGACGACGTCCAGGATCCCGAAGGCGATCAGCAGGGGGAGGCCGAGTCGTTTGCTCACCCGCCGATCCTACGGGCGCGAGGGGGCGTGCGGGGGCGCGCTCGTGTGATCTGTACCTACAGCGGCACCAGGTTCACGTCGGCGGCTCGGCGGCGCCGTTCGTTACTGCGTCCCGAACTTCTTACGACCTGGGTATCAGTTGCGGTGCGCCACCGTGGGCACGGACCAGCCGTTCGTGGGTTGTCGGAAGGAGGCCCCTCTCGCACGTCTATGCCAAGAGGCCCACGCCGCCCAACTCAGACAGGTATTGGACCCGTCTATTGCTGCCAAGATTGCGACGGTTGAGAACACTGTCGCCAGCATTGACGGGGCCAAGACTTACACCAATCTCATGGGCCTCCGCTCAACGACATGGTTCGGCATCGGGCCGGCATCGGCTCGGCGGCATCCCCTTTTACCGGAACAGCATCGTCGACGGGCCAACGATGGGCGACCTCCTGTCGTCGGCCACCAGATCGACATCATGTTGCAGGGCGGCTCCGCAGGACGGGTGCAGTCAGGCGTCGCCACCATCGCATCAGCCTGGAAGAGCCTCACTCTGACGACAGGTGTCACTCCGATCGTGGCTGGCTGGACCATCAACATCCCCTGCGCTGGACCGGTTGGGGCGCCGCTCGCGGCGCGCGTCAAGAGCATTGCCGACGACAGCTAAGGCATCTATGTCGGAGGCTCAAAGCCGGTCGGGTCGACACCCCACTACGGCCTCCGGCTCGGCAACGGAGCGACACGACTGGACGACGCCGCTGAGGTCTGGAACGCCGACACCGACAAGGTCGGTCTGATGGTTCGCGCGCCCCTTGGTGCCACCGGGACCGGGCAACGCACCGATCGCCAGCACGCCGATCCTCAACGAGGGCAACGCCACGGCGCGGATCATCGTCGGCCCGGTTTCAGGCGGCCTGCACGGAATCAGGCTCGGGTCGGGCAACGACGCCGAACTGTGCCGGTCCGGACCTGGATCCATCGAGTCCAGCGGCAAGTTCAAGTGGGTGGCCGCCAACGAGACCGCAGGAACGCTGGCGGGAGCGACTGGAAGTTCGGCGTCATCGGTTCAGAAGGCGTCACCTACTATCTGACAGGACAGACCGCCTGATGCAGGGAATCATGTACCTCCTCAACCAGGCCGGTGAGGCGCTGGCGCAGGCCAACGCGGAGAACGAGGAACTGCGGAAGGCAACCCCCACACCGTAGGATCAGCGCATGCCGCTCGACATCCTGCTCATCATCGCGGCTGCGGCCTTCGTCGGAGCCGTAGTGATGGTGTCCCACCGCAGCGGCAACGACGTCATGACCTTCGCAGTCGGTGCATCGGCTGGGCTGGTCGATCTACGGATCGGCCGCTTTCACGTGTTCACCATCCTCGTGGTTCTGTGGCTGATACCCCGACTGCTGAACAGGCGGGCAGTCGCAGAGAGCAAGGTGCCGCTGGTGCTTATCGGCTGCTCCGCCACCTTGGCCACGTCGGCGCTGCTCGGCGACCTGGTCAACAGCAACTCGCTGGTCATACAACTCATGGTGCTCACCCTCAGTAGCGTCATCCTGGCGCTCTGGGTGCAGCCGCGCGAGGTAGCCGTCATGCTGCGGGGAGTGCTCACGATCTGCACGTTCGCTTCCGTCTTTGCGATGGGGCAGGTAGCAGGAATCATCCCCGTCGAGGTATGGCACGCCCACGTCAGCAGCATCGGTCGACCTGTTGGCATCTACCCCGAACCCGACTGGCTGGGCCTCTTCTCCGCCATCGGCGTGGTCCTCGCCTGGCGATCCGTTGACCAGAAGCGATGGCTCTACCCGCTGGTCATGATCAACGGCGCTGTTTTTGTGCTGGCGTTCGCTCGGGCGGCGTGGGTGGCCGCCATAGTAGCCGTCGTCGTGTACTACGCGGTTGGGCTGTTGATCAAGAACAAGGAGCGTTCGGTAAAGCGTCGAGGGCGGGCGATCCCCTTGGTGCTCGTCGCGCTAATCTTCGGCGGGACAGCCCTCGCAGCGATGCCCGCTCTGCGCGCGGACTTGACGACACGGCTCGCGCGCACGGTAAGCCTCGACCAAGAGGATGCGTCTGGCAAGGCGCGGATCCAGCAGACCGAGGGTCTGCTGTTTCTCGCGAGCGAGTCGCCTTGGCACGGGCGCGGCCTTTCTGCGGCCGGTCGAGTGGGCGTCTCCGGTCTGCTTTACACGGCCGAGGAGTCTCAAAACAACGTGGCCAGCAACTGGATACTCGGGAACTGGGTTGACGGTCGATTCCTGGCGCTGCCCTTTATGGCATTCATGATCGGGCTGGCCGCCATTACAGCTCGCACCCTGCCCGGACAAATCCTAGTGATTGTGCTGGTCAACAGCTTCTTCTCCAACGCCACGTACTTCCCGATCGCCTGGATCGCGGTCGGCTTGGCGTTAACTCAGATATCGGCCTCGGCCAGGACGACGCCGTCTGGCGCGACCAGCCGGACTCCAGACAGGCTGCTCGGCGGCCACAGCGTCGGCTAAAGTCCCGGTCACAAAGTAGAGATCCCCGTCCGCGGTCGGCTCATACAGGACGTCGAGGTTCCCCTCTCGCTGTGTGACCTGCGCAGTGCCGGATGCCGACCCGTCCGACGACTCGCAGGGCCGTCCACACCCCGTCATCGGCAAATGCGGCCTCCCAGATTAGGTCTGCGTTCGCGTTCCTTGATGTCGGCACCATCCCGATGCGGTCGTCCTGGGCCTCAAACCGTCATCCGCCGCCACGTAGTCGTCGACCAGCGGCTTTGTGTCCGGCAGTGCAATGACGCCCAGTACGAGTGCGATGAGCGCGACAATCCATGGGTTCTTCGCGCTGTCAGACATACGGCCCACCATCGCTGATCGCGAATCCACCCGGCGCAAGTCACCCTGCAAATGCTGCGGACGCGCCTGCTGTCAGCAGGTCACGGCTACCACGTGAGTCCTGGCCTCAATCCGTCCCAGCACGCCCACCCGACGTCAGGCTGAAACGCTGGCAGCTCGCGCCGCGGACTCGGCACAGCAGAGATCTCCCGTCCCGGCAGGGACCAACCGTTGACCGTCGTACGCCAACGGCTGACCACTCAACCCATTGACCGTACGATCGGGGGATGCGCGTCCGCCTCCCGATCATCGGCGCGGGCGTCGTCTATGTGGTGGCGCTGCTGCTGATCGCCCTGTGGCCCACCCACGTCGACCAGAACCTCGACCTGGCGAGCCGGCCCCCGACGACGTGGCTCGTCTCGCTGTTCGACCTGACCCCCGACCAGGGCTATCGGATCGGGGAGTTCGGCGCCAACATCTTGCTGTTCGTGCCGCTGGGTGCCCTGCTGATCGCGCTGTTCCCCCGCCTGGGGTGGCTGTGGGGCACGGTTCTCGCGGGGCTCTTCTCGGTCGCGATCGAGCTCGCCCAGACGGTCGCCCGGCCGGGGCGCACGGGCAGCACCGACGACGTGGTGGCCAACACCGCGGGTGCAGCCCTGGGTGCGCTGGTGGTCAGCCTGTGGCTCCGGCACGAGCGGCGACGTCACCGCTGAAACGGGCGAGGTCAGGCGATCTGCGCCTCGAGGTCGTCGTAGAGCAGGGCCGCAGTCAGGCCCGCGCGCTTGGCGACGTACTGCGCCCGGTCGGCGGCCGCGAACAGGTCGGTGGGCCGCACATCGGTGTCGGCGGTGATGGCGGCGGCCGCCACGCCCGCCGAGACTCCCACTTCGTGCTCCGCCTCCGCGAGCCGGTCGAGCAGGGCATCGGCAGTGGCCAGCACCTCCTGCACGTCACGATCGGGCACCATCACCGTGAACTCGTCGCCGCCGACCCGCGCCACGATCGACGCGCCGAGGGGCGCGAACGCGATCCGGAGCGAGGACCCGACGAACCGGATCCGCTCATCGCCCTGGGCGTGGCCCTGGGTGTCGTTGATCGTCTTGAGGCCGTTGATGTCGACCACCACGATCGCCACGTTGCGGGTCGTCCCCTCCGGGACGTTGAACACCTGGGCCGCCTCGGCGTCGAGACCGCGCCGGTTGAACAACCCGGTCAGCGGATCGTGGAACGCGAGCTCCTGCAGCGTCTGCTCCCGCAGCGCGCGCGAGATCGCCGAGGCCAGGATCGCGACGAGCACCTCGGCGTACGCGATCGAGTCCGCGTCGAACCGGACGGCGCCGATGTGCCGGGTCGCGTAGAACTCCCCCCACGCCCGTCCGTCCACCACGATCGCCGTCGTCAGCGACGAGCCCTTCTCGAGCCGGCGCAACATCCGCCGCTCGGTCTCGTCCGACGCGGGGTCGTCAACCGCGTCGTGCGAGCTGAGCTTGTCCAGGATCGCGGACGCCAACCGCTTGTCGCCGGCGATCGAGTACGTCTCGTCGTCGGGCCAACGCTCCTCGCCCGGTCCGAGCTCGCCGACGTTGAGGATCGTGCGGATCTGCTGGGCGGGCTCGTCGAACTGGCTGATCGAGACGCTCGCAGCACCGATCGCGCCGCGGGCGTGCTCGGCCGCGACCTCCAGCACCCGCTCGAGGCTGTGGGGCTGCATCAAGAGGTGCGCCATCGCCGCAAGGCTCTGCAGCCCGTGCGTCTCTCGTCCCATGTCGGCCCCTGTCCCCTGGAAATCCCACGTTAACCGCGTGTGCTGGAGTGCGAAGGGTTTTCACCAAACGGCGGCCGTGTGTTTCCCGTCGCGTCACTTTGCGGTGCGGTGGAGATTGGGCATGCACGAAGGAGCAGGACCCGACGGGGCCCTGCTCCTTGGTGTGCCTGCGGAGATGGCGAGATTTGAACTCGCGAGAGGTTTAAACCTCAACCCGCTTAGCAGGCGGGCGCACTAGGCCACTATGCGACATCTCCCCGCTGCAGTCCGAAGACAGCAACCGGATCAGGATAGCGACCGGGTCACCGGTCCGACGAATCGGGATCGATCCGAGCCCCTCGGAGCCTGCGTCAGGACGACGGATCCTCGTAGCGGGTGTAGCCGTTGGCGGTGTTCAGCCGGTCGTAGACCTCGCGGACGAGCTCCTCCGCCCGTGGGCCGACGTACGCCAGCGGGAAGGCGGTGGTCCCCGCGTCTCCCCGGTCGAACACCAGCCGCGTGCGGTCGACGGTGACGTCCTCGACCTCGGTCCAGACCACCCGCACGGGCTTCATGGTCATGAGCCCGCCGAGGCGTACGCCCGACGGATCCGCGCGGACCACGGCCGGCGGGAAGGCGAACACGCGCAGCGCGTTGAGCAGCAGCAGCACCGTGAGCACGCCGAGGGGCGCCCACACCCAGAAGGCGAGGGCGGCCACGAGGCCCGCGGCGATCAGGTGGATCCCGATCGCGGGCAGGGTGAAGCGGCGGTCAAGGCGATACTTCGTCACGCAGAGGGGGCGGGATTCGAACCCGCGGCTGACATCGCTGCCAGCGAGCGCTTTCAAGGCGCTTCCGATCGGCCACTCCGGCACCCCTCCTGGCGGCAGCACCGAAGCGCCACGCCAGAGACGATTGTCGCACCTGCCGGCGCGGCGGCTACTTCAAGGGGGCGAAGCGCGGGGGCTCGACGCGCACGATGGGCTCGATCGCACGCGCGGCACGGGCCGAGCGCTCCCGCAGGACGTAGTGCCGCACGATCAGCCCGACGATGAGGCCGAGGACGACCGAGTAGAGGGTCGACAGCGCGATGTACGTCGGGAAGGCGCCCGGCGTCACGAGCGACGTGGTCAGCACCGCGGTGCCGATGACCGCGAACACCAGCACCCACCAGCCCTCGCGCCGCTTGGAGCGCATCGAGACACCCGTGATGAGCGCCGGGAAGCCGATGAACACCTCGACCGGGCGCGGCACGCCCTCGAACGTCTCGCGGCTCCAGGTGACCAGGTCGCTGAACGACTCGACCAGGACGTCGGAGCCGTGCGAGCGCACGAAGCTGCTGTAGGCGAGGATCGCGAGCAGCAGGACCGCGACCCCCGCGAGGATCCCGAGGTTCTGCCGGCCGAGCCCGTGCAGGCCGGCGCCGAGGTTCCACACCAACGCGATCGCGAGGCCGAGCGCGACGGTGATGACCAGGAGGTTGAACCGCTGGTAGTTGACCGGGGCGTTCCACGCCGCGACCGACAGGGTGCCGCTGAGCGCGACCACGAGCGCCAGGGCGTACTCGCGCAGCGCGCCGACCACCGAGTCGGCCGGCCGGGTCACCATCACCGCCCACACCGCAGAGAGGACCGCCGAGACCGTCGCGGCGGACGCCAGCAGGACATTGGTCTCCAGGGCGGCCGCGGCGATCGCGAGGGCGGCCGTGATCGGCAGCCAGATGCGCATGTGGCCGCCGCCGCGGTGGGTCAGGCCCACCGCGAAGACGATCGTGAGCAGGGCGGCCGAGGGACGCTCG
The DNA here is from genome assembly GCF_009661045.1 of Aeromicrobium sp. S22. Lineage (NCBI taxonomy): Bacteria > Bacillati > Actinomycetota > Actinomycetes > Propionibacteriales > Nocardioidaceae > Aeromicrobium > Aeromicrobium sp. S22. The sequence continues at coordinate 27,817 of NZ_WJWV01000001.1, forward strand.
ACCCAGCCCGGGGCGCCGATCGCGATGATCGACGTCGCCGCGCCCGCCGTGCCGACGACCCACGCCACGAACACGACCCACATGAGCAGCCGCGCGGTGCGCGCCGACTCGATGCGCGGCTCACGCGTCGGGAGGTCGTACTCGGGAGGCACCGACGCGTCGAGCCGTCGACGTCCTCCCTGCACGGTGGAGCTCATGAGCGGTGTCGGATCCTTCGGTTGGAGAGCGAGGGATTCACGTCCCTCGCGTGCGCCAGGTCGGCTGCGGCCAGGGTGGCCCGGATGATCGCGGGAGCCAGGTCGGCCTCATCCACGATAGAGCCCCATGGATCGGCAACCAAGGAATGGCCGGTGTAGCGGTCGCCACCCTGCCCCGCCGCGACGACGTGGACCGTGTTCTCGATCGCCCGCGCGGTCAGCAGCGTCCGCCAGTGCTCGAGCTTGCGATCGCCCGCGACCCAGGCGGCCGGGACGATCAATATCTCGGCCCCCGCGTCGACCAGTCCGCGCGCGAGCTCGGGGAAGCGCAGGTCGTAGCAGGTCATCAGCCCGACCGGCCGGCCCGCGATCTCGACGACGACCGGCTCGACCTCGCCCGCCGCCATGCGATCGGACTCCTTGTAGCCGAACGAGTCGTAGAGGTGGATCTTGCGATACGTCCGCCGCAGCTCTCCGTCCGGCCCCACGACGACCAGCGTGTTGAAGGGCAGACCGTCCGTACGCTCGAACATCCCCGCCACGACCGTCGCGCCGATGCGACGGGCCTCATCCGCGATCAGCTGCACGAACGGGCCGTCCAGCGGCTCGGCCACCGCGGCCAGGTCATGGTCGGGCGCGCCGAAGTCGTGCATCGCGGCCTCGGGCAGGACGACCAGGTCGAGGTCGTCGCCGGGCCCCAGGGCGGCGAGCTGGGCCGCGATGGACTCCCGGTTGGCGGCCGAGTCGATGTCGGACGCGCGCTGGACCACGGCAACATGCATGTCTTCCATCCTCTCAGGTGCCCTGTGAGGGGCCACCTGGATCGCCCGCACGGGCCGGGCCGACTACCGTACGGAGGATGCGCGCTGTCACAGCTCCCACGCCCGGCGGAGTCGACGCCCTCGAGGTCGTCGACCGTCCGGCACCCGAACCCGCACCCGGTGAGGTGCTCATCCGCGTCACCGCCGCAGGCGTCAACCGCGCCGACCTCCTGCAGCGCCAAGGCTTCTACGACCCGCCGCCCGGCAGCACCGACGTCCTCGGCCTGGAGTGCTCGGGCGACATCGTCTCCGTCGGCGAAGGCGTCACCGACCTGCAGCCCGGGGCCCACGTCTGCGCGCTGCTGACCGGCGGCGGCTACGCCGAGTACGTCAGCGTGCCCGCGGGCCAGGTCGCCACCGTGCCGTCCGGGATCTCGCTGACCGAGGCCGCAGGCCTCATGGAGGTCGCCGCGACCGTGTGGTCGAACGTCTTCATGATCGGCAAGCTGCAGCACGGCGAGACGCTCCTCGTGCACGGCGGCGCCAGCGGCATCGGCACGATGGCGATCCAGGTCGCCAAGGCGTTCGGTGCGACCGTCGTGGTGACGGTCGGCTCGGAGGACAAGGCCGCGTTCTGTCGCGAGCTCGGCGCGGATGTCGTCATCAACTACCGCGAGCAGGACTTCGCCGAGGAGATGAAGAGCGCCGGCCTGCGCGCCGACGTCATCCTCGACATCATCGGCGCGAAGTATCTCGCCTCGAACGTCTCGGTGCTCAACACCGCCGGGCGCCTCGTCGTCATCGGCATGCAGGGCGGCACCAAGGCTGAGCTCAACCTCGCCGCGCTGCTCACCAAGCGCGCCGCCGTGATGGCCACGTCGCTGCGGGCGCGGCCCAGCAACGAGAAGGCCGCGATCGTCTCGGCGATGGTCGCGCAGGTCTGGCCGCTCATCGCCGACGGCACGGTGCGCCCGATCGTCCACGCGACGTACCCGCTGGAGGACGTACGCCAGGCGCACCAGGTGCTGGAGGACTCGAGCCACATCGGCAAGGTCCTGCTGACCCTCTGAGGCGCACACCCCTGCGGTCTCGGCAAACGTGGCTACGCTGGATGGATGACTGAGGAGCAGCCGAAGATCATCGCCCCGGGCGGGCAGCCCATCACCGCACCCGGTGGCCAGCCGCCACAGCCGCCCGAGCAGAGCGGCACCCCGCTCGGCAAGCTCGTCGAGCAGCCGGCCAAGGTCATGCGCATCGGGGGGATGATCCGCCAGCTCCTCGACGAGGTGAAGGCCGCCCCTCTCGACGAGGCCAGCCGGGCCCGGCTCCGCGCGATCCACACCCAGTCGATCCAGGAGCTCGAGGAGGGTCTCGCCCCCGAGCTGGTCGAGGAGCTGGAGCGCCTCAGCCTCCCGTTCGACAGCGAGGCGCCAAGCGACGGTGAGCTCCGCATCGCCCAGGCGCAGCTGGTCGGCTGGCTCGAGGGACTCTTCCACGGCATCCAGGCGGCGCTGTACGCCCAGCAGGTGCAGGCCCAGTCGCAGCTGCACAACATGAGGCTGGCCCTACCGGGTCCAAACGTGCCCAAAGGTGACGATTCGGACACTTCGGGCGAAAACCGGGATTCCGGGGGCATGTACCTCTAACCTGAGCCTTGATGTGACCTGAGGCACGGCGACTCCCTGCCTGCCTCTCTTGGGAAGAGGGACCCATGACCATCTTGGCTGAACCAACTGCGCCTCCGTGCGCCTCCGTACCGGACATCTATCACGACGAGCAGCTGCACTCCCCGCCGGCGCGGACCGACGTCACCGCTGCCGAATGGGACCGGCTGGCCGCCAAGCGGGCGTCCGCGCACCGGCAGTGCGCCGCGTGCCCGCTCATGGTCGAGTGCCTCTATCGGGCCGTCGTCGAGGTCGACGTCTCCGGATTCGTGGCCTGCACGACCGAGCACGACCGCCACCTGATCCGCCGCCAGCTGGGCATCCAGGTGCAGCAGGCGTCGACGACCCCGTACGGCGCCCCGCGCGTGGGTGGCGGACCGGTGAGCCACGACGCTGTCATGACGGCCCGGCAGGCGTACCCCAAGGACACCTGCCACCAGCTCGCCGACCGCCTCGGCTGCTCGACGTCCACGATCAAGCGTCACCTGCGCCGGGCCCGCGAGCAGCAGCTCGAGGCCGCCGCGGCCCCCCGCGAGCCCGTGGCGCTGCTGCCCAGCACCGACGCCGTCCTCGACGCCTTCGACCAGCTCTCGACCAGCCGCGTCGCCTGACGCGTCCCGGCCCGGTCCCCGCGGCGTCCGAGATTTGGCGGCTTGAGCCCGCCAGATGTCGGGATCCGCGGGATGTGGCGGGCGGTAGCCGCCACATCTTGGCGCGGGTGGGACGATCGGGGCATGGACTCCATCACGATCGACGTGCGGACCGGTGGCAGGTCGGTCGTGCACGACCTGTCGCGCGACTGCGCTGCGTTCTGTCGGGGGCGCGGTGACGGCCTGCTGCACGTGTTCGTGCCGCACGCGACCGCCGGGGTCGCGATCATCGAGACCGGATCGGGCAGCGACGACGACCTGCTGACCGCGCTGGACGACCTGCTGCCGCGCGACGACCGGTGGATCCACCAGCACGGGACGCCCGGGCACGGCCGCGACCACGTCGTGCCGGCGTTCCTGGCCCCGTCGATGACCGTCCCGGTGCTGGACGGACGGATGACGCTCGGCACCTGGCAGTCGGTGTGCCTGGTCGACACCAACGTCGACAACCCCGACCGCCAGGTGCGGCTCAGCTTTCTCGCGGGCTGATCCGGTCCAGCTCGGCCAGGTCGTCCTCGCCCAGCGCGATCCCCGCCCCTGCGACGTTCTCGCGCAGGTGCGCGACCGACGAGGTGCCCGGGATAAGCAGGATGTTGGGCGAGCGCTGCAGCAGCCAGGCCAGCGCGACCGACATCGCGGTGGCATCCAGCCGCGCGGCGACCGCGGACAGGGCGGACGACTGGAGCGGGCTGAACCCGCCGAGCGGGAAGAACGGCACGTACGCGACGCCGTCGGCCGCGAGCCGGTCGATCAGCTCGTCGTCGAGGCGGTGGGCGAGGTTGTACATGTTCTGCACGCACACGAGCGGCGCGATCGCCCGCGCCTCGTCCACCTGCGCGACCGTCGCATTGCTGACGCCGAGGTGCCGGATCATGCCCTGCTGCTGGAAGTCGACGAGCGTCTCGTACGCCTCGGCGATCGACTCCTGCACGGGTCCGTCGGCGTCGCCGAGGCGCAGGTTGACGACGCCGAGGGTGTCCAGGCCGAGGGACTCCAGGTTGTCCTCGACCTGGCGCCGCAGCTGATCGGGCCGCCGCTCGGTCGGCCAACCGCCCTGCTCGTCACGCCGGCCGCCGATCTTGGTCACGACGTGCAGGGAGTCCGGATAGGGGTGCAGCGCCTCGCGGATCAGCTGGTTGGTGATGTGCGGGCCGTAGGAGTCGCTGGTGTCGATGTGCGTGATGCCGAGGTCGACGGCCTCGCGCAGCACCGCGATCGCGCCGTCGTGGTCGGCCGGCGGCCCCATGACCCAGGGGCCCGCCAGCTGCATCGCGCCGTAGCCGAACCGGGTGACGGTGAGGTCGCCCAGGGTCCATGTGCCGCCGGGAAGGGTGGTCGATGGTGTGCTCATGTGTCCATACTGGGCGTGGCGCTTCCCCCCGGGAAGTAGGTACCTGGGAGTGCCTAGGTCACCACCGAGTGAGGAGCACGACGATGAGCACGACCACCGCAGCGCAGCGCAGGACGCAGGCCAAGAACGAGTACAACGCGTTCTACGCCGCCTGCCCCAGCCGCCAGCTGGTCGCCCGGATCTCCGACAAGTGGGTCGCGCTGATCCTGTGCGCGCTCGGCCGCGGCGGGGACCCGCAGCCCATGCGCTTCTCGGAGCTGTCGCGGACGATCGCCGGCGTCAGCCAGAAGATGCTCACCCAGACCCTGCGGTCGCTGGAGGCCGACGGGCTGCTCACCCGCACCGTCACACCGACCGTGCCCGTCACGGTGACGTACGAGCTCACCGACCTGGGCCTCTCGCTGCACCACCTGGTCCGCGGGATCAAGGACTGGGCCGAGGGCCACATGGACGAGGTGCTCGAGCACCGCCTGAGCGTCTAGAGGTAGCGGCGCAGCTCCTCGACGAGACCGTCGTCGTCGATCGAGCCGGTGACGTGGTCGGCGACGTCGGTGAGGGTGTCGGGCGCGTGACCCATCGCGACACCGCGACCGGCCCACTGCAGCATCTCGATGTCGTTGTTGCCGTCGCCGACTGCGAGGACGTCCTCCTGCGTGATGCCGAGGCGGTCGGTCAGGAACGCCAGGCCGGACGCCTTGGAGACGCCCTCGGGCGCGAGGTCGAGCCACGCGGAGTAGCCGATGAAGTAGTTGGTGCCGATCAGCCCGAGGTCCTCGACGATCTTGGTGAACTCCTCGGCGGTGTGGTCGGTCGAGCGGATCACGACGCGGGTGACCGGATCGGCCATCAGCGAGTCGATGTGCTCGACGGTGAAGTTGCCGCTGATCTCATCCTCGGGGAACGGCCGGTTGACCCGGAAGCCCACCCCGAGCTCCTCGACCGCGACGATCGCGTCGGGGACGTACTCCAGGACGCGACTCACCGCATCGCTCGCGTCGAACGTCACCGCGTGCAGCACCTCGACGGGGTCGTAGGAGAACACGACCGCGCCGTTGCTGGCGACCGCATAGCCCTCGGTGAAGCCGAGCTTCTGGGTCGTGTCGACGACGCCGGGGATCGCGCGGCCCGTCGAGATGGCCACCTCGATGCCGGAGTCACGCACCGCGCGCACGACCTCACGCACCGCGGGGGTCATCTCGTTGGCGCTGTCGACCAGCGTGCCGTCGACGTCGAGCGCGACGAGCCTGGGGCGCCAGCTCACGGCAGCGGCCTCAGGACCTCGCCGAGCAGCGGGTGCAGCGCCGCGGGCAGGCGTACGGACCCGTCGGCCTGCTGCCCGTTCTCGAGGATCGCGATGATCGTGCGGGTCATGGCGCACAGCGTGCCGTTGAGCGTCGCCGCGGGCGTCGTGCCCTCGGCCTCGCCGCCGCGGACCCGGATGTCGAGCCGGCGGCTCTGGAACTCGGTGCAGTTGGACGCCGAGGAGACCTCGCGGTACTTGCCCTGGGTCGGGATCCACGCCTCGCAGTCGAACTTGCGGATCGCCGAGAGCCCCAGGTCGCCCGAGGCCACGTCGATCACGCGGTAGGGCAGCTCGAGGGCGTCCAGCCAGGCCTTCTCCCAGCCCAGGATGCGCTGGTGCTCGTCGGCGGCCTGGTCGAGCGTCGTGTAGACGAACATCTCGACCTTGTCGAACCAGTGGACGCGGAAGATCCCGCGGGTGTCCTTGCCGTACGAGCCGGCCTCGCGGCGGAAGCACGGGCTGAACGCGGCGTAGCGGCGCGGCAGCGAGCCCGCGTCGAGGATCTCGTCGGAGTGGTAGGCCGCCATCGGCACCTCGGACGTGCCGACGAGGTACAGGCCGTCCTTCTCCAGGTGGTAGACGTCGTCCGCGGCCTGGCCGAGGAAGCCCGTGCCCTCCATCGCGCGCTCGTTGACCAGCGCGGGCGGGATCATCGGGGTGAAGCCCCACTCGGCGGCCTTGCTCATCGCGAGCTGGGTCAGCGCGAGCTCGAGCTGGGCGCCGACACCGGTGAGGAAGTAGAACCGCGAGCCGCTGACCTTGGCGCCGCGCTCGACGTCGATCGCACCCAGCATCTGGCCGAGCTCGAGGTGGTCGCGGGGCTCGAAGCCCTCCGCGGCGAAGTCGCGGGGCGTGCCGACGGTCTCGAGCACCACGAAGTCGTCCTCGCCACCCTGGGGGGCGTCGGGCGAGGCCAGGTTGGGCAGCGACTTCATGAGCCGCTCGAACGTCTCGGCGGCCTCGGTCTGCGCGGCCTCGGCGTCCTTGACCTGCTGGCTGAGCTCCTTGGTGCGCGCGAGCAGCTGCTGCTTCTCCTCGCCCTGCGCCTTGGGGATCAGCTTGCCGAGGTTCTTCTGCTCACCGCGCACGGCCTCGTACGCCACGATCGAGGCTCGGCGCTGCTCGTCCGCGCTGATGAGCTCGTCGACGAGCTCGGTGGGCAGACCACGGCGCTGCTGGGCGGCGCGGACGGCATCGGGGTCATCTCTCAGGATTCGGGCGTCGATCACTGTGCCAGCCTATCGCCCGGGGCACGGCGCGTTTTCAGTCGATTAGAGTTGACCGACCCCTGAGGAGGACCTGTGACGTTGGACCTGCGTCGAGCCGATCCCGGCCGCCCCGCTGTGCTGGCCTGGGTGCTGGCCGTCCCGACGCTCATCTTCGCGATCCTCGCGGTCTGCGTCGCGACCGAGGCCTCCCCCGTGATGCGCCTGGACCAGCACGTGGCCGAGTGGGCGTACGACGTCACGGACGGTCGTCCCGGGCTCGTGGACTTCCTCGACGTCGTCGCGGTCGTGTTCAGCAATCTCGTGTGCGGCATCGTGCTGGCCCTGCTCGCGATCGTCGCGCTGGTGCGCCGTGAGCGGGCGATCGCCCTGTGGATCGTGCTGTCCGGCGTGGTCGCGATCGGCGGCAACGCGCTGATCAAGCTCGCGTTCGGCCGCGAGCGTCCGACGTTCGACATGCCGCTGCACGAGATCGGCGGCTACTCGTTCCCCAGCGGTCACTCGACCGGTGCGGGCATGTTCTTCACGGTGCTGGTCCTGCTGGCGATCGTCTCGACCGGCCGCGGCTGGAAGCGGCGCATCCTCGTCACGGTGCTCAGCCTGATGGCGATCGGCGTCGGTGCGAGCCGGATCTTCCTCGGCGTGCACTACCTCAGCGACGTCGTCGCCGGGCTCAGCCTCGGCCTGGTGATCGCCCTCGGCCTGTGGCTCCTGATCGTGGCCGACGCCGCCCGCCTGCCGCACGAGCTCGCGACCATCACCGGATCGGGGCGCCGCCGCGCCGCGGTCGTGCTCAACCCGGCCAAGGTCGGTGACGTCGAGGAGTTCAAGGCCCGCGTGCGGATGGTCGCCGACCTCAACGGGTGGAGCGAGCCGAGCTGGTACGAGACCTCGATCGAGGACCCCGGCCGCGGCCAGGCCAGGGCGGCGCTCGAGGAGGGCGTCGACCTCATCATCGCCGCCGGCGGGGACGGCACCGTGCGCACGGTGTGCCAGGAGGTCGCCCGCACCGGCGTCGCGGTGGGCGTCCTGCCCCACGGCACCGGCAACCTGCTCGCCCGCAACCTCGGCATCCCGCTCAACGCGCGGGACGCACTCGACGTCGCCTTCGGCGGCCAGGACCGGGCCATCGACCTCGCGGTCCTGGAGACCGACACCGGCCACCACACGACGTTCCTGGTGATGGCCGGCCTCGGCATGGACGCCGCGATCATGACCGGCGTCAACGACCAGCTCAAGAGCAAGGTGGGCTGGCTCGCGTACTTCGTCAGCGGCGTCAAGGCTGCCCGGTTCCCCGCGATGAAGGTGCAGATCTCGGTCGACGGCGGCGAGCCCCGCAAGTTCCGCGCGCGCACCGTGGTCGTCGGCAACGTCGGCTTCCTGCAGGGCGGCATCCCGTTGCTGCCCGACGCCCAGATCGACGACGGGCTGCTGGACGTCGTGGTGATCGCGCCGAAGCGGTTCATCGGCTGGCTCGCGATCATCGTGCGCGTCGTCGGGCGGCAGAAGCGCACCAACGAGCGCCTCGACCGCCTCACCGGCCAGAAGGTCGTCATCAAGGCCGAGAAGCCGGTGCCGATGCAGCTCGACGGCGACCCCGTCGGCGACGGGCAGACCATCACCGCCGAGGTGCAGCCGGGCGTCCTCCTGGTCCGCGTGCCGGTCGCCCTGGCACCGCCCTCGCCGCGCTGAGGCGTCCGGTCACAGGGTCGCCAGCACCTCGTCCATCCGCTCGTAGCCCTCGGTCACCCCGTCGTCCATGCCGTTGGCCCGGATGCCGTCTCGATCCTCCTGGGTGAGGAAGACCGAGGTGGTGCGCACCCGCGAGCGGCCGTCACCGAGATCGTCCACGCTCAACGACTCGAAGCTCACGTGACCGGGCAGGCCCAGCCACTCGAACGTGCGCAGGGTCAGCTCGGGTGTCGGGTCGCCGTGGAAGACGCCTCGGAAGGCGAACTCGTCGCCGTCGGGGCCGCGCTGGACGAGGGTCCAGGCCCCGGCGTGACGCGCGTCGTTCGTGACCTCGACGTTGTCGTAGCCGCGCGGGCCGACCCAGCGTCCGATCAGCTCGGGCTCGGTCAGCGCGCGATAGACCCTGTCGGCCGGGTGGTCGAACTCGCGGACGATGGTGATGCCGTGCTGGCCGTCGTTCTCGATCGTGACGTCGTGCTTCGTGGTGCTCATGTGCTTCTCCTTGGTGGGATCAGTCGAGCTCCTCGAGCAGCGCGTCCAGGCGGTCATAGCTCTCGGACCAGTACGTCCGGTAGTCGGCCATCCAGACCGTCGCGCCCTTGAGCGGCTCGGCCTCGAGGTGGCTGAGGCGCAGTGTCCCCTGCCGGTTGCGGGAGACCAGCCCGGCCTGCTCCAGCACCTTGAGGTGCTTGGACACCGCAGGCTGCGACATCGCGAAGAGCGCCGTCAGGTCACCGACACTGGTGTCCTGATCGGCCAGCCTCGCGAGGATCGCGCGCCGGGTGCGGTCGGCGAGTGCGCCGAACACGAGATCGAGCTGGTCCTCGTTCATCCCGCTACATAACCAGATGGTTATGGAAGCGTCAAGACCCCGTGTACGCGTCGATCTCGGCGAGCAGCCGCGTCCTGACCGCATCGGGTGCGTACGAGTGACGCACCGCGGCGCGGGCGAGCTCGGCGACGCCGGCGTCGTCCAGGCCGAGCAGATCGCGCGCGACCTCGTACTCCTGGCTGAGCGTGGTGCCAAACATGGGCGGGTCGTCGGAGTTGATCGACACCGGCACCCCGGCCGCGACCAGCGCCGGCAGCGGGTGCTCGGCCAGCGACGCGACCGAGCGGGTGCGGACGTTGGACGTCGGGCTGATCTCGAGCGGGATCTGGTGCTCCGCGAGGTAGGCCATGAGGGCGGGGTCCTGCGCGGCCGCGATGCCGTGGCCGATGCGCTCGGCGCCGAGCGCCTCCAGCGAGTCCCAGATCGTCTGGGGGCCGGTCGACTCGCCCGCGTGCGGGAGGCTGTGCAGGCCTGCCGCACGGGCCTGGTCGAAGTGCGGCTTGAACTGCGGTCGCGGCACGCCGATCTCGGGACCGCCGAGGCCGAAGCCCACCAGGCCGTCCGGCTGCAGCCGCAGGGCGGTGTCGAGGGTGACGTCCGCGGCGGGCAGACCGGACTCGCCGGGGATGTCGAAGATCCAGCGCATCGTGACGCCGAAGTCGACCTCCGCGCGACGGCGGGCGTCCTCGAGCGCCTCGCAGTACGCCTCGGCGCTGATGCCGACCGCGATCGAGGTGTAGGGCGTGCAGGTCAGCTCGACGTACCGGACGTTCTGCGCCGCGAGGTCACGTGCGACGTCGTGGGTGAGCGTCCACAGGTCCTCCGGGGTGCGCAGCAGGTCGACGACCGACAGGTAGACCTCGATGAAGTGGCCGAAGTCGGTGAACGTGAAGAAGTCGGCGAGCGCGTCGGGGTCGGTCGGCACCGTGGTCGTGCCCGCATGTCGCTCCGCGAGCTCGGCCACCGTGCGCATCGAGGCGGATCCGACGTGATGGACGTGCAGCTCCGCCTTGGGCAGACCGGTCTCGAACGACATGCCCCGAGACTAGCGAGACCCGGGCTACTGGGCCTGCTGGCGCTCGACCACGGAGCCGCGGTCGTCGAAGTCGACGTCGACGGTCACGACGACCTCGTCCTGGATCGACAGCTCGACCCGGTTCTCCTCGGCCGTGAGATTGCCTGCGGTGCCCTCGTCGAGCCACGTCCTGGACCCGAGGAGGCTGATCAGCGCGACCTTCGCGCCGTTGTCGGTCTGTCCACGAAAGACGACCGGCCCGGGGCCGCTGTCGCGGATCACGAGGGCCGTACGGCTGACGGCCGGGTTGTCGACCGAGACCGTCAGGTCCTCGCCCCCGCCGGTGCGACCGAAGGTCCACTTGTCGTCGCCGGACAGCTCCGTCGTCCCGGTCTCGCCCGTCGAGGTCGTCCACGTCACGGTGATCATCCCTCGATGTTTTCATGCCTCCCGGTCGCGTGCACCAGAACCTCGCCTCGGGCGCCGCCGTCAGCCGAAGCGCCGGGCCGACACATCGGCCTGGGCCAGCCGGCGCAGGGCCAGCAGCACCGGCTCCAGCAGGATCGTGCCCAGGACGACGTGCTGCACGGCGTCCTCGGACGACGTCGTCGGCACGCCTGCGATGTCGAGCTCGGCGACCTCGTGGGCCGCGGCGGCGTATCCGTCGAGCAGCTCGGGGCCGATCGTGAAGCCCGCCGCCTCGGCGACGTCGAGCGCGGAGGCCAGCGCGGCGACCGGCCCGTCGAGGGCGACGTCGGTGTTCCATCCCCAGCGCCGCAGCAGCGCCGTCACCCGCTCGCGGTCGACGGGACCCTCCACCGGCGTGAGGGTCGTCTGCACCTCGGCCAACAGGTCGAGGGGACCGTCCGCAGGGCTGTCGAGGTGCCCGAGCACCTCACGGGCGGTCGCGACGGACAGGCCGGAGGCGAGCAGCGCCCGCGCCAGGCGGAGCCGCTGGACGTGCGGCTCGTCGTACTGAGCCTGGGTCGCGGAGGTCAGCCGCCCGGGTGGGAGGAGCCCTTCGCGCAGGTAGTACTTGGCCGTCGCGGTCGTGACGCCGCCACGTCGGGCCAGCTCGGAGATGCGCACCCCTTGACAATAGCAAGTGCCACTATCCAGTATTGGAGAGTCCCACTATCCAATGGAGGTCGTCATGACCCGTACACGTCCCGGACGAACGACGCACCAGCACGACGGGGAGCTGGTCGTGTTCCTCATCGGCATGTCGATCAACCGGTGGTGGCGGCCGGACCGTTGGCTGCCGGTCTTCGCCGCGATGCCCCGCATGCTGAGCGAGCTGTCGAAGGATCCCGACAGCGGGCTGATGGGCTACCGCCTCGTGCTCAGCCCTCGTGGTCCGTGGCTCGTGCAGTACTGGTCGTCGGCCCACGCGCTGTACGCATATGCGAGCGACCGGACGGCAGCGCACCGCCCCGCATGGGCCGCGTTCAACCGCCGAGCCCGTACGAACGACCGGGTCGTCGGGGTGTGGCACGAGACCTTCGTCGTGGACCGCGCCGAGTCGATCTACGTCAACTCCGCCCCGGCAGGGCTCGCCGCCGCGACCAGAGCCGTGCCGGTCGACCGTCGGCGCGACCGCGCCCGCGACCGGCTCGACGTCGCCTGAGCCGGCCGCGACCGGGTCAGGTGCCCGGGACGATGGCCGCGATGATCGTGCCGTCGGCGCGACGGCGGCCCGGGACGGGGGCCGGCTGACCCTCCAGACGCGGCCCCTGGCCCTCGATCGGCACCGAGACCGGATCGCCCGGCGTCACGGTGACCTCGGTGCCGCGGACCACCAACGTGGCCTCCTTGCCGTCCTCGATGCAGAGGTCGACCCGGTCGTGGTGCACGTCGACGCGGACCCGCGTGCCCAGCAGCGTGAGCCGGAACGTGAGCGAGTCCCACGTCTCGGGCAGCCGCGGGTCGAGCGTGAAGACGCCGCTCTGGTCGCGGAAGCCACCGAAGCCGTTGACCAGCGCGCTCCACACGCCGCCCGTCGAGGCCACGTGGACGCCGTCGGACGTGTTGTGGTGGCGGTCGGCGAGGTCGACGTACAGCGCCGCGAGGAAGTAGCGCAGCGCGAGATCGTGATAGCCGACCTCGGCGGCCATGATCGACTGCACGACCGCGGAGAGCGTCGAGTCGCCGGTCGTGATCGGGTCGTAGTACTCGAAGTCGGCCCGCTTCTCCTCCGGCGTGAAGTGCTCGCCCTGCAGGAACAGCGCCAGGACGACGTCGGCCTGCTTCAGCACCTGGAACCGGTAGATCACCAGCGGGTGGTAGTTGAGCAGCAGCGGACGCTTGTCGAGCGGCGTGTTGGCCAGGTCCCAGACCTCGCGCTCGAGGAAGTGCTGGTCCTGCGGGTGCACGCCGAGGTGCTCGTCGTACGGGATCGCCATGTCGTCGGCCGCGCGCTCCCAGTCGTCGACCTCCGCGAGATCGAGCTTGAGCCGCTTGACGACCTCGTCGTACTCGGCGCCGTCGCGCTCGGCCAGCTCACGCACCGCCTGCACCGCCCGGCGCAGGTTGAAGCGCGCCATGACGTTGGTGAAGAGGTTGTCGTTGACCACCGTCGTGTACTCGTCCGGGCCGGTCACGCCGTGGATGTGGAACGTGCCGTCGGCCTCGTTGCGCCAGAAGCCCAGGTCGACCCACATGCGAGCGGTCTCGACCAGGATGTCGATGCCCTCGCGCGTCAGGAAGTCGATGTCGCCGGTCGCCGCGAGGTACTGGCTCAACGCATACGAGACGTCCGCGTCGATGTGGTACTGCGCGGTGCCCGCGGCGTAGTAGGCCGAGGCCTCCTCGCCGTTGATCGTCCGCCACGGGAACAGCGCACCCTGCTGGGCCATCTGCTTGGCACGGTTGCGGGCCGCGTCGAGCAGCGTGTAGCGAAAGCGCAGGGCGTTGCGGGCCATCCGCGGCGTCGTGTACGTCAGGAACGGCAGGACGTAGACCTCGGTGTCCCAGAAGTAGTGCCCGCCGTAGCCCGAGCCCGTGACGCCCTTCGCGGCGATGCCGGTGCCCTCGGCGCGCGCCGCGGCCTGGGCGATCTGGAACAGGTTCCAGCGGGTCGCCTGCTGCACCTCGGGCTGGCCCGGGATCTCGACGTCGGAGCGGGTCCAGAAGTCGTCGAGCCAGGCGCGCTGGTCGTCGAGCTGCTTGTCCAGGCCCTCGTCGTGGGCGCGGTCGAGCGTACGGCGGCAGCGGTCGAGCAGCTCGCGGGACGGCACGCCGCGCGAGGTGTGATAGCTGACGAACTTGGTCAGCGTGATCGGCTGGCCCGGCTCGGCGTCGATGCGGTACGTCATCTTGGCCAGGTCGTCGTCGGTCTGCATGCGCTTGGTGTAGCTGTTGGCCGTCTCGAGCCGGTGGTCGGCGGCGACCGCGATCGTCATGCCGCTCTCGGCGCACTGGTAGCCCAGCGCGACGCGGCCGTCCGCGATGTTGCCGGAGTTGCTCTGCGGCACCAGCACGCGGTGGCGCATCTGGCCGGCCTTGCGGGGGTCGACGCCTTCGCCCATCGACTTGGAGCGGACGTGGTACTCGTCCTCGCCGTCCTGGCGGTTGAGGATCTGCGAGGAGATCGCGACCGGCGCGTGGTCGTCGAGCATCGTGACCTCGAACGTCAGCACCGCGAGGTGGCGCTGTGTGAACGAGACCATGCGGCGCGACCGGATCTGCACGCGCTTGCCCCCGGGCGTACGCCAGAGGATGTCGCGGCTCAGCACGCCGGTGCGGAAGTCGAGGCGGCGCTCGTACTGCAGGAGGTCCGCGATCGGCAGCAGCAGCGGCTCGTCGTCGACGTAGAGGCGGATGACCTTGGCGTCGGGGGCGTTGACGATCGTCTGGCCCACGCGCGCGAAGCCGAAGGCCTCCTCGGCGTGCTGGATCGGCCAGGTCTCGTGGAAGCCGTTGATGAAGGTGCCGTGCGAGTACGAGTCGCGGCCCTCCTCGACGTTGCCGCGCAGGCCGAGGTAGCCGTTGCCGACCGAGAACAGCGTCTCGGTCGCGCCGAGGTCGTCCGCGTCGATACGCCTCTCGACCAGGGCCCACTCGTCGACGGGATAGCGGGTGCGATCGAGGAAGTCCATCGCCTCGGGTGCGATGTGCGACGGGCTCATGCGGTCACCCCCGTTTCCTCCACGAGCTGGGCGAGGTCGTCGACCACGACGTCGGCACCGTTGGCGATCAGCGCGTCCTCGCCGACGCCACGGTCGACGCCGACCACGAGGCCGAAGTCGCCCGCACGTCCGGCCGCGACGCCCGACAGCGCGTCCTCGAACACGACGGCCCGCTCCTTGGGCACGCCCAGCTGGGCGGCGGCGTCGAGGAACGTGTCGGGAGCGGGCTTGCCGGCCAGGCCGCGCTCGCCGGCCTCCTTGCCGCTCACGATGACCGGGAAGTGCTCGATCATGCCGGCGGCGGTCAGCACCGCGGCGGCGTTGCGCGAGCTCGACACGATCGCCATCTTGGTGCCGCGCGTTGCGAGCGCCTCCACCAGGGCGACCGAGCCGGGATAGGGCGTGACGCCCTCCTCGGCGAGGATCTGCTCGAAGTCGTCGTTCTTGCGGTTGCCGAGGCCCGAGACGGTCTCGGCGGAGACCGGGTCGGAGGCGTCGCCCTCGGGCAGGGTGATGTCGCGCGAGGCGAGGAAGGACCGCACCCCGTCGTAGCGCGGCTTGCCGTCGACGTACGTGAAGTAGTCGGCATCCGTGTAGGGCTCGTCGACCCCGCGATCGCGCAGGAAATCGTTGAACATCTTGTCCCAGGCACGCATGTGGACCTCGGCAGTCGGCGTGATCACGCCGTCGAGGTCGAACAGTGCCGCGTCGTAATCATTCCAGTCCACCCGATGAGCCTACGCACGTGAGAGGGGGTCCCGTTAGTGGATCGGGTGCAACGCTCGCCACAAGAGCCTGCGCCCTCACTACGCTGTGCGCATGACACTCGGAGCGGACAGCGAAGTCGGACGACTACGGACGGTCATGCTGCACCGTCCAGGCGCCGAGCTGGGGCGGCTGACACCGCGCAACAACGACCAGCTGCTGTTCGACGGGATCCCGTGGTTGGGCCGCGCACAGGAGGAGCACGACGCCTTCGCGCAGGCCTTGCGCGACCACTCCGTCGAGGTGCTCTACCTGACAGAGCTGCTCACTGCGACGCTCGAGATCGCGGCGGCCCGCGAGGAGATCATCGCCAGCACGCTCAAGGACCTGTACGTCGGCCCGAGCCTGCAGGGCTGGATCGAGAGCCACCTGCACGGCGCCGCCCCCGACAAGCTCGCCGAGGTGCTGATGGCGGGCCTGCGCAACGACGAGGTACGCGTCGACGGCTCGGTCGCCCACGCCCTCATGCAGCCCGAGGACTTCCTCATCAGCCCGCTGCCCAATCTGCTGTTCACCCGCGACTCGTCGGTGTGGCTGCGCGACCGCGTCGCCGTGACGAGCCTTGCGATGCCCGCCCGGGCACGCGAGACCCAGCTGACCGGCCTGATCTATCGCCACCACCCGCGCTTCGCCGGCACCCCCGTCGTCCACGGACCGCACCTGGAGCACCTCGAGGGCGGCGACGTCCTCGAGCTCGCGCCGGGCGTGATCGCGGTCGGCATCGGTGAGCGGACCACCCCCGCGGGCCTGGAGCGGTTCGCCCGGCAGGTGCTGACCGAGGACCTCGCGCGGACGGTGCTCGCGGTCCCGATCGCGCAGGAGCGCGCGACGATGCACCTCGACACGATCGTGACGATGGTCGACGTCGACACCGTCGTGATCTATCCCAACATGGCCGACAGCCTGCGCGCCGTGCCGCTGTCGCTCGAGGACGACCACTTCGTGATCGGCCAGGAGTCGTCCTTCTTCTCCGCGGCCGCCGCGGCGATGGGGATCGACACCCTGCACCAGATCGACACGGGCCTCGACCCCGTGACGGCCGAGCGCGAGCAGTGGGACGACGGCAACAACACGTTGGCCATCGACGCGAGGCTCGCCGTGGCGTACGAGCGCAACGAGCAGACCAACGCCCGGCTCGAGGAGCACGGCATCGAGGTCATCACGATCAGCGGTGACCAGCTCGGCTCGGGCCGGGGCGGCCCGCGCTGCATGTCCTGCCCGATCGACCGCGACTAGGCTCGGCCGCCCCGGGGGCGGGTGGGGTCAGACCTGGACCTGGCGGCTGATCAGGGCGCCGCGGGCGGAACGCTGCTCGGACGTGAGGGGCGAGTCGTCCGCGAGTGCCGCGGCGAGGCGCTCCTGGAACTCCTGGGCGGGACCCTCGAGATCGGCCGCGTCGTGCTCGAACTCCCAGACGGGCACGAGCAGGCCGTGGGCCCGGAAGTGGCCGATGAGCTTGGTGCCCTCGCCGAGGCTGTCGGCGTCTGCGGCACGCAGGCGGGCCAGCGCGTCGAGCAGCGCACCCTCGTCGTACGTCATGATCCAGCGCAGGAAGCGCTGCGGACCCATCTCGGTCCAGTAGGCGCCCTCGACCGACGACAGCTTGACGGTCGGGGCGATCGTCTCGTTGGCGTCGGCAATCATCGCCGCGGTGCTCTCGGAGTCGTCGACGCCGGCGACCCAGTAGTCGAAGCCGTCGTGGACCTCGACCTCGAAGCCGCTGTCGGGGTCGATCAGGTCCTGCAGGCGCGGTCCCACGCCCGGATCGGTCATGCGGACCGGGTTGCCCGGCTCGGTCTCGCGCGCGAGCTCGATCACGTGGGCGAGGTCGCGGCTGATGTCGCCGAAGTTGTGGGCGACCTGCAGGCCGACCCAGATCTCGCCGTCGGGGCGACGGATGCCGGCACCGTTGCCCGGCAGCAGCGAGCAGATGCGCACCTGCTCGCCGGTCGTCAGCGTGATGGTGCCCGAGGCGGAGGGGACGAACTCGCGCAGGGCGACCCAGTCGGCCTCTGCGGGGAGTCCTTCGAAGGTGCGCGCCACGAAGGGCATGCGCTCCTTCTTGGCGGCCTTGTTCTTGATGCGCGACTTCTTGCCCATGAGGGGCGAGTCTAGGGGGTCGCTGCGGCGTCCTAGCGAGCGGACAGGGCCAGCTCGGCGTTGACCTTCGTGCCGGCCGACATGTCGACCCACCAGCGGTCGGCCACTCGGTTGATGATCGACAGGCCTCGACCGCTGAGGGAGTCCTCGTCGAAGTCGACGGGCTTGAGCGAGGCGCCCCGGCCCGCGTCGTGGACGCTGAGCTCGAGCAGGTCGCCGTTGATGGACCAGGAGATCTCGATCGTGCCGTCCTCGGTGGGGACGCCGTGACACACCGCGTTGGCGATCATCTCGCTGATGACGATGAGCGCGTCGTCGATCGTGTCGCTGGAGGCTCCGTGGACCGTGAGGAATGCTGCGAGGCGCGTACGAGCGATGCCGGGAGTGGACATGACGAACGGGAGCCGGATCGTGTCGTGAGCCAACAAGCTGCTCACCACCCTTCCGAAAAATTGCCGCGAAAAGGCCGCCCCGTTGACACGTGACGGCATGCCTATAGTCCAAAGTAACTACTCCAAGGGGTCCAATGCCACTTTTTCTGCGATCGATCCCCGGGAAGTGTCCGAACACACGACGAGCGGAGGATCAATCCATGACCGATGCAGGCATCCCGACAGTCGACGTGCGCGACGTCCCCAGCCCCATCCCGGACGACGTCGTCGTCCTTGACGTCCGTGAGGACAACGAGTGGCAGGCCGGGCACATCGACGGCGCGGTGCACATCCCGCTGGGCGATCTGCCCGCGCGGGTGGGCGACCTCGACCCCGAGGTGCGGACCCTCGTCGTGTGCCACGTGGGCGGCCGCTCGGCGCGCGCGACCCAGTGGCTTCAGGCGCAGGGGATCGACGCCTCCAACGTCGAGGGCGGCATGGCGGCCTGGGAGCAGGCCGGCCGGCCGATCGTGGCCTAACGACCCCAGTCGGGGTCGATCTCGCCGGGGTACGGCGGGGTGTCCGGGTGCAGCGGCGCCGGCGGGACCGGCCGCGGGACGTGCGGTGGCGCGTACTGGGGGACGTACTGCGGCACGTAGTGCGGAACGTACTGGGGCGCGTACTGCGGCACCTGTTGCGGCATCGCCCACGGGGGCGGCGGCCACATCGGCGGCTCGGGCGGCGGGGGCTCGGGGATCGGGTCGCGCGTGCGCTGGATGCCGTGGCGGCGGGCCGACCACTCGATCCAGACCAGCAGCACGATGCTCGAGACAACGGTCGGCAGGACGTCGACCGCGGTCGCCCCGCTGTCGTCGCTCGCGGAGATGACGCCGAGCGCGTCGAGCACGAACAGCACGACGTTGTTGGCCGTGTGCGCCGCGATCGCGGCCTCGAGCCCGCCGGTGCGGACCACCAGGATCGCCGCGGTCAGGCCGAAGATGCCGACGTCGACCAGGCCCCACAGCTCGTACGCGTGGCCCGCGACGAACGGCGCGACCGACACCAGGACAGGGACCGCCGCGAACCGGGTCCACGAGCCGACGAGCTGCATCACGTAGCCCCGGAAGACGTACTCCTCGGCGGCTGCCTGGAACGGCACGAGCAGCAGGACGACCACGATCGCCGCGATCACGTGCCCGCGGTCGCCGCTCGGGGCGCTCGTGTCCCCGCCGCCGGCGTCGATCGCGAGGGAGACGCCGATCGTGACGATGAAGACCGTGAACGAGATGGCCGCGGTGCGGGCGAGCCAGCCCCAGCGCAGCCGGCCGGCGACCGAGGACAGGTAGCCGACGGGGCGGGGGCCCACGACCAGCACCGCGAGCAGCAGCGCCGGGATGAGCAGCACCAGCGAGAGCAGGTCCAGCGCGAAGAAGTCGAGGTGCGCGAGATCGAGATCGCCGGCCGCCTCGAGCCAGTCCTCGAGCGTGGTGTCGCCCGTGAGCGCGAAGTAGATCGCGGCGCCGACGACCAGCACGACCGTGAGCGCGAGGTAGAAGACCCCGGCGAGCAGGCCTGCGAGCGGGAGCTTCCACCAGGCGTACGCCGGCGTCTCGCGGGCCTGACGCTGATACGGCGTGGACATGTCGGTGATCCTCACACTCCGGATGCAGCAACGCCACCGGGCCGAGGCCCGGTGGCGTTGCTGGAGTCGAGCGGTCCTACTTGGCAGCGGCCTTGAGGCGCGAGCCGACGCTGACCTTGACGCCGAAGCCGGCGGGGATGTCGATCGTCTCGCCCGTGGAGGGGTTGCGGCCCGTGCGGGCAGCGCGAGCGACGCGCTCGACCGACAGGATGCCGGGGATCGAGACCTTCTCGCCCTTGGCGACCGAGTCGAGCAGGATCTCGCTGAAGGACGAGAGAACCGCGTCGGCGTCGGCCTTGCTGGTGCCGGCCTTCGAAGCGAGGGCAGCGACGAGGTCGTTGCGTGAGATAGCCACAAAAGCTCCTAGTGAGTGATGGTGTGTTCGGCGCCAGTCTATGAAGCGGCGGCGACACCCAGCGCGCACCCCCGGCATCCGGAGCCCACATATCCCCGTGATATCAGGCCCAGAGCGGGGGTGGCGGGGCGTCGACGAGGGTGGCGATGACCTCGAGGTAGCGATCGCGCGGCCACTCGGTCACCCCGAGCGAGGCCAGGTGGGGTGTGCTCCACTGCGTGTCGATGAGTCCGTCGGTCCCGACCACGTCGACGAGGGCCACCAGCGCGACCTTCGAGGCGTCCGTCGCACGGTGGAACATCGACTCCCCGGCGAACAGAGCGCCCACGCTGAGGCCGTACAGGCCGCCGACCAGCGTGCCGTCCGCGTCCCGGGTCTCGACCGAGTGCGCCCAGCCCAGACGGTGCAGCCGGACGTACGCGTCGCGGATCGGCGAGTCGATCCACGAGCCGGGACGCGAGGGGTCGGCGCACGCGTCGATGACCTCCTCGAACGACTCGTCCACCGTGACGTCGAACCGGCGTACCGACCGCGCCAGCGAGCGGCTCACCCGCAGGTCGGCGGGCACGAGGACGCCGCGGCGCATGGGCGACCACCACAGCAGCTCGCCCGCGTGCGGCATCGGAAAAGCCCCGTGACGGTAGGCCTCGATGAGCGTCGAGGGGTCCAGGTCGGCCCCTGCCGCGACGCAGTCCTCGCCCGGCCACTCCGACGGGTCGAAGAGCCACTGCGAGGGCGGCAGCTGACGGCGCCTCATGCGTCGAGCACCCGTGAGAGATGGTGCACGGGGGCCTGTCCCCACTCGGCCCACTCGGCCGCGCTGGCCTCCTGCAAGCACGTCCACCACAGCAGCGTCCGGTTCACCGGCTGGGTCAGCGCAGCGGCGTCCCACTCGGGGGCGATCGCCGCGGCCGTCGTGCTCCAGACGTCGCAGTACGCCTCCAGGACCTCGGGCCACGACACCTCGCTCAGGGTCGTGATCCACCCGTAGGGGACGCTCAGCATCTCCACCGCGGACGCCCACTGGGAGTCGCCGAAGTCGAAGACCCGGCCGTCCGCGAAGGCATTGTTGGGGTGCAGGTCGCCGTGCTGCCACGTCGTCGGCAGCGGCGACGCGGCCAGGACGTCCACAGCGTCCACCAGTCGTGGTCGGACCGCGAGCAGCTGTGACCGCAGCTGAGCCGGGACGTGCGCGGGGTGCTCCTGGGGCAGCGCCGACAGCACCTCGACGATCCGGTCGAAGCGGGCGACGACCGTCGGCGGCCCGCAGTCGGGCAGGCCGGTCGCGAGCAGCGCCTCCCGGGCCCCGGCGGTAATGCGCTGCAGCTCGGCGGCCTGGCGCAGCACCCGCACCCAGTCGTCCACGTGCGGGTCGTGCGCGTCGGCCAGGGTCTCGCCGCGGTGCACGGTGAGCATCCAGCCGCGGTCGGCCTCGATCGCGTACGGGCGGTCTACCGCCTCGGGGGCGAGGCGGACGAGCTCGAGCTGCAGGGCCGGCTCGAACGCCTGCGCGGCGCAGTTGGCCTTGAACCACATCGGCCCGGCGTCGGTCGGCACGGTCAGCTGCGTGGACCAGGGCCGGATGCGGGGCTGCTCGATCGGACCGGTGACCTGGTGCCCGTGCCGGTCGAGCTCGCGGCAGATCCAGTCCTCGGCGGCGCGACGCCAGTCGTCGTGCGCGACACGCTCGGAGAACGGGCGATCCATGGCCCCACAGTAAGGCGTGCGGGGTCGCTCACCGGCGATCTCAGGCTCGTCCTTCTATGCTGACAGGATGGGTCTTCGCCGCAATGTCGCCGTCGGGGCTGGCGCCAAGCTCGCCCCGAGCATCGCCTCCGGATACGTCCGCACCGTGCTCGATCGGGCCATCGACGGCCTCGGTCCGCTGCGCTCGGCCGCCTCGTCGGCGGACACCAAGCTCGTCGACGCCGACGGTGACGTCGAGAAGGCCATCACCGCGCTGATCCGCATGCACGCGTCCTTGGCCGGCCTGCAGGGATTCGTCACCAACCTCGGCGGCATCAGCACCGCTGCCGTGTCGGTCCCGGCCAACGTGGCGGGCGTGACGATCGTGCAGTGCCACCTCGTCGCCGGCATCGCGCACCTGCGGGGCTACGACCTGGAGGACCCGCGCGTCCGCAACGCGATCCTCGCCTGCATGCTGGGCAAGGACGAGGTGAAGTCGCTCGTGAAGTCGCACCGCCTGCCGTCCTCGCCGATGGCGCTGGCCACCTCCCCGGTCCACGACCCGGTGCTCGACGAGACCCTGTCGCGCGAGGTCACGTCCGAGCTCATCGGTCGTACGGCCGGCCGCCGCGCGGTCACCCTCATCGGCCGGCGCGTGCCGTTCCTCGGCGGCGCGGTCGGCGCATCCAGCGATGCGTACGCCACCTGGCAGATCGGCACCTACGCCGCCAGCGAGCTCCGCGACCGCCGCCTCCGCCCCTGACCGCGACTGGCGCAGATGTGAGGTTTTGGGACGGCGTGTCGTCCCCAACTGCGCCACTCGCGGGTGGGTTTGCGCCACTCGCGGGGTCGGGCGGGGGTCGGGTCGGGTCGGGTCGGGTCGGGGTCGGTCAGCTGCGCAGGGCCCGGACGACGGCGCTGGCGGGCTCCTTGCCGAGCACCCCGGCCATCCAGACGCTCGTGTCGACCAGCGACTGCAGGTCGACCCCGTGCTCGATGCCCAGGCCCGTGAGCATCCAGACGAGGTCCTCGGTCGCGAGGTTGCCCGTCGCGCTCTCGGCGTACGGGCACCCGCCCAGCCCACCGGCGGAGGCGTCGAGGCACACGATGCCGTTCTGGATCGCCGCGAGGGCGTTGCTGAGCGCCTGGCCGTACGTGTCGTGGAAGTGCATCGCGAGCTCACCCGATCCGACGCCGACGCCGACGCCCGCGAACGCATCGCAGATCGTCGCGACGTGCCCCGGCGTGCCGACCCCGATCGTGTCGCCGATCGACAGCTGCGTGGCTCCCATGTCGAGCAGCCGCTTGCCCGTCGTGACGACCTGGTCGACCGGGACGGAGCCCTCCCACGGGTCGCCGAAGCACATCGAGACGTACGCCCGGACGTCCAGCCCGGCCTCGCGGGCGCGAACGACGACGGGCTCGAACATCGCGAACTGGGAGTCGAGCGTCGAGTTGAGGTTCTTGCGCGCGAACGTCTCGGTGGCGCTCGCGAACACCGCGACGTGGCGGACCCCGGCGGCCAGCGCCCGGTCGAGCCCTCGCTCGTTGGGCACCAGCACCGGCAGGCTCGCAGGACCTGACAAGGTCAGCTGCGCGACGAGCTCCTCGGCGTCCGCGAGCTGCGGGACCCATGCGGGGTGGACGAAGCTGGTCGCCTCGACCGTCCGCAGGCCCGCCGCGACGAGCCGCTCGATGAACTCGCGCTTGACCTCGGTCGGCACGATGCCGGCCTCGTTCTGCAGGCCGTCGCGGGGACCGACCTCGTAGATCTGCACCCTCCGCGGGAGCGCCGGGTCGGGCACCGTCATGGGGAGCGTCATGCCGCGTCACCCGCCGGCTCGACCGTCACCAGCAGGTGTCCCATGGGCACCTGCTCGCCGACCTGCGCTCCGACGAAGCTCACGACCCCATCGTACGGAGCCGTGAGCGCGAGCTCCATCTTCATCGCCTCGACCGCTCCGAGACGCTGCCCGGCGACGACCCGGTCACCGACGGCGGCGGCCAGCGCGATCACCGTGCCGGGCATCGGGGACACCAGGTCCGCATCGCCCGCGACCTCGCGCGCCCGCGGGTCCATCGGATCGGGCACGTCGAGGCGCCACGTCTGGCCCTGCCACGCGAGGGTCACGCCGCGGCGGTCCACCCGGGCCACGGTCGCCGGCGCGGGACCGTCGACGGACACGCGCGTACGCTCGCCGGTCGCGTCGACCAGCGTCACCGCAGCCGGCACCGGCGCGCCCGCGACCCGCCAGCCGTCCGAGGTCGAGAACGGAGTCGCACCGTCGCCGCTCTGGGCCTCCACCCACAGCTGGGCCGCCGCCTGCCACGCCTCGTCCGGCGTCGCGGGACGGGTGAGCAGCTGCTCGGCGGCGGGTCCGTCGAGCCAGGACGTGTCGACCGCCCCGGCCGCGAACTCGTCGCTCGCGACGAGTCTGCGCAGGAAGCCGACGTTGGTCGTCAGCCCCAGCACCGCGGTGCCGTCCAGCGCCTCGACCATCGCGGCCCGGGCGGACTCGCGGTCGGCGCCCGCGACGATGATCTTGGCCAGCATCGGGTCGTACGCCGTGGTGACGGCCTGCCCGGCCTCATAGCCCGACTCGACGCGGGCGCCCGCGGGCCACACGACGACGTCGGCGGTCCCGGCCTGGGGGACGAATCCCGCGTACGGGTCCTCGGCATAGACCCGCACCTCGACGGCGTGGCCCTCGCACCGGATCTCGTCCTGCTCGAGCGGGAGGGGCTCGCCCGCCGCGACCGCGAGCTGCCACTGCACGAGGTCGAGGCCCGTGACCTCCTCGGTCACCGGGTGCTCGACCTGCAGCCGGGTGTTCATCTCCAGGAAGTACGCCTCACCGTCCGCGACGAGGAACTCGACCGTCCCGGCACTCGTGTAGCCGACCTCGCGGCACAGCGCGACGGACGACTCGTGGAGCGTACGGCGCACCTCGGGGTCCAGGCCCGGCGCCGGCGCCTCCTCGACGACCTTCTGGTGGCGGCGCTGCGCGGAGCAGTCGCGCTCGAACAGGTGCACGACGTGGCCCTGCGTGTCGCCGAAGACCTGCACCTCGACGTGCCGGCCGTGCTCGACGTATCGCTCGATGAGGAGCGTGTCGTCGCCGAACGCCGCGGCCGCCTCCCGCCGCGCGGTCGTGAGCGCCTCGGCGAGCTGGTCCGCGGAGCGTACGACGTGCATGCCCTTGCCACCGCCGCCCGCCGCGGCCTTCACCAGCACCGGGTACGCGTCGGCGGGCACGGCGTCCTCGTCGAACCGCGGGGTCACCGGCACGCCGGCCCGCTCCGCGATCTCGCGCGCGTGGTCCTTGCGGCCCATGGCCTCCATGACCTCGGGGGTCGGGCCGATGAAGACCAGCCCCGCGTCCCGGACGGCGCGGGCGAACGCGGCCCGCTCGGACAAGAAGCCGTAGCCGGGGTGGATCGCCTCCGCGCCGCTGCTCCGGGCGGCGTCGATCACCCGGTCGATGTCGAGGTACGACTCGGTGGCCGGCGTCGGCCCGATGTGGACGGCCGCGTCCGCGGCGCGTACGTGGGGCGCGTCGGCATCGGCGTCGGAGTGGACCGCGATGCTGCGCAGGCCCGCCTCGCGGCACGCGCGGATGACCCGCAGGGCGATCTCGCCGCGGTTGGCGATGAGGACTGAGGAGAAGGTCATGTCACATCCTGAAGAGCCCGAAGCGGGGCTCGGGGGTCGGGCCGGCGGTGGCCACCTGCAGTCCCATCGCGAGGACGCGGCGGGTGTCGAGGGGGTCGATGATCCCGTCGTCCCACAGCCGGGCGCTGGAGTAGTAGGGCGAGCCCTGGGACTCGAATTGCTCACGGATCGGCGCGCGGAACTGCTCCTCGTCCTCGGCCGACCACTCCTCGCCGCGGGACTCCATGCCGTCGCGCTTGACGGTCGCGAGCACCGCGGACGCCTGCTCGCCGCCCATCACCGAGATCTTGGCGTTGGGCCACATCCACAGGAAGCGCGGATCGTACGCGCGCCCGCACATGCCGTAGTTGCCCGCTCCGTACGACCCGCCGATGACGACCGTGAACTTCGGCACGACCGAGGACGCGACCGCGGTGACGAGCTTTGCGCCGTCCTTGGCGATGCCCCGGTTCTCGTACTCCTGGCCGACCATGAAGCCGGTGATGTTCTGCAGGAAGACGAGCGGGATGCCGCGCTGGTTGGCCAGCTCGACGAAGTGCGCACCCTTGAGCGCGGACTCGCTGAACAGGATGCCGTTGTTGGCCAGGATCGCGACCGGGTAGCCCTCGATGCGCGCGAAGCCGCAGACGAGCGTCTCGCCGTAGAGCGGCTTGAACTCGTGCAGCCGCGAGTCGTCGACGATGCGCCGGATGACCTCGCGGACGTCGTACTGCGTGCGTCCGTCGACGGGCACGACGTCGTACAGCTCGGCCGGGTCCTCGCGCGGCGGCGCCGGCTCGTGCGGCGGCGGCTCGCTGGTCGGGCGCTCGAGCGTCCCCACGATCGAGCGGACGATCTGCAGCGCGTGCTCGTCGTCGTCCGCGAGGTGGTCGACGACGCCGGACGTGCGCGCGTGCACGTCGCCGCCACCGAGGGCCTCGGCCGTGACGACCTCGCCGGTCGCGGCCTTCACGAGCGGCGGGCCGGCCAGGAAGATCGTGCCCTGCTCCTTGACGATGACGGTCTCGTCGCTCATCGCCGGGACGTACGCCCCGCCGGCGGTGCTGGAGCCGAGGACGGCCGAGATCTGCGGGATCCGCTGGGCCGACATCTGCGCCTGGTTGTAGAAGATGCGGCCGAAGTGCTCGCGGTCGGGAAAGACCTCGTCCTGCATCGGCAGGAACGCGCCGCCGGACTCCACGAGATAGACGCACGGCAGCCGGTTCTCCTGCGCGACGGTCTGCGCGCGCAGATGCTTCTTGACCGTCATCGGGAAGTAGGTGCCGCCCTTGACCGTGGCGTCGTTGGCGATGACCATGCACTCGCGTCCACTGATGCGTCCGATGCCGGTGATGATGCCCGCGCTCGGCACGGCGCCGCCGTACATGTCGTACGCCGCGAGGGCCCCGAGCTCCAGGAAGGGCGAGCCCGGATCGAGCACGTGGTCGACGCGGTCGCGTGGGAGCAGCTTGCCGCGGGCGACGTGGCGTTCGCGGGTGGCCTGGCTGCCGCCCTCGCGGACGGTGGCGAGACGGTCACGCAGCTGGTCGACGAGTTCGCGCATGACCGCAGGTTAACAGCCATTAACCAAACGTCGCTACACTGGTGCCGTGACGACCCGGCGCGAGCAGATCCTGGACACCGCGGCCACCCTGTTCGCCGAGCGCGGGTTCCACGGGGTCTCGATGCACGACATCGGCGGCGCGTGCGGCATCTCCGGTCCGGCGCTCTACAAGCACTTCGCGGGCAAGGACGACATCCTCACCCAGGCGCTGACCTCGATCAGCGAGCAGCTGCTCGCGGAGGGGCGCGCGCGGTCCCGGGGCGCGGCAGATGCGTCCGAGGCGCTCGACGCGCTCATCGCGTGGCACATCGACTTCGCGCTCAGCCATCCTGCGCTCATCGTGATCCAGGAGCGGGAGTGGGCCAACCTGGGCGTCGAGGGACGCCGCGAGGTGCGCGCGCTGCAGCTCGCGTACATCGACATCTGGGTGGACGTCGTGCGCCGTCTGCGCGACGACCTCGATGCCGCCGAGGCGCGGGCCGCGGTCCAGGCCACGTTCGGGCTGCTGAACTCCACCCCTCACTCGGCCCGCATCGGCCCCGAGGTCATGAGGACCCGGCTGGCGGCGATGGCACGGGCGTCCCTGCTCGCGTAGGACGCCGGCTGATCGTCGCCGCGGCCACACCGGCGAGCATGACCACCCCGCCGATCACCTCGAGCACGGTAGGCACCTCGTCCTGCACGGCCCATGCGACGGCGATGCCGATGACCGGCACGAGCAGCACGAACGGGACCACGGCTCCGGCGGGGTAGCGGGCGAGCAGCGAGTTCCAGATGCCGTAGCCGATCAGGGACGCGCCGATCGCGGTGTACGCCGTGGAGGCGATCGCCGTACCGGACAGGTGCGTCAGGGCGTGGCCCACCTCGTGGCCGCCGTCGATCGCGAGCGACATGAGGAGCGCCGGAATCGGGACGACGAGCGCCGACCAGACGACCAGCGACAGGCCCGAGGCGACGCCCGCGCTGCGGGCCACCACGTTGCCCGCGGCCCACGACATCGACGCGCACAGCATGACCAGCACCGGCACGACGGGCGAGGACGCGCCGTGGGCGATGATCACCACGACCAGGCCGACGGTGCCGATGACCGCGCCGACCGCCTGCCGCGACGTCGGCCTCTCCTTGAGGACGACCGCGGCGATGACGATCGTGAAGATCACCTGCGCCTGCAGGATCAGCGAGGCGAGCCCGGCCGGGAGCCCGAGGTCCAGCGCGACGTACAGGAAGCTGAACTGCCCCAGGCTCATGAGCGTCCCGACCGCCACGACGACGCGCCAGCTCGCCTTGGGGCGCGGGATGAACAAGATGAGCGGGAACGCGACCAGCACGAACCGTATCGCGAGGAACAACAGCGGGGGGACGTCGTCCAGGCCCTCGTCGATCACCACGAAGTTGGCGCCCCAGATCACCATCACGAGGACGGCGAGCAGGCTGTGCTTGAGGGACATGCATCCAGTCTGTCGTGCCCCGGGCGCGGGCGCGGGCGATGGGCGTCGCCTCCTGACCCGCCTCCTGAACCCGCGAGTGGCGCAAACCGAGCCGCGAGTGGCGCAGAAGTGGACGACACGCCGTCCCAAAACCTTCAGGTTGCGCCACTCGCGGATCGGTCGGGCGGGCGGGGGTCAGGCGTTCTTGAGGGTGCGCCAGGAGACGAGGGCGGCGAGCAGGGCGATGACGATCGCGGCCGCCGAGGTGTACTGCACGCCCAGGTCGAATGCGGACTTCGCCGAGTCGACCAGGCCCTCGCCGACCATGTTGGGGTAGTACTTCGCGACCTCGAGGGTGCCGCCCAGCGTCTCGAACGAGCCGTCCCGCTCGCCCCACTGCACGACCGCGTTGTAGGTCAGGTGCGAGCGGTACGTCGAGGTGAGCACCGTGCCGAGCACCGCCGTGCCGAGCACCGCGCCGATCTCGTACGCCGTCTCGGAGATCGCGGACGCCGCTCCGGACTTGGTCGGCGGCACGTTCGACAGCATGATGTCGTTGGTCAGCGTCTCGGCCATGCCGATCCCGACACCCATGATGGCGAACGCCACCGCGATCGTCGTGACGGTGGGGACGTCGGTGAGCGCCGTCATCGCGTAGCCGACCGCGGACGCCGCGAAGCTCGCGGTCACCAGGACCCGGGCCGACACGACCCGCAGCAGGCGTACGGCCACGAAGCCCGCGACGACCGTCGCAGCGAGGCCGGGCAGCAGCACCAGGGCCGCGTCCATCGCCGACAGGCCGAGCACCAGCTGCAGCAGCTGCGCGCCGAGGAACAGGAACCCCGTGAACCCCATGAAGCTCAGCAGGTTGGCCAGGATCGCACCGCTGAAGACCCGGTTGCCGAACAGCGACAGGTCGATCATCGGCGCCGGGGTCGTCCGCAGCCGCCGCACGAGCGCCCACGCCGCGATCACGCCGACCGCAAAGGCGGTCAGGGTCAGGTCGGTGAGGCCGTGCTCCGCGACGTTCTTGATCGCGAAGACGATCGGCAGCATCGTGGCCAGCGACAGGCCGATGGACGGCAGGTCGAGCGGTCCCGGGCGGGGATCCCGCGACTCCGGCAGCAGCAGGAGCGCCAGCGGGACGAACGCGATGATGATCGGTGCGTTGATGAAGTAGACCGAGCCCCACCAGAAGTGGCCGAGCAGCCAGCCGCCCAGCACGGGGCCGAGCGCGGCGCCGCCGGAGAACATCGCGGCCCACGTCGCGATCGCGATGCGACGATCACGCGCGTCGTGGAAGACGTTGCGGATCAGCGAGAGCGTCGACGGCATGAGCATCGCGCCGAAGACGCCCTGCAGCACGCGGGCGACCAGCAGCATCTCCGGGCTCTGGCTGAAGGCCGCGAGGAGCGAGGCGACACCGAAGCCGATCGAGCCGATGACCAGGAGCCGCCGGCGGCCGAACCGGTCGCCGATGCTGCCCATCGCGATGAGCAGGCCCGCGAGCATGATCGCGTAGACGTCCACGATCCACAGCAGCTGCGTGCCGGTCGGCCGCAGGTCGACGCTCATCGCCGGGAGGGCGAACGTCAGCACCGTGTTGTCCACCGAGGTCATGAGGACCGGGAGCATGAGGACGGCGAGCGCAGCCCATTCCTTCGGTCCTGCCCTGTGCGTGCTCGTGGTGCTCGTGGTGCTGTCGATCCTGGTCATGCCGTCCTCCTCACCGTGTGTGGTCGTCCGAACGACTATACCGTCCAGCCGGTACAGTAACGCCCGCGGCGGTGGTGATATTCCTCTCCGCGCAGCGGCCGGTCACGACGCCGATACGCTGGGGCCATGCCGGACCAGGAACGCTCCACCCGAGATCGCCTGCTCGACGCGTTCGAGACGCTGCTCGTCTCCGCAGGGAGCCGATCGGCCACGCTCGACGCGGTCGCCGCGGAGGCACACGTCTCCAAGGGCGGTCTGCTGTACCACTTCCACAGCAAGGACGATCTCGTCGACGGGATGCTGACCCGCCTGCGCGAGCAGGGCAAGACCGACGTCGAGAAGATGCGCACCGCGGCGAAGGGGCCGGTCGACTTCTACCTGACGACGTCGATCAACTCCGGCAGCGATTTTGATCGCGCCCTCATCGCGGCCGGCCGCATCGCGCAGGAGAACGACTCACGTGCGTCCGCCGCGCTCGCCGATCTGCGGGAGGGCTGGTTCGCGGTGCTGCTGGACCACCTGAAGGACGAGTCGCTCGCCCGCACGATCCAGCTCATCGGCGACGGCCTCTACTTCGACGACACCACAGGGCTGGCCGAGAAGAACGCGCTCAAGCACGTCCGGGACGTCCTCACCCGCCTCGGCGCCCTCTAGCCGTCCCCCGGGTTGCCGGTTTCCCACGGGACCGTGGGGTTTCGGCACTTCCCGCGCGCCACAACACGAGGGAAGCGCAAAAGACGCGCGGGGAGTGGGCGCGGGACCCGCCTCGGCGCGCTCGATCGTCCACGCCTCTGGGCGGGGCGGGACATCCGGCCTAGCCTGAGCAGATGTGCCGGAACATTCGAACTCTCCACAACTTCGAGCCCGCCGCGGGTGACGACGAGATCCGCGCCGCCGCCCTGCAGTACGTCCGCAAGATCAGCGGGACCAGCAAGCCGTCAAAGGCCAATGAAGAGGTCTTCTGGCGAGCCGTCGACGAGATCGCCCACATCACCGGTCACCTGCTCGACGACCTCGTGACCTCGGCCCCGCCGAAGGATCGGGAGGTCGAGGCCGCGAAGGCCAAGGAACGCTCGGCCAAGCGCTTCGCCACCACCTGAGCCCACCACCGGCAGGCCCAGCGCGGGGTGGATCAGGCCTTGCGGAGCTTGAGGAAGATGCTGGGGCCGAAGTTGTTCTTGGCCAGGCGCTTCTGCGAGATGCGCTCCGCCGCGAGCATGACGCTCTTGGGCAGGGCCTTCTTGAGCTTCTGGCTGCGCAGGTTGGAGACCGACAGCTTGCTCTCCAGCGTCAGGCCGGCCGCGGCGAGCTGACCGACGACCGTGTCGATGTTGTGGTTGACGAACGCGATCGCGTCGGGCTCGTCGGCCTTGGTCTGGCGGATGTCGACCGGCTCGGTCGGCAGCGGCGTGCCTTCCTTCTTGTGGCGCAGCCGGTTCTTGAAGTGGCCGTAGTTGGCGACCTCGATGATCGCGGTGCCGCCCGGCGCCAGGACGCGGGAGATCTCGGCGAACTCCGCGGACGGCTCCGGGATGTGGTGCATGACGCGCACCATCGTCACGAGGTCGAGCTCGCCGTCGGCGAACTTCAGGTCGTCCGCCTGCATCTGGACCTGCTTGATGTCCGTGCCGGCGAGCACCTTCTTGGCCGCCTCGAGCTGCGACGCGGCCGGCTCGGCCAGGGTCACCTCGTCCGCGAACGTCCGCAGCAGCAGGCACAGCCGGCCGAAGCCGCCGCCGATGTCCGCGGCCTTGCGGTAGTGGTTGCCCTTGAGCAGGCGACGGATCGCGATCTGCTCGGCACCGTTCTCGTAGTCGCGGTTGTCCCAGTACTTCGTGTAGTCGTAGTCACGCTCGTACTGGTTGGCGACCTTCTTGGGCGCGGAGCTGTCGTGGGCCTGCTGCGGGTTCTCGTCAGTCACTTTCGAAACCTTAGCAACCAACGACGTACGGCCCGCATCAGCCGAACGTGCGGGGGCCGAAGACGGGGGCCTCCTTGGCCGCGCCGGCCTTGCGGGCGATCGCGGTGTTGCGCGCCTTGAACATCGCGGACTGCAGGCGACGCTCGAGCCGGTACGTCGCGCGGAGGCTTCCGCGGCGCGTCCCGTAGACCAAGCGCTTGGTCGCGGCGACCGAGTCCGGCGACCGCTGGGCGATCTGCTCGACCAGCGCCAGGGCCGCGGCCAGCGGATCGTCCGCGACCCCGGTCGCTAGGCCGAGCTCGACCGCACGCTCACCCGTGAGCTGTTCGCCGGTCATCGCCAGGCGCATCAGCACGTCCGCCGGCAGCAGCTCGCTGAACGGGACGGTGCCGGCCATGTCGGGAACGAGGCCCCACTTGGCCTCGAGGATCGACCAGGTCGCGTCCGGCGTCGTGAAGCGGAAGTCCGCGCACGCGGCGAGCTGCAGGCCCGCGCCGTAGCAATGTCCCTGCACGACCGCGATGACCGGCACCGGCAGCTCGCGCCAGACCTGGTTGACCCGCTGGAAGCGGTTGACCAGGCGCGGCCCGGCGAGGAAGTAGCGGGCGACCCGCTTCTTGTCCGTGAACGCGGAGGCGAAGTCCAGGCCGGCGCAGAAGGAGCGGCCCCTGCCCTGCAGCACGACCGCACGGATCTCCCGGTTCTCCTTCAGCGCGGTGGCCGCCGCGATGAGCTCGTCGATGGTGTCGAGATCGACGCCGTTGAGCTTGTCGGGACGGTTCAGGCTCACGTACGCGACGGGGCCGTCGATCTCGGTGATCACGCGGGATTCGCCGGGGGCGGCGTTCGGACGAGCGGTGGTGGTCATGTGCCACATGTTACCCACGGGTAAATGTGAACCACACATGTTTGAATGTGCAACCGCAGGGGCACACCTGTCACATGGTCAACGTCAATCGCCTCCCCGGTCCCATGATGGACGCCTATGAGTGGCAGTACCAAGGCGTCTGCATGGGCGTCGACAGCTCTGTCTTCTTCTCGCCCGAGGCTGAGCGAGGCGCCAAACGCGAGCGTCGCGAGAAAGCGGCCAAGCAGCTGTGCATGCGCTGCCCGGTGATCGAGCAGTGCCGCGAGCACGCGCTCCGCGTCCGCGAGCCCTACGGCGTGTGGGGCGGGATGACCGAGGGCGAACGCGCCGCAGTCGTCCGCCAGGAAAAGATCGCGAGCTGACCATCCCCCAGCCGTGCGGGCGCGACGCCTCGGGGGAGTGGCGCCCGCACGTTTTTTCGAAGGAGCCCACATGGGCGCACTGACCGGCAAGAAGATCGCCTTCCTCACCTCGCAGGTGGGCGTCGAGAAGGCTGAGCTGACGTCGCCGTGGCAGGCCGTGCTGGACGCGGGAGGCACGCCGTCGCTCATCGCACCGGCGACCGAGCCCGTCCAGTCGATGGTCGGCGACGTCGACAAGGACGAGACCTTCGATCCTGACCTGACGGTCGCCCAGGCGTCGTCCGACGACTTCGACGCGCTGATCCTGCCCGGTGGGACCGTCAACGCCGACAAGGTCCGCGGCGACGCCGACTCGGTCGCGCTGGTCAAGGCGTTCGTCGACGCGGGCAAGCCGATCGCCGCGATCTGCCACGGCCCGTGGGCGCTGGTGGAGGCCGGAGTGCTCGGCGGCAAGACGTTGACCTCCTTCCCCAGCCTGCGCACCGACATCACCAACGCAGGCGGTACGTGGGTCGACGAGACCGTCTTCCACTGCACCGCGAGCGGGTGGGACCTCATCACGTCCCGCAACCCCGACGATCTCGACGCCTTCAACAGCACCCTCACCGACGTCTTCTCGAAAGCCTGAGGCCATGCCAGCCAAGAACAAGCCCAGTACGTCCGCCAAGATCCTGTACCGCCCCGTCGGTCTCGTCAGCTCGATCGTCGGCGGCCTCATCGCCAGCATGCTGTTCAAGCAGATCTGGAAGCGGGTGAGCGCCGGCGAGGGTGCGGACCCGCCGGGCCCCCTGGAGTCCGAGTACGACTTCAAGGAGATCCTCGTCGCCGCCGTGCTGCAGGGCGCGATCTACGCAGTCGTCAAGGCAGTGATCCAGCGTCAGGGCGCCAAGGGCTTCGAGCGCGCCACCGGCGAATGGCCGGGCTCATGAGCACGTCGGCCGATCTGCTCGAGGACGCGTTCGGACGCATTGGCGAGGGGGTCGAGCTGGTCCTGGACGAGCTCACCCCCCAGCAGCTGGCGCACCGGATCACGCCCGACGCCAACACGATCGCCTGGCTCGTCTGGCACCTGCTGCGCGTGCAGGACGATCACGTCTCGGACGCCGCCGGCACCGACCAGGTCTGGACGTCGGCCGGGTGGCACAAGCGCCTCGGCCTGCCGTTCGACGCCTCGGACACCGGCTACGGCCACAGCCGGGACGAGGTGGGCGCCGTCACCACGACGCCCGAGCTGCTCGTCGGCTACGCCCGCGCCGTGACCGCGGCCACGCAGGCGTACGTCACCTCGCTCAGCGACGACGACCTCGATCGTGTCGTCGACGAGTCGTGGGACCCGCCGGTGACGCTGGGGGTCCGTCTCGTGAGCGTCATCGAGGATGATCTCAAGCACCTCGGCCAGGCCGAGTACGTCAAGGGCCTGCTCTAAGCTCTCGCTCCGAGTGTTACCTGCACAACTGGGTATGAAGATGCCACCGGCGACGGTCGCCGGGATGTGGAGGGAGACCCATGAGTGACGACACCTCGGCTGACCAGCCGGCCGAAGACCCCCAGCCGCTGAAGGACACGTCCGGCTTCGGCCCCGAGGATGTGCTGGGCAACGGCCCGGTGACGGAGTCGACGACGGACCACGAGCCCAAGGGCCAGCCGGGCGACCCGGATCTCGACGCGGACGCGGAGACCGAGCCCTCGTCCTGACGGGGGACCCGCGAAACGTTGACTCCTCCGGGGTCCGGGTCTACGTTCCGACGTAGGTAGACCGGGTTCTTCGCCAGAGGTCGCTGCACCGACAACCCGCGTGGTCCGGTCCGCGCCACCCGTTCGGGTGGGCGCCGAAGGAGGACCCGTGACGACCCCAGATCACGTCATCGACGACCGGACCGCCCAGCAGATCGCCGCCTGCAACGCCTCGGGACGGACGCCGGTGGTGTTCATTCACGGACTCTGGCTGCTCTCCAACAGCTGGGAGAAGTGGGCAGCGGTGATGGAGAAGAACGGCTACACCGCCCTGGCCCCCGGGTGGCCGGACGACCCGGACACGGTCGCCGAGGCCAATGCGCATCCCGACGTCCTGGCGGGCAAGACCGTCGGCCGGGTGACCGGCCACTACGCGGCGATCATCAACGAGCTGGACCGCGCCCCCGTGCTGATCGGCCACTCGTTCGGCGGCCTGCTGGCCCAGATGCTCGCCGGCCGCGGCCTCTCGGCGGCCACCGTCGCGATCTCGCCGGCGGCGTTCCGGGGCGTCCTGCCCGTGCCGGTCTCGTCCCTGCGCTCGGCGTCCCCCGTGCTGGCGAACCCGGTCAACCGCGGTCGCGCGGTCCCGCTGACGTACCAACAGTTCCGTTACGGCTTCGCCAACGCCGTGAACGCCCACGAGGCCCGGCAGCTGTACGACACGTACGCTGTCCCGGCCCCCGGGCTGCCGCTGTTCCAGGCGGCCGTCGCCAACGTCAACCCGTGGACCGAGGTCAAGGTCGACACCCGGCACCCCGACCGCGGACCCCTCCTGATCATCTCGGGCGACAACGACAACACCGTCCCGTGGGCCGTGGCCCACGCGGCGTACAAGAAGCAACGTCACAACCCTGGCGTCACCGAGATCGTCAAGATGCCGGGCCGTGGCCACGCCCTGAACGTCGACAGCGGCTGGCGGGAGATCGCCGACACCGCACTGGCCTTCGTGCAACGCTTCGTCCAGTAGATCGGCACCGCCATGGACCTGGGTCTGACCGGCAAGACCGCCATCGTCACAGGAGCCAGCAAGGGCATCGGGCTGGCCGGTCTGGATCCACGTGAAACATCCGGGCGGTGCTTCCTCCACCGTCTCGGGACCGGGCGGTGCTTCCTCCACCGAATAACGGCGGATCGAGGCCCAAACGGTGGCGTACGCACCGCCCCACGCTCAAACGGTGGCGGAGGCACCGCGGCTCCGGGGGGCGCGAGTTTTCCGGGGTGTGACCCCGTCGTTGCGGGGTATTCAGTCCCTCGACGGCATCACACACCCGGGGGACCGATGAGCCAGACACAGGAAGACACCCAGCCCAAGGCGCTCAACGGCCTCATGTTGATGGTCGCGGTGGTCTCCGCCGTGAGCGGGCTGCTGTACGGCTACGACACCGGCATCATCTCGGGTGCGCTCCTGCAGATCGGTGACGAGTTCGACACCGGCCACGCGATGGAGCAGTCGATCGCGGCGGGCATCCTGCTGGGCGCGGTGATCGGAGCCCTGTCGTGCAGCGTGCTCTCGGAGCGCTGGGGACGGCACAAGACCATCCTGCTGATCTGCCTGGTGTTCATCATCGGGAGCCTCGCCTGCTCGGTCGCCCCCACCGCGACCCTCCTGGCCGCGGCCCGCGTGCTGCTCGGCTTCGCCGTCGGCGGGGCCACCCAGACCGTCCCGATGTACGTCGCCGAGATGGCGCCGGCCGCGATCCGCGGCCGCCTCGTCCTGTGCTTCCAGCTCGCGATCGGCGTCGGCATCGTCATCGCGACCCTGGTCGGTGCCTCGGAGCAGGTCGACTGGCGCATCTCGATCGGCGCCGCTGCGCTTCCTGCGCTTCTCATGCTCGTGCTGCAGCTGCGACTGCCCGAGAGCCCGCGCTGGCTGGTCAAGCAGGGCCGCACGGATGACGCCGAGCAGGTGCTGGAGCGCGTACGCCCCGAGGGCTTCGACATCTCGCAGGAGCTCAGCGAGATCGTGGAGCTGGAGAAGCGCAAGAAGGAGACCAAGCGCAGCCATCGCGGGTGGAGCGGCCTGCGTCAGCCGTGGGTGCGGCCGGCCCTCGTCGTGGGATGCGGCGTCGCCGCCTTCACCCAGCTCTCCGGCATCGAGATGATCATCTACTACGCGCCGACGATCCTGACGGACAACGGCTTCTCCACCTCCGCGGCCCTGCGCGTCAGCGTAGCGCTCGGCGTGACCTACCTGATCATGATGATCGTGGGCCTGATCATCGTCGACAAGGTCGGACGACGCCGCCTCACGCTGATCATGGTGCCGGGGGCCGCGATCGCCCTGTTCGTGCTGGGCGCGCTCTTCGTCACCGACAACGCCGGCAAGGACAACATCCCGTTCATCGTCGCGTGCCTCGTCGTGTTCATGCTGTTCAACGCGGGCGGCCTGCAGCTGATGGGCTGGCTGACCGGCTCCGAGATCTACCCGCTCGCCGTGCGCGGCGCCGGGACGGCCGCCCAGTCGGCGACCTTGTGGGGGACGAACCTGCTCATCACGCTGACCCTGCTGACGATGATCGACACGTTCGGCGTGGGCCAGGTGTTCTGGCTCTACGGCCTGTTCAACGTCGCGGCGTGGATCTTCGTCTGGCGCCTCCTGCCCGAGCTCACCGGCCACAGCCTCGAGGACATCGAGAAGCACCTGCAGGACGGCGAGTTCAGCCCGAAGGACTTCGAGCAGCACGCCAAGAGCAGCCCGGCCGGCGCCTCGGGCTGATCGGTCCGGGCGCGACCGTCAAGCGTCAGTGGGGTCCTCGCCGTGCGCGGGGCGGGCGGCGCCCAGGGCGTCCAGGACCCGATCGGCCTCGTGGCGGATGCCCACGAGCACGACCCAGACCGTCCAGCACAGGGCGGATCCGGCCATCAGGGCCAGCCCGATGCGTTCCTCTGCACGATCCACGACCTCTCCGTCGTCCACGCTGTGGGCCTGCAAGATGATGAGCGCACCTATGACCAGCAGCAGGACTCCGAACAGGACACTGTCTGTCACAGGCTTCGCGAGAGTTGCACCCCGCCAGCCGGACGGAATAGGCATCGTGCAGGTCGAGTTGTCCACGACATGAGAGCTATCGGAGTGACCAAGCCCGGCGACGAGGACGACCTCGAGGTGCTCGACCTTCCTGTGCAGGATCCGCAGGACGGTCAGATCCGCATCCGCGTCCACGCCGCGACCGTCAACCCCACCGACACCGCGATGATCCGCGGCGCCTACTACCGCGGCGGCGACGTGCCGACCGGTCCACACATCCCGGGCATGGACCTGTCCGGCGTCGTCGACGCCCTCGGGCCAGGAGTCGACCGGTTCGCGGTCGGCGACCGCGTGATCGCCGTGGTCGCTCCCACCAGCGAGACGCGTGGCGCCTACCAGGAGCAGATCGTGCTGCCTGCCGAGCAGGTCGTCCCCGCGCCCGCCGGTGCCGACGACGCGGCGGCATCGACCCTGCTCATGAACGCTCTCACCGCGCGCCTGGCCCTCGACGAGATGGCCGTCCCCGCCGGCGGCACCGTCGCCGTCACCGGTGCGGCCGGGTCGTTCGGCGGATACGTCGTGCAGCTGGCCAAGGCCGACGGCCTGCGGGTCGTTGCGGACGCCAAGGAGGGCGAGGAGGGTCTCGTCCGCGAGCTCGGCGCCGACATCGTCGTCCCCCGCGGCGACGACGTGGCCGCCAACATCCGCGCCGCCGTGCCCGAGGGCGTCGACGGCCTGACCGACGGCGCCGTACAGATCGACAAGACGCTCGACGCCATCAAGGACGGCGGGGCGCTGGCGACCATCCGCGGGTGGGACGGTCCGGCCGAACGCGGCATCTCGGTGCACCCCATCTGGGTCTTCTCCGCCATCGGCCACACCGACAAGCTCGACCGACTCCGTCAGCAGGCCGAGGACGGCACGCTGACGTTGCGAGTGGCCACGACCTTCCCGGCGGAGCAGGCAGCGGAGGCCCACAAGCTGCTGGCCGGCGGCGGGGTGCGTGGTCGCATCGTGCTCGACTTCAACTAGAGGCGGTCCCACCCGACGAACACCCCGTTCGGACCTCTGTCAGAAAGAACGAAGGGCCCCGACCAAAACCCGGTCGGGGCCCTTCGTCATTTCTGTGCGCGAGGGGGGATTTGAACCCCCACGCCCTTGCGGACACTGGCACCTGAAGCCAGCGCGTCTACCATTCCGCCACCCGCGCAGTGTTCGTGCTGCGGTCCTCGGGCTGACCCGGGGACCGGTGAGTCAGTCTAACAGGCCCGTGCGAGGAGGTTTCCACGGCTGCCCCCTCCGCGCTGACTCGCCTGTTCACCCCGTCCCGATACGATCACATGGAAACATGGACCGACGAAGAGGTGAGAGCTGATGGCGGGGGTGCTGCAACGTTTCGAGCAACGGCTCGAAGGAGCGGTCACCGGTGCGTTCGCGCGCGCCTTCCGTAGCGCCGTGCAGCCCGTCGAGATCGCCGCCGCGCTGCAGCGCGAGGTCGACAACTCGGCGCACATCCTCTCCCGTGAGCGCATGCTCGTGCCGAACGACTTCACGGTCGAGCTGTCGCCTTCGGACTACGAACGGCTCAACCCGTTCAGCAGCACGCTGGCCGACGAGCTGTCCACGCTCGTCAAGGAGCACGTCGTCGAGCAGCGCTACACCCTCACCGGCCCGCTGGCGATCTCGTTCAAGAAGACCGGCGAGCTCAGCACCGGACGGTTCCGCGTCCGCAGCCGTACCACCGCATCGGTCACCCCCGTGGTCGGACAGCGGATGACCGAGACCGCGGTGCGCTCGTCCAACGTCGTGATCGAGGTCAACGGCATGAAGCACCCGCTCCAGCCACCTGGCGTGGTGATCGGGCGCGGCAACGAGGCCGACCTCAAGATCGACGACCCCGGCATCTCGCGCCGCCACGCGGAGATCAAGATCCACCAGAGCGGGAGCGAGACCACCGTGACCATCGTCGACCTCAACTCGACCAACGGCGTCATCCTCAACGGCCACAAGGTCTCCACGGGGGTCGTCGGGGACGGCTCGGAGATCCGGCTCGGCAACACCGTCCTCGTCATCCGGATGAACGAGGCCGCCTGATGTCCGAGCTCACCCTGACGTTGATCAAGCTCGGCTTCCTGGCCGTGCTGTGGCTCTTCGTCCTGTCCGCCGTCTCGGTCATCCGCTCGGACATCTTCGGCACCAAGGCCCCCTCGACGCCGCGCCCCGCCAAGCAGAAGGCCCCGGCGACCAAGCCTCGCAAGACCCCCCGCGGCGTGCCGACCAAGCTGCAGGTCGTCTCCGGGCCCAACACCGGGCAGAGCGTCCCG
The DNA here is from genome assembly GCF_009661045.1 of Aeromicrobium sp. S22. NCBI lineage: Bacteria > Bacillati > Actinomycetota > Actinomycetes > Propionibacteriales > Nocardioidaceae > Aeromicrobium > Aeromicrobium sp. S22. Next base: position 68,090 of record NZ_WJWV01000001.1, read on the forward strand.
CTGAGCGACAAGCCGATCCTGCTGGGACGCGGCACCGACGCGGCGATCCGCCTCGACGACGACTACGTCTCGACGCGGCACGCGCGCTTCGCGACCAACGGCGAGCAGTGGTTCGTCGAGGACCTCGGATCGACCAACGGGACGTACCTCGGCAGCCAGCGCATCACGACACCCATCCCGATCGGCCTGGGCATCCAGGTCCGGCTGGGCAAGACCATCGTCGAGCTGCAGAAGTAGGCCATGACAGCCCTGACCTATCGATACGTCGCGCTCACCGACACCGGTCTGCGCCGCTCGACCAACCAGGACTCCGGCTACGCGAGCGATCGCCTGCTGGCCATCGCCGACGGCATGGGCGGGGCCGCCGCGGGTGACCTCGCCTCGTCCGAGGCGATGCACATCATCCGCCAGCTCGACCGTGACATCGACGGCAGCGCCCTCGACGCGGTCGCCCGCGCAGTCGAGCTCGCCAACATCCGCCTCGGTGAGCTGATCCGCGAGGATCCCGCGGTGGAGGGCATGGGCACGACTCTCGAGGTCATGCTCTGGGACGGCGAGAAGCTGGCCGTCGCCCACCTCGGCGACTCGCGGGCGTACCGCCTGCGCGGCGGCACCCTCACCCAGATCAGCACCGACCACACGTTCGTGCAGAGCTTGGTCGAGGAGGGCAAGATCTCCCGCGCCGAGGCGCGCGTGCACCCCCACCGCTCATTGCTCCTGCGCGCGCTCCTCGGCCGCGACGAGGGCGAGGCCGACCTCAGCTGGATCCAGCCGATGGCCGGCGATCGCTATCTGCTGTGCAGCGACGGCCTGACCGACATGGTCGAGGACGACGTCATCCGGCGCGCCCTCAGCGCCGAGACGATCGACATGGCCGCGACCGAGCTCGTACGACTCGCGCTCGAGGCCGGTGGCGTCGACAACGTGACCGTGGTGATCGCCGAGTTCGTCGAGGCGGGCACCGATCCCGACGAGCACCTGTCCTCGTCGGACGGGCAGCCCCAGCTCGTCGGCGCCGCAGCCAGCCAGTCCCGCCCGCGCACGGGATCGGGCTCGAGCAGCACCGACACGGCCACGGCGTTCGACCCCGAAGAGCTCCGGTACGCCCCGCAGCCCCCCGCACGCCGCCGCTGGCTGCGCTGGACGGCGGGCCTCCTGGCTGTCGCGGCGGTCCTCGCGGCCGCGGGCACCTACGCCTACCAGTGGTCGCAGGACCAGTACTACGTCGCGGCCAAGGACGGCCGGGTCGCCATCTACCGCGGCGTCCAGATCGACATCCCTGGCGTCACCTTGTCCCACGTCGATGAGCTGACCGACATCGAGCTGTCGTCCCTGAGCGACTTCCAGCGACGCGAGATCGAGGACGGCGTGGAGGCCTCGAGCAAGGACGACGCCAAGCAGACCGTCGCCGAGCTGGACGTGATCGCGCCGACCCCGACGCCCACGCCGACCCGCAAGACCACGCGCAGCCCCAAGCCCTCCACGTCGAGCAGGACGCCGACCGCGGCCAACGTGGTGTGGACGCGATGACGACTCCCGTCTGGGTCCCCCGCAAGAGACGGGGCGCCGAGTTCTTCCTGACCGTCCTGGCGGTCTTCATCGGCATCGCGGCGTACGCCTCGGTGGGCCTCGGCGTCGAGGGCACGATCCCGTCCGACACCTACAAGCTGGGCGGCGCGCTCATCGTGGTGGCGATCGCAACCCATCTCGTGGTGCGCCGGGTCGCCCCCTACGCCGATCCCGTGCTGCTGCCGCTGGTGATCGCCCTCAACGGCCTCGGCCTGGCGATGATCTACCGGATCGACCTCGGGTATCAGCAGGTCAACCCCGACTGGAAGGCCCTCGCCAACGGTCAGCTCATGTGGACCGGCTTCGGCATCGTGGCCTTTGCCCTCGTGCTGATCGTGGTCCGCGACCACCGCCGGCTGCAGGCGCTGACCTACACGTTCGGCTTTGCCGCGATCGTCCTGCTGATCCTGCCGCTGCTGCCCGGCATCGGGCGCAACATCCGCGGCGCGCGGATCTGGATCGGGATCGGTCCGTTCAGCTTCCAGCCCGGAGAGGCGGCCAAGATCTGCCTCGCGATCTTCTTCGCCGGCTATCTCGTGGTCAAGCGCGACGCCCTCGCACTGGCCGGGCGCCGCTTCGCGGGCATCGACCTTCCCCGCGGCCGCGACCTCGGGCCGATCCTGGCCGGCTGGCTGCTCAGCATGGGCATCCTCATCTTCCAGCGCGACCTCGGCTCGTCGCTGCTGTTCTTCGGCCTGTTCGTGGTGCTGCTCTACATCGCGACCGAACGCCCCGGCTGGCTGGTCGTGGGGGCGCTGCTGTTCGCGGCGGGCGCCTACATGGGTTATCTCGCCTTCGGACACGTGCAGGTGCGGGTCAACGCCTGGCTCGACCCGTTCTCCGATCCGGACAAGAACTACCAGGTCATCAACGGCCTGTTCGGGCTCGCGCACGGGGGTCTGCTCGGACAAGGGCTCGGCCAGGGCAGTCCCAACCTCACCCCGTTCGGCTTCTCCGACTTCATCGCCGCCTCACTGGGCGAGGAGCTCGGCCTCACCGGCCTCATGGCCGTGCTCATGATCTACGGCCTGATCGTCGAGCGCGGACTGCGCATCGCGCTGACCTGCCGCGACGCGTTCGGCAAGCTGCTCGCCGCAGGCCTGGCGCTGTCGATCGCGATCCAGGTCTTCGTGGTCGTCGGTGGCGTCACCCGGTTGATCCCGCTCACCGGTCTGACCACCCCGTTCCTCGCGCAGGGCGGATCGTCCATCGTGATGAACTGGGCGATCATCGGCCTGCTGCTGCGGATCAGCGACCAGACGAGGCGCCCGGCCCCCGAGATCTCCACGTTCGAGAGTGACGAGGCGACCCAGGTGGTGAAGCTGTCGTGAACAAGCCCATCCGCAACCTGGCCATCGCATGCCTCGTCATGTTCATGGCCCTGCTGGTCAACATCAACTACGTCCAGTTCGTCGAGGCGGACAGCCTCAACGCCAAGAACGGCAACAAGCGGGTCATCAACGAGGAGTTCTCCCGCGACCGCGGCTCGATCCTCGTCGACGGCAAGCCGATCGCCGAGAGCGTGAAGTCCAAGGACGAGTACAAGTTCCAGCGCAAGTACCCCGAGGGCGGGCTGTACGCTCCGCTGACCGGCTACTTCTCGTACATCTTCGGCCGCAGCGCGCTCGAGAACTCCGAGAACCGGGTCCTCTCGGGCAGCGACGACCGACTCTTCGTCAACCGGGTCATCGACCTGCTGTCCAACAAGCAGCCCAAGGGCGGCAGCGTCGAGGTCACGATCGACCCGCTCGCGCAGAAGACGGCCGCCGAGGGCCTCGAGGCGCTCGGCAAGGGCACCAAGGGCGCGGTGGCGGCGATCAACCCCAAGACCGGCGCGGTGCTGGCGATGGTGACCCAACCGTCGTACAACCCCAACCGCCTCGCGAGCCACGACTTCGCCAAGGTCCAGAAGTCGTGGGAGGAGCTCACCACCGACAAGAACCAGCCCATGCTCAACCGCACGACCCAGCAGACGCTCCCGCCCGGGTCGACGTTCAAGCTCGTCACTGCCGCAGCGGCGCTCGAGAAGGGCGTCGTCGACGACGTCGACGACAAGATCAAGGCCGGCGCCCGGCTCTCGTTCGGTGGCGGCATCACGTACACGCTCCCCAACGAGAACGGCGGCAACTGCGGCGGCGACCGCATCACGTTGGAGCAGGCCATGAACGTCTCGTGCAACGTGGCCTTCGGCGCCCTCGCCCTCAAGGTCGGCCAGACGGACCTCGCCGAGCAGGCCGGCAAGTTCGGCTTCGGCACCGACCCGCTCGCGGACCTGCCCATGAACCCCAGCCGCTTCACCTCCGGCGACACCCCGCTCGAGCAGCCGCAGCTCGCCCAGTCCGGCATCGGCCAGTTCGAGGTCGCGGCGACGCCCCTGCAGATGGCCATGGTCGCCGGCGGCATCGCCAATGACGGCAAGGTCATGAAGCCGTACGTCGTGGACACCGTCCGCGCCCCCAACCTGCGCGTCCTGGACAAGACCCAGCCCAAGACCCTCAGCGAGGCGGTCAGCGCCAGCACCGCCCGCAAGCTGCAGGAGATGATGGTGAGCACCGTCCAGGTGGGCACCGCCACCTCCGCGCAGATCCCCGGCATCGACGTGGGTGCCAAGACCGGCACGGCGCAGTCCACCGCGGACCGCCCGCCCTACGCCTGGTTCGTGTCGTACGCCAAGGACGGCGACGACTCGGTGGCGGTGGCCGTGCTCGTCGAGTCCAGCAACACTGCGCGCAACGAGATCGCCGGTGGGCGCCTCGCCGGCCCGATCGCCAAGTCCGTGATGGAGGCAGTGCTCGGCAAATGACACGCCTGACTGCACCGACATCCTCCGTGACACACACTCTGGGAGACTGAGAACCATGACCGAATCCGGCGACACTGGCGCCACCGACGAGCCGATACGCCTCGGCGGCCGCTACGAGCTGGGCGGACTGCTCGGTCGCGGCGGCATGGCCGACGTGCGGGTGGGGCGCGATCTGCGCCTCGGGCGCACCGTCGCGGTCAAGCAGCTGCGTAGCGACCTGTCGGCCGACGACACGTTCCAGGCCCGCTTCCGCCGCGAGGCCCAGTCCTCCGCCGCGCTCAACCACCCCTCGATCGTCGCGGTCTACGACACGGGCGAGTCGATCGACAAGCACGGCAGCCACGTGCCCTACATCGTCATGGAGTACGTCGAGGGCCAGACGCTGCGCGACATCCTGCGCGGCGCCGAGAACGGTCGCAAGATCCTGCCCGAGCGTGCGCTGTCCATCACCGCCGACGTCCTGAGCGCGCTGGACTACAGCCACCGCTCCGGCATCATCCACCGCGACATCAAGCCCGCCAACGTCATGCTGACGCCGTCCGGGCAGGTCAAGGTCATGGACTTCGGCATCGCTCGCGCGATCGCCGACACCTCCTCGGCCATGACGCAGACGGCCGCCGTCATCGGCACAGCGCAGTATCTCTCCCCCGAGCAGGCGCGCGGCGAGACCGTCGACGCCCGCAGCGACATCTACTCGACGGGCTGCCTGCTGTACGAGCTGCTGACCGGACGTCCGCCGTTCGTGGGCGACAGCCCGGTGTCGGTGGCCTATCAGCACGTCCGCGAGGAGGCCCGGCCGCCGTCGCAGCTCAACCCCGACGTGAGCCCCGACATCGACCGCATCGTCGCCAAGGCGCTCGCCAAGCGCGTCGAGGACCGCTATCAGAGCGCCGCCGACATGCGCAAGGACATCGAGCGCGTCCTGGCGGGCCTGCCCGTCGACGCACCCACCGCGGCCACCGCCGTCGTGCCCGGCGCGACCGCCGTGGCTCCCGCCGCGCCGGTCCTGCCGCCGCCGACCGGCAACGGCGGCGCCGACCCGGACGAGGACGAGGACGAGGACCGCAAGGGCACGTGGTGGGCCGTCGCGGCCATCCTCGCCGTGGTGGCCGCAGCGATCCTGGGCGTCCTGTGGATGACCGGGGCGTTCGACAGCGACGAGAAGCCCGTGGCCCAGAAGGCGGTCACCGACGTCCGTGGCGAGAGCGTCCCCGACGCCACGACGAGGCTGGAGAACGCCGGCTTCGTGGTCGGCGGGACCTCCGAGCGGGCCAGCTCGGACGTCGACGAGGGCGACGTCATCGACACCGATCCGCCCGTGGGCACCAAGGTCGACGAGGGCTCGACGGTCGACCTCATCGTCAGCTCGGGTCCCGACCAGGTCGTGGTCCCGAACCTCGTGAGGTACTCCTACTCCGACGCCAAGAAGCTGCTCGAGGACATGGGCCTGTCGGTCAAGAAGGACACCCAGGACAGCACCGAGTCCAAGGACACGGTCCTCAACACCAACCCCCCGGCCAACACCTCCGTCGAGGTCGGCTCCACGGTCACGCTCATCGTGTCCAAGGGCCAGGTCGAGGTGCCCAACGTCGTCGGGCAGGACGTCGAGGACGCCAGGAGCGCCCTGGAGGACATCGGGCTCAAGGCCGACATCACCGAGGACCCGAACTCGACGTCACCGGAGAACCAGGTGACCGCCCAGTCGGTGGCTCCCGGCACGCGGGTCTCGCCGGGGTCGACGGTCCGTCTGACGGTGTCGACCAACCCGGGCGACACCGGCGAGGACGGTGGCGACACCGACGGAGGCGCGACCGACGGTGGGCCGACGGACGGCGCGGACTCCGACGGCGGCGCGCTGCCCGACGGTCAGTGAGGCCCCCCGGCGCCCCTAGGGCGCCGGGGCCTTCGCGTACGTCAGCGAGATCGGGTTGGTGTAGGCCTTGATCGTCACGGCGTCGAGCTGCTCGATCTCGAGACCGAGGTTGTAGCGCCGCGCGTAGTCCGCATAGCTCGCGGTGTCGGGCGAGGTGATCATCGAGCTGCTCATGCCAGTCTGGTCGCCGACCGCCTCGATGACGTACGGCGGTGAGTACGGGACGCCGTCGAGGATCACGACGTTGCCGACGCACCGGATGCCGGTCGTCGCGATGAGCCGCTGACCCTGCAGCGAGATCGCCTCGGCCCCTCCTGCCCACAGCGCGTTGACGTACGCCTGGATGTCCTGCTGGTGCACGACCTGCCAGTTGGGGTCGACCCCGGACAGGTCGCCGGCGTCGGGCGCATCGGTCAGGGTGACCCGGACGCCCGGGCCACGCACCGGGGTCAGCCCGGTGGCCGGCTCGAGGGCGTCGACGCGCTTGCGCAGCTTGTCCAGGCTCCGGCCCGACACGCTGGACGAGAGCCGGTCGATCTCCGAGCGCAGCGTGTTGGCCTCCGCGCGGCGCGCGTCGATGCGCTCGGACCGCTCGCGCAGGAGGGATCCGACGTCCCCGCCGGTGGGACGCAGGTCGGTGCCGTCGGCGCTGACCGAGGCGGCCACGAACAGGAACCCGGTGAGCACGAAGATCAGGAGCACGACGAAGGACGCCTGCTGGCGTGCGTGCGTGCCGCGCTTGGCCATGCCGCAATTCCTCCCTGGTCCGACGCCGACTAGGCTAGCCGAGACCACCTACGATGCGGCCCGGCCGCAGCAACCTTCGGAGCACGACGTGGCGAGAGACAAGACTTCCAAGGGCCCGCAGCCCCAGAGGATCGGCAACCGCTGGGCCGGTCCCGCGATGGTGACCTCCGCGATCATCGGTCTGATCTGGATCGTGATCTACTACGTGCTCAACGGCCAGGACGTCAACTACCCGTCATTCCTGCAGTGGTACCAGGATCTCGGCAACTGGAACCTGGTGATCGGCATGGGCTTCATCGTCGCGGCCTTCGGCTTCGCGATGAAGTGGGAGTGAATCACACCCATGTAGTTATCCACACCGGTGTGCACAGTTGTTGATACTCACACCGGTGTGATTCAACCGGTCAGCGACGCGGTGCGCAGCACGACCGCGGCGATCATCGCGATCCACACCACCACGATGACGCCCGCCTGGAACAGCTGCCGGCGCTCGCGCGGTGCGTAGGCGATCACGGCACCGAGGACGACCCCGGCCACGAAGCCGCCGAGGTGTCCCTGCCAGCTGATGTTGCTGCCGGCCACGCTGATGAATGCGTTGATCGCGAGCAGCACCAGCAGTGTCGTGATGTCCTGCTTGGCCTTCAGCAGCAACATCATCGCCATGCCGAAGAGGCCGAACACCGCACCTGACGCGCCGATCGTGGCGACTCCGGGCGGTGCCAGCAGATAGACGAACACCGAGCCGGCGATCGCGACGGTCGCGTAGGCCACGATGAACCGGATCGTCCCGAGCGCTCGCTCGACGAACGGCCCGAAGAGGTACAAGGCGTACATGTTGAACAGCAGGTGCAGCAGCCCCGCGTGGAGGAACGCCGACGTGACCAGCCGCCAGGTCTCGCCGTCCGCGACGAAGTAGCCCACGAGGGCTCCGTCGCGGAAGAACGAGCCGGACTGCCCACCGGTCGCCGCCGTCACGACGTACGCGAGCACGTTGATGACGATCAGGGCCAGCGAGACCGCGCCGGAGGTGCCAGTGACGGCACCTCCGGCGAGGTTCTTGGGCTGTCGTACGGTCTTCGCGCCCTCCGCGATGCACGAGGGGCACTGGAAGCCGACCGAGGCCTCCCGCATGCACTCCGGGCAGATCAGCCGCCCGCAGCGCTGGCAGGAGATGTACGCCTCGCGGTCGGGGTGCCGGTAGCAGCGATAGTCCTCCGCAGGGAGGTTCACGAGCTAGGCGTCTTTGCGGGAGATCGTCACCTTCTCGATGACGACCGGCTCAGCCGGCTTGTCGAACCGGTCGGTCTTGACCTGTCCGATCTTGTCGACCACCTCGCGGCTCACGTCGTCGGCCACCTCGCCGAAGATCGTGTGCTTGCGGTTCAGCCACGTGGTGGGGACCAGCGTGATGAAGAACTGCGAGCCGTTGGTGCCCGGTCCGGCGTTGGCCATCGCGAGCAGGTAGGGGCGGTCGAACTTCAGGTCGGGGTGGAACTCGTCCTTGAACGTGTAGCCGGGGCCACCCGTCCCGGTGCCGAGCGGGTCGCCGCCCTGCAGCATGAAGTCCTTGATGATGCGGTGGAACACCAGGCCGTCGTAGAACGGCTTCGTGGTGGGCTTGCGGGTCTCGGGGTCGAGGAACTCCTTCGTGCCCTCGGCGAGGCCGACGAAGTTGTCCACCGTCTCGGGGGCGTGGTCGGGGAAGAGCTCCACGACGATGTTGCCGTGGTTGGTCGTGAAGGTCGCGATGAGCTGCGAGGCCACAGGGATATTCCTTTCGATGTGCTGTCGTCATCATCCCACGAACGGACAACTCCGGCCCCGCGGCTGGCGGGAGCGGCGGTGACCGATCTGCTGGCTATGGTGGGCGCCATGTCGAAGAGCCCGGGACACCACCCCTTCCGCCGCATCCTGCTCCTGACGGCGGTCCTCGCCGCCGTCCTGGCCTACCGCAACGCGGTCGCCGACAAGGGCGGCTCGTACGATCCCGCGGCCGGCCGATGAGCGTCACGATCGAGCGGACGTCCGACGGCATCGCAGTCCTGACGTTCAGCGCCCCGCCGGTCAACCTGTACTCCCTCGAGCTGCACGAGGAGCTGGACCGTGCCCTGGACGAGGTCGAGGCCGATCCGCCCCGCGCCCTGCTGGTCCGGGCCGAGGGCCGGGTCGTCTCCGGCGGCGTCGACGTCGCCCAGTTCCACGCCCGCAAGACGCAGGCCGACACCCAGGCGCTCTACGACCGGATGGTCGAGCTGCCCAACCGCATCGAGGCACTCGACGTCCCGACCTTCTTCGCCGCCCACGCCCTGACGCTCACCTGGGCGTTCGAGGTGGCCCTCGCGTGCGACATCGTCCTGGCCTCGGAGAAGGCGAAGTTCGGCCTGGTCGAGCGCGTCATCGGGCTCACCCCGACGATGGGCGGCACCCAGCGGCTCGCGGGGCGCGCGGGGGTGGGCCGCGCCAAGGAGCTCGTCTTCACCGGCGAGCTGTACGACGCGGCGACCCTCGAGCGCTGGAACGTCGTCAACCGCGTGCTCGCGGTCGACGGCTTCGACGACGCGGTGCTCGAGATCGTGCGTCAGGTCGCGGTCGGGCCCACCCGGGCGTTCGGCGCGGCCAAGCAGATCCTGCGGCACTTCGAGGCCGGCGGCGTGCCAGAGGCGAACGCGCACACCACGCGCATCGCGGCCGGTCTGTTCGCGACCGACGACCTGCAGGGCGGCATGGAGTCGTTCCTGCGCGACGGTCCGGGCAAGGCCACGTTCACGGGCCGCTGACCGCAGGGGTCAGAGAGTGCTCTCGGCCCGATCCGCGCGGATGGCCTGCGTGGCCCGGTGCTCTGCCCAGAAGCTCACGAGCGGGATCGTGGCGAACAGCATCGTCGTGATCGTGAAGGCCGGGGTCCACCGGTGACGGCGCGAGAGCACGGCGATCAGCACCAGCAACGCCATGAAGAGATAGCCGTGGATCATGTCGATCACCCCGATCATGTCGGAGTTGCGGTTGAACCACGACGTGTCGTCTGTCGTCAGCTGTCCGATCCAGGCCCCGATGACGAAGATCAGGTTGATGCCCACCACGTAGGCGATGACACGGTACGTCTTAGCCAGTCCACTCACGACGTCGAGGATACCTTCGCCCGTGAAGCCGCCCGTGTCTCGCTCGACATCCGCCACCACATGAACGCCGCGAACAGGCCGAAGACCCACCACTGCAGCGCGTAGGCCAGGTTCTTGAGCCCGACCGTCCACGAGACGTCCTCGGGCAACGGGGGCGGGACGAGGTCGAGGCCGCCGCTGAGCGCCGGATCGGTGTTGATCGCGTAGCCGGAGTACAGGTCGTAGGGCATCTCGTTGATCAGCGTCGGGATCCGGACGGACCCGATGGTCCGCGACGTCGCGTCGAATGCGCCGGCGTTCTTCTCGCCCGGCTCCAGCACCGCGTCCAGCGTGACGGTGCCGCTCGGGACGCTCGGGAAGGGGCCGGGCTCGGGGGCCCAGCCGCGCAGCACGAGCATCGTGTCGCCGCCCTCGACCTGCACCGGTGCCAGGAGCCAGGCGCCGGTGCGGCCGTCCTGCTCCTTGTCGGTGACCCAGATCTGCTGGTCCGCGGGCTCGAACTCGCCCTCGAACGTCACCGGCCGGTGGTTGTACGTCTTCAGGAACGGTCCGTCGGGCTCCCACAGGTCGGTGAGAGCGACCTGCGGGACCGCACGCTTGTCGGCCTGCTCGTGCGCCTGGCGGTCGTCGTAGACGCCGGCCTGCCACAGGCCCATGACGACGCAGAAGACGATCGCGACGATCGCGAACGCATGGAGCCCGATGAGGCCCGGGGTGAACCAGGAACCGACGCGGGAGTCGCGTTTCACGCCGTGAACGGCCTGAGGTCCGCGTAGAGCGGGAACCGCTCGGCCAGCACGGTCACCCGCTTGCGAAGGGACTCCAGGTCGACCTCACCCGGCTGCAGCGCCTCGGCGATGATGTCGGCGACCTCGGTGAACTCCTCGGCGCCGAAGCCACGGGTCGCGAGCGCGGGCGTGCCGATGCGCAGGCCCGACGTCACCATCGGCGGGCGCGGATCGTTGGGGACCGCGTTGCGGTTGACCGTGATGCCGGCCTCGTGGAGCCGGTCCTCGGCCTGCTGGCCGTCGAGTGCGGAGTCACGCAGGTCGACCAGCACGAGGTGGACGTCGGTGCCGCCGCTCAGGACCTTGACGCCCGCCGAGGTCATGTCGTCGGCGAGCAGACGCTCGGCGAGGATCTGCGCACCCTCGATCGTGCGCTGCTGGCGCTCCTTGAACTCCGGCTCGAGGGCCATCTTGAACGCGACGGCCTTGGCCGCGATCACGTGCTCGAGGGGGCCGCCCTGCTGGCCCGGGAAGACCGCCGACCGCATCTTCTTGGCGATCTCGGGGTCGTTGGTGAGGATCGCGCCGCCGCGGGGGCCGCCGAGCGTCTTGTGGGTCGTGGTCGTGACGATGTGCGCGTGCGGCAGCGGGCTGGGGTGCAGACCGGCGGCGACGAGACCGGCGAAGTGGGCCATGTCGACCCAGAGGCGGGCACCGACCTCGTCGGCGATCTCGCGGAACAGCGCGAAGTCGAGCTGGCGGGGATACGCCGACCAGCCGGCGATGATCACGGTGGGCCGGTGCTCGTGCGCGAGCGAGCGCACCTCGTCCATGTCGACGAGGCCGGTCTCCGGCACGACGTGGTACGCGACGGGGTTGTAGAGCTTGCCGGAGAAGTTGAGCTTCATGCCGTGGGTCAGGTGCCCACCGTTGGCGAGGTCGAGACCGAGGATCGTGTCGCCCTTGGTGGCGATCGCGTGCAGCGCGGCCGCGTTGGCCGTGGCACCCGAGTGCGGCTGGACGTTGGCGTAGTCGGCGTCGAACAGCTGCTTGAGGCGATCGATCGCGATCGTCTCGACCTGGTCGACGAACTCGCAGCCGCCGTAGTAGCGCTTGCCGGGGTAGCCCTCGGCGTACTTGTTGGTCAGCACGCTGCCCTGCGCCTCCAGGGCCGCGACGGGCGCGAAGTTCTCCGAGGCGATCATCTCGAGCGTCGACTGCTGACGGTTCAGCTCGGCATCGAGAAGTGCTGCGATGTCGGGGTCGAAGTCGGCGAGGTGATCGTTGTGGCTCATACCCCCAGCGTAACGGTCGGCCACCAGCACCGAGAGGCCTAGTGGTCGCGGCGGCCCTCGGTGCGCTGACGTGTCACCAGCACCGCAGCCTGGGTGCGGCGTTCGAGCCCCAGCTTGGACAGCAGCTGGGTCACGTAGTTCTTGACCGTCTTCTCGGCCAGGAACATCTCCGCGGCGATCTGCCGGTTGGTCAGGCCCTCACCGATCAGGGTGAGGATCCGGCGCTCCTGCCTGGTCAGCGTGGCCAGCGGGTCCTCGGCCGGACGGCCCTCGCGGATGCGCGTCAGGACCCGCTGCGTCACCGCCGGGTCGAGCAGCGACTGCCCCGACGCGACCCGTCGCACCGCGTCGACGAGGTCGGTGCCCCGCACCTGCTTGAGGACATATCCCGCGGCACCGGCCATGATCGCGGCGAACAGCGCGTCGTCGTCGTCGTACGAGGTCAAGATGATGACCGCGATCTCGGGATCGGCCGATCGGACGTCGCGGCACACGTCGATCCCCGAGCCGTCGGGCAGCCGCGCGTCGAGCACCGCGACGTCGGGCTTGATCGCCGGGATCCGGTCCGCGGCGTCCACGGCCAGTCCCGACTCGCCGACCACCTCGATGTCGTCCTCCTGCTCGAACAGGTCACGCAACCCACGCCGTACGACCTCGTGGTCGTCGAGGAGGAACAGCCGGATGGGTGCCTTGGTCATGATGCGCTCCTCGGTACGGTCCAGGTGATCGTCGTGCCCTTGCCCGGTGCGCCGGCGACCTCGCACCGGCCTCGCAGCAGAGCTGCGCGCACCCGGATGTTGCGGAGGCCGTCGCCGGCCTGACCGTCACTGAAGCCGACCCCGTCGTCGCTGACGGTGAGCTCGATGTCGCGCCCCACGACGAGGGTGACCTGCACCGTGCCGGCGTCGGCATGACGCACGATGTTGGAGATCGCCTCGCCGAGCACCGCCATCAGGTGCTCACGGACCTCGTCGGTCACGACGCTGTCGACCGGTCCCGTCAGGCGCAGGTCGGGCGTGAAGCCCAACAGCTTGGACGCGTGCCGGAGCGTGTGGTCGATCTCGGCGCGCAGGTCGCTCGTCCCCGTCCCGGGGCTCAGCGCGAAGATCGTGCGGCGGATGTCCTTGATCGTCTCGTCGATGTCGTCGATCGCCGAGGAGAGCCGGTCGATCGCGACCTGGGACGTGACCAGCTTGGCGGTGTTGTCGAGCAGCAGCCCGATGCCGAACATGCGCTGGATCACCAGGTCGTGCAGATCGCGCCCGATGCGGTCGCGATCCTCGAAGACCGCCAGGCGGGCCTGGTCCTCCTGGGCCCGGGCGACCTGCAGCACCAGCGCGGCCTGGTCGGCGAAGCGCTGGGGCACCACGGGGTCCAGCTCGCGCCGCTGGTTGTCGGTGCAGTTGCTCCACCCGACGACCAGGGCGCCGGTGTCGTCGCCGCTGCGCAGGGGCAGCACCATCAGGGAGCCGAGGTGCGGCCAGCCGGGCGTCTTGTGGGTCTCGTACCGCGGCTCGAGCGCGGTGTCGGGCACCACGACCGTCTCGCGCGACCGCGCCGCCTCGCCGGCGACGCTGTGCCGGGCGTCCACAGGCTCACCGAGGATGCCCTCGTCGGGGGCGCCCGAGACGGCCTCGACCACGAACGTGTCCGCGTCGCGCGGCATGAGCAGCGCGACGAAGTCGGCCGCCGCGACGTCCCGGGCCCGGTCCGCGACCAGCAGCAGGGCCGACGGTCTCGAGATCGGCGACAGCAGGGCCGTCGTGATCTCGGCGGCGGCCTCGAGCCACATCCGCTGACGCCGCCCCTCCTCGTACAGGCGGGCGTTCTCGATCACGACCCCCGCGGCCGAGGCCAGGGCGAGGACGATCTCCTCGTCCTCCTGCGTGAAGCCCGGACCGGACCGCTTGCCGATCAGGTAGAGGTTGCCGAACAGATAGTCCTGGATGCGGATCGGGACGCCGATGAACGCGGTCGGGTCCGTCCCGCCCGCGGCTCCCCGCACGACGCGGCGGTCCGGGTGCTCCAGCAGGTCCACGAGCAGCAGCCGCCCCGGGTGCTGGTTGTCGACAACGCCGTCGATGCCGTACGCCGCGAAGGTGCCGATGCGGCGATCGAGGACGTCCAGGAAGCCGCTCTCGGCATCGACCAGGTCACCGGCCTGTCGCAGGATCCGCTCCAGCAAACCCTCCAACGATAGATCGGACGACATGGTCGCCACGGCGTCCAGAACGCCTCTCAGACGCTCCGCCGCCACATGTGCACTCCCGGCCATGTCACTCCTCTGGCGACTCAGATTACGGAGGTTTGATCGTCAGGTCTTGGCTTTGGACACCTTCTCGTCCCGCTCGGGACGTCCCCGGCAGCGGCTGTGGAATTGGTTGTCTCCGTCATCAAACTGCAACGTTCGTGATCGCCACAGCCTGTTTCGCCGCGTGTAGCGTGCCGAAAAGGCTCCGTCCCATGATGTGGACTCCCGCTGTCGCCCCGTCGGCGACCGCTTCGACCCAGAGGAGAGCAATGAAGAATTTCCGTCGAGGTACCGCGATCGTCGCGGTGACCGCCATGGCCGGGGTCGCCCTGGCCGCGTGTGGCTCCGGCAAGAGCAGCGATGACTCCAGCTCCGGCAGCGGTGTGCTCGTCGGCACGACCGACAAGGTCGTCTCGATCGACCCGGCCGGCTCGTACGACAACGGGTCGATGACCGTCCAGACGCAGGTCTACCAGTACCTGCTCAACTTCCCCGCCGGCAGCACCGAGCTCACGCCCGACGCCGCGGAGAGCTGTGACTTCGACACCCCCACGACGTACGTCTGCACGATCAAGCCCGGCCTGAAGTTCGCCAACGGCAACGACCTCACCGCCTCCGACGTCGCCTTCTCGTTCAAGCGCGTCGTCGACATCGCCGACCCGAGCGGCCCCTCCTCCCTGCTCGGCGCGATGAAGAGCGTCGAGGCCACGGACGACAAGACCGTGACGTTCACGCTGAACGCACCGAACGACCAGACGTTCCCGCAGATCCTCGTGACGTCGGCCGGACCGATCGTCGACGAGGACACCTACCCCGCCGACAAGGTCCTCGACGACGACGCCGCGGTCAAGGCCAACGGCTTCTCCGGTCCGTACACGATCTCCAAGTACAGCAAGAACCAGCTGGCCGAGTTCAAGGTCAACCCCGACTACACGGGCACCTACGGCAAGCCGAAGACCGAGACGGTCACGATGAAGTACTACGCCAAGCCCGAGAACCTCAAGCTCGACATCAAGAACAAGGACATCGACGTCGCGTTCCGCTCGCTGACGCCGACCGACATCGCGGACCTGGAGAAGGCCGACGGCCTCAACGTGGTCACCGGCGCCGGCGGCGAGCTGCGCTACATCACGTTCAACCTCAAGACGATGCCCGGCGACACCAAGGAGCAGAAGCAGGCGATCCGCCAGGCGATGGCCTCCTCGATCGACCGCGCCGAGCTCGCGTCGCAGGTCTACAAGGACACCTTCACCCCGGCGTACTCGATGGTGCCCGAGGGACAGGCCGGAGCGACCGAGGCGTTCAAGGACGCGTACGGCGATGCGCCCGACAAGGCCGCCGCCACGAAGATCCTCGAGGATGCGGGCGTCAAGACCCCGGTGACGATCAAGCTGCAGTACAACCCGGACCACTACGGCTCCAGCTCGGACCAGGAGTACAACGCGGTCAAGCGTCAGCTCGAGGCCTCGGGCCTGTTCAAGGTCGACCTGCAGTCGACCGAGTGGGTCACGTACTCCGAGGAGTACAACGCCGACGCGTACCCGGTGTTCCAGCTCGGCTGGTTCCCGGACTTCCCGGACGCCGACAACTACCTGTCGCCGTTCCTCGCGCCGTACGACACCGAGAAGAAGAAGAACGGCAACTTCACCAACTCGCACTACAACGACGAGGCGACGGAGTTCGCAGACCCCACGATGACCAAGCTCCTCGACGATGAGCGCACCGACGGTGACAAGGCCTCCCGCGAGGCCACGCTCAAGCAGATCCAGGACCGCCTCGCGACCGAGGTGCCCTATCTGCCGCTGCTGACCGGCTCGCAGGTCGCGGTCGGCGTCAACGGCGTGAAGGGACTCGAGGACACGCTGGACGCGTCCTTCAAGTTCCGGTTCACCTCGCTGTCGAAGTGATCCCGTGAGGAGGGGCGGACCCGACCCGGGTCCGCCCCTTCGCGCGTAGTCCCGAAACGTCCCACCAGAAGAGGAAGACATGGCCACCGCCGAAGTCCTCGCCCCGCTCGACCCGGCCGGCACCGAGCCACCGGGTCCGCGCCGCGGCATGCTCAGCCCACTTGCCCGCTACCTGCTCGTCCGCCTCGCGCTCCTGCTGCCGATGGTGTGGGTCCTCGTCACGATGGTCTTCCTGCTCATGCGGGTCATCGGCGACCCGATCCAGGCCGCCCTCGGGGGCCGGCTCACCGCCGAGCAGATCGCCGAGCGCAAGGCCGAGGCCGGCCTCGACCGGCCCATCCTCACCCAGTACTGGGAGTACCTCACGGGGCTGTTCCGCGGTGACTTCGGCACGACCCTGACCGACAACCGCAAGGTCTCGGACATCCTGGTCCAGAACGGCGCCGCGACCCTCGAGCTCGCGTTCTGGTCACTCCTGGTCGCCTTCGCGATCGGGATCCCGCTGGGCCGGCTGGCAGCGCGCTACCGCGACCGCGTCCCGGACGTGCTGCTGCGACTGTTCTCGATCCTCGTGTACGCCGCGCCGGTCTTCTTCGTGGGCCTGCTGCTCAAGCTGGCCTTTTCGCCGTTCGGCTGGCCGTCCTCGGGACGCGCGAGCATCTCGAACGAGCTGATCCTGCAGGACGTCCACCCCCAGACCAACATCATGATCGTCGACGCCATCTTGTGGGGCGATCCCGCGATCATCGGCGACGTCCTGCAGCACGCCCTGCTGCCGGCGCTCGCCCTCGGCCTGCTGACCGGCGGCGTGTTCCTGCGCCTCGTGCGGGTCAACCTGCTGCAGACGCTGCGGATGGACTACGTCACTGCCGCGCGCGCCCGCGGCATCTCGGAGCGTCGCGTGATGAACAAGCACGCCTTCCGCAACGCCCTGGTGCCGGTCGTGACCGTCATGGGGCTGCAGATCGCCCTGCTGCTGGGCGGCGCGATCCTGACCGAGACCACGTTCGAGTGGAAGGGTCTGGGTTATCAGCTGTCGGAGTACCTCATCAAGCGCGACTTCCTCGCGGTGCAGGGCATCGTCACGCTCATCGCGCTGATCGTGGGCGCCGTGAGCTTCTTCATCGACGTCATCGTGGCGTTCGTCGACCCGAGGGTGAGGTTCTGATGTCGAGCCGTTCTGTGAGCCCGAGCCGGTTCGTGCCCGCCGTCGTCCGCCAGTCCCACGGGCTGCAGCGATTCATGCTCCTGCTGGGATTCGGCCTCGTGGGCCTGTTCATCTTCGTGGCGATCTTCGCCCCGTGGCTCGCTCCGTACGACTTCAACGCCGACCGGTCCGGTGGCGTCGTCTTCGGCACCCAGCAGCCGCCGTCCGCCGACCACTGGTTCGGCACGACCGTCGGCGGCACGGACGTGCTGTCGCGGGTGATCTACGGTGCCCGCACCGCCGTCGAGGTCATCCTCCTGGCCGTCATCCTGTCCGGACTGATCGGCGTCCCGCTCGGTCTCGTCTCGGGCTATCTCGGCGGCTGGCTCGACCGCGCGCTGGTCCTGGTCATGGACGCGCTGTACGCATTCCCCTCGCTGCTGCTCGCGATCGTCGTGTCGATCGTCGTGTCGGGCGGCAGCAGCGGAGCGCTCGGCGGCATCCTTGCCGCGGCGCTGTCGATCACGGTGGTGTTCGTCCCCCAGTACTACCGGGTGATCCGCAACGCGACCCTGTCGGTGAAGGCCGAGCCGTACGTCGACGCGGCCAAGGTCGTGGGCGTCCGCACGCCGCGCATCCTGCGCAAGCACATCTTCTCCAACGTCTCGTCGTCGCTGCCGGTCATCGGCACCCTCAACGCGTCCGAGGCGATCCTCACGCTCGCGGGTCTCGGCTTCCTCGGCTTCGGCATCGAGCCGTCCGCCGCGGCCGAGTGGGGCTATGACCTCAACAAGGCCCTGCCGGACGCCTCGTCGGGCATCTGGTGGACCGGTGTGTTCCCGGGTGTCGCGATCGTGCTGATCGTGCTCGGCGCGACGCTCGTCGGTGAGAGCCTCAACGACATCCTCAACCCGCTGCTGCGCACCCGCAGCGGCGACACGACCGAGGCCGACGAGGCCGAGCTCGCGCACGAGTACGAGGAGATCACCAGCGGATCGGACGACACGACCGGGACCGCGCTCAACGGGTCGGCACTGAACGGCACGGCACTGAACGGGGAGGCGCTCAACGGGGAGAAGAAGGTCGCGGCGCTGTCGCTGACCGATCTCGCAGTCACGTTCCGCACCGACGCCGGCCAGGTCAAGGCCGTGAACGGCATCAGCTTCGACGTCGCCCCCGGCGAGGTCGTGGCGGTCGTGGGCGAGTCGGGCTCCGGCAAGTCGGTCAGCTCGCGCGCGGTGCTCGGCCTGCTGCCGTCCACCGCCGAGGTGTCCGGCTCGGCGCGACTCGGCAGCCGTGAGCTGCTGGGGATGCGTGCGGGCGACCTGCGGCCCATCCGGGGCGACCAGGTCTCGATGGTGTTCCAGGAGCCGTCGACCGCGCTCAACCCGGTGTACTCGGTCGGCTGGCAGATCATCGAGGGCCTGCAGGCCCACCAGAAGATCTCCAAGAAGGCCGCCCGGGCCCGCGCGATCGAGCTGCTCGAGCTGGTCGGGATGCCCGATCCGCAGGAGCGGGTCGACTACTACCCCCACCAGCTCTCGGGCGGACAGAAGCAGCGCGTGGTCATCGCGATGGCGATCGCGTGCGATCCCGACGTGATCATCGCCGACGAGCCGACGACCGCGCTCGACGTGACCGTGCAGGCCGCGATCCTCGAGCTGCTGCTCTCGCTGCGTGACCGTCTAGGCACCGCAATCGTCCTCATCACCCACAACATGGGAGTCGTCGCCGACATGGCCGACCGCGTCGTGGTGATGTATCGCGGCAACATCGTCGAGCAGGCGCCGTCCCGCCAGCTGTTCGCCTCTCCCCGGCACCCCTACACGCGAGCGTTGCTCGACGCGGTGCCGCACCTGGGGCGCGAGGACGGCCCCGGCCTGGTCGACGACAACGAGGTGGTGCTCAGGATCGACGACCTCGTCGTGGAGTTCCCGGGCAGCTTCGGCCGGCCCGCGTTCCGCGCGGTCGACCACGTGTCGCTCGAGGTCCGCAAGGGTGAGGTGCTGGGCCTGGTGGGCGAGTCCGGCTCGGGCAAGTCGACGGTCGGGCGTACGACCGTGGGCCTGCAGCAGCCGACCAGCGGCACGATCCATGTGTCGGGCAACCAGGTCTCTGGACGCAGCGACCGCGCGCTGCGTCCGCTGAGGTCGCGCTTCGGGTTCGTCTTCCAGGACCCGGCCGCCTCGCTGAACCCGCGGATGTCGATCGGTCAGTGCATCGCGGAGCCGCTGCACGTCCAGACCGAGATGAGCCAGGCCGAGATCGACGCGAAGGTTCGCTCGTTGCTCGACAGCGTCGAGCTCGGCGGCTCGTACGCCGAACGCTTCCCGCACGAGCTGTCCGGCGGCCAGCGCCAGCGCGTCAGCCTCGCGCGGGCCCTCGCGCTCGATCCTGACCTGCTCATCGCGGACGAGCCGACCTCGGCGCTGGACGTGTCGGTGCAGGCCCGGGTGCTCGAGCTGTTCACCGAGCTGCAGCACCGTCTGCAGTTCGCGTGCCTGTTCATCAGCCATGACCTGGCGGTCGTCGACACGCTCGCCAACCGGGTCGCGGTGATGCAGCACGGGCGCCTCGTCGAGATGGGCCCGCGCGAGGAGGTGCTGGGTCGTCCGCAGGAGGAGTACACCCGCCGCCTGATCGCGGCCGTGCCCGTCCCCGATCCTGACGAGCAGGCCCGACGCCGGGCCGAGCGCGGCCGGCTGCTGACCGACATCAGCTGACCCCGTCCCCACCCCACCCAGATCTGCGGACCTCTGCACGTTCTTCTGCCCGAAAACGGTGCAGAAGCCCGCAGATGTGGGCTGGTGTGGTTTCGGGACGCGTGCACACTGGGGAGGGTGAACCTGTTCAACTCGGTCCGACTCCGCGTCGGCGACACGATCTTCGCCCGCATCGCGGGGGACGAGGGTCCCGCGCGACGCGATCGCATCCACTTCTCGCAGGGCCCGCGGCGATTCGCCTCCGACTCCGCGATCCAGCGGGTCCACAGCGACGCATCCATGTTCACCGGCGGCATGAGGGCCCTGCTGCTGCAGTCGCTGCACCCGCTCGCGATGGCTGCGGTGGACCAGCACTCGGGCTATCGCGGCGACCCGTGGGGGCGGCTGCAGCGCACCAGCACGTTCCTGGCCGAGACGACGTTCGGCACGATCGAGGACGCCGATCGGGCCGTCGCGATCGTCCGGTCGGTCCACGACCGGATCACCGGCACCGCACCCGACGGCCGCCCGTACGCCGCCTCGGACCCCCACCTGATCCGGTGGGTGCACATCGCCGAGGTCGACAGCTTCCTGCGCGCCCACGACCGGTACGGCGCGCGGCCCCTCGACGCGGCCGGCCGCGATGCGTACGTCGCCGAGACCGCGCACGTCGCGCGGGCGCTGGGTGCCGTGGACGTGCCCGAGACCGTCGCCGAGCTCGACGAGCTCATGCGCGCGTACCGGCCCGAGCTCAAGGGCACGCCCGCGGCCCGCCGGGCCGCCCGGTTCATCTTGGTGCACCCACCTGTGCCGCTCGCGCTCCGCGCACCGTACGGGATGCTGTCCGCCGCCGCCGTCGCGATGATGCCGGTGTGGACGCGTCTCCCGCTGCGGCTGCCCTATCTGCCGATCGTCGAGGCGACCGCGGTGCGGACCAGCGGCATCGCCATCACGACGGGCATCCGCTGGGCAATGGGCGCCGGCGCACCGCCTGCTGGCGACTGACGGTCAGCAGGAGGCGGAACGTCTCGATGTCCGCATCCGGCAACGCGCCGAGCACCGTGCGCTCGATCTGCACCATCCTGCTCGACGCATCGGTGAGCACGCGCCGGCCCGTCGCCGTCACGACCACCTGGCGGGCCCGGCGATCCGCGGGGTCCGGCCGGCGCTCGACCATGCCGGCCTTCTCCAGGTCGTCCACGAGACAGGTCATCACGGTGCGGTCGATGCCCAGCCGCTGGGCGATCGTCGCCTGGTTGACATCCGCTCCCTCGGCGGAGACCGCCATCACCTGGAGCCCGCGCGGACCGCCGGGCAGGTCCTCGAGGACGTATGGGGTCTGGACCTCGATGTCATCGAGACCGAGCTGACGCTCGCCGAGGTGACCCCCCAGATGGCCGAGCTGCGCGAGCTCGCCCGTGAGCAGCTCGAGGAGTCGCACGAGACGGCCCGCACGAGCGGTCGTTCGGTCACCCTGAAGCTCCGATCGGCGGCCTCACCCGCACGACTGCTGTGTCAGCGGTGGCGATCGGGGTACGACGAGGTCCCAGACCCCTTGAGAGACCAGGAGTGATCCACGGTGAAGAAGCTGACCCTGATCGCCGCCGCCGCGGCCGGCTACGTCCTCGGCACCCGCGCCGGACGTGAGCGTTACGAGCAGATCAAGACCCAGGCCACCAACGTGTGGAACAACCCCAAGGTCCAGGACGTGATGGACGACGTCCAGACCCAGGCCAAGCACGCCGGATCCGAAGCCGGCAGCAAGGTCGCCTCGACCGCGAGCGACGTGGCCTCCAAGGTCACCGACAAGGTCGCGGACAAGACCTCCGGCTCGAACGGCCAGCCTCCCGTCGACGACACCTCGACGGCACCCCTTGGCGGCAACCCCTCGTGAGTGAGGAGCGCACGCCGACCGGCGAGGCCTCGACCGGGCAGCTGCTCGTGCAGGCGACCGAGGACATCTCGCAGCTGATCCGCGACGAGATGCAGCTCGCGAAGCAGGACCTTGCCGAGAGCGGCAAGCGCCTCGGAGTCGGCGCAGGCCTGTTCGGCGTCGCGGGGACGCTGGCCCTGTACGGCGTCGGCACCCTCCTCGCCACGATCATCCTCGCGATCTCGGAGGGCCTCGAGCCCTGGATCGCGGCGGCCATCGTGACCGTCGTGCTCTTCGTCGCTGCTGCTGTCGCCGGGCTCATCGGCAAGGCACGCGTGAGCAAGGTCGGCGACGCACCGCAGGCCCGCGTCGAGAGCGTCAAGGCGGACATCGCCACGGCAACCCACGGCACGGACGGGAGCACATCATGACCTCAGAGCTCGAGACCGAGATCGCGGAGACGCGCGAGCACCTCGGCGAGACCGTCGACGCGCTGGCCGCGAAGCTCGACGTCAAGTCACGCGCCAAGGAGGCGGACAAGACCCCGCTCGTGGCCGCTGCCGTGGCGGTGGGCGGAGCCGTCCTGGCCTACCTCATCTGGCCCCGCAAGGCCTGACCTGTCAGGAACCGCGGGTGATCCACTCCTGCAGGTGAGGTGCCTCGTCGCCGATCGTGGTGTCGTCACCGTGCCCGGTGTGCACGACGGTCTCGTCGGGCAGCGGCAGGAGGCGATCGCGGATGGACTCGATGATCGTCGGGAAGTCCGAGTAGGAACGACCGGTCGCACCGGGACCGCCCTTGAACAGCGTGTCGCCGGTGAAGACCGCGCCGAGTTCGGGCGCGTAGAGGCACGTGCTGCCGGGCGAGTGGCCAGGGGTAGGGATCGCGCGAAGCGTCGTCCCCGCAACCTCGAAGGTCGCGCCACTGTGGAGCTCCTGGTCCGGGGGCGAGTCGTGCTCGGCGTCCCACAGGATCCGGTCGGCCGGGGGGAACCAGACCTGGGCCCCGGTCGCCCGGCCCAGCTCGACCGCGGCGTTGATGTGGTCGTTGTGGCCGTGGGTCAGGACGATCGCCACGACCGTACGGCCGTCGATCGCGTCGAGGATCGCTGCGGCGTCGTGCGGGGCGTCGATGACCAGCACCTCGGCGTCGTCGCCGACCAGCCACACGTTGTTGTCGACGTCCCAGCTCCCGCCGTCGAGGCAGAACTGGCCCGAGGTGACGACCTTCTGGATCCGTGCGCTCACAGCTGCACCACCGATCGCAGGACGGTGCCCTCGTGCATCTTGGCGAACGCGGCCTCGACGTCGTCGATGCCGATCGTCTCGGTGACGAACGCGTCGAGGTCGAGTCGTCCCTGCTGGTACAGGTCGACCAGCATCGGGAAGTCGCGCGAGGGCAGGCAGTCGCCGTACCAGCTCGACTTCAGCGATCCGCCGCGACCGAACACGTCGAGCAGCGGGAGCTCGAGCTGCATCTCGGGGGTCGGCACGCCGACGAGCACCACGGTGCCGGCCAGGTCGCGTCCGTAGAAGGCCTGCTTCCAGGTCTCGGGGCGACCGACCGCATCGATCACGACGTCGGCGCCGTGGCCGTCGGTCAGCGCCTGGATGGCCTCGACGACGTCGCCCGCACCGGCGTTGATCGTGTGCGTCGCGCCCAGGCCCTTGGCCCACTCCAGCTTGCGGTCGTCGAGGTCGATCGCGATGATCTTGGCCGCGTTCGCCAGACGGGCGCCGGCGACGGCTGCGCTGCCGACCCCTCCACAGCCGATGACCGCGACGGAGTCGCCGCGCTGCACGTTGCCGGTGTTGATCGCCGCGCCGAGACCCGCCATGACGCCGCAGCCCAGGAGGCCCACGGCCGCGGGTGACGCGCTCGGGTCCACCTTGGTGCACTGGCCTGCCGCGACGAGCGTCTTGTCCGCGAACGCGCCGATGCCGAGGGCCGGCGACAGCTCCGTGCCGTCCTCGAGGGTCATCTTCTGCTTGGCGTTGTGGGTGTCGAAGCAGTACCAGGGCCGACCGCGCAGGCACGCCCGGCAGCTGCCACACACGGCCCGCCAGTTGAGCACCACGAAGTCGCCCGGTGCGACGTCCGTGACGCCCTCGCCGACCGACTCGACGACACCGGCGGCCTCGTGGCCGAGCAGGAACGGGAACTCGTCGTTGATGCCGCCCTCGCGGTAGTGCAGATCGGTGTGGCAGACGCCGCACGCGGAGATGTCCACGACCGCCTCGCCGGGCCCTGGATCGGGGATGACGATGTTCTCGACGGTGACGGGTGCGCCCTTGCTGCGGGCGACGACTCCTCGGACGGTCTGGGGCATGCGGTGCTCCTCGTGCGTTGCGGCGGTCAGCCCACGCTATCTGCCCGGCGGTTGCGCCACCACCGCAGGCTCACCCCCCAGCGCGCTCCACGCGGCGCCTGTGGGCGTTCGGAGCCTCCGGACGTACGGACGGCTCCCCGCGAGCGATCAGGGGCTCAGGAGCGATCCCTGGCGACCTGCCCCGCACGGGTGGTCGGCACGCGGACGAGGAGGTGTCGTCAGGACGCCGTGTGGAGACAGTTTTTGTCGTCTGACCTGCGGAAACACATCGATGTAATTATCCACAGGTGTGTACACACATGTGCGTAACCGCGGGGTCGCGGAGGACGCTGTGGACAACCGACGTCGCCTCGGTGGGGCGGTGGATTCTCCACCGAATCGGGCCGATCTTGCGGTCTTTCGGTGGCAGGACCACCGTGGGGCTCGGGACGCCCGAACAACGACAAAGGCCCCGGGCAACCCAAGAATGGGTTGGCCGGGGCCAGAGGTGTTTCGAGGGTGGAGCCGAGGGGACTCGAACCCCTAACCCCCTGCTTGCAAAGCAGGTGCGCTACCAATTGCGCCACGGCCCCTTGCGGGGTCAGACCTTGTCGGTCCCCGCCGACCATGTGTCGGCCGGGGCCTGCTTCTTCGTCTTGCCGAGGGCCCAGAAGACTCCAGCAACCGCGAGCCCGAGGGCCACGATCCTCTTCATGCATTCCTCCTCGTTGAGTGGGCGTACCAGGACTTGAACCTGGGACCTCTTCCTTATCAGGGAAGCGCTCTAACCAAGCTGAGCTATACGCCCGCAACAGCGATGAACTCTACCCCACCGCTTCGCACCGGCCCACACGGGGTCGGCAGTTCCTACTTCTCCTCGGAGAACGTCACCTCGACGCCGCCCATGAGCTGCGCTGCGAGGTTGTACAAATGCGCTCCGATGGTGGCCAGGATCGTCATGAGCACGACGTTGAGCGCCGACAGCACCAGGGTGAGGCCGACGAAACGACCGAAGCCGAAGTAGTCCTTGACGTCGAAGCTCGAGCTGTCGTCGCTCAGCACCGTCGTCAACGAGTCGTTGATCTGGTCCCAGACGCCGACGAAGTTCAGGACGACCCAGAAGATCATCGAGGCCACGACGGCCACGATCATCAGCGCGACCGAGATCGCGAACGCGAGACGCGTCACCGACCACGGCTCGACGTGGGTCAGCCGGAGGCTGGCGCGGCGGCCCGTGCCGCCCGCAGGTGCGGGCGACGCCTTGATCTGGGGCGCACGGGACTTCTTGTCCTTGGCCGGGGCCGCAGCGGAGCCGCCACCGGGTGCGTCCTTGACCGCGGGGATCACCGCGGTCGTGGCCGGCGACGGCTTGGTGGTCCGGGCGTAGTCGGCTGCCGTCAACGTACGACCCTGGGGTCCTCCGGGCGGCGGCGCGTCGGCGACCTTGCCCGTCACGGAATCGTCCTTGGCGGACGTCGCCGGCGAGACGACGTCGCGGGGACGGCCCTTGTCGGTCTGTCCGCCGGGGGGCGGGGTCACCTTGTTCTTGGCGGGAGCCTTCTTGGCAGCAGGCTTGGAACCCTGCGCTGCCGGGGTCTTGCCGGCCGCAGGTTTCGCGATCCGCGGGATCGCCTGGGTGGGGGCAGCGTCACCGGCGGCGGAGCCGGGCACGGCGGAGCCCGATGCGGGGCTGGTGCCTTTTGATTCGTCCGTCACTGGTCCTGATCCTCGTCGGTCGACGTCACCTCGGTCACGGCCTCGTCCTGGAGCACCTCGTGGTTGCGCGCAATGGTCACGACACGATCATCCCCCTTGAACTTCACGAAGCTCACACCCATCGTGCCACGGCCAGTCGGATTGACGCCGGATACGAGGCTCCGCGTCACCTGACCACTGGCTGTCACGGAGATCACATCGTCCGTGTCGACCAGCACCAGGCCTCCGACCAGCTCGCCGCGGTTCTCGGTGATCTGCATGGCCTTGATGCCCAGTCCACCACGTCCCTGCAAACGGTACTGGTCGATCGGCGTCTTCTTGGCATATCCGCCGTCGGTCACGGTGAACACGTAGAGGTCCTCCGCCTCGGGCACCTCGACCTGCTCCAGCGCGTCGGCGGAGCGGCGGATCACCGACAGCGACAGCAGCGAGTCGTCGCCACGGAACTTCATGCCCGTGACGCCGGACGTCGCCCTGCCCATGGGTCGCAGCTGCTCGTCGTCCGCCCGGAAGCGGATGGCCTGGGCCTTGCGCGAGATGAGCAGGAGGTCGTCGTCGGGGGTGACCAGCTCGGCACCGATCAGCTCGTCGTCGTCGTCGCGGAAGTTGATCGCGATGACGCCGGACTGACGCGGGCTGTTGTAGTCCTCGAGGCGGGTCTTCTTGACCAGGCCCTTCTTGGTCGCCAGGACCAGGTAGGGCGCCTGCTCGTAGTCGCGGATCGCCAGCACCTGGGCGATCTGCTCGTCCGGCTGGAACGACAGGAGCCCGGCGACGTGGCCGCCCTTCGCATCTCGCCCGGCCTCGGGCAGCTGGTAGGCCTTGGCCCGGTAGACGCGCCCGGCCGTCGTGAAGAACAAGATCCAGTGGTGGCTGGTCGTCGCGAACATGTGGTCGACCATGTCGTCGCCGCGCAGCGCTGCGCCGCGCACTCCCTTGCCACCGCGGTTCTGGACGCGGTAGAGCTCGGTCTTGGTGCGCTTGGCGTACCCGCCCCGGGTGATCGTGACCACGACCTCCTCGTCGGGGATCAGGTCCTCCATCGACAGGTCGCCGTCGGCCGGGACGATCGGGGAGCGCCGGTCGTCGCCGTACTTCTCTGCGATCTCCGCGAGCTCGTCGGACACGATCTGGCGCTGGCGCTCGGGCCTGGCCAGGATGTCCTGGTAGTCGGCGATCTCGAGCTCGAGCTTGGCGAGCTCGTCCATGATCTTCTGCCGCTCGAGGGCCGCGAGGCGGCGCAGCTGCATCTCCAGGATCGCGTCGGCCTGCAGCTCGTCGATGTCCAGCAGCTCGATCAGCCCGGTGCGGGCCTCGGCGACCGTGGGGCTGCGGCGGATCAACGCGATCACGTCGTCGAGCGCGTCGAGTGCCTTGGCCAGGCCGCGGTAGATGTGCGCCTTGGCCTCTGCCTCGTCCAGGAGGTACTGGGTCCGCCGCTGGATGACCTCGATCTGGTGGGTGATCCAGTTGCTGATGAATCCGTCGAGCGTCAGCGTGCGCGGCACGTCGTCGACGATCGCGAGCATGTTGGCGCTGAAGTTGGACTGCAGCTCGGTGTGCTTGTAGAGGTTGTTGAGCACGACCCGCGCGACCGCGTCACGACGGAGCTTGACGACCAGACGGCGGCCGACCCGTGAGGACGACTCGTCGTTCACGTCGGCGATGCCCTGGACGCGTCCGCTGATGGCCAGGTCGGCGATCTTCTCGGCGAGGTTGTCGGGGTTGACCTGGTAGGGCAGCTCCTTGATGACGAGGCTCAGGCCGCCCTTGGGATCCTCCTCGATGTCGACGATGCCGCGCATCTGGATCGAGCCGCGACCCGTGCGGTACATGTTGTCGATGCCCTGCGTGCCGACGATGAGCCCGTTGGTCGGGAAGTCGGGGCCCTTGATGCGCTCCATGAGCGCCTCGAGGAGCTCCTCCTGGGACGCATCGGGGTTGGCCAGCGCCCACTGCGCGCCCTCGGCGACCTCGCGGAGGTTGTGCGGCGGGATGTTGGTCGCCATGCCGACCGCGATGCCGGCCGATCCGTTGACCAGCAGGTTGGGGAAGCGCGCCGGCAGGACGGTGGGCTCCTGCGAGCGGCCGTCGTAGTTGGGGCGGAAGTCGACGGTGTTCTTGTCGATGTCGCGCACCATCTCCATCGCGATGGGAGCCAGCTTGCACTCGGTGTAGCGCATCGCGGCCGCACCGTCGTTGCCCGGCGAGCCGAAGTTGCCCTGGCCCGCGATCATCGGCGCGCGCATGACCCACGGCTGGGCCAGGCGGACGAGGGTGTCGTAGATCGCGGTGTCGCCGTGCGGGTGGTACTGACCCATCACGTCACCGACGATGCGGCTGCACTTGGAGAAGCCGCGATCAGGGCGGTAGCCGCCGTCGTACATCGCGTAGAGCACGCGACGGTGCACCGGCTTGAGGCCGTCGCGCACGTCGGGCAGGGCTCGCGACACGATCACGCTCATGGCGTAGTCGATATAGGAGCGCTGCATCTCGACCTGCAGCTCGACGCGCTCGATCCGGTCGTGCTCGGGCGGGGTGGTGTCAGTCATCTGTGTGTCCTGTCAGGTCAGATGTCGAGGAAGCGGACGTCTTTGGCGTTCTGCTGGATGAACGTGCGCCGCTGCTCGACGTCCTCGCCCATGAGGATCGTGAACATCTCGTCCGCGACCGCACCGTCTCCGAGGGTCACCTGGCGCAGCACGCGCTGGGCCGGGTCCATCGTGGTGTCCCAGAGCTCGGAGTCGTTCATCTCGCCGAGGCCCTTGTAGCGCTGGACCGGTGCCTCCTTGGGGAGCCGGTGGCCGGCCTCCTTGCCCGCCGCCAGCAGGCCGTCGCGCTCGGCGTCGGAGTAGGCCAGCTCGTGCGGAGCGTTGGTCCACTTGATCTTGTACAGCGGCGGCATCGCGAGGTACACGTGGCCGGCGTCGATCAGCGGCTTCATGAAGCGGAACAGCAGCGTCAGCAGCAGCGTCGAGATGTGCTGGCCGTCGACGTCGGCATCGGCCATCAGCACGATCTTGTGATAGCGCAGCTTGGCGATGTCGAAGTCCTCGTGGACGCCCGTGCCGAGCGCCGAGATGATCGCCTGGACCTCGGCGTTCTGCAGGATCTTGTCGATGCGCGCCTTCTCGACGTTGAGGATCTTGCCTCGCAGCGGCAGGATCGCCTGCGCGTACGGATCGCGGCCACCCTTGGCCGAGCCGCCGGCCGAGTTGCCCTCCACGATGAAGATCTCGCACTCCTCGGGATTGCGCGACTGGCAGTCGGCCAGCTTGCCCGGGAGGCCACCGCCGCCCATGAGGCCCTTGCGGTTGCGGGCGAGGTCGCGTGCCTTGCGGGCCGCCATCCGGGCGGTCGCGGCGTCGATCGACTTGCGGACGATCGTCTTGCCCTCCGCAGGGTTCTGCTCGAACCACGCGCCGAGCTCCTCGTTGAGGACCGACTGCACGAACGACTTGGCCTCGCTGTTGCCGAGCTTGGTCTTGGTCTGACCCTCGAACTGCGGCTCCTCGAGCTTGATCGAGATGATCGCCGTGAGCCCTTCGCGGATGTCCTCGCCCGAGAGGTTGTCGCTGGCCTTCTTGATCAGGCCCTGCGCCGTCGCGAACTTGTTGACCGTCGCGGTCAGCGCCGAACGGAAGCCCTCCTCGTGGGTGCCGCCCTCGTGCGTGTTGATCGTGTTGGCGAACGAGTGCACGGACTCCACGAAGCTGTCGTTCCACTGCATCGCGATCTCGAGCGAGAGTCCCTTGGACTCGTCCTCGGACTCGATCGAGATGACGTCCTTGTGGATCGGCGCCTTGCTGCCGACGTTGATGTGGTCGACGTAGTCGACCAGGCCCTTGTCGAAGCGGAAGCGCGCGTCGCGGGGACGGTCCTCGCCCTTGGGCCCCTCGGCCTCGTCGGTGTCGGGACGGTCGTCACGAAGGACGAGCTCGAGCCCCTTGTTGAGGAACGCCATCTCGCGGAAGCGCTTCTCCAGCGTCGCATAGCTGTAGTCGACGGTCTCGAAGATGTCGGCGCTGGCATAGAACGTCGTGGTGGTGCCGGTCTCGTCGGTCGCCTCGTGCCGCTCCAGCGGCCCGTCGGGCGCGCCGTACGTGAAGGACTGCGTCCAGCGGTAGCCGTCGCGCTTCACCTCGACATATAGCTTTGTCGACAAAGCGTTGACCACGGACACACCGACGCCGTGGAGTCCGCCGGAGACCTTGTATCCGCCGCCGCCGAACTTGCCGCCTGCGTGCAGCGAGGTGAGGACCAGCGTCACGGCCGGGATCTTCTCGGTGGGGTGCTCGTCGACCGGGATGCCGCGGCCGTCGTCCTCGACCCGGATGCCACCGTCGGCCTGCATCACGACCCGGATGTGGGTCGCGTACCCGGCGAGTGCCTCGTCCACCGAGTTGTCCACGACCTCGTAGACCAGGTGGTGGAGTCCGCGCTCCCCGGTGGACCCGATGTACATGCCCGGCCGCTTGCGTACCGCGTCCAGACCTTCGAGGACCTGGATGTTGCTGGCGTCGTACGAGGCTGCAGGATCTGGAGTTTGGCTCACTGCACCAGTATACGGGGCATGTCGTGCGTCTCACGGCTTGCCCACAGTTCTGGGACGGCGAGTCGCGCTGCTGCGGTGCCCCTGAGAGGCACAGAACGGCGGCTTTGACGAAACGTCAGGGGCGGCTCCAAGATCCTGTAGGGCATCAGGTCCCCGAAACGGTTCTGTGCCCGTTCACGGAAGCCGCCGTGACCAACCTTTTCATTCCATCGTGCATCGTAGGGGGATGACCACCTTGTCGACGGGCCGCGACACCGCGCGCACAGCAGCCGTCACAGCACTCGCCGGCGCGGCATCGCTCGTCGCGCTGGTGGTCGTGGCCCTGCACTCCGCGCGGGGACAGGGGTGGGACGACTCCGCGATGGACACGGTGGTCGGCGGCCGGGACGCACAGCTCACGGTGCTGAGCGTGCTGGGCTACGTGTCGATCGGCGCGATCGTGATCGTGGTCGTGGGCTGCGCACTGGTCGCGCTGCTGCGCGGCAGGGCGACCCTCGCCCTGGCCGCAGTCGTCGTGATCGCCGGCTCGAACGTCACGACCCAGGTCCTCAAGCACACGATCCTCGACCGCCCCGATCTCGGCCTCGGCACGCTCAACAGCCTGCCGAGCGGGCACACCACCGTCGTCGCGAGCTCGGTCGGGGCCGCGCTGCTGGTCGCGCCGCGCCTGACCCGTCCGTTCCTCGCCGCGGCGGGCGGCTTCGCCACCACGCTGACCGGCGCCTCGACCGTCGTTGCGGGCTGGCACCGGCCGGCCGACGTCCTCGCGGCCCTCGCGGTGAGCCTGACCTGGACCGCCACGGTTGCCTTCTTCGTCCACGGCCCCGCCCGCTCGGTCGCCGGGACGTTCATCGGCGCGGTCATCGGGTGCGCAGGAGCGTTGGCGTTCCTCGTCGCGGTGGGTGTGCGCCCGGTCATGGGCTGGGACGGCTTCATCCAGGCCAGCCTGGTGCTCGGCGCGGTCACCGCCGCGACAGTGGTGTTCGTCCTGGCGGCGTCCGCGGTCTCCCCGGCCGAGTGAGTCGTCCTCAGCCGTAGGTGTCGCGGGGCCCGCGCGCACCCCGGATCGAGCGCGGCCCCTTCTTCCACGACGGGGCCTGCGGACCGCGGACCTCGATGCGCAGCACCGTCCCGTCGCCGAGATCCTCGTTGAGCTTGGCCACGATGCGCGGGGCGAGCAGCTTCAGCTGGGTCGCCCACGCGGTCGAGCTGGCCCGCACGTGCACGATCGCATCGTCATAGCCCTCGATCTGGGCGTGCTGCGCCACCTCGGGTCCCACGATGCGCGCCCAGTCGGTGAAGATGCGCTGGTCCTCGAGCTTGTCG
Source organism: Aeromicrobium sp. S22 (assembly GCF_009661045.1). Lineage (NCBI taxonomy): Bacteria > Bacillati > Actinomycetota > Actinomycetes > Propionibacteriales > Nocardioidaceae > Aeromicrobium > Aeromicrobium sp. S22. Next base: position 100,009 of record NZ_WJWV01000001.1, read on the forward strand.
GTCCAGCCCTGGTTCTGCACGACCTGACCCATCAGGTCCGCGATGGTCGACGGATCCTCGTTCTTGCCGCGGGACGGCTTGACCGGCCGGGAGCGGCGGCGCGGACCGGAAGCACCCGGGACGCCCTTGCCCTGGTACGACCGGGCGATCTGGCGCGCGAGGTCGAGTGCATCGTCGTTCTCACTCACGGACGACCTCACCTCCTGCCACACGGAACCGATGGCCCCGCAGCGCCTCGGGCACGTCGTCCGCGACGGCGGCGGTGACCAGCACCTGCTCCGCGTCGCCCACCAGCTCGGCCAGCTGCTGCCGGCGTCCCTGGTCGAGCTCGGCGAAGACGTCATCGAGGATCAGCACGGGATCGTCATCATCGTCCCTCAGCAGCTCGAACGACGCCAGCTTGAGTGCCAGGGCGTACGACCACGACTCGCCGTGGCTCGCATAGCCCTTCGCGGGCAGCTCCCCGATCGTCAGGACGACCTCGTCCCGGTGCGGTCCGACCAGGCTGATCCCGCGGTCGAGCTCGTCGCCTCGCCGCCTGGCGATCTCCTCGAGCAGGCGCTGCTCGATGGCCTGCTGATCACGCAGGTCCGGGTCGAGATCGACCGACGGCCGGTAGATCGCCGTGACGTCGCGCCGGTCCGCGGCCGACTCAGCGGCGACCCGCCGGTACGCGTCGCTGAGGTGCGGTGCGAGGGCATCGAGGAGCAGCAGCCGGGACGCCACGAGCTCGGCGCCCGTGCGCGCGAGGTTCTCGTCCCAGATGTCGAGGGTTGCGATCTCGACGTTGCGCCGGCCACGGGCCGACTTCAGCAACGTGTTGCGCTGCTTGAGCACCCGCTCGTAGTCGGCCTTGACCCCCGCGAGCCTCGGGGTCCGCAGCACCAGGAGAGAGTCCAGGAACCGGCGGCGGTCGGAAGGATCGCCCTTGACCAGCGCGAGGTCCTCGGGCGAGAAGATCACCGTGCGGAGCACGCCGACCAGATCCCGCGTGCGCGGCAACGCTCCGCGGTTGATGCGGGCCCGGTTGGCTCGACCGGGCGTGATCTCGAGCTCGAGCAGCGCGGTCCGATCACCCTTGACGACGTCGGCACGGACGATCGCCTGCTCGGCGCCCGCGCGGACGAGCGGACCGTCGCCGGACACCCGGTGCGAGTCCAGCCGCGAGAGGTAGTCGATCGCCTCGACCAGATTGGTCTTGCCCTGGCCGTTGGAGCCGATGAACGCCGTCGCCCCGGGCTCCATCACGATCTCGATCTCGGCGTACGACCGGAAGTCGTGGAGGGCCAGACGGGTGACGTGCACGCCTAGACGGGGTCCGAGGGATCGGCCGCAGCCGCGTCGATCCCCTTCTCCTCGGCAGCACGCACGGCGTGGCCGCCGAACTGCTGGCGCATCGCCGCGACCGCCTGCATCGCGGGCGACTCGTCCTGGCGCGAGGTGAAGCGGGCGAACAGCGACGCGGCGATCGTGTGCATCGGGACGGCGTTGTCGATCGCCGCCTCGACGGTCCAGCGGCCCTCGCCGGAGTCCTCGGCGTAGCCACGCACCTTGGACAGTCCCGGATCGTCCTCGAGCGCGATGACGAGCAGGTCGAGCAGCCACGAACGGACGACCGTGCCCTCGCGCCACGAGTCGAAGACCGCGGTGACGTTGTCGACCATGTCGACCTTCTCGAGCAGCTCATAGCCCTCGGCGTACGCCTGCATCATGGCGTACTCGATGCCGTTGTGGACCATCTTGGAGAAGTGACCTGCGCCGACACGTCCCGCGTGGACGAAGCCGGACTCGCCCTCGGGCTTGAGCGCGTCGAACGCGGGCTGCACCTTGGCGATGTCGTCGGCGGTACCGCCGGCCATCAACGCGTAGCCGTTGTCGAGTCCCCAGACGCCACCGCTCACGCCGCAGTCGACGTAGCCGATGCCCTTCTCGGCCGCGAGCGCAGCGTGCTTCTCATCATCGGTCCAACGGGAGTTGCCGCCGTCGACGATGACGTCGCCCTCGCCGAGCAGCTCGATGAGCTCCTCGACGGTCGAACGGGTGATGTCGCCTGCGGGCACCATGACCCACACGACCTTGGGGGACGGAAGCTGCTCCACGAGCTCGGACAGCGAGCCCACGTCGCTGATGTCCGGGTTGCGGTCGTAGCCGACGACTGTGATGCCGCCGTTGCGCATGCGCGTACGCATGTTGCCGCCCATCTTGCCCAGTCCCACGAGTCCGATGTCCATGGCGTGCTCCCTCTGCCGGTGATGCGGTCGCGTCAGCTCTGCAGCCGGACGGGCATGATCAGGTAGCGGAACGCGACGTCGGGGTCGGCCCCGATCTCCTGGACTCCCGAGATCGCTGCAGGCTTGGTGTGCTGCGTGAAGGACAGGTGCACGACCGGATCGGACATGACCGCCAGTCCCTCGAGCAGGTAGGTGGGGTTGAAGCCGATCGAGATGTCGGCTCCGTTGATCGTGGCCTCGATCGACTCCGAGGCCTGCGCCTCGTCGCCGCTGCCCGCCTCGAGCAGCAGCTGTCCGTCCGAGAAGGTCAGCCGGACGGGGGTGTTGCGCTCGGCGACGAGCGCCACGCGCTTGACCGAGTCGACGAAGGCCTGGGTCTGGACGTACGCGACCGTCTCGGCAGCTGCCTGGAACAGCTGGCGGACGCGGGGGAAGTCGCCCTCGAGCAGGCGCGTCGTGGTGCGGCGCGTGCCGTTGCCGACGACTCCCTCGAAGCCGATGAGGCCGTCACCGGACTCGCCCGAGGACACCGCGATCGTCACGTCGCCGCCGCCGGTGAGCGACCGGGCGGTCTCGTTGAGCACCCGGGCGGGGACGAGGGCGTTGGCCGACAGGTCGCTGGCCTCGGGGTACCACTGCAGATCGCGCAGGCTCGCGCGGAAGCGGTCGGTCGCCATGAGCGAGATCGTCGAGCCCTCGAGCTCGAGGCGTACGCCGGTCAGCAGCGGGAGCATCTCGTCGCGTCCGGCTGCTGCGCTCGCCTGGGCGACGGCTGTGGAGAAGTCCTCGGACTTGACCGTGCCGGTGGCGGTGGGCATCTCGGGGAGCTGGGGATACTCCTCGACCGGCATGGTCTGCAGGCTGAAACGGGCACTGCCGCACACCACCTGAACCTTGGTGCCCTCGAGCGAGATGTCGACCGGCTTGGCCGGCAGCGACTTCACGATCTCCGCGAGGAGTCGGCCCGACACCAGGGCGCGGCCGTCAGCACTGACCTCGGCCGGGAGCGTCGCGCGCGTGGACGTCTCGTAGTCGAATCCGGAGAGGGTCAATCCGTCCGCAGCCGTCTCGACCAGGAGGCCGGCGAGGACCGGGACGCTCGGCCGGTTGGGCAGGCTGCGCGCTGTCCAGGCGACAGCGTCGGCGAGGGTGTCGCGCTCGATGCGGAACTTCACGTGTTGGTGCCTTTCCGGGGACGGGAGCCGTCGTGTTGCATCCTGCCACGGCACGAGGGCGATGAGACATTCAGGGGAAGAGCCGGATCGGTCGTCCACACACAGGGCTCGACGTGACTTCCGCTGGAGTTGTCGAAGTATAGAAGAGTAGTAGTCGTAGTAGCGTCTGTGGACTCGGTGGACAACGCTGATCCGCGCTGCGACGGCGGGACGACGGCCGGTGGACAACATGTGCGGCTGGCGACGGTGAAACTACAAGAACCTGTGGATGTCGGCCGGGCATTCACAACGTGTTCACACCGAGACGTGTGATGTCCACGTGACTCGTGGGGTTTCCCACAGGCCCATCCCCAGGTGTGAATGATCATGACTGGCGTGCCTGCTGCTTGATGCGGGCGGTGAGCTCGGTGACCTGGTTGTAGACCGCGTGCTTCTCCGCCATGAGCTTGCGGATCTTGCGATCCGCGTGCATCACGGTGGTGTGATCGCGGTTGCCGAACTCCTGACCGATCTTGGGCAGCGACATGTCGGTGAGCTCACGGCACAGGTACATCGCGATCTGGCGGGCGAGGACGAGGTTGCGGCTGCGGTTGGTGCTGCACAGGTCGTCGATCGAGAACTCGGAGTAGGCCGCGGTCTGCGCCATGATCATGCCCGCGGTGATGTCGGGCTCCTCACCCTCGGCGATGAGGTCCTTCAGCACGATCTGCGCGAGCTGCAGGTCGACGGTGGTGCCGTTGAGGTTGGCGAACGCCGTGGCGCGGATCAGTGCGCCCTCGAGCTCACGGATGTTGGTCTGCACCTTGCTGGCGATGAACTCGAGCACGTCCGCCGGCGCCGTGAGCTTCTCGTTCGCGGCCTTCTTGCGAAGGATCGCGATACGGGTCTCCAGGTCGGGGGGCTGCACGTCGGTCGTCAGGCCCCACTCGAAGCGGTTGCGGAGGCGGTCCTCGAGGGTCGTCAGGTTCTTGGGCGGGCGGTCCGACGTCATGACGATCTGCTTGTTCTCGTTGTGCAGGGCGTTGAACGTGTGGAAGAACTCGGTCTGCGTCGACTCCTTGCCCTCCAGGAACTGGATGTCGTCGACCAGCAGGACGTCGATCTCGCGATATTTGCGCTTGAGCGCCGCGGTGCGGTTCTCGCGGATCGCGTTGATGACGTCGTTGGTGAACTCCTCGCTGTTGACGTAGCGCACACGCGAGGAGGGATAGAGATTGAGGACGTAGTGACCGATCGCGTGGAGCAGGTGGGTCTTGCCCAGTCCGGACTCGCCGTGGATGACGAGCGGGTTGTACGCCTTGCCTGGGGCCTCGGCGACCGCGACGGCCGCAGCGTGGGCGAACCGGTTGGACGATCCGATCACGAAGTTCTCGAACAGGTAGCGGGGGTTGAGCCGTGCCTCGGCGACGGTGCCGATCCGGGGCGGGCTCGTCTTGCGCTCGGCCCAGCTCGGGACGAACTCGTCGCTGTCGTCGTCCTCGTCGTCGTCGGGCTCCGCCTCCTGACCGTAGGAGGCTTCCCGGCGGTACGGGTCGGTCGCGTACGTCACCGGTCCCTTTGTCGACATGTCGTCTTGTTGATGAAGCGACTCGGACAGTCCGGGCTCGATCGTGACGACGAGGCGGGTCTCCTGTTGCAGCGCCATGCTGATCGCGTGCTCGAGTGCGGGGCGCACGCGCGACTCGAGCTGTGCCCGGGTCAGGTCGTCCTGCACCGCGACGATGAGGATGTTGTTGTGCAGCGTGAGCGGCTTGGCCGAGTAGACCCAGACCTTCGCCCCCGGGGAGAGGGTGTCGACCGCCCGCTGCCAGATCTCCGCGAGATGTTGCTCTGCGCTGGCTCCCAGGCCGTCGTTCATCCAATGCCTCCCGACACGTCCACATGCTTTTCCACAATGTGTGAATGCGGAGCCGAGGATATCGGCTGCATCTGTGGAAAACTCGATACCGCCGTGACGCTAGCAGCCGGTGCCATGGCCGTACAAGCGAAATTCCCCAGCCACGCACCCCGCTCTCGGCGTGTCGTCTGGACCGGGAGGACAATGGGGCGTAGGGAGTCAGTTTGACCCGCGTCTGGTGCCCCCGTACCGTTGTGTGGTCGTCCCAGAACGACTCCCGCCGCGTGCCCATGACACCCCTGGTCGTGGGCGAGCGGTGGCCGTCGACCGGCCCATCCGAGAACCATGATTCTTACGTCACTAAGGACAGCATCGTGAGCAAGCGCACCTTCCAGCCGAACAACCGTCGCCGCGCCAAGAAGCACGGCTTCCGTCTCCGCATGCGCACCCGCGCCGGCCGCGCGATCCTCGGTGACCGTCGCCGCAAGGGTCGCGCCAAGCTGTCTGCCTGAGCCGTTGCTCGCGCGCAGTCAACGCATGCGCAGCGGGGAGGACTTCCGGCGCACGATCCGTCGTGGCGCCAAGGGTGTGCAGCCGACCCTGGTCACCCATGTCCTGCCCAGATCCAGCGTTGCAGAGACCGACGGACCCACGTCCGTCGGTTTCGTCGTGAGCAAGGCAGTGGGTTCGGCGGTGGACCGCAACCGCGTCAAGCGGCAGCTGCGGCACCTCATGCGCGAGCGGGTGGGCATCGTGCCCCCCGGCTCGCGCGTTGTCGTACGTGCACTGCCCGCGTCCAACGGCTCCAGCTCGGCGACCCTGGCCCAGCACCTCGACGCGGCACTCGCGCGAGCGGGTGCCCGATGAGGTCCGTGCGCCCATGAAGACCCTGCTGATCTGGCTCCTGAAGGGGTATCGCTTCGCGATCAGTCCCCTGTACGGGCAGGTCTGCAAGTACCATCCGACCTGTTCGGCCTACGCTTTGCAGGCCGTGGAGACTCATGGTGCCCTCCGCGGCACCTGGCTCGCCGTTCGTCGCGTCCTGCGATGCCATCCGTGGAGCTCGGGCGGTTACGACCCGGTTCCGCAGTCACACAGAGGAGAAGAATGTTCGGCTTCCTAGGCGACATCGGTGGCGCGATCATGACGCCGCTGTACTACGCGGTGTCCGGGATCCTGCTGGTCTGGCACAAGATCTTCGAGACCCTCGGGATGTCTGGTGACTCCGGGTGGACCTGGGTGTTGTCGATCATCGGTCTGACGATCACGATCCGTACTCTGCTGATCCCGCTGTTCGTCAAGCAGATCAAGTCCAGCCGCAACATGCAGCTGTTGCAGCCGCAGATCAAGGCATTGCAGCAAAAATACAAGCATGACCGGGAGCGCCTCACCCAGGAGCAGATGAAGCTCTGGAAGGAGACGGGCACCAACCCGTTCGCCTCGTGCTTGCCGCTGATACTGCAGATGCCGATCTTCTTCGCGTTGTTCCGGGTCATCGACCAGGCCGCTCGTAACGGTGCCGAGGGCGCCCGCGGCTTCATGACGGCGGAGAACGCCGAGCAGTTGCAGGGTGCAAAGCTGCTAGGGGCGCAGATTGCCGACACCTTCTTGAAGAGCGATGCGATCGAGACGAAGATCCTCACGATGTCGCTGGTGCTCATCATGTGCGCGACCCAGTTCACGACGCAGCGACAGCTCATGAGCAAGAACATGCCCGCGGACGCGATGACGGGCCAGTACGCCCAGCAGCAGAAGATGCTGCTGTACATCCTCCCCGTGGTCTTCGCGGTCGGTGGCGTGGCCTTCCCGCTCGGTGTCCTCTTCTACTGGACGACCTCGAACTTCTGGACCATGGGCCAGCAGTTCTACGTGATCCGCAACAACCCCGCGCCCGGCACCCCGGCGTTCAAGGCCAAGCAGGAGCGCGACAGGAAGCGCGGCAAGACCGTCGCCGATGACCCGATGAAGATCGAGCCCGTCGAGGCGCCCAAGCCGGCCCCCCGTGCCCAGCCGAAGAACCAGCCGCGCAGCCAGCGCAAGAAACCCGCGCAGCAGCCCAAGTCCCCCACCAAGAAGCCTGCGGGACAGAAGGCTCCGGCCAAGCAGCCGAAGAAGAAGCCGGACATCACCGCGAACCCACCGTCCACCAAGAACAAGAACCCGAAGAAAGGCGGCCACTCATGAGTGACGCGTCGAAGCTCGAGAACGAGGGCGACATCGCCGCCGACTTCCTCGAGGGGCTGCTGGACATCGCCGACCTCGACGGTGACATCGACATGGACGTCGACGGCGACCGTGCCGCGGTCGCCGTGGTCGGGGGCAACCTCGACCACCTGGTGGGCCGGGACGGTGAGGTGCTGGACGCCCTGCAGGAGCTGACCCGCCTGGCGGTGTACCGCGAGACCGGCGAGCGCAGCCGCCTCATGCTCGACGTGGCCGGCTACCGTGCGGCTCGCAAGGCCGAGCTGGCGGCCATCGCCGGTGAGGCGATCGACAAGGTCAACGCCGGCGAGGCCTCGGTCTCCCTGGACCCGATGAACCCGTTCGAGCGCAAGGTCGTCCACGACGCCGTTGCTGCTGCTGGGCTCGCGAGCTCGTCCGACGGCGTCGAGCCGCACCGGTATGTCGTGGTGCACGGCGCAGCGGCCGAGGCGGCGGCCGTGGCCGACGAGGGTGGGGAGTAGCAGCACCGATGTCGGAGACTCCCGATGTTTCACGTGAAACACCCCCGCCGCACGCGGCGGGGGTGTTTGCTTCCCGACTCGACCTGGCGGAGCGCTATGCCCACACGCTGGCGACCGACGGTGTGGTCCGGGGCCTGATCGGTCCGCGGGAGGTCCCCCGCATCTGGGACCGCCACATCATGAACTCAGCCGTCGTGGCGCCCCGGCTGCCGCAGGGCGCTACCGTCGCCGACGTCGGCACCGGGGCCGGTCTGCCCGGGCTCGTGTGGGCCATCGCCCGCCCGGACATCCAGATGACGCTGATCGAGCCGCTATTGCGCCGCACCAGCTTCTTGGAGGAGGTCGTCGCCGATCTGGGGCTCGACAACGTCGAGGTGCTGCGGTCCCGTGCGGAGGAGGTCCACGCGACGTACGACGTGGTGACGGCTCGTGCGGTCGCCGGACTCGACAAGCTGGGCCGGTGGTGCATGCCGCTGGTGCGACCCGGTGGCGTCCTTCTGGCGATGAAGGGACGTTCGGCTGCAGAGGAGGTCTCCACCGCGACGGCGACTCTCCACCGGCTCGGCGCGACGTCTATCGTGGTCACGACGTACGAGAATGGCGACGTGCCGACGACCGTCGTCGAGATCACCAAGTGAGCAATGTTTCACGTGAAACGAGCAAGGGGGACAGCATGAGCGATCAGCCCCGCCAGGCGGACCGCCGCTCGGGTGCACCGACCGCGGCCTCGTCCTACAGCGTCCCGGTCCCGTCCAACGACGAGTCGACTCCGCTGGCCGCTGCTGCGCAGGAGCACGTGTCGCTGCTGCGCAGGGCGACTGCGGTCTCGACCTTCGACCGACCTGTCAACACGCGCGTGTTCGTCGTGGCGAACCAGAAGGGCGGCGTCGGCAAGACGACGACGACCGTGAACGTGGCCGCCGCGCTGGCCCAGAAGGGGCTGCGGGTCCTCGTGGTCGACCTGGACCCCCAGGGCAATGCCTCGACGGCCCTGAACATCCCGCACAGCGAGGGCACCCCGGGCGTCTACGAGGCGATCGTCGAAGGCACCGACCTCCATGAGCTCGTGCAGCCGTGCCCTGACATCGAGGGCCTCACGGTCCTGCCGGCCTCGATCGACCTCGCGGGTGCCGAGATCGAGCTTGTGTCGCTCGTGGCCCGGGAGTCGCGGCTCGACCGCGCCCTGCAGTCGTACCTGCGTGCGCGGGAGCAGGCGGGGGACCGCATCGACTACGTCCTGATCGACTGCCCTCCCTCGCTCGGACTGCTGACGGTCAATGCGATGGTGGCGGGCCGGGAGGTGCTGATCCCGATCCAGTGCGAGTACTACGCGCTGGAGGGCCTGGGCCAGCTGGTGCGCAACATCGACCTCATCCGATCCCACCTGAACCCCAAGCTCGAGATCACCACGATCCTGCTGACGATGTTCGACGGACGGACCCGGCTCTCCGCCGGCGTGGCGCAGGAGGTCCGCTCCCACTTCGGTGACATCGTGATCAGCACCCCGATCCCCCGCTCGGTCCGCATCTCGGAGGCGCCGAGCTATCAGCAGTCCGTCATCACGTACGACAGCACGTCCTCGGGCGCGCTGTCCTATCTCGAGGCCGCGCGCGAGATCGCGGTGGCCGGAACGAAGGCACGATGAGCACACGCCGTGGACTGGGCCGAGGCCTCGAGTCCCTCATCCCGTCCAGCTCCGCCGAGGCCAAGGCCGCGGGGCTGCAGGAGATCGAGGGTGCTCGGTTCGCCGAGATCCCGCTGGACCAGATCGTCCCGAACCCGCGCCAGCCGCGCCAGGTGTTCGACGAGGACCACATGTCCGAGCTGGTGCACTCGATCAAGGAGGTCGGGCTGCTCCAGCCGGTCGTCGTGCGCGAGGTCGCCAAGGACCGCTATGAGCTCATCATGGGCGAGCGGCGGTGGCGGGCGACCGGCAAGGCCGGCCTGGAGACCATCGGTGCGATTGTCAGGGACACCTCCGACGAGGACCTCCTGCGCGACGCCCTGCTGGAGAACCTGCACCGCTCCCAGCTGAACCCCCTCGAGGAGGCGTCGGCCTACCAGCAGCTCCTGGAGGACTTCGGGTGCACCCACGAGGAGCTGGCCGACCGGATCGGTCGCTCCCGGCCGCAGATCAGCAACACGCTCCGCCTGCTGAAGCTCACCCCCACCGTCCAGCGTCGCGTGGCAGCCGGCGTGCTGTCCGCGGGCCACGCACGTGCTCTGGTGAGCGTCGCGAATCCGGAGATCCAGGACCGTCTGGCCACCCGGGTGGTGGCGGAGGGCCTCTCGGTCCGTGCCCTGGAGGAGATCGTCACGGTGGGTCCGGACGATCCGAAGCGTCCTGCGTCCCGGCAGTCGCCCAAGGTGTCCGCCCCCCGTCTGGCAGACCTGGCGAGCCGCCTGTCCGAGCGCTACGACACCCGGGTGAAGGTCGATCTCGGCCGCTCCAAGGGCAAGATCACTGTCGAGTTCGCGACCCTGGAGGACCTGGAGCGCATCGTGTCGATGATGGATCCCGCGAAGTCCTAAATCGACGAGGCGACAAGTCGACAAATCGATAGAGCGACGCCCGCGCGGGTCGCAGCGCATCTGACAGGAATCCGTCACCCCTCCTCTGTTGCGCCCTGGTAGGGGTGACAGATTCCCAGGTTCTCCTGGGAATCCAGCAGCTCGGGGCGCGGCCGACAAATGACGTCAGCCGGCTGGTCGCAGCGCATCTGACAGGAATCCGTCACGTCTCCTCTGTTGCGCCCTGGTAGAGGTGGCAGATTCCCAGGTTCTCCTGGGAATCAGGCGGACGGGGGCGGCGGGCGGGGGCCGACAAGTCGACAAAGTGCTTTGGGGACATGGTGATATGAAGAAGCCCGGCCCACCTTGCGGTGGGCCGGGCTTCTTCGGTGGGGTTGCGAGCTACGCGGTGTGCTCCTCGAGCTCCTTGAGGATCGCGCTCTTGGGGCGGACGCCCACGATCGAGCGGACGACCTCGCCCTTGTAGTACAGGTTCATGGTCGGCAGACCGGTGACCCGGAACTGCGCGGGGGTGACCGGGTTGGCGTCGGCGTCCATCTTCACAATCGTGAGCTTGTCGCCCTTCTCGGCGGCGATCTCCTCGAGGATCGGGGCGAGCTGGCGGCACGGTGCGCACCAGCTGGCCCAGAAGTCGACGAGGACGGGGCCCTCGGCGTTGAGGACGCGGTCTGCGAAGTCCGCGTCGGTGACGGCGGCAAGGGTGGATTCAGCCATGTGTTGCTCCTTCAGGTCTGTGGTGGAGTTCAGCGGGTGGTAGGAGGGGTCAGTCGGCCCACTGGGCCATGGCGACGTCCGTCGCGGGCTCGCCGGCGGAGTCGCGGTCGGCGAGGTAGCGCTCGGCGTCGAGGGCAGCGGAGCAACCGGTGCCGGCAGCCGTGATGGCCTGACGGTAGGTGTGGTCGACCAGATCGCCCGCGGCGAACACGCCCGGCACGTTGGTCGCGGTCGAGCCGGGCTCGACCAGGACGTAGCCCTCGTCGTCGAGGTCGACCTGGCCGGTGAGCAGCTCCGAGCGCGGATCGTGGCCGATCGCGATGAACAGGCCGGTCGCGTCGAGACGCCGGGTCTCGCCGGTGACCGTGTCGCGGAGCGTGAGCGCCTCGAGCTTGTCCTCACCGATGATCTCGGCGACCTCGGAGTTCCAGGCGATCTCGATCTTGTCGTTGGCCAGCGTGCGGTCCTGCATGATCTTGGAGCCACGCAGCTCGTCGCGCCGGTGCACCAGGGTGACCTTGGACGCGAAGCGGGTCAGGAAGTTGGCCTCCTCCAGCGCCGAGTCGCCGCCGCCCACGACGACGATGTTCTGCTCACGGAAGAAGAAGCCGTCACACGTCGCGCACCAGCTGACGCCGTGGCCCGAGAGCCGGTCCTCGCCGTCGATGCCGAGCTTGCGGTAGCCCGATCCCATCGCCAGGACGACCGCCTTGGCGCGGTAGGTGCTGCCGTCACCCAGGGTGACGGTCTTGATCTCGCCGTTGAGGTCGACTGCGGTGACGTCGTCGGAGACGAGCTCGGCGCCGAAGCGCTCGGCCTGGGCGCGCAGCTTGTCCATGAGGTCCGGACCCATGATGCCGTCGGGGTAGCCCGGGAAGTTCTCGACGTCGGTCGTGTTCATCAGGGCGCCGCCGGCGGTGACCGAGCCCTCGAAGACGAGCGGCTCGAGGTTGGCCCGCGCGGCATAGATCGCCGCGGTGTAGCCCGAGGGGCCCGAGCCGATGATGATGAGGTTGCGGACGGTGTCAGTCATGGAATGCCTTTTGACGGATGGTCGCGGAGTACGTGAGTCTCAACCCATCCTAGGGGCTGGACATTCCCCGGAGCCCCGGTCGGCGCCGTCAGGAGCGACCGCGCACCACGACCTCGGAGATCTCACCGCGGAACTCGCCCGGGGCGACCTCCGGGAGCGACGTGAGCCACACCACGACGTACCGGGTCATCGTGTCGCGGGGCAGCGAGATGCTGGCGTCGGAGGCGGCGCCCTGCAGTCCGGCGACCTGCTCGAGACCGCGTCGGGACGAGGGCAGCCGACGCGTGTCGTCCGTCGCGGTGAAGATCTCGATGTCGGTCGGGTCGCCGACCAGCCGCAGCCGCAGCGAGGTGACCTCGCGGGGCCCGCCGAGGTCGAGCACGACGCCGACACCGTCCTTGAGGCCACCGAGGCGGGGACTGCCGAAGTAGGTCGACGTGCGCCAGCTCGTGGACGGCTTGCCGTCGACGATCGACGGGGCCTGGTCGCCGTTCTCCCGGCCGTCCTCGCCCAGCGGATCGAAGTCGACGACCCGCTGCACCGGCAGCACGCGCACGGGGGAGGTCGGGTCGACCGGTCCGGACGCCTCCTCCTTGGACCGGCTGACCAGCACCGCCAGCAGCGAGACGATGACCAGGGCGCCCACGACGCCCAGCAGCACCAGGCCTCGGTCGCCCTTGGCGGCCCTGCGGGCTCGCGCGCGTCCTCGCTCGAGCGTGGTCGGCGGCGCAGGCTCGTACGCCTTGGGGCGCCGGCGCGGTGGCTCGAGGCCGGGCGGTGGGCCCTCGGGGACGATCACGGGGTCCAGGCGGAGCAGATCGGGCGACGACAGCCCGGCGAGACTCGGCTGGTCGTCGACCAGGTCGTCGTCCTCGCCGGACAGGCGCAGTGTCCGCGCGATCGACGCTGCGGTGCGCAGCGGGGTCTCGTGGTTGCGGGGAGGGGAGCCGAGGATGCGGTCGGCGGTCGTGTCGATGTCGCGAGAGACGCCCGCGCGCACCTGGCGGGGGCGCAGCAGCCGTCCGTGCTCGGTGGGCGCGGCCCGGAGCCCGTCGACGTCCGCGCCCGGCCACCGGCTGGTGACGCACGCGTAGAGGAGCTTGCCCAACGCCTGCACGTCCAGCTGCTCGTACTCCTGCAGGTCCGCGAGCGTGTCCTGTCGCCCTGCGGGTGCGAGCGCGGTCGCGACCCCGAGGCCGACGACCCGCACCGCGCCGGACTGCTTGAGCAGCACGTGGCGCGGGGTGAGCCGGCGGTGGTACACCCCGTGCTCGTGGGCGTGCGCGAGCGCCTCGGCCACCTCGGCAACCACGGTGGCGGCGCGGCGGTTGGGCAGCGAGGACTGTGCGAGCAGCTGGTCCAGGCCGAAGGCGCGGGCCCACTCGCGGACGACCATGTGGTGGCCTTGCTCGTTCTCGATGAGGTCGAGGACGCGCAGGAACCGCGGATCGGTCACGGCGGTGGAGTCGCGGGCCGCGGACAGGAAGTGGTCCGCCCGGGGGTCGTCGCTTGCGATCAGCTCGATGCCGACATTGCGGTTGAGCACCTTGTCATGGGCCCGCCACGTGCTGGAGCCGAGGCGCTCGCTCACCAGGTCCTGCAGCTCGTAGCGTCGGGCGAGGACGTCACCGGAGGCCAGTGATCGCCTCTCGCTCATCGGTCCGCGCCCCTTGTCCAGCACCTGTCCCCGTGCTGCGGCCCATGGTAGTCGGCGGCGGGTCGACGCCTTGTCCTAGCCGCGGCGCCGCAGCGAGTCGACGAGGTGGGTCAGCTGGGTCAGGCCGACGACGCGGGCCGCGGCGACGTACGTGACGGCGCCGGCGAGACCGGCGATCACCGTGGTGATCAGGCCACCCACGGCCCGGGCCGGTTCGAGGCCGGCGACGTCGAGCCCGCGGGCGACCCCCAGCGTGACGAACGCCGTGAGGGCGACCGCGACGACGAGCCGGCGCACGAAGAACACCATCTCCCGATCGATCACCGGTCCGACCGAGCGGGTCAGCAGCGTCAGCGACAGGATCGACCCCACGACGTACGAGATGCCGTAGGACAGCGCCAGCACGGCGGCGACCCGGTACGGCTCGACCAGCGACGTGAGCACGACCGCGCAGACGATGTTGACGATCGAGATCACCAGCTGGATGAAGAAGGGGGTGCGGGTGTCCTCGTTGGCGTAGAACCCCCGCAGCATCATGTAGTGCAGGGTGAAGGCGATCATCGCGAGCGAGAACGCCGAGATGGTCTGCCCGATCGCCACGGTGTTGCCGCCGAGCGAGCCGATCGCCCCGGCGATGGCCGCAGCGGGCTGGCCGAGGCACGCGACCGCGACCGCGAGCGGGACGATGATGACCATGGCCATCCGGAGGGTCCGGCCGAGCTCGAGCTGGAACCGGTCGTAGCGCCGCTCGTTGGCGAGGGCCGCGAGCGTGGGCATGATCGCGGTGGCCAGCGAGACGGTGATGACGCCGTGCGGCAGCTGGCTGACGAGGAAGCCGATGCTGTAGACCGCGAGGCCCGCGGCGGGCTTGCCGTCGACCGTGCCCTCGAGGTTGGCACCGGTCGCGATGCGAGCGATCGCGAAGTACGCGATCTGGTTGACCAGGATGAACAGCAGGGTCCAGACGCCGAGTCGCAGCGTGTGGCTGAGCCCGACCCCGCGGAAGTCGAACCGCGGCCGGTAGCGGAAGCCCGCAGCGCGCAGGTAGGGCACGAGGATCACGGCCTGGAGCGCGATCGCGGCCGTCGAGCCGACGCCCAGCAGCAGGGCCTCACCTGTCGTGAAGCCGTCGGCGCCGTTGCTCGCGCCGAAGATGAAGTAGTAGACCAGGATCACGGCACAGGCCACGACGTTGTTGGCGATCGGGGCCCACATCATGGGTCCGAACCGCTTCCGGGCGTTGAGGATCTGTCCCACCAGGACGAACACGCCGTAGAAGAACACCTGCGGCATGCAGAGCATCATCAGCAGCTCGGCCGACTCGCGCTGGTGCTGCAGGGCGGGCGTGAACAGCTCGTCCTCGAAGACCAGGTGCAGCAGGGCGGGGACGGCCAGCGTCAGCAGGACCGTGGCGATGCCCAGCACGACCACGCCGAGCGTGATGACCCGGTTGGCGTACGCATCGCCGCCGTCGGGATCGTTCTTCATCGCACGGACGAGCTGGGGCACCAGCACGACGTTGAAGATGCCGCCCGCGACCAGGATGTAGAGCGCGTTGGGGATCGTGTTGGCGGCCTCGAACAGGTCGGCGTTGAGCGCGACGCCGATGACCCAGGCCAGCAGGATCAGGCGGCCGAAGCCCGTCACCCGCGAGATCACCGTGCCGAGCGCCATCCAGGCGCTGGCCCTCGCGACGGTCTGCTCCTCGGTGTCCGGAGCGTCGGGGCGCGGCTCGTCAGTCATCGTCGTCCCCCACGGGCATCGCGGACGAGGCGGTCCGGCGGCGGTGGAAGCGGCGCACGAGGGCGGCCAGCACGAACAGTGCGGCGAGCCCCATCGCGACCCACAGCACCGTGCCGATGCTGCTCGAGCGCACCTTGAACGTCGTCGGCGACCCGACGTCGGTGCCGTTCGCGGTCACGAGGTGGGCGGTGAGGAAGGTCGTCCGCTGGCGGCCGAGATCGACCTGCACGGTGATGGTGCGCCGCTCGCCGGCTGCGACGTCGACGTCGTCCAGGGTCGGGATGGTGAGGGCCGGATTGCTCGAGTCGAGGTCGACGCCGATGCGGATCGCCTCGTCGGTGTCGTTGCGGATCGTGAGCGGGAAGCCGCCCTTGGAGCTCGAGAGCGTCACGGACGGCGGCGCCTCGATCGAGATCTTGTCGAGCTCGGAGGAGATCCGCCGCGCGTACGACGTCGCGAGGACCAAGCCGGCGGACCGGTCGAGGCGCCACCGGACGCCGAGCACGCTGGCGACCTCGCGGGCGAGGGTGTCGTCGACGTCGGCGGACTGCGAGATGATCGAGCTCAGCGTCGCGCCCATCTCGACGATCTCGGTGGCCTTGAGCACCTGTGCCCGGGACAGCGGACGCGCCTCGGCAGTCGTCGGGACGTCGCCCTTGTAGGACATGAGGCGCTGGGTGAGGAGTGCGTCGAGGCTCGTCGCCCGCGTGAACGGGACCGTGAACGCGGTCGACAGCTGGCCCGTGGACCACCGGACGCCCGGGTCCCACTGCGGATCCACCATGGTGAACGAGTCCGCACGCGAGTCCGGGTCGATGGCCCGCTCCAGCACCGCGAGCGCGGCGTCGCTCAGGACACGTTGGCGCAGGACCAGCACGGTCTCGGGACCGGTCGAGCCGGTCGGCTTCGGGTCGTTGACGAGCAGCGGCAGCGGCCCCTTCGCGGAGGTGTACTGCACGAGCGACCCGAGGCGGGGCTCCCAGTCCGGCAGCGACGACGAGCTCACGATGACAGGACTGTCGCCGCTGCCGCGCTGGTTGCTGAGCAGTCCCCTTGTCACGCCGTCGCGCGTGGGCCAGGAGACCCGGCGGCCGCTGAGCTGGTACTTCGCGAGGACCGTGTCGGTCGCGCGATCGATCGCCCGCACGAGCGGTCCCTCCAGATCGGGATTCTCGGCGAGCGCGAGCACGTCGGGGCGGTCGTAGCCGAGGATCCACGGGCTGTGCGTCCGCGCGTACTGCAGCAGGTCCTCGAGGAACGTGGCGGCGCCGGCCCGCTGCTCATCGGTGAGCTCGAGGTCGTCGGGCAGGTGACGGGCGTTGGCGAGGTCGTCGACCCCGACCAGCAGCGCGGGATCGACGAGGGCGGTGCCCGCGCCGCCGCCGGAGGACCCGGACGCCAGGTCGAGCAGGTTGCGCAGCTGACCGCCGGGGCTGACGGCCCGCAGGAGCCGGTCGGGACGGGCGTACGTGCCCGCGCCGGTCCGGGTGTCGGTCATGAGGAACGGCCACAGGATCGAGGTCGGCACGGCCTCGCGGTCGGAGGAGATCAGCGGCAGGGTCGTCGTGGCCCCCGCCAGCGCCTCGGGGCTGCGGGAGCCGTCGGTGTCGGTCGCCAGCACCTGGACCCCCACGGGATACACGCCCTCGGCGCCCGTGATGCCCAGCTGCTCATAGGGCACCGAGATGCGGAACCGCTTGGTCTGGGAAGGAGCCAGGTCGCCGAGCTCGTCGAATGCGCCGGTCTCCACGACACGTACGCCGGTGTAGGCCTTGCTGTTCGCCATGGCCTCGTCGACCTGGGCGCGGGTCGTGAACGGCGAGGCCGGGATCACGAGGTACACCTGCGCGGCCGTCCAGGCGTGGTCGTTGCGGTTGGTCACGGTGCCCGTCATGGTGACGTCGGCACCGCGGGTCAGCCGGCTGGGGTCCAGCGAGCGGATCGACACCTGCAGATCGGGGTCCTCGCCTGCGGCCTGGGCGGGCACCACGGGGGCAAGCACCGCACCGAGGATCGTCACGAGCAGCGCGACGAGGATCGTACGGCGGGGGCTGCTCACCCGAACATGCTAGACGTCGGCCCGGCAGCGGAGGGGCACCCAGGTCGGGGCCGATAGAGTATGTCCCCGTGCCCACGTCCCCGTTGACCCCCGACCGCCAGGCCAGGATCGACGCCGAGCTCGCCGCCAACCCGTTCCTGGCCGAGATCGGCGTGCTGTTCGAGTCCGCGGGTCACGAGCTGGCGATCGTGGGTGGCCCGGTTCGCGATGCGGTGCTGGGACGACCCGGCAACGACTGGGACCTGACCACCTCGGCCCGGCCCGACGAGATCGAGTCCGTCGTCGCGGGGTGGGCCGACGCGGTGTGGGACATCGGACGCGAGTTCGGCACGATCGGCGTCCGCAAGGGCGATCACCAGCTCGAGATCACGACGTACCGCAGCGATGAGTACGAGGCGGGGTCCCGCAAGCCCGAGGTCATGTTCGGCGACTCCCTCGACGGCGACCTGGCGCGCCGGGACTTCGCGGTCAACGCCATGGCGATCCGGCTGCCGTCGCGCGAGTTCGTCGACCTGTTCGGCGGCCTCGACGACATCGACCATCGGCTGCTGCGCACCCCGGTCACCCCCGAGCAGTCGTTCAGCGACGATCCGCTGCGCATGATGCGGGCCGCCCGGTTCGTCGCCCAGCTCGGCTTCACGGCGTCCCCCGACGTGGAGGCCGCGATGGCGGCGATGGCCCCGCGCCTGGAGATCGTGTCGGCCGAGCGGATCCGCGACGAGCTCAACAAGCTCCTGCTGAGCCCGCACCCGGTCGCGGGCCTGCGCCTGCTGGTGGGCACCGGCCTGGCCGAGCAGATGCTCCCCGAGCTGCCCGCCCTCAAGCTCGAGCGCGACGAGCACCACCGGCACAAGGACGTCTACGAGCACTCGCTGACCGTGCTCGAGCAGGCCATCGCGCTGGAGGGACGCCTCGAGCACGCGCCCGACCTGACGATCCGGCTCGCCGCCCTGCTGCACGACATCGGCAAGCCACGCACCCGTCGCTTCCAGGACGGCGGGACGGTCACGTTCCACCACCACGACGTGGTGGGAGCCAAGCTCGTCCGCAAGCGCATGCGTGCGCTGCGCTACAGCAACGAGCTGACCGACCACGTCGCGAAGCTCGTCGAGCTGCACCTGCGTTTCCACGGCTACGGCTCCGGGGAGTGGACCGACTCGGCCGTGCGCCGCTACGTCCGCGACGCGGGCGATCAGCTCGAGCGGCTGCACATCCTCACCCGTGCGGACTGCACGACCCGCAACGCCAAGAAGGCCCTGCGCCTGCAACGCACGTACGACGAGCTCGAGGAGCGCATCGCGGTGCTCGCGGAGCAGGAGGAGCTCGGGTCGATCCGTCCCGATCTCGACGGCGGGCAGATCATGGCGATCCTCGGGATCCCGCCCGGCCCGGAGGTCGGTGAGGCGTACCGCTTCCTGCTGGACCTGAGGATGGATCGAGGTCCGTTGAGCGAAGCAGACGCCACCGAGGCGCTCCGGGCCTTCTGGGCGGCCCGAGACTGAGGACTACTTGGCCGCCGGGATGCCCTTCGCAGGAGGCGCGGTGGCCTCGCCGTCGAAGACCGCGACCTCGGTGCCCTCCTGGTCGTCCGTCGCGTAGACCGGTCCGAAGTACTCCTGCGAGTCGCCGGTGACCTTGGCCATCTGCGCACCGCCGTAGCCAGCGTGGTCGTCCTTGGAGTAGCGCGGCGACGTGAGACCGGGTCCGTCGAGCGCCCCGGACTCCATGGTCTCGACCAGACCCTCGCGGGTCAGGTCCTTGCCGGTCTCCTGCAGCGCCTGGACGAACAGGTAGCCGACCGTCATGCCGTAGACCGTGTTGCCGGTGAACGGCTTGTCGCCGTTGTAGTCCTTGTTGATCTTCTTGAACAGCGTGATCCAGGGATCGGAGTCGTCGAACGCCGACGGCAGGTAGTTGGTGCTGAGGAAGCCCTCGAGCAGCGGTGCCGCCTCGCCGAGCGCGGCGCTGAGCGTCGCGTAGTCCGCGCCGACCGACGTGCTGATCCACTGCGGCTGGAACTTGAGGCGGGCCGCGGTGCCGATCGCGAGCGCGGTGAAGCCCGGCACGGTCGCCAGCGAGACGACCTCGCAGCCGGCCGCCTTCAGCTTGCCGATCTGCGGAGCCACGTTGGTGTTGCTGGTGACGTACTTCTGCCGCTCGGCCACGCCGTCCTCGCCGAGCACCTGGGTCAGGCCGAGCAGGGCGTCCTGGCCGAAGTCGTCGTCCTGGCCGAGGAAGCAGACCTTCTTGTCCGCGAGGTTCTCCTTGATGTACGTCGCCTGGACCTTGGTCTCGGTCGTGTAGTCGGCCTGGAAGCCGAACGTCGTCGGGTACTTCTCGGCCTGGTTCCAGCTCCGGCTGCCCGAGGCGACGAACAGGTCAGGCACCTTGTTGGTCTTGAGGAAGTCGAGCACGCCCGTGTGGGTCGGGGTGCCGAGACCGTTGACGATCGCGAAGACCTTGTCCTTCAGCACCAGCTCGCGCACGACCGTCTGGGTGTTGGCCGGGTTGTAGCCGTCGTCCTCGACGAGGTACTTGATCGTGCGGCCGTGCACGCCGCCGTTGTCGTTGACGTAGTCGAAGTACGCCTTGGTGGCCGGCGAGATGGTCGAGTAGCCCGCAGCAGCGGGTCCGGTCAGGGGCTGGTGGGTGCCCACGACGATCGAGGTGTCGGTGACCCCCGGCGCGGAGGCCGCGGAGTCGCTGCCTCCTCCGCACGCGGCGAGCGTGCCGATCAGGCCGAGGGAGGCGATCGCGGTGACCGATCGCCGGAGGTGGGGCAGTGAGCTAGGCATCGATGGACTCCGTACTGGTGGTGGTGGATGGGCGTGCTGCGGTGGTGCCGGGAGGGGAGTCGGGGGTGCGGCGACGCAGTCGTCCGAACGCCGTGGTGACCAGGCCGTGGATGCCGCGGGGGAACAGGATCGTGACCAGCACGAGGACCAGCCCGAAGACCAGCAGCGAGAGATTGCCGTCGAGGCGCTCGGCCAGGGCCGGGGACGCGTCGATCCGGTCGGCGAGCGATCCCGTGAGCTCGGGCAGCGCGACCAGGAGCAGCGCGCCCCACACGGCACCCGCGAGGTGGCCGATGCCGCCGATCACGACCGCCATCAGGAGGAACAGGCTGAACGCGAGCGAGAACGCGCCGGGCGACACCGCCTGCGTCAGCACCGCGAGGACGCCGCCGCCGAGGCCGGCGGTCGCCGCGCTCACGACGAAGACGATGACCTTGGTGCGACCCACGTTGATGCCCGCCAGGCGTGCGGCCACCTCGTCGTCGCGCACGGCCCGCATCTCGCGGCCGAAGCGGCTGTGGACGAGGTTGGCCAGCAAGAACACCGTCAGCAGGGCGGCGGCACACGCGATCCACGCCTGCCACCGCTCGAGCGGGAACGTCGCGCCGAGCCCCACGGGTGCGGGCTCGACCAGCACCGAGAGTCCCTGGTCGCCGCCGAGCTGGTCGGCGAACGTGGTCGTGATGGCCGGGACGACGATCGTCAGGGTCAGGGTCAGGCCAGCGAGATAGGGGCCGTGCAGCCGGGCCCCGGCGAGCCCGACGACGGCTCCGACCACGGCCGTGGCCACGATCGCGCAGGCGAGCGGCACGAGCAGGAGCAGTGGTCCGGTGGTGCCGCGGTCGCCGAGCTCGGCCGAGCTGAGCGCACAGGCGTACGCACCGACCGCCATGAGCGCCCCGTGGCCGAGCGACAGCTGCCCGGAGAGGCCGACCAGCACGGTCAGACCCGCGGTCGCGCACAGGTAGGCGGCCATCGTGGCGAGCTGGTAGTTGCGGTACGGCGAGAGACCGTACGTGAGGGCGAGCACGGCCATGGCCGCGACGAGCAGCAGGAGCGTGTGGCGGGCCAGTGTGTGGCGCGAGAGGAAGCTCATCGTCACACCAGCCGTGCCGAGGTGTGGCCGAACAGTCCGGACGGTCTCAGCAGGAGCACGCCGATCAGGACCCCGAGGATCACGACCGCGGAGATGTCGCTGCCGGAGTAGCCGCTGACGTACGACAGCACGAGCCCCACGCCCAGCCCGCCGACGACCGCACCGATCGGGCTGTCCAGACCGCCGACGACGGCGGCCGTGAAGGCGTAGACGAAGACGAGGTCGGTCGCGTGGGGGTGCGCCCCGAGCTCGGTCGGGACCACGAGCAGTGCGGCGAGCCCGCCGACCGCACCGGCGAGGCCCCAGCTCAGCGTCAGCATCCGCCCGACGTTGACCCCGAGCAGCCGGGCCATGTCGGGTGCGAAGGCCGCAGCTCGCATCGTCAGGCCGAGATCGGTGCGGGTGAACGCCCAGCCGAGCCCGACCATGACCACCACGACGGTGCCGAAGACGAACAGGTCGTACGGCGACAGCAGTGCCTGGTCGCCGATGCTGAGGGGCGTGCGGCTGAACGGGACCTTCATCGGGCGGTACTCGCTGCCGTAGACGATGCCGAGCACGGCCTGGATCACCAGCACGAGCCCGAGCGCGACGATCACCGCGTTGAGCGGCTGCCGGGCGTCGACGAAGCGCATCACGAGACGCTCGGCGCCGGCGCCGATGAGCAAGCCACTGAGGATCGCGGCCGCGAGCCCGAGCCAGTACGAGCCGGTCGCCGTCGTGACGCTGTACGCGACGTACGTCGAGGCGGCCGCCATCGCGCCCTGGGAGAAGTTGACGATGCGGGCGCCGCGCCAGATGAGCACGAGCGCCAGCGCGAACGCGGCGAAGACGGCGCCGCGGGCGAGACCGTCGACGGTGAGGAAGATGAAGCGATCCATGTCAGAACCCCAGGTAGGCGTGTCGGAGGTCGTCGTCGGCGGCGATGCGGTCGGCGGAGTCGCTGGCGACGACCCGCCCGAGCGACAGGACCACACCGTGGTCGGCGATCGACATCGCGCTGCGGACGTTCTGCTCCACGAGCAGCACGGTCAGGCCGGTCTCGTCGCACCGTCTCTTGAGCAGCGCCATGATCTGGGCGCTGACCTTGGGGGCCAGACCGAGCGAGGGTTCGTCGAGCATCATGAGCCGCGGACGGGCGACGAGCGCGCGGCCGATCGCGAGCATCTGCCGCTCGCCGCCGGAGAGCTGGTGCCCGGCACTGCGTCGCCGGCGCGTGAGGGGCTCGAACATCTCGTAGACCTCGTCGGTCGCGCGCCGTCCGTCGGCCTTGTCCTTGCGCCAGACGTGGCCGAGACGCAGGTTCTCCTCGACGGTCAGCTCGGTGATGACCCCACGACCCTCGGGGACGTGGGCGATGCCGCGGCGGACGAGGTCCTCGGTACGCGTCCCGCGCAGGGGGTCCCCGTCCCAGGTGACGGTGCCGGCGGAGACCGGGATCGTCCCGCACAGGGCGCGCAGCAGGGTGGTCTTGCCGGCGCCGTTCGCGCCCACGACCGCCACGATCGTCCCGGCGGCGACGTCGAGGTCGATGCCCTGGAGCACCGGCGCGCCGCCGTATCCTGCGGTCAGACCGCGGACGGCCAGCAGCGAGTCGCTCATCAGACGTCCACCTCGGCCCCGAGATAGGCCTCCGCGACGGCGGGGTCCTCGCGGACGACTGCGGGTGTGCCGGTCGCAATGACCCGGCCGAAGTCGAGCACGACCAGCTCGTCGCACACTTGCATCACGAGGTCGACATGGTGCTCGACGAGCATCACCGAGCAGCCGGCGCCGCGCGACGGCAGGCTCATGATGAGCTCACCCAGCTCGAGGACCTCGTCGTGGCCGAGGCCGCCGGCCGGCTCGTCGAGCAGCAGCAGGCGCGGCTCGCTGACGAGCGCGCGGGCCAGGGCGACCCGCTTGCTGACCGCGTACGGGAGGGTCCCGGGCTGGGCGTGCGCGTGGGCGCCGAGCCCGAGCTCGTCGATCAGGGCTGCGGCCCTGTCGTGCAGCTCCCGCTCGTCGCGGTCGGTGCGCGGCAGGGCGAGCAGGCCCGACCACCATCCCGTCCGTGCTGCGCCGCCTGCCCCGGCGACGATGTTCTCGAGCACGCTCAGCCCCGGGAACAGACCGAGTCCCTGGAGGCTGCGGGACACCCCTGCACGGACCAGCCGCTGCGGTGCGGGCCGGAACGGCCGGCCGTCGAGCGTCAGGTGCCCGGTCTGCGGACGGGTGAACCCGCAGACGACGTTGAACAAGGTGGTCTTGCCGGCTCCGTTGGGACCGATCACGCCGAGGACCTGGCCCGGTCGGACCTCGAAGCCCACGTCCGACAGAGCCGTCAGACCGCCGAACTGCACCGTCACGTCCTGCACCGTCAGGTGGGCACCCGACCGGCTGCCGTCACGCGGTGTGACGTGCGTCTCGATGTTCATGCACACAGAGTGTATGTTTTTGCCGCACGCGTCAACCACCCACCAGGACGGAGGAGAGATGACCGCTCGGCAGCACCCCGACGGCCGGGTCGCCCGCGGCCAGCGCACGCGGGAGGCGATCATCGCCGCGCACTCGGCGCTCCTTCGCGAGGGGGAGCTGCGGCCCACGGGCAAGGCGGTCGCCGAGCGCGCGGGGGTGTCGCTGCGGACGCTGTGGCTCAACTTCAAGGACATCGAGTCCCTGCTGGAGGCGACCGGCCGCTACTGGCTCGACCACGACGCGTCGAGCTGGACGTCGGTGCCTGCGGACCTGGCGCTCACGATGCGCATCGAGGCCTTTTGCGTCCAGCGCGCTGCGCGGCTCGAGGGCCTAGCCCCGGCGGCGAGATCGGGGTTGACCAGCGAGCCGTTCTCCCCGGCGTTGCGCGCGGCGCGGCTGCAGCACCTGGACCGCCTGCACGCAGATCTGGTGGCGACCTTCGGGGCCGAGCTCGGCGCCGGCCGGGACTCCGTGGCCCACCGGGTGCTCTTCGCGCTCGCCAACAGCATGACCTGGCAGCTGCTGCGCGACGACGAGGGCTTGAGCGTCGAGGAGGCCACGGACGTCGTACGACATGGTTTCCGTCTCGTGCTCGAAGCTCCGGGCGTATCCTGAGGCACGACATGGCCGTACATCAGCACACCGACGGCAGGGTCGCCCGAGGTCAACGCACACGAGATGCCATCGTCGAGGCGCACACCGCGCTGCTGCGCGAAGGCGTGCTCAAGCCCACCGCGAAGGTCATCGCTGAGCGGGCCGGCATCTCGGTGCGGACCCTGTGGCTCAACTACAAGGACACCGAGACCCTGCTGGGCGCCACCACTGCGTACTGGCTCGATGCCGATGCCGCCCTGCGGACCGAGATCAGCCCCGACCTGCCGCTGGACCAGCGCCTCGAGCAGTACCTCGACATGCGGGTGCGACGGCTCGAGCATCTCGACCCCGCGGCCCGCTCGGCCGCGCTGGGCGAGCCGTTCTCGAGGGCCCTGCAGGACAGCCGCCGGCAGCACGTCGACCGGGTGCGGGACGACCTGGCCCACGTGTTCGGACCCGAGCTCGCGGCCGCAGGTGAGCGCCGTGGGGTGCTCGAGGCGGCGCTGTTCGTCGCGTCGAGCTGGCCGACGTGGTCGTCGCTGCGCCACGACCTGGGCCTGGAGGTCGACGCGGCGCGTGCCGTGATGCGCGAGTCCGTGGCCCGTCTGCTGCTGCACGGCCCGGGCCCGGGCACGACGTAGGGGGCCGGTCCCTCACGGAACCGGCCCCCTCGTGCGTGCAGGTCAGGCGCTCAGCGCTCGACCTCTCCGGCGATGTACTTCTCGAGCATCTCGCGACCGAGGTCGTCGGGACGCTGCTCCGGGGGCGACTTCATCAGGTAGGACGAGGCCGACAGCAGGGCGCCGCCGATGCCGCGGTCCTTGGCGATCTTGGCCGCGCGGATCGCATCGATGATGATGCCGGCGGAGTTGGGCGAGTCCCAGACCTCCAGCTTGTACTCCAGGTTGAGGGGCACGTCGCCGAATGCGCGTCCCTCGAGCCGCACGTACGCCCACTTGCGGTCGTCGAGCCACTGGACGTAGTCGCTCGGGCCGATGTGCACGTTCTTGGCACCGAGGTCGTGGTTGATGTTCGACGTCACGGCCTGGGTCTTGGAGATCTTCTTGGACTCGAGGCGGTCGCGCTCCAGCATGTTCTTGAAGTCCATGTTGCCGCCGACGTTGAGCTGGTACGTGCGGTCGAGCACGACGCCTCGGTCCTGGAACAGCTTGGCCATCACGCGGTGGGTGATGGTGGCGCCCACCTGGCTCTTGATGTCGTCGCCGATGATCGGGACGCCGGCGTCCTCGAACTTGCGCGCCCACTCCGGATCCGAGGCGATGAAGACGGGCAGCGCGTTGACGAAGGCGACCTTCGCGTCGATCGCGCACTGCGCGTAGAACTTGTCGGCCTCCTCCGACCCGACCGGGAGATAGGACACCAGCACGTCGGCCTGGGTGTCCTTGAGGACCTGGACGACGTCCACGGCCGGGGCGTCGGACTCCTCGATGGTCTCGCGGTAGTACTTGCCGAGGCCGTCGAGCGTGTTGCCCTTCTGGACCATGATGCCGGTCGGGGGCACGTCGGCGATCTTGATCGTGTTGTTCTCGCTGGCCTGCGTCGCCTCGGCCAGGTCGAAGCCGACCTTCTTGGCGTCGACGTCGAATGCGGCCACGAACTCGATGTCGTTGACGTGGTACTCACCGAACTTGACGTGCATGAGTCCGGGGACGCCGGCCTCGGGGTCGGCATCCTTGTAGTACTCGACGCCCTGGATCAGGGACGTGGCACAGTTGCCCACACCCACAATTGCTACGCGTACCGAACCCATGGGTTCTCCTTCGTTGTT
Source organism: Aeromicrobium sp. S22 (assembly GCF_009661045.1). Lineage (NCBI taxonomy): Bacteria > Bacillati > Actinomycetota > Actinomycetes > Propionibacteriales > Nocardioidaceae > Aeromicrobium > Aeromicrobium sp. S22. The sequence goes on from NZ_WJWV01000001.1 coordinate 126,405, forward strand.
CTTCACTTCGTTGGTTGGTTGTCTGGGGCGTCCGCATCGGGATAGCCGCCCGATCGTTCACGATCGATCAGCTCGGTCAGCCACTTGACCTCGCGCTCGACTGACTCCAGGCCGTGACGTTGCAGCTCCAAGGTGTAGGAGTCGACGCGGTCACGTTTGCGCTGCCCGGCCTTGCGGACGTGCTCGAGCCGCTCCTCCAAGCGGCTTCGGCGACCTTCGAGGATGCGAACCCTCGAGGCGGCGTCGGTGCGCGAGAAGAAGGCGAACCGCACGCCGAATGTCTCGTCGTCCCACGTCGACGGGCCCGAGTCCTCGAGCGCCTGGGCGAAGTGTTCCTTGCCCTCGGCCGTGAGCTGGTAGACGATGCGGGCGCGCCTGCCCTTGCCCTCGAGCGACTCGGTCTGGTCGGCCACGATGTAGCCGGCCTTGCCGAGCGCCTTCAGTGCGGGGTAGAGCGTCCCGTAGGACAGGATGCGACCCCAGCCCAGCAAGGCGTTGACCTGCTTGCGCAGCTCGTAGCCGTGCATCGGGGCGTCGTGCAGCAGTCCGAGGACCGCCACCTCCAGCGCCGCGCCGCGTCGTGTCATGTGTTGCCCTGTCCTGACATATGGTGCCATTTGTTATATCGAGACGATACATCGATCCAGCATCTTCGCCAACACCCCGGGCGGGGTGAGTCGTGACACTGATGGCCCCTGTGATTCGGCATTCTTCGGTAGGTTCGGCACACTTGACGGGGCGGATCCGCATCTCGGATCCTCGATGGAGGTAGACGGACCCTTGGCAACACAGCGAAAGCGCACGACCACGAAGAGTGGCCGCGCCGCAGGCGGCAGCGGCTTCGGCAACCGCGTGAAGGGCTTCGGACGCAGGATCGGCGGTCGCGGACCGTGGTGGAGCAAGTTCATCCGGTGGGTCGCATTCCTCGGCGTCGCCGGAGCGCTCGCCCTCGCGGCGACGTTCTTCATCCTCTACCGCGCGATCGCGATCCCGGACGCCAACGCGGACTTCCAGACCCAGACGACGCAGGTCTACTACTCCGACGGCAAGCACAAGCTCGGTGAGTTCGCGCGGCAGGACCGCGAGAGCATCTCGATCGACGAGGTCCCCGCCTCGATGCAGGCGGCCGCCATCGCCGCCGAGGACCGCTCGTTCTACTCCAACCGCGGCATTGACATCAAGGGCATCATCCGCGCCGCCCGTGACAACACCACGAGCGGATCGGTGCAGTCCGGCGGCTCCACGATCACCCAGCAGTACGTCAAGATCCTGTACCTGACGCAGGAGCGCTCCTACTCCCGCAAAGTCAAGGAAGCGATCCTCTCGGTCAAGATCCACAACCAGCTGAGCAAGAAGGAGATCCTCGAGGGCTACCTCAACACGATCTACTTCGGCAACGGCGCGTACGGCGTCGAGGTCGCCTCGCAGACCTACTTCGGCAAGCCTGCCTCGAAGCTCAACTACGCGCAGTCCGCGCTGCTCGCGACGATCATCAACAGCCCGAGCTACTACGACCCCTACGCCGAGGGCGCCAAGGATCGCATCCAGCCGCGCTTCTCCTACGTCCTGAACGGCATGGTCAAGTCCGGCGCGATCACCGCCGAGCAGGCGGCCAAGTTCTCCGACCGCATCCCCTCGGTCGTGGACAAGAAGAACAGCAGCCGCTTCAGCGGGTCGAAGGGCTACCTCCTGTCGCTCGTGCAGAACCAGATGCAGTCGCTCGACTTCACCGACGACCAGATCTACGGTGGCGGCCTGCGCATCGTGACGACGTTCGACTACAACAAGCAGAAGAAGGCCATCGAGTCGGTCAAGGCACTGCGCCCCGACGCCAAGGAGCTGCACCAGGCGCTCGTCTCGGTCCAGCCAGGCACCGGAGCGGTCCGCGCGATGTACGGCGGACGCGACTACCTGAAGAACCAGGTCAACTGGGCCACCGCGCCCACGCAGCCCGGATCGACCTTCAAGGCGTTCGCGGTCATCGCGGCCCTCGAGGACGGCTACAGCCTCACGACCCGCCTCAACGGCAACTCGCCCCTGTTCAAGGACGGCAAGGAGATCGCCTTCAACCAGGGCGACAGCCTCGGCAAGTCGTTCGGCTTCATCCCGCTGTCGACCGCGACGCAGGAGTCGGTCAACACGGCGTTCGTCGATCTCGTCGACCAGATGGAGGACGGCCCGGACAAGGTCATCAAGGCCGCGCAGCAGGCCGGCATCCCCAAGCGTCTGCTGGACCGGGAGCGCAAGAACGAGAACGGCTCGTTCCCGCTGGTGACGCCGCTCGGCTACTTCGGCGTCGCCCCGGTCGACATGGCCAATGCGTACGCGACGCTCGCGGCGGGCGGCAAGCGAGCCGACTGGTTCGTGATCCAGAAGGTGTCGGACTACCGCGGCGACTCGTTGTACAAGCACGAGGTCAAGACCAAGCAGACGATCCCCGAGGACGTCGCCGCCGACACGATCGCGGCGCTGCAGGGCGTCGTGCGCTCGGGCACCGGCACCAACGGCAACACGGTCTGCACCACCGCGGGCAAGACTGGCACGGCCACGGCCGGGCCGGACGACGACCAGCACGTGTCGTCCTCGTGGTTCGCGGGGTTCACGCCCAAGCTGGCCACCGCGGTGATGTACAACCGCGGCAAGCTCGGCAACGCCGATCTCGAGGGTTACATGGTGCCGTTCTTCGGTGGCCAGATCCCGGCCCAGACGTTCAAGCTCTACATGGACCAGGTGCTCGACCCGAGCGACTGCGGAACGTTCCCGCCGCCGGCCAACCTGCAGAGCGACAAGGGGCCCGTCTACCGGGAGCCGGCGCCCAAGCCGGAGCGGACGACCAAGCCCAAGCCGAAGCCCGAGCCGACGCGGACGACCCCGTCGCCGACCACGCCGAAGCCCACGGCGCCCCAGCCGACGGCGCCCGATCCGACGCAGCCGACGACGCCGGCGACGCCGGCACCGACCACGCCGTCGCCCCAGTCGAGGGAGTGACCCGGCTCAGCGCAGGTTGACGGCGTCGAACGTCGCGGTGGTGAAGCGCACCGCGACGTCGACGCGGTCGCCGACCGCGGGGGCGGTGGCCGAGGCCGGCAGGAAGATCATGCTGGCCTGCATGTGCGGCGGCTCGGCGAACCAGCGCTGCTTGCCGTCGATCGTGAACGGCGACAGCGACAGCCCGGCGGCCTCGAGCCCGCCCTTGGCCAGCAGCTTGCCGCGCTGGACGGCGCCCGACGACGCCTTGGGCGCCTCGAGGCCGACACCGTGGCTCGTGCCGCCGGAGATGATCAGCAGCGTCCCGTCGCGGGGCATGGCTCGCTGGCGGTAGCCGATGTGCTCGCCGCGGGCGACCAGGTGCGCGTCGAGGACCGTCGCGCGTACGGACAGGGCACCCAGGTCGCCCAGCCACAAGGACGTGCCGATGCGCGGTCTCACGTCGAGGTGCGGGCGGTGGGTGCGCAGCGCCGCGAGCTCGGCGGGGGTCAGGTGCGAGACGTACAGCGTGGTCGTGTCGACCTGCGAGGCCTCGAGCGCCGCGGCCCAGCTCTGGGCCTCGGTGAAGTTGCCCCCTGCCCGGCCTGCCGGGCCGAGCGGGAGGTGGATCGCGAAGCCCTCGACGCGCAGGTCCCCGAGCGCCGCGACGGCGGCCGCGAGCTCGTGGCGGTCCAGGCCGTGGCGGGCCATCGAGGTCTCACCCTCGAGGATGATGCGTGCGCCCGGTGCCTGCGCTGCGAGCTCTTCGATGTCCGCGACCCGGCCCATCGTGTGGATGACCCGGTCGTCCAGGAGCACGTGGTCGAAGAACGGTCGCCACGGCGTCAGCACCATGACGTCCCCGTCGAAGGCGGCCAGTGCCTCGGGCACCTCGTTGTACGTGCCGACCGCGATGCTGCCGAGGCCGAGACGGGTCGACTCCGCCGCCAGCAGGTCACGGCCGAGGCCGTAGCCGTTGCCCTTGATGACCGGGACGATGCCGGGCGTGGCCTCGACCATCGTGTCCAGGTGCCGTCGCCAGCGCTGGGTGTCGACGTCGAGCTCGAATCCTGCACTCATGCGCGGCTCACCCTCTCCTCTTCATGTAGGTGGTGAAGCCCAGGTGGAGGGCCCGGCTGATCGGCAGGTCCCACTCGCCGAGGTACTCCACGGCCTCCCCGCCGGTGCCGACCTTGAACTGGATCAGGCCGACGTGCGAGTCCGCGGGGTCGAGGGTCTCGGTGATGCCCCGCATGTCGTACGTCGTCGCCCCGGCAGCCAGCGCGTCGCGCATCATCTGCCACTGGATCGCGTTGGAGCCGCGGACGTCGCGCTTCGCGGTCGTCGAGGCGCCGTAGGAGTACCAGGCGTGCTCGCCGACGCGGACCATCGTGGTCGCGGCAACCAGATCGCCCTCGTGGCGGGCGAGGTAGAGCACGAGCCGGTCGGGCTCCTCCGTCGTCAGGGCGTCCCACATGCGCTCGAAGTACGACAGGGGGCGCGGGGTGAAGTGATCCCGCTCGGCCGTCTGGGCGTACACACGGTGGAACTCCGCGAGGTCGTCGCGGCTCCCGGTGGTGACCTCGACCCCGGCCTTGGCCGCCTTCTTGATGTTGCGCCGCCACAGCTGGTTCATGCCGGCGAGGAGGTCCTCCTCGGTGCGGCCCGCGAGCGGCACCTGGAAGTTGAACTTGGGCTGGCCGGCTGAGAAGCCACCTTCGGTGGGCAGCTCCTTCCAGCCCAGCGCAGTCAGCTCGGTCGCGACCGCGAGGGCCGCGGCGTCGCTGACGTCCGCAGGCACGTCGGACAGCGTCCCGAGGACCGGATCGGCGATCGCCTGCTTGATCGTGCCCGCGTGCCAGCGGCGGGTGACGACGGGCGGGCCCATGCGGATGCCGAAGGCGCCCTGCTCCTTGAGGTGGGCGCGCAGGGGATCGAGCCAGCGGGCGAGGTCGCCGCCGAGCCAGTCGATGTCGGGGCCCTCGGGCAGGTACGCCAGATAGCGCTTGAGCCTCGGCAGCTGCCGGTAGAGCACGAGTGCGGCACCCACGACGCGGTCGCCGTCGAACCAGCCGATCGACTCGCCGCGCCACTCGCTCTTGACCACCGCCCACGCAGGTGTCTGCAGGAAGCTGACGGACGGTCGGCTCCGGATGAAGTCGAGGTGCTCGGCGTCGCTGATGGGCCTGACACGAAGGGGTCCGGGGAGGGAGGCTGACGTCACCGCTCCACGCTACCAACCGGCGCCGTGGTCCTGAGCCGGTCCGTCGGTTAGCCTTGCCTAAGTCTCCCGACGGAAGGATCCGACTGTGAAGACGTACACCGCCACGGTGCTCGGTCGTCGACAGCTCTCGGCGCACCTCGTGACCGTGACCCTGGGTGGTCTTCGCGGCTGGGCGTCCACGGGCGTCCCCGACGAGTACATCCGCGTCCTGATCCCGCCGGCCGGGGCCGAGCTGGCACTCCCGCAGATCGACGAGAAGTGGACCATCTCGTACCCCGAGGGCGCGATCGAGCCGGACTTCCGCGTCTACACGATCTCGGACCACCGGGTCGTGGACGGCGAGACCCGCGTCGACCTGGACATCGCCCTGCACGACGAGGGCGTCGGCTCGAGCTGGGCGCGCAGCTGCCGGCCGGGCGACGTCGTGGGGGTCATCGAGCCGCACGGGCTGTACGCCGCGCCGGTGGACGTCGGCTGGCAGCTGCTGGTCGCCGACATCACCGGACTGCCCGCGGTCGCTCGCATCCTGCGCGGGCTGTCAGCGCAGCAGAAGGCCGTCGTCCACGTCGTCCTGACCGATCCGGGCGACCAGATCGCGCTGCCGAGCGCCGCGGACGTCGATCTCACCTGGCAGGTGGTCGCGAAGGAGACCGACGTCTGCGAGGCGCTCACCGCGGCCGTGACCTCACGCGAGCTGCCGGATGGGGACCGCTACGTGTGGCTTGCGGGGGAGGCCCGCTCCAGCCGTGCGGTGCGCCGGCACCTGCGGCGCGAGCTCAGGTGGCCGCAGGCCGACTTCTACACGTGCGGCTACTGGCAGATCGACGCCGAGAAGTGGAACGCCCGCTACGAGGAGGTCGCGGAGGAGGTCGTCAAGATGTCCGCCGAGGTGCAGCAGAAGGTCGGCGACGACCAGGGCGCCTACCTGGACGCCCTCGACGACATCTACGAGTCCGTCGGCCTCTGACCCACCGCTGACGCGCGCCTCCCGTCCGCCGAAGGGTGGTACGTCAGCGGACCGGAGCCTCCCCTCAGCGGACCGGGGGCTCCCCTGAGCGGACCGGAGGCGCGCGTCAGCGGACGGGGGGCGCGCGTCAGCGGGCGACGGTGTAGCGGGGCTCGGTGGGGACGACGAGCAGGGACATGCCGGCCTCGGACGGGGTGCGGTCGGCCTTGCGGTGGTTGCACCGCAGGCACGCGGCGACCGCGTTGTCCCACGTCAGCGTCCCGCCGCGGCTGCGCGGCACGATGTGGTCGACGGTCTCGGCCTGCCCGCCGCAGTAGGCGCACATCTTGTCGCGTGCCTTGATCGCGGACTTCGTGCACATCGACCCGCGCCGGTGCATCCACCGGGTGACGACGTAGCGGACCAGCCGCAGCACCTTCGGCACCGGGAAGGGGCCGAACGTCCCGCCGGCCTCCTCCTCGATCACCGCGACCTCACGGACCAGCATCTTGATCGCGTGGCGCATGGACACGCGCTGCAGGGGCTCGTAGCTCGCGTTGAGCACGAGCACGTACGCATCCGCCATGGCCGGTCCCTTCCTGAGCCCGAGCGTAGTCCCCGTGGCGCGATCCGGCCCGGAAGATGAGGAGAAACGCCCCGGTGTGGCGGGCGGCACCCCACCACCGCGACACACGGCCCCCGGTTCTGTCCTACGGTGATCCCCGTGGACACCTCAGAGCTCTTCGACGGCTACGGACCGATCGCAGGATTTGACGAGATGTTCGAGGGGTCGGACGTACGCGACAGCTACGGTCAGGTTCACGCCTCGTTCCAGAAGATGGGCGCCGACGAGGTACGCCTGCGGGCGGACTCGCTCGCCTCGTCCTATCTCGAGCAGGGCGTGACGTTCGGCGTCGAGGGCGAGGAGCGACCGTTCCCGCTCGACATCGTCCCGCGGCTCATCGAGGCCGAGGACTGGGACCACGTCGAGCAGGGGGTACGCCAGCGCGTGCTGGCCCTCGAGAAGTTCCTCGCGGACGCGTACGGACCCGGCGAGCTCTTCGCGGACGGCGTTGTTCCCCGTGAAACAGTCGTCACCTCCCCGCACTACCACCGGGTCGTGGCCGGTCTCGAGCCCGCGAACGGGGTGCGCGTCCACGTCGCGGGCGTCGACCTGATCCGCGACGGCAACGGCGACTTCCGCGTGCTCGAGGACAACGTCCGGGTCCCGTCCGGCGTCTCGTACGTCATGACCAACCGGCGCGCGCTGTCCGCGGCGCTGCCCGAGGTGTTCGCAGACCACCGCATCCGTCCGGTCTCGCAGTACTCGCAGCGGCTGCTCGCGGCGCTGCGCAAGGCCGCCCCCGCGGGCGTCAGCGATCCGACGGTCGTCGTGCTGACGCCGGGCGTCTACAACTCGGCGTACTTCGAGCACACCCTGCTGGCGCGCACGATGGGCGTCGAGCTGGTCGAGGGTCGCGACCTGGTGTGCCGCTCGGGTCGGGTCATGATGCGTACGACGCAGGGCCTCGAGCCGGTCCACGTGATCTACCGCCGCATCGACGACGAGTTCCTCGACCCGGTGCAGTTCCGCCCCGACTCCGCGCTGGGCGTGCCCGGCATCATCAACGCGGCCCGCGCGGGTCACGTCACGATCGCGAACGCGGTCGGCAACGGCGTCGCGGACGACAAGCTGCTCTACACGTACGTGCCGGACCTGATCCGCTACTACCTCTCCGAGGAGCCGATCCTCCGCAACGTCGACACCTGGCGCATGGGTGAGGCCGATCAGCGCGAGGAGGTGCTGGACCGCCTCGACGAGCTCGTGCTCAAGCCGGTCGACGGCTCGGGCGGCAAGGGCATCGTGATCGGCCCGGCCGCGTCGAAGGAGGAGCTCGAGGAGCTCCGCACCAAGATCCTGCTCGACCCGCGCGCCTGGATCGCGCAGCCGGTCGTCTCGCTGTCGACCGTCCCGACCCTGGTCGAGAACGGCATCCGTCCCCGCCACGTCGACCTGCGCCCGTTCGCGGTGCACGACGGCGACGACGTGTTCGTCCTGCCCGGCGGCCTGACCCGCGTCGCCCTCCCCGAGGGCGAGCTGATCGTCAACTCCAGCCGCGGCGGCGGGTCGAAGGACACCTGGGTGCTGGCCCGGCCCACCGATCCCGACGACGAGGGCGAGGTCGCCCCGACGGCCACCCCGGTCACCGGCATCAGCCAGTCCGCGGGCCCGGCGCTCGAGGCCGAGGTGCCCGACCTCCAGGTCCACGAGCAGGAGCAGCAGCAACAGCAGGGTGACCCCAAGGCAGGAGACAAGACGTGCTGAGCCGCATCGCCGAGTCGTTGTTCTGGATCGGTCGCTACCTCGAGCGGGCCGACGACACCGCCCGCATCCTGGACGTCCAGATGCAGGTGCTCATCGAGGACCCCGGCATGGACGAGCGCACCTCGTGCGAGCAGCTGCTCTCGGTCATGGGCGTCGAGAACTACACCGGGCAGCCCAACCGCTGGATGCTCCTGGACCTGCTCGCCCACAACCCCGAGTCGCCGACCTCGATCGCGACAGCGATCGGCGCGGCCCGCGAGAGCGCTCGCCGTGCCCGCGAGACGCTGTCGACCGACATCTGGGCCGCGATCAACACGACGTGGCGTGGCCTCGGCACGGCCCGTGCGATGCGCGCCCCGGACATGTTCAGCTGGGTCCGCAACCGCACCGCGATGATCTCCGGCATCGCGGACGCCACGATGTCGCGTGACGACGGCTGGCACTTCTACATGCTGGGACGCAGCATCGAGCGCGTCGACATGACCGCCCGCCTGCTGTCCACCGCCGCGCTCGCCTCGGGCCCCCAGGTCGCGTGGCCGACGACGCTGCGGGCCTGCGGAGCGTACGAGAGCTTCATCCGGGCGTACCGCGGGATCGAGGCGGATCGCCAGGCGGCCGAGTTCCTGCTGCTCGACCGATGGTTCCCGCGCTCGATCGTGTCGTCGCTCGCCGAGGCCGAACGTGCCCTGGGCAAGCTCGGCTCGTCCGGCCAGCGATCGGGATTCAGCGACGAGGCCCAGCGGCTCCTCGGTCGGGCCCGCACCGAGCTGGAGTACCGACCGCTCAACGACATCGTCTTCGACCTGCCGGTCGAGATGGAGCGGCTGCAGCGCAGCTGCGCCGCAGCGAGTGACGCGGTGTCCGCGCGCTACTTCGCCGAGTCCGAGATGCACACCTGGCGCGGAGGGGTTGTTCTATGAGCGGGGTGACGCGATGACCATGCAGCTGAGGATCAAGCACACGACGGGCTATCACTACGAGAAGGGCGCGATGGCGTCCTTCAACGAGGCGCGCATGACGCCGATGACGACGTCGGAGCAGTACGTCCTGCGCTCGCGCCTCGACATCACGCCGACCCCGTGGTCGTACGAGTACCGCGACTACTGGGGCACGACGGTCACCTCGTTCGAGGTGCACGATCCGCACGCCGACCTCACGGTGGTCGCGACGTCGACGGTCGAGACCCAGGAGGTCGCGCCCAAGTCGCACGGCATCGCGTGGGAGGACCTCGTCGACGACGTCCGCGACGAGTGGTGCGAGTACCTCGTGCTCAGCGACTGGGTGGCCCCCGCCGCCGGGCTCGCCGACGAGATCGCCGGCTTCCGCGCCGAGGCCGAGCGGCCGTCGGACTACGTCGAGGCCGTGATGCGGCACCTGCACGACCGGGTCGCGTACGTGCCGGGGAGCACCGAGGTCACCACGACCGCCGCCGACGCGTGGGACGCCAGGACCGGCGTCTGCCAGGACTTCGCCCACCTCAGCCTCGGCGCGCTGCGGGCCGCCGGCATCCCCGCGCGCTACGTCTCGGGCTATCTCCACCCTTCGCCCGACCCCGTCGTCGGCGTGGCCGTCGAGGGCGAGTCGCACGCCTGGATCGAGTGGTGGGACGGCGAGTGGGTCGGCTGGGACCCGACCAACGCGATCGCCCCGGGGCCCCGGCACGTCGTGGTCGCCAAGGGACGCGACTACGGCGACAGCCCGCCGCTGCGGGGGATCTTCTCGACCGCGGGCGGCTCCGAGCTGTTCGTCGGTGTGGAGATCACCCGCCTGCGCTAGCGTCGGGGTCATGGCTCTCCTCCACACCGCAGACATGCATCCGAGCAAGATCGAGCTGCTCCGCGCCTGGGTGCCGACCCAGCCGTGGTTCGAGGGTGACGACCAGCTCGAGCCCGTCGGGGCGTACCGGTTCGACGACCCCGACGGCGAGGTCGGGATCGAGACGCTGCTGGTGCGCTCGGGTGACGGGCCCGTCCTGCAGATCCCGTTGACGTACCGGGCCGAGCCGCTGGCGGGAGCCGAGGAGTTCCTGGTCGGCACGACCGAGCACACCGTGCTCGGCACCCGCTGGGTCTACGACGGGTGCGGCGACCCCGTGTACGCGGCCGCGATCGTCCGGACCATCGTGACCGGCGGCACCCAGGCAGACCTGGAGCGCCGGCTGCCCGACGGGACGATGGAGCCGGTCGAGCCCAACATGCGGGTCGTCGGCGGGGGCAGCAGCACCGAGCACGAGCCGGTGGGGCTGGTCGACGTCCGCGACGCCGACGGATCCACGGTCGTGGTGACGTCCGGCGCCGAGGTCGAGCTGCTGCGCGTCCTTGGCGGGGCGTGGGCCATGGGCGGCGAGACGCTGACCGGCACCTGGGCGGGACAGGACGAGCCGGTGCTCCTCGCGGTGGCGCGTTAGCGTGGGCGCATGACCGAAGAGCGCTACTACGCGGACCCCGTTCCTGACCTCCACCGCCCGTACGTCGCCGCCGAGGACCGCTACCAGCAGCTCGACTACCGGCGCGTCGGCACGTCCGGGCTGCTGCTGCCGCCGATCTCGCTCGGCCTGTGGTGGAACTTCGGCGACAACCGCCCCTTCGACACCCAGCGCGAGGTGCTGCGGCACGCATTCGACAAGGGCATCACGCACTTCGACCTGGCCAACAACTACGGCCCGCCCTACGGATCGGCCGAGGAGAACTTCGGCCGGATGATGCGCACGGACTTCAAGCCGTACCGCGACGAGCTGATCCTCTCGACCAAGGCCGGCTGGGACATGTGGCCCGGACCGTACGGCAAGCTCGGCTCGCGCAAGTACCTCCTGTCGAGCCTGGACGCCTCGCTGGAGCGGATGAGCGTCGACTACGTCGACATCTTCTACTCCCACCGGGTCGACCCGGGCACGCCGCTGGAGGAGACCATCACGGCGCTCGACACCGCGGTCGGCCAGGGCAAGGCGCTCTACGCGGGCATCTCGTCGTACTCGCCCGAGCGCACGGCCGAGGCCGTCGCGATCGCGCGCGACCTGGGCACGCCCCTGGTCATCCACCAGCCGTCCTACTCGATGCTCAACCGCTGGGTCGAGGGCGGACTGCTCACCGTGCTGAACGAGCACGGGCTCGGCGCGATCGGCTTCTCGCCGCTCGCCCAGGGGTTGCTCACCGACCGCTACCTGGGCGACGACCCGGTCGAGCGTGCGGTCGATCGCGTCAGCCTCGACGAGGGCGTGCTGACCAAGGAGAACGTCGAGCGACTGCAGGGACTCGCGGGCATCGCGAAGAAGCGCGGCCAGTCCCTCGCGCAGATGGCGATCTCGTGGATCCTGCGTCCCGGCGGCGTCACGTCCGCGCTGATCGGCGCCTCGTCGACCGAGCAGCTCGACGAGAACCTCGCGGCGGCCGGGCAGACCGACTTCACCGACGAGGAGCTCGCTGCGATCGAGCAGTTCGCCGGCGATGCCGAGGGCGTCGACATCTGGAAGGTCTCGGCCGAGCTCTGAGCGCACGTCCCGATCCGGTCCGGCAGCTGCTGGACAGCCCGCCCGACCTCCCGGTCCTGGCGGGGCTGCCGGCAATGACCGCGGCGCTGCATGCCAAGGGCGTCGCTGTGGTGCAGGCGCCTCCGGGCACCGGCAAGACGACGCTCGTCCCGCCCGCGGTGGCGGCGATGCTGGCCCGGGACGGTGGCCGGGTCGTGGTCACGCAGCCGCGGCGCATCGCCGCACGGGCGGCCGCGCGCCGACTCGCGGGCCTGCTCGGCGAACGGGTCGGTGAGACGGTGGGCCACACGGTCCGCGGAGACCGGGCCGTCGGCCCGGGCACCCGCATCGAGTTCGTGACGACCGGGGTGCTGCTGCGCCGGCTGCAGCGGGATCCCGAGCTGCCGGGGGTTGCGGCGGTCGTCCTCGACGAGGTGCACGAGCGGCAGCTCGACGCCGATCTGACGCTCGCCTTCCTGGTCGACGTCCGCGCCACGGTGCGTGACGACCTGCTGCTCGTCGCGATGTCGGCCACCGTCGAGGCAGAGCGCACCGCGGCGACGATCGATCCCGGTCCGGCCCCGATCATCGACGTCCCCGGTGCGTTGCACCCGGTGGCCCAGCACTGGGCGGCCCCGCCGCCCGGCGTGCTGCCGGTCGACGAGCGCGGGGTCCCGCCGCGCTTCCTCGACCACGTCGCGGCGACGGTCCGCGAGGCGGTGTCGGCCGAGACCGGCGACGTGCTGGTGTTCGTCCCGGGCGTCGGCGAGGTGGACGGGGTGATGCGACGGCTGTCCGGACTCCCGGGCGTCGACGTGGTCGCCCTGCACGGCCGACTCCGTCCCGCCGAGCAGGACCTGGCACTCACCCGCGGACCGCGACGGCGGGTGGTGGTGTCGACCGCCGTCGCCGAGTCGTCGCTGACCGTGCCGGGCGTACGCGTGGTGGTCGACGCCGGGCTGTCGCGCGAGCCGCGCACCGATCAGGTCCGCGGACTGCCCGCGCTCGTGACCGTGCGGGTCAGCCGGTCGGCGGCCGAGCAGCGCGCCGGCCGAGCCGGGCGGGAGGCGCCCGGTGCCGTCTACCGGTGCTGGTCCCGGGCCGAGCACACCCATCTGGACCCCCACCCGGCCCCGGAGATCGCGGTGGCGGACCTGACCGGCTTCTGCCTCGAGCTGGCTGCGTGGGGCGATGTCGACGCGAGCGGTCTCGCTCTTCTCGACCCGCCCCCTGCCGCCGCCCTCGAGACGGCCCGGGACACGCTGGTCGAGCTTGGCGCGCTCGACGACGCGGGCGCGATCACGGCACGGGGGCGGGCGATGGCGCAGATCCCGGCCGATCCCCGCCTGGCCCGGGCGCTGCTCGACGGCGCCGAGGCGGTGGGTGCGCACCGCGCGGCAGAGGTCGTCGCGCTGCTCGACGACGACGTCCGCGCTCCGGGTGGCGACCTGGTCGCGGCGCTGCGCATGATGCGCCGGGGAGGACCGACCGCTCGTTCGTGGTCGGACGCCGTGGCGCGGCTGGAGTCGCTGCTGCCGGAGCGCCCGCGCCGTACCGAGCTGACCGACGACCTCGCGGTCGGCACCGTCGTGGCGCTCGCGCACCCCGGCCGCATCGCACGGCGCCGGCCGGGCGGCACGGCGTACCTCATGGTGTCGGGAACGGGGGCGTCGTTCCGCGCCGCCGACCCGGCGCTCGCGGGGGTGCCGTGGATCGCGATCGCCGACGCCGAGCGCCGGCCCGGGGCGCGCGACGCGACGATCCGCTCGGCAGCGCCCATCGACGAGGACATCGCGCTCGACGCGGCGTCCGGGACGTGGACCGAGGCCGACGAGGTGGTGTGGACGAACGGCCGGATCGTGGCCCGCCGGGTCACCCGCCTCGGCGCGATCGAGCTCTCCGCCGCCCCCCTGAACGATCCGCCGCCCGACGCCGTCGCCTCGGCGGTCGCGGACGGGCTCTCCCGCGAGGGCCTGGACCTGTTGCCCTGGAGCGACGCGGCCGTCGCCCTGCGCCGGAGGATGGCCTTCCTCCACCACGCCGTGGGCGATCCGTGGCCCGACGTCGGCGACGAGGCGCTGCTGACCGGCATCGACGCCTGGCTCGGACCGGCCCTGGCGCGGGTGCGGGGCAGCCGTGACCTCGCCCGCCTCGACGTCCTCGGCTCGCTGCGCAGGCTGCTGCCGTGGCCCGAGGCGGGACGTCTCGACGAGCTGGCCCCCGAGCGGGTGACCCTGCCCAAGGGCTCGACGGCCAGGGTCGAGTACGGGCCGACCGGCACCGAGCAGCCCCTCGTCTCGGTCCGCCTGCAAGAGGCGTTCGGCTGGACCGAGACGCCCCGGCTCGCGGGCGGGCGGGTCCCGCTGCTGCTGCATCTGCTGACCCCGGCACGCCGACCGGCCGCGGTCACCGCCGACCTGGAGTCGTTCTGGGCCGGGCCCTACCGGCAGGTCCGTGCCGAGCTGCGCGGGCGCTACCCCAAGCACGCGTGGCCCGAGGACCCTACGCGCCGAGGGGGCTGATCTCGCCGATCGTGGCGGGGCCGACGGCGAGGACGCCGTCGTCCAGCGGCTCGGCGCGGATGCCGCCACGCCCCCGCAGCGCGCGGTGGGCGCCGGGCGCGTACACCTCGTTCATCCAGGCGCACGGGCTCGCGGCGGTGCGCGAGATGAACCGGATCGGCCCGTGGCCCGCGTCGATCGTGAAGGTCGTCCGCACGAGCGCGTCGACGTCCAGGCCGCGCGTCACCACGTTGCGCCGGGCGAGCACGGGGTCGAACGGCTCGGTGGTGGCAGGGAACAGCCCTTCCCCGGCGATCTCGTCCTGGAGCCAGTCGATCTGCTCGGCAGCGAAGAAGGTCACGGCGTAGCGAGAGTGTCGGGTGCCGAAGAACCGGTCGCCGACCAGGCCGCGGTGGGCCCGCACCTGCACGGTCGTGGGGGACTCGTCGCCGTCGTACGGCAGGACCCCGTCGCGCGGGCGCCCCTCGTACCGATGCACCGGTGAGACCACCAGTGCCACGATCTCCAGCTCCACGCCCCCGACGCTACCCACCCTCCCCGCGACTGGCGCAAGCCGAAGGTTTTGGGACGGCGTGTCGTCCACTTCTGCGCCAGTCGCGGCTCGGTCTGCGCCAGTCGGGGGCGAGGTGTGGATCCAGCCCGTACGTCCACAGGTTGCTCGCGCGGTCTCGAAGACGTACGCCGCCGGGCGCGAGCGTGTCGGGATGGACCCGATCAGGCACGCCCAGGCGTACGAACGAGGCTTCACCCCGCACCTGTTGCGCACGTCCCCGCACTTCGTCCACCCCGTCGCGGGCGTCGCGCAGCTGGCCGCGAGCGCGGACGACCTGGCGTCCACGTGCCGGGCGGTCGCGCTGCAGCTGCCCGACGACGCGGTCTTCACCCACCTGACCAGCGCGCAGCTCCGCGGCTGGTGGCTCCCGATGCTCGACGGGGTCCCGATCATCGCGTGCACCGACCGGGACGCACCGCATCACGACCGACGGGGGGTGTACGTCCGCAGGTGCGCGATCCCGCCGGGCCACCGGCACCGGATCGGTGATCTCGCGGTCGCGTCGCCGGAGTGGACGATCGTCGAGCTCGCCGAGCATCTTGCCCTGCTCGACCTCGTCGCGGTGATCGACTGCGCCCTGCACCGCGGGGACGTCACGATCGACGGCATCCGCGCGACGATGCGTCCGGGACGGCGTGGCGTACGCGTGCTGCGCCGGGCGCTCGACCTCGCGGACGGGCGCAGCGAGTCGTGGTGGGAGACCATGCTGCGACTGCTGCACGTGCTCGCGGGCTTCGCGGTCGACCCGCAGGAGGTCATCACGAACGCTGCCGGGGTCGAGGTGGCGCGCGTCGACCTGCGCATCCGCGGCACGAACCGGGTCGCGGAGTACGACGGCTCGGACCACCGGGTGCGCGCCCAGCACGAGAGCGACCTGGCCCGCGAGAAGCGGCTCGCGCGGGAGGGGTTGGCACGCTACGGCTACATCGCGACCGAGATCGTGCACACGCCGGAGCGGATCGTGCGCGACGCCGAGGAGGCCCACGGGATGCGGCACGTCCCGGGACGGGTCGACGGGTGGCGGGCCGAGGCGCGGGCGGCGTCGATCTCGTCGGCGGGTCAAGCGGCCCTGCGCCGCCGCCTCGCGAGATTCGTCCGGATGACCTCGCCGCGGTCCGCCAAGCCCGCGAGTGGCGCAACCTGAGCCGCGAGTGGCGCGAAAGTGGAGGACTCGCCGTCCCAAAACCTTCAGTTTGCGCCAGTCGCGGAATCGGGGCGCGATTGGCCTCTGGTGGCGGTGGTCCCGTAGACTTGTGCGGTTGCCACTAGGTGACCCACTCCTGCTACGGAATTCCCCGTAGCCGTTTAGTCCGAAGGAGACTGAATGTCATTGCGCCCGTACGAAGTCATGATCATCCTTGATCCCGACCTCGAAGAACGTACCGTCGCCCCCAGCCTGGACACGTACCTCAACGTCGTGCGCCAGGACGGCGGCTCCGTCGACAACGTCGACGTCTGGGGCAAGCGCCGTCTTGCCTACGAGATCAACAAGAAGAACGAGGGCATCTACGCCGTCGTCACGCTCCAGGCAGAGCCGGCCACGGTCAAGGAGCTCGATCGCCAGCTGACGCTCAACGAGTCCGTTGTGCGTACGAAGGTCACACGTCCCGACGTGAAGTAGGCCTGATCCACGGACCCACTGTGGACAACCCGCTGCGGTTGTCACATGGCTGCGGTTCACTAAGTCAGACACCCACACACCTGAAAGGCTGCGCCCCATGGCAGGCGAAACCAACATCACCGTCGTCGGCAACCTGACGAACGACCCGGAGCTGAAGTTCACTCCTTCGGGCGCGGCAGTTGCCAACTTCACCGTCGCGTCGACGCCCCGTACGTTCGACCGGCAGACCAACGAGTGGAAGGACGGCGACGCGCTGTTCATCCGCTGTGATGCGTGGCGCCAGCTGGCCGAGAACGTCGCCGAGTCGCTCCAGAAGGGTCAGCGCGTCATCGTGACGGGCGCCCTGAAGGTCCGCAACTACGAGCGGCAGGACGGCTCCAAGGGCACCAGCGTGGAGATGACGGTCGACGAGATCGGCCCGTCCCTGCGCTTTGCCACGGCCAAGACGAGTCGCGTCAACCGCTCCGGCGGCGGCGACTTCGGCGGCGGTGGCGGCGGCAACTCAGGTGGCGGCTTCGGCGGCGGCAACTCCGGCGGGGGCAACTCCGGTGGAGGCGGCTTCGGCGGCGGCGCACCGGCCCAGGGCGGCAACGACCCGTGGTCGACGCAGCCCCGCTCCGGCGGCGGCTCGCAGGGTGGATCTGACTGGGGCGGCAACGCGGGAACGTCCGACGAGCCCCCCTTCTAACCCCTTCACGTCAGAGAAACGAAACCAGGAGCAACATGGCAAAGCCAGTCGTCCGGAAGCCGAAGAAGAAGAGCAACCCGCTCGCTGCGGCCAAGGTCACCGAAATCAACTACAAGGACACCGCGCTGCTGCGCAAGTTCATCTCGGACCGCGGCAAGATCCGCGCGCGCCGCGTCACGGGTGTCACCGTCCAGGAGCAGCGCCTCATCGCGAAGGCCATCAAGAACGCCCGCGAGATGGCTCTGCTTCCCTACACGACCACCGGTCGTTAAGGGGTTTGGAATGAAGCTCATCCTCACGCACGAGGTCACGAACCTCGGAACCCCCGGCGACATCGTCGAGGTCAAGGACGGCTACGGCCGCAACTTCCTGCTGCCGCGCAACTTCGCCATCCGGTGGAGCAAGGGCGCTGCCAAGCAGGTCGAGTCGATCAAGGCTGCGCGCGACGCGCACGCCGTGCACGATCTCGAGGAAGCCAAGAGCATCAAGGGCAACCTCGAGTCCTCGCCGATCAACGTCCCGGTTCGCGCCGGTGCGGGCGGACGCCTGTTCGGCGCCGTCACGGTCTCCGACATCGCCGAGGCGCTGGCCGAGGCCGGTGCCAAGGTCGACAAGCGTCGTATCGAGGTCGGCAACCCGATCAAGTCGCTCGGCGCCCACACCGTGGCCGTGCGTGTTCACCCCGAGGTGAGCGCGCAGGTCAAGCTCAACGTGGTGGCCTCCAAGTAGTCCGCCTGACGGGCCGGCACCCCAGGTGCCGGCCCGTCGCCGGTGGATCACCGTCATGCGTACCCCCGTCGCAGCGGCCGCGTCCCTCCTCCTCGCCGGGAGCCTCGTGCTCTCCGGGTGCACAGGCTCGTCCAACGACGACGAGGACAAGCCGACCGCGACGCCGTCCACCGACAGCAACAAGGCACTGCCCAGCACGGCCTGGCAGGACGCCGATCCGGCCGATGTCGCCGCTGGCGGCACCCTGCGCCTGGCAGCCACCACGCTGCCCACCAACTTCAATCCGCTGCAGGCCGACTCGGCCAACTCCGATGCCGCGCGGATCCTCGCCCCGACCACCGGCGGCGCCATCCGCATCACCGCCGACGGTGGCTGGATGGTCGATCCCGACTACGCCCGTTCGGTCGAGGTCGTCGACAAGAGCCCGCTGAAGATCCGCGTCGCGCTCAACCCCGACGCGGTCTGGCAGGGCGGCACCCCGATCACCGCAGCCGACATGACCGCGTTCTGGAAGGCGCAGAACGGCTCCGACGACGACTTCGAGGTCATCTCGAGTGCGGGCTACGACGACATCTCGGGCGTCAAGCAAGGCCGCGACAGATTCTCCTACACGGTGACGTTCGACGAGCCCACGGCCGAGTGGCCGCTCTACGTCTACCCGCGGCTGCCCAAGAACATCTCCTCCTCGCCCAAGCTGTTCAACCAGGCGTTCCGCAAGCGGGCGATCCCCTCCAACGGCCCGTTCCTGGTCTCCTCGATCGACACCCGCAAGGGCCTCATCGTCCAGCGCCCCAATCCGCGCTGGTGGGGGGCCAAGCCCAAGCTGGCGGGTGTCACGTGGAACATCGCCGATCCCGGCCTGCAGGCCGAGGCGTACGTCGACGGCGGCCTCGACGCGGTCGACCTGGAGGCCTCGACGTACGCCAAGGCCAAGGGCACCGGGGTCGTGCAGCGCGCGGCGGGCATCGAGTGGTCGCAGGTCACGCTCAACGGCGGCCGGGGCGCGCTCAAGGACGTCGCCGTACGACGTGCGGTCGCCCGCGCGATCAACCGCGTGCCGATCGCGGTCACGACCGCGAGGGCTCTTGGCGGGCCTCCCGCACCCCTGGGCAGCCTGCTCCTGCTGCCGGGCCAGAAGGGCTACCGCGACTCCTCCGATCCCATCGCGTACGAGCCGGACCGCGCGGAGGAGATCCTCGACGACGCCGGCTATGCCAAGGGTGCCAACGGCATGCGCTCCAAGCGCGGCAAGCCACTCGAGCTGATCATGCCGGTGCCCAAGGACACCCCGACCAGCAGCGCCCGTGCCAAGGCCATCGCCGCAGACCTCGAGCAAGTCGGCATCAGGGTCAAGCGGCGCTCCGCCCCCACCGGGGTGGACTTCTACGAGAAGATCGTCATCCCGCTCGACTTCGACCTGGTGACCTTCCAGCGGCGCGGATCGGCCTTCCCGATCACCGCGGCCAAGCCGCTGTACTACCCGATCGACTCACCCCAGAACTTCACCGGCATCGGTCCCAAGCGCATCGGCCAGGGGTTCGACGCCGTCATCAGGACCCTCGGCGACGAGCGGCGCCTCACGCGCATCGCCAAGCTCGACGAGTGGCTGCTCGAGGAGGTGCCGGCCGTCCCCCTGGCCGTGACCCCGATCGTGGTCGCGGTGCGCAAGGACGTGGTCAACTACGGTGCTGCGCAGTTCGAGCAGCCCGACTGGACCCGCGTCGGGTTCACGAAGAAGAAGTAGCCGCAGCGACGATCTGCGCGACGGTGCGCGCGCCGTCCCGGGCGCGCTCCGTACGCGCGGGGACGAAGGCATCGCGCCGCTCGTCGTACGTCGCGCCGACCACCTCGCCGTGGTCCGCGTCGATCGCGTGCAGTGACGTGGACCAGCCCGCGGCCCGCAGCCGCAGCTCGAGCCCGCACACCATGTCGGGCGGGGTGATGGTGTCGTCCTCGCCGTACACGATGTCGACGCGGCAGCGGCCGGCTCCGGACGGCAACTCGGTGGGCAGTGGCTGCCCGGTGAGGGGGTCGAGCGCGCGCGGACCGTCGGCGGGGGCGATGAGCACCAGCCCGCCCACGCCGGCGCCGATGCGCGAGGCGTTGAGCGCGAGGCTGACGGCGGCGACCCCGCCGAGCGACCAGCCGGCCACGACGATCGTGTCGGGGTCCTGGCCTTGCTCGGCCGCGATCTCCCGGGCCCTGCGCACCGACGTCAGCAGGTCGGCTCGCCCGCCGTCGGGGTGGCCGGCGTCCCAGTCGGGGGTCACCACGGTCAGGCCGTGCGCCGCGATCAGCTCGCTCAGGGCGTCCAGGACGCCGCGGGAGTCTGCCCCGCGGCCGTGCCACAGCAGGACGACGGGGCCCTCACCTCGTACGTCGATGTGTCGTCCGGGTGTGGGCTCCTCGGTGCGCGTCATGGCCTCAGTCTGCCGAACGACCGGGCCCGAGGACCAGCCAGGCGTCGCCGCGCTCGCGGTGCCACAGGGTCGCGAGCCGTGCCGCGATGAATCCGCCGTAGGCGACCCAGAGCCAGGTGAAGCCGGCCCCGGTCCAGGCGACCAGCAGGACGAGCGGCGTGTACGCCGCGAGGACGATGAGTCCCGCGACGGCCAGGTAGACGCCGTCCCCGGCCCCGATGAGCACCCCGTCGAGCACGAAGACCAGCCCCGAGAGCGGCTGGATCGCTGCCACGACGAGCAGCGCGGGCACCAGGGCGTTGCGCACCTCGACGTCGGAGGTGAACAGGTGCGGCAGCCACGGTGCGCAGACGGCCAGCACGAACCCGGCCAGGAACCCGGTGGCGACGCCCCATGCCATCATCCGGCGGGTCAGCGCCCGGGTCAGGCCGGCGTCGCCCGCGCCCAGGGCACGTCCGGTCAGGGTCTGGCCGGCGATCGCGATCGCGTCGAGCCCGAAGGC
Organism: Aeromicrobium sp. S22; assembly: GCF_009661045.1. Taxonomy (NCBI): domain Bacteria; kingdom Bacillati; phylum Actinomycetota; class Actinomycetes; order Propionibacteriales; family Nocardioidaceae; genus Aeromicrobium; species Aeromicrobium sp. S22. The sequence continues at coordinate 147,369 of NZ_WJWV01000001.1, forward strand.
GAGGAAGCCGACGAGCGCGGCAGCGATCTGGTGCGCCGCGAGCGGGACGTCGCCGAGGTCTGCTGCGACGAGCGTGGCCAGGACGATCGAGACGCGGAGCGTCAACGTCCTGACGATCAGGGGGACGCCCTGGCGTGCGGCGTCGAGGATCTCGCCCACGCGGGGCGCCAGGGGTGCTGCCGCCCGCCGTGAACGCCGCACTATCACCGCCACGAGCCACGCTGCGGCGAGCCACTGGGCCAGCACGGTCCCGGTCGCGGCCCCGCGCACTCCCCAGTCGAGTCCGTAGACGAGCCCCACGTTGAGCACGACGTTGACGACGTTGGCCACGACGGTCACGACCAGCGGGGTGCGCAGGTCGAGGCTGCCGCGCATCGCGCCGGTCGCCGCCAGCACCACCAGCACGGCGGGCAGGCCGAGGGTCGACACGAGCAGGTACTGCTGGGCCAGGTCCGCGACGGCCTGCGAGCTGGAGACCGCCGCGGACAGGGGCCCGCTCGTCGCGGCGAGGCCGATGCCCAGCACGGCGCCGAGCCCCGCCGCGAGCCACAGGCTGCTGATCGCGAGGCCGTACGCCGCGCTGACCTCGCCCGCGCCGTGGTGGCGGGCGACGGCCGCGGTGCTGCCGTACGCGAGGAAGACGCACAGGCCGACGACGGTCCCGAGCACCACGGCGGCGGCTGCCAGCCCGGCCAGCTCGGGGGTGCCCAGGTGGCCGATGATCGCGGTGTCGGCGAGCAGCATCAGCGGCTCGGTCACCAGGGCGAAGAACGCGGGCACGGCGACGGCCAAGATCTGCCGATCGACGTCGGCGCGAAGACGCATGCGGGCCTTCCTGGACGTGACCACTGGGTGAACTGGGACCAAAGTGACGGGGTTTGTCGACAAGTGTATGAACAGGCACCCGTGGATGAACTTCGACCAAGAACTATTTTGTCTCCACACCGAACAAACTGCGTTTGTGCAGGTCAGAGGGGGTGAGGACAAATAAACAATTCCGTTGTCCACATGTTCGTCCACCGGCTGTGCACATGGGCGGGCGGCGTTTTCCACAGCATCGGGACAGTTGCGCACACCCCCTGTGCGGCGCCGTCTTGGTGACGACACGCACGGGGCCTACTGTGACGGGTCGGCAGTTGTGTCGGCGCCGAGATCTACGCTCGGGCATGACGACGAAAGGGGCTCATCGGTGAGCGTGACGGACCTCTACGAGGCGGGTCCAGGACCCGGCGAGGATCCCACCTCGGGACGCGTTCCGCCACAGGACATCGCCGCTGAGCAGAGCGTCCTCGGCGCGATGCTGATCAGCAAGAACGCGATCGACCCGGCCGCCGACATCCTGCAGGGGCGTGACTTCTACCGTCCCGCGCACGAGCTGATCTTCGACACCATCACCGATCTGGCCAACCGTGGCGAGCCGGCCGACGCGATCACGGTCGCCGCCGAGCTCCACCGTCGCGGCGAGATGGGCCGCATCGGCGGAGCGCCCTATCTGCACGATCTGGTCCAGGCCGTCCCGATCGCGTCCAATGTCGACTTCTACGCCGAGATCGTCCGGGAGAAGGCCATCTTGCGCCGCCTGGTCGAGGTCGGTCAGCGCATCGCCCAGCTCGGTCAGGCCGGCCAGGGCGAGGTCGCCGAGATCGTCGACCGGGCCCAGGCCGAGGTGCTCGACGTCGACGGCACGAGCCAGGCCGAGGACTATCGCGCGGTCTCCGAGCTCATGCCCCTCACGATCGACGAGATCGAGGAGATCCAGGGCCGCGACGGCTCGCTGAGCGGCGTGCCCTCGGGCTTCCCCGATCTCGACAAGTTCACGACCGGCTTCCGCGCCGGGCAGATGATCGTCGTGGCCGCCCGTCCTGGCGTCGGCAAGTCGACCCTGGGCCTGGACTTCGTGCGCTCGGCCGCGATCCGCCACCAGATCCCGTGCGCGATCTTCTCGTTGGAGATGACCGGCGCCGAGATCGCGATGCGCATGCTCTCGGCCGAGGCCCGCGTCAGCATCGGCCACATGCGCGGCGGCGGCATGCACCAGCGCGACTGGGACGCCATCACCAAGGCGATGCCCCGGGTCAACAGCGCCCCCATCGTGATCGACGACAGCCCCAACATGACGATGCCCGAGATCCGGTCCAAGGCCCGGCGCATCAAGAAGCAGTACGGTCTGGGCTTCGTGGTCATCGACTACCTGCAGCTCATGACGTCGGGCAAGCGGGTCGAGAACCGTCAGGTCGAGGTCTCGGAGTTCTCCCGCAACATCAAGCTGCTCGCCAAGGAGATGGAGGTCCCCGTCGTGGCGATCAGCCAGCTCAACCGTGGCTCCGAGCAGCGCACCGACAAGACCCCGCAGATCTCTGACCTGCGTGAGTCCGGATCGATCGAGCAGGACGCCGACATCGTGCTGCTGCTCAACCGCCCCGACGCCCTCGGCGCGGGGGAGTCCGACCGTCCGGGCGAGGCCGACATCATCATCGCCAAGAACCGCTCCGGCCCGACCAACAAGATCGCGGTCAGCTTCCAGGGTCACTACTCGCGGTTCACGCCGATGGCGCGCGACGCCGAGCCGCCGCCGGGCGCCCCTGCGGCGGGCGACTTCTTCGGCTGAGCGCCGCGCGTCACTGGTACGTGATGAGGTCCGGTCTCGGCTTCACCCGGGTCCAGGTCTGCCGGGCGTCGAGCATGGGCTCGTCCTCGTCGATGAAGTTCTTCCACCCCCAGCCGGCGACGTCCGGGGCGTTCTTGCGCAGCACACGCCAGGTGTCCTGCTTGGCGCCCTGGGGTCCCGAGCCGTCGACGTGGATGAGCGTCGCGAGCTCCGCGTGACCCGTGTCGAGCCGGGACCGGTCCCTGATCATGGACGTCGAGAACTGGTGCAGGACGAACATCTTCTGCGGCAGGGCCTTGCGGCGGGTCAGCGCCGCGAGCCAGTCCGCGGTGCGGTTGACCTCGCCGATCCCCACCGAGCCGATCTGCCGCAGGTGCTTCTGGTGCGGTTTGAGTCGCCACTCGGGATCCAGCGCGAGGCCGACGTGAGGACGTTCGAGCAGCGGCCGGTAGCGCTTGGCCTGGGTCAGGAAGTCGGTGCGTCCCGGCTGCAGGTCCAGGATCACGTAGACCCCGTGCCGTTCGGCGGCGTCGACGAGCGGCTCGAGCTTCTTGATCGAGGCCTCGGTGGAGTAGTCCTTGTCCTTGCCGGGCCCTGCGGATGCCACGGTCGCGATGATCTCGAACGTGGGGACGATCGTGGCCGTCCCGAGCCGTCGGTACTTGCGAGCGAGTCGCTCGACGCGCTCGACCGAGTCCCCGACCCCCTGCTCGCCGAGCACCCCCAGCTGGGGTGCGCCCGGGTGGCCGTACATCGCGGCGTAGTGCTTGCCGGGCAGCGCGAGATAGCCGCCGGTCGGCTGCTGGACGTCGCGGCGGACCGTCTGCAGGGTGTAGGGGAGGTTGCGCACGAACGGTCGTCCGAGCGCGAGGACCGGGCTGTCCGGTCGGTTCCGCAGGGTCTTCGCCACCGCGGGCGTCAGGCGTGGGTCCGCTCCCGGCACCTCCAGCACGGTGGCCCCGGCGATGCGGGCCGACGCGACCGCTACGGCGTTCTTGCTCCGTGAGCGGGTCAGCACGATCGCGTCGATCCGGCGGGTCGGGTGCGCGGCTGTCGTCGGCGTCTCGGGGAGACGACGCGCACGGACGCCGGGGACCTCCCGCACCCGGCCGGACGTCAGGACGGTCGTCGCCCCGAGACGGTCGACCTCGCGCGGCACCGAGGGGTCCGAGACCAGCACCGGAACCCCCCTCGCGGTCGCCTCGGCGATGCCGCGGCGCTGGGCTGCCCGGTCCTTGCGGTCGACGACCACGACCGTGTCGGCCGAGGTGAAGAGCCGCCGCGAGACGCCTGCCGCGGACTGCGCGGGAGTGCGCGAGTCGATCACCTCCAGCGCGCGCGTGGGCGTGCTGCTGAGGGTGCCGGCCGCCCGACCACCCGCCGCGTCGTTGTCGTCCGCGCGGACGAGCACAGCGCCGGCGACGAGGAGCACGGCCACCGCGCAGGTGATCACGACGTAGCGATTGAGCCCGAGAGATACGCTCATGCCCGTGACCCTACTGACCGCTCTCACGGCCTCGACCGGCAACGCACCCGACTCCGGGCTCGCCGGTTGGACCGTGGACCTGATGGACAAGCTGGGGCTGTTCGGAGCCGGGCTGGCCGTCGGGATGGACAACGTCTTCCCGCCGATTCCCAGCGAGGTGATCCTGCCGCTGGCCGGTTTCGCTGCCAGCCAGGGCACGTTCTCGTTGGCCGGAGCACTCGTGGCCACGACCCTCGGATCGGTCACGGGTGCGGTCATCCTGTACTGGCTCGGCGCGATCTTCGGCCGCGACCGCGCGGCGCTCGTGTTCGAGAAGGTGCCGCTTCTCAAGGTCAGCGACATGGAGAAGACCGAGGCCTGGTTCCTCAAGCACGGGTCAGCCGCAGTCTTCTTCGGTCGCATGGTGCCGATCTTCCGCAGCCTCATCTCGTTGCCCGCGGGCGTCGAGAAGATGAACTTCTGGCTGTTCCTGCTGCTCACGACCCTCGGCAGCGCGATCTGGAACTCGATCTTCGTCGTCACCGGATACCGCCTGGGCAAGAACTGGGACGAGGTCGAGCCGTACGCCGACGCCTTCCAGAAGCTGGTCATCCTCGCGGTGGTGGTCGTCATCGTGGGCTTCGTGTTCCTGCGGGTCCGCGACATGCGCCGGTCCTCGACGCCGTGAGGATCGTCTCGCTGCTGCCCTCGGCGACGGAGATCGTCTATGCCCTCGGCCTCGACGAGCACCTCGTCGGCGTGACGTTCGAGTGCAATGAGCCCGCCCGCGCGCGCACCGACCACCAGGTGGTGGTCGGTGGAGCGGACACCTCGCAGCTGACCCCCGCCGAGATCGACGCCTACGTCCGCGAGAGCCTCGCGGCCGGCCGTGACCTCTACACGCTGGACGAGGGGGCGCTGGGGGCCCTGCGCCCCGATCTCATCCTGAGCCAGGACCTGTGCCGGGTCTGCGCCCTGCCCACGGGTCAGGTGGACGCCGCGCTGGAGCACCTGGGCTGTGTCGCGGACGTGGTGACGCTCGATCCGTACTCGCTGCGAGAGGTGCTGGACACGATCCACACGGTGGGACGCGCGGCGGGCGTACCGGATCGTGCCGCAGCACTGGTCGAGAGTCTCCAGGCACGCCTCGACGCCGTCGCCGCGGCGGTCGCAGGTGCATCCCGGCCCCGGACGGCCGTCGTGGAGTGGGTCGATCCGCTGTTCACCGGCGGGCACTGGATCCCGGACCAGGTCACGGCCGCCGGAGGCGTCCCCGTCGGCGGGCACCCGCACGCCGCCTCGGGCCCGGGGTCGTGGGACGAGCTGCGGGAGGCCGATCCCGAGGTGGTCGTGGTCGCCCCGTGCGGCTTCGGCCTCGACGGCGCCGCGCAGCAGGCGGAGGTCGTCGCGCGCGAGCTGCCGGGCGCGCAGGTGTGGGCGATCGACGGCGACGCGGTCGTCGTCCGGCCCGGGCCCCGACTCGTCGACGGGGTCGAGGCGATCGCCTCGGTGCTGCACCCGGGCGCGGTCGCACCGAGCACTTTGGTCCGGCGGGTGGCTACGCCGCGTACTCCATGAGCACGGGCTCGGTCGGAGCCGTCGTTCCGGCCGCGATGGACCGCGACCTACAGTGGCCGGATGACGACTTCACGCTCGCTGTTGCTGGTCCCCGCGCTGGCACTGGCCCTCGTCGCGGTCGCGGGCTGCAGCGGCTCGGACGACGAGCCCAAGGGGTCCAAGGCGTCCGAGTCGTCATCGGCCTCGGACGGGCCGACCGCGGACGTCGACGAGTCGGCCGCGTGCAAGCTGCTGACGGCGGCCGACCGCAAGAAGCTCGCCGGGTCGGCGGTCGACATCGTCGTGAGCTCGGACGCCCGTGAGGGCGGGAGCAGCCAGTGCCGCTGGCAGACCCCCGACGCACTGATCCAGGTGACGACCCTGCCGGCCAAGCGGTGGGCGACCTCGCTGCCCGACGTGGTCGCCCAGCTGGAGAAGTCGAGCGCCGACGGCTCGGCGGCCGACCGCAAGGACCTGGCCCGTGCCAAGAAGCTCCTGGCCGGCGCGGACGACTTCACGGACGCCGAGGCCTGCAAGGCGTTCGTGACGCTCGCCGAGATCGGCGGGGCGAAGAAGGGCTCCACCACGACGATCACGCCCGTGCCGATCACCGAGTCCGACCTCGGCCTGTCCGCCCAGACGTGCACCGGTGGTCACCTCACGTCGGTCATCTACTCGGTGCCGGGCCTCAAGCAGACGCCCAAGGTCGAGCGGACCGTGACGTCCGTCCTGGCCTCTGCACAGAAGCGCGTGCTGGCCGCGAGCTGACTCAGAACGCCACGTCGGCGCGGCGGTCGTCCGGACCGGGCTTGTCGCAGTAGGTCGCCCCGTCGACGAACCGGACGCCGTCGGTGAAACGGGCCTCGATCTGACCGGCGCCGAACTGCTCGACGTAGAGCCGTGAGTAGAGACCGCCGAGCTCGAGCAGCTCGTCGTGGGTGCCCTGCTCGACGAGGTGGCCGTCCTCGAGCCCGAAGATCACGTCGGCGTTGTGGATCGTGGACAGCCGGTGGGCGATCGCGATCGTGGTGCGGTTGTGCGTGGCGCGCTCGAGGGCGTCCTGCACGAGCCGCTCGGTCTCGGTGTCGAGCGCAGACGTCGCCTCGTCGAGGATCAGGATCCGCGGGTCCATCAGCAGCACGCGGGCGATCGCGAGGCGCTGCTTCTCGCCGCCGCTGAGGCGATAGCCGCGCTCGCCGGTGATGGTCTCGTAACCGTCGGCGAACGACATGATGCGGTCGTGGATGTTGGCGTCGCGGGCGGCCTGCTCGATCTCCTGGGCGGTCGCGTCGGGCTTGGCGTACGCGATGTTGTCGCGGATCGAGCCGTGGAACAGATAGGGCTCCTGGGTCACCATGCCGACGGCCTCGGCGACCGAGCCCATCGTGAGATCGCGGACGTCCGTGCCGTCGATGAGGACCGCACCCTCGTTGACGTCGTAGAAGCGCGGGACGAGGTACGTCATCGTGGTCTTGCCGGAGCCGGAGGGGCCGACGATCGCGGCGAGCTGTCCGGGCTTGACGGTGAGCGAGACGCCCTCGAGGGCCCATCCGGGGGTGGGCGCCTCCTCGACCGGGTCGATGCGGTCGATGCGGACGCCCGAGTCGCCGAAGCGGTCACCCCGCACGGTCCCCGACAGCGTGCGCGGCTCGGGATAGCGGAAGAAGACGTCGCGGAACTCGATCTCCCCCCGCAGATCGGCCGCCTCGAGCACCTTCGCGCCGGGCTTCTCGGTGATCGCCGGCTTGAGGTCGAGGTACTCGAAGAGCCTGCGGAACAACGCCAGCGAGGTCTGCACGTCGAGCGTTACCCGCATTAGCTGTAGCAGGGGCATCTGCAGTCGCGCCTGCAACGTCGTGAACGCGACGAGCGTGCCGGCGGTCAGCGACGTGCCGCCCTGGAGCATGTAGCCCGCGACGAGGTAGATCGCGGCCGGTGTGATGGCGAAGAACGTCTGCACGGTCGCGAAGAACGCCCGGCCGGTCATGGCCTGGTCGACCTGCAACCGGGTCTGCTCGCGGTTGGCCTGGCGGTAGCGCTCGACCTCGGAGTCGGCCCGGTTGAAGACCTTGGACAGCAGGATGCCCGAGACGCTGAGCGCCTCCTCGGTGATCGCGGTCATCTCCGACAGCGACTCCTGCGTCTTGCGGGCGACCCGCTGGCGGCGCTTGCCGACCTGCAGCTGGATGGCGATGAACAGCGGCATGAGGATCAGCGTCAGGATCGTGAGCTGCCACGACAAGATGACCATCGAGACGAACGCGGCGGTGACCGTCACGCTGTTCTGCAGGATCGTCGTCGCGGTGTCGGTCAGGACGGTACGCACGCCGGCCACGTCATTGGCCAGGCGCGACTGGATCGCCCCGGTCTTGGTGGCGGTGAAGAACGCGAGCTCCATCTTCTGCAGGTGCGCGAACAGGTCACCGCGCAGATCGGCCATCGCCGAGTTGCCGATCGTCGACGTCAGCCAGTTCTGCCCGATGCCGATGACCGCGGTGACGATCGGGATCACGCACATGCCGGCCACGAGCCACGCGAGCAGGTGCAGGCGGATCTCGCCGCCGGCCGGGAACAGGGCCTTGTCGAACACGGCCTTGGTGAGGAACGGGACGATCGAGGTGAGGATCGCCGAGACGACGACCGCGACCGCCACGAAGATCATCTTGGTCCGATAGGGGCGCAGCATCTGCGCGATCCGCCCGAGCACGGGTGCGCGGCTGGCGGCGATGTCCTCCGGGGTGAGGTGGACGACCCGCGGCGCGCTGTCACCCCGGGGCATCAGTCCTCGATCTTGGCGAGCACGACCTCGGGGGAGCTGCCTTCCACCGGGACGATCTCGGTCGTGCCCCACACCCCGGCCTCGGAGCGCAGCGCGGCCCAGAGGAACAGTGAGTCGGGATCGGTGACGAACGTCGGGTCGACCGTGAGGGTGAACGCGACCGGGACGTCGGTCGCGTCGACCGCCGTGCCCGCCAGGACCTCGCCCGCCGCGTCGACGAGCTTGACGGTCGCGACTCCACCGGGGGGCAGGGCGATGCGCTCGGGGGTCAGCAGGGTGCCGGTCACGGTGAGGAGCTCAGAAGACATGCGTACAGGTTATGCCCGCCCACCCCCGCCGGCCCGGCGTCGAGGGGTGCGCGGGTTCTGCCGATGGTGAACACCCCTGTCGGCCCGCGCCGGGTCGTGCTTGGTTGAGGGGCATGGGCGAGATGCTGGTGCTGGGCGGGACGTCGTGGGTCGGTGGCGAGATCGCGCGCGCAGCCGCGGCCAGAGGTCATCAGGTCACGTGTCTTGCCAGGGGCGAGTCGGGTGACGCACCGCCGGAGGCGACGTTCGTCCGGGCCGACCGGGCGACCGAGGGAGCGTACGACCAGGTCCGCAGTCGTGGCTGGGACATGGTCGTCGACGTCTCGAGGCAGCCCGGACAGGTCCGCTCGGCCGTCGCGACGCTGGGCGACCTGGCGGGGCACTGGACGCTCGTCTCGACGGGCTCGGTCTACGCCGACCAAGGCGTCGCGCTGTCCGAGAGCTCCCCGCTGCTGCCGGCACTCGAGCAGGACGTCGCGGACGCCGAGCGCTACGGCGAGGGCAAGGTCGCCTGTGAGGCGTACGTCCGGGAGCTGCCCACCCATCTCGTGGTGCGTGCGGGCCTCGTCGGCGGGCCGGGAGACCGCTCGGACCGGCTCGGCTACTACGTCTCGCGGCTGGCCCTGGCCGGCGACCAGCCGGTGCTGGTGCCCGACGTCCCCGACCAGCCGATGCAGGTGATCGACGTGCGCGACCTCGCGGACTGGATCGTCCGCTCGGCCGAGGACCGGGCGACCGGGATCGTGCACGGCGCCGGGGAGCCGACGACCGTCGGCGAGCTGATCGGCCTGTCCGCCGAGGTGGCGGGGCACCGGGGCGAGCGGGTGGCTGCCGGCCCGGACTGGCTCCGCGCGCACGACGTCGAGGAGTGGATGGGCCCACGGTCGCTGCCCCTGTGGCTGCCGCCGGACCACCACGGGATGGGGATGATGGACGACGCCCGCGCCCTCGCGACGGGGCTGCGGCGCCGGCCACTCGCCGAGACCCTGCGCGGCACGCTCGAGGACGAGCGCGCCCGGGGGCTCGATCGCGACCGTCGGGCCGGGCTGGACCGGGACGACGAGCTCGCCCTGCTGGCCGAGCTCAGGCCTTGAACCGGCGCAGCCGCAGGCTGTTGGTGACGACGAAGACGCTGCTGAACGCCATCGCGGCGCCGGCGATCAACGGGTTGAGATAGCCCAGGGCGGCCAGCGGGATCGCGGCGACGTTGTAGGCGAACGCCCAGAACAGGTTGCCCTTGATCGTGCGCAGCGTCGCGCGCGAGAGGCGCACGGCGTCCACCGCGGTGGCCAGGTCGCCCTTGACCAGGGTGAGGTCGGAGGCCTGGATCGCGACGTCCGTGCCCGTGCCCATCGCGATCCCGAGATCGGACGCCGCCAGGGCCGCAGCGTCGTTCACGCCGTCGCCGACCATCGCCACGACCCGGCCCTCGGCCTGGAGCTTCTGCACGACCCGCAGCTTGTCGGCAGGCGTGACGTCGGCGATGACCTGCTCGATGCCGACCTCGTCCGCGACCGACCGGGCGACGGCCTCGTTGTCGCCCGTGAGCAGGACCGGCTCCAGGCCCAGCCGGCGCAGGTCGGCGACCGCGCGCGCCGACGTCGGCTTGACCGAGTCGCCGACCGTGACCGTGCCACGTACGTGGCCGTCCCACGCCACCGCCACCGCCGTGCCGTCCGTCGGCTCGAGCGGCGGGACGTCCACACCCTGCTCGGCGAGCCAGGACGGTCGTCCGATGAGCGCGTGGCGTCCCGCGACCGTGCCGCTGACCCCGAATCCTGCGTGGTTGGTGAAGTCGGTGACCGGGGCCGGATCGGCGAGCGTCGCGACCGCCCGGGCGATGGGGTGCTCCGAGGAGTGCTCGAGCGAGGCCGCGACGAGCCGCAGCTCCTCGGCGTCCACACCCGGGAGGGGGTCGACGGAGACCACCGCCATCTCGCCGGTCGTCACGGTGCCGGTCTTGTCGAGCACCACGGTGTCGACGGCGCGGGTCGACTCGAGCACCTGCGGGCCCTTGATGAGGATGCCGAGCTGCGCGCCGCGTCCCGTGCCGACCATGAGGGCCGTCGGCGTCGCGAGACCGAGCGCGCATGGGCAGGCGATGATGAGGACCGCCACGGCGGCCGTGAACGCATCGGTCCAGGTGTAGCCGGCGGCGTACCAGGCGATCAGCGTGCCGATCGACAGCAGGATGACCGCCGGGACGAACCACGCGGAGATCCGGTCGGCGAGACGCTGGACGTCGGCCTTGCCCTCCTGCGCCTCCTCGACCAGGCGGGCCATCTGGGCGAGCTGGGTGTCGGCACCCACCGCGGTGGCGCGGACCACGAGTCGGCCGTCCTGGTTGACGGTCGCACCCGTCACGTTCGTGCCCGGTGACACCTCGACGGGGACGGACTCGCCGGTCAGCATCGACTCGTCGACGGACGACGCTCCGTCCTCGACCACGCCGTCGGTCGCGATCTTCTCGCCCGGGCGCACCACGAAGCGGTCACCCTCGTGCAGGTCGGCGAGGGGAACGGACGTCTCGCGTCCGCCCCGCAGGACCGTGACGTCGCGGACCCCGAGGTCCATCAGCGCGCGGAGCGCGGCGCTCGAGCGGGTCTTGGCGTTGGCCTCGAGATAGTGGCCGGCGAGGATGAAGACCGTCACCGCGGCGGCGACCTCGAGGTAGATCTCGTCGTGGCCGGCCGATCCGGGCAGCAGCGAGAAGCGCATCGTCATGCCGGTCGTCCCGGCGTCGCCGAAGAACAGCGCCCAGAGCGACCAGAGCCAGGCCGCGCCGACCCCGACGCTCACGAGCGTGTCCATCGTGACCGCGCCGTGACGGGCGTTGACCCACGCGGCCCGGTGGAACGGGTACGCGCCCCACACCACCACGGGTGAGGCGAGGGTGAGGGCGAGCCACTGCCAGTTGTCGAACTGCAGGGCCGGGACCATCGACAAGATGACGACGGGGATCGCGAGCGCTGCGGAGATCTTGAGCCGTCGCAGCATCGACGCGGCCCCGTGCAGCCCTTCGTGGTCGTGGCCGGACATGTCCCCGTCGGCCATGTCGTGCCGGGGGCGGGAGACGTCGGGACGTACGGACGCGGAGTAGCCGGTCTTGGCGACGGTGTCGAGGAGCGTCTGCACCTCGACGTCGTCCTCGGCCTCGACGGTCGCCTTCTCGGTCGCGTAGTTGACCGTGGCGGAGACGCCGTCGAGCCGGTTGAGCTTCTTCTCGACCCGCATCGCGCACGACGTGCAGGTCATGCCGGTGATGTCGAGCTTGATCTCCTGCGTCATGCCAAGGGGAGGTCGCGGGGGCCCGCGACCGCATAACCGGCCTCGTCGACCGCCTCGGCGACGGCGGCGGGGTCCAGCGGGGCGTCGCTCTCGACCGTGACGGCGGACGTGCCGCCCGGGACGAGGTCGACGGAGACGGACGCGACGCCGTCGAGGGCGGAGAGCTCTTCGGTGACGGCCGCGACGCAGTGCTCGCAGGTCATCCCGGTGACGCGGTAGGTGTCGGTGCTGGTGGTCATGTCATGCCTCTCGTGGAACGTGGGTGGTCAGGAGCGGACGAGGCGCGCGATGGCGTCGGATGCTTCCTTGACCTTGAGGTCGGCCTCCTCGCCGCCGGCGCGCGCGGCGTTGACCACGCAGTGGGCGAGGTGCTCGTCGAGCAGCTTGAGCGCGACGGCCTCGAGGGCCTTCGTCGTGGCGGAGACCTGGGTGAGGACGTCGATGCAGTACGTGTCGTCCTCGACCATCCGGGTGAGCCCGCGCACCTGGCCCTCGATGCGCTTGAGCCGCTTGAGGACGGCGACCTTGTCGTCGGAGTAGCCGGGAGCCGTGTGGTCGTGGGTCATCGTGACACCCCCGTCGCCGACATCTCGTCGATCTCACGCTGCTGGGTCGCGATGATCTCGCGGGCCAGCTTCTTGGCGGCGGGGTTGCTGCCCTCGGCCAGCTCGGTACGGGCCATCGCGATCGCGCCCTCGTGGTGCTCGGTCATCATCGCGATCCACGAGCTCGTGAAGGCGCTGCCGTCGCCCATCGACTCGAGCTCGTCCATCTGGGCTCGGGTCATCATGCCGTCACCGGCCATGTCGTCGTGCCGATCGCTGCCGTGCTCCGCGGCCGCGCGCTCGTCGACGTCCCAGTCGTCGAGCCAGCCGCGCATGCGCTCGATCTCGGGCTGCTGGCCGGCCTCGATCCTGTCGGCGAGCTCGATGACCACGGTGGCCTTGGATCGTCCGGCGATCTCGGTCATCTCCAGCGCCTGCTCGTGGTGGGGAATCATCTGCTGCAGGAACTCGACGTCCGCGGCGTTGTGGTCGGACGGGGAGCTGTCGCTCCGCTTGGTGCCGCCGGCGCACGCCGAGACCAGCAGGAGCAGGACCAGGCCGGTCAGCATCGTCTTCATATGGCGACCATACCCCCAGGGGGTACCCGATTCAAGGGGTCCCTAGGCTGGGGACATGACTGAGATCCCCGGGCTGGACGGCACCCTCGGTGTCGAGCACGTCGAGGCAGGACCCGACAAGGTCGTCGCGCAGTTCACGATCGGCGAGCAGCACCTGCAGCCGTTCGGCATCCCGCACGGCGGCGTCTACTGTGCGGTGCACGAGTCGACCGCGAGCGTCGCGGGCCAGATCTGGCTCGGCGACAAGGGCATCGTGGTGGGCAGCAACAACTCGACCGACTTCATCCGCCAGGCCAAGCTCGGTGACACGATCACCGTGACGGCCACACCGATCCACCGTGGTCGCAGCCAGCAGCTCTGGCACCTGGACTCGACCGACCAGGACGGCCGGCTCATCGCACAGGGCCAGGTCCGCCTCGCGAACCTCGACAAGCAGCTCCCGCCGGAGCTCATCTCACAGTTCACCGGAGCGTACGAGCTGGGTGGGGAGTCCCGCTAGACTCGGCGCAAGCAGGTGCGACTGGCGTTGAGGTGGATACCACCGGGGAGCGGCTGCGACACACGACATCGGGACCGTTCGCCTGGGCCCCACGTCAGCCGAGTTCCGCTGACCTGAAGGCAACCGCGATGATGATGACCATGACGACCACAGCTCCGTTCCCCACTGCACGGCTCGAGGACGGCGACGTGCGCGTCCTGCTGCTCGAGAACATCCACACCGACGGTGCGGACTTCTTGCGTGGCAAGGGCTTCCAGGTCGAGACCCGCGACGGCGCCCTGGGCGAGGACGACCTGATCGAGGCGATCCAGGGTGTCCACCTGCTCGGCATCCGCTCGACGACGTACATCACCGAGAAGGTCCTCGCCGCGGCTCCCGACCTGCTCGCGATCGGTGCGTTCTGCATCGGCACCAACCAGATCGACCTCACCGCCACGACCCGCCAGGGCGTCGCGGTGTTCAACGCGCCCTACTCCAACACCCGCAGCGTGGTCGAGCTCGCGATCGCCGAGATCATCTCGCTCGCGCGCCGCCTGCACGAGAAGTCGACCGACATGCACGCGGGTGTGTGGAACAAGTCCGCTGCCGGCAGCCACGAGATCCGCGGACGTACGCTCGGCATCATCGGCTACGGCAACATCGGCAGCCAGCTCTCGGTCATCGCCGAGGCGCTGGGTCTGTCGGTCGTCTTCTACGACATCGACGACAAGCTCGCCCTCGGCAACGCCAAGCGCTGCTCGACCCTTGAGGAGCTGCTCGCGGTCTCGGACGTCGTCACGCTGCACGTCGACGGCCGTCCCGGCAACGCAGGACTGTTCGGCGCCGAGGAGATGGCGCAGATGAAGCCGCGCTCGCTGTTCCTCAACCTGTCGCGCGGCATCGCCGTCGACACCGCCGCGCTGCGGGAGAACCTCGAGTCCGGCCACATCGCGGGCGCCGCGGTCGACGTCTTCCCGATCGAGCCCAAGCGCCAGGGCGATGCGTTCGACTCGGACCTGCGCGGTCTCAAGAACGTCATCCTGACCCCCCACGTGGGTGGCTCGACCGAGGAGGCGCAGCAGGACATCGGGCGCTTCGTGGCCTCCAAGCTGCGGTCCTACGCGTCGTACGGCGGCACGTCGCTGAGCGTGAACATGCCCGAGCTCAACCTGCCGGCCGATGGGTCCAAGCACCGCCTGGCCCTCGTGCACCGCAATGCGCCGGGCGTCCTCGCGACGATCAACGGCCTGCTCGGCGAGCACGGCGTCAACATCGAGGCCCAGTCCCTGTCGACCCGCGGCGAGATCGGCTACGTCGTGACCGACGTCGCGGACGAGATCGGCGAGGACGTGCTGCGCGAGCTCGCCTCGCTGCCCGAAACGGTTCGGCTGCGCCAGCTCAGCTGAGCCGCCGACAGCGTCTCGGCGCATCCTGCGTCGAGCTTGAGCGTCGCGAGGTCGTCGCCGCGGGTCGCGCCGCGGTTGACGATCGCGACCGGGATGCTGCGCTTGCGGGCGGCGCGCACGAACCGCAGGCCCGACATGACCTGCAGTGACGATCCGAGCACGACCAGCGCCTCGGCCTCCTCGACGAGCGCGTAGCAGCGAGCCACGCGGTCCTTCGGGACGTTCTCGCCGAAGAACACCACGTCGGGCTTGAGCCGTCCCCCGCACGCGAGGCAGGGGGCGACCCGGAAGTCGCCTGTGTCGTCGAGCACGACGTCACCGTCGGGGGCGATCTCGCCGATGCGCTCCTCGTAGCCGGGGTTGAGCGCTGCGAGGCGTTCGTGGAGCTCGGCGCGCGAGGTGGTCCGTCCGCAGCCGAGGCAGATCACCCGGTCGATGCGTCCGTGCAGGTCGATCACGTCGGGGTGGCCCGCGCGGGTGTGGAGCCCGTCGACGTTCTGCGTGATGAGTCCCGTCAGCCGGCCCTCGTGTGCGAGCTGGGCCAGCAGCAGGTGGCTGGTGTTGGGCTCGGCCGTCTTCATGCGGCTCCAGCCGACGTGCGCCCGCGCCCAGTAGCGCTGGCGAGCGTCGGGCTCGCGGATGAACTCTTGGTAGGTCATCGGGGTGCGGACCGGCGACCCCGGTCCGCGGTAGTCGGGGATGCCGGAGTCGGTGGACACCCCTGCCCCGGTGAGGACCAGCAAGCGCCGGTCGCCGAGGACGTCCATGAGCTGATCGGGCATGTCTCCAGCGTACGTACGCGGTGGTGGTCCTCGGGGTCACTCGACCTTGAGCTTGGAGTCCGGGATCTGGCTGCGGATCGTCGCGACGAGATCCTTCGCGACGGCTTTGTCCTCGTCGCTGTACGACTCGTGGGACCGGACGGACAGGCGGGGCTTGAGCTTCGTGGCGGTGAACGAGATCTCCGCCTCGTGGCCTGCCGGGACGGGCAGCCGGAGCATGGCCTCGAACGCGGGCAGGTTCTGGTTCCAGGCGGCGAAGACGCGCTGGGACCACTCCTCGTCGGTGACGCGCTTCGATCCCGTCGCGGTCTTGTTGTAGCCCATCGGGTCGGGGTCCCGCTCGACCGTGGCGCTGTAGATGACCTCGGAGCTCACGCCGTCACCGACGGGTCCGGCCTCGACCGACAGGGTCGAGTCGGACCAGCGACCGGCCGTGTCCCGCAGGATGCCCTCCCACCAGCGGACTGCAGCCGTGGCGATCGCGAGTGCCTTTCCGCGGGGGAGGTCACTGATGGTGAAGTCCCCGCCGTCGGCGTCCAGCACGATCGTCTGTTCCGGTGCGATCGCGTACATCTCGTCGTGGGCCCGACCGAGCACGTCGACCCATTCCACCTGGACGTCGGGCAGGGCGAACGACGAGTACGTCGACTCCTCGTCGGCGGTGTCGTGCACCGACAGGTCGAGGTCCCAGCGCTCCTCGGTCGACGCGACGATCGCGGCGGCCGTGCCGAGCATCTGCGACGCCAGCTGCCGGTCACCCACGAGCTCGATCATGTAGACGAGCCGGCGCAGGTCACGGTCGGGCTCCAGGAGGTTGATCTTCGTCCCGGGCGGGAGCGCCGACTGCAGTGCCTCGACGCGACCCGCGGCGGCGACGGGGTCGAAGGGCTTGCGGTTGCCGCTCAAGAAGCTCAGGAGTCCCATGGCCCACACCGTACGGCCTGCCGATGGTCACGGCTCAGCCCGCGAGGTCGAGGAGCTTGCGCACGGTGTTGAGGTTGCGGGCCGTGCCGGGCACCCGGAGCGCGCGGCCGATCGAGTTGGCCTTCATCTGCGGGCGGCCGGCGCCGTCGGCGTAGCGGATGTGCATCTCGGTGCCGATGACCTGCCAGCGGTCGTCGCCGGTCTCGTACGTCTCGGCCTTCGAGATCGCCTCGGCGGTCGGTTCGCCCGCCAGGAACGAGACGTAGGAGAACTTCGGCTCGAGCACCTCGAACGGGTGCGCCTCCAGCGCGGCGGCGACCTGCGCGGGCGTCCGCGAGATGACCTCGCGGAAGAAGCCGAAGCGCTCCTCGACGGCCCGCTCGAGCGCCCGGTCGAACGTCTCGGGCTCGTCCGGGACGTCGGCGAGCAGGTTGCCCGAGGCGATGTACGTCGACACGTCGCGCGCCCCGAGGTCGGTCGCGATCGCCCGCAGATCGGCCATCGGCAGCTGCGCGCCACCGACGTTCACGGCGCGCAGCAGGACGATGCGGGTGCTCACTCGGCCAGTATCACCCCGCCCGCCCCCCGGGGTGGTCGATTCCCAGGAGATCCCCGGGAGCCGGTACCTCACCCCGGTTGCAACAGGGGTGAGGTGTCAGGAAAGGGGGTTCTCCTGGGAATCCGCGGGCGGGGCGGCGGGGGGTCAGAGGCGGGCGGCGAGCTCGGTGGCTTGCTTGATCGCACGCTTGGCGTCGAGCTCGGCGGCGACGTCGGCGCCGCCGATCACGTGCACGGGCGTGCCGAGGGCCTCGAGCGGCTCGACGAGATCGCGCACGGACTCCTGCCCCGTGCACAGCACGATCGTGTCCACGTCCAGGACGCGCGTCTCGCTGGTGTCCTTGCCGGTCGCGACGGTGATGTGCAGGCCGGCGTCGTCGATCCGGTCGTACGTGACGCCCTTGAGCATCTGGACGCCCGAGTCCTTCAAGGTCTGGCGGTGCACCCAGCCGGACGTCTTGCCGAGGCCCTTGCCCAGGTCGGTCGTCTTGCGCTGCAGCAGGAACACCTCGCGCCGAGGCGGCGCCGCGACCTTCGTGGTGAGACCCCCGCGCTCGAGCGCGGGATCCGTGACTCCCCAGCGCAGCATCCAGTCGTCGAGCGACTCGTCGGGCTCGTGCAGCAGGAACTCGGAGACGTCGAAGCCGATGCCGCCGGCGCCGACCACTGCCACGGTGCGGCCGACCGGCACGGTGCCGCGGATGACGTCCTGGTAGTCCACGACGGAGGGATGATCGACGCCCGGGATCGCCGGCACCCGTGGCTCGACGCCCGTGGCCAGGACGATCTCGTCGAAGCCTGCGAGGTCCGTGACACCGACGCGCGTGCCGAGATGGATCTTGACGCCTGCGACCTCGAGTCGGCGCGAGTAGTAGCGGATCGTCTCGCGGAACTCCTCCTTGCCGGGGATCTGCATCGCGAGCCGGAACTGGCCGCCGACCTCCGGCAGCGCCTCGAACAGCTCGACCGTGTGTCCGCGACCGGACAGCTCGGTCGCGGCGGCGAGCCCGGCGGGGCCGGCCCCGACGACGGCGATGTGCTTGACCGTCCGCGTCGGGGTGAGCACCAGCTGCGTCTCGTGGCCCGCCCGCGGGTTGACCATGCAGCTGGCCCGCTTGTTGACGAACGTGTGGTCGAGGCAGGCCTGGTTGCACGCGATGCACGTGTTGATCTCGTCGGCGCGGTCCTCGGCGGCCTTGACGACGAAGAACGGATCGGCGAGCAGCGGCCTGGCCATCGACACCAGATCGGCCTGGCCCGACGCGAGGATCTCCTCGGCGACCTCGGGGGTGTTGATGCGGTTGGAGGCCACGACCGGCACCGAGACCTCGGACCGCAGCTTGGCGGTGACCCACGCGAACGCCGCCCGCGGCACGGACGTGACGATCGTGGGGATGCGCGCCTCGTGCCAGCCGATGCCGGTGTTGATGATCGAGACGCCGGCGGTCTGCAGCTTCGTGGCCAGCTCGACGGTCTCCTCCCAGCTCTGCGCGTCGTCGACGAGGTCGAGCAGCGACATCCGGTACATCACGATGAAGTCCTCGCCGGCGGCCTCGCGGACCCGCTCGACGATCTCGACCGGGAAACGCATCCGGTTCTCGGCGCTGCCGCCCCATCGGTCGGTCCGGTCGTTCGTGCGGGCCGTGAGCATCTGGTTGATGAGGTAGCCCTCGGAGCCCATGATCTCGACGCCGTCGTAGCCGGCCCGGCGAGCGAGCCGGGCGGACGCCGCGAAGTCGTCGACCGTCCGGTCGACCTCCTTGGTCGTCATCGCCCTCGGCTTGCCGAACGGGGTGATCGGCGAGGGGATCGCCGAGGCGGCCCGCTTGAACGGGTGGTAGCCGTAGCGGCCAGCGTGCAGCAGCTGCATCACGATCTTGCCGTCGTGCTCGTGCACCGCATCGGTCACGATGCGGTGCTTGTCGGCGAACCGCCGCGACGTCATCTGGGAGCCGAACGGCAGCAGCCAGCCGTGCCAGTTGGGGGCGTAGCCGCCGGTCACGGACAGGGCCACCCCGCCCGCTGCGCGCTCACCGAAGTACGCCGCGAGCTCGGGCAGGTGCTTGGCGCGGTCCTCCAGGCCGGTGTGCATCGAGCCCATGACCACGCGGTTGCGCAGGGTCGTGTGGCCGAGGTCGAGCGGCTCGAGCAGGTGCGGATAGGGGGTCATGGGGTCTCTCCGCTCATCGCGGCCGCGGCCTCGGCCTGGATCTGGGGGAACTCGGCGGCCATGGCCGTGGCCAGCGCGTTGGCGGCCGACAGGGGTCGGACCATCACGGTGAGCTCTGCGATCCTGCCCTCGCCGTCGAGCCTGATCAGGTCGATGCCGTTGACGCTCGTGCCGTCGACGTACGTCTCGAAGACCAGCGCCGAGCCCTGTCCGTCGGCGTCCTCGAGCTCGCGGACGTAGCGGAAGTCGGTGAAGACCCGGCCCACGCCGCGCAGGATCGCGGCCACGATCGGCCTGCCCTCGTAGGGGGTGAAGGCCACGGGGCTGCGGAACACGACGTCGTCGGCCAGCAGGTCGCCGAGTGCGGCGAAGTCGCCGGCCTCGACAGCGACGCGGAACTCGTTCATGAGGTCTCCTGTGATGGGATGGTGGGGTGATCTCGAAGAATGCTGCTCGGTTCCTGGTGCTCGCAGGCCTGTTCAACATCGTGGTCTGGCCCCGGTTCGCCAAGGCGATCGTGGACGACGACCGTGCCTGGGCCGGGGAGCACTGGCACAGCGAGCCGCAGGCGTTCTTCTGGGTCCACGCGGTGCTGATCACGAGCGCGATCGCGATCGGGCTGGGCGTCCTGGTCGTGGGCCTGCGCGCTCACCGCTCCGCCAGCCGCTGAAGGATCTCGTCGCACCACGCGATGCCGGCCTCCTCGGCCAGGATGCCGCCGCGCAGCACGAGCCAGCCCCCGAGCTCGTCGTCGGTGAGGTGGTCGGGATCGGGATAGAACCGGGCGGCGCTCTCGGCGTAGTAGGCGAGCTGCTGCTCGTGCGCGCTCCGCCGCACCCGGACGTCCTGCCGGATCGCGTCGGCGTCACCGAACGGCAGGGCGCGCAGCTTGACCGCGAACGCGCTGCGCAGGGGCTCGACAGGCGTCGACGTGGTGGTGAACCGGGCGAGCTCGTCGCGCCCCACGTCGGTGATGACGTAGACCTTCTTGTCCGGACGGCCGTCCTGCGGGACGACCTCGGACGTGACCCAGCCGTCGCCCTCCATCCGCCCCAGCACCTTGTAGATCTGCTGGTGGCTGGCCTTCCAGAAGTGGCCGATCGACGCGTCGAAGCGGCGGGCCAGGTCATAGCCCGAGGCGGACCGCTCCGCGAGGGAGACGAGGATCGCGTGCTCGAGGGCCATGCCTGGACCGTACTATGCAACTCGATGCAGTGGCAAGAGACCTCGGCGGAGTGCGCAGCGAGTCGCTAGCGTGGGAGCCGGACCGGGGACCCACAGGCCCCTTCCCTTCTCGAAGGAGTGCTTCTCCATGATGCGTACCCGTGTTCTCGCCGTGCTCGCCGCCGCGACGTTCGCCCTCGCCGGGTGCGGTGGTGGCAGCGACGACGACGTCAGCGACCTGTCCGCGAAGGAGATCCTCGCCAAGAGCAAGGCCGCCGCCAAGGACGCCGACTCGCTGACCGTCGAGGGCGAGGGCCAGACCGGGACCACCCGGATCGAGGTCGACATGGAGTTCACCAAAACGACCGGCGAGGGGTCGATCTCGGCCGACAACGCCGAGATCGAGCTCCTCTCGGTAGACGACAAGACGTACTTCAAGGCCGGTCCGGAGGTCTACTCGCAGTTCGGCGCGAACGGCGATCAGATCGCCAGGACCATCGGCGACAAGTGGATCCTGGCGTCAGGTGACGCCTTCAAGCAGATCGTCACCTTCGCGAACCGCGACAGCTTCATCGATCAGCTGCTGACCCCCGACACCACCCCCACCAAGACCAAGGGCAAGAAGGTCGAGGGCGTCGACTGCGTCGGCCTCACGACCAAGACGGGCACCCTGTACGTCGACAGGTCGGACGCGCGGCCGATCCGCCTGGATCCCGAGGGCGGATCGGGCAAGCTGACGTTCGACTACGACGACGTCGACCCCGCCAAGGCGCCCAAGGCCGATGACGTCTTCGAGCTGGGGGCGCTCGGCTAGGCACCTCCCGTCCGACCCGTGGAAGCGGTCCGCCGCGCGGGAAGCGGAGCCCTACGCTTGCGCCATGAAGATCTCCCCCTCCGGCGGACTCACCGCCATCGCCGCGCTGGCCCTCGCGCTGACCGCGGCCTGCGCTCCCGCCGACTCCGACGGCGACTCGAACGACGCCAGCACCTCGGCCGCCTCGTCCCTCGCGGACTGCCAGGTCGATGACCTCCCGCTCCTCAAGGACGGCACCCTGACCGTCGCGACCGACGACCCCGCGTTCGACCCCTGGTTCAGCGACGACGACCCCAGCAACGGCAAGGGCTTCGAGTCCGCCGTGGCGTACGCGGTCGCCGACAAGCTCGGCTTCGCCAAGGACGACGTGACGTGGGTCAAGGCGGGCTTCAACCAGGTCATCCAGCCCGGCAAGAAGAACTTCGACTTCGACATCAACCAGTTCTCGATCTCCGAGGACCGCAAGAAGGCCGTCGACTTCTCCAGCCCGTACTACGCCGCCGCGCAGGCGATCATCACGCTCGACTCCTCGCCGTTCAAGGACGCCAAGACCCTCGACGAGCTCAAGGACGCCAAGCTCGGCGCCCAGGTCGGCACGACATCGCTCCAGGCGGTCAACGAGCAGATCAAGCCGTCCACGAAGGCGCTGGTCTACGACGACACGACCAAGGCCGTCCAGGCGCTGCAGAACAAGCAGGTCGACGCGATCGTCGCCGACCTGCCCTCGGCGTACTACCTCACCGCCGCCGAGATCGACGGCGGCACGATCGTCGGTCAGTTCCAGCCCGAGACCGGTGACCAGGAGGAGTTCGGCCTGCTGCTCGCCAAGGGCAGCAAGCTCACCCCGTGCGTCAGCGCCGCAGTCGACGCGCTCGCGGACGACGGCACGTTGAAGCAGCTCGAGGACGAGTGGCTCGACCAGGCCACGGACGTCCCCGAGCTGAAGTGAGTCCCAGCCCACGCCAGCTCGAGCGCGAGCAGTACCGCCGCCGCCGCACCCTTCGCCGGGGTGCGGTGGCGGCGGTCTCGACGATCGTCGTGCTCGGCGGTCTGGCCCTCGCCGTGACGCAGTCGCCGGGCTGGTCGAATGTCCGGCGGACCTTCTTCGACCTCGCGCAGGCCAAGGACTCCCTGCCCGGCATCGCGCAGTCGTTCTGGCTCAACATCCGGCTGTTCCTCGTGATCGAGGTGCTGGTGCTGCTGCTCGGCGTCCTCATCGCGATCATCAGGGTCGTCCCGGCGCCAGCGCTCGCGCCGATCAAGGTCCTGGCGGTCCTCTACACCGACATCTTCCGCGGCACGCCGACCCTCCTCGTGGTGCTGCTCGTGGGATTCGGCCTGCCCGCCCTTCAGCTCACTGGTGTGCCGACCAGCTTGTTCTGGCTCGGCGTCATCGCCCTGACCCTGAGCTACGGCGCGTACGTCGCCGAGGTCATCCGGGCCGGCATCTTGTCGATCCACCCGACCCAGTGGGCCAGCGGTCGCGCGCTCGGCCTCTCGTACGGCGTGACGATGCGCAAGATCGTGCTGCCGCAGGCGATCCGGCGGGTCGGTCCGGCCCTGCTCAACGACTTCGTGTCGCTGCAGAAGGACACCGCCCTGCTCGCGACGATCGGGCTGGTCGAGGCCCTGCGCTCGGCGCAGGTCGACCAGAGCCGCACGTTCAACTTCACGCCGTACGTCGTCGCGGCCCTGTTCTTCATCGCCGCGACGATCCCGCTCGCTCGGATCACCGACTACCTGACGGTGCGCTCGCTGCGCCGCGAGAACGGACTGGTGACATGACGCCGCCGCTGCTGAGAGCCGAGGCCGTCCGCAAGTCGTTCGGGACGAACGAGGTGCTCAAGGGCATCGACCTGCACGTCGCCGAGGGCGAGGTCATCTGCCTCATCGGCGCCTCGGGGTCGGGAAAGTCCACGCTGCTGCGCTGCCTGAACCTGCTCGAGCAGGTCGACGACGGAGACATCTGGCTGGACGACCAGGAGATCACCGATCCGCGCATCGACGAGGACGAGGTCCGCCGCCAGATCGGCATCGTGTTCCAGGCGTACAACTTGTTCCCGCACCTCTCGGTCGAGCGCAACATCACCCTCGGCCCGACGGAGGCCGGCGGCGTCTCGGCCGCGGACGCCAAGGCGAGGGCCGCTGAGCTGCTCGCGCGCGTGGGCCTGGCTGAGAAGGCCAAGGCATATCCCGATGCGCTGTCCGGTGGGCAGCAGCAGCGGGTCGCCCTCGTGCGCGCGATCGCGATGCGACCGAGGCTCCTGCTACTGGACGAGATCACCTCGGCGCTCGACCCGATGCTGGTCGGTGAGGTGCTCGACGTGATCCGTGAGCTGCGCCGCGACGGGATGACGATCGTCATGGCCACGCACGAGATGACCTTCGCGCGGGAGATCTCCGACCGGATCGTCTTCATGGCGGACGGGTTGGTCGAGGAGTCCGGACCGCCCGAGCAGATCTTCACCGCGCCGAGGAGCCCACGGACCGCCGAGTTCCTGGCCCGCCATCGCAGCTGACGCGCCTAAGGTGAGCTCGTGAACGACTTCGAGGCGCGGGCCGCCGAGCTGCTCGACGAGGCGACGTACGGCTACTTCGCGGGCGGGGCCGGCGACGAGATCACGCTGCGCGACAACGTCGAGTCGTGGCGCCGCCTGGTCCTGGCCCCCCGGGTGCTGGTCGGCGTCAAGGAGCGCGACAGCTCGGTGACCCTCCTGGGGCGCCGCCGTCCGCATCCGTTCCTCGTCGCCCCGATGGCCTATCAGCTCGGGGCGCACCCCGACGGCGAGATCGGCACGGCCACGGCGGCGGCGGCGACCGGCGCGACGTACGTCCTGTCGTCGCAGACCACGACGGACCCGCGCGAGGTGGCCCGGGCGATGGGCGAGGCCGATCGGTGGATGCAGCTGTACGTCTTCCAGGATCGTGCCGTCACCGACGACCTGGTCCAGGCGGCGAAGGACGGCGGCTACGAGGCGCTGGTCATCACGGTCGACTTCCCGACCGGGGGTCGCCGTGAGCGGGACGAGCGCTCGCACCACGTCCTCGCCCACCCCACCTATGCGCAGCTGACGAAGGGCCCCGCGACACCGGCCGAGCGGCACGCGATGCACGATCCGTCACTGACCTGGGACGACGTCGCAGCGATCGGCGAGGCCGGAGGGCTGCCGGTCGTGCTGAAGGGAATCCTCAACCCGGCCGATGCCGAGCGGGCGGTCGACGCCGGTGTCGCGGGCATCATCGTCTCCAACCACGGCGGACGCCAGCTCGACACCGTGCTGTCGGGAGCAGATGCGCTCGGCCCGGTCGTCGAGGCGGTCGACGGACGCATCGACGTGCTCGTCGACGGCGGGATCCGCCGGGGCTGGGACGCGGCCAAGGCACTCGCGCTCGGCGCGGACGCCGTGCTGGTCGGGCGACCCGTGCTGTGGGGTCTGGCCTGCGAGGGTACGGCCGGTGCGCAGCAGGTGATCCAGCAGCTCGTGGACGAGCTGGACAATGCGCTCGCGCTCCTCGGCTGCCCGCGTGCGGCAGACCTGGACGCGAGCTTCCTCACCCGCCGGGGCTGACCGCCGCAGCCGCCCGGAGCCGGTCGGCGACCCCCCGCGCGGCGGTGCGCCCGGCCCGGTTGGCACCGATCGTGCTGGCGGAGGGGCCGTAGCCGACCATCTGGACGCGGGGATCGGCCACGGCGGTGGTCCCGTCGAGCTGGATGCCACCGAGCGGGCTGCGCAGGCGCAACGGGGCAAGGTGCTCGATCGCCGGGCGGAATCCCGTCGCCCACAGGATCACGTCCGCGGGCTCGAACGAGCCGTCTCCCCACCGCACCCCGTGGGGCTCGATCGAGGCGAACGTCGGGCGGCGGTCGGCGTACGCGCCGAGGCGTTCGGCCTCGCGCTCCTGCTCGCGCAGCCGCAGACCCGTCACGCTGACGACGCTGCGCGGCGGCAGCCCCTGGCGTACGCGCTCCTCGACCTTCGCGACGACGGCCCGGCCCACCTCGGGCGTGAAGTCGTGGTCGAGCCACACCGGCTCGCGACGCGTGACCCAGACGGTCTCGGTGATCGGGGCCAGCGCGCCGAGGAACTGCACGGCCGACGCGCCACCGCCGACCACCACCACGCGCTTGCCGAGGAAGTGGTCGGGGCCGGGGTAGTCCGAGGCGTGCAGCTGCTCGCCGAGGAACGTCTCGATGCCCGGGTAGTGCGGGACGAACGGCCGGCTCCACGTTCCGGTCGCGTTGACCAGGGTGCGGGTCGTCCACGAGCCCGCGTCCGCCTCGACGACCAGCAGGCCGTCGTCGTCGCGGACCCGCGACACCGCGACCGGCCGCACGACCGGGAGCCCGAAGCGCTGCTCGTAGTCCGCGAAGTACGCGGGGACGAACCGGTTGGCCCGTTCCCGTCCCGTGTCGGGCGGGATCTCGGCGCCCGGCAGGTCGGCGACCCCGTGCACGTCGTGCATCGTCAGGGCGTCCCAGCGGTGCTGCCATGCGCCGCCGGGACGGTCGTCCGCGTCGAGGACGACGTGCCGGATGCCGCGACGGGCCAAGTGGTACGACGCCGACAGCCCCGCCTGTCCTGCACCGATCACCAGCGAGTCGTAGATCTCCACGGCCGGGTCAACCCAGCTCGGCGGCCTTTGATTCCGGCGGGTACGTCGCCTCCATGCGGTCGGCGTATCCCTCCTCCCACAGGGTGTGGTGGACGACCCTGGCCAGCCCGCCTTCCTGCTCGATCAGCCTCTCGGCCTCGCGGATCGCTGTCTGCGCTCCGACGACGGTCGAGGGCACCCCGTCCCACCACTGCGCGACAGCGGCGTCGGCTGCAGTCTGGATGCGTCTGCGCATGAACCGCAGGACGAGCCGGCCCAGTCCGGTGCCGGTCAGCTCTGCCTGTCCCTCGACGTCCCAGGACCGGGCGGTCGTCCGAACGGTGGCCGAGCCGTCCGCGCTGAACCGGTTCAGCCGGCCTGAGCCCTCGGCGAGTGTCCCGCCGCCGGCACGCTCGATCGTGCCCAGGTCGATCGTCGCGGTGCCCGTGCCGGTCCCGCCCAGGCGGCGGGCCAAGAACGTGGGCGTGCCCTCCGCCATCAGCATCTTGGTGGCGTCGAGACGGCCGGCGAGCTGCACTCGGGGCAGACGTCCGTGGACGATGTCGACGTCGACCGACCACAGCTCCGAGGGGTCGGCGACGGTCACGGCCAGGGTGCGCGCGTCGTCGTGGCGCAGGGTGAAAGTGGTCCGGCTCTCGCTGATCTCGCCGGTCGGGACGGTGATCTCGGTCAGTCGCCGACCGTACTCGTCCCAGTCGATGTCGGTAGCGGTCAGCAGCTCGGCCTGAAGCGCGCTCTGCTTCTCAGGATCGACCGCCATCACGGGGGTGCGCGTGACGATCTCGTAGCGAGCGCCCGAGGCGCGGTGTCGTCCCTCGGCGAGCCGCAGGGTGTCGACCGGCTGGCTGGTCAGCGGGTTGATGACGTTGCCGTCGGCGGCGAACTGCAGGGCGGCCCATTCCGCCCGAAGCGTCTCGATCACCTCGATCATCAGCGTCAGGTTGAGGCGGGGGACAGATCCGGTGGTGGTGAACTGCATGTCCCGACCCTAGGCCGCGGCGGTCTCCTCCGTCCGGGCAATCGTGTTCTCGATGACGCGGGCGATCAGGGCCGGGTCGTCGATCATCGGCACGTGTCCGCAGCGAGGAAGGGCCACGTGATGGGCGTCGGGCAGCCGCTCCTGCGCGATCGCCGAGGAGCTGTAGGGCAGGATCACGTCGCGTGTGCCCCAGGCGATCGTGGTCGGCACGTCGAGGCGGCCGCGGAACGCGTAGTTGACCCCTTTGACGATCGTGCGCTCGAAGCCTGCACAGTGCTTGAGCGCCAGCGCGTCGCCGAAGACCTCGTCGGCGGTGAAGCGCTCGGGGTGCGTGTAGAGCGAGGCGCCTGCGAGGCGGCGTCCCCAGGCGCGCCGCGACAGCGCGCGCAGTGCACCCACCGGCAGCTGGCTGCTGAGCCGCAGCGCGATGAGCAGGGCGAACGTCTGCAGGCGGTTCAGGGTGCCGAAGAAGCCGGCCGGGCTCAGCGCGGTCACCGACCGGGCGAGGCCGCGGGCGCCCAGCTCCAGGGCGATCGCACCGCCGAGGGAGTTGCCGACGACGTGGGGCCGCTCGATGCCCCAGAGCGCGAAGTTGTCGGTGAGGTTGTCGCACGCGGAGTCCATGTCGTACGAAGCGCTGAGGGGATAGGCCGGGGACTCGCCGAAGCCGGCCAGGTCGACCGCGATGACGTCGTACGACTCGGCGAGCGTCTCGAGCACGGGGTCCCAGGCCTGGCGGCGGTGACCGATGCCGTGGATGAGGACGAGTGGCTCGCCCGAGCCCTTGCGGGTGTGGACCAGTTCGGAAAGCATGTCGCCAAGATACCGATGGTATGCGGGGACGCCACTTGCAACCGTGACAGTTCAACTGTCACAATCATAGTGTGACCATCACCACGCAGTCCGGTCCCCTTCACGGCGTCCGCGTCGTCGAGCTCGTCGGCATCGGCCCCGGCCCGTTCGCCGCCATGCTCCTGGCCGACCTCGGAGCCGAGGTCATCCGGGTCGACCGGCCCGGCGGCAATGCGCTGCAGCTCGGCTCCGCGGACAAGGACATCCTCGGCCGCGGACGACCGTCGGTCGCGATCGACCTGAAGAACCCCCGCGGCGTCGCGACCGTGCTCGATCTCGTCGAGTCGGCCGACATCCTGATCGAGGGCCTGCGCCCGGGCGTCACCGAGCGGCTCGGTCTCGGGCCCCAGGAGTGCCACGCGCGCAATCCGCGTCTGGTCTACGGCCGGATGACCGGTTGGGGCCAGCACGGCCCGCTCGCGCAGACCGCCGGGCACGACATCAACTTCATCTCGGTCGCCGGTGCGCTCGGCGCGATCGGACGGGCGGGCGGGCCCCCGCAGGTGCCGCTCAACCTGGTCGGTGACTTCGCCGGCGGATCGCTCTACCTGGTGACCGGCGTGCTGGCTGCGCTCATGCACGCCCGCAGCACCGGCGAGGGGCAGGTCGTCGACGCCGCGATCACCGACGGCACCGCACACCTGATGTCGATGATCGTCGCGATGCAGCAGTCGGGCACCTGGAGCGGCCCCCGCGGCACCAACATGCTCGACACCGGTACCCCGTTCTACGACGTGTTCGAGACCTCGGACGGCGAGTGGATGTCGGTCGGTCCGCTCGAGCCGCAGTTCTACGCCGCGCTGATCGAGGGCCTCGAGCTCACCGACGCGCCGGGCCAGTACGACTTCGCGCGCTGGGGCGAGCTGCGCCAGATGCTGACCGAGGCGTTCGCGTCCCGCACCCGTGCGGAGTGGGAGAAGGTCTTCGACGGCACCGACGCGTGCGTGGCCCCGGTGCTGAGCATCGAGGAGGCGTACACGCACCCCCACAACGTGGCCCGCGGGACGTACGTCGAGCGGGACGGGCTGACCCAGCCCGCGCCGGCGCCGCGCTTCTCCGCGACGCCCGCAACCCTGACCACCCCGCCCGAGCGGGCGGGTGCCAGCACCACAGAAGCGCTCAGCGCCTGGGGCATCGCCGATGTCGACCAGCTCATCGCCGACGGCGTCGCCGTCCAAGCCGACTGAATCAAGAAGAGGGCATCATGCAGCGAGGCATCTACGAAGCCGATCACGACGCGTTCCGCGACACCGTGCGGACGTTCTGCGAGAAGGAGATCGCGCCGTACCACGACCAGTGGGAGAAGGACAGCATCGTCCCGCGCGAGCTGTGGGAGAAGGCCGGCGCCTTGGGCCTGCTCGGATTCATGATGCCCGAGGAGTACGGCGGAGGCGGCATGGACGACTTCCGCTTCAACGCGATCATGTCCGAGGAGATGATCCGCATCGGCGCGAGCGGCGTCGGCTTCGTCCTGCACACCGACCTGGTCTCGGGATATCTGCTCTCGTACGCCACCGAGGAGCAGAAGCAGCGCTGGCTGCCGAAGTTCTGCACCGGTGAGGCGATCACCGCGATCGCCATGACCGAGCCGGGCACGGGCTCGGACCTGCAGGCCATCACGACCACCGCGGTGCGCGACGGCGACCACTACGTCGTCAACGGCGCCAAGACGTTCATCTCCAACGGCATCCTGGCCGACCTGGTCATCGTCGCGGTCAAGACCGATCCGGACGCCGGCGCGATGGGGGTCTCCCTCATCGTCCTGGAGCGCGGCATGGAGGGCTTCGAGCGCGGCCGCAACCTGGACAAGATGGGCCTGAAGGCGCAGGACACCGCCGAGTTGTTCTTCGACAACGTGCGCGTCCCGGTGCAGAACCTGCTGGGCGAAGAGGGCAAGGGCTTCATCTACCTGATGGAGAAGCTGCCGCAGGAGCGCCTCGCGATCTCGGTCGGCGCGATCGCCGCGACCCGGGCGATCATCGACATGACGCTGGACTACGTCAAGGAGCGCAAGGCGTTCGGCAAGCCGATCGGCTCGTTCCAGAACTCGCGCTTCGTGCTGGCCGAGCTCGAGACCGAGGTCCAGATCGGTCAGGCCTTCGTCGACAAGAGCATCGTCGCGCTGTCCAAGGGCGAGCTGACGATCGAGGAAGCCGCGATGGGCAAGTGGTGGACCACCGAGCTGCAGAACCGGGCCGCGGCCAAGTGCCTGCAGCTGCACGGTGGCTACGGCTACATGAGCGAGTACCCGATCTCCAAGGCGTACACCGACAGCCGGATCCAGACGATCTACGGCGGCACGACCGAGATCATGAAGGAGATCATCGGGCGCACGATGGGCCTGTGAGCCTCGCGGTCCGTCGTCAGCTCTCGGCTCGACGGCGGACCGTCTCGCGCTTGGACTCGTCGACCGCGGTCTCGTAGGCCGTCACGAGGGCCTGGATCGTGAGCGGCTTGAACCGCTCGATCAGGGCGGTGATGTCCTCGACCGGACGTCCCGAGGCCCGCAGCTCGGGCCACCACATCGTGCGGAACACCTCCGTGATCTCGCGGGCCACGGCCCGGCCCGCCTCGTCGAAGATGCGGCGCGAGGCGTGCGCGACCTCGATCGGCATGTCGGTCTCGATGAACTGGATCCCCACCGCGAGGTGGGCCGGCGCGACCTGGAAGACGTCCTCGGTCGGGGTCGGCTCGACCACGCCCAGGGCGACCAGCATCTCGATGTCGTCGTCGCTGAGCGCACGGCCCGCCCGCAGCTCGAGGGCGGCCCGGTCCAGCTCCTCGGGGCGATCGGCCATCCACGGCGCGAGCAGCGTGCGGTGCACCGCCACCTGCTCGGGCGTCGCGTCGGACGGGATGTTCTCGAGGTAGCCCTCGATCGCCGACAGCGTGAAGCCGTGGGCCTGCAGCTCCTTGACCAGCTCGAGCCGGGCCAGGTGGTCGGGGCCGTAGAAGCCGTTGCGACCCTCGCGGCGGGGCGGCGGGATGAGACCGCGACCGGCGTAGAAGCGCACGGTCCGCACGGACATGCCGACGCGGGACGCGAGCTGCTCGACGCTCATCGTGTCGGCGGGACTGGGAGTCATGGGCTGACCTTATGCCACCTACCGGGTGACGAGACGTCTCACACACCCTCGATCCTTTGACAATGACAGTGTTGGTGTCACAATCAGTCGTGTCAGTTCTGCTGACGCGTCATCCACCAGATTCTGCGAGGACATTTCCTATGACCGAGGCCTTCGTCTACGACGCCATCCGTACGCCGCGAGGTCGCGGCAAGAAGTCCGGGTCGCTCCACGAGGTCAAGCCGATCTCGCTGGTCACCGGCCTGATCGACGAGATCCGCACGCGCAACCCCTCCCTCGACACCGACGCCGTGGACGATCTCGTCCTCGGATGTGTCTCACCGGTCGGTGACCAGGGCAGCGACATCGCCAAGACCGCAGCGATCGCGGCAGGCCTGCCCGACACGGTTGCCGGCGTCCAGCTCAACCGCTTCTGCGCCTCGGGCCTCGAGGCCGTCAACCAGGCCTCGGCGCGTGTGCGCTCGGGCTGGGAGGACATGATCCTCGCCGGTGGCGTCGAGTCCATGAGCCGCGTGCCCATGGCCTCCGACGGCGGCCCGTGGGCGATGGACCCGCAGACCGCGTTCGACACCGACTTCGTGCCCCAGGGCATCGGCGCCGACCTCATCGCGACGGTCGAGGGCTACAGCCGCCTCGACGTAGACACCTTCGCCGCCGAGTCGCAGGCGCGTGCCGCCAAGGCGATCGCCAACGGCTACTTCAAGAACTCGGTCATCCCGGTCAAGGACGCCTCGGGCCTGACGATCCTCGACCACGACGAGTTCGTGCGTGAGGGCACGACCGCCGAGAGCCTCGCGTCGCTGCCGCCGTCGTTCGCGCAGATCGGCGACCAGGGCGGCTTCGACGCCGTCGCGCTCGAGAAGTACCACTGGATCGAGAAGATCGACCACGTCCACCACGCGGGCAACTCCTCGGGCATCGTCGACGGCGCCGCCCTGGTGCTGATCGGCAACGAGGCCGCCGGCGAGCGTCACGGGCTCAAGCCCCGCGCGCGCATCCTGTCGGCCGCGGTGTCCGGCGCCGATCCGACCATCATGCTGACGGGCCCCGGCCCGGCCAGCCTCAAGGCTCTCGACCGTGCGGGCCTCAGCATCGGCGACATCGACCTGCTCGAGATCAACGAGGCCTTCGCGGCTGTCGCGCTGCGCCTCATGAAGGACCTGGGCGGTTACCCGCACGACCAGACCAACGTCAACGGCGGATCGATCGCGATGGGCCACCCGCTGGGTGCGACCGGCGCGATGATCCTCGGCACCCTGATCGACGAGCTCGAGCGTCGTGACCAGCGCTACGGCCTGGCCACCCTCTGCGTCGGCGGCGGCATGGGCATCGCCACCGTCGTCGAGCGCCTCAGCTGACCCCGTCCCCACCTCCGAGAAGAGAACACACATGACTGAAGCAGTGCGTCACGAGGTCGAGGACGGCATCGTCAACCTCGTCCTGGACGATCCCAACCAGAGCGCCAACACGATGAACCAGGACTACGCCGACTCGATGGCTGCTGCCGTCGACCGCGTGGCCCAGGACATCGCGAACGACCCGGAGTCCGTCAAGGGCATCATCATCTCCTCGGCGAAGAAGACTTTCTTCGCCGGCGGCGACCTTAAGCTCATGACCCAGGCGACCCCTGCGGACGCCGAGCGGCTGTTCGGCGAGGTCGAGGCCATCAAGGCCACCCTCCGCAAGCTCGAGACGATCGGCCGGCCGGTCGTCGCGGCGATCAACGGCGCGGCCCTCGGCGGCGGCCTGGAGATCGCCCTCGCGGCCCACCACCGCATCGCGGTCGACGGCGGCTACTCCGTGGGCCTGCCCGAGGCGACCCTCGGCCTGCTGCCCGGTGGCGGCGGCGTCACCCGCACCGTTCGCATGTTCGGCATCTCCGACGCGCTGATGAAGTTCCTGCTCCAGGGACAGCAGATGAAGCCGGCCAAGGCGCTGTCCGAGGGCCTGATCGACGAGCTCGTGGCCTCGCAGGACGAGCTGATCCCGGCTGCGAAGGCGTGGATCGAGGCCAACGCCGGCAATGAGGAGGCCGCGACCCAGCCGTGGGACCGCAAGGGCTACCGCATGCCGGGCGGACTTCCGTCCAACCCGAAGCTCGCGGCGTTCCTGCCGGCGTTCCCGGCTAATCTGCGCAAGCAGACCAAGGGTGCGCTCTACAAGGCTCCCCGCGCGATCATGAGCGCCGCGGTCGAGGGTGCGCAGGTCGACTTCGACACCGCGAGCCGCATCGAGTCGCGCTACCTGGTCAACCTGATCATCGGCCAGCAGTTCAAGAACATGACGCAGGCCTTCTTCTTCGACCTGGGTGCGATCAACGCGGGCAAGTCCCGTCCCGAGGGCATCGCGCCGACCAAGGCCGAGAAGATCGCGGTCATCGGCGCCGGCATGATGGGCGCGGGCATCGCGTACGTCTCGGCGAAGGCCGGCTTCGAGGTCGTCCTCAAGGACGTCTCGATGGAGGCCGCCGAGAAGGGCAAGTCGTACAGCCAGAACCTCGTCGACAAGGCCGTCTCCCGTGGACGCCTCTCGCAGGAGAAGGCCGACGAGCTCCTGGCGCGCATCACGCCCACCGATGACTACGCCGCCCTCGAGGGCAGCGACTTCGTGATCGAGGCCGTCTTCGAGTCGGTCAAGCTCAAGCACGAGGTCTTCGGCGAGCTGCAGAAGGTCGTCAAGCCGGACGCGCTGCTCGGCTCGAACACGTCGACGCTGCCGATCACGATCCTGGCCGACGGTGTCGAGCGTCCCGAGGACTTCATCGGCATCCACTTCTTCAGCCCCGTCGACAAGATGCCGCTGGTCGAGATCATCGCGGGTGAGAAGACGTCCGACGAGGCCATCGCGCGCGTCATCGACTACACCAAGGCGATCAAGAAGACGCCGATCGTCGTCGGCGACAGCCGCGGCTTCTTCACCAGCCGCGTCATCGGCACGTTCGTCAACGAGGGCATCGGCATGCTGGCCGAGGGAGTCTCCCCGGTCTCGATCGAGCGCGCCACGACCCAGGCCGGCTTCCCGGCCCCCGTGCTGCAGCTCAGCGATGAGCTCAACCTCGAGCTCATGGTCAAGATCCGCAACGAGTCGAAGGCCGCCGTCGAGGAGGCCGGAGGCACGTGGGAGGCCAACGCCGCCGAGGACATCATCGACACGATGATCGAGATCGGTCGCCCGAGCCGCCTGAAGGGCGCCGGCTTCTACGAGTACGTCGACGGCAAGCGTCAGGGACTGTGGAGCGGTCTGGCCGAGAAGTTCCCGGTCGCCGACGAGCAGCCCCCGTTCGAGGACCTCAAGGAGCGTCTGACGTTCATCATGAGCCTCGAGACGATCAAGTGCCTGGACGAGGGCGTGCTGCGCACGACCCAGGACGCCAACATCGGCTCGATCTTCGGCATCGGCTTCCCGGCGATGCAGGGCGGTGCGATCCAGTACGTCAACGGCTACGAGGCCGCCGACGGCTCGATCGGCGTCGAGGCGTTCACGGCTCGCGCGCAGGAGCTGGCCGCGAAGTACGGCGATCGGTTCGCCCCGCCGGCCTCGCTGCTGGAAAAGGCCAAGAACGGCGAGAAGTTCGCCTGAGCCTCGGCTCGCGTCACCGCGCCCCCGGAACCACACGGTTCCGGGGGCGCGGTGCTTCTGCCACCGTTTCCGCAGGGCGCGGTGCCTGCTCCACCGAATGCGGGCGAATTCGGCTGCGAACGGTGGCACACGCACCGCGCCCACCGGACGGACGTGGAGCGCGTCACTCCTGTGGTCTGGGTAGGCATACCTAAGTTACGCTGGAGAGGTTGACTCCTCGAAAGGCCGACCTCCACCGCCCATGACCATGACCCAGACGTCGGCCGCTGCCGTCGAAGCCGCTCCCCGGCATCGTTCGCGGGCTGCTCTGGCGAGCGGGCTGGTGCTCCTGGCGGTCGTGCTGGCGGTCGTGTGCTTCTTCAGCATCACCCTGGGCTCGCGCGGAGTCGGCATCCCGACGATCTGGAAGGCGTTCACCGACTACGACCCGTCGGCGGCGTCGCAGACCGTCATCCGCGAGATGCGGGTGCCGCGCACCCTGATCGGCCTGTTCGCGGGGGCGGCGCTCGGGCTGAGCGGGGTGATCCTGCAGGGCGTGACCCGCAACCCGCTCGCCGACCCCGGGATCATGGGCATCAACGCAGGCGCCGCGGCCTTCATCGTCTTCGGGATCATGGTCCTCGGTGCGCAGGACGTGAGCACGTACGTGTGGTTCGCGTTCGCCGGCGCCGGGGTCGCCACCGTCACGGTGTACGCGATCGCGTCGCTCGGTCGCGAAGGGGCGACCCCGGTCAAGCTCGCGCTGGCGGGGGCGGCCGTGACCGCGATCCTCTCGTCGGTCACGTCCGCGATCGTGATGACCAACGTCGAGGCCCTCAACGAGCTGCGCTTCTGGCAGGTGGGCTCGCTCGCGGGCCGCTACTTCCCGGTGTTCTGGCAGACCGTCCCGTTCCTGGTGGTCGGGCTGATCGTGGCGCTCGGCACCGGTCGTGCGCTCAACGGCCTCGCCCTCGGTGAGGACCTTGCGGTGGCGCTCGGCCAGCGGGTCAAGCTGACCCGGGTCGTGATGTTCGTGACCGTCGCGGTGCTGTGCGGAGCGGCGACCGCCGCGTGCGGGCCGATCGTGTTCATCGGATTGATCGTGCCGCACGCCGCGCGCCTGCTCTGCGGGCCCGACTACCGCTGGATGCTGGCCTACACGCTGATCCTGACCCCGACCGTCCTGCTGCTCGCGGACATCCTCGGGCGGGTCGCGGTCGCCCCCGGCGAGCTGCAGGTCGGTGTGGTCCTCGGCGTCCTCGGCGCGCCCGCGTTCATCCTGCTCGTCCGCTACCGCAACCTCGCGGAGCTGTGATGACCGCCCTTCTCGAGCCCCGCACGACCGTGCGCTCCGGCCGCCGAGCCCGCCGTCGCCGTTCCGGCGTGGTCACGGCCGTGCTCGCGGTCATCGCGTTCGCGCTGTTCGTGCTGACGATGATGGTCGGCAGCTACGTCGTGTCGCCCGTCGACGTCATCGCCTCGGCGTTCATGCTCAAGGACGATCCCGCGGTCGACTTCGTGGTGCGGGACCTGCGGCTGCCGACCGCGTCCGCGGCCCTCGCGGTCGGACTCGCCCTGGGCGTGTCCGGGTACGTGTTCCAAAAGCTCCTGGGCAATCCGCTGGCCTCGCCGGACTTCGTGGGCGTCTCGTCCGGCGCGAGCCTGTTCGCCGTCTCCTCGATCGTGCTGTTCAACGCCAGCAGCCTGGTCGTCTCCGGCTCCGCGCTCGCCGGGGCACTGCTGGCCTCGCTCGTGATCTACCTGCTCGCGTGGCGCGACGGCATCTCGGGCTACCGCTTCATCCTCATCGGGATCGGCGTCTCCCAGCTCCTGCTCTCGCTGGTCGGCTACATCATCACCCGTGCCGATCTCTACGAGGCGCGCGAGGCGATGACCTGGCTCGTCGGCACGATCGGGCAGGCCGGCGCCGGCGAGCTGCGTACGCTCCTGGTCGCGCTCGCGATCCTCGTCCCGGTCGCCCTGGTCCTGGAGCGGCCGCTGCGCGCGCTCGAGCTCGGCGACGACACGGCCAGGGGCCTCGGCTCGCGGGTCGAGATCAACCGGCTCGTGCTGCTCGCGCTGTCGATCGTGCTCATCGGTTTCTCGACCGCCGTCGCGGGGCCGATCATGTTCGTCGCGCTCATCGCGGCGCCGATCGCCCAGCGGCTGACCGGTCCCGCGGGCGGCGTGCTGGCCGCGGGACTCGTCGGGGCGGTGATCGTCCTCGCCGCCGACCTGGTGTCCGAGCAGGTCCTGCCGACCGCCCTGCCGACCGGCGTCGTCACCGGACTGGTCGGCGCCCCCTATCTCATCTGGCTCCTCGCCACCGTCAATCGGGAAGGACGCGGCGGATGACCTCTCATGACCTGCGTGCCCAGCACCTCACGCTCGGCTACGCCGAGACCGACATCGTCCGGGATCTCGACGTCCAGATCCCGGACGGCCAGATCACCGTGATCGTCGGTGCCAACGCGTGCGGCAAGTCGACGCTGCTGCGTGGCCTGGCCCGCCTGCTGCGTCCCCGCTCCGGATCGGTGATCCTGGACGGCAAGGATCTGCACGACATGAAGAGCGCGGACGTCGCCCGCGTGCTCGGGCTGCTGCCGCAGTCCCCGGTGGCCCCGGACGGCATCACGGTCGGCGATCTCGTGGGCCGTGGCCGCTATCCGCACCAGGGCTGGTTCCGGCGCTGGAGCGACGAGGACGACCGGGCGGTCGCGGCAGCGCTGGAGGCGACGGGCACGACCGACCTGGAGGACCGGCCCCTCTCCGCGCTGTCCGGAGGGCAGCGCCAGAGGGTGTGGATCGCGATGGCGCTCGCGCAGGACACCGACCTGCTGCTGCTGGACGAGCCGACGACGTTCCTGGACATCAACCACCAGGTCGAGCTGCTCGATCTGCTGACCGACCTCAACCGGGAGTCCGGCAAGACGATCGTGCTGGTCCTGCACGACCTCAACCTGGCGTGCCGCTACGCCGATCACATCATCGCGATGAAGGACGGGTCGATCCTGGCCGAGGGACCCCCGCGCGACGTCATCGACGCGGACGTCGTGACCGAGGTCTTCGGCCTCGCGTGCGACGTGGTCCCCGATCCGGTCAGTGGCACCCCGATGATCGTGCCGCGTGGCCGCCACCACGCGGCCCGGCCGGTCATCCAGGCACTGGCCTGATCCGATGGAGGATCTCGTCGAGCTGCCCATGTTCCCGCTGGGGTCCGTCCTGTTCCCGGCGATGCCGCTTCCGCTGCGCATCTTCGAGGACCGCTACCTGCAGATGCTGCAGGACGTCCTGGTGCAGGAGCCGGCGGAGTTCGGCGTCGTGCTGATCGAGCGCGGGCACGAGGTCGGCGGCGGCGAGCATCGGTTCGCCACGGGCACGGTCGCGCAGGTCGTGGAGGTCGGCGAGGGCGACGGCTTCATCTCCCTCCTGGCGCAGGGCGGTCGACGCCTCGAGGTGGTCGAGTGGCTGCCGGAGGCTCCCTATCCCCGCGCCACCGTGCGCCTGCGTCCGGCCCTGGAGTGGGACGAGCGGTGGCGCGATCGCTTCGACGAGGTCGAGGAGCTCGTCCGGGTGACGATGGCGCGCATCAGCGAGTTCGAGGAGCAGCGCTGGTCGTCCACGATCGGCCTGGCCGACGAGCCGCTCGCGGCGCTGTGGCAGCTCGCGGCGATCGCGCCCATCGGGGCGTACGACCAGTTGTCGCTGCTGGCGGCGACGAGCGTCGAGGGGCTCCTGGACGCGGTCGCGACCGCGACGGTGGAGGCGGCCGAGCTCCGGCTGCCCGACTAGGGGCGAGCCGCGCGACGCTCGTACTCGGCCCGGGCCTCGGCGTCCACGTCGCTGAGCGCCCGGTCGGCGCCGATCGCGTGACCGAGGGTGTCCTTGAGCCGGCGAGGCAGGGCGTTGCTGGAGTAGAAGATGCCCTTGCTGTGCCGGGGGACCCAGGTCTCGAACTGGGGCCGGTGCGCGACGCCGACCACGGCCTTCGCGACGTCGTCGGGCTGCGCCGCGCGCATGCCCTTGGTCGCGGATACGCCCGCGGCCAGCTCGGTCGCGACCACGGTGGGCAGGATGCACGAGACGTCGACCCCGTGCGGCTTGAGCTCGGAGCGCATCGCCTCGGAGAAGCCGACCACGGCGAACTTGCTCGCGCTGTACGTCGCGCCGTTGGCCACCGCGATGCGGCCCACCGCGGACGCGATGTTGATGACGTGGCCGTGGCCGCGCTCGATCATCTGCGGGATCACGAGCTTGGTGCCGGTGATGACGCCCCGCAGGTTGACGTCGAGGATGCGATCGGTGGCCTCGTCGGACTCCTCGGTCAGGGGCGACAACGGCATGATGCCGGCGTTGTTGACCAGGACGTCGACCGGGCCGAGCGTCTGCGCCTGCTCGATGAACGCGGCGTACGAGGCGCGGTCCGAGACGTCGACGGTCAGGCCGACCGCCCCGCGGCCGATCTGCTGCGCGGCCTTGGCCGCCACGTCGTCGTCGAGGTCGCCGATCACCACCCGGGCGCCCTCGGCGGCGAAACGGGTCGCGGTCGCGCGCCCGATGCCTCGACCGGCTCCGGTGATGACGACGAGCTGGTGGCGAAGGGATCGGTTCATGACGGCTCCTGGGGGGTCGGGCGACGGGTGAGGTGGACGGGCTGGCCGTCCTTGGGGAACGGCAACGAGGTGTAGCTCATGGGGGCGCGATAGCTCGGCTCGACGGTCCAGGTGAACTGCCGCAGCAGGTGCACGAGGATCGTCTTGACCTCGGCGCCGGCGAAGAACATGCCGATGCACTTGTGCACCCCGCCGCCGAACGGCTCCCACGCGTAGCGGTGCACCTTGTCCTCGCGCCGGTCGTCGGAGAACCGCTCGGGGTCGAATCGCTCGGGCTCGTCCCAGAGCTCTGCCATGTGGTGGGACAGGTGCACCATCACCGCGACGAGGCGACCGGCGGGGATGCTGTGCCCCAGGACCTCGGTCTCCTTGACGGTCCGTCGTGCGAGCACCGGCACGGGTGGCACGAGACGCAGGCTCTCCTTCATGACCTGGTCGATCGCGACCAGGCCGTCGAGCTCGGCGAGCGTGGGGTGCTCGGAGAGGGCGAGCGCCTCGGCGCGGCAACGCTCCTGCCACTCCGGATGCTGACCCAGCTGCTGCATGACGGTCGACACCGTGATCGTCGAGGTGTCGTGGGCTGCCATGAGCAGGAAGATCATGTGGTTGACGACGTCCTCGTCGCTGAACCGCTCGCCGTCCTCGGTCTCGAGGTGGCACAGCACCGAGAAGAGGTCGTCGCCCGGTGCGGCCCGTTTGGTCGCGAGATGGCGACCGAAGAACTCCTCGAGCAGCCGCCGGCCCCGGATCGCGCGGCCCCAGCGGGTGCCGGGGACGTTCGCCCGCACCATCGCGGTCGCCGACTGCACGCAGTCGATGAAGGCCTGGTTGACCCGGTCGAGCTCGTCGGGCGTCGCGAGGTCGGCACCGCCCATGAACACCTCGGTGGCCAGGTCGAGCGTGAGCTCCTTGAGTGCGGGGTAGGCGAGGAACGACTCCCCGGGCTGCCACGCCGCGACGCCTGCCGCGACGGCCGGCTGCAGCGCGGCGGTGTAGCCCTCGATGCGGTCGCGGGTGAAGGCGGACTGCATGATGCGGCGGTGGCGGTGGTGCTCCTCGAAGTCCAGGAGCATCAGCCCGCGATCGAAGAACGGGCCGACGAGGTAGCCCCAGCCGTCACCGCTGGCGAACGCCTTGTCGGCGTTGCGCAGGGCAACCTCGCACGCATCGGGTCCGAGCAGCACGGTCCAGCGCTTGCCGACGAAGTCGATGTCGGAGACCGGCCCCCAGCCGTCGTACTGGGATCGCATCATCTGCAGGGGGTCGCGGACGTACGACAGCGTGCGGCCCACGTAGGGCAGCCCGCGGCGGCGGGGAGGGGCAAGGGTGGTCTGGCTCACAACAGGCATCTTGATTCAGACAGAGCGTTCTGTCAATATGTTCTGCATGGCAGTCAAGGCAGGTCAGTACCGCGGGATGACCGCCGAGCAACGTCATGCGGACCGACGGGCGCGGCTGCTCGAGGCGACCCTTCAGGTGTGGGGGCGAGACGGCGGACCCACGGTCACGATGACCCGCATCTGTGCCGAGGCCGGGCTGACCGAGCGCTACTTCTACCAGTGCTTCAGCGGTCTCGACGACGCGCTGAAGGCCGTGATGGACGACATCGCGGCGCAGATCGCCGAGCGGGCGGTCGCCGCCGTCGAGCAGACCGCAGGCGGACCGACCGAGCGCGTGCGTGCCGGCATCGGCGCCTTCGTCGAGATCCTCACCGACGACCCCCGCAAGGGACGGGTCGCGATCGTGGAGTCGATGTCGCTCGACGCGCTCCGTCCGCACCGGGCCCGTCTCCTGCGCCAGTTCGCCGAGCTCGCGCAGCACGAGGCGCGCGAGCTGTACGGCCCGCAGGCCTGGAGCCAGGAGGAGGGACGCCTGGCGGCCACGATGTTCATCGGTGGCGTGGCCGAGCTGGTGACCGCGTGGATCGAGGGCACGCTGGAGACCTCGCCCGGCGACATCGTCGAGGCGGCGACCCACCACTTCACCGTGACCGCGCACCGCTGAGCATGTCACGATGACCGCGTGACCTCAGTCCTCGACCTCGCCTCCTGGCCCGCCGTCACCCAGCGGCTGGTGCTGCGGAGATTCGCTCCCGACGACGTGCCGGAGATCTTCGCGTACCGATCCCGTCCTGACGTCGCGGAGTGGATCACGAGCACCTCCGTCGACGTCGAGTCGCTTGCGGATCGCTTCGGGGACGGCGGCACCGCCGTGATCGTGGAGCGTGACGGTCAGGTGATCGGTGACCTCCTGGTCACGATCAAGGACGCGTACGGGCAGCGCGAGGTGGCGACCTCCGCCGCCGCGACCGAGGCCGAGCTCGGCTGGACGTTCGACCCGGCGCAGCACGGGCAGGGCCTGGCGACCGAGGCGGTGCGTGAGCTGATCCGGATCTGTTTCGACGAGCTGGGCGTGCGGCGCGTGCTGGCCGCGTGCTTCACCGCCAACGAGCCCTCGTGGCGCCTGATGGAACGCCTCGGCATGCGGCGCGAGGCCCACCACGTGAGTGACTCGCTCCACCGCGACCGCGGCTGGCAGGACGAGTACGTCTATGCGCTCCTGGCCGACGAGTGGCGCTGAGACCACCGCTCACTCCGGCGGGGCAGCCCCTTCGTCGGCACCCGCCTGGCGCAGACCACGACCGAGTCGCGAGCGCCGGTAGCCGTACGTGAAGTAGACGACGAAGCCGATCAGCAACCAGATCAGGAACCGGATCCAGGTCTCGACCGACAGGTTGACCATGAGCCACAGGCACGCCGCGACGGACAGTGCCGGGATGAGCGGCACCCCCGGGACGCGGAACGGACGGTGCAGGTCCGCGCGGGTGCGGCGCAGGATGATGACGCCGACCGACACCAGGACGAAGGCGAACAGGGTGCCGATGCTCACGAGCTTGGACAGCTCCGAGAGCGGCACGAAGCCTGCGAGCGCTGCCACGAACAGGCCCGTGACGATCGTGATGCGGTACGGAGTGCCGAAGCGCGGGTGCACCCGCGCGAGACCGACGGGCAGGAGGCCGTCGCGGGACATCGCGAAGAGCACGCGCGCCTGGCCCAGCATGAGGACCAGCACGACGGTCGTGAGGCCGGCGACCGCGCCGACCGAGATGAGCTTGCTCGCCCAGCCGAGATCGTTGGCCCGGAACGCCTCGGCGAGGGGGGCGGCGGTGTTCATCCGCTCGTCGCTGTACTTCAGCATGCCGGTGACCACGAAGGCGACCGCGGCGTAGAGCACCGTGACGATCGCGAGCGAGCCGAGGATGCCGCGCGGGACGTCCCGCTGCGGGTTCTTGGTCTCCTCCGCGGAGGTCGCGACGATGTCGAAGCCGATGTAGGCGAAGAACACGACGGATGCCGCGGCGATGATGCCGTAGACGCCGAAGACCGTCGGGTCGACGCCGAACACCGTCTGCAGCAGCGTCGAGTCCAGCCCGGACGCCTCGGGCGCGGGCTTGGAGTCGGGGATGAACGGCTTGTAGTTGGAGGCCTTGATGAAGAACAGCCCGGCCACGATCACGAACGTCACGACCGCGACCTTCACGACGACCAGGATCGACGTGATGCGCCCGGACAGCTTGGTGCCGAGAACACCGACCGCCGTCAGCGCCAGGACGATCGCGATCGCCCCGAAGTCGGGTATTGCCTCGTCGCCCGCCAGCCAGGTGGGCAGGTCGAACAGCGACTGCAGGTACGCCGACCAGCCGCGCGCGACGACCGCCGCGCCCAGGGCCAGCTCCAGCACGAGGTCCCAGCCGATGATCCAGGCCACCAGCTCGCCCAGCGTCGCGTAGGAGAACGTGTAGGCGCTGCCGGCCACCGGCACCGTCGAGGCGAACTCGGCATAGCACAGGGCCGCCAACCCGCAGGTGATGCCGGCAAGGATGAAGGAGATGACGATCGCCGGGCCGGCGTTGACGTACGCCTGCTCGCCGGTCAGCACGAAGATTCCCGTGCCGACCATGACGCCCACACCGAAGACCGTGAGGTCCCAGGCGGAGAGCTCCTTCTTGAGCCGGTGCTCCGGCTCGTCGGTCTCGGCGATCGAGCGTTCGACCGACTTCATCCGGAACAGGTGCATGCGCTCATCCTGTGACTGGCGCCTCGATGGCGCAACCGCGAGAGCCGCGTGAGCGGCGCGGCCCGGTGGTCAGCGGGTCTTGGCGTGCTTCGCCCACGCGAAGCAGAACAGGCCGAACGCCGCGAGGCCGACGGCGACGGCCGAGAGCAGGTAGGGGCCGAACGGCTGGTCGCGCACCGTCTTCAGCGCATCGTCGAGCCCGCCGGCTTTGTCGGGGTCGTACGACAGCGCCGCCCAGCCGAACAGCAGACCCACGATGCCGAGCGAGATGCCCTTCGCGACGTAGCCGACCTTGCCGAGCACCATGACCATGCGGCCGGAGTCACCGCTCGTCGCCGCGGGCTCGAGGTCGTGGGTGAACTTCTCCGCGAGACCCCGGCGCACCTGGCTCGCGGCCACGGCCAGGATCGCGAGACAGACCGCCGCGACCAGCACACGTCCGGCAGGCGCGGAGAGCAGCTGGGCGGTGACGTCCTCCTGCTTGGAGTCATTGCCTGACGAGCCGCCGGAGCCGACGGCGATCTTGCCCGCGGAGAAGGCGACCGCGCCGTAGACGACTGCACGACCGCCGGCGACCCCGCGCTTCCACAGCCGCTTGGGGTCGTCCTCGGTCTGGAAGCCCCAGATGGCGGTGGCGATCTGCCACACGGCCAGGGCGACGAGACCGAGGGCGAGGACCCACAAGATCGTGCGGCCGAGCGGCTGGTCGGCCAGGGTCTTGAGCGCTCCGCCGCTGCTGGCGTTGCCGCCTCCCGACCACGCGACCTGCAGCGCGATCCAGGCGATGAGCAGGTGCACGACGCCGAAGGCGACCAGTCCCACCCGGGCCCCCCGCTTGAGCCAGGTGCTGTGCTGCGCCTGGCTGCCGGCCCGTCCGGGGCTCATCGTCATGTCGGTCCTCACTGCTCGAGCGCTTCTGCGGCCTCCGCGATATTACGCTGCATCGAGCCGAAGACTATTCCGTGGAACGGCCAGACCGACCACCAGTAGAGATGTCCGAGCAATCCCTTGGGATGGAACAGGGCACGGTGGTGGAAGGTCGTGGTCCCGCCGTCGGTCGAGCCGACCTGCATCTCCAGCCAGGCGAGGCCCGGCAGCCGCATCTCGGCGCGCAGCCGCAGGAACGAGTGGCCGTCGGTCTCCTCGACCCGCCAGAAGTCGACCGCGTCGCCGACAGCGAGGTGGCGCGGGTTGCGCCGGCCGCGACGCAGGCCCGGACCGCCGACCATCCGGTCCAGCACCCCGCGCACCCACCACGCGAGGCGCCACGAGTACCAGCCGTTGCGGCCCCCGATGCCC
Organism: Aeromicrobium sp. S22; assembly: GCF_009661045.1. Classification (NCBI taxonomy): domain Bacteria; kingdom Bacillati; phylum Actinomycetota; class Actinomycetes; order Propionibacteriales; family Nocardioidaceae; genus Aeromicrobium; species Aeromicrobium sp. S22. Next base: position 191,871 of record NZ_WJWV01000001.1, read on the forward strand.
TCCACGACCTGCCACAGGCTCTCGGGTGACGCGTGGACCTCGCGGGTCCGCTCGTCCTTGTAGAGCGAGCCGCCGGCCCAGTCAGGATCGGTCGGCAGGCCCTCGGCCGGTGCGCCCGCGGTGGCGGCGGACGACCAGCTCGTCGGCACGTCCAGGTCCTGGACCTTGGTGAGGGCCAGCTCGACCGAGCGGTCGAAGGCGATGAGGCCCTCGGGCGGGTCCGGGACGTATGTCTTGATGTCGGTCTCGCCCGCGACGACCGTGTTGCGCAAGGACTCGACCAGCGGTCGCGCGAGGCTCGCGGGGACGGGGGTGATCAGGCCGATCCAGTGGCTCGACAGGCCCGGCGAGAGCACCGGCACCTTGAGGACGCGCCGACGCGGAAGCCCGGAGATCGCCGCGAACCGCTGCATCAGCTCGAGGTACGTCAGCACTTCCGGGCCGCCGATGTCGAAGCGCCGGCTGACGTCGGACGGCATGTCTGCCGCGCCGACGAGATAGCGCAGCACGTCGCGCACCGCGATCGGCTGGATGCGCGTGCTGACCCACGTCGGGGTGACCATCACGGGCAGCCGCTCGGTCAGGTAGCGGAGCATCTCGAACGACGCCGAGCCCGACCCGATGACGACACCGGCCTGCAGCACGGTCGTGGGGACGCCCGAGGCGAGCAGCACGTCGCCGACCTCCCCGCGCGAGCTCAGGTGCTCCGACAGCTCCTCGCCCTCGGGGATCATCCCGCCGAGGTAGACGATGCGGCTCACCCCGGCGCGCTCGGCCTCTGCGGCGAAGCGCTGCGCCATGTCCTTCTCGGTCGCACCGAAGTCGCCACCGGTGCCGATCGAGTGGAGCAGGTAGTACAGGACGTCGACGTCCTGCATCGCCGACCGGACGTCCTCGTCCTTCGTCGCGTCGCCGACCGCGATCTCGACGTCGTCGGACCACGCGTGCGACCGGGCCTTGCGCTCGTCGCGGACCAGCACCCGGACCGTGTGGTCGGCGTCGAGCAGCTGGGGGACCAGTCGGCCCCCGACGTAGCCGGTGGCGCCGGTGACGAGGCTTCGGGTGGGGGGCATGCCCCCAGTGTTCGGGACACGGACCCCTGCCGCACCCCCAGTTCCACGGGCTACCGTCGAGGCATGACGACATTTCCCGCCGAGGTGGTCCGGGCCGTGCTCCGGCACATGAACGAGGACCACACAGAGGACAGCCTCACGATCGTCCGGGCGCACGCCGAGCCCGAGGCGAGCGCCGCCACCATGACCGGGCTCGACGGTGCCGGGGGCACGTGGGACGCGCAGGTCCGCGGCCGCACCGTGTCCGTCACGGTGCCGTGGACGGAGCCTGCGGTCGAGCGGGCCGATCTGCGACGTCAGGTCGTACGCCTGCACGAGCGGGCCCTCGAGCGTCTCGGCCAGACACCCACGGAGGTCCACCCATGAGCGACGACACCGAACGCAGCGTCGAGCTGGCCCGCACCGGGCCGTCCCGCTATCGAGCGACCAACGTGCGCGGCACGACCCTGGAGATCGGGGACGGGTCGACGGCCGACTTCACCCCGGTCGAGCTGCTGCTCGTGGCGCTGGCCGGGTGCACAGCGATCACGGTCGACCCCCTGGTGTCGCGGCGGGCGGAGGCGACGACGTTCGAGGTGCACACCCGCGCGGACAAGGTGCGCGACGAGCAGGGCAGCCACCTGGTCGACATCCGGATGACGTTCGACGTGGCGTTCCCCGAGGGGGAGGGCGGCGAGGCGGCGCGTGCGCTGCTGCCCGATGCGATCCGCAAGGCCGAGGAGCGTCTGTGCACCGTCAGCCGCACGCTCGCGCTCGGCGCGACCGCGGAGACGCAGATCAACGACGTCTGATCAGGCGTGGTGCCGGACGCGGACGTCCTGGTAGGCGAAGCAGTTGTGGAAGTGGTGCGGCTCGGGCGGGCGGCCGGTGCGCTCGACGCGTCCCGGATCGGTCGCCGTGCCCGTGCAGGGCCGCTGATACCAGTCGTTGCGGCGCACGAGCCGGTCGTCGACGACCGTGCCGAGGTAGTGCCCGTCGATGTCGACCGCGTCGTTGTCGTCCCACGGGAACCAGCCGATCCAGTGCCCGTCGAGGTCGAACACGAACGGATCGGTCCAGGTGCGCCGAAAGGCGATCGGCTGACCGCCCATGTCGAACAGGTACACGCTCATCGACTGCTTCCTTCCCTCCCCGACGACGTTACGAGGCGGACAGGACATTCGCGTGCATTTGGTGACGGACAGGCCAAGATCATCCGAATGGACTAGCCCGTACGGGTGGGCGGCTCAGTGCAGGGACAGCTCCGGGTTGTGCGGGCCCTTGCCCTCGACCCAGAAGTCCAGCGCCAGGTCGGACTCGTCGCCGCCGTTGAGATAGACCGAGAAGTCGGTGACGCCGGCCTCCTCCAGGACGTCGTCGTCGATCACGAACTGGCCGGTGAAGTCACGGCTCGGCCGGTTGAGGATCTCGTACGCGGCATCGGCCATGATCGTGGGCTTGCGGGAGTGCGACACGAGCCCGGGACCGACGACGTTGCGCACCGCGGCGGTGTCGATCGCGGTACGCGGCCACAGGGAGTTGGCCGCGATGCCGTACGACCTCAGCTCCTCGCTGAGCCCGAGCGTCACCAGGCTCATGCCGAACTTCGCGATCGTGTACGCCGTGGCCGTGCTGAACCACTTCGGGTCCAGCGTGATCGGGGGCGACAGCGTGAGGATGTGCGGGTTGTCGGCGGCCTTGAGGTGCTCGATGCACGACTTGGCGAGCAGGAACGAGCCGCGCGAGTTGATGTCGTTCATCAGGTCGTACTTCTTCATCGAGATGTCCTCGGTGCTCGACAGGTCGATCGCCGAGGCGTTGTTGACCACGATGTCGATCCCGCCGAACGCCTCGGCGGTCCGGGCCACCGCGTCGAGGACGAAGGCGTCGTCCCGGATGTCGCCGACCAGGGGCAGGGCGTGCCCGCCCGCCTCCTCGATCGCGGCAGCGGCGGTGTGGATCGTGCCGGGGAGCGCCGGGTGCGGCTCGGTGGTCTTGGCCAGCAGTGCGACGTTGGCGCCGTCGCGGGCCGCCCGCACCGCGATGGCCTCGCCGATTCCACGACTGCCGCCGGACATGATGATCGTCTTGCCTGCAAGGGACATGGCCCGATAGTGCCACCACCACTGTCACGATGGCCAGGGGTCCCCTAGCCTGTGGTGACCGAATGGGAAGAGGAACACATGTCTGAACCCGTGCTGGTCCACAGCGCCGAGGGCGTCCTGAGGATCACCTGGAACGATCCCGACCGCCTCAACGGCCTGACCGGCGAGATGCTCGACACCGTCTCTGCCGCGCTGGAAGCGCTCGATGACACGATCCGCGTGGTCGTCATGACCGGCGCCGGCCGGGCGTTCTCGACCGGTGCCCGTCTCGACGGCACGCTCAGCGGCACCGAGCCGATGGACGTCGCGAACCGGTTGGTCCGCGCCGTCACGGCGTGCCCGGTGCCGGTCGTGGCTGCGGTGAACGGGCCCGCGGCCGGCTTCGGCTGCTCGATCTCGCTCGCTGCCGACATCACGGTGGCCGCGCAGTCTGCGTACTTCCTGCTGCCCTTCACCAACATCGGCCTGATGCCCGACGGCGGCTCGACCGCGATCGTCGCAGCGTCGATCGGCCGGGCGCGGGCCACCGCGATGGCGCTGCTGGGTGAGCGGCTGCCCGCGACTGACGCTGCGGCGGCCGGGCTGATCCACGCCTGCGTCCCCGACGACGACCTCGAGACCGAGGTCGAAGCGATCGTGCAGCGGCTCGCGAACGGCGCCGGCGTGGCGTTCCGGGCGACCAAGGAGGCGATCACGGCCGCGACCCTCGGTGACCTCGACGCCGTCCTGGACCGGGAGCGCGATCTGCAGGTGCAGCTGTTCGGCACCGAGGACTTCGCCGAGGGCGCGACCGCGTTCATGACCAAGCGCGCACCGAAGTTCGTGGGCCGATGAGCGCCGCAGCGGACGACTTCGCGGTCGTCGACCGTCTTCTGACCGCTCGGCGCAGCTGCCGGGGCTACCTCCCCGAGCCGGTGCCCCGCGAGACGATCGAGAGCGTCCTGACCACCGCCCAGCACACCGCGTCGTGGTGCAACACGCAGCCGTGGGGCGTGCACATCGTCTCGGGGGAGGCCCGCGAGGCACTGTCGAAGGCAGCGGTCGAGAACGTCATGGCGACCTTCGGCCAGCCCGCACCCTCGGACTTCCCGTTCCCGGACTCCTACACGGGCGTCTACAACGAGCGGCGCAAGGAGGTCGGCTGGCAGCTGTACGAGGCCGTCGGCGTCGAGCGGGGCGACCGCGAGGGCTCCGCGATGCAGATGCTGCGCAACTTCGAGTTCTTCGGCGCCCCCCACGTCGCGATCATCACGACGGACGCCGATCTCGGGGTCTACGGCGCGATCGACTGCGGGCTCTACGTGAACTCGTTCATGCTCGCGGCCGAGGCGCTGGGGCTCGGGACGTGTGCGCAGGCCGCGATCGCTCAGGTCGCGCCTGCGGTGCGGGAGGTCCTCGACCTGTCCGACGACCGACGGGTCGTGTGCGGCATCTCCTTCGGGCGACCCGATCCCGACCACCCCACCGCCCGGTTCACGTCACGCCGGGCACCGATCGAGGACGCGGTCCGCTTCGTCGACTGAGCTGCCCTACCCGCGCAGCGCGCCGATGCCGAGGACCGCGGCCAGGCCGAGGGCGCTCCGCGGGTCGTACGCCGCGGTCCACAGTCCCCCGTGGGCCGCGTTGACGGCCTCGTCCTGCCACGGCTCCCGCTGGGGGGCCGCACCTGAGCGCAGGTCGTACGCCAGGAGGGCCGCCATCAGGACGTTGCTCGTCGCGGGGTCGAAGATCTCGACCCCGAAGCGGTGGGCGCCCGCGTACGCCGCGGCGAGCGCCTTGTTCTTGACCACCGAGCGGGTGCGGGTGGCCGGTGCGACGTTGAGCGACACGGTCGTGCCGGCCTGGCGCGCGGTGGTGGCCCGCCAGCGCTGCAGCCGCTTCGCGAGCGCGTAGTTGGGGCCCTGCTGCGGGACGATCGCGTCGCACAGCCCCGGATCGGCCCCCGGCGCGTAGTTGCGCTGGAGGAGCCGGCCGCCGCTGACCGCGCGCAGCGGGGTGCGGATCAGCCGGGTGGCGCCACGTCGCGCGTACGCCGCATTGGAACGTTCGACGTCCTCGGCCGGCACTGCGAACGTGTCGGTCGGCGTCGCGAGGAAGGCCAGGGCGGTGTCGGGCCGCTCGCGCGTCAGGTGCTCCGCGAGGGCGTCGGCGGCCATGGACACGCGGACGTGGGTCGCGCCGTCGGCGTAGCAGTAGTTGCCGAGCACGAGGCGGCCCTGGATGCCGTCGAGCCAGTGCGCGACGGCGGGCAGCTCGGTCAGGAGGTCGGCGCCGGAGTCGTCGTCGCCGTTGGTGACGATGCGGGCCGGGACGTGGGCGGTGCCTGCGGAGTCCTGGGCCAGGTCGCGGATGCGTGCCTGGACGTCGGAGCGGGGCAGGTCGACCGCGACCACCTCGGCGCCCCAGCGCAGGAGCGCCCGGTAGGGGCCCATCTCCGCGCCCGCGCCCAGCACGACCACGGTGTCGCCCTCGAGGCGCAGCCAGTCGGGATTGTCCTGGACGGTCTTCACGGCCGTCGCGCACGAGGGCGTGATGACGCCGTCCGCGACCCAGGTGTCGAGCTGGTCGTGCAGGGCCCGGCCCGTGAGCCGCTCGCCGCGGTAGGGGATGGACAGCTCGGTCTCGGGCTCCGCGCTCCCGCGGATCGTGCGGGTGTGGAAGGCCTGGGTGAGCGCGGTGCCGCCGATGGCCTCGTCGAGCGCGACGTCACCGAAGCGCATCAGGTCGTGCGCGCTGCGCAGCCCCTCCGCGGCGATCGAGTGCGCCGCCGGGGGCTCGCCGATCCCGGCCTCGACCGCCCGCCGGAAGTGCGAGAGATAGTTGCGGCGCCAGCTGGTCTCACCCTCGACCGCCCGCGCCCCGACTGGGTCGGCCTTGCGGAGGGCGTCGGACAGCACGGTGCGCGCCGCGGACGACGAGCTCTCTGAGGGGAAGGACACTCCGGTCTGCGCGGTCATCGCCTCACCTTAGAAGCGGATCGTGGTTACTCACGAGTTGGACACCGAGCTTTTTCGGCCGCCCACCCATCCCTGTCGCCGGGGGTGTCGAACACGGGGTGTGAGCACAACGACAGCGTCCCGCGCAGCAGCGCCCTGGTGGGCCGGAGCCCTTGCCGGCTTCCTGGCCGCCGCCTCGGGTGTCGCCGTCGGCACGGCTGTCGCCGCCCTGCTGCAGGGAGTGCCCTCGCCGATCGAGTCGGTGGGCAACCGCGCGATCGACTACGCGCCGCCGTTCCTCAAGGAGTTCGCGGTCAGGCAGTTCGGCACCGCTGACAAGCCCGTGCTGATCGGTGGCGTCGTGGCGACGCTCGCCCTCCTCGCGGTCGTCGCGGGGATCGTCGGCCGCCGTCGCCCCACCGTCGCTGTCGTCCTCGTCGCGCTGATCGGGGCCGTCGCCGTGGTGTGCGCCGCGATCGACCGGACCACGACCGCGAGCCGCGCCCTGACCCTCGTGCCCTCGGTCCTGACCGCCGTCGTCAGCCTCGGGGCCCTGGTCCTGCTGCTCGGCAACCTGCGCGAGCGGGAGCGGGCCGCCGATGCGCACCCTCTGGGACTCGGCCGCCGCGGATTCCTCAAGGCCTCGCTGGGCATCACCGCGCTGGCGCTCGCCGGCGGTGTCGTCGGCCGGCTGTTCGGTGACGCCGCCGCGGCCGCGTCACGAGCTGGGATCCGGCTGCCGGGTGCGACGAAGGCCGCGACTCCGGTGCCGTCCGGTGTCGAGGTCGGGGTGAGTGGCGTGAGCGACTACCTCACCCCGAACCGTGACTTCTACCGGGTCGACACCGCGCTGCGGATCCCCGACGTACCGGCCGAGGGCTGGAACCTGCGCATCCACGGCATGGTCGACCGCGAGTTGAACCTGTCCTACCGCGACCTCATGGGCATGGCGCTCGAGGAGCACCGGGTCACCCTCACGTGCGTCTCCAACGAGGTCGGCGGACCGTACGTCGGCAACGCCCTGTGGCTCGGCGTGCGCACCGCGACCCTGCTGAGCATGGCCGGCGTGCAGGACGGGGCGGACGCCATCAAGTCCACGAGCGCGGACCGGTGGACGGCCGGCAGCCCCCTCGAGACCGTCACGGACGACCGCAACGCGATGGTCGCGATCGGGATGAACGGTGAACCGCTGCCGCTGGCGCACGGCTTCCCCGCTCGCCTCGTGATCCCCGGTCTGTACGGCTTCGTGTCGGCGACCAAGTGGCTCACCGACATCGAGGTCACCCGGTTCGCGGACTTCAAGGGCTACTGGACGACGCGCGACTACACCGCGCTCGCGCCCATCAAGTTCTCCTCGCGCATCGACGTGCCGCGCTCGTTCCAGGCCTTCCCCCAGGACAAGGCCCGCTTCGGCGGCGTCGCGTGGGCGCAGACCGTCGGCATCGAGAAGGTCGAGGTGAGCATCGACGAGGGCGACTGGGTCGAGGCGACGCTCGGCGCCGAGGACAACGCCGAGACCTGGCGGCAGTGGAGCTACCAGTGGGACGACGCCACCCCCGGCAACCACCAGCTCACGATCCGCGCCACCACCAAGGACGGCGACACACAGACTTCCGACCGGGCACCCATCCGCCCGAACGGGACGACCGGCTGGCACAGCGTCCAGTTCCGCGTCGAGTAGGACTGCACGATTCCCAACCCCACAAGGAGAACCGAAATGCGTACTTCCACCAAGAGCTTCGCCGTCGCGGCGGTCGCCTCCCTGTCCCTCTTCACGGCCGCGTGCGGCTCGAGCGACAGCGAGGGCGACTCGGCCTCGTCTGACGAGTCCACGTCTGCCGCTCCCGAGGAGTCGACCGCGGCCGCCGATCCGGCCGCCGACCTGGTCGGTGCCGGCTGCGCCGACTACGCCAAGACCGTGCCGGACGGCGCGGGCTCGGTCAGCGGCATGTCGCAGGACCCGGTCGCCACGGCCGCCAGCAACAACCCGCTCCTCAAGACCCTCACCCAGGCCGTCTCGGGCCAGATCAACCCCGACGTCGACCTGGTCGACACCCTCAACGGTGACGAGTTCACGGTCTTCGCACCGGTCGACACCGCGTTCGACGCGCTGTTCAAGCAGCTCGGCGACGAGGGCGTCAAGACGGTCTCGGAGGAGAAGGGCGGCGCGACGCTGTCCGGCATCCTGACGTACCACGTGATCCCCGGCCAGATCGCTCCTGCCGACATCGACGGCACGTTCAAGACCGTCAACGGCGCCGACCTGACCGTCAAGGGCTCGGGCGACGACATCACGGTCGGCGAGGGCAACGCCAAGGTCATCTGCGGTGGCGTCAAGACCGCCAACGCGACGGTCTACCTGATCGACAGCGTCCTGATGCCCGCCAAGTGATCTGAGCGCTCAGCAGGTCCAGAAGACCCGGTCACCTCGGTGGCCGGGTTTTCTTTTGTCCAGACCCTTCTTCCTAATAGGAATAGATGCCATGATGGTGGGATCGAGAGGAGTGCGATGACCAGCTTTGCCATCGAGACCAGCGCACTGGCGCGGACGTTCGGGGACACGCGCGCGGTCGACGGGGTCGACCTGCGTGTGCCGAGTGGAGGCGTCTACGGCGTGCTCGGACCCAACGGCGCCGGCAAGACGACAACGATCCGGATGCTCGCGACCTTGCTGAGACCGACCGGCGGATCGGCGGTCGTGCTGGGCCACGACATCGTCGCGGAGGCGGCCACCGTCCGGGCGAAGGTCGCCATGACCGGACAGTTCGCGTCGCTCGACGAGGACCTCACCGGGACCGAGAACCTCGTGATGCTCGGCCGGCTGTACGGCTTCGGCTGGGCGCAGGCGCGCGAGCGCGCGGCGGACCTGCTCGACGCTTTCGATCTGACCGAGGCCGCGGGCCGCCAGGTCAAGAAGTACTCCGGCGGCATGCGGCGACGCATCGACATCGCTGGGAGCATCGTGGTCCGACCCGAGCTCATGTTCCTCGACGAGCCCACCACGGGCCTGGACCCCCGCAGCCGCAACCAGGTCTGGGACATCGTGCGGGCGCTCGTCTCGGCAGGCACGACGATCCTGCTGACGACGCAGTACCTCGACGAGGCCGATCAGCTCGCCGACCGCATCGCGGTGATCGATCGCGGCAGGGTCATCGCCGAGGGCACCACCGGTGAGCTCAAGGCCTCGGTCGGCAGCGGCGCGCTGCACGTACGCGTCGCGGACCCGGCGCTGCGGGACGAAGCGCTGCGGCTGCTCGAGACGACGCTGGGTGGGGAGGCGGACCGCGGCAGGGATCCGGCCGCGATATCGATGCGGGTGTCGGATCCCGCAGGCGTACCCGCGGTCCTCGCGCGGCTGCGCGACCACGGCATCGCGACCACGGAGTTCTCACTCGGCCAGCCGAGCCTCGACGAGGTGTTCCTGGCGCTCACCGGCGAGCACGTGCGCGACGACGACAAGGTGACGGCATGACGACGGGGACGGCAGGCCTGGACGCCAAGGTCGTCGCCGCGCTCGGCGAGGGTCCCCGGCCGGAGCCGGCGTCCGCGCTCTCCTCGTCCCTGACGTTCGGGTGGCGGGCGCTGCTCAAGATCAAGCACGTCCCCGAGCAGCTGTTCGACGTCACGATGTTCCCGATCATGTTCACGCTGATGTTCACGTTCATCTTCGGCGGTGCGATCGCGGGCTCGCCGCAGGACTACCTGCCGTACCTCGCGCCGGGCATCCTCGTGCAGACCGTCGTGATGATCACGATGTACACCGCGATGACGATCAACAACGACATCGAGAAGGGGGTCTTCGACCGGATCCGCTCGCTGCCGGTGTGGCGGCCATCCCTGCTGGTGGGGTCGCTGCTGGGTGACACCCTGCGCTACACGATGGCGTCCTCGATCATCATGGCCGTGACCCTGCTCCTCGGCTACCGGCCGGACGGCGGTGTGGTGGGTGTCGTGGCCGCGATCGCCCTGCTGCTGGTGTTCTGCTTCAGCCTCAGCTGGATCTGGATCCTGCTCGGGTTCAAGCTGCGGACGCCCAATGCGGTCATGGGGGTCAGCATGATGGTGCTGTTCCCGCTCACGTTCCTCAGCAACGTCTTCGTCTCCCCGTCGACCATGCCGGACGTGCTCGAGAGCGTCGTGAAGGTCAACCCCGTCACGGTGCTCGTCGACGCGGCCCGCAGCCTGATGGATGGCGATCCGGACGGCGGTGCGATCGTCGTGGTGCTGGTCATGTCGGCGGCGCTGGTCGCGGTCTTCGGGCCGCTGACGATGAGGGTGTTCGCCAACAGGACCTGATCTCGGCCCCGATAGGCTCCCGGGCATGGGCTCCATCCACCTCATCCGTCACGGTCAGGCCTCCTGGGGCGCAGCCGACTACGACCAGCTGTCCGAGCTCGGGTCCGAGCAGTCGGCAGCGCTCGGCATGTCGTGGGAGGCGTCGGGCTGGGCGCCCACGTGGGCCGTCGCCGGAGGGATGAAGCGGCATGCGCAGACCGCGATCTCCACGATCGACGCGAGCGGCCAGGGCGACGGCTACGACGTGGACCCCGGCTGGGACGAGTTCGACCACCTCGCGCTCACCCGGGCCCACGACCCCGCGGCGCTCGCGGCCGATCCGAAGGCGTTCCAGGCCTCGCTCAACGACGCGCTCGCAGCGTGGCGTGCGGGGGCACCGGGCGCCGGTGAGACGTACGAGGACTTCCGCGGCCGGGTGATGGACGCGTTCGAGCGGGTCGTGGAGCAGGCCGGCTCGGGGCAGCGGGTCGCGGTGTTCACCTCGGGCGGGCCGATCGCGCTGGTCGTCTCGCACCTGCTGGCCGGCGACGACTCCCTGTTCCAGAGTCTCAACGACGTCGTGATCAACGCGAGCGTGACGACGGTCATCGTCGGGCAGACGGGTCGACGGCTGCTGGCGTTCAACGAGCACGGCCACCTCCCGAAGGACATGGTCACGTTCCGCTGAGACCCCAGGGCGCCAGCGCCCTGGGGTCTCAGCGCGCCAGCGCAGCGTGAGCGTTCGCGGCGAAGCCGCCAGCAGCGAGGCGTGGCGAGGCGAGTCGACAACCCGACCCAGCCGGGAGCCGCGCAGCGAGAACCCCAACCCCCAAATACCACTAGTATCTGAACCATGCAGATCCTCCCGCAGTCTCGCGTCCTCATCACGGGCGCCGCGTCCGGTCTGGGCCTGGCCCTGGTCCACCGGCTCATCGAGCGCGACTGCCGCGTCCTCGCGACCGACGTCCACACCGAGGCCCCGGAGTCGCTGCGCGGCCTGACCGGCGTGACGTACCGGCGGCTGGACGTCACGCAGGACGTCGACTGGTCCACGGCCTACGAGTGGGTCGTCGAGGAGTGGGACGGGCTGGACCTGCTGTTCAACAACGCCGGCGTCGCGGCCGGCGGACGCATCGAGCTGTCCGAGATGGACCAGTGGCAGTGGATCGTCGACATCAACCTGCTCGGCGTGGCGCGCGGCTGCCGGACGTTCACCCCGATGCTGAAGCAGCAGGGCAGCGGGCACATCGTCAACACGGCATCCGCCGCGGGGCTGATCCACCCGCCGCGCATGAGCGAGTACAACGCGGTCAAGGCCGGCGTCGTGGCACTGAGCGAGACCCTGCTGCACGAGCTCAAGCCGTACGGCGTCAACGTCTCGGTGGTGTGCCCGACGTTCTTCCGCACCAACCTGACCGAGTCGCTGCGCGGCAAGGACGAGGCGTCGCAGAAGATGGCCGCCAAGCTCATCGACCGGTCGAGGGTCAGCGCCGACGACATCGCCGGTGAGGTGCTCGGGGGCGTCGAGAAGGATCGCCACCTCATCCTGACCGACCGGGACGGGCGGATCGCGTACGCCGCGAAGCGATTCGCGCGTCCGCTCTACTACCGGATGATGGCCAAGGCCTCCACCAAGATGTCGAAGGGCGACTGACATGCGCACGAACGTTCTCATCACCGGCGCGAGCTCGGGTCTGGGAGCCGGGATGGCCCGCATCCTGGCCGCGAAGGGGCACCACCTCGCGCTGACCGCCCGGCGCGTCGACCGCCTCGAGGCCCTGCGCGACGAGCTGACCGCGGCGCACCCGGGGATCGAGGTCGTGGTGCACGCGCTCGACGTCAACGACCACGACCAGGTCTTCGCCGTGTTCAAGCAGGCGATCAGCGATCTCGGCGGCCTGGACCGGGTGATCGTCAACGCGGGCCTCGGCAAGGGCGGGCGCATCGGCACGGGCAAGTTCGCGGCGAACAAGGAGACGGCCGAGACCAACTTCATCGCGGCGCTCGCGCAGTGCGAGGCTGCCATGGAGCACTTCTACGAGCGCAAGTCCGGCCACCTCGTCGTGATCTCGTCGATGTCGGCGATGCGCGGGATGCCGTCGTCCATGACGACGTACGCCGCGACGAAGGCCGGCATCGCGATGATCGCGGAGGGCATCCGATCCGATCTCATCGGGCGCAAGGGTCTGGACATCAAGGTCACGACGCTCTACCCCGGCTACATCGCCTCGGAGATGAACGAGGGCGTGCAGCAGGAGACCCGCATGATGGTCGACACCGAGACGGGCTGCCGTGCGCTGGTCAAGAAGATCGAGGCCGAGGTCGTCGACGCCGCGGTGCCGGGATGGCCGTGGGCGCCGATCGGCCAGGTCATGAAGTACGCACCCCTGGGCATCGTCCGCCGCCTCGTCTGACCCCCCGCCGACGAGTCACGCACGGTCGCCGACGAGTCGCGCACGGTCACTGACGAGTCGCGCACGGTCGCTGACGAGTCGCGCACGGTCGCTGACGAGTCGCGCACGGTGGCTGACGAGTCGCGCACGGACGCTGACGAGTCGCGCACGGTCGCTGACGAGTCACTCGCGGGATCCGTACGTGACTCCTCACTGTCCGTACGTGACTCCTCACTGTCCGTACGTGACTCGTCGGCGAACTTTGCGACGGGAGGTCGGTCAGGGGGTGGGGAGGGTGACGCGCAGGAAGCGGGGCCGGTAGAGGAACGGGTTGTCGTCGACGCGGGCGACGTCGGCGTTGTTCTGGCTGTACGAGACCACGACCGTGCCCTTCTCGGGGAGCAGGTCCGGGTGCGCAAGCGGCATGTAGCGCAGCGTTCCCGACCGCTCGTCGGACGGGATCCGCGCGACCGTCGGCCCCGCGACGAACGGTCCGGTCGGGCCGGGCGCCGACCACACCACGAGATCGGTCCCGAGGAACTCGTCCCGCTTGCTCACCGCGTACCACCGGCCGTCCTGCTCGAAGACGCTCAACGTCTGCGACACCCCACCCTGGGCCGGGATGAGCACCGCCGCCCGTGACGCGTCGCGCTGCCAGCGACTGCCGTCCCAATAGCGCAGCCGGGACGGCTCGAGGATGTCGTCCGGGCGGATCCGCGCCACCTGCAGCGAGTAGCCGAACGCCGATCCGTCGTTGGCCGTGCCGTACAGGTAGACCCAGCCGTCCTGCACCGCCGACGCCGCGCCCCACGTCGGTCGCGTGGTCCCCGAGAGGTCACGGCCGATGTCGCGGACCCGGATCAGCTGGGGCGTCTTCCCGGCCGGCACGATGAACACCGCGATCGCCGGGCCGAGGTTCTCGAACGCGAGCGCGCCGTCCGGTGCCGACGCCCCGCGTACGCGCTGGGCCGCGACACCGACCAGGTCGTAACCGGGACGCTCGACCTTGGCCACCGACATCGGCCAGTAGCCGACGCCGTCCTTGCGGTCGGGGATCAGCGCGCCGTGGTCGGCAGGCAGGACGACGTCCGCGCAGCCGTCCCGGAACAGCAGCATCGAGTTGCGGACGAACCGCTGCCCCTCGAAGTCCCGGGCCCTCAACGTGTCGCCGAAGACCCAGAGCCGGCGGCCGTCCTGCAGCGTCACGTCCGCGCCGACGTCCGCGCCCTGGAACTCCGAACCGCCGCGGACCTTCGTCGCGAGCCGATTGAGGTCCTCGACCGAGGTGAGGGGACCGACCGGCAGGCAGCTCGTCTCGGCGGCCGGCGCGACGGGCATCGGCTCGGCGTCCTCCGGCCCCGGGGCGAGCGCGACCGCCGCAAACATCGCCGCAGCGGCGGGCAGGGTGACTGCCACGACGCGCAGCCGCCACGGCAACCAGCGGATCCTCATGGGGCAACGCTCGCACATGTCCCCCTAGGCTCGGTGCCTGTGGGACGACGAGCAGCGGTGTGGGTGGCGCTCGGGCTGATGCAGCTCGTGGTCGTGGTGACCCTCGCGCTGGCCGGTCCCGACGCCTCCCCTCACGCCGCGCCGATCCGCATCGTCGCGCCGCCGGTCGTCGCGGCCTCGTTGGTCGACAGCGCGAACGCGCTCGACGGGCGTCCGTTCAGCGCCCGAGCGCTGACGACGGCGGACGAGGCGCGAGCCAGTGTCGCGAGCGGCCGCAGCGTCGCCGCCGTCGTGGTGGACCTGAGGAATGAGACCGACGTGCTGTACGTCGCGTCGGCCAACGGCGAGGACCTCAACCGGGCGATCGTCCGCGAGGTGGCCCGGGTCGAAGGGGCGTACGGTCGCCGGGCCGACGTTCGCGACGTGGTGCGGGCCGACCGCGGGGACGCCGATCACCGTCGGGTCTACCTGCTGACCGGCCTGGCCGTGGCGACCGGCCTGGTCGTCGCGATGGTGAGCACGTGGCGCCGCGGGCCGCGGTCCGAGACGCTCGCCGCGGGTGCCCGCCGCCTCGCCGTGAACGGTGCGGCCGCCGTGGTGGTGGGCGGTCTCCTCGCGGTGTACGCCGGCCACGCGTACGGGACGGGCCTCGCGGGGTGGTGGATCGTCCTGGCGCTCACGATCTTTGCCGTGAGCGCGACGACGTACGCGTTCGAGTCCCTGTTCGGCGTGATCGGCATCGGTGTGGCCGTCACGGTGCTCGTGCTGGCGGCGGCGCCGCTCGTCACGCTCGTGCACCCGTTGCTGCTGCCCCAGCCGTGGGCCGCGATCACCCCTTGGCTGCCGCACGGCGCGGCCCTGGCGGCCGGGACGAGTCAGGCGTACTTCGGCGCGGACCAGCTCGTTCGGCCAGTCGCGGTGCTCGTCGCGTGGTCCGTGCTCTCCGTACTCACCAGCATCGTGGCGCGTCGTGAACGGCTCCGGGACGCTACGTGACTCGTCGGCGCCCGTGCGTGACTCGTCGGCGCCCATGCGTGACTCGTGGGCGCCCGTGCGTGACTCGTCGGCGGACTGGGGGAGTCAGGCGAGGAGAGCGCGGGCGAGCTCGCCGACCTGATCGGCCTCGATGAGGAAGCCGTCGTGGCCGAAGGGTGACTTCACGACCTCGAGCGGCCCGGACCCCGGGATGAGATCGGCGAGCAGGCGCTGCTGGTGGATCGGGTAGAGCCGGTCGGAGTCGATGCCCGCGACGACCGTACGGGCGGTGATCCGGCCCAGCGCGGCCTCGACGCCGCCGCGGTCGCGGCCCACGTCGTGGCTGTCCATCGCGGACGTCAGCACGACGTACGCGCCGGCGTCGAAGCGGCGGACGAGCTTGGCGCCGTGGTGCTGCAGATAGGAGTCGACGGCCCAGCGGTCGTCCGCCTGCACCGTGCGGCCGAACCGGTCCTCCAGCTCGCCCTCGCTGCGGTACGCGATGTGGGCGATCCGGCGGGCGAGGTCGAGACCGGCCAGCGGGCCCTGGGGGCCGTCGTAGTAGTCGCCGCCGAACCAGTCCGGGTCGTTCTGGATCGCGGCGACCTGCGTGCGGGACAGCGCGATCTGCTCCGCGGAGGCCGCAGCCGACGTCGCGAGGAGGAACAGCCGCTCGACGCGATCGGGGTGCTCCACGGCCCACTCGAGCGCGCGCATGCCGCCGGCCGAGCCGCCCACGACGCCGTGCCAGCGCGGGATCCCGAGGACGTCCGCGAGAGCCGCCTCGGCGCGCACCTGGTCGCGCACGGTCAGCGCGGGGAACGACCCGCCCCACGGCAGTCCGTCGGGATCCGGCGAGGCCGGCCCGGTCGATCCCTGACAGCCGCCGAGGATGTTGGCGGCCACGACGAAGAAGCGGTCGGTGTCGATCGGCAGCCCCGGTCCGACGACCGCGTCCCACCAGCCGGGCGTGGGGTGGCCGGGTCCGGCAGGACCGTGCACGTGGCTGTCACCCGTGAGCGCGTGCAGCACGAGCACCGCGTTGGTCCCGTCGTACGTCCCCCACGTCTCGTACGCGAGGCGTACGTCCGGGAGGGTCGTCCCCGAGTCGAGTGCGACGTCGCCGATGTCGGCGAACAGCCGTGCACCCGGGGGGTCCCCCTCCCGCCACGCGCCGGTGACGAGAGAGGGATCGATGCCGGGGACCAGGCTCACTTGGCCGCGCGGAATCCGGCGTCGAGGTCGGCGAGGATGTCGTCGATGCCCTCGAGGCCGACCGCCAGGCGTACGAGCCCCGGGGTGACACCGGTCGCGGCGTGCTCCTCGGGCGTGCCCTGCGAGTGCGTCGTGCTGGCCGGGTGGATCGCGAGGCTGCGGACGTCACCGATGTTGGCGACGTGGCTGAACAGCTCGAGCGCGTCGATGAACGCGCGTCCCGCATCGATGCCGCCGGGCAGCTCGAACGTCAGCACGGCGCCCGATCCCTTGGGCACGTACTTGTCGGCGAGCGCCTTGTAGGGGCTGCTGTCGAGGCTCGCCCACGTGACCGTCGCGACGTCCTCGCGCGCCTCGAGCCACTCGGCCACCCGGCGGGTGTTCTCGATGTGGCGCTCCATGCGCAGGCTCAGGGTCTCGAGGCCCTGGGCGATGAGGAAGGCGTTGAACGGCGAGATCGCGGGGCCGACGTTGCGCAGGTACTGCACGCGCAGCTTGCCGATGAACGCCGCCGGTCCGAGTGCCTCGGCGAACACCAGGCCGTGATAGCTCGGGTCGGGAGTCGTGAAGCCGGGGAACTTGTCGCCGTGCGCGGCGTAGTCGAACGTGCCGCCGTCGATCACGACGCCGGCGATCGCGGTGCCGTGACCGCCGATGTACTTCGTCGCCGAGTGCACGACGGTGTCGACGCCGTGCTTCAGCGGGTTGAGCAGGTACGGGGTCGCGACCGTGTTGTCGACGATGAACGGCACGCCGACCTCCTTGGCGACCGCGCCGATGGCCTCGAGGTCGAGGATGTCGCCCTTGGGGTTGCCGATCGTCTCACCGAAGAACGCCTTGGTGTTCTCCTGCGCGGCCGCGCGCCAGGCATCGGGGTTG
Source organism: Aeromicrobium sp. S22 (assembly GCF_009661045.1). Taxonomy (NCBI): domain Bacteria; kingdom Bacillati; phylum Actinomycetota; class Actinomycetes; order Propionibacteriales; family Nocardioidaceae; genus Aeromicrobium; species Aeromicrobium sp. S22. The sequence continues at coordinate 209,153 of NZ_WJWV01000001.1, forward strand.
TTGGCGTCCTCGACGAAGGACACCGTGATCCCGAGCTTGGGGAACGTGTGGCGCAGCAGGCTGTCCGTGCCGCCGTAGAGGCTCGCGGACGCGACGATGTGGTCGCCGGCCTCGGCGACGTTGGTCAGCGCGCCGGTCGTGGCGGCCTGTCCGGAGGCGAACAGCAGCGCGCCGACTCCGCCCTCGAGCGCGGCGAGGCGCTGCTCGACGGTGTCCTGGGTCGGGTTCATGATGCGGGTGTAGATGTTGCCCGGCTCGGCGAGGCTGAACAGGTCGGCCGCGTGCTGGGTGTCACGGAACTGGTACGACGTCGTCTGGTAGATCGGCAGAGCGCGCGCGCCCGTGGTCGGATCCGGGACCTGTCCGGCGTGGATCTGCTTGGTCTCGAATGACCAGGTGTCGCTCATGGTGTCTCCTGGAGAGTCTGGAGGTCGGTGCCCTCCAGTGTCTCAGCGTCTCAGCAAGCGACAAGGGTGTCTCACGATGTGGTCAAACCCGCCGTGCGAGTGGGTCCCTAGGACATCGAGAACGGCTGGGCGGTGCTCTCCAGCACCGAGAGCCACAGGTCGCCGTCGGGAGAGACGCTGTGCGAGCCGGACGTCACGAACGGGATCGGGACGTTGACGAAGCGGTGACGCCGGCGGCCCACGACCATGTCGGTGCGCCCGGCCATCGCCGCGTGCACCGCGGTCTGCGCCAGTCGCGTGCAGTAGACCGAGTCCGAGGCGTCGGCCGGGACCGAACGGATCGCGTAGCCGGGGTTGAAGTAGCGCATCGTGAGCGCCTGGCCGCGGTTGGCGAAGTCCTTGGTGATCTGGTCGCGCAGGAAGCCCGCGATGTCGCCGAGCACCGCGTTGCCGCTGGCGTCCGTACGATCGCTGGCCGGGATGAGGTCCTGGCCCGCTCCCTCGGCGAGCACGATCACGGCGCTGCCACGCTCGCGGACCCGCCGGGACAGCAGCGTCAGGAGGCCGTTGTCGCCGTCGAGGGAGAACTGGACCTCGGGGATGAGGACGAAGTCGGCGTCGTGGTTGGCGAGCGCGGCGTAGCACGCGATGAAGCCCGCATGGCGGCCCATGACCTTGACGATCGCGACACCGCCGACCGCGGCCTCGACCTCGACGCGCGCCGCCTTGATCGACTCCGCGGCCTTGGCGAACGCGGTCGAGAAGCCGAAGCTCTGGCCGATGTGGGGGATGTCGTTGTCGATCGTCTTGGGGACGCCCACGATGCCGATCGTCAGGCCGCGTCGCTCGATCTCCGCGCCGATGTTGTGGGCGCCGCGCATCGAGCCGTCGCCGCCGATGACCATGAGGATGTCGATGCCCAGCTCGACGAGCCGGTCGACGATGAGACCGGGGTCCTGCGCGCCCCGCGAGGAGCCGAGGATCGTGCCTCCGCGCTCGTTGATCCGCGCGACGTACTCGGGCGTCAGGGAGACGATCTCGTGGCCGTTGCTCTCGACCATGCCCGCGTAGCCGTGCTGGAACCCCACGACGTCGCGTACGCCGTAGTGCGTGTCCAGCTCGAGCACGATCGCGCGGATCACGTCGTTGAGGCCCGGGCACAGGCCGCCGCACGTGACGACGCCGACCCGTGTCGTGGCGGGGTCGAAGAAGATCTTGCGGCGGGGTCCGCCGGCCTCGAACGTCGGCAGCTCCTCCAGCGGCACGCCGCGCGCTGCGATCAGCTCGAGCGTGTCGTCGTAGAGGATCCGGTCGGTCTCGCCCACGTAGTACTCGTTGGTCTCGCGCCCCCCGACGTAGAGCGCGAGGGGGCTGTCGATCGTGCTCGTGCCGAGCGAGCGGACCTGGAGATCGTCGAGAGTGACCACGAGATCATGCTATCTGAGGAAACCCTCGCGTTTTCAGGGTTGGAAGACCAGGCACGTGGACGTCGCCGTGGCGAGCAGCCGGCCGTCGGTATCGCGGATCTCGGCCTCGACGAACGCTGCCCGCGAGCCCGGCTTGGTGACCCGGCCGGTGGCGACGACGCGTCCGGTGTCGACCGTGATCGCGCGCAGGAAGCTGACGTTCAGGTCGAGCGAGGTGTACGCGGTGCCGGCCGGCAGGGTCGTCTGCACCGCGCAGCCGCAGACCGAGTCGAGCAGCGTCGCGGAGAATCCGCCGTGGACCGAGCCGATCGGGTTGTAGTGCGACTCGTCCGGCGTGGCCGCCATGACCGCGAGGCCCTCGGCGACGTCCACGACCTCGAGGCCGATGTGGCTCGCGATGGGCGGCGGCGGGATCGTCCCCTCCTGCATCGCGCGCAGGTAGTCCAGCCCGCTCATCGTCATGGCCTGCTCGGCCTGGGGCCGGGGGTCCACCCACGAGATGGTCTTCGTCTGCCGGGTCAGCTCGCTCATGTCCGCCTCTTTCGCTCGGGTGCCGGGCAGCGTAGCATCTGGGTCTGATATCCAGACCCAGAGGTGGACGCATGACCTGGACGGACTACGACTCCGCGGCCTGCTCGATCGCGCGCACGGCGCACGTCCTCGGCGACCGCTGGACCGTGCTGGTGGTGCGTGATCTCTTCAACGGCGTACGCCGCTTCGACGCCCTGCAGGACCACCTGGGCATCTCCCGCGACGTGCTGACCAAGCGGCTGCGGCTGCTGGTCGACGAAGGGCTCGTCGAGACGCGTCCGGTCCGGGACGAGGGCGAGCGGACCCGCCACGAGTACGTGCTGACCGACGCGGGACGAGAGCTCCGCACGGTCCTCGTCGCGATCATGGACTGGGGCGACCGCCACCGGTCGGGGGCCGCCGGGCCGCCGGTGAGGGTGCGCCACGCCGGCTGCGGCGAGGCCGTGCACGCACACCTGGTCTGCGAGGCGGGGCACGAGATCGCCCCCGCGACCCGCACCGCGCTCGTCCCCCTCGACGGCGCGCGCCTGCGGACGCGGTAGCCCCCGCCCAGATGTGCGGACTCTTGCACGGTTTCACGCCGCGAGAACGTGCAAGCCTCCGCAAATCTGGGCGGGGTGGGGCAGGATTGCCGCTATGTCACTCGAGATCACCGTCCGCGGGTCCGCCGAGCAGCAGCATCCCGCCGAGCGCGCGACCGTCGCGATGGCCGCCGTGGTCGAGGGCGATGACAAGCAGACGGTCTTCGCCGACGCGGTCGCGATCCAGGAGCCCTTGTCGGCGCAGCTCAAGGACCTGGTCGACCTGCGTGCGGTGCACGGCTGGTCCAGCGACCAGGTCCGTGTCTTCAGCCATCGCCCCTGGGACGCCGACGGCCGGCGCGGCGAGGTGGTCCACGTCGCCCGCGTGCACGTACGCGCGGAGTTCGTCGACTTCGAGCGGCTGAGCGGCTTCCTCGACGACTGGTCCGGTGTCGACGGCGTCGAGATCGGCGGCATCTCGTGGGACGTCTCGGCCAAGAACCGTCGTGCGTACGAGGCGCAGGTCCGCGCGTCCGCGGTCGACGACGCCGTGACCAAGGCGCAGGCGTACGCCGACGCGGTGCGCCGCGGCAAGGTCGTCGCGGTGCAGCTGGCCGATCCGGGGATGCTGGCCGGCGAGGACCGAGGCGTCCCCACGCTGCTCACCGCGGCCGACGCCCGGTCCGGTGGGGCCCCCGATCTCGATCTCTCACCCGAGGAGATCGTCATCCGCGTCGAGGTGGATGCCCGGTTTCGCGCTGACTGAGCGTTGAAATCCCGGGCATACCGAAGGTATGGTCGGGGACATGTCGCGGTCCTCCATGCTTCTCCGGCCCACGCTCGCATCGGGACCACGGAGGGCGCGGCGCAGGTCTCGCCGGGTGCGCCTGGACCTGCCCGGTCGCGGACCCATGCGGGTCGTCTACGGCGAGGCGGTCGTCCACGAGACCTTCAGCCTCAAGGCGCGGGTGGTGCAGCGGTCGGCGCGCATCGTGTTCAAGCCGATGCTGCGCCTCATGCCCATCACCGACCGCTCGCTGCGCGTGATCCGCGGGATGGACCGGTGGTCGGCCCGGCGCCCGCGGTCGCGGCACGTCGATTTCGAGGTCCACGAGCTGGGCGGCGTGCGCGTCGAGTCCATGACTCACCGCTACGGCCCCAGCAGCGAGATGACGATCCTCTACCTGCACGGCGGCGGCTTCTTCTCGTGCGGCATCGAGAGCCATCGCCGCATCTGCGAGCGGCTCGCGCTCAAGACGGGCGCGACGGTCATCTCGGTCGACTACGTGCAGCTGCCCGAGGGCTCGGTCGCGGACTCCGTACGCGATGCCGTCACGGCGTACGCCGCGCTGCTCGAGACGTCCGAGCATCCCGACAAGGTCGTCGTGGCCGGTGACTCTGCCGGCGGCTACCTGGCGATGAAGATCGCCGAGCTGGCCGCGCGCCGCGGGCTGCAGGCTCCCGCCGCGATCCTCGGCTTCTCGCCGTTGCTGAGCGTGGACCCCGATCGCGAGGACAAGGCCGTCGTGCGCGTCACCCGCTCGCGGGACGCGTATCTGCCCGTGCAGCGGATCGCCCGGATCCGCGAGCGGTGGCTGCCCGAGGGGGCGGCGATCGAGGGGTACGCCTCACCGCTGCACGCCGCGGCGTTCATCTCCTCGCCGACGTTCTTCGTCGCCGTCGAGGACGAGATGCTGCGCCCCGAGGTCGAGGCGATGGCGCTGCTGCTTGCCGAGCGGGGTGTCGAGGTCGAGACCCACCTCTGGCGCAAGCAGGTGCACGCCTTCCCGGTCCTGGCCGACGCGCTGCCCGAGGCCGAGATGGCCCTGCAGCTCGCGGCCGACTTCGCCCGACGGGCCGTCGGCGAGCTCGAGCGTGCGGCGACTGTCGACCCCGGGGCGCACGAGGAGACCCTGGTGGGGGAAGTGGTTCCCACCCCCGAACCTGCTGCGTGAACCGGCCCCGCGGGTGCACACTGGGCGCAAGCGGACGCCGCGGCACCGCCGACGGATCGGGCTTTCGTCCTCGCCGGGCTTCCATGTCCCGAAGGAGCACCCATGCGCAAGCTCGCACTCATCACCGGTGCGGTCGCCCTCGCGATCGCCTCCGCGGCCTTCTCGTCCCAGGCGCAGGCCGCCACCCCGTACAAGGTCAGCCTCTCGGTCTCCAAGACCGAGATCAAGCAGGGCGACCGTGTCGTCTTCTCCGGCACGGTCTCGCCGGCCGCGAAGGGCACGAAGCTCAAGGTCCAGTTCTTCGACGTCGACCAGGGCGGCAACCGCTGGCGCACGGTCGCCACGACGACCGTCAGGTCCGGCGGCAAGTACTCCAAGACGGTCGAGCCGCGCGACGGCAGCACGAGCTATCGCGTCTACAAGCCGTCGGGCGCGGGCCTGTCCGGCGGTGCCAGCAGGACCGTGATCATGCGTGCGTACGCCTGGTACAAGATGGCGAACGCGCCGGACATGGGCATCGCGTACGGCGAGAGGTACATCGGTCAGTACGGTCCGCAGACCGTCAATGGCACCGCGGTCACCCGCTACTGGTCGTCCGATGCCAATGGCGCGGGCAAGACCCGCTGGGTGACCCTCCACACCTGCAAGCGGGTGCGCGCCACCGTGGGCCTCGACGACCGGTCGGCCGCGGGCGCGGACGCGCAGTTCCGAGTCCACGCGGACGAGAAGCGCATCGTGAGCCAGCGGGTCACGCCGGGCACGACGGTCACCTTCACCGCTGACGTCCCTCGCGCCGAGACCGGCGGAGTCACCTTCAGCGCCGAGGCGCGCAACGCCGACCGACCGGTGTACGTCAACGCATCCAAGCCCTCGTTGTACTGCGCCTTCCCCGAGGACGACTGAGCTCGCGACGGCGGGGCCCGGCCGGATCACCGACCGGGCCCCGCCTCGCGGCTACTCGAAGGCGATGCGCAGGCTCGTCAGCGAGCGGTTGCCGTCCTTCTCTGTCACCGACACGCCGACCGCGGACAGCGCCTTGGCCTCCTCGATGCCCGATCGGATCTCCTCGGGCGGATCGGCCTCGAGCACCTTGTCGAGGATCGTGCCGACGTCGAGGTAGAAGCCCGCGTACGCCTCATCGCCGTCGGGGATGACCTCCTTGAACGCCTTCACGTCGCCGAGGCTGCCGTCGGGCTCGGCCAGTGCCGCGGCGGCACCGTCGTTGGTGGCCAGGACCGCGCCGTCGTCGGTGGGCACCGCGACGAGCGCGATCCCCGCCTCGCGCGCCTGGGCCGCGATGCGCTGGACGAGATCGAGCGCCTTGGTGCGGTCCGACTCCAGTGAGAGCGCGACGTCGAGGGCGCTCAGACCCTCAGGACCCGACATCTGGGGAAGCGTCTCGAGGTTCTTGGCGCCGATCGACAGGGTGAGGCTGTCGCCGAACAGGGTCTCGAGGTCCTCGGGCAGCGCGAAGCCGGTCGCCCGCTCGAACTCGTCGATGAAGTCCTGGGCGCTGCGAGGCGGCTGCGGGGTGTACGTGCCGGTGTACTCATCGCCCATCTCGAGGCCCGAGTCGCTCCCGCCCATCGCGCGCTGCTCGAGTCCTGTCATCCCGTTGAACGCCGACGCGGCCTCGTCGAAGGTCTTGACGAACGTGTCGAACGTCGATCGGACTTGGTCGCCCACGCCCGCCACCGACATCGCGACGACCGTGTCCGACGGGAGCTTGGCGAGATCGCCCGGGCTCGCTTCCTGCTCCTGCTGCGTCCCACTCAGCGCCGCGAGCTCCAGGGCGTTGCCGTCGACCCGCAACGTCATGGCGACGGAGCCGGTCGCCGCGAGGTCGTCCGCCTGGGCGCCGAGCTGCTGCTTGGCCTCCGGGACGTCCGCGAGCGACGCGACGTCGACCCACGCCGAGGCGATGCCCTCGCCACCCAGCTCGTCGAAGTCGTCGATGAACCGCTTCGAGTCCCCGAGGGAGGCCTTCTCGGTCGCCTTGATCGACGCGTCGACGTCCGCCTGCTTCGGCGCGAGGATCGCGTAGCCGTCGAGGTACGCGATCCCGTACGCGTCGCCGCCGCACCCGAAGAGCTTCTTGATGCCCTCGCGCGACTTCTTCTCGTCCTTGGTCTGCACCGCGATGACGACCTTCTCGCCGTCCTTCATCTGGGCGCCGACGCCCACCCGGTCGCCCAGCCACGGCTTGACGTCGTCCTCGAAGTCGACTCCGTCGCAGCCCTTCAGCGCCTCGTCGAAGACCAGCTTGCGGATGTCCTGGTCCTCGTCGCGGATGCCGACCTGCTTCGCGAGGTCGGGGAACTTGCGGATGAGCCTGAACAGCGCGACCTTCTGGCTCGCGGACGGGTCGAGGTCGATGCGGGCGTACACCTGGGTCGACGCGGGCATGACGTCGTGGGGCTGGGCGCCGCCGCCGTCGAGCTTGTCGTAGACCGCGTACGCGCCGTAGCCGCCGCCGAGGACGAGGGCGGCCGCGACGCCACCGATCACGGCCATCTTGCCGCGTCCACGGTCGGAGCCGACCGGCTCAGGTGACGCGCCGCCCGGCACGGGGTCGGTGGGGGGAGGCGGTGGCGGCGGGGTGGGCGGTGGCGGTGGCGGTGGCGGAGCCTGCTCGGCCATGGACGATCCTTCCGTCGCGCGGGTGGGAGTCCGAGGAGACTATCGAAGGCTGCCGCGCTATGGAGGGGAACCCGCCCGGCGTCAGCGATCGATCTTGGTGACCTTGAACGACCGGTCCAGCTCAACTGTGACGTCCTGTCCGTTCGGCAGCAGGACCTCGACCTCGTAGGCGTGGTCGGCGTCGTCGCTCTCGCTGGTCTCGGTGACCTTGCCCGCCGGGTCGGTCGCCTTCAGTGCCGCCGCCGTGGCCTTCTTGAGCGTCGATCCGGTGAGCGGGCGGTCGTCGGGGTCGGCTGTCGCGGTCGGCGTCGGCGTCGGTTCCGTCGTTTGGGCCTCGCCGGACTCGAGGTCGGCGGCCTTCGGAGGGTTGTTGATGACCTGGAAGTCCTCGTCGAGCTCCACGTCGACGTCGGTGCCGCCGGGCAGCTTGACCTCGACCTCGTACGCGTACCGGTCGTCGCCGTCGCCACGCTCGACGTCGGTGACCTCGCCCCCACCCACGTACGTGAGTGCGGCATCGGCGGCCTTGTCGCGGTCGGTGCTGCTCAGCTTGTCGTCGTCGCTCCCACCGCATCCGCTGAGCGTCAGGACGACGGCCAGCACGAGGCCGACGAGGGTGAGGGGTGTGCGCATGAGGTCTCCCGAGAGTGGTGACGGATGTGACTCCCATCACACCGAAACAGCATGAGATGGCCGTGACCGCGTCGTGAGAATCGGCTGATACTTCGTCAGAAACAAACAATCATGCTTGACTGTTTGTGATCGAGCGGCCATGCTGAGCGGGTGAGCACCGAGACCGCGCCGATCCGCGTCCCCCAGGGCGAGCGATCGCGGGCGATGCGCCAGCGCCTGATGGAGGCGACGGTCGACTGCCTCGTCGAGCTCGGCTGGTCGGGCACGACCACGACACTCGTGAGCCGCCGTGCGGGCGTGAGCCGCGGCGCGCAGCTGCACCACTTCCCCAGCAAGCAGGCCCTCGTGGTGGCCGCGGTCGAGCACCTCAGCGACCGCCGCCGCGACGAGATGCGCCGCAGCGCCGCGCATCTGCCCGAGGAGGGTCGCATCCGTGGCGTCCTGGAGATCCTCGCCGCGCAGTTCGTCTCGCCCGTGTTCTTCGCCGCACTCGAGCTGTGGGTCGCCGCGCGCACCGACGCCGAGCTGCGTGAGGCGGTCGCACCGCTCGAGCGACGCATCGGCCGCGAGACCCACGCGTACGCAGTCGAGCTGCTCGGCATCGACGAGTCTCAGGGGGACAACCGCCAGCTCGTGCAGGCGACGCTCGACCTGGTCCGCGGGCTCGGCCTGGCTGCCTCCCTCAGCGACGACGCACGACGCCGCTCGGCGGTCCTGGACTCCTGGGCCGCCGTCCTCGACCACGAGCTGGAGATGCCATGACCGTCCTCGACGAGATCCTGTCCGACCTGACGGCCGAGAGCCTGCAGCTGGACCAGTGGGTCGCGGGCCTGCCGGCCGACGGCTGGGCCGCCGTGACGACGCCCGAGGGCTGGACCGTCGCCCACCAGATCGCCCACCTGCACTGGACCGACAGCACCTCCCTCGCCGCGATCGTCGATCCCGACGAGTTCGGCCGGGTCATGCTCGCCGCCGCCGAGGACCCCTTCGGCTTCATCGACACCGCGACCGAGGAGATGGCGCTCCTGCCGCCCGAGGACCTGCTCGTCGTGTGGCGAGAGGGCCGGGTCGAGCTCGACGCGGCACTGCGAGGCGTACCGGTCGGGGAGAAGATCCCGTGGTTCGGCCCGGCGATGAGCCCCGCCTCGATGGCGACGGCCCGGATCATGGAGACCTGGGCCCACGGCCACGACGTCGCCGAGGCGATCGGCATCACGGTGCCCGAGAGCTCGCGCGCCAAGCACGTCTGCCACATCGGCGTACGGGCCCGCCCGTACGCGTACCTGGTGCGCGGCGAGCAGGACCCGGGCGTCGACATCCGCGTGGAGCTGACCGGGCCCGACGGCGACCTGTGGACCTGGGGCCCGGACGACGCGGCCGAGCGGGTCACCGGGTCGGGCCACGACTTCGCGCTGCTCGCGACCCGACGTCGCCACCTCGACGACGTCGACGTCCGGGCCGAGGGCGAGCACGCCGCGCACTGGCTGACGATCGTCCAGGCGTTCGCGGGGCTGCCCGGCGCCGACCCGGTCCCCCTGGCGGACCGGTGACGTCCGTGGTCCGAATCGGCAACTGCTCGGGCTACTACGGCGACCGGCTCGGCGCGATGCGCGAGATGCTCGAGGGCGGCGACCTGGACTACCTCACCGGCGACTACCTCGCCGAGCTCACGATGCTGATCCTCGGCCGGGACCGGATGAAGGACGCGTCGCTCGGCTACGCCCGGACGTTCGTCCGGCAGATGACCGACTCGATGGCGCTGGCCAAGGACCGTGGCGTCCGCATCGTCGCGAACGCGGGCGGTCTCAACCCCGCCGGACTGGCCGCGAAGCTGCGCGAGATCGCCGCCGAGCAGGGGCTCGAGATCGCGGTCGCGCACGTCGAAGGCGACGACCTGGTCGGCCGGGCCGACGAGCTCGACCTCGGCGACGTGCTCACTGCGAATGCGTACCTCGGTGCGTTCGGCATCGCGTCGGCCTTGGAGGGAGGGGCCGACGTGGTGGTGACCGGCCGGGTCACGGACGCGTCGGTGGTCGTGGGGCCCGCGATCGCCGCCTTCGGCTGGGGCCGCGACGACCTGGACCAGCTGGCCGGCGCCGTCGTGGCGGGGCACGTCATCGAGTGCGGAACGCAGGCCACGGGCGGCAACTTCTCGGGCTTCGCGCATGTCGACATGTCGGCGCCGCTCGGCTTCCCGATCGCGGAGATCGCGGCGGACGGCTCGTGCGTCATCACCAAGCACGCGGGCACCGGGGGCGCCGTCACGGTCGACACCGTCACGGCCCAGCTGGTCTACGAGATCGGCTCGCCGCTGTATCTCGGCCCCGACGTCTCGACCCGCCTCGACACCATGACCCTGCGCCAGGACGGCCGCGACCGGGTCGCGATCAGCGGCGTCGTCGGCGAGGCGCCGCCGGCGACGGCCAAGGTGTGCCTCAACGCGCTCGGCGGCTTCCGCAACGGCGTCGAGTTCCTGCTGACCGGGCTCGACATCACCGAGAAGGCCGCCCTCGTCCAGCAGCAGATGGAGTCCGCGCTCGACGCGGGCACCCGGCCCGAGACCGTCGAGTGGCACCTCGATCGCACCGACCTGCCCGATCCCGCGACGCAGGCGCAGGCGACCTCGCTGCTGCGCCTCGACGTCAGGAGTGCGCACGCCGAGGCCGTCGGGCGTACGTTCAGCGATGCCGCGGTGCAGCTCGCCCTGGCCTCCTACCCGGGCTTCAGCCTGTCGCGCCCGCCGGCCGCCGCGAGCCCCTACGGCACCTACCGTGCGGCGTACGTCCCCCAGGCCGACGTCCCGCACCGGGTCGTCGCAGCCGACGGCACCGTCACCGACATCCCGCCGCCCACTGGCGCAACCCGATCCGCGACCGGCGCAGAAGTGGACGACTCGCCGTCCCAAAACCTCCAGGTTGCGCCACTCGCGGAGTGGGCGGCGGAGACGGTGCGGGTGCCGCTGGGACGGCTGGCGTACGCCCGCTCGGGCGACAAGGGCGGCGACGCCAACGTCGGAGTGTGGATCCCGGCCGACCACCCGACCCGCGACGACGCGTACGCCTGGCTGGTCGAGCTGCTCGACGAGGACACCGTCCGCGATCTGCTGCCCGAGTCGGCGCTGCTCGACATCGAGATCCACCCGCTGCCCAACCTCGCGGCGGTCAACATCGTGATCCACGGCCTGCTCGGCGAGGGAGTGGCCTCGTCCACCCGTCTCGACCCGCAGGCCAAGGGCGTCGGCGAGTGGCTCCGTGCCCGCGACTGCGCCATCCCCACCACCCTCCTACCCCCGACGATTGCCGAGGCTGCCCTGTGAACACCTGGAGCACTCCCGAACGAAACGCGCTGCGCGAGATGGTCACCTCCTTCACCGAGAAGGAGATCGCCCCGCACCTGCCGGCCTGGGAGGACGCGGGCCTGCTGCCGCGCGAGCTGCATCGCAAGGCCGCCGACGTGGGCATGCTCGGCATCGCGTTCAGCGAGGAGGTCGGCGGCTCCGGCGGAGACATCATCGACGCGACCATCATGACCGAGGCGGTCCTGGCCGCGGGCGGCTCGAGCGGACTGCTCGCGAGCCTGTGCACGCACGGCATCGCGGTGCCGCACATGGTCGACAGCGGCAACCCCGACCTGATCGAGCGGTACGTCCGACCCACCCTCGCGGGCGAGAAGATCGGCTCCCTCGGGATCACCGAGCCGGGCGGCGGATCCGACGTCGCGGGCCTCACCACCCGCGCGGTCCTCGACGGCGACCACTACGTCGTCAACGGCGCCAAGACGTTCATCACCTCCGGCGTCCGCTCGGACTACGTCACCACGGCCGTGCGGACGGGCGGCGACGGCTTCGGCGGCATCAGCCTGCTGGTCATCGACAAGGGCCTGCCGGGCTTCACGGTCTCCAAGCCGCTCAAGAAGATGGGCTGGCACTGCTCCGACACCGCCGAGCTGACGTTCGACGACGTGCGGGTGCCCGCGAGCAACATCGTCGGCGAGGTCAACGGCGGCTTCGGTCTGATCGTCAACCAGTTCGTCAACGAGCGGGTCAGCCTCGCGACGCAGGGCTACGCCACGGCACAGCGCGCGCTCGACCTGGCCGTCGAGTACGCCCGCCAGCGCGAGACGTTCGGCAAGCCGCTCATCACCCGTCAGGTCATCCGGCACAAGCTCGTCGAGATGCACAGCCGCACCGCGGCGGCCCGGGCGATCACCCGCGAGGCCGTCGAGAAGGCCGCAGCCGGCGAGAGCCCGCTCCTCGAGGCCGTCGTGGCCAAGAACGTCTCGGTCGCCGCGTGCGAGTGGGTCGTGTCCGAGGCCGTGCAGATCTTCGGCGGCATGGGCTACATGCGCGAGTCCGAGGTCGAGCGGCACTACCGCGACGCCCGCATCCTCGGCATCGGCGGCGGCGCCACCGAGGTCATGACCGACCTGGCCGCGAAGCTCCTGGCGTACTGACATGATCCGCACCGCGGTCGACACGACGTCCGACAGCTATCGGGCGAATCGCGGGCACCTGCTCGAGCGGGTCGCCGACCTGGCCGAGCAGCACCGGGCGGCGATCGACGCGGGCGGGGAGCGGGCGATCGAGCGGCACCGTCGCCGCGGCAAGCTGACCGCTCGCGAGCGCATCGAGCTGCTGGTCGACGAGGACTCCCCGTTCCTGGAGCTGTCGACCCTCGCGGCGTGGGGCACGAGCTTCGCGGTCGGCGCCTCGGTCGTGACCGGCATCGGCGTCGTCGAGGGGGTCGAGTGCGTGATCGTCGCGCACGACCCCACGGTCAAGGGCGGCTCGACCAATCCCAGCACGCTGGCGAAGATCCGCCGCTCGGCGCAGATCGCGGCCGAGTGCGGGCTGCCGACGATCAACCTCGTGGAGTCCGGCGGCGCGGACCTGCCGACCCAGAAGGACATCTTCATCCCCGGCGGCGGATCGTTCCGCGACATCACCCGGGCGAGCGCGGACCGCCGTCCGACGATCGCGCTGGTGTTCGGCAGCTCGACGGCCGGCGGAGCGTACGTGCCGGGGATGAGCGACTACGTCGTGATGGTCAAGGAGGGCGCCAAGGTGTTCCTCGGCGGTCCGCCCCTGGTCAAGATGGCGACCGGCGAGGAGTCCGACGACGAGTCGCTGGGCGGTGCGGAGATGCACGCCCGGCAGTCGGGGCTCGCCGACTTCCTTGCGACCGACGAGCGCGACGCGATCCGCATCGGCCGCTCGATCGTGGCGAACCTCAACTGGCGCAAGCAGGGCACGATCCCCGACCAGGCGTACGCCGAGCCGCGGCTCGACCCCGACGAGCTGCTCGGCATCGTGCCGACCGACCTCAAGATCCCGTTCGACCCCCGTGAGGTCATCGCACGGATCGTCGACGCCAGCGCATTCGACGAGTTCAAGCCGCTCTACGGCTCCTCCCTCGTGACCGGCTTCGCACGGCTGCACGGCTATCCGATCGGGGTCCTCGCGAACGCCCAGGGCGTGCTGTTCAGCGAGGAGGCGCAGAAGGCCGCACAGTTCATCCAGCTGGCCAACCAGGTCGACACGCCGCTGCTGTTCCTGCACAACACGACCGGCTACATGGTCGGCGCGGAGTACGAGCAGGGCGGCATCATCAAGCACGGCGCCCAGATGATCAACGCCGTCTCCAACTCGACGGTCCCGCACCTGTCGGTCGTGATGGGCGCCTCGTACGGCGCGGGTCACTACGGCATGAGCGGGCGCGCGTACGACCCGCGCTTCATGTTCAGCTGGCCGAGCGCCAAGTCCGCCGTGATGGGCCCGGCGCAGCTCGCGGGGGTCATCTCGATCGTCGCGCGCGGTGCGGCCGAGGCGAGGGGACAGGCGTACGACGAGGAAGGTGACCTGGCGATGCGCGCTCTCGTCGAGGAACAGATCGAGAAGGAGTCCCTGGCCTACTTCACGTCCGGGATGCTCTACGACGACGGGGTGATCGATCCCCGGGACACCCGGACCGTGCTCGGCATGTGCCTGTCAGCGATCCACACCCGCCCGGTCCGGGGCGCCGAGGGATATGGAGTGTTCCGCCTGTGAGCCCGCAGATCCGCAGCGTCCTGGTGGCCAACCGCGGCGAGATCGCCCGCCGGGTGTTCCGCACGTGCCGTGAGCTCGGCATCCGGACCGTCGCGGTCCACTCCGACGCGGACGCGGGAGCACCCTTCGTCGCCGAGGCCGATCTCGCGGTACGCCTGGCGGGCGACGCGCCCGCCGACACGTACCTGCGCGGCGACCTGATCGTCGACGCCGCGCTGCGGTCGGGGGCCGACGCGGTCCACCCCGGCTACGGCTTCCTGTCCGAGAACGCCGCGTTCGCCCGGCAGGTGCTCGCGGCCGGACTCGTGTGGATCGGCCCGGACCCGGACACGATCGAGCAGATGGGGTCGAAGATCCGCGCCAAGGAGCTCATGGCCGACGCCGGCGTGCCGATCCTGCGGGTCGACCCCGGGACGGCGACGCAGGACGACTTCCCGCTGCTCGTGAAGGCCTCGGCCGGCGGTGGCGGACGCGGCATGAGGGTCGTCGCGGCCCCCGATCAGCTGGACGGCGAGCTCGCCAGGGCCGCCGCGGAGGCCGAATCGGCCTTCGGCGACCCGACGGTGTTCGTCGAGCCGTACCTGCCGACCGCGCGACACATCGAGGTCCAGGTCCTGGCCGACCGGCACGGGACGTGCTGGGTCCTCGGCGACCGGGACTGCTCGATCCAACGCCGCCACCAGAAGGTGGTCGAGGAGGCGCCCGCGCCCGACGTCAGTGACGCGGTCCGAGCGGCGCTGCACGACGCCGCGCGTGCCGCGGTCCGCGCGGTCGGCTACGTCGGTGCGGGCACCGTCGAGCTCCTCGTCTCCGACGCCCACCTCGACTCGGGTCGTGCCTGGTTCCTGGAGATGAACACCCGGCTGCAGGTCGAGCACCCGGTGACCGAGGCGGTCTTCGGCCTCGACCTGGTCGCCCAGCAGATCGCGATCGCCGAGGGGGCCGCGCTCGGCGACGAGCCGGCCGGTCCGCACGGCCACGCGATCGAGGTGCGTCTCTACGCCGAGGACCCGGCCGACGACTGGCAGCCGCAGACCGGTGCCGTGCGGACGTTCGA
Organism: Aeromicrobium sp. S22; assembly: GCF_009661045.1. NCBI lineage: Bacteria > Bacillati > Actinomycetota > Actinomycetes > Propionibacteriales > Nocardioidaceae > Aeromicrobium > Aeromicrobium sp. S22. Next base: position 224,370 of record NZ_WJWV01000001.1, read on the forward strand.
GGTCCCCACCGGGCCCGGCCTGCGGGTCGACTCCGGCATCGAGTCCGGGTCCGTGGTGGGCATCCACTACGACGCGATGATCGCCAAGATCGTCGCCCACGGGGCGGATCGTCGTACGGCGCTGCGCCGGCTCGTCGACGCGCTGCGTCGCACCAGGATCCACGGGGTGCGCACCAACCTGGACTTCCTGCAGGCGATCCTGAGCGACGAGGAGTTCACCGCGGCCCGCGTGCACACCGCCCTGCTCGACCAACGACTGGAGGCGTGGACGCGCCCGCACCTGGATGCCGCCGCCCTGCAGCGGACCGCGATCGCAGCGGCCCTCGCGGAGGCCTCCGCCGCGGCCGCCGGGGCCCGTGTGCTCGCCCGCATCCCCGCGGCCTACCGGAACGTGCCGAGCCAGCCGCGCACCCGCTCGTACGAGCCGGATCTCACGGTGCACTACGGCGCAGGCCTCGTGCAGCACGACCTCGAGGGCGTCAGCGTCGTCGAGGCCACGCCCGGACGCGTCGTCCTCGACGTCGACGGGGTGCGCGAGACGTACGACGTCCGGGTCGGCGAGGGGTGGGTGGACGTCGACGGTCCGCTCGGCCCGGTCGACCTGGTCCCGCTGCCGCGGTTCGTCGACCCCGCCGACGTCGTCGCGGCCGGATCGCTGCTCGCCCCGATGCCGGCCGCGGTCGTCGCGGTGCCGGTCCAGGACGGTCAGCAGGTCGCGAGGGGAGACGTCATCGTCGTCCTCGAGGCCATGAAGATGCAGCACACCATCGCGGCGCCGACCGACGGCGTCGTCACCCAGCTCTCGGCCACCCCGGGCTCGCAGGTCGAGTCCGGAGCCGTGCTCGCCGTCATCGAGGCGACCGAACCCACAGGAGATCAGCCATGACCATCGCCTTCACCGAGTCCGACGAGCGCATCGCGCTGCGTCAGTCCGTCGCCGCCCTCGGCAACAAGTTCGGCCGCACCTACTTCGAGGAGGCCGCGCGCACGGGCAAGAAGACCACCGAGCTGTGGGCCGAGGCCGGCCGCAACGGCTTCCTCGGCGTCTCGATCCCCGAGGAGTACGGCGGCGGCGGCGGCGACATCGGCGACCTCGCGGCGGTCTGCGAGGAGCTCGCGGCCGCCGGCAGCCCGCTGCTCCTCATGGTCGTGTCGCCCGCGATCGTGGGCACGATCATCACGCAGTACGGCAGCGACGAGCAGAAGCAGGCGCTGCTGCCGGGCCTGGCCGACGGCACGTCGACCTTCGCGTTCTCGATCACCGAGCCGGACGCGGGCTCCAACTCGCACAACATCATCACGACGGCGTACCGCGAGGCGGACGGCTGGCGGCTGACCGGCACCAAGACGTACATCTCGGGCGTGGACGAGGCCAGTCACGTGCTGGTGGTCGCGCGCACCGAGGACTCGCGCACCGGCAAGCTCAAGCCCGCGCTGTTCCTCGTGCCGACCGACTCCGCAGGCTTCACCTACCAGGAGATCGACATGGGCATCGTGTCGCCGGAGAAGCAGTTCACGCTGTTCTTCGACGACGTCCGGGTGCCGACCGACGCCCTGATCGGCGGGGAGGGCGCGGGCATCGAGCAGCTGTTCGCGGGGCTCAACCCTGAGCGCATCATGGCGGCGTCCTTCGCCCTCGGAACCGCGCGCCTCGCGCTGGCCAAGGCGTCGGAGTACGCCAAGGAGCGCAAGGTCTGGGATGCGCCGATCGGCGCCCACCAGGCGATCTCGCACCCGCTCGCCCAGTCGTACATCGAGATCGAGATGGCCCGGCTGATGACCCAGAAGGCGGCCGCGCTCTATGCCGCAGGTGACGTGATGCGTGCGGCGGAGGCGGCCAACATGGCCAAGTACGCCGCGGGAGAGGCGGTCTGCAACGCTGTCGACCGGGCGATCCAGACGCACGGTGGCAACGGGCTGGCCAACGAGTACGGTCTGGTGCAGATGCTGGCGGGCTCGCGCCTGTCGCGCATCGCGCCGGTCAGCCGGGAGATGGCGCTCAACTTCGTCGCCCAGTTCTCGCTCGGTCTCCCCAAGTCCTACTGAACCGCAGACGGAAGGCACGCCCATGGCTGAGCTCGTGCACCTCGACATCGACAAGCGGGTCGCCACGATCACGCTCGACAGCGAGTACAACCGCAACGCCCTGAGCAAGCAGCTGGTCTCCGAGCTCATGGCGCACGTGGAGACCGCGGACGTCGATCCGCAGGTGCGCGTGATCGTCATCCGGTCCGCGGGCCCGGTCTTCTGCTCGGGGGCCGACATGGCCGAGGCGTCCGAGGGCGGGATGGTCGAGGGCGCCAAGGCCATGGTCGCGATGCAGCTGCTCATCGCGACGGCCTCGAAGCCCGTCGTGGTCGAGCTTGACGGGCCCGTGCGTGCCGGGGGGCTCGGCATCGTGGGCGCTGCGGACATCGTGCTCGCGGCCGAGTCGGTGACGTTCCAGCTCACCGAGGTACGCCTCGCGCTCGCGCCGGCGATCATCTCCCTCAGCCTGCTGCCGCGGCTGACGGAGCGGGCGGCGAGCGAGCTGTTCCTGACCGCCCGGACGTTCGGCGCGGCGGAGGCGGCCGCGATCGGGATGATCACCCGAGCGGTGCCCGAGGGTGAGCTCGCGGACGAGGTCGACCGCGTGGTCGGCGACCTCGCCCGCGCCTATCCGCAGGGCCTGCGCGAGACCAAGAAGCTGCTCAACCACGACCTGGTCGCCCGCATCGACACCCACGGCGCGAACCTGGCCCAGCTGTCGGGAGAGCTGTTCGGCAGCGACGAGGCCCGCGCGGCGATGCGGGCCTTCCTCGACCGCAGGAAGTGACCCGGGCGCGACCCTGCCTCCCGCCCAGATCGTGGATGGGGTGGAGGGCCGCGCTGCGCCGTCACTAGTCTCGCCGTACGGTCGAAGGACCCTGCTCCGAGGAGGACGAATGCGCAGTGCGGCCAAGGTGCTCCTCCTGGCGTTGCTGGCGCTGTTCCTGCTGCCCGCGACGCCCGCGAGCGCAGCCGACGACCGCCCTGTGGTCCGGGTCGGGACGGAGGGCACGTACCCGCCGTTCACGTTCCACGAGTCCGGCAACGACGAGCTCACCGGCTACGACATCGAGGTGGTCAAGGCCGTCGCCAAGAAGGCCGGCTGGCGGCTCGAGTTCGTCGAGACGCAGTTCGATGCGATCTTCGCGGCGCTCGAGTCCGATCGGATCGACGTCATCGCCAACCAGGTCTCGACCAACCCCGAGCGCGAGGCGAAGTTCGGCCTGTCCGAGCCGTACACGTACTCGCGCGGCGTCATCGTGGTGAAGACCGGCACGAAGGGCATCACCTCCCTCGCGGACCTCAAGGGCAAGACGACCGCGCAGTCGATCACGAGCAACTGGGCGCAGGTCGCCAAGGACGCCGGCGCGAAGGTCGAGGGCGTCGAGGGCTTCGCCCAGGCCGCGGCGCTGCTCGTGCAGGGACGGGTCGACGCGATCGTCAACGACAACATCGCGGTGCTCGACTACCTCAACACCACCGGGTCCGACGAGATCGAGATCTCCGGCGACGCGGGCGACGAGGTCAGCAAGCAGGTGCTGGCGTTCCGCAAGGGCGATCCCCGGCTCGCCGAGGCCAACCAGGCGCTGCAGGCGCTGCGGGCCGACGGCACGCTCGCGAAGATCTCCGAGTCCTACTTCAAGGCCAACGTCTCGGTCGAGAACGACGGCGGTGTCGACCTCTCGGGCGGTCGCAAGGGCAGGAGCGATGCGCAGGTTGTCCAGGACGCGGCATGGCCGATGTTCAAGGGCCTCATCAAGGTCTCGATCCCGATCACGATCATCAGCTTCGTCATCGGTCTTGCGATCGCGGTCGCCGTCGCCCTGGCCCGCATCTCCGGCAGCCGCATCCTGGCCGGGCTCGCCCGCGGCTACGTCTCGATCATCCGTGGGACGCCGCTGCTGGTGCAGCTGTTCATCGTGTTCTTCGGACTGCCGGAGATCGGGATCGACTTCTCGTCGTACGTCGCGGGGGTCGTGGCGCTGAGCCTCAACGTGGGCGGCTACGCCGCGGAGGTCGTGCGGTCCGCGATCCTGTCGGTGCCGAAGGGCCAGTTCGAGGCCGCCGCCTCGATCGGCATGGGCTACTGGCAGACGCTGCGACGGATCGTCTTCCCACAGGCCGCACGCACCGCTGTGCCGCCGCTGTCCAACACCGCGATCTCGCTGTTCAAGGACACGTCCCTGCTGTCGGTCGTGCTGCTGACCGACGTGCTGCGCTCGTCCCAGAACGCTGCCGCTGCGGCGCAGGTGTTCCTGCCGCTCTACATCTTCGCGGCGCTGTACTACTGGATCGTCTGCGTGGCGATGTCCTACGTCCAGGGCAGGCTCGAGACCCGACTGAACAGGTTCGTGGCGACATGACCGATCCCCTCGTCCGCGTCCGCGGCATCACCAAGACCTTCGGCGACAACCACGTGCTCCGTGGCGTGGACTTCACTGCCGAGGCGGGCACCACCACCACGATCCTCGGGCCGTCCGGCTCGGGCAAGACCACGATCCTGCGAGCGCTCAACGTCCTGGAGACGCCCGACTCCGGCACGATCGGCATCGGGGACGTCGAGGTCGACTTCGGCGCCCTGCCCCGGGGCAAGGCAGGCCGAGCGGCGACTGCGCGGCTCCGCGCCCAGAGCGGCATGGTCTTCCAGTCGCACAACCTCTTCCCGCACAAGACCGTGCTGGAGAACGTCATCGAGGGTCCCGTGCAGGTGCAGAAGCGGCCGTTGGAGGAGGCGATCGCCGAGGCCCGGGTCCTGCTCGAGCAGGTCGGGCTCGCCGAGAAGGCCGATCAGCACCCGTTCCAGCTGTCCGGCGGTCAGCAGCAGCGGGTCGGCATCGCCCGCGCGCTCGCGCTCAAGCCGAAGGTCGTCCTGTTCGACGAGCCCACCTCGGCCCTCGACCCCGAGCTGGTCGGGGAGGTGCTGTCGGTCATCAAGGACCTCACCCAGCAGGGCTGGACCACCATGATCGTGACCCACGAGATCCGCTTCGCCCAGCAGGTGTGCGACCAGGTGCTCTTCCTGGACGGCGGCGTCGTCGTGGAGAGCGGCCCTCCCGCCCAGGTCATCGGCGATCCGCGCGAGGAGCGCACGCGGCAGTTCCTCCGGCGCATCCTCGACCCCGCCTGAGGCGGGCCGGACGGGTCAGCCGAGGGCTGCTGCCGGCTCGACGGACGACGTCGGTGGCGCTGGTGCAGCCGGCACTGTCGGCTGGGCCGGTGCTGGTGTGGCCGGCTTCCGCGGTGTCCGTGCCAGCGTCGTCACGCTGATCCAGAGATTCGATCGGCCGCCGAACATCCTGTCGTTCGCGCACACCCGTCTGCCGGCTCGGTAGAGGCGCACGTCCACGACGTCGATGCCGCCCGAGATGCCGGCCTGGACGCCGAGGCGCGCCATCGCCTCGTCCTCCTCGGCCACGGCCGCGACGACGCGATCGCCCGGCTGGCGGTCCAGGTAGACCCGCAGATGGCACTTCTTGACCAGGGCGACGCGGGTGATGCCGATCGCGCCGTGGCTGCCGTTGGCGTGCAGGTACACGTGTGTGCCGAGCCGGACGACGCCACCGCGCACCACGACCCGGTCCTGGGCCTCGGCCGTCGGGATGCTGCCGTAGAGGGCCGAGTATGCGGCCGTCCCGCCCACGCCGAGTGCGAGCGCGAGCGCGAACGCCAGCACCAGCCCGGCGCGGCCGCCGAACGTACGACGGCGGTGGCCGGCGTGCAGCGGGGCGCGACGGTGCGCGTGGCAGCGACGCACCCCGGGGAAAGACATGCTGTCATTGACGCATGCGGGGGCGGGCTGTGCCTATCCCTCAGGAGGACCAGGTGCGGATGGTTCTCATGGCGTCGGCGGTCTACCGCGTGGCCACCACGGGGTCCGGGTACGTGCAGGAGACCATCGGCCGTCCCAGGACCATCGTGACCCGGCGGTTGTCATCGGCGGTCGCCGCGTCGCCGTCGTCGTGCGGAGCCACCGTGAACCGGAGGCGGCCGCCCGCGGTCATCCGCTTCTGCACCGTCTTGCTGGGCAGGTACTGGCGGCCGGCGAGAGTCGTCCAGGGCACGATGGTCCGACCGTCGAGGGTGACCGTGAAGCGCCCGTCGACCGTCGCGTCCGCGGACCGGGCCATCCGGAAGTTCAGCTGCAGGCACGAGTGGCCGGTGAAGTCGAACTCCGCGGTCGAGCCGCCCTCCACGACGTACGACTGGTGGTGGAACGTGCCGTAGGCCGGTGGCGCGTTCCACGCTGGCGTCACGCCGGGCTGCTCCGCGTCGTAGCCGTTGAGGGCCTCGACGAACTGGAAGACCCGGACGGTCACGGCGCGGGTGGTCGTGGCGTAGCCGCGGCTGCCGCCCTTGACGACCTCGATCCGGTAGACGCCCGCCCGGTCGTGCCCGGGGCGGAAGCGCTGGCTGAACCATCCGTTGCGGTTGAGCCTCGGGGACCCGAGGAGGGTGCGCCTGCTGCCGGGCCTCGACGTGTTGGTCGCGTAGACCTTGACCCGCCCCGACGCGGCCTTCTTGCCGCGCTTGACCCGGCCCCGGATCGTGGTCCTCTCGCGTCCGTCCTGCGTGGCCTCGCTGACGTCGAGCGCCGTGTCGTTGTAGCTCTTCTTCGCATCGGTCGCGCCCTTCGGTGCCGGGCTCAGGCTGATCGAGAACGTCCGGGCGGCGTCCGCGGGCGTGAGCAGGCCGAAGGTGAGGACCGACCCCAGGAGCAGCACGCCGATCCTGCGCATCAGGACCTCCTCCATCGGACCGGGACCAAAGTCCCTCGATGCTAGAGCAGATCGTGGCCGAGCGGGAGTCCTGAGAGTCCGGTCGTCATCCGGCCCGGGATCAGCGGTACGGGGCCGAACGGGTCGGGTAGGTGCACGCGGCGACGGGGCGTCCGACCACGAACCGCAGGCGGGACTGGTCACCGATGTCGTCGCGCCGGTCGACCGAGAAGGTGATCTTGTCACTCGCGTTCATCTTCTTCTGCACGGTCTTGGACGCCTTGTAGACCTGTCCCTTGCTCATCGAACGGGTGACCAACGTCCTGCGCTGGGTCACTCGGATCGTGCCCCGCGAGGCGGAGCTGCGGGTGGACAGGCCGGTCTTGAAGTTGACGCGCATGCAGTGGAAGCCCCGGGTGTCGAAGACCGCGCGGCCGCCGCCGAGGATCGCGTAGCCGTCGCGGTAGTACGTGCCGTTGCCGAACCTCTCGCGGTCGGTGTAGCCCGATCCCGAGCTCGCGGCGCGATCGAACAGGTGCGTGAGGCTCACGAACTGGTAGACGTACACGCGGGTCGGGTCGGTGCCAGCACGCTTGCCGCTGCCGGCCTGCTTGACCACGTCGATCTCGTACCGGCCGCCGTCCTTCGGCCGCCACGTCGTGGAGAACCTGCCGGACGACGAGAGGCGGGCCGTGCGCAGGAACGTGCGAGGGGCGGCCTTGGTGCTCACGTTGCGGTAGTAGATGTGGACCCGCTTGCCCTTGACCGGCCCGCCGGTGACCTTGCCCTTGATGCGGGTGGACCGGTTGGACCCGTCGCCGGAGGTGATGTCGAGCTTGTCGTCGCTGACGGTGGCCGAGACCTTGTAGCGGGTCGAAGCGGCGTGGGCGCCGGTCAGCGGGGTGCCGACGAGCGCCAGGGCGGTGAGGATTCCGAGGATCTTGATCACGATGTGCACCTGCGAGGTCGAGGAAGGGAATCCACCAGCGTAGGACGGCCGACGTCGCCGTGCTGGGCTGCGTCCGGGTGGCGATCTGCCTGCGGAATATTTCGGGGACGGAATACACTTGTGAGTTCTCTAGGCCAGCACAAGGAGTCGGGTGAGCGGGGACAACGCGGAGCAACGCGAGATCGAGGCTGAGCAGTCGTACGTGGACACCGTCTACGAACGTCTCGACGCGTCTGCCAAGGTCGCGCGGTCGCTCGTGGTGGAGGGAATGGCACGCGGTCACGTCGGCAACGAGGGTGGACTGGTCGAGCGCGACGCGATGGTCTACCAGGCGTCCAAGCGGCTGTCGGCCCTCAACGCGGCGCACGACGGTCTCGTCTTCGGCCGGCTCAACATGCTGAACGGCGAGTCCCGCTACATCGGCCGGATCGGCGTGCGCGACGCGGACCGCGAGATCCTGCTGATCGACTGGCGCGCCCCCGCAGCAGCGCTGTTCTACCAGGCCACCGCGCAGGAGCCGGCCGGCGTGATCCGCCGGCGGGTGCTGCGTTGCTCCAACGACCAGGTCATCGGCATCGAGGACGATCTGCTCGACGGCGACAACGCGCCCGACGACATGGTCGTGATCGGTGAGGGCGCGCTTCTCGCGAGCCTCACGCGGGCCCGCGACAGCTCGATGCACTCGGTCGTCGCCACGATCCAGAAGGAGCAGGACGAGGCCATCCGCGCCCCCGCCCGCGGCGCGACCACGATCGGCGGCGGTCCCGGGACCGGCAAGACCGTCGTGGCGCTGCACCGCGCGGCGTACCTGCTCTACACCGACCGTCGGCGCTTCGAGTCCGGCGGCGTGCTCGTGGTCGGACCGTCCTCGGTGTTCATGAGCTACATCGAGCGCGTCCTGCCCAGCCTGGGTGAGACCAGCGTGACCCTGCGATCGCTGGGCGAGGTCGTCGACGGGCTGCGCGCTGCGCGCCACGACGACCCGGTCGCCGCCGCGGCCAAGGGCTCGTCACGGATGGTCAAGTTCCTCGCCCGTGCCGCGGCCGCACCATCGCCCGGCGCCCCCTCGTCGTTCCGCTACTTCTACAAGGACGACGTCCTTCGCCTCGACGCCCAGCAGCTCGAGCGCATCCGCCGCCAGCTGCTGGCCGGCAGCAAGCGCAACCGGGCGTACGCCAAGGTGCCGTCGGCCCTGGTCGACGCGCTGTGGCGCCAGGTGCGCGGCGAGCGCGCCCTCGAGAAGGGCCAGGAGGGCTTCGTCGAGACCATCACGACGGACGACCGCTTCGTCGACTTCGTCGAGCAGTGGTGGCCGCCGGTCGAGCCGATCGAGGTGTGGCGCATGCTCCCGGACCTGATCGACCAGCTGGCCCAGGGCGCGTTCAACGCCAAGGAGATCGCGGCGCTCAAGGAGTCCTGGGCGTCCGAGGAGCCCAGCATCCAGGACGTCCCCCTGATCGACGAGCTGCGCTACGTCATCGGCGAGCTCCCGGACTCCGGCGACGACGATGACGACAACCCCAAGCAGCTCATGAGCTTCGAGCGCCGCGAGCGCGAGGAGCGCGTGGACCGGTTCCGCTCGACCCAGAGCATCGAGGACGACAGCTTCGCGCACGTCCTGGTCGACGAGGCGCAGGACCTCTCGCCGATGCAGTGGCGCATGCTCGGGCGCCGCGGGCGTCACGCGAGCTGGACGATCGTGGGCGACCAGGCCCAGTCGTCGTGGCCCTACCCGCAGGAGGCCGCCGCCGCACGCCGGTCCGCCCTCGAGGGCAAGCCCGAGCACGCGTTCCGGCTCTCGACCAACTACCGCAACTCCGCCGAGATCTACGATCTGGCGGCGAAGGTCGCCGCCGTCGCGGTGCCCGACCCCGATCTCGCCGAGGCCGTGCGCCGTACGGGGGAGTCCCCGCAGCACCACACGGTCGCCGAGTCCGAGCTGACGGACACCGTGCGGCGCAGTGCCGAGGAGATCCTCGGTCGCGTCGAGGGCACCGTCGCGATCGTGACGCCGCGGGCGCGTCTGGAGCCGCTCCGCGCCGAGCTGGCCGACGTCTTGTCCCGGCACGCCGATCGCCTGCGACTGCTCGACGGGCTCGACACCAAGGGCCTGGAGTTCGACGGCGTCGTCGTCGTCGAGCCCGACGGCATCACCGATGAGTCCAGTGCCGGCTGGCGCACCCTCTACGTCGTGCTGACCCGCGCGACCCAGCTGCTCACGACGGTGGGCACGACAGATCGCTGGAGCAGCCGGATCGCATGACCCGGACGGTTCTCAAGGTCCTGCTGCTGATCGGCCTCGGGCTGGTCGTCGGGGTGCCCACGGCGTACTCGACGTTCGTCCACAGCGATCGCGAGATCGTGATCGGCGCGCACGACGCAACCGTCCGTCCCACTTTCGACGGCTACGCGCGCCTCGACTTCGGCACACTGATCCCGCAGATCCGGGTGCCCGCTGAGGCGCCGCTCGGGATCGGTCTCGACATCCGGCTGGGCGACAGCGAGGTCACCGAGCTCAACCAGGTCGTCGCCCGTGACGCCGTCATCGCGAGCCAGCCGCAGGGCGAGATCGCGGCCGTCCGGTCCACCGTGGTGTCGATGGCGACCGACGCCGCGATGCGTGGACTCGGCGTCTCGATCCTGACGGTCCTGGTGGCGGTGCTGGCCTGGCGCGCCATCGGCGGGCCCCGGCGGCGGGCGATCCTGGCGGCGGCACGTCATCCGCGCCGTCGGCAGGTCGTCGGCGCGGCGGGGACCGTGGTCGTGGTGGTCGCGGCGGTCGCGCTGGTGGCTGCACCGGATCGCCCTCGGGAGGGCCGGACCGCGTCCTGGGTGCCGATCGGGACGGTGTTCCCGGTGCTTCCGAACGATCCGGTCCTCGACCGGGTCGAGATCATCGAGGGCGCCTCGAGCGCGGGCAGCAAGGCGCTCGTGCAGGGGGCCATCGACACGTACCAGACGTCGGTCGCCTTCTACGGACGCATGGCCGAGACGGCCGAGGCCGCCGTCGTGCGCACTCCGGGGGAGGGTGAGACGACGGCGCTCGTGGTCACCGACCGGCACGACAACATCGGCATGGATCCCGTCGCGCGGGTCATCGCGGAGCGGGCGCAGGCGCGTCTGCTGATCGACCTGGGGGACGACACCTCCAACGGTGCGGCCTGGGAGACGTTCAGCATCAACTCGCTGGCGCGCGAGTTCCGTGACTTCGACATCGTCTCGGTGACGGGCAACCACGACACCGGCGACGCGATCGGCAACCAGATGAAGGACAAGGGCTTCACCCTGCTCGACGGGAAGCCCGTGACCGTGGGCGGCGTGCGGTTCATCGGCAGCAGCGATCCGCGCAGCTCGGGTCTGACCGCCGGCTACTTCGGCGACGCCGAGGACAATGCCGCCGCGCTCGCGGTCCAGGACGAGGAGCTGACCCGAGCGGCGTGCGAGGCCGGTGACGTCAGCGTCATCGCGGTGCACAGCCCGTCGTCGGCCAAGAAGGCTGCGGCCTCGGGATGTGCCGATCTCGTGCTGTCCGGTCACCTGCACCGGCAGGTGGGTCCCACGACCGCGGTGGGCGAGAACGGCCGGTCCACGACCACCCTGACGACCGGCTCGACGGGCGGTGCGGCGTACGCGTTCGCGCTCGGCAGCAAGCTGCGGCGGACCGCCCAGGCCACGATCGTCACGTTCCGCGACGGCCGTCCCGTGGGTCTGCAGCCGGTCGACTTCGAGCCCGGCGGCGACGTCGTCCCCCAGGCGTACACCCCCCTCACCCCCTCCCCCCGCTGACGCGCGCCTCCGGTTCGCTGACGCGAGCCTCCGGTTCGCTGACGCGAGCCTGCGGTTCGCTGACGCGCGCCTGCGGTTCGCTGAGGCGAGCCTGCGGTTCGCTGAGGCGAGCCTGCGGTTCGCTGAGGCGAGCCTGCGGTCCGCTGAGGCGAGCCTGCGGTTCGCTGACGCGCGTGCCCGGCTCGCTGACGCGAGGCCGCCGTCACGGCAAAAGGGACTCAAACTCTCCCGTCGGCGGACGCAACTCTCCCGTCGGCGGACGCAACTCTCCCGTCGGCGGACGCAACTCTCCCGTCGGCGGACGGGAGGCGCGCCTCAGCGTTGGGGTTGGTCAGGTGCAGCGGGCGAGGATCAGCTGGGCGTACGCCTTGGCGGCGGTCACGACCTCGGCGATGCCGACGCTCTCGTCGACCGCGTGGGCGCGGACGATGTCGCCGGGACCGTACTGCACGGTCGGGATGCCGGCTGCGGTGTACTGGCGCAGGTCGGAGCCGTAGGGCGCACCGATGAGCTCGGGTGCGCTCTCGTCGGCGGCGACGACCGCGTCACGGACCTGCGCTCCAAAGGGGTCCCCGTCCGGGAGCGCGCCCGCGGCGAAGTGACCGCCGGGCCAGGTCACGACCGGCGGGTGGTCCGCGAGCCACGGATCCGTCGCGGCCGCCCGGGCCACCGCCTGCTCGAACTGCGCCTTGGCGTCGGCGAACGACTCGCCCGGCATGATCCCGTAGCGGCCTTCCGCCACGAGCTGGTCCGGCACCGTGCTGGCCCAGTCGCCGGCGCGGATGACGCCGACGCTGATGGGCCACGGGAGGGGGCCGAACGGGGCCGGCGGATGCGCGTTGCGGACCGCCTCGAGCTCGGCGATCGCCCGGTGGAGCAGCTCGAACGCGGTGATCGCGCTGTGGCCGGTCGTGCGCATCGAGCCGTGGCTGGCCCGCCCCTGCACCTCCAGGCGGAACGTCAGCGAGCCCGCGTTGGCCGCGACGACCTGGCCGGCCGTCGGCTCGGCGATGACGCACGCGTCGCCGCGGTGACCACGCTGCAGGGTCGCGAACGTCCCGATGCCGCCGTCCTCCTCGCCGATGACGGTGTGGATCGCGAACGGCCGCGAGAGCGGCACCTCGCTGACCGCGCGCGCGGCGGCGAAGATCGCGACGACCCCGCCCTTCATGTCGCAGACGCCGCGCCCGTACCACCGGTCGTCGACCTCGCGGACGAGCCACGGATCGCCGTTGCCCCACGCCGCGGCGTCACCGGGCGGCACGACGTCCACGTGGCCGTTGAGGATCAGGGCCGGGGTGCCTGCACCGGACGTGCCCACGACCCCCCACGCCTCCTCGCGCTCGACCTCCTCGCCCGGGTAGTCGGGGGCGCTGCGCAGCTGCTCGAGGTCGAGGCGCCACTGGTCGACCTCGAGGCCCATGCCGGTCAGGTGCGCCGCGCACCAGCGCTGCGCGGCGATCTCGGCGTCCGATCCGCCGATGCTGGGGATGTTGACCAGCTGCGCGAGGTCGCGCCGGATCAGGTCGACGTCGATGTCCATGACCTGAGTCTGGCAGCCGAGCCACCGGGATGGTCGTTGCCCTGCGATACGCTTCACGCATGACAGTCCGACACCTCTCCTGGTGGCGCCACCTCTGAGGGTGGCCTGTCGAATCTTGCCCAGACCGCCTCGTGGCCGGCTCTGGGCATCGTCGTTTCTGCCGCACTCGCCCCGCCGGTCGAGACATTCGTGAAGGAACTGAGATGACCTCCCTCGACGAGCTCCTCGCTCAACCGGCATTCGCGCTGATCCGCGTGCGCGATTCCGACACCGTGACGCTGGTCGGCGGCCCGCGCACCGACCTCGACCTGCTCGCGGACATCCCGCTGCGGGCGGGTGTCGAGCGGGCCTGGGACCACCTGGTCCTCGTCCCGTACGCCCAGGTGCGGGAGCGCGGTTTCGAGGCGCACCAGGACGGCACCCCGCTGACGGCGATCGAGGTCGCCTACAGCGCCGAGGTGCCGGTCCAGGAGATCCTGTCGATGCTGCCCGACGTGCCGGTCGAGTTCACCGATCGCGGTGGCTTCGAGACGTCCGACGAGGAGTACGCCGGCATCGTGCGGCAGATCATCGACGAGGAGATCGGCCACGGCGAGGGCGCGAACCTGGTGATCGGGCGCCACTACCGCGCGCAGGTCGCCGACTGGGGTCACGAGCGGGCACTGACCGTCTTTCGCCGCCTGCTCGAGCGCGAGCGCGGCGCGTTCTGGACGTTCCTCATCTTCACCGGCGACCGCTACCTGATCGGCGCGTCCCCCGAGCGGCACGTGAGCCTCGAGGCCGGCCAGGTGCGCATGAACCCGATCAGCGGGACGTTCCGCATGCGCGGCCTGGAGACCCACGCCGACAAGAAGCGCGAGCTGCTCAGGTTCCTCCAGGACGAGAAGGAGATCTACGAGCTCTTCATGGTCGTCGACGAGGAGCTCAAGATGATGTGCGACATCTGCCACGAGGGCGGCCTCGTGCTTGGGCCCTACCTCAAGCCGATGACGCACCTCGTCCACACCGAGTACCTCCTGGCCGGACGCACCCACCGCGACGTCCGCGAGGTCCTGCGCGACTCGATGTTCGCGGCCACCGTGACCGGCAGCCCGGTCGAGAACGCGTGCCGCCTGATCAAGCAGTACGAGTCGGAGGGACGCGGCTACTACGCCTCCGTCGCCGCGCTCATCGGTCGTGACGACGACGGCGCGCCGATGGCTGACGCGCCGATCCTCATCCGTACGGCCGATGTCGACCTCGACGGCAACCTCAAGGTCACCGCCGGGGCGACCCTGGTCCGCGACTCCGACGCGGAGTACGAGACGACCGAGACCTGGGCCAAGGCCTCGGGCATCCTCAGCGCGTTCGGCCTGGTCGAGTCCGCGCCCGAGCCGGTCGAGGGCTTCGACGCGTTCACGCGTGAGGACGAGGTCATCATCGCGCTCGGCTCGCGCAACCAGCGGCTCAGCCAGTTCTGGCTCACCGATCAGTCAGGTGCGGCCCCCGTGCCGTCGCTGACCGGCAAGCGGGTCGTGATCGTCGACGGCGAGGACGACTTCGTCAACATGCTGTCGCACGTGTTCGGCGTGCTCGGCATGGCGACCGACATCATCCGTCACGACGCCCCCGCGCTGGGTGAGCCGGGCGCGCTCGACGGCTACGACCTCGTGGTCGTGGGTCCCGGTCCGGGCGATCCCCGCGACGTCGCGGACCCCAAGATGGCCGTGCTGCACGGCGTCGTGTCCGATCTGCTCGCGGCGGAGCGGCCGTTCCTGGCGGTGTGCCTCGGGCACCAGACGCTCAGCCACCAGATCGGCCTGGACCTGGTGTTCAAGGACATCGTGTTCCAGGGCACGCAGAGCCGCCTCACCGTCCTCGACCGGCCGGAGACGGTCGGCTTCTACAACACGTTCGTGGCCCGGGTCCCCGACTCCGGCCTGCCCGAGGGCGTGTCGGTCGAGACCGATCCCGAGACCGGCGACGTCCACCTCGTCGCGGGGCCGCACTACCGCGGCGTGCAGTTCCACGCCGAGTCGATCCTGACCCAGAACGGTTTCGGCATCCTGCGCGATCTCGTGACGGACCTGGTCGGCTGATGGCCACCGACCTCGTGCGGGAGTACGAGCGCACCCGTTACGTCGTCCTGGACGATCTCGGCTCCGCCCGTGCGACGGTCGGCGTCGGGGAGACCTCGGCCGAGGTCGACGCGGTGCTGGACGACTACGGCGCCGCGAGCGGGGTGTTCATCACCGGGTGGAACCCGCGCAGCGAGCCGCTCGACCAGGACAGCAACGACGAGGCAAATGACCGGCTGGAGGCCGACCTCAGCGAGCTCGGCTGCGTGATCCTGCCGCACATCGGGGTGGGGTACGACCCCGAGTGGGAGCCCGAGCACGGCTTCTTCGCCCTCGACCTGGCCGAGCCGGAGGCGGTCACGCTCGCGACGGCGTACGGGCAGAACGCGATCGTGGTCATCGAGCGCGGCGGCCCCGCGAGGCTGGTGATCACCCCGATGATGAACCCATGAGGACCATCGGCCTGATCGGCGGGATGAGCTGGGTCAGCACGCTGGAGTACTACCGGCTGCTCAACGAGTCCGTCGCGACGAGGCTGGGCGGCCTGCACTCGGCGCGGATCCTCATGGAGTCGGTCGACTTCGCCGACATCGAGGAGCTCAAGCTCGCAGACCGGTGGGACCTGGTGGCCGGTCACCTGGCCGCAGCGGGCCGCCGGCTGGAGTCGACGGGCGCCGATCTCATCGTCCTGTGCACCAACACGATGCACCACGTGGCCGCCGACATCGAATCGTCGCTCTCGGTCCCCTTCGTCCACATCGCCGACACGACCGCCTCGGCGATCCGCGCTGCGGGGCTGAGCCGGGTCGGGCTGCTCGGCACGGCGTTCACGATGGAGCAGTCCTTCTACGTCGACCGGGTCGCCGCCCACAGCATCGAGGTGCTGGTGCCGCCCGCGGACGACCGCAGCCGCCTCAGCGCGATCATCTACGACGAGCTGTGCCACGACGTGATGACCGCGGAGTCCAGGGACTTCTACCTCGCTGCGACCGACCGGCTCGTCGCGCGCGGCGCCGAGGGCATCGTCCTCGGGTGCACCGAGATCGAGCTGCTGATCGGCGCGGACGATCTCGAGGTGCCGGTGTTCCCGACGACCGCGCTGCACGTCGAGGCCGCGGTCGACCTCGCCCTCCGGTAGCCCACCGGGCTCCGCCCCGCTGGCCGCCGTGCCGGAGGAGGGGGAGTCGTGGCTCACACTTCTTGGCGCGAAACTGTTGACAGTTGACAGGGGGGGTCGCACAATGGAAGGGATGAGGCGTCGACGCACCGACAGTGCGCTCGCGTGCCCAGCAGAATCAGTCAGACTGTCTGCGAACCTGCCCACGATCGTGAGGACCTCCAGTGAGCGATGGCAACGGGACTGAGCTGAGCCGAGACGGCACCTTTTCGCGCCGCACCGAGACTCTCGTGCGCGAGATGATCCTGTCGGGGACGGTTGCACCGGGTGAACGCCTGAACGAGGTGGCCCTCGCGGCCTCCCTCGGCATCAGTCGCGGTCCCCTGCGCGAGGCGATCCAGCACCTGGCCGGCGAGGGCCTGCTGACGATCGTCAGTCACCGTGGCGCCTTCGTGCGCACGTTCGACCCGAGGGAGCTCGACGAGCTGTACGACATGCGCACGGCCTTCGAGATGTACGCCGCCCGGCTCGCCTGCCAGCGAGCCGCTGACGAGGACCTCGCGGCGCTGCAGGCGTTCGTCTCCGAGACCGCCGAGGCGATGTCCTCGGAGTCCGGCGGCAGCTATCCGCCGGACCGCGACTTCCACCAGCGACTGCTCGCCCTGGCCTCCAATGCGACGCTCGAGCGCGCCGCCCTCGAGACCCAGGCGCAGATCTACCTCGCGCGCTCGATGTCGGCCAAGGCGCCGGTCCGGGCCAAGGAGGCCCTCCAGGAGCACGCAGACATCGTGACTGCCCTGCAGTCGCGCTCACCCGACGAGGCGGCCCAGCTCGTCTACCAACACCTTGACCGCGCCAGGCGCAGCGCTCTTGCTGCCCTGGGCTTCGACGACGAATCCCGAAGGGGAAGTGAAAAATCATGACGACACCGCTTCAGCTGCGTGAGCTGATCAGCCGGCAGGACGGACCGATCCTGCTGCCAGGGGCGCCCAATGCGCTCACTGCTCGCGTGATCGAGCAGGCAGGCTTCGAGGCGGTCTACGTCTCGGGCGCCGGGCTGACCAACACCTATCTCGGGATGCCCGACCTCGGACTGCTCTCGGTGACCGAGCTCGTCGCGCACGTCGCAGCGATGGCGGACGCCGTGTCGATCCCCTTGGTGGTCGACGCCGACACGGGCTTCGGCAACGCCCTCAACGTGCAGCGCACGGTCCGCCAGCTCGAGCGCGCGGGCGCCTCGGCCCTGCAGCTCGAGGACCAGGTCAGCCCCAAGAAGTGCGGCCACTTCGCGGGCAAGGGCGTCATCTCCCAGGACGAGATGGTCGGCAAGGTCCGTGCGGCCGTGGACGCCCGTCTCGACGAGAACATGCTGATCATCGCGCGCACCGACGCCCTGTCGACCGAGGGCCTGGAGGCCGCGTGCGACCGGGCCGCGGCCTACTCCGAGGCCGGTGCCGACATCTTGTTCGTCGAGGCGCCCCGCACCCGTGAGCAGATGGAATACATCATCCGCAACGTCCCGGGCCTGCACCTGGCCAACATGGTCGAGGGCGGCCTGACGCCGCTCATGACGCGCAGCGAGCTGGGCGAGCTCGGCTTCTCGGTGGCCCTCTACGCGAACGCAGCCATGCGTGGCGCGGTCGCCGGCATGCGCCAGGTCATGGACCACCTCGCCGAGCACGGCGACACCAAGGACGCCGCCCACCTGATGATCGACTGGGCGGACCGCCAGGCCCTCGTGCGCAAGCCCGAGTTCGACGAGCTCGACCGGCGCTACGCGGCGGACGTCCCGGTGACGGGAGGCGTGGCGTGACGACAGTGCACGACACCCGCCTCTCGGGCGGACGCGTCTTCCTCCACGGCTCCGGCCTCGCGGACGTCGACCTGCTCATCAACGACGGTCTCGTCTCGGGCATCGTCTCGCGCGACTCCGACGCCGAGGCGCGCGAGGTCGTGCAGCTGGACGGCAAGCTCGTGCTGCCCGGTGCGATCGACCCGCACGTGCACCTCGGCAAGGACATCCGCGTGCCGAAGGACCCCGACGACGCCCGGCTGGAGACGGCCTCGGCCGCAGCCGGCGGCATCACCTCGATGCTCGTCTACCTGATGAGCGGCGAGCCCTACGACACCGTGGTGCCCGGCGCCCAGGCCGTCATGGAGCAGGACTCCTACGTCGACTTCGGTTTCCACATCGTCGTGGGCTCGGACGCCCACGTGCACGACATCCCGGCCTACATCCGCGAGTTCGGCATCTCCAGCTTCAAGTTCTTCATGAACTTCAAGGGCGACGAGGGCAAGTACCTCGGCCTGCCGGGCAATGACGACGGTTACATGTACGACGTGCTGGGCACGGCCGCCGACAACGGCGCCATGATCAACCCTCACCCCGAGAACATCGAGCTGGTGTGGAAGCTGAAGAACCGGCCCATCGACGAGTCCCGCGGGCCGCTCAGCGCCTGGAACCAGTCGCGTCCGTCGTTCGTCGAGGCCGAGGCGGTGCAGCGGGTTGCGTACATGGCGCAGATCACCGGTGCGTCCGTCTACGCGGTGCACACCAGCAGCCAGCTCGCGCTGGAGGCCATGCAGCGTCAGCGTCGCTCGTACGAGAACCTGTTCGTCGAGACGTGCACCCAGTACCTGACACTGACGACCGACGCCGACTGCGGCACGTACGGCAAGGTCAACCCGCCCATCCGTGAGCGCGCCGATCTCGAGTCGCTGTGGATCGGCATGGCCGACGGCTCGGTCGACACGGTCGGCTCGGACCACAACGCCCGGCACCGCGTCAACAAGGAGAAGGACATCTGGACGGCCTCGGCCGGCTTCCCCGGCACCGGCGGCGTCCTGCCCCTGACGCTGAGCGAGGGCCTGCGCCGCGGCGTGCCGCTCGAGCGCCTCGTCGACGCGACGTCGACCCGCTCGGCCAAGCTGTTCGGGATGTATCCGCAGAAGGGCACGATCCGCGTCGGCTCGGACGCCGACATCGCGGTCGTTGACCTCGACAGCAGCTACGTCATCAACGCCGCCACCCAGCACTCCGGCGCCGAGTACACGCCGTGGGAGGGCACCGAGGTGCCCCTGAGCGTCGTGCACACGCTCGTGCGCGGGCAGTTCGCCCTGCGTGACGGGCAGCTCGCCCAGGAGACCACTGGACGCTTCCTGCGCCGTGAGCGCAGCGGCGCGGCGGCACTGGCCGCCGCAGAACACGAAGGAGAGCCCTCATGAGCGAGATCATCGACGACCTGACGAAGGAGCGCTACGACGCGGCAGGCTTCGGCCGGCCGGTCGGGATGGGGCAGCGTCCCGCGCTGCTCATCATCGACGTGCAGTACCGCACGACCGGCACCCAGCCGGTGCCCTTCGACGAGGCGATCGAGGAGTTCACGACGAGCTGTGGCGAGGTCGCGTGGGACGCGGTCGCGAACATCTCGCAGCTGCTCACGCTCTTTCGTGCCAAGGGCTGGCCCGTGCTGTATCCCTACGTCGCGCCCAAGAAGGCCTTCGACGCCGGCGCCCTCGGCGCCAAGGTGCCGGGCATCATGGACATCCCCGACAAGGGCTATGAGTTCCACCCCGACATCGCCCCGCTCGAGGGCGAGATCCTGCTGCCCAAGCGGCACCCCAGTGCATTCTTCGGCACCCCGTTGCTGAGCTATCTCGTGCAGGCCGGTGTCGACTCGCTCGTCGTGACGGGCTGCTCGACGTCGGGATGCGTGCGCGGCAGCGCAGTCGACGCGTTCTCCTACAACTACAAGGTGGCCGTGCCGTCGGACGCGGTCTACGACCGCAGCCCGCTGGTGCACGAGGTCAACCTGTTCGACATGGGCCAGAAGTACGCGGACGTCTCGACGACCGCCGATCTGCTCGGCACCCTGCAGGAGATCGGCTCATGACGGCCGGGCAGGGTCGCGGGTACATCGTCGCGGAGGTCACGGTCCACGACCACGAGACCTACGAGCAGTACGTCGAGCGCAGCGGGCCCGTCCTGGAGAAGTACGGCGCCCGGCTGCTGGCCCACGCCTTCCCGGCGCAGGGTGAGCTCGTCGTCCGCGAGGGCGGTCGGGAGTTCGAGCGCCTCGTGCTCGTCGAGTTCGAGAGCCTGGAGCGGGTGACCGAGTTCTATGACTCCGCCGACTACCAGGCCGTCGTGGGGTTCCGTCACGACTCCGCGACGTCTCACGTCTACCACCTGCAAGGTATCGAGGCCTGATGGCCATCCGTGGGCCGCACTGCACCGTCGCTGAGGCATCGGTGCAGTGCGGCCGCGAGAAGTACGACCAATACGTCGACTGGAGTGGACCCGTGCTGCGCAAATTCAAGGCCAAGCACGCGCTGAAGCCCTTCTAGCCGCGTCCGCGCGCGACCCGGCGAACACCGACACGGCACGCCCGAAACCGGGCTTGCCCGAGCCTTCTTGGCCATCACCAAGACGTGCGCTCGTGCGGTCTGTTTTGCCACCCCTCGCGAGCAGGGCTTTGGCCTGTCCGGTCGCGTGACCCTCCGCTGAGCATCAGGAGCGGAGGGCCTTCGGCGTGCCCGGAATTTGTTGTGCCCTTTCGCCCAGGGCCGGATTTCTGTCTGAAAACACACGATGTAAACAACAAAATAATTTGTTGTCGGTTTTGCTGCCAACTGTTGACAGCACGCTGTGAAGACTGTTTAGGTGTGACGCATCGAACACCCGCCGCGGCTTGGACGATGCGTCTGCTCGGGAGACGCGCTGTAGTCGTACGACGCGTTCCTGGCCGGCCGCGGGTCCTCACCAACCGAAGGACCGATCATGAGCAGGATCACCACAGAGATGTCGCGGGCACCGCGAGCCCTCGTAGCGGGGGCGCTGAGCGCCCTTGTGCTGGCCGGGTGTGGCGTCGGCGAGAAGAGCTCGGGCAACGACGATGCTGCGTCCGACCCGGCGCAGCTCGAGCACGCGAAGGCTCAGGTCGAGAAGTACAAGGCAGAGCCGACGTTCGACCTCGACGCGCCGCCCGTGGACGTCGCCGCGCTCAAGGGCAAGACGATCTTCAACATCCCGAACAACAGTCAGGTGCCGTTCAACATCGCCCAGGACAAGGTGATGAAGGATGTCGCCAAGCGTTTCGGCATCAACTTCATCCAGTACGAGAACAACGGTGCGGCCACCGAGTGGTCCTCCGGCATTGCCCAAGCGATCTCGCGCAAGGCTGACGTGATCATCCTCGGCAACGGCACCGATCCTCGTCTGGTCGCGCCGAAGCTGCGTGAGGCGAAGGAGGCCGGCGTCCCGGTCATCAGCGTCCACAACTACACCGACACCCAAGAGGTGCCCAAGGCCCTCGACGGCCTGCTGGCCGGCTTCACCCGGGGCCCATTCGAGCGTGGTGCACGTCTGATGGCTGACTACATCATCGCTGAATCCGAGGGCAAGGCAAACATCCTGGAGATCCGATCGAGCGATCTGTCGCCGGACAACCCGATGACCAAGGCGTTCAACGGCGAGATCAAGAAGTACTGCCCCGGGTGCACAACCGAGCACATCGACGTCCCGGTCACGCAGTGGGCGCAGCAGATCACCCCGCAGGTCCAGACGGCTCTGACCGCCAATCCCAAGATCGACTGGATCGCCCCCCACTACGACTTCATGGGCACTCTTGCTGCGACGGGCGTCAAGCAGGCGGGTGCCAAGGATCGCGTCAAGATGGCGTCGTTCAACGGCAACCTCGCGCCGCTCGAGATGATCCAGAAAAAGGACGTGTACGTCGCCGACGTCGGCGAGGACATCGTCTGGCTCGGGTGGGCGGGCATGGACCTCGCGTTCCGGGTGCTCTCCGGCCTCGAGCCGCTGCCCAACAACGATCCGAAGACGGCAACGCGAATCCTCGACTCCAGCAACATCGCCGAGGTCGGCACGCCGCCGGAGTTCGGCAAGGGCTACGGCGACGCGTACGTCAAGGGCTACGAAGAGCTCTGGGGCGTCGCCAAGTGACCACGCTTCACGACCACACAGCGTCCACACCTGACACCACAAGGAGTCCCCAATGAAGCGCGTCCTAGTGATCGTCCCCTTCCCGTTCGGCGAGCAGGGTCTCGCGAACAGGGCGGCCCAGTCCGCCGGGATCAGCGACAAGATCGAGTTCGTCTACCGCGGGGTCAAGGCCGGTCCCACCCTCTTCGACAGCAACCACGACCTGCTGGTCGCCGACGTCTCGATCTTCGAGGCCGGGATGCGGGCGCAGGAGGAGGGCTTCGATGCCGTGTGCATCGACACGGTGAGCGACAGCGGTCTCTGGGCCCTCCGGTCGGTGCTGGACATCCCGGTCATCGGGCCCGGGAAGGCTTCGTTCGCCCTGGCTCTGACGCTCGGAGACAAGTTCTCGGTCGTCAGCATGTGGGCCCCCTGGGAGCTGGCGGTCCGCAAGGGGCTCAAGGACTCCGGGCTCGAGGCCAAGTGCGCGTCGGTGCGCTCGCTCACAGACTTCACACCTGACGTCGAGAACCTGTTGGCCGGCAAGGAGGAAGAGTTCTACCCCAAGCTCCTCCGGCTGGCGGAGCAGTGCGTCGAGGAGGACGGGGCGCACGTGATCCTCATGGCCTCCACGACGATGCACCAGGCGCACGCCTACCTCGCGGAGCGGCTGCCGGTGCCGGTGCTCAACCCCGGCCCGGTGTCCTACCAGCTGGCGGAATCGGTCCTGAGCCTCGGCCTCACCCACAGTCGAGCGGCGTACCGCAAGGGGACGCTCGACAAGCCTGATCTGTTCTCGGCGATGCTCGACGCCGGTCATGCCCACGAGCGTTCTGTCGGACGTATCACTGACGGCGCCTGAGTCGTCCTCCCGAAAGGAAATTCAATGAAAATCCTGTACATTCTTCCTGTCCCCGTCGACGCAGAGGGCGTCGAGAAGCGGCGCGAGCAGGCTCTGAAGGCTCAGCTCAAAGACACCACGGAGATCGTCTGCCGCCCGGTCTCGTCGAGCTGCGACATGCTCGACTCCTACTTCAAGGACATCCTCCACGACTACGGCGTCATCGTCGAAGGCATGCACGCGGAGGAGGAGGGCTTCGACGCGGTCGTCATGGACACGGTGTCGGACGCCGGCCTGTTCCACCTGCGCTCGCGGCTCAACATCCCGGTCATCGGTCCCGGGTCCGCGGCCTACGCGTTCGCCGGGATGCTTGGTCGCAAGTTCTCGGTCATCACGATGTGGGACAAGTGGGCATACCTGTACGAGAAGGGCGCCACCAACTACGGGATCAAGGACAAGCTGGCCTCGGTCCGCTCCCTTGGGATGACGCCCGATCTCAACAACCTCCTCGACGGCAAGCTTGAGGAGACGGCGGCCAACATCGTGGAGCAGGCCCGGCTGGCGGCGGAAGAGGACGGCGCGGACGTCGTGTTGCTCGGCTCGACGACGATGCACGAGTCGGCAAGCCTCGCCCAGCCGAACAGCCCTATCCCTCTGATCGACCCGGGCCCGCTCGCCCTCCGCGTGGCGGAGACAGTTGTCGATCTGGGCCTGACGCACTCCAAGCGTGCGTGGCCATCTCCGGTCGACAACCGTGACGATCGCAAGTTCGTGGGGCTGCCACTCTAATGAGCCGATCTCTTCACGGGTCGACGTCTTCCCCCGCGGCTCCTGTCCTGGAGGCGCGGGGGGTCCACAAGGCGTTCAGCGGCGTGCCCGCCCTGCAGGACGCCGCCCTCGTCATCGAGCCGGGCGAGGTGCACGGCTTGCTGGGCGCCAACGGCTGTGGCAAGTCGACCCTCATCAAGATCCTGTCCGGCTTCCACCCGCTCGATGAGGGCACCGTGCGCGTGAACGGTGCCGACGTCACAAGTGACATCTCCGCGGCCGGACTGCGTGAGCGCGGCCTCAGCTTCGTCCACCAGGACCTCGGCCTGACGGCAGATGCCACGGTCGTGGAGCACTTCGTGCTGCGCCCCGAGAACGGTCAGCGGTTGACACCGATCAACTGGAGGGCAGAGCGGGCCCGTCTCACTGCGCTCCTGGCGGAGTACGAGCTCGACGTCGATCTCGATAGCCCAGCAGGCTCTCTGTCGCCGATCGAGCGCGCCCAGGTCGCCATCATTCGTGCTCTCGACCAGGGCGGCTCGTCGGACGGGTTGCCCCGGTTGCTTGTCCTCGACGAGCCGACCGTGTTCCTGCCGCGTCACGATGTCGAGCGCCTGAAGACGCTGATCGTCCGGTTGCGTGACCGCGGGGACGCGGTGTTGCTCGTCTCGCACGACCTCGACGAGGTGCTGGAGATGGCGGACCGGGTCACCGTCCTGCGCGACGGGCGCAATGTCGGGACAGTTGAGGTCGCAGGACTCACCCGCGGCGCCCTCGTGCAGATGATCCTTGGCAACGAGCTGCGAGGGGCCCGGGCCACGCTACGGGCACCGTCGGACGTTGGTTCTGAGGTGCTGCGGGTGAAGGGCCTCTCCGGGGTGCGCACCCGCGGGGTGGATCTTGCACTCCGATCGGGTGAGGTCGTCGGCCTCACGGGACTTGCCGGCTCAGGGTACGAGGAGGTCGCTGACCTCCTGTACGGCTCGCAGCCGGCGACGTTCGACAGGCTCGAAGTGGGCGGCCGGGAGGTAACGACTGCTGCGCCGCGCACGATGATCGAGTCCGGCGTCGTGCTGGTGCCGGCGGACCGCAAGACCAAGGGCGGGGCGACCGAGCTGAGCGTGCTGGAGAACATGGCGCTACCACTCGTGTCCCGCAACTTCGTTCGGGGACGTATCACCTGGGCGAAGCTGCGCGAGAGCATCGCCGCGGTGTGCGCCTCACTCAAGGTCAAGCCCCAGGACCCCGAAGCGATCTTTCGCAACCTGAGCGGCGGCAACCAGCAGAAGACCATCATCGGCAAATGGCTGGAGGTCGAACCCGACATCCTGCTGCTCAACGAGCCCACCCAAGGCGTGGACGTCGGCGCGCGCGCGGAGATCTTCGCGCTCGTGCGCCGCGCGGTCGACGACGGGGCGGCTGCGCTGTGTGCCACATCGGACTACGAACAGCTGCTGGAGGTGGCCGACCGCGTCATCGTGTTCCGCGAGGGGCGCGTCTGGTCCGAGCTGTCCGGCGACCACATCGGCAAGGACGAGATCGCTTCCGCGGTCTACGGCTACTAAGGAGACCTTCCAATGACCATCCAACAAACCCCAGATGCCGGCTCCAGCCCGGCACCGGATGCCAAGGCGCCGTCGCGCAAGGTGTTCGAGCCCCAGAAGTACGCCCTCCTTGTCGCGTGGGTCGCCCTCCTGGTGATCTTCTCGATCCTCATGCCGCAGACGTTCATGTCGACGTCCAACTTCACCAACATGCTGGGCTCGCAGTCGGTGCTGCTGATCGCGGCACTGGCACTTCTCACGCCGCTGCGTGCGGGCGACTACGACCTGTCGGCGGCGAGCACGCTGACGTTGTCGGCGATGACGACGGCCGTGCTCAACGTCAACCACGACCTGCCGATCGGTGTGGCGATCCTGGGCGGGTTGGCTGTCGGCCTGCTTATCGGGTTCATCAACGGCTGGATCGTCGTGGCATTCGAGATCGATCCGTTCATCGTGACCCTGGGCATGGGGACCGTCGCGACCGGGCTCGTCTTCGGCATCTCGAACTCGCAGACGATCACCGGGCTCTCGGAGGGCTGGTCGGACGTGGTGGTCGATCGCTCGCTGTTTGGTCTGCCGAACGTCTTCTTCTACGCGTTCATCCTGTGTTTGGTGATCTGGTACATCTTCGAGTTCACCCCCCTTGGCCAGCAGTTGCTGTTCGTGGGTCAGAACAGGGAAATGGCTCGTCTCAACGGCGTCAATGTCGAGGCAGTCCGCTGGGGCTCACTGACGGTGTCCGGCCTTCTGGCCGGCGTCGCCGGCGTGATGTACGGCGCGACCCTCGGCGGCGCGGATCCAACCTCTGGGTCGAGCTTCCTGCTTCCCGCATTCGCCGCCTGCTTCCTGGGGTCGACGGCCTTCAGGATCGGCCGCTTCAATCCCTGGGGCACGCTCGTGGCGGTGTACTTCCTGATCACGGGAATCACCGGGCTGCAGTTGCTGGGAGCGCAGAACTACGTGCAGCAACTGTTCTACGGAGGAGCGCTGGTGTTTGCCGTCGTGCTCTCTCGTCTCGTCCGCAAGCGTCAAGCGAGGGCCGCGGCCAAGGCAATGGTCTTGGCCCAGCGGGCCGGGAACTGAACGCTGCACCCAAGAACCAGAGGTCCGCGACATCCCCGTGGGGGGTGATGTCGCGGGCCTCTCGGGTTTTCCCGGCGAACTTTCGCTTCGTAACGTGACGTTTACTGAAAACTGTTGACAGTTTGCAGTTGACGGATATAGCGTGACACGCGTCATAGTTCGTCGAGCGGAAGCAGGACGCATGTACGTCACCGCGTGGGATCAGCTGCCCGAGGTCGAGGGCCTGCCCAACAACTTCCGGCGCGCCGCAGCCGGTCGCGAGATGGGTGTCAACCACATCCGCTGGGTCCACCCCACCGAGCTGCCGCCGCACACCCACGAGGACGCCGAGCAGGCCATCGTGATGCTGAGCGGCCAGATCGCGTTCACGATCGACGGCACCGACCTGACGCTCAGCGCGGGCGACGTCGCGATCGTGCCGCGTGGCGCGGTCCACGGCGGCCACAGCATCGAGGGCGAGGCCGTCTTCGTCGAGGTGTTCGCCCCGCTGCGCATCGAGAACCTCGTCGGTTTCCTCGGTGGACCGTCGATGCCCAACCAGGAGGACCCCGCATGACCCTGCAGCAGATCACGTCCCGCGTCCACGTCGAGACCGCCCACCTGGGCAGCAACAACTCGATCATCGTGGGCGACGACCAGCTCATCCTGGTGGACTCCCCGCACCGCCCGACCGACGCGATGCAGTGGAACAAGACGGTCTCGGCCTTCGGCGAGACCCGGTTCATCGTCAACACCGACCACCACCCCGACCACACGATCGGCAACTTCTGGATGGGCGGTGACGTCGTCGCGCACCGCGGCACCCGTGAGCGCCTGCTGACCGATGCGCCGACCGACGAGTACCTGCGCGACCTGTTCGCGCGCATCGATCCGGATGCCGTCGCGCTCGTCGACGACTACTCGGTGCGCGTGCCGAACGTCGTGTTCAGCGAGGAGCTCGACCTCCACGTCCCCGGCGCGAGCCTCGAGCTCACGTTCCGTCCGGGCCACACCGCCAACAGCCTGCTCGCCTGGTTCCCCCAGGACGCGGTCATCTTCACCGGTGACATCGTGTGCGAGGCCGGCCTCCCGTCGTTCCAGGACTCGCGCCTCGCGAACTGGTTCGACGCGATCGACGCCGTCGCGGCGTACGACTTCCAGTACTTGGTTCCCGGACACGGCGAAGTCGCCGATCGCGCGGTGGTCGACCACTACCGCTCGCTCGGTCGCGAGGTCGTGTCGCAGGTTGCCTCCGCGATCGCGGCAGGCCACAACCGTGATCAGGCGTGTGACGAGATCCGCTTCGAGGACAACATCCACGTCGACACGGACGAGTACGTCGGCTACCCCGACTCCCTCGTCGAGATGTTCCAGCGTCGATCCATCGCCCGGATCTACGACGACCTCGTTGAAGACCCCACTCTCGCGAACCGATAGCGGCACTTCGAGGGCGATCGACAGCACATCACCTGCCCCACCCCCCACACATTGGAGTTTTTGATGAAGACCAAGAAGATCTCGGCACTGGCGGCCGGCGTTGCCGCGCTGCTCGTGCTCGGTGCTTGCGGCAGCAGCTCGTCCGACGGCGGCTCGGGAGGCGGAGGTGACTCCGCAAAGGCCGAGGCCGCGAAGGCCAAGGTCGAGGAGGCCAAGGGCGTCCCCGGAACCGATGACCTCGGTTCGCCGATCGACGTCTCGTCCCTCAAGGGCAAGACGATCTACTCGATCCCGATCGACAGCAAGGCCGAGTTCTACTCGGTCGGCGAGAAGGCCATGAAGAAGGTCGCGGCCGAGGCCGGGATCAAGTTCGTGACCTTCCCCTCGGACGGCACGCAGACCTCGTTCCAGCAGGGCATCCAGCAGGCGATCAACGCCAAGGCCGGAGCGATCATGCTGAACGGTCCGCTCGCGGAGACCCTCGGCCCGCAGATCGACGCGGCCAAGAAGGCCGGCATCCCCGTCATCCCGCTCCACCTCAGCGACAGCGAGGGTGAGGGCACCCCGGGTCTGGAGTACGAGGCGTTCGCCCCGTTCAACCAGGCAGCCCGTCTGTTCACGCAGTACGCGATCGCCAACCTCGAGGGCGATCCGGTCCACGCGCTGGTCATCCAGTCCTCCGAGACCGGCCCGTCGGCCGGCATGGTCAAGACGATCCAGGACACCCTGAAGTCCGAGGGCCCCAGCGGCTCCAAGACCACGGTCATGAACGTGCCCGTCGCCCAGTGGTCGACGCAGATCCAGGGCCAGGTGCAGTCGGCTCTGCTGAAGGATCCGAAGATCAACGCCGTCCTGCCGATCTACGACAACATGGCGCTCTACGCGGTGCCCGGCATCAAGCAGGCCGCGCCCAACCGTGACATCAAGGTCTACTCGTTCAACGGCACCCCGGCCATCCTCAAGATGGTCAAGGAGGGCTCGGTCGCGGTCAACGTCGCGGAGAACCCGGACTGGGTCTCGTACGTCAACCTGGACGTCGCGTTCCGCGCGATGCTCGGCGAGGACCCGATCAAGGGCGAGACCGGACCGCTGCGCCTCATCGACGCCTCGAACGTCGACGAGACCGGCAACCCGCCGCAGAGCGGCAAGGGATTCGGCGACGAGTACCCGGACGCGTTCCTCAAGCTGTGGGGCCTCAAGTAACCCATGACTACTCGAAGCTCGACCGTCGGCAGCGGGGCGGTCACGCCCGCCCCGCTGCTCCGGGTCACGAACCTTCACAAGGCCTTCAACGGCGTGCCCGCCCTGCGCGGCGTCGACATCGACGTCCTTCCCGGGGAGGTGCACGGTCTCCTCGGAGCGAACGGCAGCGGCAAGTCCACCATGATCAAGGTGCTGGCCGGCTTCCACGACGCCGACGGCGGGCAGGTCAGCATCCATGGCCGCGAGCTGCGCAGCCCGTTCGGGCCGCGCGGCTTGCGGGACCAGGGCATGGGCTTCGTGCACCAGGACCTGGGTCTGGCTCCGGCCGGCACGGTCCTGGAGCACATGGCGCTCGACGCCTTCGGTGACGCCGGCGCGATGCGTCGCGTCGACTGGGCGGCTGAGCGCCGCCGGGTCAACGACCTCATCGAACGCTTCGAGGTCGGCGTCGACGTCGACGCGACGATCGACATGCTCACCCCCGTCCAGCGGGCCATGGTCGCCGTGATCCGCGCGGTGGGCGGTCAGGAGCGGAGCTCCGACGCGGACCGACGGGGACAGATCCTGGTCCTCGACGAGCCGACGGTGTTCCTGCCGCGGCACGAGGTCGGTCTGCTGTTCGACCTGCTGGGTCGCCTGCGTGCCAACGGCGACGCGGTGCTCCTCGTGAGCCACGATCTCGACGAGATCCTGCAGGTCACCGATCGGGTCACGGTCTTCCGCAACGGCGAGACCGCAGGCACCCGGGCGACTGCGGGATCGACCCGCGACGACCTGGTCCAGCTGATCCTCGGCGCTCGCGACGAGCACGTGGCCAAGGGCACCGCGGTCGTCCGCGACGACCGGCCGCCGCTGCTGTCGGCGCGCGGGCTGACCGGCAACCGGATCGACAACCTCGATCTCGACCTGTACGCCGGCGAGGTCGTCGGCATCACGGGTCTGGCCGGTTCGGGCTTCGAGGAGCTCCCCGAGCTGCTCTACGGTGCGCGCCGTGCCCGTGCGGGCGAGATCCTGCAGAACGGCGAGACCGTTTCCAAGCCCAAGCCGATCAGCTCGATGCGCCGCGGCGTCATCTTGATCCCGGCGGACCGCAAGGGACAAGGCGGTGTGCTCGGCCTGACGGTCAAGGAGAACATGTCGCTGCCGTTCCTGACCGACCGCGCGAAGGGCTTCCGGGTGGACTGGAAGGCGCTCGCGGTCCAGGCGCAGGAAGCCTGTGACCGGCTGAACGTCGTGCCGCCCAACCCGGACGCCCAGTTCGGTCACCTGAGCGGTGGCAATCAGCAAAAGGCCCTGCTCGGCAAGTGGATGGACACCGCGCCCAGCGTCATGCTGCTGAGCGAGCCGACCCAAGGCGTCGACATCGGCGCCCGCCGCGAGATCTTCAAGCTCATCCGGGCCGCGGTCGCGGAGGGCATGACGGTCCTGTGCGCCACGTCCGACTACGAGCAGCTCGTCGAGATGGCCGATCGCGTGATCGTGCTCGACCAGGGCCACGTCCGGGCCGAGCTCAACGGGGACGACATCACCAAGGACGCCCTCGCGTCCGCCGTCTATGCAGAGGAAGCGTCATGACCACGACCACGCCGGCATCGCCGGGCACCACCAAGAAGAAGATCGGGCGCAAGCGCACCGGGGAGCCCGAGAGGTTCGCGCTCCTCGGCGTGTGGGCCGTGCTGTTCATCGTGTTCGCGCTGCTGCAGCCGGACACCTTCCCGACCTCGGCCAACATCTCCAACATGCTCGGCTCGCAGGCCGTGCTCCTGGTGCTCGCGCTGGGACTCATCGTCCCGCTGCGCGCCGGCGACTACGACCTGTCCGTGGCCTCGACCCTCAACCTGTCGGCGGTCGTCGTCGCGGTGCTGAACGTCAACGAAGGCTGGAACATCTGGACCGCGGTCATCGCCGCGATCGTCGTCAGCATGCTCGTGGGCGTCGTCAACGGCTTCATCATCACCCGGTTCGACATCGATCCGTTCATCGTGACGCTCGGTGTCGGCACCGTCGTGCAGGGCATCATCTACTGGGTCTCGAACTCGGTGACGATCACCGGCGTCGACCGCCAGCTGTCCGAGACGATGCTGACGCAGCCCTTCTTGTCGATCCCCCTCGACTTCTACTACGCCGTCGCCCTGTGCGTGATCATCTGGTACGTCTTCGACCACACGGCATTCGGTCAGCGCCTGCTGTTCGCCGGCCAGAGCCGCGACGTGGCTCGCCTCAACGGCGTCAACGTCTCGGGCCTGCGCTGGACCTCGATGATCATCTCGGGCGGTGTCGCAGGTGTCGCCGGCGTCATCTACGCCGGCACCACCGCCAGCGCCGACCCCACGTCGGGCCAGGCGTTCATGCTGCCCGCGTTCGCGGCCTGCTTCCTCGGCTCGACCGTTCTGAAGATCGGTCGCTTCAACCCCTGGGGAACGCTCATCGCGGTCTACTTCCTGGTCACCGGGATCACCGGTCTGCAGCTCATGGGCGCGCAGCAGTACGTCCAGCAGCTCTTCTACGGCGGCGCGCTCGTCATCGCCGTCATCTTGTCCAAGCTCGTCAAGAGCCGCGGCGAACGCCGTCGCCAGTCCGAGGTCCGACCCGACGTGGCGACCTAGCAACATCCCGCACCCGCAGACTCGAACCCCACGAAAGGCACCACCATGAAGACACGCGCAGCCGTCATCCACCGTCTCAACGAGGAGTGGAAGGTCCAGGAGCTGGACCTCCAGGAGCCCGGTGACAACGAGGTCCGCATCAAGGTCATGGCCAGCGGCCTGTGCCACTCGGACGACCACTTCGTGACCGGCGACATCGCGGTCGACCTGCCGATGGTCGGTGGCCACGAGGGCGCCGGCATCGTCGAGGCGGTCGGCTCCAAGGTCACCAAGGTCAAGGTCGGCGACCACGTCTCGACCCTGTTCATCCCGGCCTGTGGCCAGTGTGAGTACTGCGCCCGCGGCATGCAGTACATCTGCAACAACGGCGCCGGCATGGAGACCGGCATGGGCATGGACGGCACCCCGCGCTTCCACGACGCCGACGGCAACCCGGTCGGTGGCGTCACGCGCCTCGGCACGTTCTCGAACTACCTCGTGTGCCACGAGATGCAGACCGTCAAGCTGCCCGAGGACATCCCGTTCGAGCTCGCGTGCCTTGCCTCGTGCGGCGTGGCGACCGGATTCGGCGCGGCCGTCAACGGTGGCGTCAAGCCCGGCGACGTCGTGCTGGTCCTGGGCCTCGGTGGCGTCGGCGCCAACGCGGTGCAGGGTGCCAAGCACGCAGGTGCCGATCACATCATCGTCATCGAGCCCGTCACGGCCAAGCACGACCAGGCTGCGGTCTTCGGCGCGACCGAGGTGTACGCGTCGATCCCCGAGGCCCAGTCCCGCATCGACCACCTGACCAACGGCCAGGGCGTCAACGTCGCGATCATCACCGTGGGCCGTGTCGACGGCGACATCATCGGCGACGCGTTCCGCGCCGTCGGCAAGTCCGGCACGTGCGTGCTCGTCTCGGTCGGCCAGTCCACCGAGGGCATCTCGATCAACCCGCAGGACTTCACCAACTTCGCGAAGCACTTCCAGGGCGTCATGTACGGCAACTGCAACCCGACCGCCGACATCCCGCAGCTGCTGCAGATGTACAAGGACGGCACGCTCAAGCTCGACGAGCTCGTGACCCGCCGTTACAAGCTCGACGAGATCAACGAGGCCGTCGCCGACATGCACGCGGGACGCAACATCCGCGGCGTCGTGATCCACGAGCACTGAGCCGGCCGGCTCCAGCTCCGCTTCCCCGCCCTACTGAGGAGAACCCATGACTGTTACACCTGACATCAGCGCGCCCATCGAGCACACCAAGCTCCTGATCGGCGGCGAGTTCGTCGACGCTCTCGACGGCAAGGTCTTCGACACGATCAACCCGTCCACCGGTGAGGTCATCACCCAGGTCGCCGAGGGCAGCGCGGCCGACGTCGACCGCGCGGTCGCGGTCGCCCGCGAGGCGTTCGAGAACGGCCCGTGGCGTCGCATGAAGCCCAATGAGCGCGCTGCAGCCCTGTGGCGTCTCGGTGACCTGCTGCTCGCCGACGCCGACGAGATGGGTCGCGTCGAGACCCTGGACCAGGGCAAGCCGTTCGCGTTCGCGAAGGGCGGCGACGTGCCGTCCGCGGCCGGGCTCTTCCACTACATGTCGGGCTTTGCGACCAAGCTCGAGGGCGCCACGATCCCGATCTCGGCGCCGGGCAACTTCCACACCTACACGCGTCGTGAGGCGCTCGGTGTCGTCGGCCTGATCGTGCCGTGGAACTTCCCCCTGACGATCAGCGCCTGGAAGCTGGCCCCGGCCCTCGCGGCCGGCAACACGGTCGTCCTGAAGCCCGCCGAGGCGACGCCGCTGTCGGCGCTGCGTCTTGGCCAGCTGGCGCTCGAGGCAGGCATCCCCCCGGGTGTCTTCAACGTCGTCAACGGCTACGGATCGACGGTCGGGCAGCGCCTGGCCGAGCACCCGGACGTCGACAAGGTGTCGTTCACGGGCTCGACCGCGACCGGACGTCGCATCCTCGACTCGGCGAAGGGCAACCTCAAGCGGGTCACCCTCGAGCTCGGCGGCAAGAGCGCGAACATCATCTTCCCGGACGCCGACATCGAGGCCGCGATCGCCGGCTCCTCGGCAGGCATCTTCTTCAACGCCGGTCAGGCCTGTGCCGCGGCCTCGCGCCTGTACGTCCACGACGACGTGTACGACGAGGTCGTCGCGGGCATGGCCGAGAAGGCTCGCCAGATCAAGGTCGGCGACGGCTTCGACCCGAGCAGCGAGATCGGCCCGGTCGCGAGCAAGGAGCACTTCGAGCGCGTCAGCGGCTACCTCGAGGTCGGCAAGGGTGAGGGCGAGGTCGTCACCGGCGGCGCCCGCATCGGTGAGCGCGGCTACTTCATCGAGCCGACGATCTTCGCGGGCGCGGCGCCCGACTCCCGCATCATCAAGGAGGAGATCTTCGGCCCCGTCGTCGTGGCCTCGCGGTTCAGCGACACCGAGGACGTCATCGCGCAGGCGAACGACACCCGGTACGGTCTCGCGTCGGGCGTCTGGACCAGCAACGTCGCCACGGCTCACTCGGTCGCGGCGCGGATCCAGGCCGGCACGGTGTGGGTCAACTCCTACGGCGTCTTCGACCCGTCGATGCCGTTCGGCGGCATGAAGGAGTCCGGTTGGGGCCGCGAGATGGGCCACGACGTGATGCACGACTACACCGACGTCAAGACGGTGTGCGTCAACATCGATGCCTGACAACAGCTTCAAGGGGGACGGCGTCACGCCGATCGACCGCAGCAACCTGACCCTGGCCGACAAGGTCGAGGCCAGGTTGCGCGATCAGATCGTGCAGGGCGAACGTCCCACCGGGTCGCGGCTCAACGAGGTCGAGATCGCCTCCGATCTCGGCGTGAGCCGCGGCCCGGTCCGCCAGGCGCTCCAGCGCCTGGCACACCTCGGGCTGGTGACCCTGGAGTCACACCGAGGAGCCTTCGTCCGCAGCCTCGACCTCGGCGAGGTGCGTGAGCTCTTCGAGCTGCGCATCGCGCTGGAGTGCGAGGCTGCGGAGCTGGCCGCGATGCGAATCGACCGCACGGGC
Source organism: Aeromicrobium sp. S22 (assembly GCF_009661045.1). Classification (NCBI taxonomy): domain Bacteria; kingdom Bacillati; phylum Actinomycetota; class Actinomycetes; order Propionibacteriales; family Nocardioidaceae; genus Aeromicrobium; species Aeromicrobium sp. S22. The sequence continues at coordinate 258,984 of NZ_WJWV01000001.1, forward strand.
CTGGCCGATCTGGCCCGGCTCCAGGACCAGTCGACGTCCGAGGTGCGGCAGAGCCGGCGGCCCGGGGTGTTCGACACCCTGGACCTGCACCACCTGATCGTGCGGCACGCGGGCAACGATCGCCTCGCGCAGGCCGTCACCCAGGTCAATGTCGAGCTGCGTCTCGCCCGCTCCCGCTCCGGGGCCACGGTCCGCCGGGCTCAAGAGGCGGTCGAGGAGCACCGCGAGCTGATCACCTATCTGACCTCGCGCGACGCCGAAGGCGCCCGCGTCGCGATGAAGAGCCACCTGACGGCCTCCCTGCACAACACGATGCAGATGCTGCAGGCCGTCGATCCGAACACCCCGAAGGGAACCCCATGGCTGACGTGATCTTCACCCCCTGGAAGCTGGGCCGCATCGAGCTGGCCAACCGCGTCGTCATGGCTCCCATGACGCGCAACCGGGCCGACGTCGACGGCGTCCTGCCGGCGAGCGCTGCCGAGTACTACCGCCAGCGGGCCGGCGCCGGCCTGATCGTCACCGAGGGCACGCACCCCAGCGCCGCCGCCCAGGGCTATCCCCACACCCCCGGCATCCACACGGACGCCCAGCAGGCCGCGTGGGCCGACATCGCGACGGCGGTGCACGAGGCCCACGGCCGGGTCTTCTGCCAGCTGATGCACACCGGGCGCATCGGGCACCCGTCGCTGCTGCCCGAGGGCGGCGAGCTGCTCGCCCCCAGCGCGGTGACCGCGGATCTCGAGGTCGCGACGTTCTCCGGCGAGATGGTCCCGGCCCTGGAGCCGCGCGCCATGACGGCCTCGGAGATCAGGACCACGATCGACGACTTCGCCTCGGCCGCCGAGCGCGCCGTCGCGGCCGGACTCGACGGCGTCGAGCTGCACGGCGCCAACGGCTACCTGCTGCACCAGTTCCTCTGCCCGTCGACGAACCTGCGGACCGACGAGTACGGCGGATCGCCGGTCAACCGGGCACGCTTCGTGGTCGAGGTCGTCCGCGCCGTCGCGGCCCGGATCGGTGCCGACCGCGTGGGCCTGCGGATCTCCCCCGGCGGACAGTTCAACGACATGAGCGACCGCGGGAACGAGGAGACCTACCTCGCACTCGTCGACGAGCTCAACGACGACGGGCTGGCCTACTTGCACACCCTGCGCGGGCGGACGTCCACGCTCCACGTCGAGATGCGCCGGCGCTGGTCGTCGACGTACGTCATCAACACCGGCTACATGGGCCGCAGCGAGCTCGAGGACCTCGGTCCCATCGTCGAGGCGGGCGAGTCCGACCTCGTGAGCGTCGGACGGCTGTTCATCTCCAACCCCGATCTGGTCGAGAGGTGGCGGCACGGCATCGAGCGCGCCGCGTGGGACGAGGACACGTTCTACACCCTCGGCGAGCGCGGCTACACCGACTACCCCAGCGCAACCCAGCGCTGACGAAAGGAAACGACATCATGGTCGATCTCTCAGGCAAGGTCGCCGTCGTCACCGGCGGCGCATCCGGCATCGGCGCGGCAACCGTGGAGGTGCTGCGGGGCGCCGGCGCGACGGTCATCGCGTGGGACCTCAACGAGGCTCCCGGCGTCGTCGGCACCGACATCACCGACTCCGCGTCGGTCACGGCAGCAGCCGAGGCGGCTGTCGCCGAGCACGGCCAGGTCGACATCCTGGTCAACTGCGCCGGCATCATCACCGCGAACCTCCCGGCCCACGAGGTCGATCCAGAGGACTTCCGCCGCACGTACGACGTCAACGTCGTGGGCTCGTTCAACACGAGCAAGGCGCTGTACGAGACGCTCAAGGCGTCCGGCGCGGGAGCCATCGTCAACGTCGCGTCGCAGGCGGCGCTCGTGAGCCTGCCCGACCAGTCGGCGTACTCGGCGTCGAAGGGCGCCGTCGCAGCTCTCACGCGGTCGCTCGCGATCGACTGGGCGCCCGACAACATCCGCGTCAACGCGGTCTGCCCCGGCTTCACGCTGACGCCCATGGCCAAGCAGCAGATGACGCCGGAGCTGGACGCCGCGGTCTCGCGTCGCGTCCCGCTGGGCCGCATGTTCGAGCCCGAGGAGATCGGTCAGACGATCGCCTTCCTCGCCTCGTCGTGGTCGTCGGCCGTGACGGGCGTCGTGATGGCGGTCGACGGCGGCTGGACCGCCGGCGAGCCCGCGCTGCCGATGGGCGGCGACGCATGAGCGGACGCTTCGACGGCAAGATCGCCTGGGTCTCCGGTGCGAGCTCGGGCATCGGACGTGGCGCGGCCGAGCGGCTCGCCGCCGAGGGCGCGACGGTGGTGCTGCTCGGTCGTGACGAGGCACGCCTCGCGGAGGCCGCTGCCACCTGCGGTCCGAAGGCAGTCACCGGCGCGTTCGACGTCGCCTCGGAGGCCGATGTCGAGGCCCACGTCCCGGGCCTGCTCGCGGAGCACGGCGCGCCCGACATCGTCGTGCACGCCGCCGGCATCACGGTGGTCGGAGCGCTCGACGCCCTGACCCCGACCGAGTGGCACCACCAGATGGACGTCAACCTGACGAGCCTGTACCTGCTCAACCGGCACCTGTGGCCCGCGATGGTGCCGCGCGGCGGCTCGATCGTGACCCTCGGGTCGACGGCCTCGTTCGCCGCCTTCCCGCAGGATGCGGCATACGTCGCGTCGAAGGGTGCGATCCTCGCGCTGACCAAGGCCATGGCGCTCGACGGCGGACCGCACGGCATCCGGGTCAACGCGGTGTGCCCCGGCTTCATCCTGACGCCCAACCTGCAGGGCTACTTCGACGCGCAGGACGATCCTGCGGGCGCAGCAGCCGGAGCGGGGGCGGCGGCCCCCCTGGGTCGCATGGGATCGCCGGAGGACATCGCCGGCGCGATCGCGTTCCTGGCCTCCGACGACGCGTCGTTCGTCACCGGCACCTCGCTGCTGGTCGACGGCGGGTTGCTCGCCAAGGTGCCCGCCTGACCACAGCGACACCGTCCAGATCGTAGAAACAGCTCGCCCCCGGCGGCGGAAGGAATCACCATGAGCACGCAGCAGTCCACCCCAGAAGTCGACGTCGACGTCATCGTCGTCGGAGCCGGAGGAGGCGGCCTTGCTGCCGCCCTGGCGGCGTCCGACGCCGGCGCCTCGGTCGTCGTGCTGGAGAAGCTCGATGCTCCCGGTGGCAACACCGCCTTGTCGACCGGGTCGATCCCCGCCGCCGGCTCGCGCTTCCAGCGCGAGGCGGGGGTCGAGGACGATCCCGAGCGCATGACCGCCGACCTGCTGCGGCAGAGCGGGCCGCACGAGGCCGAGCACCTGACGCGCCGGCTGGCCGAGACGTCGGCCGAGCTCGTCGAGTGGCTCGTGGACGACCACCAGATCGGGCTCGCGCTGATCACGGACTACAAGCACGTGGGCCACTCGGTCACCCGGCTGCACGCGCCTCGTTCGCGCCGCGGGATCGACCTGACGAACGACCTCGTGGCTGCCTGTGGACGCGCGGGCGTCGACGTCGTGACCGGCAACCCGGTCACCGAGCTGCTCGTCGAGGACGGCGTCGTGCGCGGCGTGGTCGTCGAGGGCGAGCGCACCGAGCGCTACACGATCCGTGCGCACGCGGTGATCCTGGCCGCCAACGGCTACGCGGCCAACCGCGAGCTCGTGGCCCAGTGGGCCCCCGAGCTCGCGGGCCTGGAGTACTTCGGCGCGCACGGCTCGACCGGCGAGGCCATCGAGTGGGGCCTCGAGCTGGGCGGACGCCTGCGCAACCAGGGGGCGTTCCAGGGCTATGCCGCAGTCGCATACCCCCACGGCTCGATCCTGTCGTGGACGACGCAGGAGAAGGGCGGCGTCATCGTCGACTCGCGCGGCGTGCGGCTGGGCGACGAGATCGTCGGCTACTCCGGGTTCGCGGCCGAGGTCGTCAAGGGCACGGCGCCGATCTGGGCGGTCTACGACACGCGCATCCGCGACATCACGCTGCGTGAGGACGAGTTCGCCGAGCTCGTCGAGATGGGTGGCGCCAAGGAGTGCGCGACGCTCGAGGAGCTGGCCTCGCTCATCGGCGTCGACGCCGATGCGCTGCGCTCGACGCTGGACGACTACGCGGCAGCGGCCCGCGGCGAGCAGCCGGACGTCCACGGCCGGACCGACTTCGGCCTCGCGCCGCTGACGGCGCCGTACGTCGCGTCACGGGTGTCGCCGGGCCTCTTCCACACCCAGGGCGGTCTCGACATCGACGTCGACGGGCGCGTGCTGCGTGACGGCGGCTCGCCGGTGCCCGGCCTGTTCGCCGTGGGCGGCGTGGCCGCCGGGGTCAGCGGCCAGCACGGCGGTCGTGGCTACTCCTCGGGCAACGGGCTCCTGACGGCGGTCGGGCTGGGCCGGCTCGCGGGGATCGCCGCGACGGTGCAGCCGTGACGGGCGTGCCCGCCGACTGGACCGCCTGGCGAGAACGCCTCGCCGCCCGCATCGAGGGTGTCACCCCCGGGTCGCTGCTGGCCGACGACGCGCTGCGCCGCAAGGCCGCCCTCGTCCTGATGGACGACCTCGCGGCGATGCACGTCGGCGCGTCCCACGCCGAGGTCATCGCCCTCGCCCAGTCGTTCGCGTCGCCGATCGCGCCGGGCGAGTCGATGACGGCGCTCGGGAGCAGGGGTCCGCGCGACAAGGTCGCCGCGGTCAACGCCGCCGCAGCGGGGTGGGACGAGCTCGACGAGGGCTATCGTCCCGCGACCTGCCACGGCGGTCTCTACACTGTGCCCGCGGTCATCGCCGAGGCGGAGGCCACGGGTCGTACGCTCGAGGAGGTCCTGGCCGCGGTCGTGGTGGGCTATGAGGTCGTCACGGCGTTCGCCCGCGCCTTCCCCGCCCCCCGACCGCTCGTGCTGCACCCGCACGCGACGCTGTCGCCCATCGGTGCCGCAGCCGCGGTGACCTGGCTGCGCACGGGGTCGGCCGCGCGCGTGATGCAGGCGGTCGACGTGGCCGCGACCCTGTCGATGTCGGGTCCGTTCAGCCACGCGGTCTCGGGCGCACTGGTCCGCAACGCGTGGGCCGGAGCGGGCGCGGTGCTCGGCTTCCTCGCCTCCGACCTCGCCTCGGCGGGTCTCGGGGGCGAGCCCACAGGGCCGGTCGACGTGTTCGCGGCCGGCTACGGCCAGGCGGCCGACGACCTCGAGCTCGCGGGACCGCACGGGTCGTGGGCGATCCTGGACGGCTACCACAAGGTCTACGCGGCCTGTCAGTACACGCACTCGGCCCTCGAGGCGGCGCTCGAGCTGGCACAGGGTCCGCTCGAGGGACGCTCGGTCGACGAGATCGCCGAGGTCGTCGTCTCGACCCACCCGCTCGCATACTCGCTCGACAACCGGCAGCCGACGACGACCCTGGCCGGGAAGTTCTCCCTGCCGCACGTCGTGGCCGCGGTGCTCGTCACGGGCCGGACCGACCCGGCGACGTTCGGCGAGGAGCTGCTCGACGATCCTGCGGTCGCGAGCCTGCGTCAGCGGGTGCGCCTCGCGCCGTTCGAGCCGCTGCCGGCCGCCCCGCACGATCGTCCTGCCCGTCTCACGGTGACGCTCACCGACGAGTCCGCGACGTCGCTCGAGGCCCAGGTCCTGAGCGCGGTCGGCGGGCCGGACCGACCACTCGAGGAGGACCAGGTGCTCGACAAGATCACCCAGCTCACGTCGGCGGCGCCGAGGCTCGCATCCGTCGCCCACCGCGTGGTCGCCACGCGGGAGCTGGACGGCGAGCCGTGGAGCGTCGTGCTCGCCGAGGCGTGGCAGCGATGACCGGGGTGAGCCTGACGGCAGACCTCGTGGCCCGCGCGCAAGCGCTGCACGGCGCGGTGCCGGACGAGGTGCTCGGCTCCGCGCGACTTCACCTGCTCGACGCCCTCGGTGTCGGGGCGCTCGGCGCCCGGCGTGGTCCGCTGAAGGGCTTCTCGCGGCTGGCCGGTGGAGTGCACGCAGGCGGCCGATCGAGCGTGCTGGGCGTGACCGGCACGGCGCCCGCGCCCGTGGCGGCGCTGGTCAACGGCTCCTACATCCACTCCCTCGAGTTCGACGACACGCACGTCGCGTCCGTGATGCACGGCAGCGCGACCCTCGCACCGGCCGCCCTCGCGGTCGCGCAGGAGACGGGCGCCGACGGGGCCGCGATGCTGTCGGCGTACGCGATCGCGTGGGAGATCCTCATCCGCATGGGCCAGGCGAGCCCGGGAACGCTGCAGGCCCGCGGCTTCCAGACCACGTCGACGGCGGGACCGTTCGCCGCGGCGCTCGTGTCGTCGCTGCTGCACGGCGACGAGCCGGACCTCGCGGTGAACGCGCTGGGCATCGCGGGCAGCCAGCCCGGTGGCACCTTCGCCTTCCTCGAGGAGGGCAGCACGGTCAAGGCCGGGCAGCCCGCCTGGGCGGCGCACTCGGGGCTGTGGGCGGCCGAGCTCGCCCGGGCCGGGATGACCGGCCCGTCGCGGGTGCTCGAGGGGGAGCGTGGCTTCTTCCAGCTCTACGCCGACGACCCGGGAGCACCCGATCGGCTGCGCGACGAGCTCACGACCCTCGGCGACCGCTGGCACCTGACCGACGCCGCCTTCAAGCTGATCCCCTGCTGTCACTTCATCCACCCCTTCGTCGAGGCGCTCGGACTCGTGCTGGACGCGGGGATCGAGGCCGGGGAGATCGCCGGCATCCACTGCCACGTCCCCCGGGGTGCGGTGCCGGTCATCGCCGAGCCGTGGGCCGACCGGCAGACGCCGCGCACGCCGCACGACGCCCGCTGGAGCCTGCCGTACGTCCTGGCGGGCCGCGCGGTCGACGGACGGGTCGACCTCGACCTGTTCGACACGCCGGTGGGCGGTGAGCGCCTGGACCTGTCGACCCGCATCTCCTACGAGGTGTGGGAGGACTCCGGCTTCCCGGCCAGGTTCCCCGCGCGGATCGAGGTGACCCTGACCGATGGTCGGGTGGTCGAGTCGTCGGTCGACGACGTGATCGGTGGGGCCGGCCGGCCCGTCGACGCCGCCGCGGTGCTGGCCAAGGCGCGCGCCAACCTGCTCGGCGCCGGTCTCGGCGAGGACCGGGCCGAGCGCCTGGTGCATGAGCTCATCGACGAGCCGTCGCCCCGTTCGTCGCTGGTGGGCGAGCTCCTCGCGGGCGGTACCGGGTGATCGCGACGCCGACCAGGCACAGCGCCCCTCCGACGAATGCGAGCGCGGCCGGCACCTCGTCGAGGACCGCCCAGGAGATCAGGGTCGCGACGGCCGGCACGAGATAGGTCGTCGAGGCCGCCTGGCCCGTGGAGATCCGCTGCAATGCGTAGGACCAGGTGCTGAAGCCGATCGCCGTCGGGAACGCGCCGAGGTAGACCAGCCAGAGCAGGTCCTGCACCGAGGCGGTCGACACCTCGTCGATCAGGGTGGGAGCGAACGGCAGGCAGGCCACGGCACCGATCGTGCAGCCGAGCCACACGCACATCACGGGGCTCATGAACGCGAGAGTGGGCTTCTGCACGAGCGCCCCGGTGGCGTAGAACAAGGCCGCGACGACGCACAGCACGACGCCCATGGTCGACGCGCCGGGGGCCTCGCCCGCGCCGCGGTCGGTGCTGACCGCGATGAGTGCGACCCCGGCGAACGCGACCAGCATGCCGATCACGAGGGGCCGGGGGAAGCCCTCCTTGAAGATGACCCCGGCCAGCAGGGCGATCAGCGCCGGGGCGATGTTGACGATCAGGGCCGTCGTGCCGGCGTCGAGATCGCGCTCGGCCGCGTTGAGCGCGATGTTGTAGCCGACCGACCACGTGAGCCCGTACACCGCGACGAGGCCGAGGACCCGGCCGCGCGGAAGCGTGGCCGCGGTGGGTCGAGCGAGGGCGACCAGGACGATCGCGCCGACGACGAGACGACCCAGCGTCAGGGATCCGGGGGAGTAGGTGTCGCCCACCGCGCGGATCGCGACGAACGCCGAGGCCCACAGCAGCACCGTCACCAGCATGGCGGGCAGCGAGAGATCGCGGTCGGTCGTCATGGCCCCACGCTAGTCACGACCTCTGACGAGAACGAACGGCCCCGGCACTCGTCGGGGGACGAGTGCCGGGGCCGTTCGAGGGGGACCGTTACTCGGTCTTGCCGCCGTCGGACCCGAGGGTCACGTCGGTCTCGGCCTTCTTGCCGTCACGGGTGTACGTCAGCGTGATCTTCTCGCCGGGGTTGAAGCCGCGGACCGCCGCGACGAGCGCCTCGGAGCTCGGGATCAGCTTGCCGTTGACCGCGGTGATGACATCGCCCTTCTTGATGCCGGCCTTCTCCGCGGCACCGCCCGCGGTCACGCTCTGGACCTGGGCGCCGACGCCGGTGATGCCGTCCTCGCCGAGGAAGTTGTCGACGCTGACGCCGATCTGGGCGTGCTGCACCTTCTTGCCGTCCAGCAGCTGCTTGGCGACGTTCTTGGCCAGGTCGATCGGGATCGCGAACCCGAGGCCGATCGATCCGGCCTCACCGGACGTCGAGCCGCCGGAGCGGATCGCGGAGTTGATCGCGATGACCTTGCCCTGGAGGTCGACGAGCGGACCGCCGGAGTTGCCCGGGTTGATCGCGGCGTCGGTCTGGACCGCCGGGAACGTCGTGGGCGTGCCGGTGGCGCTGCCGTCCGAGGACGACACCGGACGGTTGAGGGCCGAGATGATGCCCTGGGTCACGGTGCTCTCCAGCCCGAACGGCGAGCCGATCGCGATGACCTCCTGGCCCACCACCAGATCGGCGGAGTTGCCGAGCGTTGCCGGCTCCAGGTCGGTCTTGCCCTCGGCCTTGATCACGGCGAGATCGGTCTTGGGGTCCGTGCCGACGATCTCGGCCTTGGCGTTGCTGCCGTCGTTGAACGCGACCGTGATGGTGCCGCCGTTGCCGGCGACGTCGACGACGTGGTTGTTGGTCAAAATGTTGCCGTCGTTGCTGATGATGATGCCTGTGCCGGAGCCGGACTCCTGCTGGCCCTTGACGTTGATCTGCACGACCGACGGCAGCACCTTCTCGGCCACGGCGGTGACCGTGCCGGAGGCGACCTTGGTGTCGGTGGCGGAGCTGCCGCTGTCCAGCGAGCTGATCGTGCTGCCGTTGCTGTCGCCGTCGTCGTTGGTCTGGTCGTACACGTACGCGCCGCCGAATCCGGCGCCGCCGGCCAGCACGATCAGGGCGAGCGCACCGGCCAGTGCGCGGCCGGTCCGGTTCTTCTTCTTCGGCGGTGGCGTGGAGCCCGTGGTGCCGGCGCCGTTCCCGGTGCCGGCGTTGCCGCCGTTGTCACCGGCGAAGGGAGGCAGGGGCGCGGTGTGCTCATAGCCCTGCTGGCCCTGCGGGTAGCCCTGCTGGCCCGTGGGGCCGGGCGAGTACGAGCCCTGGGCGGGCTGGGGATCCGACGCCATGCTCTCGTAGCGGTGCGTGTGGTCGTCCGCCGCAGGCGGGGGATCGTCCTGCGGGGCGGAGTACAGCGGCTCCTGGGACACGATCGTGGGCTCCTGGCCCGACGGTGCGGGGGGCGCGGGGGGCTCGGAGGAAACCGGGTCCGACGTCGTTCCCTCCGGGGCCGCGGGCTGCGGTGACTGCGCCTCGGGATCAGCGGTGTGGGGGTTGTTGTCGCGGTCCGCCGGCGGCACGTACGGCTTGGCGGCGAACGGATCGTTCGAATCGGTCATGGACATAGATTCTCGCCTATCGCTGAGGATGTTCTGAGAGCGGAGTGTGAGCGAGGCAAGAACCTCGGAGGTCAGTCGTCTGCCGCGGTCTCGGGCAGGGTGAGCGTGAAGACGGTGCCCCCTTCGGGCGGGGACGAAACCTCGACGGTCCCCCCGTGACGCTCCGCGGCCCGCTTGACGATCGAGAGCCCCAGGCCGGAGCCGGGCAGCGTACGCGCCTCGCTCGAGCGGTAGAAGCGGTCGAAGATGTGCGGGAGGTCCTCGGCGCTGATGCCCGGTCCCTCGTCCGCGATCGTCAGCACCCCGCCGTCGAGACGGACGCGGATCCGTCCCGCGGGCGGGCTCCACTTGGCCGCGTTGTCGAGCAGGTTGGTGACGGCCCGCTCGAGCAGCTGCGGCTCGCCCATGACCATCCAGGAGCGCAGGTCGACGTCGAGCTGCACGTCGTGCGCCCGCAGGCGTACGCGCTCGACGGCCTGACGGACGACGTCGGCCAGGTCGAGCGGCTCGGGCGCCCGCGACATCGGCTCGTCACGGGCCAGCTCGACGAGGTCGCCGACGAGCGTGGTCAGCTCCTCGAGCTGCGCGCGCACGTCGTCCATGATCTCGTGGCGCTGCTCGGCGCTGAGCTGCCGATCGCTGCTGTCCGCGGCCTGGCCGATCAGCTCGATGTTGGTGCGCAGGCTGGTCAGGGGCGTGCGCAGCTCGTGCCCCGCGTCGGCGACGAGCTGACGCTGACGCTCCTGCGAGGCGTCGAGCGCCTGGAGCATCGCGTTGAACGACGTCGTCAGGCGGGCGAGCTCGTCATGGCCGGTGACCTCGATCGGCTCGAGCTCGGACGTCCGCGCGACGCGCTCGGTCGCCGCGGTGAGCCGCCGCACGGGTCGCAGGCCGTTGGTCGCGACGGCCCAGCCCGCGAGGCCGGCGATCGCCACCCCGGCGGTGCTGGACAGCAGGAGGATGAGCTTGAGCCGCTCCAGCGCGCGGTCGATCGACTCCATCGACTGGGCCACCACGAGGGCCGTGCCGGTGCCGGCCCGCACCGCGACGACCCGGTAGGGGGCCCCGTCGATCCGGACGGTCCGCATGGACTGGGAGGTCTGACCGACCGAGACCTCGACCTCGCGATAGCTCTTGAAGGGGACGACCCGGTCCGCGGAGTTGTCGTCGCTCGCGAACAGCTGGCCGCCCTTGACGATGAAGATCTGCACGTCCGCGATCTCCTGCAGCTGGGCGGGCAGGCCCCGCGAGATCGCGGTCCGGGCGATGCCGGCGTTGACAGCCGCGTCGGCGCGGCGCAGCATCGACTCGTCCAGCGAGCTCTCGAACTCGGCGCGCACCACGACGTAGACCAGTGCGCTCACGAGGCCCAGCACCGCCGCGACCGCCATCGTGGTGAGCATCGCGACGCGGAGCGCGAGCGTCATGCGCCCGGTCATCTTCTGCAGGACGCGATGGACGCTCTCGATCACGGCGGGGTCTCGCGCAGGACGTACCCGACGCCCCGCACGGTGTGGAGCAGGCGGGGCTCGCCCTCCGCCTCGAGCTTGCGCCGGACGTAGCCGACGTACACCTCGAGCGAGTTGGCGGTGGTGGGGAAGTCGAAGCCCCAGACCTCCTCGAGGATGAACGAGCGCTCCAGCACACGCCGCGGACGCTGCAGGAACAGCTCGAGCAGCGCGAACTCGGTGCGCGTCAACGACAGCGGCCGGCCGCCCCGGGTCACGTCACGGGTGACCGGGTCGAGCGACAGGTCGCCGAACGTCAAGGGCTCCTCGTCGGGCTCGACCGCGGCCGCACGGGACGAGCGGCGCAGCAGCGAGCGGATGCGGGCGAGCAGCTCCTCGAGGGCGAACGGCTTGGTCAGGTAGTCGTCGGCGCCCGCGTCGAGCCCGTCGACGCGGTCCGAGACCGCGTCGCGGGCCGTGAGCACCAGGATCGGCACGTCGTTGCCCGCATTGCGCAGCGCGCGCGTCGCCTCGAGGCCGTCGAGGCGGGGCATCATGACGTCCATGACGATGGCGTCGGGGTTGATCTGGGGCACCCGGGCCAGGGCCTCGGCCCCGTCGGATGCGAGGTCGACCGTGTAGCCGTTGAACTCGAGCGACCGGCGCAGCGAGTCGCGCACGGCGCGGTCGTCGTCGACGACAAGGATGCGCATGGGTGACAGTCTGCCCGCAGTGCCTGAGGGAGTCCTGAGATCCCGGCGATCCATGATCAGGCCGACAGCACAGCCTGCGCAGCAGCGGCCGCCCGGGCACCGTAGGTGCCGCCGAACAGCACCGCGTGGACGAGCAGCGGGTGCAGCTGGTGCAGCGGCAGGCGGTCGTGCCAGCCGTCGGCGAGCGGGTACGCCTCGGCGTACGCGTCGAGGATGCGCTGCAGGTGCGGGGCGCCGAACAACGACAGCATCGCGAGATCGCTCTCGCGGTGACCGCCGTGCGCAGCGGGGTCGATGATCCAGACGTCGCCGTCGGAGCCCCAGACGAGATTGCCCGACCAGAGATCGCCGTGGATGCGGGCCGGCGGCTCGGCGGGCCCGGCGAGATCGTGGATGCGTCGCATCGCGGTCTCGATCGTGGCGGCCTCCTCGGGCGTCAGCGCCCGCCGGTCGACCGCGGCCCGGACGTAGGGCATGACCCGGCGGGAGGCGAAGAACTCCGGCCACGTCGGCAGGGTGCGGTTGGGCAGCGGCGCCAGGCCGATGAAGCCGTCCTTGGCGGCGCCGAATGCGTCGGCGCCGGCGCGATGGGTCGTCGCGAGATCGCGCCCGAACCGCTCCGCGAGCTCGGTGGTCGGCTTGCCGGGCTCGATCCAGTCCACGACCAGGCAGTCGTCCGCGACCGCGAGCACGCGGGGCACCTTCGCGCCACCGGCCTCGGCGAGCCACTGCAGCCCCTCGGCCTCGCGGGCGAAGAAGCCCTGGGGGGCGTGGGGACGGGTCTTGATGATCGCGCCGTGACCGTCGGTCAGTCGCAGACGGGTCGCGGTGCAGATGTCGCCGCCGGCCACAGGCGTCGTCGAGACGACGCCGAGACCGAGGAGGGCCTCGGCTCGTGCGGCGGTTCCTGCCATGCGTGCCATGCCTCCGACGTTACCGGGTCGCGGTCCCTCGCCCGGGGGCCACCGTCAGGGGGTGATCAGATCGGGGAGGCGCCTGACCAGCTCGTCGCTCGTGCGCTCGATCATCGCCAGGACGAGCGCGAAGCCCTCGTCGCCGCCGTACCACGGGTCCGGCACCTCGTCATCGTCCTCTGAGGCCTCGGGGTCGAACTCGCGGAACAGGTGCACCTGGGACTGCTGGGCCACGGTCGGCGCGAGATCGAGCATGTCGGCGCGGTTGGTGTGGTCCATGGCCAGCAGCAGGTCGTTCTCGGCGTACCAGTCGACGTCGAACGTCCTCGCGCGGTGGCGCGACGGGTCGTAGCCGGCGTCGCGCAGCACCGCGGCGGCTCGCGGGTCCATGGGCTGGCCGACGTGCCAGTCTCCGGTGCCGGACGACACGACCTCGACGCGGTGGTCGAGACCGGCCGCGGCCAGACGGTCCTCCAGGACCACGTGGGCGATGGGCGAGCGGCAGATGTTGCCGAGGCAGACCACGGCGATGCGATAGGTCACCGATCAGCCGCGGAAGACGCGGACTTCCCGCCGCGGCGGGTTCACGAACGCGTTGACGATCGTCTGGCTGAGCGAGATGACGATCGAGGCCAGCACGGCCCACCAGAAGCCGTCGACATGGAACGAGACGTCGAACGCCTCGGCGATCTTCTCGGTCAGGAGCAGCAGCAGTGCGTTGATCACCAGCAGCGCGAGCCCCAGGGTGACGATGATGAACGGCAGGGAGAGCAGCTTGACGACGGGTCCGACGATCGCGGTGACGACCGTGAACACCAAGGCGACCACCAGCACCGTGAGCACGCGGGGACCCGTCCCATCGGCGGAGTCGCCGATGTTCATGTGCTCACCGAGCAGCCACGCCGCGACGCACAGGGCCACGGCGCTGACGAACCAGGTCGAGATGAAACGCTCCATGCCGTCGATTGTCGCACCTCCGGACGCCAAGATGCGGGAGCGATTCAGGGTGCCGGGATCGTCAGCTCGGTCCGGCGGGACGTCTGGGCCAGGACGATGCCGGCCAGCACCGCCGCGGCGCCGACCAGCTGCACGGGGTTGAGGGACTCGCGGAACCACGCCCAGCCGAGGACGTTCGCGATGACGGGCTCGAGCATCGCCACGACGGTCACGACGGTGGCCGGCAGGTGCTGCAGCGCGATCATCTCCAGGAAGAACGGCAGGACCGTGCCCATCACGATGACGACGCCGACCACGAGCCACGGGTTGACCGCGTGCTCCTCGAGCCGGCCCAGCATCGACGTGCTGCCCGGCAGGTCCGGTGTCGTCCAGATGGGCTGGATCAAGTTCATCGCGACGGTCGCCACGACGAACGCCCACAGGATGACGCGCAGCGGGTCGTCGAAGCCGACGTTGTGCTCACCGATCAGGAAGTACGCCGCGAAGCAGACCGCCGCGAGCAGGGCCATGAACACGCCGAGGGCGTCCAGCTTGATGCCGTTCCACACCTGTCCGACCACCGCGAGCCCGACGACGGACAGCGCGACCGCGCCCCACATCCGCGGGCGCACGTGCTCCTTGCGGACGAACCGGACCCACAGCACCACGAGCACGGGCGCGAGGTACTCGATCAGCAGAGCGATGCCCAGCGGAAGCCGGTCGATCGCGACGTTGTAGGTCAGCTGCAGCCCGGTGACCCCCACGAGGCCGAGCGCGATCACCACGATCAGCGCGGAGCCTCGCGGCCGGCGCAGCGCGGTCCGTCTGAAGCATGCGGCGTACGCGACGAACACGGCCGTCGCGCCGGTGATCCGCAGCGTCGTGAACCCTTCGGGGCCCAGCCCCGACCCCATCGCGACGCGCGAGACGCCGCCGTTGATGCCGAACAGGACCGCCGCGACGATCACGAGGGCGTACCCGAGGCGCGGGTTGCGGGCTGGCACGCGCATGATTCTGTCAGCCGGACCGGTCAGGACTACGTTGGGCTGCATGCCAGCACCACGTCCTCGCAAGGCCCTCGACGGGATCCCCCTCTACCGCGCCGGGAAGCCCGCGCTGACCGAGGAGCACAAGCTCTCCAGCAACGAGAACCCGTACGCTCCGCTGCCGGGGGTCATGGAGCGCGCGGCTGCGGAGCTCGGCCGGATGAACCGCTATCCCGACGCGGGCATGACGGCGCTCTACGGCGCCCTGTCCGAGCGCCTCGGCCTGTCCGAGGAGCACTTCGCGGCCGGCACCGGATCGGTCGCGGTGCTGTTCTCGCTGCTGACCGCGCACCTGGAGGCCGGCGACGAGATCGTCTACGCGTGGCGCTCGTTCGAGGCCTACCCGATCGCGGTCGACCTGACCGGCGCCACGACCGTGCGCGTCCCCCTGCGCGCCGACGCGACCCACGACCTCGACGCGATGGCCGACGCGGTCACCGAGCGCACCAAGGTTGTCCTGGTCTGCACCCCCAACAACCCGACCGGACCGGTCGTCACGGCGGACGAGCTGGAGCGCTTCCTCGACCGGGTTCCCGATCACGTGCTGGTCGTCGTCGACGAGGCGTACGTCGAGTTCGTCGGCGACCCGGACGCCGCGAAGGGCCTGGACGCCCTGGCCGGGCACGACAACGTGGTGGTCCTGCGGACGTTCTCCAAGGCGTACGGCCTCGCGGGCCTGCGGGTCGGCTACGCGATCGCCCGCCCCGAGGTCGCGGAGTCGATCCGCAAGGCGACGGCGCCGTTCACGGTGACCGACGTCGCCCAGGCGGCGGCGCTCGCGTCCCTCGACGCCCAGGACGCACTCGACGAGCGGGTCGCCGCGATCGTGCGCGAGCGCGGCGCGATGGTCGAGGCGCTGCGCGCCCAGGGCTGGGACGTGCCGCGGACCGAGGCCAACTTCGTCTGGCTGCCGCTGGGGGAGCACGCGCTGGACTTCGCGACCGCGTGCGACCCGGTGTCGGTGCGGCCGTTCGCGGGTGAGGGCGTACGCATCAGCGTCGGCACCCCCGCGGTCAACGCCCAGCTCATCGAGCTGGCCGGTGCCTGGCGGTCGGCGCGCGGCATCTCCTGAGGGGCGTTCGGGTGGATCTGGGCCCCCCGGACCGCTACGGTGGGTCGTGAGCGTGACGCCTGTCACGTTCGTGCGTCCCTGACGCCGTCCACCACCCTGTGACGACGGACGGGCCGCGCAGACTTCGACTCCGGAGCGGGGACCCCGCCTCCCGGGTGATTGAGGGAGACGCATGTCCGACCCGTCCGTCCACGCTGTCGCCGACAGCCCGCTCGTCCAGCTGCTGACCCCCGAGGGTGTCCGCACCACGAGCCCCGAGCACGCCTATGACGGCTCGCTCGCCGACATCCAGGACCTCTTCCGCGACCTGGTGATGACCCGCCGCCTCGACACCGAGGCGTTCGCACTCCAGCGCCACGGCGAGCTCGGCCTGTGGCCGCCGGCCCTCGGCCAGGAGGCCGCCCAGGTCGGCTCGGCGCGTGCGCTCCGCGCGCAGGACTTCGCGTTCCCGACCTATCGCGATCACGGCGTGGTGCTGTGCCGCGGCGAGGACCCGGTCCACCTGCTGAGCATCTTCCGCGGGTCGAGCCTCGGCGGCTGGGATCCCGCTGACCACAACGTCGCGCTGCCCAACATCATCATCGGCGCGCAGACCCTGCACGCGACCGGCTACGCGATGGCGCTCACGATCGAGGGACTCGTCGGCACCGGCGACCCCGAGCGCGATGCGGCCTCGATCGCGTACCTCGGCGACGGTGCGACGAGCCAGGGCGACTTCAACGAGGCCCTCGACTGGGCCGCGGTGCACCAGGCGCCGGTCGTGTTCTTCTGCCAGAACAACCACTACGCGATCTCGGTGCCGCTGGAGCGCCAGACCCGGGTGCCGATCGTCCAGCGCGCGGACGGCTTCGGCCTGCCGGGCGTACGCGTCGACGGCAACGACGTGCTTGCGTGCCACGCCGTGACCACCGCGGCGCTGCAGCGGGCGCGCGACGGTCAGGGCCCGACCCTGATCGAGGCCGTGACCTACCGCATGGGTCCGCACACCACGTCCGACGACCCGACCCGCTACCGCGAGGCCGCGGAGGCGGACGGCTGGCGGGCCAAGGACCCGATCGAGCGGGTGCGCCTGTACCTGGCCGCCGAGGGCGTGTCGCAGGACTGGTTCGACGGCGTCCAGGCCGAGGCCGACGCGCTCGGGGTGCACCTGCGCGAGGCGTGCCAGAACATCCCCGAGCCCGATCTCGCGGCGCTGTTCGACCACGTCCACGTCGACACGACCCCCGAGACCGAGCAGCAGAAGGCCGAGTACGTCGCCTGGCGCGACTCGTTGGAGGGGAGCGTCGCATGACCGAGAAGATGACGATGGTGAAGGCGCTCAACACGGGCCTGCGCGCCGCGATGGACAAGGACCCCAAGGTCATCGTGATGGGCGAGGACGTCGGCCGCCTCGGCGGCGTGTTCCGCGTGACCGAGGGGCTGCAGAAGGACTTCGGTGAGGGCCGGGTCATGGACACGCCCCTCGCGGAGTCGGCGATCCTCGGCACCGCGATCGGGATGACGTTCCGCGGTTTCCGCCCGGTCGTGGAGATCCAGTTCGACGGCTTCGTCTACCCCGCGTACGACCAGATCGTCAGCCAGGTCGCGCGGATGCACTTCCGCAGCGGCGGGCGGGTGCCGATGCCGATCGTGATCCGGATCCCGTTCGGCGGCGGCATCGGCGCGGTCGAGCACCACTCCGACAGCCCGGAGGCGCAGTTCGCGCTGACCTCAGGGCTCAAGGTGGTCTCGTGCGCGGACCCGCACGACGCCCACTGGATGATCCAGCAGGCGATCGAGTCCGACGACCCGGTCGTCTTCATGGAGCCCAAGCGGCGCTACTGGGAGTCGGGCCAGGTCGACACGGCCTCGACCGAGCTCCCGCTCCTCACGTCCCGGGTCGTGCGGTCCGGCGCCGACGCGACCCTCATCGCGTACGGCCCGATGGTCAAGACGTGCCTCGAGTCGGCTGCCGCCGCGGCGGAGGAAGGCCTCGACCTCGAGGTCATCGACCTGCGGACGCTGTCTCCCCTCGACCTGGGCCCCGTGCTCGAGTCGGTGCGCCGCACGGGGCACGCGGTCGTCGTCCACGAGGCGCAGCGCACGCTCGGGCTCGGTGCCGAGATCGCGTCGCGCATCACCGAGGAGTGCTTCTACTCGCTGGAGGCGCCCGTGCAGCGGGTGACGGGCTACGACCTGCCCTATCCGCCCAGCCGGGTCGAGGAGGAGTTCCTGCCGGGGCTCGATCGCATCCTGGACGCCGTCGACCGCGCTCGCGCGTACTGAGAGGGAGACACCCATGAACGAGTTCAAGCTGCCGGACGTCGGCGAGGGGCTGACCGAGGCCGAGATCGTGCGGTGGTGCGTCGCGGTGGGCGACACGATCGACATCAACGACATCGTGGTCGAGATCGAGACCGCCAAGTCGATCGTCGAGCTGCCCAGCCCGTACGCCGGGGAGGTCCACGCCCTCATGGTGGCCGAGGGCGACACCGTCCACGTCGGCACGCCGATCATCTCGATCGGTGGGCCCGGGGCCGGGACCCCGGAGCCCGAGCCCGACGAGTCCGTCCCCGAGGTGGATCCGGTCGGTGGTCCTGACCCGTCGCCGCAGGCACCCGAGCGCCAGGCGATGCTCGTCGGCTACGGCCCGCGCACGGACGTCCCGGTCCGTCGTCGCCGGGTGCCCGCCGCTGCGGCACCTGCCCGGGTGTCGTCGGTCGACACCGAGAAGGTCACCCAGAAGGCGCCCCCTCCGCCTGTGGCGCCGGCGCTGCAGGCGCAGAAGGCGCCGCGTCCCCTGGCCAAGCCGCCGGTCCGCAAGCTCGCGAAGGACCTCGGCATCGACCTGGCCGAGATCCGCACGGCCAACGGGGTCATCACCCGCGCGGACGTGCACGCGCACGCCGACTCCGCCCCGGCCCCTGGTCTCGCGCAGGTGGTCGACGCTCCACGGCAGACGACGTCCGAGGGCGACGAGCGGATCCCGATCAAGGGTGTCCGCAAGTGGACCGCCGAGGCGATGGTGCGCTCGGCGTTCACGGCCCCGCACGTGACCGAGTGGGTCACGCTCGACGTCTCGCGCACGGTCGAGCTCGTCGCGACGCTGCGTGCGAGCAGATCTTTCGAGGGCCTCAAGGTCTCACCGACGCTCATCGCGGCCAAGGCGATCTGCCTCGCCCTGCGCACGACCCCGCAGCTCAACGCCCGGTGGGACGAGGACGCCCAGGAGATCGTGATCAAGAAGTCGGTCAACCTCGGCATCGCCGCCGCGACCGACCGCGGACTGGTGGTCCCCAACATCGTCGGCGCCGACTCGATGTCGCTCGTCGAGCTCGCGAAGGCGCTGGGTGAGCTGACTGCCACCGCACGGGCCGGGCGCACCCAGCCCGCCCAGATGGCCGGTGGCACGTTCTCGCTGACCAACATCGGCGTCTTCGGCGTCGACGCGGGCACCCCGATCCTCAACCCGGGGGAGTCCGGCATCCTGGCGCTCGGAGCGATCGAGCGGCGGCCGTGGGTCGACGAGAACGACCAGATCGTGCCGCGCTGGGTCACGACCCTCGCGCTGAGCTTCGACCACCGCGTGGTCGACGGCGAGCAGGGCTCGCGCTTCCTGGCCGACGTCGCGGGAATCCTCCGCGACCCGGCCATGGCGCTCACCCACTAGCCCGCCCCACCCCGCCCCGCCCAACCCCGCCCAGATTTGCGGGGTCCTGCACCGAATCCGCCCGCGGAAGCGTGCAGGACTCCGCGAATGCGGCCTGGTCGGCGAGGACTAAACTCGACCGGTGAGCCAAGCGACCGAGACGCGCCACCGCGGGGCGTACGCCATCTGGGTCGTGGCCCTCCTCGTCTACGTGCTCGCGGTGTTCCACCGCTCGTCCCTCGCGGTCGCCGGTCTTGCCGCGACCGACCGGTTCGGCATCGTGGCGTCGCAGCTCGCGACGTTCACGATGCTGCAGCTGCTGGTCTATGCGGCGATGCAGATCCCGGTCGGCCTGCTGGTCGATCGGTTCGGTCCGCGCCGGGTGCTGCTGACCGGCGCGATCACCCTGACCGTCGCGCAGGCCGGCTTCGCGTTCGCCGACACCTACGCCCTCGCGCTCGTCGCCCGCGTGTTCGTCGGCATCGGGGACGCGATGACGTTCATCTGTGTCCTGCGCCTGGTCAACACCTGGTTCGCCCCGCGGCGCATCCCCCTGATCACCCAGCTGACCGGCATGATCGGGCAGCTCGGGGCGATCATCGCCGCGGTGCCCATGACTGCGGCGCTCAGCCACCTCGGCTGGACGAAGGCGTACCTGCTGGCGGCCTCGATCGGCATCGTGTTGTCGATCGCCCTCGCGATCGTGGTCCGCGACCGGCCGGACGCCCGCTCCACCCAGGGTCCGGCACTGTCGTTCGTGCAGATCCGCAGCAGCCTCGGCGCGTCGTGGGCGCAGCCCGGCACCCGCCTCGGCTTCTGGATCCACTTCTCGACCCAGTTCAGCGCGACGACGTTGGGCCTGCTGTGGGGCTATCCGTTCTTCGTGCGCGGCGAGCACACGTCCAAGGGCTTCGCAGGTCTCCTGCTGACGCTGATGGTGGTCGCCATGATGGCCGCGGGCCCGCTCCTCGGCTGGGCCATCGGGCGTCACCCGTGGCACCGCTCGACCTTCGTCCTGTCGATCATCGGCTCGATCGTCGCGGTGTGGACGATCGTGCTCTGCTGGCCGGGCACCGCGCCCGCCTGGCTGCTGGTCGTCCTGGTCCTCGTGACCGGGGTCGGTGGCCCCGCCTCGATGATCGGCTTCGACGTCGGGCGCACGTCCAACCCGATCGAGCGCATGTCCAGCGCCACGGGGATCATCAACCAGGGCGGCTTCATCGCGAGCCTCGTGCTGGTGATCGCGATCGGCCTGATCCTCGACTGGCGCACGCCGGGCGGCGGGACGTCCTACACGCCCGAGGCCTTCCGCTGGGCGATGTCGTTCCAGTACGTCCTGTGGGCGGTCGGCATCACGCAGATCTGGCGCTACCGCGTGCGCACCCGGGCCAAGGTCATGGCCGAGGACCCCGGCGCGTACGGCCGCACGCCGCTGTAGGTCAGGACGTGGACGACGGCGGGCGCCACCCGCCGTCGTCGCGGATCGTGCCGGTGATGCGTCGGCTGATCTCCCGCAGCTGCTCCACCTGCGCCCGGGTCAGCGGGTCGAGCACCAGCCGGCGGACCGTGGCGACGTGGCCCGGGGCCGCGTCGTCGACCGTGCGGCGTCCCCGGTCGGTGAGGATCGCCAGCGTGTAGCGACCGTCGGCGGGATCGGGGGTGCGCCGCAGCCAGCCCCTCGTCTCCAGCCGTGACGCGGCACGCGAGAGGCGGGACAGCGAGCTGTTGGCGTAGCCGGCCAGGACGCTCATGCGCAGCGTCTGCTCGGGTGACTGGGCCAGCGCGTACAGCAGCCCGTACTCGAAGTGCGTCAGGCCGGCATCGCGCTGCAGCTGGGCGTCCAGCGCCGCCGGCAGCCACTCGAGGACGGTGGCCAGTGCGGACCACGCCTCGAGGTCCTCGCCGCTGAGGTCGGCCGGGCTCTCGGGGTGTGACATGACCCCACCGTACGACAGTTGACTTGATCAGGAAAGTCATCTCTCGTACCGTTCACTTGACTGATCAAGTGAAAAGGATGACGAGCATGGATCTGCAGCTGACCGGGAGGACCGCCTTCGTGAGCGGCTCGACCCAGGGCATCGGGTACGCGATCGCGGAGGCCCTCCTCGCCGAGGGTGCATCGGTCGTGGTCAACGGACGCGACGACGAACGGGTCCGATCGGCGGTGGCCCGTCTGCGGGCGGCGTTCCCGGCCGCGGCCGTCTCCGGGATCGCCGCCGACTTCGCCGACGCCGAGCAGGTCGGAGGCCTGCTCGAGGCGCTGGGCGACGTCGACGTCCTGGTCAACAACGTGGGCCTGTTCGACCTCGCGCCCTTCGCGGACGTCCCGGACCAGGAGTGGCACCGGTACTTCGAGATCAACGTCATGAGCGGCGTCCGGTTGTCGCGGCACGTGCTCGGCGGCATGCTCGACCGGGGCTGGGGCCGGATCATCTTCGTCGGCAGCGAGTCGGGCGTGAACGTCCCGGCCGACATGGTCCACTACGGCGTCACCAAGGCGGGCACGATCGCGCTCGCCAACGGCCTGGCCAAGCTCACCCGGGGCACCGAGGTCACGGTCAACACGATCCTCGGCGGGCCGACGTACTCCGACGGCGTCGCCCGGGCGGTCGAGCAGCTCGCGCAGCAGCAAGGTGTGCCGGTCGAGGTGCTGAAGGACGCCATCGCGAGTGGCAACCAGACATCGCTGCTGCAGCGGTTCATCGACCCGGCCGAGATCGCCCACCTCGCGACGTACCTGGCCAGCCCGCTCGCGTCGGCGACCAACGGAGCCGCGCTGCGGGCCGACGGCGGGGTGCTGACGGCCATGCTGTGACGGCCGAGGCCGCGACCGGGCTCAGACCTTGAGCTCGACGCCGGTTGCGGCCTCGGAGGCCGCCCACAGGTCGTCCGCCAGGCTCTCGTCGCGCGCGGCCCGCGACATCCCCACCAGCTTGGGCCGGCCGCGCATGCCACCGAGGCTGCCGGGTCCGACGTACTCACCACCGGTCAGGCTCGGATCGGTCGCGGCCATCAACAGGGGCCAGGCCCCGTGCGACGCGGGCTGGCCGATGATCTTGCTGACCTGGTGGATGCCGACGCCCGGCAGCGACACCCCGCGGACCGACGGCCCGGTCTTGGTGAGGTTGGTCGCGGCGTAGCCGGGGTGCGCCGCGACGCTCACGACCCCGCTGCCCGCCGCCTTCGCCCGGCGGTCGAGCTCGACCGCGAACAGCAGGTTGGCCAGCTTGGACTCGGCATAGGACTGCCAGCGGCGGTAGCGGCGTGGGCTGCCGGCGGGCGTCAGCGACGTCAGGTCGATGCCGCCGACCGACGTGTGGGCCATCGAGGAGACCGTCACGACCCGGGCGTCGCTCGCGTCGAGGACCGGCCACAGGCCGGCGGTCCAGGCGAAGTGGCCGAGGTGGTTCGTGCCGATCTGCAGCTCGAAGCCGTCCTTGGTCTCGCTCCTGGGCGGGATCATGATGCCGGCGTTGTTGACCAGGACGTCGATGCGGTCGTACGTGCCCGCGACCTCGGCAGCGGCCCGCTTCGCGTCCGCGAGATCGGCCAGGTCCAGCGCGACGACGTCGATGCGGACCCGGGGCACGTCGCGGCGAATGCGGTCGACGACCGCGCTCGCCTTGGTCTCATCGCGTGCGGTGACCACGAGCTCGGCGCCCTTGCGGGCGAGGCCGAGTGCGGTGTGGAGGCCGAGGCCCCCGGTCACTCCCGTGATGACGGCGCGCCGCCCGGACAGGTCAGGGATGTCGTCGGCGCTCCAGGTCACGCCGCACAGGCTACTGCCGGGAGGACGTCGTCGCAGTGTCGAGCAGCCGGCGGTCGCGACGCGCGGCCCGGCGCGACCAGAAGACGTACGCACCGAGGAGGGCGCCCGCCGAGACACCGAGGATCGCGATCCCCTTGCCGTTGTTGACGGTGCCGGCGTACGTCGTGACGCCGGCGAACGCATATCCCGCGGTGTCGGGGCGGTCGCTCTCGGGCCGGCACACGATGCGCAGGCCGTCGCGGCCGTCCTCGAGCATCGCGATGAGGTACCAGGTCTCGCCTGCGGCCCGGTTGGTCACACCGACGTCCTTGTCGGGGATCTCGACCCGTTCCTTCGCCCGGTCGCGGCCGTGGCACGCGATCGCACCGCGGTCGGGATCGTTGCTGAAGACTGCGAGCGTGCTGCCCTTCGCGTCGGCCAGCTCGCTCACCGGGGTCAGCTTCGCCTCGCGCACGCTGTCGAAGGCGCTGGCGGCCACTGCCGTTGCCGCCATCGTGCTCCCGATCGCGAGGAGGAAGGCCGCGAGATACCAGAGCGGGTTGGTCAGTCTCACGCGCCAACTTTCCCACACGTGCGGGTGCGGGCCGCGCGTCGCGGGGTGGGTGTCGCCTAGAGCGGGGTGATCGGCTCGTCGGAGCCGGTCCCCTCGGGCACCGGATCGTTGACGCCGGGCTTGGCCTCGGTGTCGGGCTCGGGCTGCGGCTCCTGCAGTGGCTCGGTCATGAGCTGTCCTCTCGTCGACCAACCTCGTACCCCGATCGGGCACGTCGACGCGGGGTGAGGACGATCGCGGGGGGTACGCACGGCTCCGTGAGCCAGGAGATCGACCACCGCGCCCACCCCGAGGCGTACCGCGTGGGACGCGGGGAACAGGGCGTGTTCGGCGTGCAGCCCTACGCGTCCGAGCTGCTGCCGCTGTGGCGCTTCGCGACGCCCGACGTGGCGACGACCAGCAGTGAGGCGATCCTTCAGGCGTTCCGCGACTACCTCGAGGCGGGTGACTTCGTGGGCGCGGACATGGCGCGCAAGTACCTGCAGATGGGCTACACCCGGTCCCGACGCTATGCCCGCCACCGCGGCGGCAGGAAGTACGACGGGCCCGTCCCGGCCGACCAGAAGGGTCGCAGCGGCGCCCACGGTCGGCGTGAGCTGCCGCCGGACGAGGAGGACCCGGTCAAGGCCGAGTCGGCGCAGATCTTCAAGCGGGCCTGGGACGCCGCGGCCGCCGACGAGAGATATCAGCGTCTCAGGGCCGAGCACCGCAAGACGTACGGATGAGACGGTCGAGGCCCCGCACACCTGACGGCGTGCGGGGCCTCGACGGGTCCGATCAGACGGTTCCGATCAGAACACTGCTTCGTCCAGCTCCATGATCGAGCTGTCGATGTTCTCGGCGATCGCGCGCTCGCCGGCCAGTAGCGGCAGGACGTTGCGGGCGAAGAACGAGGCGGCCGCGACCTTGCCCTCGTAGAAGGACTTGTCGGACGCCGACACCTCGCCGTCGAGCTTGGTCAGCGCCACGTCGGCGCCGCGGAGCAGCAGCCACGCGACGACGAGGTCGCCCAGCACGTACACCAGGCGGGTCGTGTTGAGCCCGACCTTGTAGATGTTGGCGATGTCGCCCTTCTCGTCGGCCGGGTTGGCCGACATCAGGTCGGTGAACACCGCGCCGATGATGGCCTGCGCGTCCTCGAGGCCCTTCGCGAGCAGCTCGCGCTCGACCTTGAGGCGACCGTTGCCGGCCTCGCTCTTGATGAAGGCCTCGATCTCGGCGGACAGGTGGCCGAGTGCCTGGCCCTTGTTGCGCACGATCTTGCGGAAGAACAGGTCCTGGCCCTGGATCGCCGTGGTGCCCTCGTAGAGGGTGTCGATCTTGGCGTCACGGACGTACTGCTCGATCGGGTAGTCCTGCAGGAAGCCCGATCCGCCGTACGTCTGCAGCGACTCGGTGCCGAGCAGGGTCCACGAGCGCTCCGAGCCATAGCCCTTGACGAGGGGCAGCAGCAGATCGTTGATGGCCTCGGGCAGCGAGGCGTCCTCACCGTCCGCGGTCTTCTGCATGACCTCGTCCTGGAACGTCGCGGCGTAGATCATCAGCGAGCGCAGGCCCTCGGCGAACGACTTCTGCATCAGCAGCGAGCGACGGACGTCGGGGTGGTGGGTGATCGTGACGCGCGGCGCGGTCTTGTCGGACGCACGCGTGAGGTCGGCGCCCTGCACGCGCTCCTTGGCGTAGTCGAGCGCGTTGAGGTAGCCGGTCGACAGGGTCGCGATGGCCTTGGCGCCGACGAACATGCGCGCGTTCTCGATCACGCGGAACATCTGGTTGATGCCGTCGTGCACCTCGCCGAGGAGCCAGCCCTGCGCGGGTGCGCCGTCGCCGAAGGTGACCTCGCACGTCGTGGACACCTTGATGCCCATCTTCTTCTCGACATTCGTGACGTACGCGCCGTTGCGCTCGCCGGTCAGCTCACCGGTCTCGTGGTCGAAGTGGAACTTGGGGACCAGGAACAGGCTCAGGCCCTTGGTGCCGGGTCCGCCGACTCCCTCGACGCCCTGGGGGCGGGCGAGGACGAGGTGCATGATGTTCTCGGCCAGGTCGTGCTCGGCCGAGGTGATGAAGCGCTTGACGCCCTCGATGTTCCAGGAGCCGTCCTCGTTGGGGAACGCCTTGGTGCGGCCGGCGCCGACGTCGGAGCCCGCGTCGGGCTCGGTCAGCACCATCGTGGCGCCCCAGCGGCGGTCGACGATGTGCTGGGCGATCTTCTTGTCGCGCTCGATGCCGTTCTCGAAGACGATGCGCGCGAACGCGGGGCCGCAGGCGTACATCCAGATCGCCGGGTTGGCACCGAGCACGAACTCCGAGCTCGACCAGATCAGGGAGGCCGGGCCGCGCTGGCCGCCGAGCTCCTCGGGGATCTGGATGCGCCACCACTCGGCGTCCATCCAGGCCTGGTACGACTTGGCGAACGCCGGGTTCATCGTGACCGTCTTGGCCTCCGGGTCGTAGACCGGGGGGTTGCGGTCGGCATCGTCGAAGGACGCGGCCAGGGCGGTCGAGGCGAGCCGCTCGACCTCGCCGAGGATGCTCGACGCCGTGTCCTGGTCGATCTCCTCGAAGACGCCGGTGCCGTAGACGCTGCCGCGGTCGAAGAGCTCGAAGAGGTTGAACTCGACGTCGCGGAGGTTGCTCTTGTAATGGCTCATGCCAGCATTCCTTCAGGGGGTACGCGCTGCAGGCCGCAGCTTGCTACTGGGAAGTAACTTAAGTATCCGCCCGGTAGGGCACGAAAGACAAGTCAATCGCCGAAACGCCGCTGTCGACCCCGTCACACGAGGTGCTGGGCCAGATCCTCCAGGGACGGCAGGACGAGGCCCGCTCCCGCGGCCCGCAGCTCGTCCGCGGTGCACGGTCCGGTGGTCACGCCGATGCCTGCGGCCCCGGCGAGTCCCGCGGCGTCCATGTCGTGCACGTGGTCACCCACGTATGTCGTGGCGCCCTCGGCCCGCAACACGTCAGCCTTGCCCTCGCGCCAGGCCTGGCCGAAGACCTCGTCGACCTCCAGGCCGAGACGTTCGAGGTGCAGCCGGGCGTTGGGGCCGTGCTTGGCGGTGATGACGATCGTGCGGCCCAGGCGTCCGGCAGCGGCGAGCGCCTCGTGCGCCCCGGGGAGCGGCTCGACCAGGTCGAGCGCGATCTGCGGGTAGAGGTCGCGGTAGCGGTCCGCCCAGCGGGCGACCTCCGCCTCCGGGATCCAGTTGGTGAGCTCCCACTCCAGCGGCGGCCCCAGGCGGGAGATGACCAGATCGGTGTCGATCGCGAACCCGGACTCGGTCACGATCTCGTCGTAGACCGCCTTGATGCCCGGCCTGGAGTCGATCAGCGTCATGTCGAGGTCGAAGCCGGTCGTCGTCATGGCCCCGACGGTAGCCCGGTGAACGGCCCAGGACGCGACAAGGCCCTCACGACCTGCGTCGGGAGGGCCTGGTGGTGGTGCAGGTGTCAGCGGATGCTGAACATGTGCGGGTAGGTGCGCTCCGGCACGTGGCCGTAACCATCGTTCGAGACGAGACGAAGGGTCTTGGCGATTCCGACGACGGAGACGGCACCGACGAGGATTCCGATGACGATCATGGTGGCCTCCCTGAGGCGTTGAAGGGTCGAACCGGGCTGGTTCGTGTCTCCAGTCTGACTCGCGTGATCGTCAAGGACAAGCGAACATAACTACGGGTAACGTGTAGTCTTTCTACATGGATGTCCATCGTCTCTCTCTGCTGAGGGAACTCGCCGAACGTGGCACCGTTGGGGCCGTCGCGGACGCGATGAAGGTCACACCGTCGGCGGTCTCCCAGCAGCTGAAGGTGCTGGAAAGGGAGGCCGGATACACGCTGGTCGAGCCGGCCGGACGTGGGGTCGCCCTGACGGCCGCGGGTCGCGCCCTGGCGCAGACCGCGACCGAGATCGCCGTCGCGATCGAGCGCGCCGAAGGGCGTTGGCGCGAGTACATGGAGCGGCCTGCCGGCCTCGTCCGGGTCGCGACGTTCCCGACCGGCGGGGAGATGCTCCTGCCCGGCGTGCTGACGCGGATGGCCGACGTCCCCGAGGTCGAGCTGGTCTGCTCCGACGAGGACGGTGTCACGGTCGACTTCGCCGACCTGACCCCCGACTACGACGTCGTGATCGCCGACTCACCGACGACCGCGGCCACGTGGCACGAGCGAGGGCTCCAGGTCGTGCCGCTCATGAGCGAGCCGCTCGACGTCGCCCTCCCGGAGGGGCATCCCCTTGCGCGCAAGGTGAGTCTGTCCCCCAAGGACGTCGGCAGCGAGACCTGGATCGGTGTGCCCCACGACTACCCGTTCGACCGGGTGCTCAGCCAGGTCGTGGCCGCCACCGGCGAGCCGGTCCGCATCGCCCAGCGCATCTCCGACAACAGCATCGTGGAGGCGCTCGTGGCTGCCGGCCACGGGATCGCGATCCTTCCGAGGTTCACGACCCGCGAGCACGGGAACGGCCTGGTCACCCGCCCGCTGGTGGGCATCCGGGCCAAGCGGGAGATCGCGGCCCTCCTGCGACCGGACCGCTACGAGCGACCGTCCGTCCGCCTCGTGGTCCAGGCGCTTCGCGACGAGGCCCGCGCGGTGGCCGACCAGCACCAGGCGGTCTGACGGCGCCGTCGCCGTAGGGTGGCGCCATGAGCGCGTACACCACGATCGCGCGCGATGCCGTGGCCCGGATCGAGGTGAAGCACTCGGTCTTCCTGTGCACGGTGAAGCGGGTGGAGACCGAGGACGAGGCCCGCGCGCTGGTCGCTCGGCTGCGCAAGGACCACTGGGACGCCCGCCACCACTGCTCGGCGGTCGTGATCGGACCTGAGGGCCGGCTGCAGCGGTCCTCGGACGACGGTGAGCCCTCCGGAACGGCCGGCGCTCCCATGCTCGACGTGATCGTCGGCGCCGGCCTCAGCGACGTCGCCGCCGTGGTGACCCGCTGGTTCGGCGGCACCCTCCTCGGGGCCGGTGGCCTCGTCCGGGCCTACTCGGACGCGGTCCGCGCCGGGCTCGACGAGGCGGGAACGCTGCGGCGCGAGCTCGTCCGCGAGCTCGAGACAGAGGTCGACGCTGCCGATGCCGGCCGCATCGAGAACGAGCTGCGGACCCGAGGGATCGCGGTGCTGGACGTGTCGTGGAGCGATCGGGTCCGGCTCCGGCTGGGGGCCGCGCCGGACGACGTCCCCCGGCTCGACTCGGTGCTGGCCGAGCTCACCGGTGGCGCCGCAGAGGCCCGGCCGGTAGGGGAGCGCTGGGTCGACCGCTGACCGTGGGTGCCCGAGCGGCGCGTGCGGACGCCCCGCCCGGGTCGAAAGCCGTGCCTCGTCGTGCCATGGTGGCTGCATGAGCGAGCCGAGCCCCACCACGTCCCCTGTCATCGTCGTCACCGGTGCGAACGGCCTCGTCGGATCACGGGTCTGTGCCCGTCTTGTCGAGAGCGGCGCCACCGTCCGCGCCGTCGTGCGCCGTCCCGGGGCCGAGATACCCGCCGGGGTCGAGGAGTGGGTGGGCGAGTTCGGCGATCCCGCATTCGCCGCGTCGGTGGTCGAGGGCGCCACGGGTGTCGTGACGACGGTCCACCCGATGGGCTCGGACCGCGACACCCAGCACCGTGTCGCTGTCGAGGGCACGCCCGTCCTCGCCCGGGCCGCACGCGACGCGGGTGTCGAGCGCCTCGTGCACGTCTCCACCGCGGCGGTCTACGACCGCTCGCCCTCGGCGGGCGACGTCGACGAGTCGTCGGCCCTTGTCGGCGAGGACGCCGACGACTATGCGGCGACCAAGCGCGACACCGACGCCGCCCTCGCGGACGTGGACGGACTCACCCGGGTCCTGGTGCGCCCGCCGGCGATCCTGGGGGCCGGCGAGACCTCGGTCTGGAACGCCTTGCGGCCCGCCGCGATCCGCGACGAGGAGAGCGCCCGGCACGCCGTGCCCGAGCAGACCTTTTCCTGGGTCCATGTCGACGACCTGGCCGGGCTCGTGGCCGACCTGGCCACGGGCCGCATCGCGACGTCGGACGATCCGGAGCACGGCCCGGTCGAGGGCGGATGCACCGCGGTGAACGCGGCCGCGGGCCCCGCGACCGTCCGCGACTACTACGAGACCGTGACCCGAGCCGTGGGCGTCGAGCCGCTCTGGGACGACGCCCCCGCCTGGACCGGCCAGATCCTCAACGATCGGGCTCGTGGCTGGGGCTGGGTCCCCGCAGTGGGTCCGGCGACGGCGTTGGCCGAGATCGACGCGGGCCTGCGCGGGGCGCAGGGAGACGATCCCGCCGCCGGACGCTAGTCCTGCGGAGCCTTCGACAGGCCCTTCTTCTGGGCGTACAGGCGCTGATCGGCGCGCCGCAGCAACGAGTCCTCGGTGTCGGTGCGCCGGGCGGTGGCGAGCCCGAACGTCCAGGCGGCCTCCGACTCGGTCTGCAGCCGGCGCATGATCGTGGTGGCAGCGGGTGTGGACGTGTCGGGAAGAAGGATGACGAACTCGTCGCCGCCGATGCGCGCGATCGTGTCCTGCGGCCGCAGCGATCCGCGCAGGTCCTCCACCAGGCGGACGAGCGTCTGGTCGCCCGCGTGGTGCCCGAGACGGTCGTTGATCGCCTTGAAGCCGTCGAGATCGATCACGGCGAGCGTCAGCGTACGAGCCGTCCGCTGGTTCCGGGGGAGCTTGCGGGCGAGCTGGTCGGAGAGGCCCGTGCGGTTGAAGGCGCCCGTGAGGGGGTCGGACTGGGCTTGGCGCTCGAGCTTCGCGCGCAGGTACAGGGCGGCCTCGAGGCAGAAGAGTGAGGCCAGCGCCAGGTTCGACCAGGTCGCGAAGACCTCGTGGTGGTCCGAGACGAGCAGGGCCGTCCCGGACATCACGAAGAGACCGCCCACGGACGCCCGGGCGAGCCGCGGTCGGAAGAACCATCCGAGGTAACAGCTGACCATGGGATACAGCACCAGGTTGTTGACGGTCATGATCGTGTCGCCGCCGAGCGAGACCTGCAACGACGTGACGCCGCCGAAGAGCCAGCACCCGTACAGGGCGATCGCCGGGGGGAAGCGCTCGCCGAGGATGAACGGCGCCACCGCGACGCCGAGCGCAACCGAGATGACCAGCCAGGTCCACTGCGTGGACAGGTTCACCGAGCCGGTGATCACGTCGGCGATGGCGGTGGCAGCGATCACGAGAGCGCCCAGGGACGTCACGAGGCTGAAGGCGGTCGCCCTGGCTCCTGTGATCGTCCGTGCCACGTGCATGTCTGTCTCCGCTCGACTCAGACACTTTGTCACGCTCGTCGCCGTCATGCGTGACCAACGCCGAAGAATGTCAGGTCGAGGCGTGATCGCCGAGTCGAGCCGTTGGGATCAGGTCGCAGACGTGACGGGCGCCTGGAGCATGCCCGCGATCGCGTCGCACAGGAAGTCTCCCGCCTGCGACCACTGCGGCGCGTCGCTGTCACGAGCCTCGATGTCGGCGCAGGCCGTGGTGAGGATGTGGGTCATCAGTCGCATGCGCGCGTTGACGATGGTGGGGTCCAGGTGCGTCAGCCTCTGGCTGACCGACGCGATGACCCGCGCCGCGACCGGGGCCCGGTCGCGCTTGGCCATCAGCAGGGTGATCGCCGCGGGGTAGGCGTAGGCCTGCTGCAGGAAGCGGGCGCGGTAGCTCGGGGTCGGCAGCGCCGCGAAGGACGAGGTCACGGGCAGGACGAGCGCGCGGACGTCCCCCAGCAGCGAGGCGGACTGCTCGAACAGTGCCTTGCGCGCGGGCTCGAGACCGGTCAGGTGGCGGTCGAGCAGCGCGTCGAGCAGTCCCTCGCGTCCGCCGAAGTAGTAGCGGACTGCCGAGTGGTTGCTGTTGCCGGCGGCCTCCGCGACCTTGCGGTCCGACACCGCGGCGATGCCGTGCTCGGCGAAGAGCCGCTCGGCGGCTTCGAGCAGGTCGCCACTGGCGTCGGCGCGGGGCATGGATCTCCTTGAGCTGGTCGGGAGCGTCACAGCCATCATCGCCGATGGTTTTACGCCACATGCCTTAATATATCGAAGCGGTCCGCACGGATCGCTCCGAACGCTAGGGAGTGCCTGTGGAACCGTCCGCCGAGTCCGTCGCCCAGAAGTATCCGCCGCCTCCGCCGGAGACCCCTGCGGAGCGCAAGGGGCGCATGGTGGCGCTGTTCGTCATGCCGTTCCTGATCGTGACGATGATGTACGCGGTCTACATGAGCACGATGCACGATCCGCAGCCGAGCGACATGCCCGTCGCGGTTGTCGGCACCGGTGCGCAGGCAGAGGGCTTCGCCGACCGGCTGCGCAGCGCCGCGCCGGACGCGCTCGACGTACGGGTCGTCGACGACGTCTCCGCGGTCGAGGAGCTCATCGCGCAGGAGGAGATCACCGGCGCGATCGAGCCTCCCGCGAGCGGTGACGTCGCGAAGATCTACCAGGCCTCGGCCGGCGGCGCGTCCCAGGCGTCCGTCGTGTCCGGACTGCTGGGCCCGCTGGCGATCGCAGAGGGCTGGGAGACCGAGAAGGTCGAGCTGGCGCCCCTCCGGGAGGGTGATGGCACGGGCACGATGGTGCTGTTCGCCGCGATGGGCATGATGCTGGCCGGCTACGTCCCCCTCAGCAGCATGCTGTCCGGCACGCCGAACCTGCTGCGTGCCCGCACGTTCCTGCCGATCGCGCTCGGCTGGGGCGCGCTGACCGGCTCGCTCATCTGGCTGATCCTCGGCCCCCTCGTCGGTGCCGTCGACGGCCACTACCCACTCTTCCTCGGGGTCGGCACGCTCGCGGTCATGGCCGTCGGGGTCTCGCAGCTGCTGTTCACGAAGGTCATGGGCCCGTTCGCCGTGCTGCTCGGCATGCTGCTGTGGGTCGTCTTCGGTGTCCCGTCGTCGGGGCTGGCCATGGCGATCGACACGATGCCGGGGTTCTTCGGCTGGCTGCACGGCGTCCTGCCGCTGCCGGCCGCTGGCGAGGCCATCCGCTCGGTGATCTACTTCGGTGGCGAGGGCGTCTGGGGGCACGTGCGCACCCTGGCCCTGTGGCTCGTCATCCCGCTCGTCCTGGTGGTCCTGAAGGACCGCCGCTCGGACGAGCCGATCGTGGCCGGTCCGGCGTACACCGCACCGGACGCCCCTCTGCCGGCGCTGCCCGGCGGGCCGGTCGCCTCCTACCGGCGCCGCCTGTTCGGTGTCGCGGCGTTCCCGCTCGGCATCATGGTCACGGTCGTGACGCTGATGTCGCTGTCGATGCACAAGCCCGACCTCAAGGACCTGCCGGTCGCGGTCGTCGGCGCGCAGGCGTCCGCCTTCGTGGACGGCGTCGAGCCCAAGCTCGGTGACTACGTCGACCTTCAGGTCGTGGACTCGGCCGACGAGGCCGAGCAGCTCATCAAGAAGCAGGAGATCGCTGCGGCGTACGTGCTGCCGACCGCGGAGGAGCGGGCGCCAGTGCTGCTGACGGCCGGCGGTGCCGGTGCGAGCCAGAAGGTCACGGCCGTCCAGATGTTCGGCCCGATCGCCGCCGAGAGCGGTGCCTCGTTGGAGATCAAGGACGTCGCCGCGCTGACGGGCAACGACACCGGCGGCAGCAACAGCCTGTACGTCGGCATGTCGTGGATCATGGCCGGATTCCTGTTCTTCGCCGTCATGCGCGGCGGTGCCCCGGACCTGACCCGTACGCGTCAGCTGCTCCCGCTCGTCGCCGGCTGGTCGGTCGGCATCTCGGTCTGGTTGTGGTTCCTCTTCGACGTGCTCATCGGCGCGGTCAACGGCCACGCGCTGGCGCTGATCGGCTGCGGTGCGTTCACGGTCTTCGCGGTCGCGTGGGCGAGTGCCGTCCTGATCCGGCTGTGGGGGCTCGGCGCGCTGGTGCCGGTCATGATCGTGGTGATGCTGGCGGGTGTCCCGGCCTCCGGCGGCGGACTGTCGGTCTACATGGTGCCGGAGGTCTTCCGCTGGCTCAGCGAGGTGCTGCCGCTGCCTGCGGCGGTCGACATCGCCCGTTCGCTGGTCTACTTCGACGGCACCGGCATCGGCGGCAACCTGCTGGTGATCGCCCTCTGGGGACTGGCGGGCCTCGCGCTGAACGTGCTCGTGGTCGATCGCTGGCTGAACCGGGACGGCGCCAAGCCGCACGCCCCGCTCGGTCCCAAGCACATGCCCGAGAAGCGCCAGAAGAAGACGCCGCACGACGACGAGCTGGTCCAGCAGCCCGCCTGAGCCCCTTCGGGGGGACAGACGATGAGGGTTTGTGGTTGCCAGCGCGACCGCGAACCCTCATCGTCCGAGGTTGGGGTGACGGTGGATGAGGGTTAGTGGTCGCTGTGGGTACCGCAAACCCTCATCTTCGCGTCCCGGCTCCGCCGCAGCTGAGAGCCGATGACGGGATCCCTTGGTGGCGGCTTCGCCGCGGGGAGGGGCCCACTCGATTCGCGGATCGGCTCCCGCGAGGGGGCGCTTCGCGCCGGGGGCTGAGAGCCGATGACGGGAATCGAACCCGCATATCTTGCTTGGGAAGCAAGCGCTCTACCACTGAGCTACATCGGCGCGACGCCTCGCGGCGTCGGGTCCACCATATCCACGAGGTGACGCAGCCATGAAGCGCCTCGCCCCGAACTGCTGATCCGGCCTCGTCCTGCCATGCTCGGAACCATGACCGAGATGCCTCGCCCCGACGTCGCCGTGATCGGCGGCTCCGGCTTCTACACGTTCCTGGACAACCCGCGCGAGGTGGAGATCGAGACGCCGTACGGCAAGCCGTCCGCCCCCATCTCGATCGGCACGGTCGAGGGGCGCTCGGTGGCGTTCCTGCCCCGGCACGGCTCCCACCACGAGTTCCCGGCCCACACCGTGCCGTACCGCGCGAACATGTGGGCACTGCGCAGCATCGGCGTCCGGCAGGTGCTGGCTCCGTGCGCCGTCGGCGGGCTGCAGGTCGAGTACGGGCCGGGGACGTTCCTCGTGCCCGATCAGCTGGTCGACCGCACGTCCGGACGCGTCCAGACGTTCTTCGACTCCGGCGCGTGCCACGTGTCGTTCTCCGATCCGTACTGCCCGCGGCTGCGCGAGCACCTGGTCGCCGGCCTGTCCGAGCAGGAGCCGGTCGACGGCGGGGTGATGGTCGTCGTCGAGGGGCCCCGGTTCTCCACCCGCGCGGAGTCCAAGTGGTACGGCGACCAGGGCTGGGCCGTGATCAACATGACCGGTCATCCCGAGGCGGTCCTCGCTCGTGAGCTGGCCCTCTGCTACGCCCCGGTGGCACTGGTGACCGATTACGACGCGGGGGTGGACCAGGCGTCCTCGGTGAGCATGGACGCGGTCTTCGAGGTCTTCGCGGAGCACACCGGCACGTTGAAGAAGGTGCTCGGCGGGGTCGTCGCCGGCCTCGGCGAGCGTGACTGCGGATGCTCGCACGCGGTGGACGGGATGGACCTGCCGGTGACGTTGCCGTGAGGATCCTGCTGACGGGGGCCGCTGGGTTCATCGGCACGCACATCGGTGAGGTCGCCCGCGAGCGCGGCCACGAGGTGGTCCCGCTCGACATGTTCCTGGAGAAGGCGCACGGACCGGGAGCCCGCCCGGACGGCTACGCGCAGCTCGACCTCCGAAGCGACGTGCTCGACGAGGTCCTCGACGGGATCGACGTCGTGTGCCACCAGGCCGCGATGGTCGGCAACGGCGTGGACGCGCAGGACCTGCCCGACTACGCCGAGCACAACGACGCCGGCACCGCCCGGCTGCTCGCCGCGATGGCGCGCGCGGGCGTGGGCGACCTCGTGCTCGCCTCCTCGATGGTCGTCTACGGCGATGGCCGCTACACGTGCCCGGTCGACGGGGACGTCCCGCCGGCCGTCCGCCAGGACGACGACCTCGCCGCGGGGCGGTACGACCCGCGGTGCCCGGTCTGCGGCGGCGAGATCGCCTGGAGCCAGATCGACGAGGACACCCCGTTCCTGCCGCGCACGAGCTATGCGGCGTCCAAGGTCGCGCAGGAGCACTACGCCTCCGCGTGGTGCACGCTCGAGGGGACGCGCGCGATCGCGCTGCGCTACCACAACGTGTACGGCCCGGGCATGCCTGCGGACACCCCCTACGCGGGGGTCGCCGCGATCTTCCGGTCCGCGATCGCACGG
This sequence comes from Aeromicrobium sp. S22, assembly GCF_009661045.1. Classification (NCBI taxonomy): domain Bacteria; kingdom Bacillati; phylum Actinomycetota; class Actinomycetes; order Propionibacteriales; family Nocardioidaceae; genus Aeromicrobium; species Aeromicrobium sp. S22. The sequence goes on from NZ_WJWV01000001.1 coordinate 294,851, forward strand.
GGGGAGGCGCCGCGGGTGTTCGAGGACGGGCAGCAGGTCCGCGACTTCGTCCACGTCCGCGACGTCGCCCGGGCCAACGTCCTCGCGATCGAGCAGGTGGCCGGCCACCCGGTCGGTCTGACCCCCTACAACGTCGCCTCCGGGCGCACGTTCACGATCGGGCAAATGGCCGAGACCCTGTCGGCCGCAGCGGGCGGCGCGCCCCCGGTCCTGACCGGCGACTACCGCCGTTTCGACGTCCGTCACGTGGTCGCCTCGCCGGACGCTGCACGCCGCGGACTGGGCTTCGAGGCCGCGATCGTGCCGCAGGACGGCCTGGCCGCGTTGGCGACCGATCCGCTGAGGACGCGCTAGGCGAGCAGCCGGGCCCTGGGTGCCTAGGCGCCGTCGGGCGTGGGGTCCCAGCGATAGCCGACACCTTCGACCGAGACGAGCCGCAGCGGCTCGGCCGGGACCTCCTCGACGTTGTTGCGCACCCGCTCGACGTGGACCGCGACCGTCGAGTCGTCGGCGTACTCCCAGCCCCACACCTGCCGCAGCAGGTCGTCCCGGCGGAACGCCCGGCCGGGGTGACGGACGAAGAAGTGGAGCAGGTCGAACTCCCGTGGTGTGAGGGGGAGCTCGATGCCGTCGCGCATCGCGGTGCGGGTGACCGGGTTGAGCGCGAGATCTCCGTCCGTGAGCAGGCCCGCGACCGGACGAGGGCCCGACGAGACCAGGCTGCGACGCAGGACCGAGCCGATGCGCCGGGCCAGCTCCGCGGCGCCGATGGGCGTCGCCACGTAGTCGTCCGCGCCGCTCGTGAGGCGGGAGAACCGCTCGTCGCCGACATCGGGCGTGAGCAGCATGATCGGCACCCGCGAGGCGTCGTCGACCCGCAGGTGCTCGCAGATCTGCACGCCGTCGATGCCCGCCAGCGCGGACTCCAGCACCACGAGATCGGGCTCGAGCTCGCGCGCGGCAGCGAGCCCTTCCGGTCCGGCGACCGCGACGCTCACGTCGTAGTCCTCGATCTCGAGGTGGCGGCGAAGGTCGTCCCGCAGGTCCGCGGCGTGCAGCACCACGAGCACGTGGGGGCGATCGCCGAGGGCCATGGTCACCACCTTGTCAGCAGAAGCTGTTGCACGCAGAGGGCGAGGACGACCTGCGACAGCAGCAGCGGGCGGTGCCACCGCTCGGGCAGCAGCGCCGGGAGCGCGACGACCCAGATCGTGAACGGCAAGAAGATGCGCTCGACCTCGGCCTTGCTCATGCCGGACAGGCAGGCGACCGCGATCGTCAGCAGCGCGGCCGCGGCGAGCTGGGCCATGACGTTCGTCCGCACGAGCCGGGCGGCGCGCGGGAACGCGGCCCAGACCGCGAGTCCGACCGTGAACGTCCACGCGGCGATGTCGGCCCACACCCAATAGGCGTACGACCGCTCGGACGCGATGCCGTCGTAGTAGCGCTGCCGCAGGACCGGGTACGCCTCCCACCACGCGAAACCGCCGAGCGTGAACAGGGCGGCGACGAGCGCGGCCCCGCCGAGGGCCCAGGGCAGCGGGCGCCAGCTCCGGGCGATCAGCAGCACCGCGACGGCGAGGATCGCCAGCAGCACCAGTCCGTACGACAGGTAGACGCAGGCGCCGAGCAGGAGTCCCGCGCCGATCGCCGGCAGCACCCGGCGGTGGACGGCCGCGATCGCGAGCAGGGCGAGCCCCCAGGCGGCGACGGCCGTGAACACCGCGTCGCCCGTGACGCCCATCCACACGGCGCTGGGCGCCAGCACCAGCCACGGCAGCGCGGACCGCGCGAGTCGCTCGGTGCCGAGGGTCCGAAGCGTGACCAGCACGGCCACGGCGGCGGTGCTCGCGACCGTCACGCACACCACGCCGATCCAGAACGGGTCGGTGATCCCCAGGCGGTCGAGACCCACGAAGTAGAGCAGGGCGCCGGGCGGGTGGCCGGCCACGTGGACGTGCCAGTTCTCGGGGGACGAATAGGGGATCCGGTCGACGAAGGTCTGCAGCATCGTGTGGATCGAGCCGACCGACTGCGCGTCGTACACGTACTCCTGGCGCCGCTCGAAGACGCGGGACAGTCCGTCGGTGCCCTCGGTCATCGCCAGCGCCACGGTCCACAACCACGACCCGCCGAACCCGGTCGCGAGCACCGCACCCCACGGGGCGGAGCGGGCCAGGCGCGGCACGACCAGCACGAGCCCCAGACCGATCACGACGGCGGGCAGCGTGAGGAGTCCGATGCGGGGATCCCAGTCGGCATGGAGGGGTGGCCAGTGCACGCGCACGTCCTCGTCGAGCAGCTTCGGGACGATCATCGAGGCCGCCACCACCAGCAGGCCCACGAGGGCTGACAGCACGGCCGCGCGGGAAGAGGCTGACGTCCGAGGCACGGTCCACAGCGTAGGGCGCCCCACCACGGACGGCCCGTCGGCGAAGTGCGGCCCATCCGCGGGCGCCTTAGGTTCGAATCATGGCCATGAGCACTTGCGACGTCGTCATCCCCTGCCGGGACGAGGCAGCTGCGCTGCCCGACGTCCTGCGAAGCGTCCCCGAGGGCTGGGGGGTCATCGTCGTCGACAACGGCTCGGTGGACGGGACTGCGGACGTCGCTCGCGGGCTCGGCGCACGCGTCGTGCAGGAGTCACGTGCCGGCTACGGCGCTGCGGTGCACGCAGGCGTGCTCGCGGCCCGGGCGGAGTTCGTGGCCGTGATCGACGGTGACGCGTCGATGCAGCTGACCGAGCTCGTGCCGATGCTCGACGCCGTACGCTCGGGGGCCGTCACGATGTCGGTCGGCCGCCGGCGCCCCGTCGGCCGGGGGGTCTGGCCGTGGCACGCACGTCTCGGCACCCACGTTCTCGCGACATGGATCCGGCGCCGCAGCGCGTTCCCCATCCATGACCTCGCCCCCATGAGGGTGTGCCGCCGCGACGACCTGCTCGCGCTCGACGTCGAGGACCGCCGCTTCGGCTACCCGCTCGAGCTCATGCTGCGGGCGGCCCGCGCCGGGTGGACCGTGCAGGAGGTTGACGTCTCGTACGGCCGGCGGGCTGCCGGCACCCGGTCCAAGGTCTCCGGGTCGGTGAGGGGCACGGCCCGGGTTGTGCAGGACTTCGCGAAGGTGCTCCGATGAGCGCCCCCACCCTCCTGGTCGTGGCCAAAGCGCCCGTCGCGGGAGAGGCGAAGACCCGCATCGCCGAGACCATCGGGGACGAGGCCGCGGCGGCGGTCGCCGCAGCCGCGCTGCTCGACACCCTCACGACCGCCTCGGCGGTCGGCTGGCCACTGGTCGTCGCGATGACCGGTGACCTCGCCGCCGCGTCCGCGCACGACGAGGTCACCGCCGCCCTCGCCGCCGCGACGGTCGTCCCGCAGCGGGGCGACTCGTTCGCCGAGCGCCTCGCCCACGCCCACGCCGACGCCGACAACGGCTTCGGGGTCGTGCAGGTGGGCATGGACACGCCGCAGCTGACCGTCGCTGACTACCTCGACGCCGGACGCACGGTCGAGCTCGGCGGTCGGGTCATCGGCCCCGCCGAGGACGGCGGTTGGTGGCTCCTCGGCCTGCCGGACCCGGCCGCCGCGCGCGCCCTGGTCGACGTGCCGATGTCGCAGGACGACACCCTCGAGCTGACCCAGCAGGCGCTCGGCGGGGAGTGGATCCGGCTGCGGACCGTCCGCGACATGGACACCTGGGACGACGCGGTCGAGATCGCCCGTGAGGTGCCCATCTCGCGCCTCGCCGACGCCGTCGCGCAGGTGGAGTCGTCGCGCGCATGAGCCTGGCCTTCGACCCCACCAGTGCCTACGACGCGGCCTTTTCCGGCAAGGCGACGCAGGTCGTCGGCGATAGCGGAGGACATGAGCCCTTCGAGGTCGGCGTCTGGTCCTCCGATCCGGACTGGATCGACCACGCGCTGTTCATCGACCCGTGCGACGGCGCGACCCTCGACGTGGGGTGCGGGCCGGGCCGGCTCGTCGGTGAGATCGCCCGCCGGGACGTGCCGGCCATGGGCATCGACGTGTCGATCGAGGCGGTGCGCCAGACCAGGTTCCGCGGCGCTGACGCGCTCCTCGGTGACATCTTCCTGGAGATCCCCGACGAGGGGGAGTGGAAGTACGCCCTGCTGGCCGACGGCAACCTGGGCATCGGCGGCGATCCGGCGCGACTCCTGGCTCGCCTGCGGGAGGTGCTGTCGCCTGACGGTGTCGTGATCGCGGAGGTCGCCGAGCACGGTGCAGGCCTGGTGCGCGAGGAGCGCCAGCTGCTCGTCGAGGGGCGGCTCTCGGTGGCGTTCGACTGGGCGGTGGTGGGGCTCGACGCGATCGAGGCCGTCGCGGCGGAGGGCGGCATGCGGGTGATCGGCACGAGCTCGGTGGGCGGTCGCCACACCGCCACGATGATCCCCATCAGTCCGTGAGACTGCCGACCGTCACCGACATCGAGAAGCGGCTGCCGCGTCCCGACGACTTCCCCAGCCGTGCCCGTGGCCCCCAGGTCTCCGCTCGTGTCGGCACGGCGGTCGGCGTGTGCTTCGTGATCTGCTTCCTGACCGGGATGTGGAGCCACTGGCAGTACTCCACGCCCGGCTGGCTGACCCTGAGCCCGCGACCCACCCAGCTCTACCGCTGGACCCAGGGCATCCACGTGATCTCGGGGACGGCTGCGATCCCGCTCCTGCTGGTCAAGCTGTGGTCGGTCTTCCCCCGGCTGTTCGCCCGTCCGCCCCGGGGAGCCCGCGCCCGGATCCTGACCCTGCTGGAGCGCGGGTCGATCGCCGTGCTGATGGGCTCGGCCCTGTTCATGCTCGTGAGCGGGACGCTCAACATCATCGGCTGGTACCCGTGGGAGTTCAGCTTCCGGCGGACGCACGGCGCCATGGCCTGGGTCGCGATCGGATCGGTGCTGGTGCACGTCGCGGTCAAGCTGCCGGTGATCCGAGAGGCGTGGGGCGAGCCGGTCGAGCCGGCGTCGCCGGAGCGCACCCCGGTGGACGTCGATGAACCGACCCGCAGGGACGTGCTGCGAGGAGCGTTCCTCGCGTCGGGCCTCGCCGTCGTCCTGACGGCAGGCCAGGCCGTGCCGTGGCTGCGCAGGATCTCGGTGTTCTCGGTGCGTCCGGGCGACGGCCCGCAGGACCTGCCGATCAACCGCACGGCGCGCAGCGCGGGCACGTCCACGTCCGCGCTCGACCCTGACTGGGTGCTCGAGGTGACGGGCGCGGACCGCACGGTGCGGCTGACCCGCGACGACCTGCTCGCGATGCCGCAACGGACTCACCGGCTGCCGATCGCGTGCGTCGAGGGGTGGAGCCGCAGCGCCGTCTGGACGGGCGTCCCGCTGCGGGACGTCATCGCGCTGGCGGGCGCCGGCCCCCGGACCGACGTCGTCGTGCGGTCGCTGCAGACCAAGGGGGCGTTCGGCTCCTCCCGCGTGGTCGGCAACGTCGTGGCGGATCCCCGCACGTTGCTCGCGCTTCAGCTCAACGGCGAGACGCTCGACATCGAGCACGGCTACCCGTGCCGCCTGATCGCGCCCAACCGGCCCGGCGTTTTCCAGACCAAGTGGCTCAACCGCCTGGAGGTGCAGGCATGAGGGCCGCACGGGTGCTGCTCGGCGCACTGGGCGCGGGACTCGCGCTGTGGGGGCTGTGGCAGATGCGGGACCTCACCCGCGAGCAGCTGACGTCCGAGGCGTTCTGGGCCGTGGGCGCGGTCGTGCTGCACGATGCGGTGCTCGCCCCGATCGCCGTCCTCGTGGGATGGGCTGGCCACCGGCTGCTGCCCGGGCCGTTCCGACGTCCTGCGGCAATCGCGTTCATCGTGTGGGGCACGTTGACGGTCGCGTTCTTCCCGACCCTCAGCGGGCAGGGCGGCAAGCCCGGCAACGACACGGTCCTCGGCCTTCCGTACGTCCTCACGTGGCTCGTCATGACGGGGATGCTCATCGCGTACGTCGTGGGAGACGGGCTCCGGCGCCGTCGATCCCGCTCGGTCGCTACCGCAGCTCGAGCGTCATGAACACGCTCCAGGGGTCCGGCACGTAGTCGGCGAACGGCTCGCACTCGACGAACCCGTGCCGGGCGTACAGCCTCCGTGCCGCCTCGAACGGGGGGTTGCTGCCGGTCTCGAGGCTCACGCGGGCGTACCCACGGCGCCGGGCGACGTCGAGCAGGTGCAGCAGCACGACCTCGCCCACCCCCTGGCGCCGGAACTCGTCGGTGACGCGCATCGACTTGATCTCGGCGTGCGTGGGGTCGAGCTCCTTGAGGGCGCCGCAGCCCGCGAGGCGACCGCCGGACCAGACGCTCCAGAAGGTGACGTCGGGGCCCGAGAGGCGGTCGATCGGCAGCGCGTGGACGCTCTCGGCCGGGGTGTGCGAGGCCATCTCCGCCAGGTGCTGCTCCAGCAGGGCCACGACCTCAGGGCCGCTGAGGTCGTCCTCCCGGATCTCGAACCGGGTCACCGCACGACGCGGTGGTGCAGGTGCACGACACCGTTGTCGAAGCGGTGCTCGTCGACGAGCTGGAGATCGATCCGAACGTCGTCCGGCAGTGACCGGGCGCCGCCGCCGACGACGACCGGGGACACGAAGGTGTGCAGGTCGTCGACGATCCCGGCGGCGAGCGCCTGCCCGGCGAGCTCGGCGCCGCCGATGAGCACGTCACGCTCGGCCGCGTCCACGAGCGACCGGACCGCGCCCGGGTGGAAGTCGCTCTCGATGCGGGTGCGCGGGGTGCTCGGGTGCTCGAGCGACCGGGAGTACACGACCTTGTCCGCCGCCCGCCAGATCTCGGCGAAGTCGCGCGTCACGGGATCGTCGTCGCCCATCGTCTCCCAGACGGCCATGGTCTCGTAGAGACGGCGTCCGTACAGGTGCGTGCCGACCGGCCGGAACAGGTCGTTGAAGAACTGGTGGAGCTCGGCGCTCGGCACGCCCCAGTCGAAGCTGCCCTTGCGATCGGTGATGTAACCGTCGAGGGTGACGTTCGAGGAGTGCAGGAGCCGGGCCATGCGACGACCGTAGCGCCGCGGTGCGTGTAGTTTCTACACGTGCTTCTCTCCGACCGCGACATCCTTGCCGAGATCGATGCCGGACGCGTCGCGCTCGACCCGTTCGACCCCGGCATGATCCAGCCGTCGAGCATCGACGTGCGGCTCGACAAGTTCTTCCGCGTGTTCGACAACCACAAGTACCCCCACATCGACCCGGCAGCGGACCAGTCCGACCTGACCCGCGAGATCGAGGTCCAGGGCGATGAGGCGTTCATCCTGCACCCCGGCGAGTTCGTGCTCGGGTCGACGTACGAGCTCGTGACCCTGCCCGACGACATCGCCGCTCGTCTCGAGGGCAAGTCGTCCCTCGGGCGTCTCGGCCTCATGACGCACTCGACGGCCGGCTTCATCGACCCGGGATTTTCCGGGCACGTGACGCTCGAGCTCGCCAACGTCGCGACGCTGCCGATCAAGCTCTACCCGGGCATGAAGATCGGCCAGGTCTGCTACTTCCGCCTGACGTCGCCGGCCGAGAACCCCTACGGCTCGGCCAAGTACGGCTCGCGCTATCAGGGCCAGCGCGGCCCGACCGCGTCCCGCTCGCACGCGAACTTCCACCGCACCGAGATCTGAGGGCCTGACGCCCCGCTCGGAGGGTGGCCGCCGTCACAAACAGCCTGACTCATCGATAGGCTCCCGGCGTGACGATCCCCCTGAGCATCTCGCCCGCCGTCCAGTCCGCTCTCGACGAGGGCTGGCCCGTCGTCGCCCTGGAGTCGACGATCATCTCGCACGGCCTGCCCCGTCCGGACAACCTGGCGGCGGCGCGCCGTTTCGAGCAGATCCTCACCGACATGGGCGTCGTCCCGGCGACCGTCGCGGTGCTCGACGGTGAGCTCAAGGCCGGCCTGACCGACGACGAGCTCGTCCGGGTCGCCAATGAGGACGTCCCCAAGCTGAGCGTCCGCGACCTGCCGATCTCGCTGGCGCGGGGCGGCAGCGGCGCCACGACCGTCGCCGCGACCTCGTACATCGCGAACCTCGCGGGCATCCGCGTCTTCGCGACCGGCGGCCTCGGGGGCGTGCACCGCGGCGCCTCGGAGACGTTCGACGAGTCCGCCGACCTCAAGGTCCTCTCCGAGGTGCCGATCACGGTCGTGGCGGCGGGGGTGAAGTCGATCCTCGACATCCCGGCGACGCTCGAGCGCCTGGAGTCCCTCGGGGTCATCGTGCTCGGCTACGGGACGGACAGGTTCCCGAGCTTCTGGCTGACCGACTCCGGCCACGAGCTCGACTGGTCCGTCCCGGACGCGGCCGCGGTCGCCGACGTCATGGCCGCCAGGGACGCGCTCGGCCAGCCTGCTGCGGTCATGGTGGGCAATCCGCTGCCGATCGCCGAGCAGCTCGATCCGGCCGTGCACGACCGGGCCCTCGCGGACGCCCTGCGCATGGCCGACGAGCAGGGTCTCAGCGGCAAGGAGGTCACGCCGTTCCTGCTGCAGACGATCGTCGACCTGACCGGCGGCGACAGCCTCGCGGTCAACCTCAAGATCGCCGAGAACAACATCCGCGTCGCGGGCGAGATCGCACTGTCCTGGGCCGGTCGGTCGAAGTGATCCTCGTCGTCGGTGACCTCGTCGACGACATCGGCGTCCGCCCGCTCGGGTCGGTCAACGCGGCGAGCGACACCGTCTCGGAGATCCGGATGACGGCCGGGGGATCGGCGGCCAACGTCGCGGCCTGGCTCGGCCACCTCGGCGCCCCCGTCCGCTTCGTGGGCCGGTGCGGGGCGGACGCCGTCTCCCGGCACGTCGCGGCCCTCGAGGCGTACGGCGTGGACGCCCGGATCAGCGGCGATCCCGACCTGCCGACGGCGACGATCGTGCTGACGCTGGACGACGCCGCCGACCGCACGATGTACGTCGACCGGGCTGCCAACACGACCCTGACCGACGATCACGTGCCCGCCGAGGTGTGGCAGGGCGTGACGTGGCTGCACCTGACGGGCTACTCGTTCTTCGACGACGGCGTGCGCCCGGTGGCGCTGCGGCTCGTCGAGGAGGCGCGCCGCCGCGGCGCCGGGGTCAGCATCGACCCCAGCTCGCTGGGATTCCTGGAGCAGGCCGGACGCGAGACGGTCCTGGGCTGGCTCGAGGGCGCCGACCTGGTGTTCCCCAACGACGACGAGCAGCGGTTCCTGCAGCTCACGGGCGACGGGATCGTGCTGACCCGCGGGGCCGAGGGTGCGACGTTCGGCGCGTACGCGGTCCCCGCTCTCGCGACCGACGCGGTCGACACCGTGGGCGCGGGTGACGCGTTCGCCGCCGGCTTCCTCAGCCGCTGGACGAGCGACGGGGACCCCGAGGCGTCCCTGGCCGCCGGCGCGAGGGCCGCCGCGGAGTGCGTCGCGGTCCGTGGCGCCCGCCCGGCGGGCGGAGTGCTCAGGGGGTGAGGTCGCGGGTCCGCGGCGGATCGGCTCCGGGACGGGAGCAGGTGATCGCGGCGGCGCTGGAGGCGTACATCGCCAGATCGCGCAGCTCCGTCGCGTCCAGCTCGTCGGCGGACGGCCACTCGTAGGTCGCGCACCACGAGAGCATCGCGGCCATGAACGAGTCGCCCGCACCGATCGTGTCGACGAGGCGCACCTCGGCCGGCGGCACCTCGACGAGGACGTCCCCGGCGCCGACGACCGCCCCGTCCGCTCCGCGCGTCATCGCGACGATGCCGTGGTCGGCGGCGAGCCGGCGCACCACGGCGACGGGCTCCTCGCCCGGGAAGAGCGTTGCGGCGTCCTCGTCGCTCATCTTGATGATCGTCGCGTGCGGCGCGATGGTGTCGAACACCCCGCGCCAGACGGAGGCGTCGGGCTCCACGCTCAGGCGGACGTTCGGGTCATACGACACCGGGATGCCGAGCACGTCGGCGCTGACCACGAGCCCGGCGACCAGCGCCGCGCCCGGCTCGAGCGCGGTGCCCAGCGAGCCGACGTGGACCGCCTCGAAGTCTGCGGCGTCGGGGAGTGCGGCGGGGTCCCAGGTCAGGTCGAAGTCATAGCTCGCGCTGCCGTCCTCGGCCAGCGTCGCGACCGCCGAGGAGGTCCTCGTCGGGACCGGGTCGAGGCGCTCGAGCCCGACCTCGGAGTCGTAGAGGTGCTCGCGCAGCAGGTCGCCGTACGCGTCGTCGCCGACCTGTGCGGCGAGCAGCGTCGGGACGTCCAACCGGGCCAGGCCGACTGCGACGTTGAAGGGGGACCCGCCCGCGTGGGGCTCGGGGTCCCCGCCCTCGCGCTGCACGACGTCCACGAGCGCCTCGCCGATCACCAGGACCGTCACTGCTCGCGGCCGATCGTGAGCGCGGCGCTCGGCGCGAGGGGCAGATCGGGCAGGGTGAGCGCGTTGAACGCGTGGTACGCGTCGGGCTTGCCGCGCCACGTCCGGGTGGAGACTGCCATCGACGGGGCGAGCTCGTGGTGCCACGACCCAGTGGCGGGGTCCACGAAGTAGTCGTCGATCTCGGACCACCAGCGACTCGCGAGGCCCGCGTACAACGCCTTGCCGCTCGAGGCGTGCAGCGCCTCGGCCGCCAGCACGGCCTCCGCGATGACCCAGTGGAAACGCTCGCGCACGACGGGCTCGCCGTGCCAGTTGGTGGTGTACGCGAGGCCGGGGGTGTCGTCCTCGGTGGTGTCCTGGACGGCCTGCGCGAACAGCGCTTCGGCGGCCTCGATCATCCACGGCTTCGGGTCGGCCATGGCCGCGGCGAGCTGCACGAGGAGCCGGGACCACTCGAAGGCGTGCCCGGGCGTCGCGCCGTACGGACGGAATGGATCGGCGACGATCTCGTGGTTGAACTCCGGCACCGGCGTCCAGTCCTCGTCGTAGTGCTCCGGGATGCGCCACTCGTGCGATCGGGCGTGGATGCCGATGATGCGCTCGCAGATCGCGAGCGCCCGATCGTGCCACTGCGGATCGCCGGTCACGTCGCCGGCGACGAGGTACGCCTCGACCGTGTGCATGTTGCTGTTGGCGCCCCGGTAGGCGTCGGCCACGGACCAGTCCTCGGACAGCTGCTCGAGGCAACGGCCCGCGGTCGGCTCCCAGAACCGGTGCGCGTGCACCTCGCCGGCTTCGGCGAGCAGCGCCTGGGCGCCCTCGGCCCCTGCCGCGGCGGCCGTCGCGGCGGCCAGCAGGACGAATGCGTGGCCGTAGCAGCGCTTGGCGGTGTCGACCGGCGTGCCGTCGAAGCCGATCTCGTCGTACCAGCCGCCGAAGGTGTCGTCGTGGAACAGCGTGGACAGTGCGGCGACGCCGTGCTCCGCGAGCGGCAGGGCGTCGCTCTCGCCCGCGAGGTGGGCGAGGGAGAAGACGTACGTCATGCGGGCGTTGATCCACAGCTCCAGGCCCTTGTCACGGTCCGGCTGGCCGGTGTCGTCGAGCCAGATGAATCCGCCCTCGGGACGGACCGACCTGCGCGCGAACGCGAGCAGGTCGTTGCGGGAGGCGGCTCGCCAGGCAGGGCTTCCGGGGGTGTCGTCGCTCATGGGTTCACGCTACCGGCGCGGCCGCGACGAGGCCGGGCAGCAGGGCCCGGGGCTGCGACCGCATCCCACTAGGGGTGGGTTCAGGGGGTGTCAGGGGTCGTTCCCCGATGCCGCACCACGTCCTGCGGCGTGAGGGTGAAGTCATGACTTCACAGCAGACGGCCACGGGCCGCACCGGGCGGTGGTCGGCATGATCCGCGCCCAGGGACTCACCAAGACGTACGGCGACAAGATCGCCGTCGACGGCATCGACTTCACCGTCGCCCCCGGCCGGGTCACCGGCTTCCTCGGACCGAACGGGGCCGGCAAGTCCACGACGATGCGCATGGCGCTCGGTCTCGACACCCCCACCAAGGGGTCGGTGAGCGTCAACGGCCACCGCTACGCCACCTCCCCGGCACCGCTTCGCGAGGTCGGGGCGCTGCTGGAGGCGCACGCGATCCACCCGGGACGATCCGCCCGCGACCACCTGCGATGGCTGGCTGCCAGCAACGGCATCCCCACCACCCGGGTGGGCGAGGTGCTGGAGCAGGTCGGGCTCGACACGGTCGCCGGTCAGCGGGCGGGACGTTTCTCGCTCGGCATGGGCCAGCGGCTCGGCATCGCGGCAGCGCTGATCGGCGATCCGGGGGTCGTGATCCTCGACGAGCCGGTCAACGGCCTGGACCCCGAGGGCATCCGCTGGGTGCGGCAGCTGGCCCGCCAGCTCGCCGACGAGGGGCGGACGGTCTTCGTCTCCAGCCACCTGATGTCGGAGATGGCGCTCATGGCCGACCACCTCATCGTCATCGGGCGGGGAACGATCCTCGCGGACTGCTCGATGCAGCAGTTCATGGCCGATCACGCGGCCTCGTACGTCCGGGTGCGGGCGGCGCGGTCGACCGAGGTCGAGGCGCTCCTGGTCGGCCGGGGGCTCGAGGTCAACCGGGTCGACGACGAGCTGCGGGTCCAAGGGCTCGAAGCAGCCGCGGTCGGCGAGCTCGTGGGCAGCCACGGCCTGCTCCTGCACGAGCTGACCCTTGTGCGTTCCTCGCTCGAGGACGCATTCATGGCACTGACGGCCGACAGCGTGGAGTACCACGCCAAGGCCGCTGAGGAGATCAAGGCGGTACGACGATGAGCTCACAGACCCTCGAGGAGACCCGCGCCGAGCTGGATGCGCCGCGGTCGGGATTCGGCCACGCGCTGCGTGCGGAGTGGATCAAGCTGTGGACCGTCCGCTCGACGTGGTGGACGATGTCCGCGCTGGTCGTGCTCGGCGCCGGCCTCACGACCCTGATCTGCTGGGGCAACGCCAGCTGGCTCGCGAGCTCGGACGCCGACGAGTCGCCCGGCTCGTTCATCACCTGGGGCATGATGATCGCCCAGGTGTGCGCGGTCATCGTCGGCACGCTCGCGGTGACGTCCGAGTACGGCACCGGCATGGTCCGCACCTCGTTCGCGGCCGTCCCCCACCGTGGGGCCGTGTTCGCGGCCAAGGCGATCGTGGTCTGTGGCGTCCTGTTCGTCGTCGGCACCGCGACCGCGGTGCTCGGCTACCTCGGCGGCAACTACTTCCTCGACCGCGAGGGCATCGGCCTGGCGCTCGAGGGGGACGTCGCCCGCGCGATGTACGGCAGCGGCCTGTACCTCGCAGCGCTGGGGCTGCTGTCGATGGCCGTGGGCTTCCTCGTACGACACACCGCGGCGGCGATCTCGATCGTGCTGGCGACGGTGTTCGTCATCGGCAACATGGTGATGCTCATCCCCGGTGAGCTGGGCGACTTCATCACCAAGGTCATGCCGGGCAACGCGGCGTCCTCGCTCGTCGCGCCGGTCTCGTTCAACCCCGAAGCCCTGGGTGCGTGGACCGGCTTCGGCGTCCTCATGGGCGAGGTCGCCGCCCTCTGCACCCTGGCCTGGTGGCTGCTGCGCACGCGAGACGCCTGACGCCGCCCCGGGTGGTCACGCGTCGACGTAGAACCACGTGCCGGACTCGCGGACGAACCGACTGACCTCGTGCTGGCTGCCGTTGCCGGTCGGGGCGCGGTAGAAGGCCTCGAACTCGACCACACCGGTCGTCTCGAACGGCCCGCCCCCGCGCGTCGCCAGGATGTCGAGCCGGTACCAGCGGCGATCCTGGTCGAGCTCGAGCCTGGCCGGACGGGTGCTCCGGTGCCAGGTCGAGAGCAGGTAGGCAGGATCGCCGACCGCGAAGGCGCTGAACCGTGACCGCATCAGCTGCTCGGCAGTCTGGGCGGTCGCGGTGCCGGCGTGCAGCCGGCCACAGCAGTCGTCGTACGTCAGGCCGCTCAGGCAAGGACAACGCGAAGGGCTCACGCGACGATCATCCCGTACCCGTGCACCGGCACAAAAAAATCTTCGGCAGCCCGTGACGTCCGCGCGGCTGCCTCGTTGTACCTGTCGAATCGGGAACACTCCCTCCCGCCCGATTGCGACGCTGATCCCCCGATCAGCAGAAGTCCGACCCGTGGCTCCCTCCCGGTCGGACTTCTCGCATCTTCCCGGACCCGCGCCCGGGGAAAAAAGAAGAAGGGACGCACCAGGGGTGCGTCCCTTCTTCTGTGTCGTCCTGCGGGCTAGGACTTGGTGTCGTCGCCCGGCTCGTCCTCGTGATAGTCCAGGCTGAGCTGCGTCGCGGTCTCGGTCAGGTCCTTCCCGCTGGGGTTGGCCTCACTGAGCTCGGCGACGTCCTCGGAGACGGGGTCGGCGGTGTTCTCGCCGTCCTCGACCGGGGTCACCTCGGACGGAGCCTCGACCTGCGAGGTCGGCGCGGGCTGCGCCGCCTCGTCCGAGAGCGTCTCGGCCTCCTCCTCGCGGGCGTCCTCCTCGACGGGCTCGGTCTCCTCGGTCGGTCCCGGCGCGGGGGCCGGCTCCTCCGGGGTGGGCTCCGCCTCGGTGGTGGCCGCGGGGGCGTCGTCCGAGGGGGTCAGGTCGGTGTTGACCGGGCCGACGTTGGCCCAGGCAGCCTTCTCCTTCTCCGATGCGTCGCGGTCGTCCGTCTCGGTGTCGGCCTGGTCGGTGACCGTCTCGGCCTCCTCCTCGCGGGCGTCCTCTTGGACGGGCTCGGTCTCCTCGGTGGGCTCCGGCGCGGGGGCCGGCTCCTCCGGGGTGGGCTCGGCCTCGGTGGTGGCCGCGGGGGCGTCGTCCGAGGGGGTCAGGTCGGTGTTGACCGGACCGACGTTGGCCCAGGCAGCCTTCTCCTTCTCCGATGCGTCGCGGTCGTCCGTCTCGGTGTCGGCCTGGTCGGTGACCGTCTCGGCCTCCTCCTCGCGGGCGTTCTCCTCGACGGGCTCGGTCTCCTCGGTGGGTCCCGGCGCGGGGGCCGGCTCCTCCGGGGTGGGCTCGGCCTCGGTGGTGGCCGCGGGGGCGTCGTCCGAGGGGGTCAGGTCGGTGTTGACCGGACCGACGTTGGCCCAGGCCGCCTCTTCCTTCGCGGACGCCGGCTCGGTGTCGACCTCGGCCTCCGGCTCCGCGGGCTCCGCCTTCGTGGACTCCGGCTCGTCCGTGGACGCGTCGGACGTCTGGATGTCGCGGGCATCGGCGTTGCGGGGCTCGGTCGGCGCTGCGGACTCGTCGGCGTGCCCCCCGCCCTGCTCATCGAGCTTGACGTTGTGATCGGCAGCGAACTGCTGATCCGTGGCAGCGTCGGAGTCGGCCGGCTCCTGCAGCTCGTCGACGTCCGTCGTGCCCTTGTCGCCCGGGTCGCCGTCCTCGGTCGCCCTGGCCGCGGCACCGACCTCGGCGGTCTCGCTGAGCGAGTCGTCGGCCCGGTCCTCGGCGTTCGGCTCGGCCTCGGTCGCCTTGGCGACGTCCTCGTCCGAGGGGCCGTCGCCACCCGTGGCAGCGGCCGCGGTCGCAGCCTCCGCCTCGTCGACGACCGACTTCGTCTCGTCCTCGGTCGGCTCGGGAGCCGGGGCGCGCTTGACGCCCGCCAGCAGCATCTGCGCGACGTCGAGGATCTCGACCTCCTCGCGGGCTGCGCCCTCGGACTGCTTGAGCGTCAGGCCGTCCGACAGCATCACGCGGCAGAACGGGCAACCCACAGCGATCTGGTCAGCGCCGGTGGCGATGGCCTCCTCGGTGCGGTTGACGTTGATGCGCGAGCCGATCGTCTCCTCCATCCACATGCGGGCACCACCGGCGCCGCAGCAGAAGGACTTCTCGGAGTTGCGGGGCATCTCGGTGAACTCGGCGCCGGGGATGACGTTGAGCAGCTCGCGAGGTGCCTCGTAGACCTGGTTGTGACGACCCAGGAAGCACGGGTCGTGGTACGTGATCTTCTTCTGCTCCTCGCCCTCCACGGGCGGCAGCGGCTTGAGCTTGCCCTCGCGCACGAGGCGGTTGAGCAGCTGCGTGTGGTGGACGACCTCGAGCTCGACGCCGAACTCCTTGTACTCGTTCTTCAGCGTGTTGAAGCAGTGCGCGCAGGTCGAGACGACCTTCTTGACCTTAGTCTCCTTGAACACCTCGGCGTTCTGCATCGCGAGCTGCTGGAAGACGATCTCGTTGCCGGCGCGACGGGCCGGGTCACCGCTGCAGGTCTCGCCGTCGCCCAGCACTGCGAACGAGACGCCCGCCATGTCGAGCAGCTCGGCGACGGCCTGGGTCGTCTTCTTGGCCCGGTCCTCGAACGCTCCGGCGCAGCCGACCCAGAACAGCCAGTCGACCTCGTCGAGGTCCTCGACCTCCACGCCGACCTGCTTGACCTCGAAGTCGAGGTCCTTGGCCCAGTCCATGCGGCCCTTGGGGTTCATGCCCCACGGGTTCCCCTTGCGCTCCAGGCCCTTGAAGATGTTGTTGAGCTCGGCCGGGAAGTTGGACTCCACCAGCACCTGGAAGCGGCGCATGTCGTCGATGTGGTCGACGTGCTCGATGTCGACGGGGCACTGCTGCACGCAGGCGCCGCAGTTGGTGCACGACCACAGGACGTCGGGGTCGATGACGCCGTAGACCGACTCGTCACCGATGAGGGGGCGCTCGAGCTCACGCTTCTGCTCGTCGCTGAGCTTGCCCTGCTCCTCCTCGGACAGCGAGAGGAGGGGCGCCTTGGCGTACGCGTGCTCGCGCAGGCCCAGGACCAGCAGCTTGGGCGACAGCGGCTTCTCGGTGGCCCAGGCGGGGCACTGCTCCTGGCAGCGTCCGCACTCGGTGCAGGTCGTGAAGTCGAGGATGCCCTTCCACGAGAAGTCCTCGAGCTTGCCGACGCCGAGCTTCTCGAAGTCCTCCTCCTCGAGATCCTCCATGGCCTCGAGGTCGAGGGGCTTGTCGTTGATGTAGATCGGGGGCAGTCCGCCGAGGGACGTGCCGCCGTCGGCCTTGCGCTTGAACCAGATGTTCGGCCACGCGGTGAAGCGGTGCCAGGCCACGCCCATCGTGAGGTTGCGGGCGATGACCATCAGCCAGACCATCGCGAGCGTGATCTTGAACATCGCGACGAAGAAGATGACGTTCTTCAGGCCCTGCTCGGAGTCGGGGTAGAGGGCGTCGCCGACGTACGAGCTGATCGGGAAGTGGGCCCGTCCGCCGTTCTCGCCGCCGTGGTGCAGCTCGATGAGCTTGTACTCCGCACCGCGGATGAACAGGATCGCCGCGCCCTCGAGCATCGCCATGGCCTCGACGAAGTACGCCTGCCAGAACGTCGAGCCGAAGAAGCGGCTCTTGCGGCCGAGCGAACGCGGGTGGTTCCGCTGACGCACGAAGATCAGGTAGAGGATGCCGATCGTGCTGAGCAGTCCGAGGCCCTCGGCCGCCCACTCGTACGGGTACCAGTGGCCGATGATGGGCCACGCGAAGTCAGGGTTGAACAGCTGGAAGTAGCCCTGGAGCACTGCCGTGCTGAGGAAGATGAACGCCGCGTACACGAACCAGTGCGCCACGGCGACGGCCCGCTTCTGGAACATCCGGGTGTGACCGAACGTCTCGACGAGCATGTTGGCGGTGCGCTTGCCGGGGCGATCGCGCCGCCCGACGAGCGGGCGCCCGGTGCGGACGACCTTCAGCATGTCGCGCACCGCCTTGATGATCAGTGGCAGCGCCACCGCGGTGACAACGAGCGACACAACGATCGCGACGATCTGCATGAAGGCCTCAATTCCCTGACGACACGGACCGTGACAGTAGGGCTGACAGTATCCGGTGGGCCTTGCCATCGCCGACTAAGGCATGCCAAAGGTCCGGTGCATGTGGTGTGTCACACACGCCGGACCAGAGGGGCGTTCAGCGTACGGGAGCTGCGGCGAAGTGCTCGAGCAGGTGACTCGCGACGATGTCAGGCTGCTCCAGCGCGACGGAGTGGCCCGCCGCGGACACGGTCCGGTACGACCCGGCAGCCGCCTCGGCGATGTTGATGTCCGAGATGGGCGGCGGATAGGCGTGGTCCTCGCTGCCCGCTATCGCCAGGACGGGTACGCGGCAATCGGCCAGCTCCTCCACGATCCGGCCACGGTGGATGACCTGCCACGCGGCGTCACCGATGCTGGGGCCGAGTGCGGCCATGGACGTTCGCCAGTGCTCGACCGCGGGGGTCTGCTCGGCGAGGCTGGTGTCCCCGAACATGATGTGGAGCAAGGTGTCGACGTGCTCGGCGCCGCCGACCTCGCAGAGCAGGTCGACGAGGGGGGCGAACGCCTCGAGCTGGTGCTCCTCCTCCGCGGACGAGCCGAGCGCGGCAGCGGACAGCAGGAGGTCAGGGTGGCGTGCTGCGAGGCGCAGCGCGACGAAGCCGCCGAGGGAGTTCCCGACGGCGTGGACCGGGGCGAGGTCGAGTGCGCGAATCAGCGCGGCGGCGTCGTCGGTGAGGGCGTCCACCGCGAGCTCGTCACGCGTGCCGGGCGAGCTGGCTCCCTGGCCGCGGTGGTCGTACGCGACGACCCGGTGTCCGGCCTCGACGAGCTTGTCGCGCAGGTCGTCGAACATCGAGTGATCGAAGAACAATGAATGGCTGAGCAGGACCGGGACGCCGTCGGTGGGGCCGGAGTCCGTGTAGGCGAGCTCTGCGCCGTTGACCTGGACCGTCTGCATGTGTGTCTCCTCGGATCTTTGCCGCCCGATGTGACGAGCGACACAATAAGGTCCAGCATCCAGGCGTTCGGCTGCGAGGGTCTTCCGGGAACGCGCAGCGAGCTGACGGTGACGCGCACGATGCCCCGTGCGCGGTGCCCATGGCGCGGTGCGGAGGCGGTGTGGTGGTCGGCACGGACTACGAGGTGTCGCACCTCGACACGTCCGAGGTCGAGGCGTCGGATCGTCCCGACCTCTGGCGCGAGCACGTGCGGTTCAATCACGGGGGCCTCGACTTCGTCTTCGAGCGGCCTTCCGGGTTCTGGGGCGAAACAGTCGTCCAGCGCTCGGGCGAGCTGCAGCTCGTGGAGTTCAGCTCCGATGCCATCACGTACGAGCGACGGGCCCGCGCGGCCCGGACGGACGACGACCGCAGCCTGCGGGTGCTCGTTCCGCGCACGGGGGAGCTTCGGGTGACGCGGCCCGACGGCGAGGTGCGGGTCGGGCCCGGCGGCGCCGTCGCGGTGTCGATGACGTCGGCCTTCGCGCTCTCACACGGGGCGGGGGCGCGAGCGTGGGTCGTGAGCGTCCCCGAGTCGATGTGGCCGCGGGCGATCATCCCGCGGGAGCCGCGGGTGCTGGACCTGCGCTCGGGGATGGGTGCCGTGGTCGCCTCGATGACGACACAGTTGTCGGCCGAGCGGCGACAGCTGTCGGAGACGGACTTCCGCGAGGTGACGGCCGCGCTGGCGCGACTCCTGGCCCAGTGCCTGGCCGACGACGCGACTGAGCGCTGGCCCGAGCTGGCGCAGGCCGCTGTCGCGCTGGTGCGCGCTCAGTCCGACGACCCGACCCTGACGCCGTCCTCGCTGGCGCGTCGGCTCGGCTGGTCCCTGCGGCAGGTCCAGTCAGTCGCCCAGGCCGCGGGTACGACTCCGTCCGAGATGATCCGCTCGACCCGGTTGGCCCGCGCCCGGGCCCGGCTCGACGACCCGGCCGGGGTGCATCGGAGCGTGGCCGACATCGCGCACGCCTCGGGATTCGGGTCGGTCAGCACGTTCAACGGCGCCTTCCGCGACGCGTACGGCCTGAGTCCTCGCGAGGCGCGGGCGGGGTCAGTCGGTCGCTGAGAGACGTTCGCCTCGGACTGGGACGAGGGGGATCGCGAGGAGCGGGGCGAGCGCGACGACTGCGAACGCGACCGCGTAGCCGTGCCCGGAGATGAGCGCGCCGATCAGCGGGGGCACTGCGGCCGAGACGACGTACTGGCCGGTGTTCTGCAGACCCATGGCCCGTCCGGACCAGTACGGACCGCCGATCTCGGCTACGGACGTGAACGCCAAGCCGTTGTCGGCGACCGTCACGGCCGTCGCGATGACGATCAGCGCGATGCCGAGGGGGGTCCCGGACAGCAGGCCCAGGGCCAGCATCGTCGCCGCCGCGGCGATCGCGACCACGCGCATCGGGCCCAGCCGGCTGCCGACTCGGTCGGACCACCAGCCCGCGCCGATCCGGCCGGCCGCGCCGAGCAGCTGGGTCGCGGCGACCAGCGCACTCGCGGCGAACGTCGACCAGCCCTTCTCGTCGATCAGCCAGACCAGCATGTAGGTCCAGACCGTGAACTGCGGGATCACGAGCAGGGCCGAGGCCAGGTGGATGCGGGTGAGGCGGTGGTCGCGGCGGTACGGGTTGACGAGCTGTCCGCTGTCGGCGGCCTGCTGGCGGCTGGGCCGGGGCGGGTCGACGATCAGCAGGGCCGCGAGTGCGGTCGCCGCGGCACAGATCGCCGCCGTGACGAGCAGGGTCGCGCGGAGCCCCTCCGTCGAGACCGTGTTGGGCACCAGCAGGGCGGCGGCGCCGACGCCGAGCGGCAGGGCGGTCTGCCTGATGCCCATCGCGAGGCCACGGCGGTGGGCCGGGAACCAGCCGACCACGATGCGCCCGCTCGCGGAGTTGGTGCTGCCCGCACCGATGCCACCGAGGACGAACCAGGCGCCGAGCGCGACCAGAGACGAGCTGAACGCGGCCCCCGTCGCGCCCACGGTGACGATCGCCAGGCCCGTCGCCATGCTGGCGCGTTCCCCGATCCGGTCGACCACCAGCCCCCACAGGACGAGGGTGGCCATGACCCCCACGAACGGCGCAGCCGCGATGACGCCGGCCTCGGGCAGGCTCAGCCCGCGCTCAAGGTGCAGGTAGGGGATGAGGAACGGGGCGCCGTTGACGTAGATCGTGGCGGCGACCTGGCCGAGCATCGAGACGCCGAGCATCAGCCAGCGGCTCGGTGCGCGCGCCCCGGTCTCACCCATGTGTCCACATCCTGATACGAACTGTCTCAGGATTCAGACTACGCCCGGCCGGGCTGCGCGTCACAACAGGTGCTTCTTCATCCCCACGTGAGACGCGACGTAGCCCAGCCGCTCGTAGAACGCATGAGCCCGCGTGCGCTGCCGGTTGCTGGTCAGCTGCAGCCGCGCGGCGCCGCGCCGGCGAGCGTCGGCCTCGATCCAGGCCATCAGCTCGCCGCCGATGCCGCGCCCCCGGGATGCTGCAGCCGTGCGCACCGCCTCCACCTGGCAGTAGAGCCCGCCGTCGGCCGACAGCATGCGCATCCAGGTGACCTGGGCGGTGCAGACGACCGTCCCGTCGATCTCACCGACCAGGAGGTCCTGGTGCGCGTCGGCGGTGATCTCTGCGAAGGCCGCGCGCTGGCGGGTCGAGACGCCCGCCGGCTCGTCGAAGTAGTGCATCGAGTCCTCGGCGGTCAAACCGAGGATCACTGCCAGGTCGTCCTCGACGGCTGCTCGGACGAGCAGGGACGACATCAGCGCAGGGCGCCCACGTGGGCGAGGGCCTGCTTGAGCAGCACGCCGCGGCCACCCTCCATGTCGGCCAGCACGTCGGGGTGCGCGGCCTCCTCGGGCGTGAGCCAGGTGAGCTCGAGGGCGTCCTGGCGCGGGTTGCACTCACCGGTCACGGCGACGACGTACGCCAGCGCGACCGCGTGCTGACGCGGATCGTGCAGCGCGGAGACGCCGGGGAAGGGGAGGTACTCCGCGACCGTGAACGGCACGATCGAGGTCGGCAGCTGCGGGAACGCCGTCGGCCCCAGGTCCTTCTCGAGGTTGCGCAGCAGCGCGTCGCGGACCGCCTCCCCGTGCAGGACGCGACCCGACACCAGGGTGCGGGTCATCGCGCCGGTCGTCGACGAGCCGCGCAGCAGGATGCCGATGTGCTCGACGTTGCCGTTGGCGTCGACGCGCACCGGGACGGCCTCGACGTACAGGATCGGCACGCGGGCCCGCGTCTCGTCGAGGGCGAAGTCGGGGAGCCAGCCGGGATTCGGGTCAGGGGTGCGCACGGACATGGCCACATTCTGTCCTACCGCCGGTTGGGCTGCGGGCCCGCGCACACGTCGATAGCACACGCGCCGACGTGGTCCGACGCCATTTGTTAACCGCCCAGGCGACTTCGAAACACGCTCGTGACGTACGGCGAAACCATCCAGAAACCGACTGCGTCGACGCTGGTCGCGCCCGCCCGAGTCTCCCGGTCGACGTTGTCGACATGCCGGACGGACATCCCCCGTTAAGGAGCTGTGTGTTGTTATCTCAACGACGTCACGGATGGCGACTCGGTCTGACCGCCGCCCTCGTGACCATCCCCTTGGTGTCCCTGCCGTCCGGTGCGTCAGCCGCAGACGGAGAGCTCGCCTCCGGCTCGGACTGGTCGGTCTCCCAGGCCCCCGGCGGCTATCTCGTCACGGTCGACCTGGACAAGAAGCTGCCCATGGTCTCGGACGCGCCCACGATCGAGGTCGACGGCCGGTCGATCGGCATCGCGACCGAGTCCGGCGACGGCAAGAGCCTCTCGGTGTTCACGACCGACGCGGGTGTCGTCAAGGCCGACGACGTCGACGCCGGCTGGTTCAGCAAGCCGTCGACCGGCATCGCCGCCCGCCTGGGCGCTGCCGCGACCGCAGCACCGCTCGCGGCGCAGGCCGAGGAGCTCGACGCCAACCCCGCCTCGACCGGTCGCTACGAGATCACCGAGTCGGTCTACAACTTCGGCGCGCAGTCCATTCCCCTGGCCGGCATCGGCGGCATCAAGGGTGAGATGCAGGGCAAGATCTACCTGCCCAAGACCGGCGGGGCGCGCCCGACCGTGCTGCTCCTGCACGGCCGTCACACCTCGTGCAGCACCGGCGTGACGCCCGCGACGCGTTGGCCCTGCAACCCCGGACAGATCAACGTCCCGAGCTTCGCCGGCTACGACGGCACGGCCCGTGCGCTGGCGAGTCACGGCTACGCGGTCGTCTCGATCGCGGCCAACGCGATCAACTCCAACGACAACCAGCTCGCGCTCGACCAGGGTGCGCAGGCACGCGGACAGCTGCTGCTCGACACGCTCTCGATGCTCGACAAGGCGGGCAAGGGCCAGGCGGTCAGCTACTTCGACGCGCAGACCGACAAGGACGTCACCCTCGCCGAGGCCCTGGCCGACCAGAGCCCGCTCCCGGGCCTGACCGAGGCGACGCAGCCGATGAGCCCCGCAGACCTCGTCGGTCGCTTCGACCTGACCGACGTCGGCATGATGGGCCACTCCCGAGGCGGCGAGGGCGTCACCTCCGCGGCAACCCTCAACCAGGCGCTCGACAAGCCGTGGGGGATCAAGACGATCCTGCCCCTCGCGCCGGTCGACTTCGCGCGCATGACCGTCCCGAACGTCGCGATGAACGTGATCCTGCCCTACTGCGACGGCGACGTCTCCAACCAGCAGGGCCAGCACATGCTGGACGACTCGCGCTACGCGTTCGACGACGACTCGCTGCGCAGCGGCGTGTGGGCGATGGGTGCCAACCACAACTTCTTCAACACCGTCTGGACACCCGGTGTGTACGGCTACTCGGTGAGCGACGACTGGGGCGCGACGTCGACCGACGCGGTCTGCGGTCCGCGCTCGGCCACCAACATCCGCATGACGGCGCAGGAGCAGTACGACATGGGCACGGCCTACATGGCCGGCTGGTTCCGCCTGACCCTCGGTGGCGAGAAGCAGTTCCTGCCCATGTTCGACGGATCGGGCACGGTTCCCGCCGTGCTCAACGGTGAGGACGTCCGCAGCGTCTCGACGGCTCCGGCCTCGGCCCGCGCCACGATCACGTCGTTCGAGTCGACCAGCTCGCTGGTCCGTCCGGTCGGCTCCGCGACGGCCACGGTGTGCGCGAGCGCGGCAGGTCGTACGGTCCCGCAGGCGCTGCCGGCCTGCACGACGTCGATCAACACGTCGGCGGCTCCGCACTGGACGCCGGCGAGCAACGGCGGCAACGTGCCGGCGACGCCGGTCACCAAGCTCGCGTGGACGGCACTCACGGCAGGCCAGACGCCGAGCGAGCTGCGGGTCGGCGTGCCGGCCAAGGCGCGCAACGCTGCTGGTGCGGAGCGTCTGTCGGTCAAGATCGCGGCCGACGAGTCGGTCCAGGCCGGCACCGACCTGACCCTCAGCGTCATCGACGCCGAGGGTGCGACCTACAGCTCGAAGGTCTCGGCCCTGAACCCGCTGGCGGTCAACCGCCTGCCGGCGTCGGGGACGTCCGCACTGCTGAAGAAGCTCGTGCTGCAGCAGGTCAACGTGCCGACGTCCGCGCTGAAGGACGCAGGCCTGGACGTGTCGGACATCCGTGAGGTGCGGTTCGCCGCGGCGACGGGTGCTGACGAGACCCCCGCCGGCGCGGTCTACCTCTCGGACCTCGCATTCGAGTCGTCCTCGGTGGGCACGCCCGCGGTCAAGACCGAGACGACGATCAACGTCCGCGGCACGTCGGTCGCGGAGGGTGATGCCCCCGGCACCGCCGACATCGCGGTCTACCTGAGCGACAAGGCGTCCAGCCCGGTCACGGGCTACGTGTCGGTCCTCGGGTCGGCCACGGGGCGCGGCGGCATCACGATGGAGAAGGTCACCTTCGCCCCGGGCGAGACGTGCAAGGTCGTCTCGTCGCCGATCCTCGGCGACAAGCTGGCCAGCTCGACCAACAGCACGGTGATCAAGACGTCCGTCATCAACACCTCGGGCGCCGTCATGGGCTCGAAGGCGCTGGACAACCTCGTCGTCCGCGAGGACGACGGCGTGACCGGCTCCGCCGTGGCACTGCCCGCGGCTGGTGTGCAGGGCGATGCGTGTGCCGAGCTGGCGGCGTCCGGGACGACCGGTGCGGTCACGGTCAGCGACACGACGCCGGCCCCCGGCGACCAGGTGACGTTCACGGCCTCGGGCTACCGCTCGGGCGAGTCCGTGGCCTTCACGGTGGGCGCCGCGAGCCTCGGTGAGGCGCTGGCCGACGCGAGCGGCACGGTCGTCCTCACGGCTGCTCTGCCCACGGACGCCGCGATCGGCGAGGCGACCGTCACGGCGGTCGGCTCGGGAACCGGGTTCACCTCCACGGGCTCGATCTCCGTGCTCACCGCCACCGCGACGACGCTCGCACTGTCCCCGGAGATCCCGGGGATCAACGAGAGCGCCACGCTGACCGCGACCGTCACGGGCACCGACACGGCAGGGACCGTCGAGTTCTTCGACGGCGACACGTCCCTGGGGACCGCTGACGTCACGGACGGCACGGCGACGCTCGAGGTCCCCGCGGGCTTCAAGGCCGGCGAGCACTCGTTCACCGCGGTGTTCGGGCAGACGGCCTCGGCCCAGCGCTCGGAGTCCAACGTGGTCGGGCTGACCCTCACCAAGGGCAAGTCGGGCATCGCGATGGTGCTGGCGTCGGACACCTCGGTGTACGGCACGGGCGTCAAGGGCTCGGTCGGCGTCGCCAACGGCGACGGCGGCACGGTGACCGTCTCCTACGGCAGCACCTCGTTCGACGTGCAGCTCGGCGACGAGGGCACGGCGACGTTCAGCCTGCCGAAGACGCTCAACGCCGGCACGTACGACGTCGAGGCGGTCTTCAACGGCACCGACAAGGTCGACCCCAGCGGGGTCGCCACGGCGAAGCACGTGGTCAAGAAGAAGGCCACGACGGCCAAGACCTCGTCGAAGTCGAAGGTCAAGAAGGGCAAGTCCTTCACGGTCAAGACCTACGTCCGCGGCGCGACGGCGGGCACCCAGCCGACCGGCACGGTCAAGGTCTACGTCAAGAAGTCCGGCGGGAAGTACGTCCTGACCCGCACGCTGAAGGTCTCGGCGGCCGCCAAGGGCGTCGTGAGCACCAAGGTCAAGGTCACCAAGACCGGCACGGCTCGCATCAAGTCGGTGTACTCCGGCAACGGCAACTACGCGGGCGTCACCAGCCCCACGAAGGCGGTGAGGATCACCAAGTAGTCCGGGCAGGAGCGCAACGGGGAGGGGCCTTCGGGTCCCTCCCCGTTCGCGTGCGGATCAGCTGGACGAGCTCGTGACGATGGTCGCCGCGACGATGGTCGTCGTGATCGCGCTCTGCGCGGCCTGGATGGCCTTGCGCACGCTCGCGCTGGCCCAGTCGCCCTCGGAGATGACCTTCGCGCGCGCCTTGGCCAGGGAGCGGTCGGGCTTGTCGACGACAGCCTTGGTCAGGTCGGCGGCCGACAGCAGACCGATGATCGGGCCGGTGGTCTCGTCGGCCGGCTGGCCGTTCAGCAGGCTCGCGCGTATGCCTGCCAGCAGCGCCTCGCGGCGAGCGACGTCCACCACGTCGTGGCGGGTCACCGGGAAGAGGCCGAGTGCCTTCTCCGGGCGCGGACGCACGGCACCCGCGGCGGCGAGCGCGTCGTACGTCCGCTCGCGACCCTTCTTGCCCAGCCGCGAGACCGCGCTCTGCGGCGTCAGCGGACGGCGCGCCGAGAGGACGCGCTCGAACGCCGCTTGCAGCAGTGGATCCGGCACCGGGGTCGGATCCGTCACGACGAGGCGCGCCTTGCGTCCCGTGCCCTGCAGCTCGAGCCGACCGGCCGCGACGAGGTCGAACAAGAACGCCCCGCCGAACACGGGCTCGACGGCCATCTGTCCGATCGGGGCCTTGCCGGTGTCGGAGTCGGTCAGCACGAGCAGGAAGTTCTCTGCGGTCGTCATGGTCCCCACGCTATCGGCGTCCGGCGGTGACAGCATGAGGACGTGATCAACGGCGGCGTCTCGTTCTGGTGGGAGCAGATCGGCCGGCCCGAGCAGCGTCCCGGCCTGGACGGAGACCTCGACTGCGATGTCTGCATCGTCGGCGGCGGACTCACCGGACTGTGGACCGCCTACGCCCTCGCAGGGCTCGACCCGTCGCTCGACATCGTGGTGCTGGAGGCCGAGTTCGCCGGCTTCGGGGCGTCCGGCCGCAACGGCGGCTGGCTCTCGGCCGAGCTGTCGGGGAGCAAGGGACGGTACGCCGCGACGCACGGCGCGGAGGGCGTCCGGGCACTCGTGGGAGCGATGCAGCGGGCGGTCGACGACGTCATCGAGGTGTGCCGGGTCGAGGGCATCGACGCCGACATCGCGAAGGACGGCGTGCTCTACGTGGCACGGTCGCCGTCCCAGCTCGTCCGCCTGCGCGAGGGCCTGGCCGACGACGCGTCGTGGGGGATCGGCGACTCGCACCGGGGCGAGCTGGGCGTCGACGAGCTGCGCGAGCGGGTGCACGTCGACCGTGCGGTTGGTGCCACGTTCAGCCCGCACTGCGCGCGGGTGCACCCGGCCAAGCTCGTCGCCGGGATCGCCGCGGCGGCCGAGCGGCGCGGCGTACGCATCCTGGAGGGGACCCGGGTGACCCGGATCGAGCCGGGCGTCGCCACGACCGATCACGGCGTCGTGCGGGCGGCCCGGATCCTGCGCTGCCTCGAGGGATACACCGCGAGCGTGCGGGGCCAGCGTCGTACGTGGCTGCCCATGAACTCGGCGATGATCGTGACGGAGCCGTTGCCCGCGGCGGTCTGGGACGAGATCGGCTGGGCCGGCGCCGAGCTGCTCGGGGACCGGGCCAACGCGTACTGCTACGCACAGCGCACGGCCGGCGGCCGGATCGCGCTCGGCGGACGCGGCATCCCCTACCGGTTCGGCTCCCGCACCGACGTCGACGGCCGGACGCAGGCATGGACCGTCGAGTCGCTGACCGGCATCCTGCACGGCATGTTCCCCGCGACCCGTGGCGCGGCGATCGCCCACGCGTGGTGCGGCGTGCTCGGCGTCCCCCGCGACTGGTGCGCGAGCGTGTCGTACGACCCGTCGACCGGGCTCGGCTCGGCCGGCGGCTATGTCGGCAGCGGGCTCACCACGACCCACCTCGCGGGGCGTACGCTCGCCGATCTCGTGCTGGGTCGCGAGTCCGATCTCACCGCCCTGCCGTGGGTCGACCGGTCGGTCCGTCGCTGGGAGCCGGAGCCGCTGCGATGGCTCGGCGTGCGCGCGATGTACGGCCTGTACCGGGAGGCTGATCGCCGCGAGGACCGCGGCCTCGTCCGCCCGAGCCGCCTCGCGCGGATCGGCGATCGACTGACCGGTCGGTGATCCGGGCCGCGCCTCGGCCCATCACGGGGTAACCTCGAAGCACACGACAGGGGAGCGCCACGCAGAGGGCGCTGAGAGTGCGGATCCGCCGCAGACCCTTGAACCTGCACCGGTTAGTACCGGCGAAGGGAGTCACGATGAGTTCTGCACACACGTCCCCATCCGGGTTCTACGTCCACTATCGGACGATCGACCTGGTCACCATCGCCACCTTGGGTGTCGCCTTCGGCGTCATCTTCTGGGGGTGGAACAAGGCCTATGAGCCGCTCAGCGACCTGGCCGTCTTCGGCTATCCGCCCAGCTCGGCCCTGCTCGCGGGAGTCTGGCTGACGGCGGGAGTCGTCGGCGGCCTGGTGGTCCGCAAGCCCGGCGCCGCGTTCGCGACCGAGCTGATCGCCGCGGCGGTGTCGACCGTCGTCATCGGCGGCAGCCAGTGGGGATTCAGCACGCTGGCCTCGGGCTTCTGGCAGGGGATCGGCGCCGAGCTGGTGTTCCTGCTGTTCTTCTACCGCCGGTTCGGCCTCGTCGTCGCGGCGCTCGCGGGCGCCGTCGCGGCAGGCTTCGAGGCCGTCTACGAGTGGTCGTCGTACTACCCCGACTGGGACTGGCCCTACAAGCTCGCGCACCTCGGCTTCTTCGTCACCTCGGGCGTCGTCATCGCCGGACTGGGCGGTTTTGCGCTGGTCCGTGCCCTTGCGAGGACCGGCGTCCTGGACGCGTTCGGGGCCGGGCGCGAGCAGGCCGTCGAGGTCTAGGTGCGCGGAGAGGTCCGCTTCGACGGCTTCACGTGGCGGCCGCTCGGCCGCCGTGAGCCGGTCGTCGCCGGGCTCGACCTGTCGATCGGTGCCGGCGAGCGCGTCCTGCTCGTCGGCCCGAGCGGCTCGGGCAAGTCCACGATGCTCCTGGGGCTCGCAAGTGCGCTGGGGACGACGATCGCGGGCGACCTGACCGGCTCCGCGACGGTCGACGGCCGCATCGGTCTGCTCCTGCAGAATCCCGCCGATGCGGTCGTCGCCGAGCAGATCGGTCGCGATGTCGCCTTCGGCCTGGAGAACCTCCGGGTCCGGCGCGACGAGATCTGGACGCGGGTCGACGGCGCGCTCGAGGCCGTCGGCCTGCGCCAGGGTCGTGAGCACCCGACGGGAGCCCTGTCGGGCGGTGAGCAGCAGCGCCTCGCCCTCGCGGGGGTGCTGGCGCTCGAGCCCGACGTCATGCTGCTGGACGAGCCGACCGCGATGCTGGACGCCGACACGGCCGCGACGGTCCGTAACGCGATCGTGTCGGCGGCCCGGGGTCGCACGATGATCGTGGTCGAGCACCGCATCGGTCCCTGGTTGGAGCACGTCGACCGGGTCGTCGTGCTCTCCGCCGACGGCCGGGTCGTCGCCGACGGTGACGTGGCGTCCTTCCTGGCCGGCCCCGCGCCGTCCGGCGTGTGGGCGCCCGGCATGACCGTCCCCGTCCCGCTCGACGTCCCCGCCGAGCTGGTCGCACCGACAGGGCCTGCCCCCGAGGTCGTGCTCGACGGCGTCTCGGTGGACCTCGTGCTGCGGACCCTGCGCGGCGTCCGCCGCACCCGTGCGCTGGAAGGGCTGCAGGCGACAATCCTGCCAGGGCAGGTGTCGGCGTTCACGGGTCCGAGCGGTGCGGGCAAGTCGACCGCGGTCGCGGTCGTGGGCGGACTGGTCAAGGTGAGCGAAGGCACCGTGACCCCTGACATGCGGGCCATGAGGTCGCGCGCCCTGGCAGCAGTCGCCGGGTGGGTGCCGCAGAATCCCGAGCACG
This sequence comes from Aeromicrobium sp. S22, assembly GCF_009661045.1. Taxonomy (NCBI): domain Bacteria; kingdom Bacillati; phylum Actinomycetota; class Actinomycetes; order Propionibacteriales; family Nocardioidaceae; genus Aeromicrobium; species Aeromicrobium sp. S22. The sequence goes on from NZ_WJWV01000001.1 coordinate 324,644, forward strand.
GCTTCTTGACGCGTACCGTCGCCGACGAGGTCGCACACTCGGCTCGTCGCCTCGGCCGTGAGGTCGATGTCGACCGCATCCTGGACGTCTTCGGGCTCGGACGGTTCGCGCCCAGCAACCCCTATCGGCTCTCCGGCGGCGAGCAGCGCCGCCTCGCGATCGCGGCCGGGCTCGCGCACCGGCCGGGCCTGGTGCTGCTCGACGAGCCGACGGTCGGCCAGGATCCGTCGACGTGGGCGGCCGTCGCCGGCTGGATCGCGGCGACGCGGCGAGCCGGCGCCACGGTCGTGGTGTCGACGCACGACGCCGACCTGGACCGCGACGTCGACATCGCGCTGGCCGAGGGGGCGCTGCGATGAGGTCGCTCGTGGTGCGGCTCAACCCGTTGGTGCTCTTCTCGTTCGGCCTGTTCTCGCTGATCGGCTCGCTGTTCGTCCGCGATCTCACGACTGCCGCGTGGGCGGTCGGGGCGTACGCGCTGGCGGCGCTGTTGTTCCTGCCGTCGTGGCGCTATCCGCTGCTGTGCCTGCTCCTGTCGGCCGTCGCGGCGGTCACGATCGTGTACTCCACGTGGCGGCTCGGCGGCCGGGACGAGCGTGAGGCGGTCACGGCCGGACTGCGCATCCTGGTGCTCGCGTGGCCCGGCTCGGTCATGCTGGGCTATCTCGACCCGGCCCGGCTGGGCGACTACCTCGCGCAGTCGCTGCGGCTGCCGGCTCGCATGGTGGCGGCGTTCTCGGCCGCACTGCAGCGATTCCTCGGCTTCCACCTCGCGTGGCAACAGCTCGACCGGGTCCGGCGGGCCCGCGGCTTCGGAGCGGGCCGCAACCCGTTCACGAACGGTCCGTACATCGCCGACATGTCCTTCGCCCTGCTGGTGCAGGCGCTGCGGGGGGCGTCGGCCTCGTCGATCGCGATGGACGCCCGCGGGTTCGCGACCGCCCACGACCGCACCTGGGCGGAGCGGGCGTCCTGGAGCGTCCTCGATCGCGCCGCCACCGTCCTGGCCGCGGCGCTGGGCGCAGTGCCCGTGGTCGTCCATCTCATCTGACCTCTGGCGCGTGGCCCGCGCGGCGGCTAGGGTGCGGGCTAAGCAAGCGCTTACCCGCAATCGTCCTTCAGTGAGGTCCCCCATGCCCCGTGTGTTCGACAGTCTCGACAAGTTCAAGGCCGCCGCCGGTGAGGAGCTCGGCACCAGCGAGTGGCTCACGGTGACCCAGGAGCAGATCAACACGTTCGCCGACGCGACCGGCGACCACCAGTGGATCCACGTCGATCCCGAGCGCGCTGCCCAGGGCCCGTTCGGCGGGACGATCGCCCACGGCTACCTCACGCTGTCGCTGCTGCCGGTCTTCGGCTCGCAGATCTACGACATCCGCGGCCTGGCGTTCGGCATGAACTACGGAGCCAACAAGGTGCGCTTCCCCAGCCCGGTCCCGGTCGGCTCGCGGCTGCGCGCCACCGCGACGCTGGTCGACACCAAGGACATCGCGATCGGCACGCAGGTGATCATCAACTTCGTGATCGAGCGTGAGGGTGCCGACAAGCCCGTCTGCATCGCCGAGGTCGTCTACGTCATGGCAGGTGAGTGAGATGCAGTTCGGACACGACGACAAGACGCTCGACCTCATCGCGAAGGTCGAGGCGTTCATGGACGCCGAGGTCTACCCGGCCGAGGGGATCCTCAAGGAGCAGATCGAGGACAACGTCGCGAACGACCGCTGGACGTTCCCCCCGATCGTCATGGAGCTGCGTGAGAAGGCCAAGGCGCAGGGGCTGTGGAACTTCTTCGACCCGAGCGAGAACGGCGCCGGCCTGACGAACCTGCAGTACGCGCCGATCGCCGAGATCACCGGACGCAGCATCCAGATGGCCCCGGCCGTCTTCAACTGCGCCGCGCCCGACACGGGCAACATGGAGGTGCTGAGCATGTTCGGTACCGACGAGCAGAAGAAGCTGTGGCTCGAGCCGCTGCTCGCGGGCGACATCCGCTCGGCGTTCGCGATGACCGAGCCCCAGGTCGCCTCGTCCGACGCCACCAACATCGAGCTCAGCATCGTCCGCGACGGCGACGACTACGTCATCAACGGTCGCAAGTGGTGGATCACCGGCGCGATGAACCCGGACTGCAAGATCTTCATCGTCATGGGCAAGACCGACCCGACCGCCGACCGGCACCGCCAGCAGTCGATGATCCTGGTCGAGCGGGACACCCCCGGCCTCGAGATCATCCGCGGGATGCGCGTCTTCGGCTACCACGACCGCGACCACGGCGGCCACGCCGAGATGCGGTTCACCGACGTGCGCGTGCCGGCGGCCAACCTGATCGCGGGCGAGGGCGACGGCTTCGCGATCGCCCAGGCGCGTCTCGGGCCCGGCCGGATCCACCACTGCATGCGGTCCCTCGGCATCGCCGAGCGCGCGGTCGAGATGATGAGCCGGCGGGCCCTCGAGCGCGTCGCGTTCGGCAAGCCGATCGCCGACCAGGGCGTCGTCCGCGACTGGATCGCGGAGTCGCGGGTCAAGATCGAGCAGCTGCGGCTGCTGACCCTCAAGGCCGCGTGGCTCATGGACACCGCGGGCAACAAGGCCGCGCACACCGAGATCCAGGCCATCAAGATCGCGACCCCGGCCGCGGTCGAGTGGATCCTCGACAAGGCCATCCAGGTGCACGGAGCCGGTGGCCTGTCCCAGGACTTCCCGCTCGCGGAGTGGTTCGCCGGCATGCGCACGCTGCGGTTCGCCGACGGACCGGACGAGGTGCACAAGAACGCCCTGGCCCGCGCCGAGATCAAGAAGTATCGGTGACCCTCCAGGTCGGCGGCGCGGTCGCCGTCGTCACGGGTGCCGCGAGCGGCATCGGTGAGGCGCTGGCCCAGCGCCTGCTCGAGCGGGGCGCGACGGTCGTCATCGGCGATCTCGACGCGTCCCGCCTCGAGCGGACGGCGGCCAGGCTCGGCGCCGACCACCCGGGACGCGTCTCGCACGTCGCGGGCGACGCCGCCGACCCCGAGCACGTCGCGGCGCTGATCGCGGCTGCCGGCGAGGTGGACGTGTTCTTCGCCAACGCCGGCGTGTTCAGGGGCTTCGGCCTGGACGCGTCCGATGAGGAGTGGGCCTCGTCGTGGGACGTCAACGTGCGCTCCCACGTCCTGGCGGCCCGTGCGCTGGTGCCCGGCTGGCTCGAGCGCGCCGCCGCGGGCGGTGCGGGCGGCTGCTTCGTCAGCACGGCCTCGGCCGCGGGTCTGCTGACCCAGCTGGGCTCACCGACGTACTCCACGACCAAGCACGCGGCGGTCGGCTTCGCCGAGTGGCTCGCCGCGACGTACGGCGATCGTGGCCTGCAGGTCGTGTGCGCGTGCCCGATGGGCGTGCGCACCGACATGCTCTCGGAGGGGGAGTCGGCCGGGGACGCCGATGCGTCCCTCGGGATGCGCTCGGTGGTGAGCGCGGGTGAGCCGGTGACGCCGCTCGAGGTCGCCGACGTGGTGCTCGGGGCGGTCGAGGAGGGCCGGTTCTTCGCCCTGCCGCACCCTGAGGTCGGCACGATGTACGCCCGCAAGGCTGCCGACACCGATCACTGGATCTCGGGCATGCAACGCTTCCGCACGTCGCTCGGCGGCTGATCGTCCGCGATCAGGTCAGCCACCGGGCGGCGGCCCGGGTGTGGGCGGCCTTCTTCTCCGGCGCCATCGCGTCGTACATGCGCGTCATCATCGACGCGCGGCGATTGTCCTCGAACACCTCGCGGTGATCGCGGACGAACGTCCAGTAGAGGCCGTCCCAGTCCGCGGTCCAGTCGCCGGTCGGCAGGTCCGACATCTTGCGCAGGTAGTTGCTGCCCGACACGTACGGCTTGGTCGTGATGGCGTCGCCCGCCGCGAACTGGCTCATCGCATAGACGTTGGGCACCATCACCCAGTCGTACGCGTCGACGTACATCTCCATGAACCACTCGTGGATCGCGTCGGGATCGGTGCGCAGCAGGCACATCGCATTGCCCGCGACCATCAGCCGTTCGATGTGGTGGCTCCAGCCGTGCTCGAGGACCCGGTCGACGACCAGGTCGACAGGCGGCAGTCCCGTCGACGCCGTCCACCAGCCCGGGTCGAGGGGCCGCGTGTGCTGCAGGCGGTTGCTGGTGCGCATGCGCGCGCCGTACAGGACGTACGTGGCCCGCATGTACTCCCGCCAGCCGATGACCTGGCGCACGAACCCCTCGACCGACGGCAGGTCCACGCCGTCGGCCGCGTCGAGGGCGCGCTCGACGACGTCCGCCGGGGAGAGCAGCCCGATGTTGAGCCCTGGCGTCATGACCGAGTGGAACAGGAACGGGTGCTGGGCGCTGATGGCGTCCTCGAACGGGCCGAACTGGGAGAACCGCTCGGCGAGGAAGGCCTCGTAGGCCGTCTCGGCCTCGTCGTGCGAGGTCGGCCAATGGAACGTGTCGGCGCGCCCCGGGTTGTCCGGGAAGTGCTCGGCGACCCACGCGATCGCCTCGTCCACCTCGGGATGGCGGCGCGGCCACGGCACGTCGGGCACCGGGTGCCGGCGCGGCAGCTTCTTGCGGTTCTCGGTGTCGTACGACCACTGGCCGCCGACCGGCCGGTCGTCGTCGACGAGGACGTCGAGCTGCCGTCGTTGCCAGGCGTAGAAGTGCTGCATGCGCGCGGGGTGGTCGCCGAACCAGTCCGTGAGCTGGTCGCGGGTGGTCAGGAAGTTGGGCGACTCGAGCACGTGGAGGGACGCCGGGTCCAGCCCCGCCTCCCTCACGGCCGTCGCGATGTCGCGGGAGAGCCAGTCGTCGACGACGTCGAACATCGTCACCGTGGCCGGCTCGAGCTGCCGCAACAGGGCGGCGAGCCTGGCCACGCTGGTGTGGTGTGCATCAGTCTCGATGACCTCGACGTCGAACGACGCCTCGCGCAGCCTGGTGGCGAACCGACGCATCGAGGCCCGGTGCAGTACGAGCTTCTGCACGTGGAAGCGGTACTGACGAAAGAACAGGTCGTCCTCGACCAGGACGAAGATCGTCCCGGCCGGCGCCTCGAGGTGCTCGACGAACAGCTGGTGCGGGGACACGAGTCGGACGGACGGCGCTCGGCTCATGTCTCGACGGTAGTCAGATCGGGCCGTTCCGCGACCTCAGCCCACGCTCGCGCGTGGGACGGGCGCACGCCCCGCGTAGGGTGGACGATGACGTCGAAGGGGTGTGCTGGGTGAAGAGCGGACGCGCAATGGTGGCGATGATGATCGCCGAGGTGGTGGCAGTGGTGGTCTACGTCGTGGACCGGACTGACATCGACGTCAGCGACTGGACCACCGGTCTGCGGATCGCCCTCGTGGCCGCCGCGGCTCTCGTGGCGATCGCGACGTACGCGACCTGGTCCCACCGCAACACCGTCCACACCCTGTGCGCGATGCTGCTGGGTCTGCTCGGCGGCGCGGCACTCGTCGCGGCGGTCAGCACCGGTGGCGGTGACGAGGTCTACGGCAGCGGCCCGATGGCCCTCGTGGGTACCCTCGCGATCGTCGCGGCGGTCGTCGTCTCCCAGATCGCCTCATCCCGCTTGAAGGAAGAATCCCGATGATCGAGCTGCTCACTCCCACCCAGCTGGACGAGATGCGACCGGCCGGACGGTTCGTCGCCTCTGTCCTGACCGCACTGTCGGAGAAGGCCGCGGTCGGGGTCGACCTGCTCGATCTCGATGCGCTCGCCCACGACATGATCCGCGACGCGGGCGCAGAGTCCTGCTACATCGACTACCACCCCTCGTTCGGTGCGATGCCGTTCGGCAAGGTGCTCTGCACGTCGGTCAACGACGCGGTGCTGCACGGTCTGCCGCACAAGTACAAGCTGCGCGACGGCGACCTGTTGAGCCTGGACTTCGCGGCGTCGCTGAACGGCTGGGTCTGTGACTCCGCGGTCAGCGTCGTCGTCGGCACGCCCCGCGAGGAGGACGTGCGGCTGATCGAGCACGCGCAGGAGGCGCTCGACGCCGCGATCGCCGTCGCGCGTCCGGGCAACCGGGTCGGCGACATCTCCGCGGCGATCGGTGCTGTGGGGCGCTCGCACGGCCTCAAGATCAACACCCAGTTCGGTGGCCACGGCGTGGGTCGCACGATGCACGGCGACCCCCACATCGCCAACGACGGCAAGGCCGGGCGCGGCCTGCCGCTCAAGCCGGGACTCGTCATCGCGATCGAGCCGTGGTTCCTGCACACCACCGACGACATCCGCATGGACGAGGACGGCTGGACCATCCGCAGCGCCGACGGCTCCCGAGGCGCCCACGTCGAGCACACGATCGCGATCACCGACGGTGACCCGATCATCATGACCGCCCGCGACTGACCCGTCCCGGATTCCCAGGAGAACCTGGGAATCCGCAGGGCCTCACCCCGGTTTCTGGCACGTCACCCTTGGTACGACCGGGGTGCCGTGTCAGATTCCGGGGTTCTCCTGGGAAACCGCGCCCAGGCGCCACGCGGCGGCGGTCAGAAGCCGGGGGGCCGGCGGCCCGACCAGGGGGCGGCGGTCTCGACCTGGGCGCAGAGGCTGAACAGCAGGCCGTCCCGGCCGGGGTGGGTCGCGAGCATGACGCCGATCGGCAGGCCGTCGTCCGACCAGTGCAGCGGCAGGCTCGCCGCGGGCTGGCCCGTCATGTTGTAGAGCCCGGTGTACGGCGTGTAGAGCAGCTCGCGGTGGTGGTCCTCGACCGGATCGCCGGACTCGTTGAACCACTCGACCGGCTGCGGCGGCAGCGCGAGGGTCGGCGTGAGGAAGGCGTCGAACGGCTGCAGGCCGGCGACGACGTCGCGGGTGGTCGCCTCGAGGAACCGCATGGCACCGGCCAGGTCGACGGCGGAGGCCCGACCTCCGCGCTCGCGCCAGTAGCGCGTGTTGGCCCGTAGCAGGGCCTCGGCCTCGGGAGGGAACGGCGCCGCGGCGATGCCGCTGGACCAGATCACGTTGAACTGCGGCTCGAGCTCCTGCGGGAACGGGTTCGCGATGTCGACGACGTCGTGCCCGAGCGAGGCGAGCAGCGCGCTCGCCTGCTCCCAGGCCGCGACGGCGTCCGCGCCGGGGGAGATCCCGTCGAGATGGGTGCCCGACCAGCGGGCGATGCGCAGCCGACCGGGCTCGCGGCGGGCCCGCTCGACGAACGGGACGTCGGGATCGGGCAGCGGGCGCACGTCGCCGGGCATCGCGTGCGCCATCGCGTCGAGGAGCGCCGCGGCGTCACGGACGGTGCGGGTGAGCGGCCCGTCCACCCCGAGACCGCTCCAGTCCGATCCCGTCGGGCCCGCACTGACGCGGCCCCGGCTCGGCTTGAACCCGAAGATGCCGCACGAGCTGGCCGGGATGCGGATCGATCCGCCGCCGTCGCTGCCCTGGGCCAGCGGCACGAGCCCGGCTGACACGGCCGCGGCCGCGCCACCGCTCGAACCGCCGGCGTTGCGCGTCAGGTCCCAGGGGGTACGAGCGGGGCCGACGAGGTCGTTGTCCGTGTAGGACGACAGGCCGAACTCGGGGGTGTTGGTCTTGCCCAGGCTGATGAAGCCCGCGCGCCGGACGAGGTCCACGACGTACGCGTCGGTGTCCGGCACGACGTCACGCATCGCCGCCGAGCCCATCGAGGTGGGCACTCCCGCAGTCGGGGTCAGGTCCTTGATCGCCGTCGGCACGCCGGCGAAGGCGGGCGCGGCGCCGGAGGCGATCGCGGCGTCCGCCTCCCCCGCCTGGGCCAGCGCCAGGTCGGCGGTGACGGTGACGAACGCGCCCAGGTCGGCGGCGTACCGGTCGATGCGGTCCAGATGGTGCCGCACGAGCTCGACCGAGGAGACCTCGCCGCCCCGCAGCAGCTCGGCCTGGTCGGTGGCGTCCAGCTCGTGAAGCTCGCTCATGTGCACGACGATAGACCGATGGTGCAGTCGGTCGAGATCGTCCTGGACGAAGGGCTCGATGGGCTCGTCCGCGAGGAGTGGGCCGCGCTGCTCGATGCGGGGCTGCCCAGCCAGGCGCGGCACACGGGCGAGTCGAACGCCCCTCACATCACGCTCGGCCTGGCCAGCGCGGTGACGCCTGCCGTCGAGCAGGCGCTGCACGGGCTGGCTGCCCCGCGCGACATGGCGATACGCCTGGGCGGCTGGCTCGTCTTCAGCGGACGTCGCCACGTCCTGGCCCGCGCCGTCGTGCCGTCCGCCGAGCTGCTGTCACTGCACGCACAGGTGGCGCAGGCGATGGAGGGCCTGCCCGACCAGCCGTCGACCACCGCCCCCGGACGGTGGACGCCCCACGTGACGCTGGCCCGGCGGCTCGCCCCGGAGGCGCTCGCCCTCGCGCTCGAGGTGCTGGGCGGACGGCCGCGCCACCTCGAGGGCGGGCTCGGCAGCCTGCGTCGCTGGGACGGCGATGCGCGGGTGACGTGGCACCTCGGAGCCACCTCCTAGAATCGGGTGGTGGCCACCCCCAAAGTCCTCCTGTTCTACGGCTTCGCGCCGCTCGCCGATCCCGAGGCGATCCGGCTGTGGCAGCGCACGCTGTGCGAGTCGCTCGGCGTCCGCGGGCGCATCATCGTCTCGAAGGACGGCATCAACGCGACGCTCGGCGGTGACGTCGTGCAGCTCAAGAAGTACGTCAAGGGCACCCGTGCGTACGCGCCGTTCAAGGACATCGACTTCAAGTGGAGCGAGGGTCGTGCGCTCGAGGACGGCACCACGGCAGACTTCCCGCGGCTGAGCGTCCGTGTGCGTGACGAGCTCGTGACGTTCGGCGCGCCCGACGAGCTCGAGGTCGACGAGAACGGGGTGGTCGACGGCGGGACGCACCTGAGCCCAGCAGAGCTCCACGCGCTGGTGCAGGAGAAGGACGTCGTCTTCTTCGACGGGCGCAACCAGATCGAGTCGGCCGTCGGGCACTTCGCTGGCGCGATCAGGCCACCGGTCGAGACCACGCGCGAGTTCATCGCAGCGCTCGACAGCGGCGCGTACGACCACCTCAAGGACCAGCCGGTCGTCACCTACTGCACGGGCGGGATCCGCTGCGAGGTGCTGACGCCGCTGATGAAGAAGCGCGGCTTCCAGGAGGTCTACCAGCTCGACGGCGGCATCGCGACGTACGGCGAGGCGTACGGCGACGACGGCCTCTGGCAGGGTGCGCTGTACGTCTTCGACGACCGCATCACGATGACCTTCTCCGATCATCCCGCGCTCGTGGGGACGTGCGACACGTGCGGCACGGGCACCAGCCACGTGGCCGACTGCGGCGACGTCTCGTGCGTGCGCCAGATGGTGCGGTGCGAGGGGTGTGTCGCGCGCGAGGCGATGTGCGATCGCCACGCGGTGACGGTCAGCTCGTCGGCTTGAGGGTGCGGACCAGGCCGATGACGTCGTCGACGAGTCCGCGCACGCCCGGCAACCGGGTCAGCCGCAGAGCGCGGTCGATGATCGGGACCGCCTGGCGCACCAGCTGACGACTGCGCTCCTGGCCCTCGCTCGAGTCGTGCACCCAGAACAGGACGACGCCCATCTGGGTCAGCCACAACAGCTCGGGCAGCTCCTCGCGGAGGGCCTTCGCGAGCTTGATGTCGGAGCCCTCGACGACGTCGCGGAACAGGCCGATCGAGGCGAGGCGAGTGGCTTCGGAGTCCTTGCTGAACGGTGACAGCGGGCTGGTGGGCTCGGCGGCGGTCTTGAAGAACTTGCCCGCGAACTCGTGGTAGGGCTCGGCCACGTCGATCCACGCCATCAGGACGCCGGTCAGGCGCTCATCGAAGGTCGTCGTGCCGGTCAGCGCCTCGGTGGCCGCGGCTGCGTGCTCGACGTTGATCTGGTCGTAGTACGCCTGGATCAGGTGTTCCTTGGACGAGAAGTAGTAGTACGCATTGCCGATGGACACCCCCGCCCGGTCGGCGATCGCGCGCATCGTGGCCTTCTCGTAGCCGTAGAGGCGGAACAGCTGCATGGCTGCGTCGATGATCGACTGCCGGGTCTGCTCGGCCTTGGCGGAACGGGTCGGGGAGTCGGGCACGACTTCAATCTAGCCTCCGGGGCACAGACGGTGGAGAATGGCGGCCATGGACAGTCCCGCCGACGCCCATCGCGAGGTCGCCCGGATCTTCTCCGAGCGGGTCGCGGGTGTGCGCGACTGGGACGCGCCCGCCCCGGTCGAGGGCTGGACGGCACGAGACGTCGTCGGGCACCTGGTGGGCTGGCTCCCGGGCTTCCTGTCCGGCGGCGGGGTCGAGCTGCCGTCCGGCCCGTCCGTCGCGGACGACCCGGTCGCAGCCTGGCGGCACCACGCGGATGCGGTCCAGTCGCTGCTGGAGTCCGGACGGGCGGCCGAGGACTTCACGCATCCGCAGGCCGGGACGCAGGTCCTCGGCCGGCTGGTCGAGAGCTTCTACGTCGCCGACGTCTTCATGCACACCTGGGACCTGGCCCGGGCGAGCGGTCAGGACGACAGCTTGGACCCCGCGCGGTGCGAGGCGCTGCTGGCCGGGATGAGGCCGATCGAGGAGCTGCTGCGCGGCTCGGGCCAGTACGGGCCGGCCGTGCCCGTGCCCGAGGACGCCTCGGTGCAGGACCGGCTGATGGGCTTCATCGGCCGCGATCCCGCCTGGACGCCATGAGGCGTCCGCGAGCCGCCGTGGGGGAGACGATGCGGTGAGCGAGGTCACGGCACTCGAGTGGGCACGGCGGCGGATCTCCGCGTAGCATCGAAACGAAACGGTTTCGTACGCCCAAGGAGCGCTGTGAGTCGACTGACTGCCGAAAGGCTGCAGGAGCTGTATGCGGGCACTCTCGCCCTCGTTGCCGAGCACGGCTACGACAACCTGACGATGGACCAGGTCGCGGAGGCGACCCGCTCGAGCAAGGCGACCCTCTACCGCCAGTGGGGCAGCAAGTCGGCGCTCGTCGTCGAGGCCCTGCAGTGCGTAGGGGAGACCGAGCTGGAGCTCCCGGACACGGGGACCCTGCGCGGGGACCTCCTGTCGATGGTCGAGCGCGCGGAGGGCCAGGAGCACGACGCCGACATGCTCGCGGCGATCATGCACGCGGTCCGTCAGGACGAGGAGCTCGCCGAGGCTGTGCGCGCGCAGATCCTCGAGCCCGGCCGCGATCGCATCCGCGAGGTCGTCGCCCGTGCCGTCGAGCGCGGTGAGGTTGCCGCGGACTGCCCGGGGCTCGTCTTCGTCGACTACGTGTTCATCGCGCCCATCGTCCTGCACCACCTGCTCGAGGGCGAGGAGCCGTCCCAGGACTTCCTGCGCCGGTACGTCGACGGCGCGCTCCTGCCCGCCCTCGGCATCCACTGACCCGTCTCACCCCCTTCAAGAACCCCTACAAGGAAGAACTTCCATGGCTTGGTATCTCTATCGACTCGGACGCTGGTCGTTCCGGCGCCGTCGGATCGTCATCTCGTTCTGGATCGGCCTGCTCCTGCTGATGGGGGTTGCCTCGACCACGCTCCAGGGCAAGACCTCCGACACGTTCACGCTGCCCGGCATCGAGTCGGTCGACGCGTTCGAGCTGATCAAGGAGCGCACGCCTGACGCAGCCCCGGACGGCGCGACCGCGCGGGTCGTCTTCCAGGCGCCGGAGGGCGAGAAGCTGACCTCCGCGGACAACAAGAAGGCCGTGGCCGAGTCCCTCGCCGCGATCGACTCCAAGAACGTCGTGGGCGCGACCGACCCGTTCGAGACCGGGACGGTGTCCAAGGACGGGCGCACCGCGTACTCGACGGTGTCGTACGCCACGCAGTCGATCGACCTGACCGACGCCGACAAGGAGGCCCTCGAGAAGTCACCCGAGGTCGCCGAGGAAGCAGGCCTGAAGGTCGCGATCGGCGGCGACGCGCTGCAGGAGATCCCCGAGCAGGGGCTCACCGAGCTGCTCGGCGTCGGCATCGCGATCATCGTCCTGCTCATCACGTTCGGGTCGCTGCTGCTGGCCGGCATGCCGCTGCTGACCGCGCTCATCGGCGTGGGCATCGGCGTCACCGGCATCACCACCGCGACCGGCTTCATCGACCTCGGCTCCTCGACGCCCACCCTCGCCCTGATGCTGGGACTTGCGGTCGGCATCGACTACGCGCTGTTCATCACCTCCCGCTACCGCCACGAGATCCACGTCGGACGCTCGCAGGAGGAGGCGGCCGGTCGCGCCGTCGGCACCGCGGGCTCCGCGGTGGTCTTCGCCGGGCTCACAGTCGTGATCGCCCTGGCCGGCCTGTCGGTCGTCAACATCAACTTCCTGACCCAGATGGGCCTGGCGGCCTCCGCGACCGTCGCGATCGCGGTCCTCATCGCCCTGACGCTGCTTCCCGCCCTGCTCGGGGCCGCCCGCAAGCGGACCGGCTGGGGCAAGGTGCCCTTCATCAAGGCGCCGGATCCTGAGGACGAGACGGTGGGGACGACCGCTGGACGTCGCTGGGCCGACCTCATCACCAAGCACCGCATCAAGGCCCTCGTCGGCGGTCTCGCCGTCGCCGGTGTGGTCTCGATCCCCGTCGCGTCGATGCAGCTCGCACTGCCGGACGACGGCACGGCCGCCGAGGGCACCGGTCCCCGCGTGGCGTACGACCTGATCGCGGAGAACTTCGGCGCCGGCACCAACGGTCCGCTGCTCGTCGTGGTCGACACGAAGGGGGCCGACGACCCGGCCGAGGCGGTCGACCTGGCCGCCCAGAAGGTCCAGGGCATCGAGAAGGACGTCGCTGCCGTCGTCCCGCCGACGCCGGACCCGGCGGACGAGAAGGCCGTCGCGGCGTACGAGGCGCAGCTCGAGGGGGCGCAGTACGCCACGATCACCGTGATTCCCAAGAGTGGACCGTCCGACGCCGACACCCAGGCCCTGGTCGACGACATCCGCGAGGCCGTGGGCACTGTCGAGGCCGACACCGGCGCGACGGTGTACGTCACGGGACAGACCGCCGTGGGCGTCGACATCTCCGAGGAGCTTGCCAAGGCGTTCCCGAAGTACCTGCTGGTCGTGGTCGGGCTCGCGTTCATCCTGTTGATGATCGTCTTCCGCTCGATCCTGGTCCCGATCAAGGCGGTCCTGGGCTTCCTGCTCTCGGTCGGCGTCTCGCTCGGAGCCACCGTCGCGGTGTTCCAGTGGGGCTGGGCCGCGGACCTGCTCGGCGTCGACACCTCCGGCCCGGTGCTGTTCATGCTGCCGCTGCTGCTGACCGGCATCCTGTTCGGCCTGGCGATGGACTACGAGGTGTTCCTGGTGTCCCGCATGCGCGAGGAGTTCGTCCACGGCCGCCCGGCCAAGGAGTCGGTCGTGTTCGGCTTCCAGTACGGCGCTCGCGTCGTCACGGCGGCCGCAGCGATCATGATCGGCGTCTTCGGCAGCTTCGCCCTCGGCGACGAGATCATCATCAAGTCGATCGGCTTCGGCCTCGCGGTCGGCGTGCTGGCGGACGCGTTCCTGGTCCGCATGATGATCGTCCCGGCGTTCATGGCGCTCATGGGCGATCGCATGTGGTGGCTCCCGCGCTGGCTCGACAAGGTGCTGCCGAACCTCGACATCGAGGGGGAGTCGCTCGCCCGCCACACGGGTGACTCGGTGGCCGGCACGACGCCCGAGCGGGAGCGCATCAGCTCCTGACAGGTGCCCGCACGAGACAGCGGCGCCCCCACCCTCGACGGGTGGGGGCGCCGCTGTCGTGACGGAACCGGCCGGATCAGTCCTCGGTGTACTCCGCGAGGTCGCCCTGCGACTCGCGGATGTACGTCCGCTGCATCTTGACGTCCAGCTCGGCCACCATGTGGGCGATGATCGTGGCGATGAAGTCGTTGACCCGCGCCTGCAGGCGGGGGGTGGCCTCCGGGTGGATCTCGGCGAGGGCCACCGGGAGCGTGAGCTCGGAGTCCGAGCGGGTGACGACGAACGCGGGATCCTCGCCGCCGTCCGCCACCGGCCACACCGCGACCCGCATGTCCTCGGTGACGCCGGGGTGATCACGAGCCGTCGCGGTGACGAGCGTCGTGACGCAGCCCGACGGCGGCATCACCAGTCCTTCAGGCGCCGTGTGGGTGCCGTCGTCGCTGGTGTCGACGACGATGTCCGCCAGGTGCGCGATCTCTCGCGTCACCTGGCGGTCGGTCGTCTCCCACAGCACCGCAAGGATCCTGCGGGCGAGGTCGTCCGAGCCGGGCAGCTGGGTCATGCAGACCAGGTCCAGGTGCTCAGGACCGAGCCGGCGATCTTGTCGCGATCGGCCTTCGACACGTCGGTGCTGTGCGAGAACGTGACGACGTACAGGGCGCCCTTGCGCAGCATGTAGTACTGCTCGGTGAGGTTCTTGTTGCCGTTGAGCTCCTGCGACATCGAGATGTGCGCGGCCGACTCGCCCGCGACCGTCACGGACTCGTTGGTCTTGACGTCCCGTGCGCCCTGCTTGGTCAGCTCGTCGCCGAGGTTCTTGCTGAGCTCCTCGATGGTGACGCCGGTCGGGGCGGGGGACTGGCGCAGGACGTTGATGTTGTCGGCGAAGCCGTCCTTGTCGTCGCTGTCGACCGCGAGGCTGTCGAAGTCAAAGCCGGCGGGCTTGTTCTTCGGCGTCTCCCAGCTGTCGGGGACCGAGTACGTGTAGTCGGTGCCCTTGATCGTGGGGCCGTCCGCGGGCGGGGCGTCGAATCCGGTGGCCTTCTCGCTCTTGCTGGAGGACGAGGAGGAGGACGAGGAGTTGTCGGAGCTGTCGCTGCTGCCGCAGGCGCTGAGGGTCAGGGTGGCCATGAGGGTGAGTGCCGCTGCGCGGCGGGAGAAGGTGCGCATCTGTGAAAACTATCGGTAGACGTCGTGGGCAGTGGAATACGGGTGCCTCGGACGGGGTTGATAAGATCAGACTCAAGTCAGTTGACACACATTCTTGAAGTCACCCCGACAGACCCCACAGCAACGAACCACCCACAGCAGGAGGACACACCATGGCAAGAGCGGTCGGAATTGACCTGGGCACGACGAACTCCGTCGTCGCCGTGCTCGAAGGTGGCGAGCCCACCGTCATCGCGAACGCCGAAGGCGCTCGCACCACCCCCTCGGTCGTCGCATTCGCCAAGGACGGAGAGGTCCTGGCCGGCGAGGTCGCCAAGCGCCAGGGCGTGACCAACGTCGATCGCACGATCCGTTCGGTCAAGCGTCACATCGGCACGGACTGGACCACCGAGATCGACGGCAAGACGTTCACGCCGCAGCAGATCTCCGCCTTCATCCTGCAGAAGCTCAAGCGGGATGCGGAGGCGTACCTCGGCGAGGCCGTGACCGACGCGGTCATCACCGTCCCGGCGTACTTCAATGACCACCAGCGTCAGGCGACCAAGGAGGCCGGTGAGATCGCGGGCCTCAACGTCAGCCGCATCATCAACGAGCCGACCGCGGCCGCCCTCGCGTACGGCCTGGACAAGGCCGACGACCAGACGATCCTCGTCTTCGACCTCGGCGGCGGCACGTTCGACGTGTCCCTGCTGGAGATCGGCGACGGCGTCATCGAGGTCAAGGCCACGAGCGGCGACAACCACCTCGGTGGCGACGACTGGGACGAGAAGATCGTCGACTGGATCGTCACCCGCTTCAAGAGCAGCACCGGCCTGGACCTGACCAAGGACAAGATGGCCATGCCGCGTGTCCGTGAGGCCGCCGAGCGCGCCAAGATCGAGCTCTCGAGCTCGTCGTCGACCTCGATCAACCTGCCGTACATCACGGTCGACGCCGACAAGAACCCCGTGTTCCTCGACGAGACCCTGACGCGCGCCGAGTTCGAGAAGATCAGCTCGGACCTGCTCGAGCGCACCAAGGCCCCGTTCCACAACGTCATCAAGGACGCCGGGATCAAGGTCAGCGACATCGACCACGTCGTGCTGGTCGGCGGCTCGACCCGCATGCCGGCCGTCTCCGAGGTCGTCAAGGGCCTGACCGGCGGCAAGGAGCCCAACAAGGGCGTCAACCCCGACGAGGTCGTCGCTCTCGGCGCGAGCCTGCAGGCCGGCGTGCTCAAGGGCGAGGTCAAGGACGTCCTCCTGCTCGACGTCACCCCGCTGAGCCTCGGCATCGAGACCAAGGGCGGCGTGATGACCAAGCTCATCGAGCGCAACACGACGATCCCGACCAAGCGGTCCGAGGTCTTCACGACGGCCGACGACAACCAGCCGTCCGTCGCGATCCAGGTCTACCAGGGCGAGCGCGAGATGGCGGCGGGCAACCAGCTGCTGGCCACGTTCGAGCTGACCGGCCTGCCCCCGGCGCCGCGTGGCGTGCCGCAGATCGAGGTCACCTTCGACATCGACGCCAACGGCATCGTCAACGTGTCCGCCAAGGACCGCGGCACGGGCAAGGAGCAGTCGATGACGATCACCGGCGGCTCGGCCCTGTCCAAGGACGACATCGACAAGATGGTCAAGGACGCCGAGGCGTACGCCGAGGAGGACCGCAAGCGTCGCGAGGCCGTCGAGACCCGCAACCAGGCCGAGTCTCTCGCGCACACCACGGAGAAGTTCCTCTCCGAGAACGGCGACAAGGTCGGCGACGACGTCAAGGCCGAGGTGCAGGCTGACCTCGACGCGCTCAACGAGTCGCTCAAGGGCGAGGACGCGGACGCCATCCAGGCGGCCGTGACCAAGCTCGGTGAGTCCAGCTCCAAGATGGGCGAGGCGATGTACGCCGCGGCTGCGGCCGACGCCCAGGCTGCCGGCACGGACGCGCCCACCGCGGACGCCGGCGATGACGACGACGTCGTCGAGGCCGAGATCGTCGATGACGAGGACGACAAGAAGTGACGGAGCCGGGAACCGACTCGGTCCCCGAGCAGGAGTCGACGCCGGCTGAGGAAGCTCAGCCGGCGGAGACGCCGACCGAGCCGACACCGGAGCAGCAGCTGGCCGAGCGGACGCTCGACCTGCAGCGGCTCCAGGCGGAGTACGTCAACTACAAGCGTCGCGTCGACCGTGACCGTGAGCTCGTCCGTGCGCAGGGAGAGGCTGCAGTCCTGCAGTCCCTCCTGACCGTGCTGGACGACATCGGTCGCGCGGCCGAGCACGGTGAGCTCGCGGGCGGCTTCAAGGCTGTCGCGGACTCGCTGCAGGCAGCGGTGGCCAAGCACAAGCTCGAGGCGTTCGGCGCCAAGGGCGAGGCCTTCGACCCCGCGCTGCACGAGGCGGTGTTCCACGCCGGGGAGTCGACCGAGGTCGACACCACGACGATCGACACCGTGATGCGCACCGGCTACAAGATCGGCGATCGCGTGATCCGGCCCGCAACGGTCGGCGTCGTCGATCCGGCCAGCGACGCGGCAGCGCCCTCGGCACCTGCCGAGGACGCATCGGCGGAGGCTCCCGCAGCGGAGTCCGCGACCGACGCCGACGACAACCAGTAGCAACGGAAGGAGGGGTGGCAGATGGCAGCGAGTGACTGGGCGACCAAGGACTTCTACAAGGTCCTCGGGGTCAAGAAGGACGCGAGTCAGGACGAGATCAAGAAGGCGTACCGCAAGCTGGCTCGTGAGAACCACCCCGACTCCAACCCCGGCAACCAGGCCGCCGAGGAGCGCTTCAAGGAGGTCTCCGAGGCGTACGCCGTGCTCTCGTCCAAGGACAAGCGCAAGGAGTACGACGAGCAGCGCAGCATGTTCGGGCAGTTCCGCGGCGGCCCGGGGGGATTCGGTTCCGGGGGCGGCTTCCGCCCGCCGGGCGGAGGCGGCACCCAGGCCGACTTCGACATGTCGGACCTGTTCGGCGGCCTCTTCGGAGGCCGCGGACGGGGCCGGCAGCGTCCCCCGGGACGCAAGGGTGACGACCTCGAGACCGAGGCGACGATCACCTTCGAGCAGGCCGTCGACGGGGCGACGCTCCCGTTGCGGATGACCAGCGACGAGCCCTGCACGACCTGCCACGGCACGGGGGCGCGACCGGGCACGACGCCCAAGGTGTGCCCGAAGTGCCAGGGCAGCGGCATGGTGACCGGCGCGTCCGGCGGCGTGTTCGCCATGACCGAGCCGTGCGACCTGTGCCGTGGCCGGGGGCTCATCGTCGAGCACCCGTGCGACACCTGCCACGGCTCCGGGCGTGCGCCCACGAGCCGCACGCTGAACGTCAAGGTGCCTGCGGGCGTCAAGGACGGTCAGCGCATCCGGCTCAAGGGCAAGGGCGGCAAGGGTGACAACGGCGGGCCGAACGGGGACCTGTTCCTGCTCGTGCACGTCGAGCCCCACCGGCTGTTCGGGCGCAAGGGTGATCACCTCACGATCACGGTGCCCGTGACCTTCGACGAGGCCGCGCTGGGCGCTCAGATCCAGGTGCCCACCCTGGACGGGCCGCCGGTCCGGATCAAGGTGCCCGCGGGCACGCCCACGGGTCGCACGTTCCGTGCCAGCGGCAAGGGCGCCACCACCAAGAACGGCGGTCGAGGCGATCTGCTCGTGACCGTCGAGGTGCAGGTGCCCGCCGAGCTGTCGGACGCGGAGCGGGCTGCGGTCGAGGCCTTCCGTGAGGCACGCGGCGCAGGCTCCCCGCGTGACGGGATGTTCGAGGCGGTGTCGTGATGTCGACGGACTCGCAGAAGTCGGCGGCCCAGGGGGCGGGATTCCAGCCCCCTGGGCCCGAGGCGAAGGTGTTCGTCATCAGCGTCGCGGCCGAGCTGTCCGGGCTCCACCCGCAGACCCTCCGCACGTACGACCGGCTGGGCCTCGTCGCCCCCGGGCGCACGGGCGGGGGTGGCCGGCGCTACTCGTTGCGTGACATCGAGCTCCTGCGCACGGTGGCTCGACTGACCGCCGAGGGCCTGGGCCTCGAGGGCGTCAAGCGCGTGATCGAGCTGGAGAACCAGGTGCTCGCGCTGCAGGAGAAGGTGGCCGAGCTGCAGGCCGAGATCGCGCAGTCGAAGCTGCCGCAGAACCTGCCGGCCCGCGTGTCCGGCAACCAGGTCGTCATCTGGCGCCAGCGGCGTCGCTGAGCTTCGTGACAAGACGACACCGATAGCCGCAAACGTCGTACGGGCAGGGCGTCGCGTCGCTACCTTGTGGGTCGACATCGTCGACCACCAGGAGAACCCATGACCGAGCCGTACCCGACCTCGCCGCAAGCCCCTCAGGGTGCTTCCTCCGGCGGCCTCGCCAGCTGGGGATCGCGCGTCGCCGCGACCATCATCGATGTGTTGCCGCCGTTGGCCGTCGCGATCGTCCTCACCTTCGTGTTCGGCAGCACCGAGACGTCGGACGGTCAGGCCTCGTTCGAGCTGAGCGGCCTGCCGTTCGTGCTCAACCTGCTCTTCGGCCTGGGCTGGCTGCTGTACAACACCGGCGCCATGCAGGGTCGCACCGGACAGTCGCTGGGCAAGAAGGTCATGAAGATCGCGCTGGTGGGTGCGGCCACGCGACAGCCGGTCGGTTTCGGGCTCTCGATCGCTCGGTCCTTCCTCCACATCCTCGACGCGATCCCGTGCTACATCGGATTCCTGTGGCCGCTGTGGGACAAGGAGAACCGGACGTTCGCCGACATGATCCTCGACACGCGCGTCGTCAAGGCCTGACGCGAGCCGGACGGGGGGAGACAGGCAGACTGTCCCCCGACCGTCCGACTCCCGAGGGGAACCATGGCAGACATCACCCGACGACCTTTCGTCCACCACCTGCGCTCGGACCCGACGTCGTTCGTGCTGCAGCTGCGCGACGGTGCCGTGATGCGCTCGGGCGCGGGCGTCTCGTTCTGGTTCCGGCCCAGCACGGCGGCCCTCGCCGAGGTCCCCATGGACGACCGCGAGCAGGCGCTGATGTTCCAGGCGCGGACGTCGGACTTCCAGGTCGTGTCGGTGCAGGCCACCGTGACGTACCGGGTGTCCGAGCCCGTCGTCGCCGCGACCCGCATCGATTTCGGCATCAACCCGCGCTCGGGCGAGTGGAACGCCCGTCCGCTCGAGCGCCTGGGCGGCCTGCTGACCGAGCTCGCGCAGCAGCCCGCGCTCGAGTACCTCGCCGGCATCACGATGGCCGAGGCTCTCGCCCACGGCATCGGACCTGTGCGGCAGCAGGTCGCCGACCAGCTCGCGAACGACCAGCGACTGATCGAGCGCGGGCTGTCGGTGACCGACGTCCGGGTCGTCGCCATCCGCGCGGAGGCCGACCTGGAGCGTGCGCTGCAGACGCCGACCCGCGAGGCGGTGCAGCAGGAGGCCGACCGGGCCACGTTCGAGCGCCGAGCCGTGGCCGTCGAGAACGAGCGGGCCATCGCCGAGAACGAGCTGACCAACCAGATCGAGCTCGCCCGGCGCGAGGAGGAGCTCGTTGCCCAACGGGGACAGAACGAGCGCAAGCGGGCAAGTGAGCAGGCGGAGGCCGACCGCATCGCGACGGTCGCCAAGGCCCAGCGCCAAGGATTGATCGCGGACGCCGATGCGGCCCGGACGCGGCTGCTCGGCGAGGCCGACGCGACTGCGGAGTCGGCGAAGTTCGCCGCGTACGGTGACGTCGACCAGGACAAGCTGATCGCCCTCGCCCTGCGTGAGCTGGCCGCCAACCTGCCGCCCATCACGCACCTCAGCATCACCCCGGAGCTGCTGGCGCCGCTGCTGACCCGGCTCGGCGACGGGCAGGGGACGACGGCTACGGCGTCCGAGTGAGTCTGCGGCCCCGCGCGGTCGTGGTCCACCGCCGCTCGGAGTACGAGGACCTGGTCGCGCGTCACGGCACGCACGGCCAGGCGGAGTTCTTCCTGTCCTCGCGCGGCCGGGACATCGGCGACGTGGAGCGGCGCCATGCTGCGCTGATGGCGGCACGCGCCGCGACCTCGGCGGCGATCCCGGTCGAGTGGAGGCGCGTCGAGGTCGAGCGCGACGAGCTGGACCGCTTCGTCTTCGGCCCCGAGGACGTGGTGATCGCGGTCGGCCAGGACGGACTGGTCGCCAATGTCGCGAAGTACCTCAGCGGGCAGCCCGTCGTCGGCGTGAACCCGGAGCCGCAGTGGAATCCGGGGGTCCTCGTGCCGCACGCGCCCGAAGCGGTGGGCGCCGTGCTGACGGCGCTCGGCCGCGGCGCCGGGGTGCTCGAGGAGCGCACGATGGTCGAGGCCGTGACGGACGACGGCCAGGAGCTGCGCGCGCTCAACGAGCTCTTCATCGGTCACCCGAGCCACCAGTCCGCGCGCTACGTGATCCAGGCCGAGGGACGCCAGGAGCGACACTCGTCCTCGGGCATCCTCGCCGGCACGGGGACCGGGGCGACCGGCTGGCTGCGATCGAGCTGGCAGGAGCGGCGAAGCGAGCTCGCGCTGCCGCAGCCGACCTCGCCCGAGCTGTGCTGGTTCGTGCGCGAGCCGTGGCCCTCCCCGGCGACGGGCACGAGCTTCACCGAGGGGATCGTCCCCGACGCCGGCTCGCTCGTCGTCGCCGTCGAGTCCGACCGGCTGGTGTGCTTCGGTGACGGCATCGAGGCGGACTCGATGTCCCTCTCGTGGGGCCAACGCCTCACGATCCGTCGGTCGGGGCGCCGGCTGCTGCTCGTCCGCTGAGGCCCTGGGGCCGCGAGGCGCGACGACCGGCCGTTACATTGTGGACTCGGACCCTCTGAGCAAGGACGCCCCCGTTGTTCCACAAGATTCTTGTCGCCAATCGCGGGGAGATCGCGATCCGCGCGATCCGCGCCGCGCACGAGCTCGGCGCGCAGACCGTCGCGGTGTTCCCCTACGAGGACCGCGGCTCGGAGCACCGGGTACGCGCCGACGAGGCGTACGAGATCGGCGAGCGGGGGCACCCCGTGCGGGCCTATCTCGACCCCGAGGCGATCGTCGCGGCAGCGGTGGCGGCCGGGGCGGACGCGATCTACCCGGGCTACGGCTTCCTGTCCGAGAACCCCGATCTCGCGGAGGCGTGCGAGCAGGCCGGCATCACCTTCATCGGTCCCGCGCGCGAGGTCCTGGAGCTGACCGGCAACAAGGCGTCCGCGATCGCCGCCGCCCGGGCCGCCGGCGTGCCCACGTTGACGTCGGTCGAGCCGTCCGCGGACGTCGACGAGCTGATGGCGAGCTCGGACGCGCTGACGTACCCGTTGTTCGTCAAGGCGGTGGCCGGAGGTGGCGGCCGCGGCATGCGCAGGGTCGACGACCCGGCGCGGCTGCGGGAGTCGATCGAGGCGGCGATGCGTGAGGCCGACGGGGCGTTCGGTGATCCCACCTGCTTCATCGAGGAGGCGGTCGTCGACGCCCGGCACATCGAGGTGCAAGTTCTTGCCGACTCCGTCGGCTCAGTGGTTCATTTGCGGGAGCGGGACTGCTCGGTGCAGCGGCGACACCAGAAGGTCGTCGAGATCGCGCCCGCGCCGCACCTGCCGGCCGAGGTCCGCGAGGCCATGTGTGCCGACGCGGTGCGGTTCGCGGAGTCGATCGGCTACTCGTGCGCGGGCACGGTGGAGTTCCTGCTCGGCGCCGACCACCGCTACGTGTTCATCGAGATGAACCCGCGGATCCAGGTCGAGCACACCGTGACCGAGGAGGTCACCGGCGTCGATCTCGTGCAGGCCCAGATGGAGATCGCGGCCGGCGCGACGCTCGCCGACCTCGGCCTCGACGACCAGTCGACGATCACCGCGCGGGGCTTCGCCCTGCAGTGCCGGATCACGACCGAGGACCCGGCCAACGGCTTCCGCCCCGACACCGGCACGATCACGGCGTACCGCTCGCCGGGAGGTCCGGGCGTACGCCTCGACGGCGGCACGGCGTTCACCGGAGCCGTGGTCAGCCCGCACTTCGACTCGATGCTGTCCAAGCTGACGTGCCGGGGCCGTGACTTCGAGGCCGCGGTGACCCGTGCCGAGCGAGCACTGGGCGAGTTCCACGTCAGCGGGGTGTCGACCAACATCGGCTTCCTGCAGGGCCTCCTGGCCGATCCGGACTTCCGGGCCGGGCGCGTCACGACGTCGTTCATCGAGGAGCACCCCGGGCTGCTGGAGGCGCACGGCGCCGCGGACCCCGCCGGCAAGATCTTGTCCTGGCTCGCGGACGTCACGGTCAACAAGCCGCACGGTCCCGCGCCGACGACCGTCGACCCTGTCTCCAAGCTGCCCGAGGTGGACCTCGGGGCCCCGGCTCCGGACGGGTCGCGGCAGCTGCTGGCCGAGCTCGGGCCCGAGGGATTCGCCGCCGCCTTGCGCCAGCGCGACACCGTGGGCGTGACCGACACGACGTTCCGCGACGCGCACCAGTCGCTGCTCGCCACCCGGGTGCGGACCCGCGATCTCGTGCAGGTCGCACCATACGTCGCACGGCTGACGCCGCAGCTGCTCTCGATCGAGGCGTGGGGCGGAGCAACGTACGACGTGGCGCTGCGCTTCCTCAACGAGGACCCGTGGGACCGGCTGGCGGCGATGCGCGAGGCGGCCCCCAACATCTGCCTGCAGATGCTGCTGCGGGGGCGCAACACGGTCGGCTACACGCCGTACCCGACCGAGGTCACCGACGCCTTCGTCGCCGAGGCGGCAGCGACGGGTGTCGACATCTTCCGCATCTTCGACGCGCTCAACGACGTCGACCAGATGCGGCCCGCGATCGAGGCGGTGCGCGCGACCGGGACGGCCGTCGCCGAGGTCGCCCTCTGCTACACCGGCGACCTGTCCGATCCGGGTGAGACGCTCTACACGCTCGACTACTACCTCGACCTCGCCGAGCGCATCGTCGACGCCGGAGCACACGTGCTGGCGATCAAGGACATGGCCGGGCTGCTGCGTGCACCGGCCGCGCGGACGCTCGTGCGTGCCCTGCGCGAGCGCTTCGACCTGCCGGTGCACCTGCACACCCACGACACGCCCGGCGGGCAGCTCGCAACCCTCGTCGCGGCGATCGAGGCGGGAGTGGACGCGGTGGACGCCGCGTCGGCTGCGCTGGCCGGCACGACGTCGCAGCCGCCGATGTCGGCCCTCGTCGCGGCGACCGACCACTCCGACCGTCCGACCGGTCTCGACATCGAGGCCGTCAACGCCCTCGAGCCGTACTGGGAGGCGACCCGCCGCCTCTACGCGCCGTTCGAATCGGGTCTGCCCGCCCCGACCGGACGGGTCTATCGCCACGAGATCCCCGGCGGTCAGCTGTCGAACCTGCGCCAGCAGGCCATCGCGTTGGGCCTGGGCGAGAAGTTCGAGCAGATCGAGGACATGTACGCCGCGGCCAACGACATCCTCGGCGACATCGTCAAGGTGACCCCCTCGTCCAAGGTCGTGGGCGATCTCGCCCTGCACCTCGTCGCGGTGGGGGCCGACCCCGCGGCGTTCGCGCAGGACCCCGCGGCGTTCGACATCCCGGAGTCGGTGATCGGCTTCCTGTCCGGCGAGCTGGGCGACCCGCCCGGCGGGTGGCCCGAGCCGTTCCGCACCAAGGCGCTGCAGGGCCGGTCGGTCAAGGCGCGGGTCGAGGAGCTGTCGGACGAGGACCGCGCGGGCCTCACCACGGATCGTCGCCACACGCTCAACCGGCTGCTGTTCCCGGGGCCCACCCACGACTTCGACCAGGCGAGGGTCGAGTTCGGCGACCTGACCGCCGTGCCCACCGAGGCGTTCCTCTACGGCATGCGGGCCGGGGAGGAGACCGAGGTCGAGGTGTCCGAGGGCAATCTGCTGCTGTTCGGCGTCGAGGCGATCGGCGACGCCGACGAGCGCGGCGTCCGCAACGTGCTCGGCACGATCAACGGCCAGCTCCGGCCGACCCAGGTGCGCGACCGATCCGTCGACTCCAAGGTCGCGGCCGCCGAGAAGGCCGACACCGGCAACCCGCGCCACGTCGCGGTGCCGTTCGCGGGCGTCGTGCACGCGCTCGTGGCCGAGGGCGACGTCGTCGAGGCCGGCCAGGTCGTCGCGACGATCGAGGCCATGAAGATGGAGGCGTCCATCACGGCCGCCCACGCCGGCACGGTCGCGCGGCTCGTGATCGCCGAGCCCCGCCAGGTCGAAGGCGGAGACCTCCTGCTCGTCCTGGACTGACCGCCCCGGATTCCCAGGAGAACCCCGGAATCCGTCACGTCCCGCCGGGCGCAACCTGTGGTCGCCGCAGGATTCCGGGGTTCTCCTGGGAATCGGCCGCTGGGCGCGCAGCCTTCCCGGATGCGTGCCAGAGTGGTCAACACGTTGCCAGTCAGTGGCGTCCAGCCCCCGGCGGTCCGTGATGAGCACCCCAGAAGGGGGCGCACATGACCCAGGAGCTCCAGACCGGCCCGGCGCCGAGCGAGCGGTACGTGAGTCGCTACGCCGAGCTGATGAAGGCGGTCCGCGACGAGGGACTGCTCGAGCGCAGGCGCCTCTACTACTGGTGGCAGATCGGCGCGCACGTCGCGGCGTTCTTCGCGATCTGGGTCGCCTTCTTCGCGCTGGGCAACTCATGGTTCCAGCTGGTGCTGGCGGCTGCGCTGGGCGTCATCGTGACGCAGTTCGGCTTCCTCGGCCACGACGCCGCCCACCGGCAGATGTTCACCTCCGCGAAGTGGAACTCCTGGACAGCCCGCATCCTTGCGGGCGGATTCGCCGGGCTGAGCTTCGCGTGGTGGCGGGCGAAGCACAACATGCACCACAAGGGTCCCAATCTCGAGGGCTACGACCCCGACATCGGGCCGGGTGCGATCGCCTTCACGCCCGGCATCGTCGCGCAGCGCACCGAGGGATTCGCCGGCTGGTTCGTCAAGCGCCAGGGGTGGCTGTTCTTCCCCCTGCTGACGCTCGAGGGGCTGAACCTGCATGCCGAGAGCATCCGCGCGGCCCGCGACAAGACCTCCAAGCAACCGTGGCGCCGGGTCGAGCTGTTCCTGGTCGTGACCCGCCTGACGGCGTACGTCGCGATCTTGCTGACGTTCCTGCCCCTGGGCAAGGCCCTGGCCTTCTTCGCCGTCCAGATGGCGGTGTTCGGCTTCTGCCTCGGCGCTTCGTTCGCGCCGGCGCACAAGGGGATGCCGATCATCCCGCCGGAGATGAAGCTCGACTTCCTGCGCCGCCAGGTGATGGTGTCGCGCAACGTGCGGGGCAATCCGGTCGTCGACTGGGCGATGGGCGGGCTGAACTACCAGATCGAGCACCACCTGTTCCCCAACATGCCGCGCTGCAACCTGCGCAAGGCGCAGCCGCTCGTACGCGCCCACTGCGAGGCGCAGGGCGTCGACTACCTGGAGGTCGGGCTCTTCCAGTCGTACGGGATCGTGATCGACTACCTCAACAACGTCGGCATCCGGGCGCGCGATCCCTTCGACTGCCCCCTCGCCGCCCAGCTGCGCGGCTGAGCCCGACGGGTCGCAGATTCCCAGGAGAACCCCCGAAGCTGACGTCTCACCCACGTCGTGACGGGTGATCGGTGACAGGTTCCTGGGTTCTCCTGGGAATCGGCGGGTCAGTTGACCTGGCGGTCGGCGTCCTTCCAGAACTCCTGGCGGAGCTTGAACTTCTGCAGCTTGCCGGTCGCGGTGCGGGCCAGCTCGTCGCGGAACTCGATGCGCTTGGGGCACTTGTAGCCCGCGAGGTGCTCGCGGCAGTGCGCCACGAGGGCGGCCTCGTCGGTGGGCTTCTCGTCGGGATCGAGGACGATCAGGGCGGTGATCAGCTCACCCCACTTCTCGTCGGGGATGCCGATCACGGCGGCCTCCCTCACCGACGGGTGCGACATGAGGGCGTCCTCGACCTCGATCGAGGAGACGTTCTCGCCGCCGGTGATGATGACGTCCTTCTTGCGGTCGGCGATCGTGATGTAGCCGTCCTCGAACGTGCCGCCGTCGCCGGTGTGGAACCAGTTGCCGGCCTGGGCGTCGGTGGTGGCCTCGGGGTTCTCCCAGTACGACGCGAGGTTGTGGTTGGACTGCGCCAGCACCTCGCCCTGGTCGTCCACCATCATCCGGACGCCGACCGCGGGCGCGCCGGCCCGGCCAAGGTTGACCGCCTGCTGGTGCGGCTCCAGATCGTCCCACTCCGCGCGCATGCGGCTCATCGTGAGCAGGGGCGAGGTCTCGGTCAGGCCGTAGATCTGGATGAACTCCCAGCCGAGCTCCTCGCGGACGCGCTCGATCGTGCGGGTCGGCGGGGGTGCGCCCGCGACGATGATGCGGACGCGGTCACGTCCGGGCACCTCGCCCTCCCAGGTCTTGAGCGCGTCCAGCGCTGCCGTGACGACCGCCGGCGCGGCGCAGAGGTACGTCACGCCGTGACGCTCGATGCGCCGCAGGATCTCGGTGCCGTCGATCTTGCGGATGATGACGTGCTGCGCGCCCATGCCGGTCGCCGTGAACGGGTGGCCCCAGCCGTTGGCGTGGAACATCGGCAGCGTGTGCAGATAGACGTCGCGGTCCGAGACCGACGCCTGCCAGCCGAAGACCGTCGCGTTGAGCCAGTTGTTGCGGTGCGTGAGCTGGACGCCCTTGGGTCGCGCGGTCGTCCCGGACGTGTAGTTGATCGTGGCGGTCGCGTTCTCGTCGCCCTCCCACGGCTGCGGCTCCGCGGTCGATCCCCAGATCTTGTCGTCGTCCTCGCCGAGCACGAAGATCCGCTCGCAGTCGATCTCGTCGACGAGGTGGCGCAGCTCGGGATCGACCATCAGCACCTGGGCGCCGGAGTGCTCCACGATGTAGCGGATCTCGGCGACCGCGAGCCGGAAGTTGATGGGCACGAGGACGCGTCCCCAGCCCGAGACGCCGTAGAACGAGGTGAGCATGCGCGCCGAGTTGTGCGAGACGATCGCGACCCGGCCCCCGACGGGGACGCCCATCTCGTCGAGCGTCGCCGCCTGGGCGCGGGCTCGGCGGCCGAGCTCGGCGTAGGTGATCTCGCCCCACGACTCGGCGGGCTGGTCCGGCTCGTCGACCACCGCGACGCGGTCGGGATAGACCGTGACGGCACGGTCGAGGAAATCACGAACGGTCAGGGGGAAGTGCACATCAACCTCCGGGTATGGCGTGGGTCACGTCACCCCATAGTGCCCTGCCACTGGATGCGACAGGGTTGCGCCTCGGCTCTAGTGTGGGCGGTCCGACCACCGAAACTGGAGAACACCATGGCGATCACCGCAACGCTCGAGCTCCGCTTCAAGCCCGAGCTCCTCGACGAGGCACGGACCGTGCTGCGACGGGTGCTCGAGGAGACCCGGGCCTTCGACGGCAACCAGGGCGTCGACGTGCTGGTCGATCGCGAGGATCCTGCGCACTGGGTCGCGTACGAGCGCTGGGAGTCCGAGGAGCACGACGCGGCCTACCGCGAGTTCCGCGCCGGACCGGGCCAGGTCACCGACCTCGGCCCGCTGCTCGCGGCTGCGCCCGTGCTGACGGTCTTCACGACCGATCCGGCCATCTGACGGATGGGCTCGGACT
Organism: Aeromicrobium sp. S22; assembly: GCF_009661045.1. Lineage (NCBI taxonomy): Bacteria > Bacillati > Actinomycetota > Actinomycetes > Propionibacteriales > Nocardioidaceae > Aeromicrobium > Aeromicrobium sp. S22. The sequence goes on from NZ_WJWV01000001.1 coordinate 352,958, forward strand.
CCGCTGAGAACCACTTCGACAGCTCCGCCGGCCCGGAGCAGGTGCGGGCCTTCGGGACCGCACTGGAGGCGCTGCGGGGCTTCCACGACGCGCTGACCGCGGCGGCGCCGAGCGCCGACGTGCTCGAGCGGCTGGCTGCCGACCTGCAGGGGTGGACGCAGACGCTCACGCCGCTGGAGGTCCCCGAGCCCGATCGTCTCGCGGGTCGGCTGCGGAACCTGCCGGTCCGCGGCCACCCGGCCCTGCCGCCGGTGCTGCTCGACGTCGTCGAGGACGACAAGGTCGAGGGGACGGTGACCTTCGGGACGTTCTTCCTCGGGCGGGGAGGCGCGGCCCACGGCGGCACCATCGCGACCGTGTTCGACGAGGTGCTCGGCGTGATGGCCTCGCACAGGGGGCACAGCGCGACACGCACCGCGTACCTCAAGACCGACTTCCGCTCGATCGTGCCGATCGGCGAGCCGATCCGGATCCGTGGCTGGATGGATCGCGAGGAGGGGCGCAAGCGGTACGTCCGCGGCGAGCTGTGGGCCGGCGACACGCTCTGTGCAGAGGCCGAGGCGCTGTTCGTCGTGGAGCGTCAGGGCTAGCGGGACTCCTCGGGCGTGCTCGAGTCCTCGCGGCCTGCGGCCGCCCGCTCGGCCTCGGCCTCGATGTCCTCGACGCCGCGGAACCGGCGGAAGCTGTAGACGATGAGCGCGAGAGCGAACGCGGACGATGCCAGCAGGGTCGCGCCGGTGCCCCAGCCGCCGATCAGCCACCACTTCTCGTCGACCGGCCACCAGGTCGGTGCGTCCGGCCCGATGCCCCACACGATGCCGACCGCGCCGATCCCGAGGGCGAACACGGTGCTCGCGATGATGCGCGGCCAGGTCTGGACGCCCTGCGCCGCGGACTTGTAGGCCGCGACCTCGACGGGACGCATGCGGCGCTCGGCCCACTCGTACTGCTGGGAGAGGATCAGGAGACCCGCGAACAGGCACAGCAGCCCCGGGCCCGGCAGGACGAGGGCGGCGAGGCCGGCGACGACGAGCGTCCACCCGAAGACCTCGATCGCGATGCGCCGTGCGACGCGCTTGGACTTCATGCCCGCGAGGCTACATGGCGTCGCGAGCCTCCGCCGTGTCAGCGGCCCGGCGTGATGGGATGGGTCCATGCGTACGGCAGCGGTGGCTCTTCTCCTCCTCCTGCTGGCGGCCTGCGGCGCCGAGTCGGACGGGTCGTCCGCGGCACCGAGCCCCTCGACGGGCGCCACGACGCAGCCGGCCGTCGGCTCGGCCGTCGTCGACGCGGCAGGCCCGTCCGTCCCGGAGGCGCTGCTGCGCTTCCGCTGCGAGAAGAACGCCGAGGGCAGGTGGGCGGCCTCGGGCTTCCTGGTCAACGGCGGCAAGGCCCTGGCGAGCTTCCAGGTGACCGTGTTCATCGGCGAGGCGACCGGAAGCCCCGAGCGGGCCAAGACCAAGCGGGTCGAGAACATCGCCCCCGACGGCTCGGTGGCGTTCAAGATCTACCGGATCCCGGCGCCCGAGGGCGGCGGTACGTGCCACGTCCAGGTGCTGCAGACCAAGTAGCGCACGTACGCCGCGCTCTCACGGCTGGTGGGGGAACGACTCCTCGAAGATCAGCAGGGTCCGGGTGTTGACCACCCCGGGGATCGCCTGGATCTCGTCCAGCACCAAGCGCCGCAGATCCGCATTGTCCTTGGCGCGGGCGAGCAGCACGACGTCGAAGTCGCCGCCGACGAGGGCGATGTGCTCGATGCCGCTGAGGCGGCGCAGCTGCGTGTGGATCGAGCGCCAGTCGGTCTGGCGCACGTTCATCGTCACGTAGGCGGACGTGCCGAGTCCCCGCGCGACGGGGTCGGTCGTCGCGGTGAACCCGGTGATCACGCCGGAGGTGGTGAGGCGCTCCACCCGGGCGTACGCGTTCGCGCGGGAGATGTGCACCTGCTCGGCCAGCTGCCGCATCGACAGCCGCCCGTCGGCCTCGAGAGCGCGGACGATCCGCTCGTCGATGTCGTCCAGCTCGGCACCTGCCATACGTCTCACCGTTCCTGACTGCTCGCCTCGCGATTGGACGTATGGACCGGTCAACCGGGTCCGTCGTGGACATGTTCTCAGGAATTCGCCGGTGGTGGAAGTCAACTGCCCCCGTGGGTGACGATGCGAGGACATGGTGTGACGACGAGAGGAGTGGGCTGTGACGCCTGCCGGCATGCTCCCCGGGGAGCCGATCCAGCTGGTCGACCCCCTGGGCCGGCCCGTCCCCGAGTCCACCCTGCGCCCGCCCGCGGACGCCGACCTGGTCCGTGCGCACGAGGCGCTCGTCGTCGGGCGCCGCATCAACGACCAGGCGTACGCCCTCGTGCGGCAGGGCCGGCTCGCGGTCTATCCCTCCTCGCACGGGCAGGAGGCGTGCCAGGTGGCGGCCGCGCTCGTGCTGGACGAGCAGGACTGGCTGTTCCCGACCTATCGCGACACCGTCTCGATCGTCACGCGCGGGGTCGATCCGGCCGAGGCGCTCATGCTGCTGAGCGGTGACTGGCACTCGGGCTACGACCCCGTCGCCACGCGGGTCGCACCGCAGGCCACTCCGCTCGCGACCCAGCTGCCGCACGCGGTCGGCGTCGCCCATGCCGCGACGCTGCGCGGCGAGGACACGGTCGTGATGGCGATGTGCGGTGACGGCGCCACGAGCGAGGGGGACTTCCACGAGGCCCTCAACTTCGCCGCGGTGTTCGGTGCGCCGGTCGTGTTCTTCGTGCAGAACAACGAGTTCGCGATCTCCGTCCCGCTCGCGCGCCAGAGCGTCGCACCGTCGCTCGCGCACAAGGCGGTCGGCTACGGGATGCCGGGCAGGCGGGTCGACGGCAACGACGTCGCCGCGCTGCTGTCGGTCCTGGGGGACGCTGTCGAGGCCGCCCGCGCCGGTGGGGGCCCACAGCTCGTCGAGGCCCACACGTATCGGATGCAGGCGCACACCAACGCCGACGACGCGACGCGCTACCGCAAGGATGACGACGTCGAGGCCTGGCGGTCGCGCGACCCCTTGCTGCGCAGCGCCACGCACCTGACCGGCAAGGGGCTGCTGACGGAGGCGATCGAGTCCGAGATGACGGCGGCCGCCGAGACCCTGGCCGCGGCCATGCGCGACGGGCTGATGGCCGACGTGGAGCCGGACCCGCAGGAGCTGTTCGCCCACGTCTACGCCGAGCCCACCCCTCAGCTGCGGGAGCAGTCCGCGTTCCTCGCCGAGGAGCTGGGCCGAGAGGACGCCGTCTGATGGCCGAGCACGAGAAGATCACGATGGCGCAGGTGCTCAACCTCGCGCTGCGCGACGCGATGCGCGAGGACGAGTCCGTGCTGATGTTCGGCGAGGACGTCGGTCCGCTCGGCGGGGTGTTCCGGGTCACCGACGGGCTGACGGCCGAGTTCGGTGAGAGCCGCTGCTTCGACACGCCCCTGGCGGAGTCGGGCATCGTGGGCATGGCGGTCGGTCTGGCGATGAACGGCATGCGTCCGGTCGTCGAGATGCAGTTCGACGCCTTCGCCTACCCGGCGTTCGAGCAGGTGGTCAGTCACGTCGCCAAGCTGCGCAACCGCACCCGGGGCAGGATGCCGATGCCGATCACGATCCGCATCCCCTACGCGGGCGGCATCGGGGGCGTCGAGCACCACTGCGACTCCTCCGAGGCGTACTACGTCCACACGCCCGGACTGACCGTGCTCGCCCCCGCGACCGTCGCGGACGGCTATGCGCTGCTCCGCGCCGCCATCGGCTCGCCGGACCCCGTGGTGGTGCTGGAGCCCAAGAAGCTCTACTTCAGCAAGGACGAGGTCGATCTGGACGCCCCGCAGCCCGGCATCGGCCGGGCCGTGGTGCGCCGCGAGGGCACCGACGCGACCCTGATCGCGTACGGCACCTCGGTCCCGCTCGCGCTCGAGGCCGCCGACGTCGCGGCGACGGAGGGCCGCAGCCTGCAGGTCGTCGACGTGCGCTCGTTGGTCCCGTTCGACGACGAGACCGTGTGCGCCGCGGTGCGCTCGACCGGCCGGGCGGTGGTGGTCGCGGAGTCGGCCGGGTTCGCGAGCGTGGCCTCCGAGATCGTGGCGCGGGTGACCGAGCGGTGCTTCCACCACCTGGCCGCCCCGGTCCGACGGGTCACCGGATTCGACATCCCGTATCCGCCGCCCAAGCTCGAGCGCTTCCACCTGCCGAGCGTCGACCGCATCCTCGACGCCGTCGACACCCTGCAGTGGGAGGACGCGTGAGCGCCTCGCCGGGCGCGGGGACGACGCAGACGTTCACCCTCCCCGACCTGGGCGAGGGGCTGACCGAGGCCGAGATCGTCCGGTGGTTGGTCGCGGTGGGCGATCCCGTCGCGGTCGACCAGGCCGTGGTCGAGGTCGAGACGGCCAAGTCGGTCGTCGAGGTGCCGTCGCCGTACGCGGGCACCGTCAGCGTCCTGCACGGCGAGGAGGGGCGGGCCGTCGACGTCGGCCGTCCGCTCATCTCGATCGAGCGGGCTGCACCGGCCGGTGAGCAGTACCGCGAGGAGGAGCAGGCCGGCTCGGGCAACGTGCTGATCGGCTACGGCACCTCCGAAAGGACGCCGGGACGCCGCCGGACGCGCAGGGCGGGCGGTGCCGCGGACGTGGTGCACGCAGCCGCCACGCCTGCCATGCCGGACCGGGTGCCCCGGGTGACCTCGCCGCTGGTGCGCCGGCTCGCACGGGAGGCGGGACTGTCCGTGCTGGGCATCGCGGGCACCGGTGCCGACGGTCTCATCACCCGGCGGGACGTGGAGGCGGCGATCGCTGCCTCCACGACCGGGACGACCAGCTCACGGACGGGTCTGGCGGTGGCCGAACGGGTGCCGATGAACGGATTCCGCAAGGCGGTCTCGGCGGCGCTGAGCCGCAGCCGCAGCGAGATCCCCGAGGCCACGGTCTGGGTCGACGTCGACTTCACCGAGCTGTTCGCGCTGCGTGATCAGGCCCGGGCCCGCGGCCTGCTCGCACCGGGACTGCTGGCGTACCTCGCACGGTTCACGGTCGCGGCCCTGCAGGTGCACCCCGAGCTGAACGGCGAGATCGACGCCGATCGGCAGGAGCTGATCCGGTACGACGGGGTCAACCTCGCGATCGCGACGCAGACCGACCGGGGCCTCGTGGTCCCTGCGGTCCTGGGTGCTCATCGCCTGACGACGACCGAGCTGGACGCCGAGCTGCGTCGCCTCACGACGGCGGCGCGGGAGGGCCGGGCCACGCAGGCCGAGCTGAGCGGCGGCACGTTCACCCTCAACAACTACGGAGCGTTCAACGTCGACGGCAGTGCCGCGATCATCAACCACCCGCAGGTCGCGATCCTGGGCTTCGGCCGGATCATCGACCGGCCGTGGGTGGTCGACGGGGAGCTGACGATCCGCAAGATCGGCCAGATGTCGTTCGTCTTCGACCACCGGGTCTGCGACGGCGGCACCGCGGCCGGCTTCATGCGGATCGTCGCGGACGCGATCGAGAGCCCCGCTCGGGCGATCGACCACCTCTAGGCCACGACGAGCAGGGAGAGACGACATGAGAGCAGCAACCGACGTCGTGACGGTGGACCGCGACGGCGCGGTCGCGATCGTCACGATCAACCGGCCCGATCGCCACAACGCCCTGGACACCGCGACCAAGATCGCGCTCCGCGAGGCGTTGGACCGCGTGGGCGGGGACGACGACGTCCGTGCGGTCGTGCTGACGGGCGCGGGGGCGTCCTTCTGCGTCGGCCAGGACCTGGGGGAGCACGCGGCCGCGCTCGGGGCGGACGCGTCGACGGCCTTCGACACGGTCGACGAGCACTACTCGCCGATCGTGATGGCGCTGGCGACGATGCCCAAGCCGGTCATCGCGGCGGTCAACGGCGCGTGCGTGGGAGCCGGTCTCGGCTTCGCCCTCGCCTGCGACCTGCGGGTGCTCTCCTCCACCGCGACGCTCGGCACCGCGTTCAGCGCGATCGGTCTGACCTGCGACTCCGGCCTGTCCTCGACGCTCGTCCGCGCGGTGGGGGAGTCGCGGGCCCGCGAGCTCGTGCTGCTGGGTCGGCCGTTCTCTCCCGAGGACGCCGTGCGGTGGGGCGTGGCCGGGCGGGTCTGCGACCCCGACGAGGTGCTGAGCTCCGCCCTGGCCACGGCCGGGAGGCTCGCGGCGGGACCCACCGCGGCGTTCGCGGAGTCCAAGCAGCTGCTGGCTCGCGCGGGCGACCTGCCGCTGGCGGAGGCGCTGGCTGCCGAGTCGCGGGCCCAGGCCCGCCTCGGCCTGTCGATCGATCATGCGGCGGCGGTCCGCTCCTTCCTGGCGAAGGAGAAGCCGCAGTTCGTCGGCAGGTGACGGGCCTCAGCCCACGGCTCGCAGGTCCACGATCCGCCGCATCTTGCCCACCGAGCGCTCGATGCTCTCGATCGCGACGACGTCGACCCCGACCGTCACGCCGATCGTCGCCTTGACCCGGGCCGCGAGCTGCCGTCCGGCCGCCAGCGCGCTGTCCGCGGCGACTCCGGGGCGGTGCTCGACCTTGACCGTGAGGGTGTCGGTGCGTCCGGACCGGGTCAGCACGCACTGGAAGTGCGGCGAGAGCTCGACCGACTCGAGCACGAGCTCCTCGATCTGCGTGGGGAACAGGTTGACCCCGCGCAGGATGATCATGTCGTCGCTGCGGCCGGTGATCTTCTCGATGCGTCGCATGCTGCGCGCGGTGCCCGGCAGGAGCCGGGTGAGGTCGCGGGTGCGATAGCGCAGCACCGGCATCGCCTGCTTGGTCAGCGAGGTGAGGACCAGCTCGCCCTTCTCGCCGTCGGGCAGCACCTCGTCGGTGAACGGATCGACGATCTCGGGATAGAAGTGGTCCTCCCAGACGTGGAGGCCGTCCTGGGTCTCGACGCACTCCTGGGCGACGCCGGGGCCGATGACCTCCGAGAGGCCGTAGATGTCGACCGCCCGGATCGCGAGCCGCTCCTCGACCTCCCGGCGCATCTCGTTGGTCCACGGCTCGGCGCCGAAGATGCCGATCTCGAGCGACGTCGAGCGCGGGTCGATGCCTTGGCGCTCCATCTCGTCCACGAGCGCGAGCATGTACGACGGGGTCACCATGATGACCCGCGGTCGGAAGTCGTCGATGAGCCGGACCTGGCGCTCGGTCATCCCTCCCGAGATCGGCACGACGGTGCAGCCGAGGAGCTCGGCCCCGGCGTGGGCGCCGAGGCCGCCGGTGAACAGCCCGTAGCCGTAGGCATTGTGCAGGATGTCGCCGGGACGGCCGCCCGCCGCGAAGATGCTGCGGGCCATGACCTGCGCCCAGGTCGCGAGGTCGTCGCGAGTGTAGCCGACCACGGTCGGGCGCCCCGTCGTCCCGGACGAGGCGTGCACGCGCGAGACCTGGTCCTGCGGCACTGCGAACATCCCGAACGGGTAGTGGCGGCGCAGGTCCTCCTTGGTCGTGAACGGCAGGCGCGACAGGTCGCCGAGGGCGCGGATGTCGTCAGGGTGCACTCCTGCGGAGTCGAGGGCGGTCCGGTAGTGCTCGACGTGGTCGTACGCATGGCGGATCGACCACCGCAGCCGCTCGAGCTGCAGCTCGCGGATCTGCTCCACCGGTGCCGTCTCGATGTCGTCCAGCCCGGCTTTCCGGCGGATGTCGTGCCCGGTGCTCATGGGAGCGACGTCTCGACGACCTCGCCGCTGAACATCGTCATGGAGGCGACGTCGAAGGTCTGCGCATCGGCCGCTGCGGCCGCCATCTCGGGTGACTTCAGTGCCGCCTTGAGCGCGTCCGCGTCGTCGAACCAGAGCTCGGCGACGAAGGACGGGGCGTCCGTGCCGAGGCCCCGCGGGTGCGAGGTCGTGAAGCGGCGCAGCCCCGGCAGCTTCGCGGCCAGCGGCGCGTGGACCTCGGTGTAGTGCTGCTCGAACGTCTCGGGATCGCCGGGGGCGCCGTACTCGATCGTGATGCGGTGCATGGTCAGCCTTCCTGGTTGTCGAGAGTCTTGGCGACGAGGGTCAGGACGTCGTACGTCGCGACCGCCGCGCCGTCGGCGTTGGACACCGCGGCGTCCCAGCGCACCTCGCCGTAGTCGGCGCTCGCGCGGGGCGTGATCTGCTTGACCGTCAGCACCACGTCGATCGTGTCGCCGGCCTTCACCGGCGTGAGCAGGCGCAGGTGGTCGACCCCGAAGTTGGCCAGGACGGGTCCCGGGTCGGGGTCCACGAACAGCCCGGCGGCGATCGACACCACGAGGTAGCCGTGGGCGACGATGCCGCCGAACAGGGGATTGGCCGCCGCCGCCTCGGCGTCGGTGTGGGCGTAGAAGGTGTCGCCGGTCAGCTCGGCGAAGCGATCGATGTCGTCGAGCGTCACGGTGCGCGACGCAGAGCGGATCGTGTCGCCGATGCGCAGCTCGGCCAGGCTCTTGCGGAACGGGTGCTGCTCGTCGACCTGCTGCGCCGCACCCTTGGTCCACTGGCCGGTGATGGCCGTGAGCATGTCGGGGGAGGCCTGCACCGCGGTGCGCTGCATGTGGTGCAGCACCGCTCGGATGCCGCCGAGCTCCTCGCCGCCGCCGGCCCGGCCCGGACCGCCGTGCACGAGCACGGGCAGGGGCGAGCCGTGCCCCGTGGACTCCGGCGCGTCGTCGCGGTCGAGGACGAGCAGGCGTCCGTGCCACGGTGCGAGCCCGAGCGTCACCTGCCGGGCCACCTGGGGGTCATGCGTGACGAGCGAGCCGGCGAGGCTGCCGCGCCCGAGCGCCGCGAGCGCGATGGCCTCGTCGAGGCTCTCGTACGTGATCACGGTGCTCACCGGTCCGAAGGCCTCGACCTCGTGCGGCTCGGTCGCGCCCGCGGTCGCGCGCAGCAGCACGGGCGACATGAACGCCCCGCGCTCGGCGTCGGCACCGACCACGTCGACCCGGTCGGGGTCGCCGAACACGATCTCGGCCGAGCTGCGCAGGGTCGAGATCGCCTTGCGGACGTCGTCGCGCTGGGCGAGGCTCGCGAGGGCCCCCATGCGTACGCCCTCGGAGCCCGGGTCGCCGACGGTGACCTTCGCGAGCCGGGCGCTGATCGCGGCCACGACCTCGTCGGCCATCGCGGCCGGCACGATCGCGCGCCGGATCGCGGTGCACTTCTGCCCGGCCTTGACCGTCATCTCGGTCACGACGCCCTTGACGAAGAGATCGAGCTCGGGGTCCTCGGCGGTGACGTCGGGGCCGAGGATCGAGCAGTTGAGCGAGTCGGCCTCGACGCCCAGCTGCACGCCGCCGTGGACCACCGAGGCGTGCTGGCGCAGGAGCGCGCCGGTCGCCGCCGATCCGGTGAACGCCACCGAGTCCTGTGGCCCGAGCTGGTCGAGGAGGCCGTCGGGGCTGCCGCACAGCAGCTGCAGCGATCCCTCCGGCATGAGTCCCGAGTCGATGATGCGACGCACGACCGCCTCGGTGAGCCAGGCGCCCTGGCTCGCAGGCTTCACGATCGTGGGCAGTCCCGCGAGGAACGCGGGGGCGAGCTTCTCAAGCATTCCCCAGACCGGGAAGTTGAAGGCGTTGATCTGCACCGCGATCCCGGGCCTGGAGGTGTAGAGGTGCTGGCCGAGGAACAGGCCGGTGCGCCCGAGCTGCTCGGTGTCGCCGTCCAGCACGATCGTGTCGGCCGGCAGCTCCCGGCTCGCCTTGCTCGCATAGCTGAACAGCGTCCCGATGCCCCCGTCGACGTCGACCTGGGAGTCGCGGAGCGTCGCGCCCGTGCGCGCCGACAGCGCGTAGAGCTCGTCCTTGTCTGCTCCGAGGAGCTTTGCGACGGCCTTGAGGACGGCTCCGCGCTGGTGGAACGTGAGCTCGCGGACCGCCGGCCCGCCCACGATCCGTGCGTGGTCGGTCATCGCGGCGAGATCGAGCCCGGTCGAGGAGATGCGGGCGACCTCCTCGCTGGTGACCGCGTCGAGGAGGGGTCGTCCCTCGTCCTCGGCGCGGAACCACGAACCGGCGGCATAGCTCTCGAGCAGTGCACTCATCGGGGAGGGACCTTTCGTTGCACGGACCTGTGTCCCGTGTCACACTATTACAGACCGTTCGGTCAGTAAATGCCCGACGCGAGATTTCTGGAGGGGTCATGACGGTCGCACCCGAGCGGGACGAGCAGGAGCTGATGGCCGGCTTCGAGGCGACGATCGAGCGCCACGACCGCATCGAGCCGCGCGACTGGATGCCCGAGGGCTACCGCAGGACCGTCGTCCGGCAGGTCGCCCAGCACGCCCACTCGGAGATCATCGGCATGCAGCCCGAGGGCAACTGGATCACCCGCGCGCCCTCGCTGCGCCGCAAGGCGATCCTGCTCGCCAAGGTGCAGGACGAGGCCGGCCACGGGCTCTACCTCTACTCCGCGTGCGAGACGTTGGGGGTCTCGCGCGGCGAGCTCACCGAGATGCTGATCGGCGGCCGGCAGAAGTACTCCTCGATCTTCAACTACCCCACGCTGACGTACGCCGACGTGGGCACGATCGGCTGGCTCGTCGACGGTGCGGCGATCTGCAACCAGGTGCCGCTGTGCCGCACGTCGTACGGGCCCTACGGCCGCGCGATGATCCGGGTCTGCAAGGAGGAGTCGTTCCACCAGCGGCAGGGCTATGAGCTGCTCGCGACCATGATGCGCGGCACCGACGAGCAGCGCGCGATGGTGCAGGAGTCGGTCGACCGGTTCTGGTGGCCCGCCCTGATGATGTTCGGCCCGCCCGACGACGACTCGCCCAACACCGCCCAGTCGATGGCGTGGGGCATCAAGCGCAACACCAACGACGACCTGCGTCAGCGCATGGTCGACATGACCGTCCCGCAGGCCGAGGCGCTGGGCGTCACGCTCCCCGATCCCGAGCTCCGGTGGAACGAGGAGCGCCAGGCCCACGACTTCGGCACCCCCGACTGGGACGAGTTCAAGGACGTCATCAGCGGCAACGGACCCTGCAACGCACAAAGGCTCGAGCACCGGCGTCGCGCCTGGGAGGACGGTGCCTGGGTGCGGGAGGCGGCCACGGCCTTCGCCCGCCGGACCGAGGCCGACCGGGAGGCAGCCCGATGAGCGGGGTGCAGGCCGAGTGGCCGCTCTACGAGGTGTTCGTCCGCGGCAAGCGGGGCCTCAACCACGTCCACGTGGGCTCGTTGCACGCGGCCGACGACGACATGGCCGTCCGCCACGCGCGGGACGTCTACACGCGACGCAACGAGGGCGTCAGCATCTGGGTCGTCCGCTCCAGCGACGTGACCGCGTCGAGCCCCGACGAGAAGGACCCGCTGTTCGCCCCGAGCGGCGACAAGGTCTATCGCCACCCGACGTTCTACGACATCCCCGACGACGTCCCCCACATGTGAGCAGGTGCCGACCCATGGTTGACGAAGTGGATCACGAGAACGTGTACGACGGGCTGCTCGGCGGGGACGACTCGCAGTGGGCCTTCGGCACGGACTTCGAGGACCCCTTGGCCGGGGTCGACACCACCCTGCCCGGGGGCGTCGACGCGCACGACCTCGCGACGTACTGCCTGATGCTGGCCGACGACGCCCTGGTGATGTCGCACCGCCTGTCCGAGTGGTGCAGCCGGGCGCCCGACCTGGAGGACGACATCGCCCTCGGCAACATCGCGCTCGACCTGCTGGGGCAGGCCCGGCTGCTGCTCGCCCGTGCCGCGGCCGCCGATCCCTCGGTGGTCCCTGTGCTGCCTGAGGGGTCCCCGGTGCCTCCGGAGGACGCCCTCGCGTTCTTCCGCGGCGACGGCGAGCTGCTGAACGTCCGTCTCGTGGAGGGCGACAACGGCGACTTCGGCCGGACGATCGCCCGGCTGCTCGTCTTCTCGGCGTGGCGGCTCGCGCTGCTCGAGCACCTGACGCCGAGCCGTGACCACGTGCTCTCGGCGGTCGCGGTCAAGGGGGTCAAGGAGATGACGTACCACCGCGACTACGCGGCCAGGTGGTTCGTGACCCTCGCGCGCGGGACCGACGAGTCGCGTCGCCGGGTCGTCGAGGGGCTGACCGCGATCTGGCCGCTGCACGGTGAGCTCTTCGTGACCCAGGACGTCGAGCGCAGGGTCGCCGACGCGGGGGTGGGCGTCGCCCCGGACACCGTGGCCGACGAGGTCGACGGGCTGCTCGATCAGGTGCTCTCGGCCGGCGGGGTCGAGCGTCCGAGCGTCTCTGCGCTGGCCGGGGTGCGGGGCCGGACGGGCCGTCACGGCCTGCACACCGAGGCGTTGAGCCGGCTGCTCGCCGAGATGCAGGTCGTCGCCCGGGCCCACCCGACAGGCGCATGGTGAGGGGCACGTCCACGCCCACCCGCGCCGATCGCGCCCGGGAAGTGGCCGCGACGGTGAGCGATCCGGAGATGCCGATGCTCACGCTGGCCGATCTCGGGGTCCTGCGGGACGTCGAGATCGTGCCGGACGGCGTCGTCGTCACGATCACCCCGACGTACTCGGGCTGCCCCGCCATGGCGACGATGCGCGACGATCTCGTGCACCGGCTCCAGGACGAGGGCTTCGGCGCGGTGCAGGTGCGGGTGAGCCTCTCACCGGCGTGGACCAGCGACTGGATCTCGGCGCGGGGCCGTCGATCCCTCGCCGAGCACGGCCTGTCGGCCCCCGGCCCGGCTCCCGTGCACGCAGGTCCTGTCCCGCTGTCGCTGCTTCCCGTGCGCCGGGCGCTGACGTGCCCGCGGTGCGGGTCCGGGGACGTCGAGCTGACGTCGGAGTTCGGTCCCACGGCCTGCAAGGCGCTGTATCGCTGCGCGTCGTGCCTGGAGCCCTTCGAGCACGTGAAGGAGATCTGACATGACGGTCCAGGAGGCGCAGACAGGCCCCGCCCCACGGGCACGCGCCGCGTTCCACCCCCTGACGGTCGCGTCCGTCGACCGGCTCACCGACGACTCGGTCGCCGTGACGTTCGACGTGCCGGAGGGGCTCCGGGAGGCGTTCGACTTCCGGGCCGGACAGGCGCTGACGGTCCGTCGCACGATCGGCGGCCAGGAGCACCGCCGGTCGTACTCGATCTGCGCCGCGGTCGGCCGGCGGCCGCGCATCGGCGTCCGCGAGATCCCCGACGGGCTGTTCTCGTCCTGGCTGGTGCACGACGTGCGACCGGGCGACGTCGTCGAGGTGCAGACGCCCACGGGCAGCCTGCGGGCCGATCCGGCCGAGGGTGGTCGGCACCTGTGCATCGCGGCCGGCTCCGGCATCACGCCCATGATGTCGATCGTCTCGACGGTGCTGACGCACCCCGCGGCCCAGGTGACGCTGCTCTACGGCAATCGCACGAGCGGATCGGTCATGTTCGCCGAGGAGCTCGCCGACCTGAAGAACCGCTACGGTCCGCGGCTCGACCTCGTGCACGTCCTGTCGCGCGAGCCCCGCGACGTCGAGCTGTTCTCGGGGCGGCTGGAGGCCGATCGTCTGCGGCGCCTGCTGGCGGCGCTCGTGCCGGTCGACGCGGTCGACCACGCGTGGCTGTGCGGTCCGTTCGGGATGATCGCCGACTCCCGATCCGTGCTCGACGAGCTCGGCCTCCAGGCCGACCGGGTGCACTTCGAGCTCTTCTACGTCGACGAGCCGCCGCCCGAGCTGCACCGACCCGAGGCCGTCGTCACGGGCGACACCAGCGACGTCACGATCGTCCTCGACGGACGGACGACGACGGCCGCGATGTCACGCGACGCGAGCATCCTCGACGGCGCCGCCGCGACCCGCAACGACCTGCCGTTCGCCTGCAAGGGGGGCGTGTGCGGCACGTGCCGGGCCCGGCTCTGCGACGGCGAGGCGGACATGCGGCGCAACTACGCGCTCGAGCCGGCCGAGGTCGACCAGGGCTTCGTGCTGACCTGCCAGACGTTCGCCGTGAGCGACCGGGTCACGGTCGACTTCGATGCCTGAGGGGCGCGAGGACATGACGGCGTGGGACGTCGCCCGCGCGAGTGCGCAGGCGATGTGGGCCGGCGACGCCGCGAGCCGCGCGCTCGGGATCGAGCTCGTACGAGTCGGGCCGGGGTCGGCGCAGGTGTCGATGGTCGTGCGTCCCGACATGATCAACGGTTGGGACGTGTGCCATGGCGGGTTCCTCGCGAGCCTCGCCGACTCGGCCTTCGCCCTGGCCTGCAACTCCCACGGGGAGGTCACGGTGGCGGCCGGCTTCGACATCGTGTTCCTGGAGTCGGCACGGCTCGGGGACACACTGGTCGCGTCGGCGTCCGAGCGGAGCACCCATGGGCGCAACGGCATCTACGACGTGACCGTCAGCCGGACGCTGGGCGAGGGGCCGTCGATGATCGCGGAGTTCCGCGGCCGCTCCCGCGCGCTGAACCGGCAGATTGCCCGCTGACCCCTCAGGGCTGGTGGAGCGAGAGTCCGTCGAAGGCCAGCGCGACGATCGACGCCGCGAGCATGTCGGCGTCCACCGGACCGCCGGGTCGGTACCACTCGACGAGCGAGTTCACCATGCCGAAGAGCAGTCGGCTGATGAGGTCCGGCGGGATGTCGGCGCGCAGCGCTCCCTCGTCGACGGCGGCCTGCACGAGCGCCGAGAGCTTCTCGTCGATCGCCCGGCGCCGCTTGAGGGCCGCGAGCTCGATCTCGCTGTTGCCGTGCACCCGCAGCAGGAGCGTGACGGCGGGAAGGTGCTGCACCAGGATCTCGACCGACTCCTGGACCACGGTGCGCAGGCGTGCGTACGCGCTGGTGCCCGGGGCTGACGCCGCGGCGCCGTCCACCGCGGTCGACAGGCTGTCGAGGGCCTCGTCGAGCGCCGCCGACAGCAGGTGCTCCTTGCTCGGCACGTGGTGATAGATCGCGGACTTGGTGAGCCCCAGCTCCTTCGCGAGGTCGCCCATGCTCGTGCCGTCGTAGCCCTGCCGGTTGAACAGGTCGATCGCGCGCCGCAGCACGGTCTCCTGGTCGTACCCCGGGCGACCGCGCCGGGGTGCCGGGGGCGTCGCGGCCTGGTCGGACATGAGGCTAGGTTCTCACGCCTGCAACGCCCCCGTCGGTACGGTGGCAGCGTCCCGGATCACCGAGCCGACCAGAGGAGGCAGCATGCCGGCGCGAACACGTCTGGTGGTCGGCGCCCTCGTCGTGCTGGCCCTCGTCGTGGCAGGAGTCGTCGTGACGGTGGGTCGGACGTCGCCGTCACCGCCGACGGGCGGCTCCCTGACGCTCGCGCGCGCGGGCGAGAGCCCGGGTGCGGCGGCGCTGCTGGATCCCGCGAACGCAGACGTCGACTGGGGTGCGGTGGACTCGATCCGCTCGGTCCGGCCACTGCCGAGAGACGCCAAGCAGGATCGTCCCGCGCTCTACGCCGAGGGGTGCCAGGTGCTCGCGGGGGACGCGGTGCCGAAGGTGTGCGTCGACGGCGACCGGGACGCCGAGCGGACCGTGATGCTCATCGGCGACTCCAAGATCGGCCAGTGGCAGACCGCCTTCGCGAATCTCGGGCGGCGTGAGCACTGGCGGGTGCTCAGCAGCACCAAGAGCGCCTGCGCGTTCACCGACGCCGACATGACGAGCGGCGGCAAGGCGTTCACCGACTGTCGTGAGTGGGGCCGGGCCGCCCTCGCGGACGCCCTGCGGATCAAGCCCGACGTCGTGGTGACCTCGCAGGTGCACGACACCGCCGTCGTCGACGGCAAGCGGAGCAAGGGTGCGATGGTCCGCGGCCTGCAGCGCTACTGGGAGAAGCTGCAGGCGGCCGGCATCCAGGTCGTCGTCCTGCTGGACAACCCGATGCCGACCTCGCACCCGACCTATCAGTGCGTCGAGGACCACCCCGGCGACCTGACGCGGTGCGCCTACGAGCTCGCGGGCCCGCTCGCCGAGTCGTCCGCGCCCGTGCAGCGTGCGGCGGCCGAGGCAACTCCGGGTGTCGGGGTCGTCGACATGGCGCCGGCCTACTGCCCGGGACTGCAGCGGTGCCCCGCCGTGATCTGCAGGGTGCTCGTCTACCGCGCCGGGAGCCACCTGACCAAGACGTTCACGGTCAGCGCGCAGCGTCAGCTCGCGCGCCAGCTGGCTGCCGCGACCGACGGCGCCCTCACCCGCAACCGCTGACGAGTCACGCACAACCGCCGACGAGTCGCGCACGACCGCCGACGAGTCACGTACGGATGGTGACGAGTCGCGTACGGATGGCGAGGAGTCGGCCTACGTGACTCGTCAGCCGTCGTAGGTGACTCGTGAGCGGTCGTACGTGACTCGCGACCGTTCATACGTGACTCGTCAGCGGTCGTGCGTGACTCGTGGGGGGTTGGGGGGCGCGGTTGACGGTGCTGGGGCGAGTTGCTCTACTTCTCGGCATGCTCCCACCCCGGCGGATCCGCCCTGCTCGACTGGGGGCCGCCGGTGCGGGCCTCGCCCTGGCCGTCGGCGCGCTCGCCGCGTGCGGCGGAGGTGGGCCCGACGCCCGGGACACCGCGAACGATCTGGCGGCAGCGCTGACGTCGGGCGACGTCTCGAAGGTCCCGACGCGGGGGATGGCCACGGACAACCAGGCCGACCTGGAGCGCATCGTCAAGGGTCTCGGGGAGGGCAACACCCAGAAGGTGAGGGTCACGAAGGTGGTCGAGCAGGACGGCGCCGCCACCGTCACCTTGTCGACCCGCCGCGTCGTCAGCGGGGCCGAGTGGTCGTACACGACCAAGGCGTCGCTGGTCGAGGCCGACGACCATTGGGAGGTGGAGTGGGAGCCCTCGATCGTGGCGCCGGTGAAGGGGGACGAGCGACTGACCGCACTCACCGTCGCCGGTGAGCGCGGCGACATCCTCGGGGCGAAGGACAAGCCTCTGGTCACCCAGCGGCCGGTGGTCCGGGTGGGCATCGACAAGACGCGGGTCAAGGCCCGGGCCGCGGGAGGCTCGGCGACCGCGTTGGCCGAGCTGCTCGACATCGATGCCAGCGCGTTCCGCAAGCGGGTCGAGGCGTCCGGTGCCCGGGCGTTCGTCGAGGGTCTCGTCGTACGAGCGGGGGACGCCCCGGCGGACGCTGCACTGGCCAAGATCCCCGGAGCGGTCGGCATCGACGCCGAGCTGCCGCTCGGGCCCACCCGGACGTTCGGGCAGCCGCTCCTCGGATCGGTCGGGGACGTCACCGCCGAGATCATCGAGGACTCCAAGGGCGCGCTCGGGCCCGGCGACCAGGTCGGCCTGTCGGGACTGCAGAAGCGCTACGACACGCAGCTGCGCGGCCGGCCGGGCCTCGAGATCGCCGCGATCGTCAGCGACCCGGCGGTCGCCCCGCGGGAGGTCTTCACCAGCGAGCCGACGGACGGGACGTCGCTGCGCACGACGCTCGACCCCAAGCTGCAGGCCGCGGCCGACGACATCCTGGGCGACGTCGAGCCGGCCAGTGCGATCGTCGCCGTCCGGCCGTCGACTGGTGAGCTGCTGGCCGTCGCGAGCGGACCAGGTGGTGACGGCAACGACACCGCGACCTCGGGCCGGTACGCCCCCGGATCGACGTTCAAGATCGCGACCGCACTGGCGTTCCTGCGCTCAGGCGTCACCCCGAGCACGAAGGTGCCGTGCACCCCGACCGTCACGGTCGACGGTCGGACGTTCAAGAACTACTCGGACTACCCGTCCTCTGCGCTGGGCAAGGTCTCCCTGACCACCGCGATCGCGAACTCGTGCAACACCGCGATGATCGCCACGATGAACAAGGCCCCGCAGGACCGGCTGGCCGATGCGGCGTACGCGCTGGGGCTCGGCCGCGACGTCGACCTCGGCGTGCCGGCGTTCCTCGGGTCGGTGCCCGACACGGCGAAGGGCACGGAACGGGCTGCGTCGATGATCGGTCAGGGCCGCATCGAGGCGTCGCCGCTGGCGATGGCGGTCGTCGCTGCCTCGGTCCAGGACGGCCGGCTCGTCACCCCGGTGCTGCTGCCGGACCTGAGGCCGAAGGACGCGTCCGCCCCGGCGAAGCCGCTCAAGGCGCGGGAGGCGACCAGCCTCGCCGACATGATGCGCGCGGTCGTCACCGACGGAAGTGGACGCTTCCTCCTGGACGTGCCCGGACCGCCGGTCGGCGCCAAGACCGGGACCGCGGAGTACGGCGACGAGGTCCCGCCGCGGACCCATGCGTGGATGGTCGGGACCCAGGGTGATCTCGCGGTCTCGGTGTTCGTCGGGGACGGGGACTCGGGGTCCGCGACCGCCGGGCCGCTGCTGGAGAAGCTCCTGCGCGCGGCTCGCTGACGTCCCGCTGGGACTAGGCGATCGCTTGCGTGCCGGACGGCACTGCCGGCCGTCCCCCCGACCCGCCGGGCTCGCGAGCCAGTCGGTCCCGGGTGTCACGGGGACCGTCGTAGTCCTCGGGATAGCCCGGTCCCACGCAGTACTGGATGTCGTCGTGGACGATCGGGTCCCCGCAGTCGGCGCAGATCACGACGGGATCGGCGTGGTGGTCGTCCTCGTGGTGATGCAGGCTGACGGGCGCGCCCGCCCCGCCGTCGAGCCACCGGTCGCCCCATGCCAGCAGTGCGGCCAGCACCGGCAGGAAGTCCCTGCCCATCGGGGTCAGGACGTACTCGGAGCGGGGCGGGTTGTCCTGGTAGAACCGCTTCTCGAAGAAGCCCGCCTCCACGAGCTTGCCGAGCCGGTCCGACAGCGTGTTGCGGGCGATGCCGAGGGAGCGCTGGAACTGGTCGAACCGGGTGAGCCCCTGCAGCGCGTCGCGGGCGATGAGGACGCTCCAGGAGTCCCCGAACACGTCGACCGAGCGCGCGAGCGAGCACGGCCACGCCGAGAAATCCCTGTTGTTGCTCATGACTCATCCTATCGAGTTCGCGTCGCGAAGGGACTTTTTCGGGCACAAGGTCCCGTTCACGGCTGCCATTTCAGTAAGTACAGTTTCTGAACTAAGTAGCAATTCAGAACTCACTACAGATCTGAGACAGACATGCCTGAACTCGCCGTCGCCACCGAGAACGGCTCCGCCGTCAACCTCCACTACGAGGTGGACGGCACCGGAGCTCCCGTCGTCCTCATCCATGGCTGGCCGTTGAACGGCCGCTCCTGGGAGAGGCAGGTCGCTGCGCTGGTCGAAGCCGGCCATCAGGCGATCACGTACGACCGCCGCGGCTTCGGTCAGTCGACGCCGACCTGGGACGGCCACGACTTCGACACGATCGCGGCCGACCTCGACGCGCTGATGAGGCAGCTCGATCTCACGCAGGCAACGCTGGTCGGCTTCTCCGCCGGGGGCGGGGCGGTGGCCCGCTACATCGGCGCCTACGGCACCGAACGGGTCGCGAAGGCGGTCCTCGCCAGCGCCGTGACGCCGTTCCTGCACGTCGAGGACGGGCACCCGGGCGGTGGACTGGACGACGGGACGATCGCGCACTTCGAGGCCGGCATCACCGCGGACCGCGCGGACTTCGTCGATCACTTCCTGACGCTGTTCCACTCGACGTCGGAGGGGCTGGCGGTCAGCGAGGCGCAGCGCCTCTTCGGCCGGGACCTGGCGAACACCGCCTCGCCCCGCGCCACCCTCGCCGGCGTCTCGGCCTTCGGCCGGACCGACTTCCGCCCCGACCTGGAGAAGTTCACGCTGCCGACCCTCGTCATCCACGGCGATGCCGACCAGGTCGTCCCGTTCCAGGTCAGTGGTCGACGCTCCGCCGAGTCGATCCCCGGCAGCGAGCTCGTCGTCATCGAGGGCGGCCCGCACGGCATCACCGTGTCCCACGCCGAGCAGTTCAACGCTGCGCTGCTCACGTTCCTGGCGCGCTGACCCCTCCCACCACCACCTCACCCAACCGGCGCCGCGTCGCCACGAAAGGAAACATCATGTCCATCACCCCCCGCTTCACGAAGCGCACGCTCGTCGGCCTGGCGGCAGTCTCCGCAGCCGCCCTCGGCGTTGCGGTGCCGGCCGCCTCGGCAGCGCCCGCACCGACGTCGAGCCCGGCCAAGCCCACCGTGGTGCTCGTGCACGGCGCCTGGGCCGACGGATCGAGCTTCGCTCCCGTGACGAAGATCCTGCAGAAGCACGGCTACAAGGTCGTGAACGCGCCGAACCCGCTGCGTGACCTGAAGACGGACGCCGCCAACGTCGCGGCGTTCATCAACCAGAACACCAAGGGATCGGTCGTGCTGGTCGGCCACTCCTACGGCGGCAGCGTCATCACCAACGCCGCGACCGCGACCCCGCGCGTGAAGGCGCTGGTCTACGTCAACGGGTACGCGCCGGCCGAGGGGGAGACCACGTACAACCTGACCGGCGAGAAGCCAGGCTCGCTGCTTGCCAACCCGCACCCGGAGAAGGTGTTCAACTTCGTCCAGTACCCGGAGGGCAAGGGTGACGTCGACACGTACGTCAAGCCTGAGCTGTTCCGGAAGGTGTTCGCCGCGAGGATCTCGAACACGAAGGCGGACGTGCTCGCCGCGGGGCAGGAGCCGATCGCGCTGTCCGCGCTGAAGGACACGTCGGGGGCGCCGGCATGGAAGACGATCAAGAGCTTCTTCCTGATCGGCTCGCGCGACAAGGTCCTGCCGCCGGCCCAGCAGCTCGCGATGGCCAAGCGGGCGCACGGCACCGTCACGAGGACCGGCAACGACCACCTCGCGATGGTGGAGGGACCGCACACGGTCGCCGCGCTCATCGAGAAGGCTGCCCGCGTCAGGTAGTCGACCACCCTGCACGACCCCGGCAGCGACCACGCTGCCGGGGTCGTGCAGGGTGTACGGCAAGGATTCACGGAGGTACTTTCGTCCGGGGGAGCAGTGCCCGGCACGGAGCGGGAGTGCGCCGTCCAGCACCACGCCCGCGCACGCCGAGAGGACCAGCCGTGAAGATCGCCACGAGTGTCTCGGCCGGCCTGGTGTCCGCCGCCCTCACCCTGTCCGTGATGCCCCCTGCCGGCGCGGCCCCGAGCGGTGACGACTCGACCACCCTGCAGCTGTCGGTCCCCGCGAGCACCCCCGCAGGCGCCGACGTGACGGCGACCGCGATCCTCCAGGGCGCGGCGGGCGGCATCCCGGACGCGCCCGTCACGCTGTTCCGGGGCCTGCCGGACGACGGCGTCCCGGATCCCCGCGTCGCCGAGGGCAGCACGGACGCCGAGGGCGTCGCGACCCTGACCGCGGACGGCGACCGGTCGAGCGCGTACTCGAGCTACTACGCGCGCTTCGACGGGGACGACACGCGCGCCGCAGCCGTCAGCGACGCGCAGCGTACGCAGAACGAGGGCGTCGCCGCGTCCACCACCACGACCCTCGAGGCCGCCGCCAGCACCAAGCTGCGCCGCCCGATCACCTTGACCGCGACCGTGGCCGGCGCGGGAGAGCCCGCAGCGCTCGGCGTGGTCCGGTTCGAGCAGCAGTCCGGCGGTGACTGGGCCAAGGTCGCCGACGTGACCGTGACCGGAGCGGGCACCGCCACCACCAGCGTCGTCATCACGTCGGTCAGGACGGTCCTGCGGGCGCGCTACCTGGGCGTCGAGGGCTACGACGAGTCCACCTCCGCGCCGCACGCGGTCAGCGCGTCCAGGCAGACGACCACGGCGACGCTCACGGCCCCGTCGAAGGTCGTGGACGAGCAGAAGGCCCAGCTGTCGGCCCAGGTGCGTACGGAGTTCGGCGCGCTGCCCAGCGCCAAGGTGTCGTTCCAGCACTACAAGGACGGCCGGTGGACCACCTTCTCGCGGGCCCGCACCAGCTCCTCGGGGGTCGCGAAGGCGTCCCCGCGGCCCCGCCGGACGTACTGGTTCCGCATCAAGGTCGCGTCCTCGACGTGGCAGAGCGGCGACACCTCGGCCAAGGTCCGGGTCCGCAACGTGCCGCCGGGCAAGGTCATCAAACGGCTCGCCGGATCGCCCAAGCCCAGGTCGCTGCCCGCCCAGTCCCGTGCGTCGGGATCGGGCGCGAACGCGAAGGTCTCGAAGATCAGTGCCAAGACCTGGAAGTCGATGAAGGGACGCTCGTGGCGCTCGGGCTGCCCGGTCGGCCGCAGCTCGCTGCGGGTGGTCAAGGTCAACTACTGGGGCTTCGACGGCTACCGGCACCGCGGCGAGATCGTCGTGCACAAGGCGATCGGCGCCAAGACCGCGCGGCTGTTCACCGATCTGTACACGAACAAGGTGTCCATCCGGGCGATGTATCGCGTGGACCGGTTCGGCTACTCGTCCCGGGTGCGTGGGGCGAACGACTACGCGTCGATGGCGGCGGACAACACCAGCGCGTTCAACTGCCGCAACGTCGTCGGCCGCCCCGGTGTGCGCTCCCTGCACGCGTACGGCCGCGCGATCGACATCAACCCGTTCGAGAACCCCTACCTGTCCGGCAGCGACGGCTGGGTGCCCAACACCTGGTGGCGCACCCGGGCCGCCGGCACGTACGCCTGGACCAAGAGCTCGCACCTGGTGCCGCGGATCATGAAGCGCAACGGGTTCCGGTGGACGTACGGGCTCGCCGACGGCCACCACTTCGACGGGTGAGCCCGGCTCAGGGCGCGTCGTAGGGGGGAACGGGGTCCGGCGGGACCATGCGGGAGCGCTCGGCCAGATAGACCGGCACGCCGAGCAGGAGGGCGATGCCGGCCAGCAGGAACGGACCCCACACGACGTACCCGGACTCACCGGTGTTGCGTGAGTAGTAGATGAACGCGATGGACGCCGCGACCGCGACGACGGCGACCAGGACGTCCCGCACGAAGTGGGCGGTGATGCCCAGGCGCCGGTCCCGCACGCGCCAGACGATCTGCGCGAGGGCCGAGAACCCGAACGGGATGGCCGCGGTGATGCCGGTCGTCAGCACCAGCGTCGTGAAGACCGTGGACCCGTCCGCTCCCCAGAAGCTGACGAGCACGGCGGCAGACGCGAACAGGGTCGAGCACACGATGCCCACGAAGGGGGCGCCGCGCCAGTTGGTCCGGGTGAACGCGGCGGGGAAGAGGCCGTCCTCGGCCGCGGCACGGGGCATCTCGGCGCAGATCATCGTCCAGCCGTTGCTGGCCCCGATGCCGGAGATGATGACTGCGGCCGCCACGAGGTCGCCGGACCAGGTCCCGCCCAGGATGGTGTTGGTCGCGACGGCGTACGAGTCGCGGTTCTCCTCGAGCGAGAGGGTGGCCGTGGGCAGGATGCCGAAGATCGCGGTGAGGGACAGCATGTAGACCACGGCGCTCGCGAGCGTCCCGAAGACGGTCGCGCGCGGGATGTTGCGACGCGGATTGCGCACCTTCGCGGCCGCGACGGCCGCCGTCTCGACCCCCAGGTAGGTGAACAGGCAGATCGCCATCGCCCCGCCGATCGCGGACACGTCGGAGTCCCCGCTCGTGTTCCACGTCGAGAAGTTCTGGGACGTGATGAAGAACAGGCCGACGGTGGCCAGGAAGAGCAGGGGAATGAACTTGAGGACCGTGGTGACGACCTGGAGCTCGCCGACGTTGCGGACCCCGGTCATGTTGACCACGGCAGGGACCCAGAGGCAGGTGAGCGCGATGAGGACGCTGCCGCCGGTCGTCCCGTCCTTGTTGATGAAGTGCTCGACGTAGTAGACCCACCCCACGGCGATCGCGGCGTTGCCGGCGCACGCGTCGATCCAGTACGACCACGCGTTGCCGAACCCGACGGCGTTGCCGAAGGCCGTGCGCGAGTACGCGTACAGCCCTCCGTCGGCAGGCATCCGCCGGCTCAGGGCGGCGAACAGCAGGGCGAAGGCGATCGCGGTCAGGCTGGCGATGCCCATGGCCACGAGGCTGATGGGACCGAACTTCGACAAGGAGTAGGGAAGGCTGAAGACGCCGACCCCGATGATGCTGCCGATGACCAGGGCGGTGGACTGGGTCAGGCCCATCTGGCGGCCCTGGGCGATCACCCGGTCAACCGTGTTGGGCGCACTCACCCGTTGATTCTCGGCCGACCCCCGCGGGTCCGACAGGGCCGATGATCCCGGGGACCTAGGTCCTGCGAACGGAGGGAGCAGAGGGGGGCACGACTGCTATGGGGCACGAGGTCGGCGCGTCGAGGAGGTGAGCCAGGTGGCTCCGGCCGGGGTGGGAGTCACGGCCGACGACCACCAGACCCGACTCGTCGGTCGCCGCGGCGTCGTGGACCACCTGCCGTGCACGAGGGCCGATGTCGACGACGATGACCTCGCAACGGAGCCGTCGGGCGTGAGCGGCCGCGAAGTCGATGGTCGCCTCGTCCGGGGGTTGGTGGTGGTCCACCAGCACCAGGACATCCCCGCCGACGGGTGTCGCCGACCAGTCCGCAGGCACGATCACGGCGGGACAGTGGGCGTTCCGCGCCAGGTGGCTTGCCGTGCGCCCCTCGTACAGACGCATGAGCAGCGGCTTGTCGGTGTCGCCACCGACGACGACCAGCTGGGCGAGGCGGCTCTCGTCCTCCATGGTCCTGGCGGGGGTGCCACGGACCAGCACCTGCTCGACGCGCACGTCGGGCTCCAGGTGCGACACGATCGCCGCAGACCTGTCCAGAAGCTGTTGTCCGGCCTCCCGGAAGCTGGCCGGAAAGTCGTAGCCGTACATCGCGCCCACTGTGGCGGGAGGGACGGTGTAGGCGTGGACCAGTCGCAGGGTCGCCCCGCGCCGTGCAGCTTCCATGGTGGCGTAGCGCAGCACTCCGGGTGCCTCGTCGGGTCCGATACCGGCTGAGACCGGGGGTGGTGTGGGCATCTGTGTTCAGGGGCCTTTGTAGGTGGGAGGGACGATGGCAACCGCGCAGTGCGCCTCACGCAGGACCTGGGTGGCCACCGGACGGGAGAACATCCTGGCGGGGCCGCTGGGCCTGCCGACGACCACGAGCCCGGCTTGACGGGCCTCGTGAATGATCGCGTGCCCGACCTCTCCCACGGAGAACGAGGTGAAGATCGGCGTGTCGGGGTAGGCGGCGCTCGCGTCCTCCAGCACCCCGCTCACCTCGGCGCGCAGCCGACCGACCTCGCTCGGGGGTACACCCGCAGCAAGGGCATGGACGACGTTGAGCGGCCCGCGGCGCGCTGCGGCCTGCTCGAGGGCGAACCGCACCGGGCCCTCGTCCGAGGCGTCGCCGTCCAGCGCCAGGACGACCCGTCGGCCGAGATCCTCTGCGGACGGCAGCGTGGGCACCACCACGACCGGGCATGCCGCGTGAAGGGCCAGATGTCCGGAGACCCGGCTGCGCAGGAGCCGGTCGAACCAGGACACCTGGTCCGAGCCGAGCACCAGCATGCGCGCCTGGGCGGCCTCGTGCTTGAGAGCGTGGAGGGGGGTCTCGGTCGTCAGGACGTACTCGGCGGTGAGGTCGGGCGCCTCGTGCTCGACGAGCTCCCGGGCGTCGTCGAGCACCCCCTGGCCGGCGGCGCGAAGATCGTCCAGCAGCTCCATCCCGGCGTAGAAGTCTGCGGACTGGGCCGGGAAGCCAGCGGCGTGGACGACGCGGAGGACGCTGTCCCCGGTGGCGGCAGCGCGGATGGCGTAGGACAGCACGTTGGGCTGCTTGTCGAGGATGCCGACGGTGACAGGCTTGGACATGGGGGGGAGCTCCTGGTTCGAGATGGTGCTCTCACGATCAGGTGGGCGGACCCCGCCCCGTCACCGCCGGTGGGCCACGATCGGTGGGACCAAGGGCCCCAGTCGCCGTCCACCGTCACGCGCTGCGTGGCGTCAACGCCCGGGGAGCAGGAGGACCGCGAGCGCCGTCACGCACAGACCGACCAGCACGATCGCGGCGAGGTACACGGCCCTGGTCCGCTCCGAGACCCTGTAGGTCCCCATGACGCCGGGGTCGCGGCCCAGGCGGTACATGATCACCATGAGCGGCAGGACGAGGACGAGGTTGAGCACCTGGGTCAGCACCAGGACGGGAACGAGCGAGACGCCGGGAAGCAGCACGAGCGCTGCCGCGGTGCCCATGATGGTGACGTAGGTGCTGTAGAACAGGGGAGCCCCGGAGAAGCCGTCGTCCAGCGCCCCCTCCCGGCCCATGAACTCGCACACCGAGTACGCCGTGGACAGGGGCAGGATCGCCGCCGCGAGCACCGCGGCGCCGATCAACCCGGCGCCGAACAGCAGGGGCGCCTCCTTGCCCACCAGGGGTCTGAGGGCGTCGGCCGCGTCCGTGGCGTCGCTGATCGAGGCGCCCACGGGGTGCAGGGTCGCGGCGCACGTGACCACGACGAAGAAGCCGATGACACCGGTGAGGATCGAGCCCACGACCACGTCGATGCGCTCGGACGGCAGGTCGTCGACCGTCAGCTTCTTGTCCACCGCGTACGACTGGATGAAGCTGAGCCCCCAGGGCGCCAATGTGGTGCCGACGGTCGCACACACGATGACTGCCGCGTCCCGGTCGACGGGCATCGAGACCGTGACCAGGCCGTGTACCGCCGCCCCCCAGTCGGGATCTGCCACCACGCCTGCCACGACGTAGCAGACGAACACCGCGGCCAACGCGATCAGGACGTGCTCGACCCGGTGGAACGCTCCCTTGAGGACCAGCAGCGACACACCGGCTGCAGCGACGGGCACGGCGATGTAGCGACTGACGCCGAACAGCTCCAGGCCGGCCGCCACGCCGGCGAGCTCGGCGCACGTCGTGCCGAGATTGGCGATGAGCAGCAGCACGAGGGTCATGGAGCCCACGCGGGGGCCGTAGCGGTCCCGCACCAGACCGAGGAGTCCCTGCCCGGTGACCACACCGACCCGCACCGCGAGTCCGTGGAAGATGATCAGCGCCAGGGTCGACAGGGCCAGGACCCACAACAGCTGATAGCCGTAGTCGGTCCCGAGGACGGAGTACGTCGTGATGCCGGCCGGGTCGTCGTCGGACAGTCCCGCCAGCAGCCCGGGGCCCACCACGGCCATGAGGGCCACGAGCCGCAGTCGCCAGCGCCGCAGCGGACCGGGACGGGGGACCGTGCTGCCGACAGACGCCGGGGCACCGCTCATCGGCTCGTCCTCCGAGGACGCGGGACGCGCCACCCCGCCGTCCGAAGGAGCCTGCGGCCATCGGTCACCGAGTCGCGGTCGTGGCTGACGACCGGTGCGTCCGAGCGGCGCGCGGGGAGCAGCCGGACCAGCCGACGGCGCAGGGCGCGGTTGCTGGCCGTGAGGGCCGTGGCCGCGCGGGACGAGGGGACGGCCTGGAGGACCTCGGCAGATCTCCTGAGCGGCAGACGAGCGATGATCTCGGCGACCACGGACGCGTCCCGGCGACCCAACCGATCCGTGGACACGGCGAGCTCCGAGCGGTGACCGCCCGCGGATGCGAGGTAGAGATCGTCCCACGGGACGATCACCCGCGGCAGGTGACGTGCGGCGGCGCGAAGACCGATGCGGGCCATGAGCGCGCCGACGCCCAGGTCGACGGCGATCGGCACAGGCGCACCATGGTGGTCGACCCGCAACAACACCTCCGACACCCGGGAGAGTCGGCTGCCCGACAGGTCGACCACCTGGGAGTCGAGGACGTCCCGACCCAGCCAGACCGCCCCCGACCCGGGCCGCGACGGCTCGTCGTCCCGCACGCGGTGGCTGCCGATCTCCTCCGAGCGGAGCCGGAGCGTCGACGCGACGCTGTCGTCCGGCGTGAGGTCGAGCATGGACCACGGCAGGACGTAGCGGTCGCCGCGACCGGCGCCCAGCAGGACGCGATCGACCGGTGAGCCGGGGGCGAGCCGCTCGATCCGAAGGTCCCGGAGGCGCCCCAGGCTCCTGCCGTCCGCTGTCCTGATCCTGATCGCCAGGAGCTGGGTCAAGGTGAGCTCTCGCTCCGGGCCCTCCGTCACGTCGCGGCCGGCCGCGGATCCAGTGGCACGACGGCCACCGGGCACGTGGCGTGCCGCACGAGGGCGGCCGCGGTCGGCCGGCGGATCCGGTGCCGGCCCGACCGGCCCACCAGGACGAGCTCGGCACGACTGGTCGCGGCGATGCAGGCGTCGCTGGGCTCGGCGACGACGACCTCCTGCTCGACCCGCACGTCTGGGTAGCTCTCGCCCCACCCGGCGAGGACCTCGCTGAGATTGGCGCGGGCGCTCTCGACCACGTCGGGCACGGCGCCGACCGACACCATCCGCACGGCGTGCAGGGTCGTTCCCCACCCCTGTGCGACCTCGAAGGCGAAGGACAGCAGCGGCCGTGCATCCGACGTGCCGTCGAGGGCGACCACGACACCCTCGTGCCGCCGGCCGTCGTCGAGATGCTTGGGGACGGTGACCAGCGGGCACTCCGCGTGGGTTGCGAGATAGCTGGCGACGGCCCCGCCGAACAGTCGGTCGTACCACGGGATGTCGTCGATGCCCGTGACCAGGAGCTGCGCTGTCCCTGACTCCTCGAGCAGGTGCTGGGTCGGCGGGAGGTCGGACAGCACGTACTCGACGTCGACCTGGGCCCGGCGCTGCTCGATGAGCTGCGCGGTCCTGTCGAGCAGCTCCTGCCCCGCGGACAGCACCTCGCGGTGGGCCGCCTCGCTGGCCACGAGGTCGCCGAGATCCGTCGGCAGCGGCGCGCAGTGCACGACCTTCAGCAGCGCGTGCCGCCGCTGCGCCTCCGCCAGAGCGAAGTCCATCGCCGCTCCGCGGGTGCCGTCATCGCCGAGAACCACCGGTCCACCGCTCATCGTCGCCTTCTCCCTGGGGGTCAGGTGCAACGCTGGGGCGCCCGGCGCGACGGCGCCACGGCCGCGGGACCCGAAAAAAACGGGGACCTAGGTCCTCAGAGCTTCGACTGCACCCCGGCGAGCAGCTGTCTCGCCATGACGACGCGCTGCACCTGGTTGGTGCCCTCGTAGATCTGGGTGATCTTGGCATCGCGCATCATGCGCTCGAGCGGGTAGTCGGCGGTGAAGCCGTAGCCGCCGAGGAGCTGGACGGCATCCGTCGTGACCTGCATCGCGGTGTCGGAGGCGAACGCCTTGGCGGCCGCGCCGAAGAACGTGAGGTCCTTGTCGCCGCGCTCGGAGCGACCGGCGGCCGCGTACGTGAGCTGGCGGGCGGCCTCGATCTTCATGCCCATGTCGGCGACCATGAACTGCAGGCCCTGGAAGTCGCTGATCGGGTGGCCGAACTGCTGACGCTCCTGGATGTAGCCGAGCGCGTAGTCCAGGGCGCCCTGGGCGACGCCGACAGCCTGGGCGGCGATCGTCACGCGGGTGTGGTCGAGCGTCTTCATCGCGATCGAGAAGCCCTCGCCGACCTCGCCGATGATGCGGTCGCCGGGGATGCGGACGTTGTCGAGGTAGACCTCGCGCGTCGGCGAGCCCTTGATGCCGAGCTTCTTCTCCGGGGCACCGAACGAGACGCCGGGATCGGACTTCTCGACCACGAACGCGGTGATGCCCTTGGTGCGCTTGGTCGGGTCGGTCTGGGCGAGCACCGTGTAGTACTCCGAGACGCCCGCGTTGGTGATCCAGCGCTTGACGCCGTTGAGCACCCAGCCGTCGCCGTCGCGGACCGCGCGGGTCTTCTGGTTGGCGGCGTCGGAGCCGGCGTCCGGCTCGGACAGGCAGTACGAGAAGCCGCCTTCGCCGCGCGCGAGCTTGCCGAGGTACTTGGCCTTGATCTCCTCGTTGCCGCCGATCTGGACCGGCAGCGAACCGAGCTTGTTGACC
Source organism: Aeromicrobium sp. S22 (assembly GCF_009661045.1). Classification (NCBI taxonomy): domain Bacteria; kingdom Bacillati; phylum Actinomycetota; class Actinomycetes; order Propionibacteriales; family Nocardioidaceae; genus Aeromicrobium; species Aeromicrobium sp. S22. The sequence continues at coordinate 382,563 of NZ_WJWV01000001.1, forward strand.
GCGGGGATCAGCGAGGCGGACACGTCGACACGGGCGACCTCCTCGATGACCAGGACGGTCGCGAGGGCGTCCGCACCGGCGCCGCCGTACTGCTCAGGCACGTGGGGAGCGTGGAAGTCCGACGCCAGGAGCGCGTCGGCGGCCTCCTGAGGGAAGCGCGGCTGCGCGTCCACGTCGGCGGCGAAGGGGGCGATCTTGTCCTCGGCGACGGCCCGGACGGCCTCGCGGATCGCTTGGTGCTCCTCGGAGAGCACGAACATGTCGGTTGCCTGGTCGGCGTCGGTCATCGTCAGCGTCCTTCGTAGCCGTAGAAGCCCTGCCCGGACTTCTTGCCGAGCAGTCCGGCGTCGACCATGCGGTCGAGCAACGGCGGGGGTGAGTAGAGGGGTTCCTTGAACTCGTCGTACATCGACTTGCCGATCGCCTTGATGGTGTCCAGGCCGATCAGGTCGGACAGGGCGAGCGGGCCCATCGGGTGGCCGCAGCCCAGCACCATGCCGCGGTCGATGTCCTCGGCCGAGGCGTAGCCCGCCTCGTACATCCGGATCGCGGACAGCAGGTACGGGACGAGAAGACTGTTGACCACGAACCCGGCGCGGTCGGTCGCGTCGATCGGCTGCTTGCCCAAGGTGTCGGTGACCCAGCCGCGCATGCGGTCGAGCGTCTCGGCGGACGTCGTCAGCGACGGGATGAGCTCGACGAGCTGCATGACCGGCGCGGGGTTGAAGAAGTGGACGCCCATGACGTGGTGCGCACGGCCCGAGACCGCGCCCAGCTTGACGATCGGGATCGAGGACGTGTTGGAGGCGAGGATCGCGTCGTCCTTGGTCAGGACCCGGCCGAGCGTACGGAACAGCTCGAGCTTGATCTGCTCGTCCTCGCTGGCGGCCTCCACCACGAGATCGCGGTCGGCCAGCGTCTCCAGATCGGTCTCGAACCGGATCCGGTCCAGGACCGCGGTGACCTCGGCGGACTCGATCTTGCCCCGGGACTCAGCCTTGCGCAGAGAGCCCTCGACGCGCTCGGCGGCGGCCTTGGCCGCCTCGGGGCTGATCTCGATGACCACGACGTCAAGACCCGCGCGAGCGGCGACCTCGGTGATGCCCGAGCCCATCAGCCCTCCGCCGATGACTCCGACCTTGTCGATTCCGCTCATGCAGCACTCCTCAATCACTAGGACGTCCTAGTAAATTCCTAGGACGTCATAATATCTCGCCGGGCTCCGTGGCCGAAATCGGAGCCGATCCGGTCGGCTCGGGTGCCGTGCGAGCTCGCCGGCGGCGCACGAGGGCACGGATGACCAGGCCCGCCACGATCACCGCGACGAGTCCACCGACGAGCCAGGGGTCGTCCAGGACGCCGGTTGCCGCGATGCCGGCGCCGGCGCCGACCCACAGGCTCGACCAGGCGATCGCGCCGAGGACGGAGGCCAGCAGGAACCAGCGGTAGCGCAGGTGCGCCGCACCCGCGACGACCGGCATGACGGTGCGCACGAGGGGCAGCAGGCGGCTGGCCAGCACGGCCCAGAACCCATGGCGCTGCATGAGGCGGCCGGCGCGGTCCCAGCGCTCGACCCCGACCCGGGCGATGAGCCGCGACTCCCGCAGACGTGGTCCGCCTGCCCGTCCGATGAAGAGTCCGAGGTGGTCCGCGGCCGTCGCCCCGAGCGCGACCGCTGCGCCCAGGACCGCGAGCGCCAGCGGTCCGTCCGTCTTCGCCGCGAGGCTCGTGATCGCGACCTCGCCGGGGATCACCGCGCCGAGGCCCAGGCCGGACTCGGCGAAGGCGAACGCGAAGCCCAGCAGGGGGGCGATCATCTGCTGGCCAGGTCGTCAGCGGGAGTGCGGGACGCGATGCGTCCGGAGAGGACGATGCCGACGGCCACGACCGCGGCCCCGGCGACTGCGTCGAGCACCCAGTGGTTGCCGGTCGCGATGACGACGAAGGTCGTCCCGGCCACGTACAGGCAGGCGATCGCGCGCCCGACGAGACCCGTGTGACGCCAGATCGCCCAGGCGACCCAGACGGTCCAGCCCACGTGCAGCGACGGCATGGCCGCCAGCTCGTTGGTGAGGTGGCCGAGCCCGGCGGGGGCCGACGCGTCACCGCCCCACCAGCCGAACGTCGAGGTCATCGCGAGGACGTCGAGATACTGGCCGCCCGGCATGAGCCGCGGGGGTGCGGTCGGCAGGAGCACGTAGCAGACCAGCCCGATGGCCGAGCCGATCACGATCGCGTTGCGGGCGCGCGGGTAGTCGGCGCGGTGCCGCAGGAACACGAGGACCAGGACCGCCGGTGTCACGACGTAGTGCAGCGTCGCGTACCAGAACGACATCGGCACCGCGATCTGCGTGACGGCGCCCACCGTTGAGCTCAGCCACGACTCGAAGTCGAGGTGGAGCAGGCTCTCGACGTGCAGGATGTCGCCCGCTCGCGCACGTGCGGAAGCGAGGTCGTCGGTGGCCAGGAGGCGGCTGATGCTGTACGCGACCCAGAGACCGGCGAGCACGGCCACCTCCCGGAGGCCGGTCGACGACGCGACTCGGCGCCCTGCGCGCAGGGCATGCGCAGACACGGCCGGCCCACGCGGGGAGGGAGTCCCGCGGGCCGGGCCGCGCTGCTGTCCGGTGAGGGTGGACATGACGGGTCTCGGCTCCTCAGTGAGCCAGGACCGGCGCCGCGTCCGGATCGATCGTGATGGGTCCGCTCCGGAGGAGTGCCCCGCAGATGACGGCGCCGACTGCGAAGATCGCCGCGGACCACCAGAACACCGTGGTGTAGCCGTGCATCGCCGCGAGCTGCTGGTTGAGGGCGGACGGGGTCCTGCCGGCCAGGTAGTCCGAGGTGGCGGTCGCGGCGAAGGCGCTCAGCACCGCGGTGCCGATCGAGCCGCCGATCTGGTTGAACGTGTTGACCGACGCGGACGCGACACCCGCGTGCTCGGCGTCCACGCCGGAGACCGCAGCGCTGAACGCCGGGGCCATCGACAGCCCGACACCAAGGCCCGTGATGACGAGACCGGGCAGGATGTTCGCGGCGTACGTGCTGTCGAGGTCGAGCTGGGCGAACAGCACCATGCCGACGGCGGCGAGCAGCATGCCGACGAACACCGGGATCCTCGGGCCGATGCGGGCGACGAGCCCCGCCGAGCTGGTCGCGGTGACCATGATGCCGAGGATCATCGGGACGAACGAGAAGCCCGTCTTCAGCGGGGTGTAGCCCAGCGTGAGCGAGACGTAGTAGGTCAGGAACAAGAACACCGCGAACAGGCCGATGCCCACGATCGCGACCACGAGGAACGAGCCGCCGCGCGTGCGGTCCCACACGATGTGCAGGGGGAGCAGGGGCTCCTCGACGCGGCTCTCGATCACTGCGAAGAGGGCGAGCAGGGCCAGGCCGACACCGATGCAGATCAACGTGGTGGCGCTGCCCCAGCCGTCGGACTCGGCGCTCGCCAAGCCGTACACGAACGAGATCAGGCCGGCGATGACCACGACGGTGCCGGGGGCGTCGATGCCCTTGGCGTCCTCGGACCTCGGCTGCTTCTTGAGCAGGAAGACGCCGCCGAGGACTGCGAGGATCGCGAGGGGGGCGTTGACGTAGAGGCACCAGCGCCACGAGAGGTACTCGGTCAGCGCGCCGCCGAGGATGAGGCCGATCGCGCCGCCGCCGCCGGAGATCGCGCCGAAGATCGCGAACGCCTTGGCGCGCTCCTTGGCGTCGACGAACGTGACGGTCAGCAGCGACAGCGCCGCGGGGGCGAGGAGGGCGCCGAAGACGCCCTGGGCGACGCGGGCGCCGACGAGGGTCTCGAAGTTCTGCGCGGCACCGCCGACGGCCGACGCCACGGCGAAGCCGATCAGGCCCGCGATGAACATGGGTCGGCGTCCGACCAGATCGCTCAGGCGACCGCCGAGCAGCAGCAGCGAGCCGAACGCGAGGGCGTAGCCGGTCACGATCCACTGGCGGTTGTCGTTGGAGAACCCGAGGGCCTCCTGCGCGGTCGGCAGCGCGATGTTCACGATCGTCGCGTCCAGCACGACGATGAGCTGGGCGAGCGCGATGACGGCGAGGATCACCCAGCGGGTCGCATGATGAGGATTGGTCGTGCCGACCGCGGGCTCGGGCGCCCGGTCCTCGGTGATCGTGCGGGCCATGGGATCTCCAGCTCTTGTGAGGTCACGAAGAAGTGGAAACCCCCTTCCGTTTCAATGTACGACAGAACCGGAACCTTGGCTCCAGTTGAGTGTGTGAGATGCCGCACGAACCGGAGAATCGGCTCCGCTCCCGTAGCATGGGCGAATGACCACGAGCATCGAGGCGGCGGAGGCGGAACGCCCCCTGCGCGCCGACGCTGCTCGCAACCGTCAGCTGATCCTCGACACGGCTGTGGAGGTGTTCGCCGAGCACGGGCTCGACGCGGGCTACGACGAGATCGCCCGCCGTGCGGGCATCGGGGTGGGCACGGTCTATCGACGCTTCCCGGAGCGGGCCGAGCTGGTCCAGGCGCTCTTCGAGTCCCGGATCGCCGAGATCGTCACGATCGCCGAGCGGTCCGCAGAGATGGCGGACGCCTACGAGGGGCTCGCGTGGTTCCTCGAGCAGGCCCTCGAGCACCAGGTCGCCGACCGCGGGCTCAAGGAGGTCATGGCGCAGACGATCTCCCAGGACGCGCACCGCAGCATCGGCCGCGAACGACTGGGGCCGATCCTCGAGGAGCTGGTGCGGCGCGCCCAGGACGACGGCACGCTGCGCCCCGACGTCGGCGTGACCGATCTCGGCATGCAGCTCATGGTCATCAGTGTCATGACGACGAGCGCACAGCCCGATCTGTGGCGGCGCTACCTCGCACTGCTGCTCGACGGCCTGCGGGCGCGGCCGGACCTGCAGCCGCTGCCGTGCACCGCCCCGCCCGACGAGGCGATGCACGACACGATCTGCAACATGCAGGGCCGCCCGGCCTGACTCAGCTGCGGCTGATCTGCAGCATCTCGTCGCGCGGGACGACCTTGATGCGCGCCCGCCCGGCCGCCTCGCCGAGGGCGATCTCGTGCTCGTCGAGCTTCTCCCAGCCCTCCCACGTCGTGAACTCGATGCCGCGGCCGGCAAGGTACGCGTCGACGTCCTCGCGGTCGGGGCTCGCGGGGGGCTGGAGGCGGTCGACGTCCTCGAGCAGGAGACGGATGGTCTCGGCGGCGTCCGACTTGGTGTGACCGATCAGGCCGACGGGTCCGCGCTTGATCCAGCCCGTGACGTACGCGCCGGGCAGCGGCTCGCCATCGATGTCGATGACCCGGCCGCCGTCGTTGGGGACCGTGGCCGTGTTGTTGTCGAACGGGATGCCGGCCAGGTTGTCCGACCGGTAGCCGACCGCGCGGTAGACCGCCTGCACGGGCCAGTCCTTGAACTCGCCGGTGCCGCGGGCGTTGCCCGTGCCGTCGAGCTCGGTGACCTCGGTGCGGAGGCCGACGACCCGGCCGTCCTCGCCGAGGACCTCGACGGGGTTCTGGCAGAAGTGGATGTGGATGCGGTGGTCCGCACCCTTCGGCTCCTTGGCCAGGTAGTTCTGCAGCACGTCGACGACGAGCTTGACCGACTTCGAGGCGCGGATCGAGTCCATCGAGCCCTCGTCGAGCTCGAAGCCCTCGGGGTGGACGATCACGTCGACGTTGGGGGAGTGGCTCAGCTCGCGCAGCTCCATGGGGGTGAACTTCACCTGGGCGGGGCCGCGACGGGCGAAGACGTGGATGTCCTTGGCCGCATTGGCCTTGAGACCCTCGTAGACGTTCTGCGGGATCTCGGTCACGAGCTGCTCGTCGGCGGTCTTGGCCAGCATACGGGCGACGTCGAGCCCGACGTTGCCGACGCCGAGGACCGCGACCGACTCGGCGTGCGGCTCGAACGGCCACTCGCGCGGTGCGTCCGGGTGTCCGTCGTACCAGTAGACGAAGTCCGCGGCCCCGAACGAGCCCTTGAGGTCGATGCCCGGGATGTCGAGATCGCGGTCGGCGCGGGCGCCGGTCGCGAAGATGACCGCGTCGTAGAACTGCTGGAGGTGGTCCAGCTTGAGGTCCGAGCCGTAGTTGACGTTGCCGAAGAAGCGGATGTCCGGGTTCGACAGGACGCGCTTGAGCGCCTTGACGATCTCCTTGATGCGCGGGTGGTCCGGCGCGACGCCGTAGCGGATCAGGCCGAACGGCGTGGGGTCGCGGTCCAGGATGTCCACGCGCGCGTCGACGCCCTCGGACTTGGTGAGGATGTCGGCGGCGTAGATGCCGGCGGGGCCGGCACCGATGACGGCGACTCGCAACTGCCTGCTCATGCACTGCTCCTGAGGACGGGAGTTCTGTGGAAGGGGAGGTTGCCCCTTAGGCAAGCCTAAGGGGTCGTCCCACGCCGTCGAACCCGTCTTGCCATGCGACCGCTCAAGGGGTGACCGGGGTCACAGGACGCGGGCCCGGGGGTGGCGGAGGGGGCCCGGCTAGGGTCGGTGGCATGACCTCAGCCGTCGTCGTGGGATCCGGTCCGAACGGCCTCGCCGCCGCCGTCGTGCTCGCCCGCGCAGGCGTCGCGGTGACGGTGCTGGAGGCCGAGGACGAGATCGGTGGCGGCACCCGCTCGGCCGAGCTCAACGTCCCGGGCGTGCTGCACGACATCTGCTCGGCGACCCACCCGACCGGGGTCGCATCGCCGTTCTTTCGCAGTCTCGATCTCGAGCGGCACGGCCTGGAGTGGCTGTGGCCGCAGGTCGATGCCGTCCACCCGCTCGACGGCGGACGCGCCGGGGTGCTCTTCCGCGACCTCGACCGCACGGTCGACGGCCTCGGCATCGACGGCGAGGCCTGGCGCCGGCTCTTCGCGCCGTTGGTCCGGCGAAGCGATGCGCTCATCGAGGAGATCTTCGGCCCCGTCCTGCACGTGCCGAGGCATCCGCTCCTGCTCGCGAGCTTCGGGCTGCGGGCGCTGCAGCCGGCGTCCTGGATCGCCCGGCGTTGGCAGACCGAGGAGGCGCGCGGGCTGTTCGCCGGGCTCGCGGCCCACGCGATGCACCCGTTGGGTCGACCGACGACCGGCGGTCTCGGGCTGATGTTCGCCGTGACGAGCCACGCGTACGGGTGGCCCGTCGCCAAGGGCGGCTCGATCGCGATCGCGAACGCCCTCGCCTCGGACGTGATCGAGCACGGGGGCCGCATCGAGACGGGGCACCGGGTGACCGAGCTGCCCCAGGCGGACATCGTCATCTTCGACACCTCCCCCCGGACGGTCCTGCAGGTCGCGGGCGACCGCCTCCCGGGCCGGGTCCGTCGACCGCTGCGAAGGTGGCGCTCGGGCCCGGGGGTCGTCAAGGTCGACTTCGCTGTCGAGGGCGGAGTGCCGTGGGCCAATGAGTGGGCCGCCCAGGCCGGCACGGTGCACCTCGGCGGAACCCTCGAGGAGATCGACGCGGCCGAGCGCGAGGTCCACGCGGGGCGCATGCCCGCGCGGCCGTTCGTGCTGGCGTGTCAGCAGTACCTGGCCGATCCCGGCCGGTCCGCGGGCAACGTGCACCCGGTGTGGACGTACGCGCACGTGCCGAACGGCTACACCGGCGATGCGACCGAGGCGATCACCCGGCAGGTCGAACGCTTCGCGCCGGGCTTCCGCGACCGGATCGTCGCGCAGACCACGACGCGGCCCGCCCAGCTCGAGGCGCACAACGCCAACTACGTCGGCGGGGACATCGGCGGCGGCGCCAACGATCCGTGGCAGCTCGTGATGCGCCCCCGCATGTCGCCGAATCCGTACTCGCTCGGCGCGAAGGGCCTCTACATCTGCTCGGCGTCCACCCCGCCGGGGGGAGGGGTCCACGGGATGGGCGGCTTCCATGCCGCCACCGCGGCCCTCGCAGACCTGGCCCGATGAGAACTCTCTCATCGAGGAACTCGGCCCCGGCGCCCCTCGTTCTACGGTTGAACCTTCATTCACCTGCCCCCGACACCTGGAGCCCGACGATGAAACTTCCTGCGCACAAGAAGATGCTCTCGGCTGCGGCCGCCGCGTCGGTCCTGCTGATCACCGCGGCATGCGGCAGCAGCGAGTCCGACGGCGCCGCGTCCCCCAAGACGTCGAGCTCGGCCGCTCCGGGCGACGCCGCCACCACGGACGCGGCGGACTCCTCCCCCGGGTCGTACGCGGACGGCGACTACTCCGCCGAGGGCAGCTACACCAACCCCGGTGGCGAGTCCACGGTCAAGGTCGACCTGACCGTCGCCGACGGCAAGATCTCGGACGTCACCGTGACGCCCGAGGCCGACGACCTGACCTCGAAGCAGTACCAGAACAAGTTCGCGGGCGGCGTCGCCGACCAGGTCGTGGGCAAGAGCCTCGACGACCTGTCGGTCTCCAAGGTTGCCGGCTCGTCGCTGACGAGCCAGGGGTTCAACCAGGCGATCGAGACCATCAAGGGCGAAGCCCGGGCCTGACGTGCACGCCTGGACGTTCGAGGCGATCGGCACCGCATGGCAGATCGACTCGCGGGCGCCGCTTCCGGCCGGTGCCGAGGCTGACGTGGCGCATCGGGTCGAGTGCTTCGACCGTGCCTGGTCGCGGTTCCGCGACGACTCGCTCGTCGCGGACATCGCCCGCCGGCCGGGGCGGTGGACGCTGCCGGACGAGGCGGACCTGCTGCTCTCGTTCTACGGCGAGCTGCACGAGGCCACCCACGGAGCGGTCAACCCCTTGGTGGGGCGCCGACTCGCGGAGCTCGGCTACGACGCGGGCTACTCGCTCAGGGCCGCGGACGACCCGGCTGCGGTCCCGGACTGGGACTCGATCTCGTGGGACCCGCCGGTCCTGACGACCCGTCAGCCGATCCTGCTCGACGTGGGTGCCGCCGGCAAGGGCCTCCTGGTCGATCTCGTCGCGGGCGTCCTGGGGACGTACGTGGACGACTTCACGATCGACGCGAGCGGCGACATCTACCACCACGACCCCGACCCGACCAGGATCGCGATGGAGCATCCGGACGATCCCACCCGGGCGATCGGCGTCGTCGACGTCGGCCCCGGCCAGGCGCTGTGCGCCTCCGCGACGAACCGCCGGGCGTGGGGCGACGGTCTCCACCACGTGCTCGACGCGCGCACGGGGCGCCCCACCCGAGACGTCCGCGCGACCTGGGTCGTCGTGCCGCGCTCGTGCATGCGCGCCGACGGGCTGGCCACCGCGCACTTCTTCGCACGTGCCGACCTGCTCGCGCAGCGATTCCCCCACGAGTTCGTGCGCATGCACGCCGACGGCCGCGTCGAGTGGTCCGAGAACTTCCCCGGAGAGGTGTTCACATGAGGGACCTGCTGGACCGACAGCTCGGCCGCGTCACGACGTACCGCCTCGTGACCCTGAGCCTGCTGCTGCTCGTCGTGGTCTACTCCGTCTTCACCGCGACGGGCGTGATCGAGGGCCTGTCGACGGGCGACAACCTGGTCTGCCTCGCGGTGCTGCTCATCGCGTCGTACGTCAGCAACCGGGTGCTGGGCCTGCTCTGGCGGGTCCGCCCGCACGCGGAGTCCGCCGTCATCACGGCTCTGCTGCTGTTCTTCCTCTTCGTGCCCCTGCTGTCGATCGACACGGGCAACCTGGTGTGGCTCGCGCTCGCTGCCGTGCTCGCCAACGCCTCCAAGTACGTCCTCGCGTGGCGCGGCAGGCACGTGTTCAACCCGGCCGCGGCCGGAGCGTTCCTGGTCGTGGTCGGCCAGGAGATCGTCGGCCGGGAGGAGCGGATCAACGCGATCTGGCAGACCGCCGCGACCGAGCGCTTGTTCCCGTTCGTCCTGGTCCTCGCCCTGCTCGTGCTGTGGCGGACGCGCCGGCTGGACGTCGCGGCGGTGTTCGTGGTGATCGCCACCGTCCTGATCGTCGCGCGGCTGCTCGACGTCGCGGGTCCGGACCAGTCGTTCGTCGACGTCCTGAAGACGACGTTCTACTCCTACCCGATCGTCTTCCTGGCGGGGTTCATGCTGAGCGAGCCGCTCACCCTGCCGCCGCGGCGGCGCCAGCAGCTCGCGGTCGCGGCGGTCACAGCGGTCGCGTTCGCCTACCCGATGTGGATCGGCTTCCTCACCGACAACCCGCCGTCGCTGGGGGTCTTCGCGATCACGCCGGAGCTGTCGCTGCTGATCGGCAACCTCGTGGCGTTCGCCCTCGCCCGGCGACGCGGCCTGGTGCTGGAGCTCGAGGAGACGCGCCGGCTGACGCCCGAGACGCACGAGCTGGTGTTCCGCGCGCGGCGACCCGTCCGGTTCGTGCCGGGACAGTACGTCGAGCTGACCGTCCCGCATGCCCGCACCGACAGTCGGGGGAGCCGCCGGACGTTCAGCATCTCCTCGCCCCCCGACGCCTCGGGGCTCGTGTCCGTCGCGCTCCGGGTGCCGGAGCCCAGCTCGAGCTTCAAGCGGGCGCTGCTCGACCTGGAGCCGGGCGAGCGTGTCCACGGCACGGGTGTCGGCGGCGACTTCGTGCTGCCGGCCGATCCCTCCGTGCCCGTGCTGCTCGTGGCCGGCGGGATCGGCATCACGCCGTTCCTGAGCCAGCTCGCGCACGAGCCGTCACGCGACGCGGTGCTCGTCTACGGGGCGTCGACGCCGGGCGAGGTCCCCTTCGTGGACGAGCTCGCAGGGGCCCGCGTCGTGCTGGTCTGCCCCCAGCGGCCCGCGTCGCTGCCCGACGGCTGGTCGTACGTCGAGGCGCCGTTCCTGTCGGTCGACCTCATCGCGGCCGCCGTGCCCGACCTGGCCGACCGCATCGCGTACGTCTCGGGTCCGCCGGCCATGGTCAACGCGGTGCGCCCGGGCCTGGCGAAGCGGTGCAGGCGGGTGAGGACGGACTACTTCACCGGCTACTGACCCACGCGGTGGTGAGCCGACGGAGGGGACGATCTAAAGTTGACAGGAATGGACTCAACTTTGACGATGTTGTCCTGAGTGACCCCCCTTCTTCACGTCAGGAGCACCACCCATGGATCTTGCGAAGTTCACCACCCGCAGCCAGCAGGCGCTGGGCAGCGCGATCTCGTCCGCTGCCGCCGCCGGCAACCCCGCCGTCGAGCCGGCCCACCTCCTGCAGGCCCTGCTCACCCAGGAGGGCGGCACGGCCGGTCCACTGATCCAGGCGGCCGGCGTCGACGTCCAGTCCGTCGCCGCGGACCTCAAGGCATCCCTCGAGGCGCTGCCGAGCGCATCGGGTGCCAGCGTCCAGAACCCCACCCTCAGCCGGACGAGCCACGAGGTGCTGCAGCGCGCCCAGGAGCTCGCCGACCAGCTCGGTGACGAGTTCGTCTCGACCGAGCACCTCGTCGTCGGCATCGCCACGGTCGGCTCGGCCGCCCAGAACATCCTGCTCGAGGCCGGCGCCACCGCAGAGGCCCTGCAGGCCGCCTTCTCGGCGGTCCGCGGCTCGACCCGCGTCACCAGCGCGAACGCCGAGGACACCTACCAGTCCCTGGAGAAGTACGGCGTCGACCTGACGGCCGTCGCCGCGGAGGGCAAGCTCGACCCGGTCATCGGCCGCGACAGCGAGATCCGCCGTGTCGTGCAGGTGCTGAGCCGTCGTACCAAGAACAACCCCGTCCTCATCGGCGAGCCGGGCGTCGGCAAGACCGCGGTGGTCGAGGGCCTGGCCCAGCGCATCGTCGCGGGGGACGTCCCGGAGTCGCTGAAGGGCCGCCGCCTGATCTCGCTCGACCTCGCGGCGATGGTCGCGGGCGCGAAGTACCGCGGTGAGTTCGAGGAGCGGCTCAAGGCCGTCCTCACCGAGATCAAGGAGTCCGAGGGCCAGGTCATCACCTTCATCGACGAGCTCCACACCGTCGTGGGTGCCGGCGCGGGCGGGGACAGCGCGATGGACGCGGGCAACATGCTCAAGCCCATGCTGGCCCGCGGTGAGCTGCGGATGATCGGCGCAACGACCCTCGACGAGTACCGCGAGCGCATCGAGAAGGACCCGGCCCTGGAGCGCCGCTTCCAGCAGGTGTTCGTCGGCGAGCCCTCCCCCGAGGACACGATCGCGATCCTGCGCGGTCTCAAGGAGCGCTACGAGGCGCACCACAAGGTGGCGATCTCGGATGCGGCGCTCGTCGCGGCCGCCACGCTCTCGGACCGCTACATCCCCGGTCGTCAGCTCCCCGACAAGGCCATCGACCTCATCGACGAGGCCGGCAGCCGCCTGCGCATGGAGATCGACTCGAGCCCCGTCGAGATCGACGAGCTGCGTCGCTCGGTCGACCGCCTCCACATGGAGGAGCTGCACCTCGCGAAGGAGACCGACGACGCGAGCCGCGAGCGGCTGGAGAAGCTGCGCATCGAGCTGGCCGACAAGCAGGAGTCCCTGCGTGCCCTGGAGCAGCGCTGGGAGGCCGAGAAGCAGAGCCTCAACGCTGTCGGCGACATCAAGGAGCGCATCGACGAGGTGCGCGTCGCGGCCGAGCGCGCCCAGCGCGAGGGCGATCTGGACCAGGCCAGCCGGCTGCTCTACTCCGAGATCCCCGCGATGGAGCGCCAGCTCGCCGAGGCGCAGGAGGCCGAGTCGAGCGCCGAGCCCTCCATGCTCCACGAGGAGGTCGGCGCGGACGACATCGCCGAGGTGGTCGCGTCCTGGACGGGCATCCCGACGGGGCGCCTGCTCGAGGGCGAGACCGGCAAGCTGCTGCGCATGGAGGACGAGCTCGGCAAGCGGCTCATCGGCCAGCGCGCCGCGGTCAAGGCGGTGTCCGACGCGGTGCGGCGCTCGCGCGCCGGCATCTCGGACCCGGACCGCCCGACGGGCTCGTTCCTGTTCCTCGGACCCACCGGCGTGGGCAAGACCGAGCTGGCCAAGACGCTGGCGGAGTTCTTGTTCGACGACGAGCGGGCGATCATCCGCATCGACATGAGCGAGTACTCCGAGAAGCACTCGGTCAGCCGCCTGGTCGGTGCTCCCCCCGGCTACGTGGGATACGACGAGGGCGGTCAGCTGACCGAGGCGGTGCGCCGCCGTCCGTACTCGGTCGTGCTCCTCGACGAGGTGGAGAAGGCCCACCCGGAGGTCTTCGACATCTTGCTGCAGGTGCTCGACGACGGCCGGCTGACCGACGGCCAGGGACGTACGGTCGACTTCCGCAACGTCATCTTGATCCTCACCTCCAACCTCGGCTCGTCGTTCCTGCAGGACGCATCGCTGGACGAGGAGGCCAAGCGCAACGCCGTCATGGACGTCGTCAAGGTCTCGTTCAAGCCCGAGTTCCTCAACCGGCTCGACGAGATCGTGATGTTCGACGCGCTCGGCACCGAGGAGCTCGCGCACATCGTCGACCTGCAGATCTCGGCACTCGCGAAGCGCCTCGCGCCGCGTCGCATCCAGCTGGAGGTCACCGAGGCGGCGCGCGAGTGGCTCGCGCTCACCGGGTGGGACCCGGCGTACGGTGCCCGGCCGCTGCGCCGACTCGTGCAGCAGGCGATCGGCGACCGGCTGGCGCGCTCCCTGCTCGCCGGCGAGGTGCGCGACGGCGACACCGTCGTCGTCGACCGCGAGCCCGAGGCGGACGAGCTCACGGTGCGCCGGGCCTGACCGCGGGACGTCTCGGTGAGTGCTTGTCCCGGCATGATGGGATGGGGCCATGACTGTGACCTCACCGAGACGTCCTCCGCTGCTCACGGCGGCGTGCGCCTACCTCGGTGGCCTGGCCGCGATCCAGAGCATCCGCACGATCTCGCTCGTCTCGAGCTGGAACGGTGACAACGCCGCCGAGAAGGTCTCGCCCTATCTCGAGGCGCTCCGCGACGCGGGCATGTCCCAGGCCTCCGCGGAGTCCGGCTACAAGGTCTTCCTGACCGTGCTCGCGGTGCTGGCGGCCGCCGGGGTCGTGTTCGCGATCCACACCGCGCGGGGCGATCGCGTCAGCCGCATCGGCCTGACCGTCGTCATGGGTCTGGTCGGCGTCTCCTTCTTCCTGGGCGCGACCGGCGGCTCGTTCTTCGACGCCGTGATCGGGGCGATGGCCGTCGCCTTCACGGTGCGGCTGTGGACGGGGGAGTCCAGGACCTGGTTCCGTCAGCTGGCGGGCGACCTCCCCCCGGAGGAGCCCTCCGCCGTGCCGCAGCGGTCCGATCCGTTCTCGACGCAGCAGCAGGCCCCGGTCGAGCACCCGGCGGCCCAGCCCACCCAGCCGCCGGTCCACCCGTACGCCCACCAGCCGTACGCGGGAGCCCCGCAGTCGCCGTACCCGGGCGCCCAGCCCTACTGGACCCCGCAGCCGGCACCCGACAAGCTGCCCCGGCCGGTCGGCATCGCGGTGTGGACCACGTTCGTCGGCTCGCTCATGGCGGCCCTGCCGGCGGCGATCCTGCTCCTCGGATTCGCCGTCGTGGGCACCGACTACGACAGCTGGATCGAGCAGGGTGGCGTCGGTGCCGACATGATCGACCTCCGTGAGAGCGAGTTCGACACCGCCGTCCGCTTTATCCTCGCCTTCAGCTCGATCTCGCTCGTCGCCTCGGCGGCGGGCCTCTTCGCGGCGATCCGGGTGCTGGTCACCAAGCGCTCGGGCGGGGTGTTCTTGTTCGTCATGACGGTCGTGACGATCATCATCTCGATCATCGGATTCCCGATCGGGCTGCCCTGGACGGTGGCGGCGGTCGTGGCCCTCATCCAGCTACGGCGGCCGGAGGCCACGCAGTGGTTCGCCCGCCCATGACCGTGGTCACACCCCCCGCGGGCGCTGTAAGGCTTTTCAGGTGCGAGGACTAGACTGAAGGCATGTCAGAGAGCGTTGCGACCGTCCAGAAACGTCCCCACGTCGTCGTCGTGGGAGGCGGGTTCGGAGGCATCGCAGCCGTCCGCAAGCTCAAGCGTGCCGACGTCGACGTGACGCTGATCGATCGTCACAACTACAACACGTTCAACCCGCTGCTCTACCAGGTCGCGACCGCGAGCCTCAACCCCGGCGACATCACCTGGTTCCTGCGCGCGATCCGCGCCAAGCAGTCCAACGTGCGCTTCCTCAAGGGCACCGTCATGTCGATGGACCACGAGGCCAAGACGCTGCACCTCGACGGTGGGCTCGACGTCAAGTACGACCAGCTCGTCATCGCCGTCGGCGTGACCGCCAACTTCTTCGGCGTGCCCGGCGCCGAGGAGTACTCGATGCCCCTCTACCGCCGCTCGCAGGCGCTCGCGGTCCGCGACCGGATGTTCGCAGGTCTCGAGGACGCCGCGATCAACGGCCAGGACCGTGACCTGCGCATCATCGTCGTCGGCGGCGGTGCCACCGGCGTCGAGACCGCCGGAGCGTTCGCCGAGCTGCGCAACAACGACATGCCCACGACCTACCCCGAGCTCGACACCGACCGCGTGCACATTACGCTGATCGAGATGCTCCCGCACGTCCTCGGACCGTTCCACCCCAAGCTGCGCGACTATGCGCGCAAGTCGCTCGAGAAGCGCGGCGTCGACCTGCGGCTGGAGACGGCCGTCAAGGAGGTCCGCCCGGACGGCGTGCTCGTCGAGCACGACGGCCAGCAGGAGTTCCTCGAGGCCGGCATCGTGGTCTGGGCCTCGGGCATCACGGCGCACTCGGCCGTCAAGGAGTGGAACGTCCCGCAGGGGCGCGGCGGTCGCATCGAGACCGACGAGCACCTGCGCGTCAAGGGCATGGACGGCGTCTACGCGATCGGCGACGTCTCGGTCAGCCCCGAGGAGCCGCTGCCGCAGCTGGCGCAGCCGGCCATCCAGGGTGGCAAGCACGTCGCCAAGGTCATCGCAGCAGGGGTCGCGGGCAAGAGCCTGCCCAAGCCGTTCAAGTACAAGGACAAGGGCACGATGGCCACCATCGGTCGCTCGTCCGCAGTCGCCGAGATCAAGTTCATGCCGCGGCTGACCGGTTTCCCCGCGTGGATCATCTGGGTCGCGCTGCACATCGCGACGCTGCTGGGCAACCGCAACCGCTTCGCGACGCTGACCAACCTGACGGCCAAGTACCTCGTCTGGGGCAGCCACAACGCGATCGTCGGCGAGACCCCGCCGGTCGTCGCCAAGACTCCGTCGACGCTCGAGTCGCACGCCCCGCGCCTCGGCGCGGGCAAGAAGGCGGCGAAGAAGGCCACGGCCGACAAGTAGCTCGGCCGCGACCGCCCCTAGGCTGGGATCGCCCACGACTCCCAGCACGAAGGCAGGACCCATGGCCGCAGTGAACCTCGACATCGCCGACGGCGTCGCGCACATCGTCCTCACCCGACCCGACCAGGCCAACGCATTCGACCTGCCGGCCGCCCGCGACATGGCCGCGGCGGTCGACGGCCTGGCCGGCGACGACGTCCGCGCGATCACGCTGACGGCTCAGGGCAAGCGGTTCTGCGCCGGCGGTGACGTCCGCTCGTTCCTCGCCGCAGACGATCCCTCGGTCTACCTGCTCGAGCTGGCGACGGTGCTCGAGGCGGCGCTGCGGGCGCTGGCCGACACGCCCAAGCCGGTCGTCGCCGGCGTGCGCGGTGCCGTGGCCGGTGCAGGTCTCGGCGTCATGCTCAGCGCAGACGTGATCATCGCCGCGGAGTCGACCAAGTTCGTCATGGCCTACCCGGGCATCGGCATGACGCCGGACTGCGGGGTCTCCTATCTCGTGCCCCGCGCGATCGGCCAGCAGCGTGCGCTGGAGTTCGCCCTGACCGGCCGGGTGCTCACGGCGCCCGAGGCCCGCGACTGGGGACTCGTCACGACGGTCGTGGCCGACGACGAGCTCGAGCCCGCGGTCGAGGACATGGCCCGCACCTGGGCGGACAGCGCGCCCGCCGCACTGGGCCAGGCCAAGCGCCTGATCCGCGGCGCCTGGGACCTCACGGGGCCGCAGACGGGTGCGGACGAGTCCGCGACGATCGCGGCCGCGGTCACGACCGACGAGGCGCAGCGGCTCGTGAGGGCCTTCACGTCGCGCTGAGCAGCGCCTCGAGCTCGGACCTCGCGGTCACCAACGACGGTCCGTACCACGTGAGGGCGCGCCCGGGCACGAGCGCCGTCGGCGTGTGCGTGAAGGCCTCGGGCCCGTCGACGGGCGTGAAGACGTAGGGCTCGTCGGGCAGGAGCACGAGATCGGTCCCGTCGGCGTCGATCACGTCCAGCTCGACGTGCGGATAGCGGTCCTGGTGGTGGCCGAACGCGTTGACGAGGCCCAGCCGCCCCAGGAGGTCGCCGGTGAACGTCCGGGAGCCCACGACCATCCACGGATCACGCCAGATGGGCACCGCGACGCGGGCCGGTGCGAGGCGCGCCGGCTCGGCCCAGACCCGCTCGGCCTCGTCCAGCCAGTCCGGCACGTCCCAGCCGAGGCCGTCGACGAAGAGCCGGCGCATCGAGGAGAAGGACTGGCCCACGGTCTCGATCTCGGTGACCCACACCGGGATGCCGGCCCGGCGCAGGCGGTCAACGTCGAGCTCGCGGTTCTCCTCGCGGTTGGCGATGACGAGATCCGGGTGCAGGTGCGCGATCGCCGCGCGGTCGGGGTTCTTGGTCCCGCGCACCCGTGCGACGTCGAGGCCGGGCGGGTGGGTGCACCAGTCCGTTGCTCCCACCAGCGTCTCGGGACGAGTGGCGGCGACGGCCTCGGTCAGGGACGGCACGAGCGACACGACCCGGCGGGCGGGCCGCTCGACCTCGACGGCATGACCGAGATCGTCGTTCATGACCTGCGCCGCACGCCCATCGCGCCGCACAGAGGTGGCAGCCAGGGCAGGTCGTCGGACTTCAGTCCGGCGTCGATGAGCTCGGCCACGTCGTCCGGGAACGGCGTGGGGCGCCGTGTCGACATGTCCATGTGGACGAGGGTCGCCTCCAGGACGCAGGCCAGCTGCCCGCGCGTGCGGTTGGCGATCAGGGTCACGGTGTGCAGCACCTTGTCGGAGCGCTCCACCAGGCGTACGTGGGCCGAGACCTCCTCGCCCTCGAGGATCTCGGCGTAGTACGTCAGGTGGTGCTCCGCGGTGAACGTGGACATCGCGCGGCTGCTGATGTAGTCGTCGGTCATCGCGAGGTCCTCCTGGCAGCGCAGCCACAGCGCGCTGCCGCCGATCTCGAGATAACGGCCGATGTTCATGTGCCCGTTGACGTCGATGAACTCCTGGGGCACCACACGATCGACCTGCGCCGGGAGCTCGAGGACCTGGTCGTACGTGGGGAGGGAGAGGCTCACGGCTCGACGATACGGGGCAGCGGCGCTCAGCGGCGCGTGGCCCGGGCCACGCCGGCGGCGAACCGATCGGCGAGGGTCCTGGCGAAGGTCTGGGTGAAGTGCACCTTGTCCCGATAGACCACCACGTTGTCGACGACGGGATAGCAGATGTCCTGGGGGCACGCCGTCGCGTTGGCCCTCACCAGGACCGCGTCGTCACCCATCGCCCGAGAGGTCTCCGCCATGATCGAGGTCTTCCCGTTGCGGTGGAAGGTGCACTGGCGGGCGTCGCGCGTCTCGGCCAGGCACGACGTGGGGAAGAACGGTGCGCGGTTGGGGGAGTCCGACAGCACCACGCCGATGCCGGTGGCGTGAAGACGCTCGACCGTGCGCACCATGCCGTCGATCGCGTGGTCGACGGACGCCCGCTTGCCCAGCCGCCTCCCGTCGGCCTCCAGCCACTCGGTCGTGAGCCGGCTCATCGCGATCACGACCACGTCGGGTCGGCGCTTCTCGATCGCTCGTAGGGCGGCCTCGCGGAAGGCGTCGCACTCCTCGTACGTCCCGCCGCGAGCGGGGTCGAACCGGGTGACGTCGGCCATCGGGCAGCTGCTCTTGGCCCAGACCGTCACGGCCCACCCCCGGCGCTCGCCCGCCGTGAGCACTGCGGGGGCGATCGCACCGGCGATGGAGTCGCCGAGCACCACGACCTCGCGGTCGGACCCGCGGCGCCCGAAGGTGCAGGCGTCCCACGACGGAACGACCACCTGCGCGAAGCCCACGTGGCAGCCGTGCTGCTTGAACGGTCCTTGGTCGTCGGCTGCGTCTGCCAGGGGAGGCCTGACGGTCTCCTGGGCCGCCGCGCCGCGGGCGGTCGTGCCGTCCGTCCTTGTCACCGTCAGTCGATCGATCGAGCCGGTCTGAGACGTGTACGACACGACGGGGAGAACGGCCACCACGAGGCACGCTCCCACGGCGATGCTGAGCACCGGACGACGGACCAGCAGCCGCGCGTGACGCATCGGGGTCTCCACGACGTGGAAGCTCGCGATACTGAGACCCACCGCGACGGCGACCAGAGCCGCCCGGGTGGTCGGGGAACGCGAGTCGAGGGCCGCCATCCCGATGACGAGCACGGGCCAGTGCCACAGGTACAAGGAGAATGAGCGGTCCCCGATCCACGGCAGGGGACGAATCGCGAGGGCCCGCCCCAGTGGGCCCGCCGAGCCGGTGCCGGCCGTGACCAGCAGCATGCCGGCGAGGGTCGGGGCGACAGTCAGCCAGGACGGGTAGGTGAGGCCGGCGACGCCCGACTCGTCGAGGATCGCGACGCTCGCACCCAGCAGTGCCAGGCCGACGACGCCCAGACCGGTACGGGTGCCGGGCCGCCAGCTGCTGATGACCGGCACCGCGACGGCCACGAGCGCTCCGGCCGCGAGCTGCCACGCGCGCGCCGGGGTGCCGAAGTACGCGAACGGCTGGTCCGTCGTGCTGAGGTGGATGCAGTACGTGAACGAGACCGCGATCACCGTCACGAACGCGAGCACGAGGAGCCGGGCTCGTACGGATCCCGCTCGTCCCGCCAGCCGCCAACCGGCGGCGAGCGCGAGCAGGAGAAGCGGCCAGACGAGGTAGAACTGCTCCTCGACCCCAAGACTCCAGTAGTGCAGGACAGGTGAGGGGTCACGCTCGGCTGCCAGGTAGTCGGTCTGCTGCAGCGCGAACCGCCAGTTGCCGGAGAACAGCGCAGACCACACGACGTCGCGACCGATTGCCGGGCGGTCGAGGGGACTCATGAACACGCGGACCGCGAGCATCGTCGCCACCAGCACGAGCGCGGAGACGGGCAGGATGCGCCGGGCCCTGCGGGCCCAGAACTGCCGCAGGCTCACGGTGCCGGTGATCGTGATCTCGCGCAGCAGCAGCTGGGTGATGAGGAAGCCCGAGAGCACGAAGAACAGATCGACACCGACGAAGCCACCGGGCACGAACGGCGCCCCAGCGTGATACGCCACGACGACCAGGACGGCCACGGCACGCAGCCCCTGGATGTCGTCGCGTCTCACGCGCGACGTTCGTCGCTCATCGGTCCCTGTCACGGCTGCCCCCTGTCTCCACCTTCACACAGCGAGACGCCGTGGGCCTGGAGACGTGGGCGTGGGAACCAGGGGACCGGTTCCCTGGTTCAGGGCTCCGGGGAGGACCGGGTGTCGCCCGTGCGGTTCGCTCCCTGCTCGGCGCCGAAGTTTGCGCCAAGGCCTTGACGACAAGGAATGTTAGCGTTAACAATTTCTCCAACGGCCTCTGTGGTCCACGTCACACACGGAGCTCATTGGTCGGCAGGAAGGCGGATCCTCAGCCGAGGTGAAGCCCGGGGACGTACGCGGATGTCCGCCCGCAACCGTCCTCGACCGGTCCGGTGTCAGGCGACGTCGGGTCCCCATCCCACATGGAGGAACAGTGTTCAAACAACTGATGACCGTGACCGCGGGCGTGGTGATCGCCGGCGGACTGGCTGCCTGCGGAAGCAGCAGCAGCGACAGTGGTGGATCCAGCGGGTCCGGCGGCAGCGGCGGATCCGGCGACATCACGATGGGCTTCGCCCAGGTGGGCGCGGAGAGCGGTTGGCGCACCGCCAACACCAAGTCCGTGCAGGCGGCGGCCAAGGAGGCCGGCGTCGACCTCAAGTTCTCCGACGCGCAGCAGAAGCAGGAGAACCAGATCAAGGCGATCCGCTCCTACATCCAGCAGAAGGTCGACGTGATCGCCTTCAGCCCTGTCGTGGAGACCGGGTGGGACACCGTGCTCCAGGAGGCCAAGCGCGCCAAGATCCCGGTGATCCTGACCGACCGGGCGGTCGACTCCGACGACACGTCGCTGTACAAGACGTTCCTCGGCTCGGACTTCGTGGTCGAGGGACAGAAGGCGGGTCAGTGGGTCGTCGACAACGCCGACACCAACGACGTCGACAAGAACGGCTCGATCAACGTCGTCGAGATCACCGGCACGACGGGCGCCGCTCCCGCGATCGATCGCAAGGAGGGGTTCGAGGACAAGATCTCGGCCGATCCGTCGATCAAGATCATCGCGTCGCAGACCGGTGACTTCACGCGTGACGGCGGCAAGAAGGTCATGGAGGCGTTCTTGAAGTCACAAAAGGACATCGACCTGGTCTACGCCCACAACGACGACGAGGGGCTCGGGGCGATCGAGGCGATCGAGGCGGCCGGCATGAAGCCGGGCGTCGACATCAAGATCGTCACGGTGGACGCCGTCAAGGACGGGATGACCGCGCTGTCCGAGGGCAAGATCAACTACATCGTCGAGTGCAACCCCCTGCTCGGCCCGCAGCTGATGGAGCTGGCCAAGAAGGTCACCGCAGGCGAGGACGTCCCCGAGCGGGTCGTCACGAAGGAGACCGCCTTCGACCAGGAGCAGGCCAAGCAGGTCCTGGCCGACCGCCAGTACTGACGGCCCGTGACAGGTGAGGCCCTGTGCCGTCCCGTGCGCAGGGCCTCACCCCCCGACGAACCGAGGAACCGAGATGATCCAGATGGCAGCCGAGGCGCCGCGCCGAAGCGTCGCACCGCCCGTGGTGGAGATGACGGGTGTGTCCGTGAGCTTCCCCGGCGTCAAGGCTCTGCAGTCGGTGGGGCTGACCCTGCGGGCCGGTGAGGTGCACGCGCTCATGGGCGAGAACGGTGCCGGGAAGTCGACCCTCGTGAAGGCGTTGACGGGGGTGTACGCCCTCGACTCCGGCACGATCCTCGTGGGCGGCGAGCCACGTACGTTCACGAGCCCGGCGGAGTCGCAGGCCGCCGGGATCAGCACGGTCTACCAGGAGGTCAACCTCTGCACGAACCTCACGGTCGCCGAGAACATGCTCCTCGGGCGCGAGCCGCGCTCGTTCGGGCGCATCGACACCCGCGCGATGAACCGCCGCGCCGGCTCCGTCCTGGCGCGGCTCGGCCTGGACCTCGACCCCCGCTCGCGCCTGGGCGAGCACCCCATCGCGGTCCAGCAGCTCGTCGCGATCGCCCGGGCCGTGGACATCGAGGCCGAGCTGCTGATCCTGGACGAGCCCACCTCGAGCCTGGACGCCGACGAGGTCGACAAGCTCTTCGGGGTGATCCGGACCCTGCGGGACGAGGGAACTGCGATCGTGTTCATCTCGCACTTCCTCGACCAGGTCTTCGAGATCTCCGACCGCATGACGGTCCTGCGCAACGGACAGCTCGTGGGGGAGTACGTGACCGCGACCACGAGCCGTCTCGACCTCGTCCGCGCGATGCTCGGACGCGAGCTCGAGACCCTCGAGCGGATCGAGCGCCAGGCCGAGGAGAAGACCGTGGTCGAGGCCGGCGAGCCCCTCCTCCAGGTCGTCCGGCTGGGGCGCAAGGGCAGCGTCGAGGCGGTCGACCTCTCGGTGTTCGAGGGGGAGGTGATCGGGGTGGCCGGTCTCCTGGGTTCTGGACGCACCGAGCTGGCGCGGCTGCTGTTCGGCGCCGATGCCGCCGACACCGGCACCGTCACCGTCAAGGGACGACGCGTGCGGCTCCGCGCCCCCCGCAACGCGATCGACCACGGCATCGCGTTCTCGAGCGAGGACCGCCGCGCCGAGGGCGTCGTCGGGGACCTGTCGATCGCGGACAACATGATCCTCGCGCTGCAGGCCTCGAAGGGCTGGCTGCGGCCGCTCAAGGCAGCGACCAAGGAGCGGCTGGTGCGCTCGTACATCGAGGCCCTCGACATCCGGCCGGCCGATCCGCAGGCGCTCATGCGCAACCTCAGTGGCGGCAACCAGCAAAAGGTGCTGCTCGCCCGCTGGCTCATCACCGAGCCCCAGCTCCTGATCCTCGACGAGCCCACGCGCGGAATCGACATCGGCGCGAAGGCGCAGATCCAGCAGCTCGTCACCGATCTCGCCGGAGAGGGGGTGGCGGTGGTCTTCATCTCCGCCGAGCTCGAGGAGGTGCTGCGGCTGAGCGACCGGGTCGTCGTCATGCGGGACCGGCACAAGATCGACGAGCGGGTCAACGACGACGTGTCCGTGTCCGACGTCCTGGAGGTCATCGCGGGGGAGGTGCGGGCCGATGCGTAGCGCGATCCGCCACCCCCTGTTCTGGCCGGTGCTCGCCCTCGGCGTGCTGCTGCTGGTCAACCTCGTGGCGACCCCGTCGTTCTTCTCGATCCGCGTGCAGGACGGACACCTCTACGGGAGCCTCATCGACATCCTGCGCAACGGTGCGCCGACGCTGCTGATCGCGCTCGGCATGACGCTGGTCATCGCGACCCGCGGCATCGACCTGTCGGTGGGTGCGATCGTCGCGATCTCGGGAGCCGTGTCGTGCACGTACCTCGCCGGCGCGCCGGACGAGTCCTCGGCGGGCCGCGCGATCATGGCGATGACCCTGGCCGTCGGGGTCTGCCTCCTGCTCGGCCTCTGGAACGGCTTCCTCGTGGCGGTGCTCGGGATCCAGCCGATCATCGCGACGCTGGTCCTGATGACGGCGGGCCGAGGTCTCGCGATGCTGATCACGGACGGGCAGATCATCACGGTCAACAACAGCCTGTTCGAGCGGGTCGGCGCGGGCTTCTTCCTGGGGCTGCCGGTCGCGATCCTCATCGCGCTCGCCATCGTGCTGGTCACCGCGGTGCTGACCCGTCGCACGGCGCTGGGGATGCTGATCGAGGCGGTCGGGGTCAATCCCGAGGCGAGCCGCCTGGCCGGCGTCCGCTCGCGGACCATCACCTGGACCGTCTACGTCTTCATCGCGTTCTGCTCGGCCGTGGCCGGGCTGATGATCGCCTCCAACACGAGTGCGGCCGACGCCAACAACGCGGGCCTGTTCATCGAGCTCGACGCGATCCTCGCGGTGGTGATCGGGGGCACCTCGCTGGCCGGCGGCCGGTTCTCGCTGACCGGGACGTTCATCGGCGCGATGTTCATCCAGACCCTCGCCACGACGATCCCGACGATCGGGATCCCGTCCGAGACCAACTACCTGTTCAAGGCGGTCGTGGTCATCCTCGTCTGCCTGCTGCAGTCGCCCAAGGCCCGGGCGGTGCTCCGGGTGCGACGTCCCGCCCCGCTGCTGACGAGAGGGAGCCAGGCATGACCGCGCACACCCCCACCGCGCAGGACCTGCGCGGGTCCGCGAGCGACCGGCTGCGGCAGCTCGCGCCACCGCGGCGCTTCTATCCCGTGCTGGCGACCGCGGCGCTCTTCGTGGGCATGCTCGGAGCCGGGGGCATCCGCTACGAGGGCTTCACCTCGCCGCAGGTGATCCTCAACCTGCTCGTCGACAACGCCTTCCTGATCGTCCTGGCCGTGGGGATGACCTGTGTGATCCTGACCGGCGGGATCGACCTGTCGGTGGGGTCGGTGGTGGCGCTCTCGACGATGGTGGCCGCCTCGACCCTGCGCGCCGGCTGGCCCGCGGCCCTCGTGGTCGTCGCGGTGCTGCTGACCGGCTCGGTCCTCGGCCTCCTCATGGGGCTGGTGATCCACTACTTCGAGATCCAGCCGTTCATCGTGACGCTCGCGGGCATGTTCCTGGCCCGCGGCCTCTGCTACCTGATCAGCATCGAGTCGATCCCGATCAAGGACCCGACGTTCACGTCGTTCGCGATGGGCACGATCGAGCTGCCGGGCGGCTACTTCATCACCCCTGCCGTGGTGGTCGCCCTGGTCGTCCTCGCGATCGCGGCGTGGGGCCTGCACATGACGCGCTTCGGTCGCACGATCTACGCGGTCGGCGGCAGCGAGCAGTCGGCGCTGCTGATGGGGCTCGCGGTCGCCCGGACCAAGGTGGGTGTGTACGTGATCAGCGGCTTCTGCTCCTCTCTCGCGGGTCTGCTCTTCTCGGTCTACATGCTGTCCGGCTACAGCCTCCACGCGGTCGGGATGGAGCTCGACGCCATCGCTGCCGTCGTGATCGGCGGTACGCTGCTGGCCGGCGGGTCCGGGCTGGTCCTGGGATCGGCCCTCGGTGTCCTGGTCCTCGGGACGATCCAGACCTTCATCTCGTTCGACGGCAACCTCAGCTCCTGGTGGACCAAGATCACGATCGGTGTGCTCCTGCTGGTCTTCGTCGTCATCCAGCGGCTGTTCACCCGGAGGCAGGCATGACGACAGTCCCGAACCAGGCGCCGGTCATGGCCGACGTCGCCAAGCTCGCCGGGGTCTCGCACCAGACGGTGTCGCGGGTCATCAACCAGATGCCCAACATCAAGGAGTCGACCCGCCAGCGCGTCGAGGCCGCGATCAAGCAGCTCGGCTACCGCCCCAACACCGCCGCCCGAGCGCTGGTCACCCGGCGCTCGTCCACCATCGGCATCATCAGCACGGAGTCCGGCCTGTACGGGCCGAGCAGCATCCATCGGACCGTCGAGGACGCGGCACGCCAGGCCGGCTACTTCGCCGGGTCGGTGAGCCTGTCGACCGTGACGGCCGAGTCGCTGACCGACGCGATCGACCACCTCATGCGGCAGTCGGTCGAGGGCATCGTCATGATCGCGGCGCAGTACGAGGCGCTCGACGTGATCCGCCACCAGGACCCCGGTGTGCCGCTCGTCGTGGTCGAGGGAGACCTGACCCGGGCCCGGTTCGCGGTCGGGGTCGACCAGCACCAGGGTGCGTACGAGGCGACGTCGCACCTCCTGGGCCTCGGGCACCCGAGCGTGGTCCACGTCCGCGGTCCCCTGGAGTGGACAGAGGCCGAGGCGCGCCGGCAGGGGTGGGAGGACGCCCACCGCGATGCGGGTCTCGAGCCGGGGCCGCTCCACCTCGGCGACTGGACGGCGCGCAGCGGCTACGAGGCGGGACGCCGGATCGTCGAGGAGGGTGCGCCCGGCGCGATCTTCGTCGCGAACGACCAGATGACGATCGGCCTGATGCGGGCGCTCCACGAAGGCGGCCTGTCGGTGCCCGGCGACGTGAGCATCGTCGGTTTCGACGACTCCCCCGAGAGCGAGTTCCTCAACCCGCCGCTCACGACCGTCCGACAGAACTTCCACGAGGTCGGCCGCCGGGCCATCGCGGTGCTCCACGCCGCGATCGCTGGGCAGGAGGACGATCTGCCGCGGCTCATCGAGCCCGAGCTGATCGTGCGCTCCAGCACCGCGCCCCACGACGCGGGGAGACCGACATGAGCGATCAGTACGTGATCGGGGTCGACTTCGGCACGCTGTCGGGCCGCGCCCTGGTCGTCGCGGTCGCCGACGGCCGCGAGCTCGGCAGCGCGGTCCATCCCTATCGGCACGGCGTGATCACCGAGGCGCTGCCGACCACGCCCGACCGCCCCCTGCCGCCCGACTGGGCGCTGCAGGTGCCGTCGGACTACCTGGACGTCCTGCGCCGCGCGGTGCCGGACGCCGTGCGAGCGTCCGGCATCGACCCGTCGCAGGTGATCGGCATCGCGACCGACTTCACCGCCTGCACGATGGTGCCCGCGCTCGCCGACGGCACCCCGCTGTGCGACGTCCCCGGGCTGGCCGACCGGCCGCACGCGTACGTCAAGCTGTGGAAGCACCACGCGGCGCAGGACCAGGCCGACCGGATCACGAGGCTGGCACGCGAGCGCGGCGAGGCCTGGCTCGCGCGGTACGGAGGGCTGATCTCCTCGGAGTGGGAGTTCGCCAAGGGTCTGCAGGTGCTCGAGGAGGACCCCGAGCTCTACGCGACGATGGAGTGCTGGGTCGAGGCCGCCGACTGGATCGTGTGGCAGCTGAGCGGGGTGCACGTCCGCAACGCCTGCGCCGCGGGCTACAAGGGGATGCTGCAGGACGGGGCCTACCCGGGGGAGGACTTCACCGCCGCGCTGAACCCCGCCTTCGCCGACTTCGTGGACGCCAAGCTGGCCGGGACGATCGGCCAGCTCGGGCACCGCGCGGGGTCGCTGACGCCGCAGGCGGCCGAGTGGACCGGGCTGCCGGCAGGGATCGCGGTGGCCGTCGGCAACGTCGACGCGCACGTGACCGCACCGGCCGCCCAGGCCGTCGACGCCGGTCAGATGGTCGCGATCATGGGCACCTCGACATGCCACGTCATGAGCGGGAGCGTCCTGCGCGACGTCCCGGGCATGTGCGGTGTCGTGGACGGGGGCATCGTCGCCGGCAGCTGGGGCTATGAGGCCGGGCAGAGCGGCGTGGGGGACATCTTCGGCTGGTTCGTCGAGCACGGCGTCCCGGCCGGGGTCCGTGACACCGCCCGCGAGCGCGGCCTCGGGGTGCACGAGCACCTGACCGAGCTGGCCGCTCGCCAGAGCGTCGGCGCGCACGGCCTGGTGGCCCTCGACTGGCACAGCGGCAACCGCTCGGTCCTGGTCGACCACGAGCTCACCGGCCTGCTCCTCGGGCAGACGCTCGCGACCCGGCCCGAGGACGTCTACCGCGCGCTGATCGAGGCGACCGCCTTCGGGACGCGCACGATCCTGGCGGCGTTCGAGGACGCGGGTGTCCCGGTCGTCGAGCTGGTCGTCGCGGGTGGGCTGTCCAAGAATCCCCTGCTGATGCAGATCTACTCCGACGTGACCCGCATGCCGCTCTCGGTCATCGGGTCCGAGCAGGGCCCTGCGCTGGGTGCTGCCCTCCATGCCGCCGTCGCGGCCGGCGCGTACGCGGACATACGCGCCGCCGCGAAGGCCATGGGCTCCGTTCGTCGGGCTGTCGTCCAGCCCGACGAGCGGCGCTCGGAGGTCTACGACCGGCTGTTCGCGGAGTACACCGCCCTGCACGACCACTTCGGTCGCGGCGGCAACGACGTCATGCACCGTCTGCAGGCGCTGCGTCGCGAGGCGCTGGTGGAGGGGGCGCCATGACCGTCACGAGCCAGGTCACCCAGACGATCCGCCACCTGCGCGAGGAGGTCTGCCGCCTGCACGGTGAGCTGACCCGCTACCAGCTCGTGGTGTGGACCGCGGGCAACGTCTCGGCCCGGGTCCCGGGCGTCGATGCGATGGTGATCAAGCCGAGCGGGGTCGCGTACGAGGACCTGACCCCCGACAACATGGTCGTCACCGATCTCGACGGACGGGTGCTCGAGGGTGATCTCGCCCCGTCGTCCGACACGGCCGCCCAGGCGTACGTCTACCGGCACCTGCCGCACGTCGGCGGCGTCGTGCACACCCACTCGACGTACGCGACGGCCTGGGCCGCGCGGGCCGAGCCCATCCCGTGCGCCCTGACGATGATGGCCGACGAGTTCGGCGGCGAGATCCCCGTGGGACCGTTCGCCCTGATCGGAGACGACTCGATCGGCCGCGGCATCGTCGAGACCCTGCGAGGAAGCCTCTCGCCCGCGGTGTTGATGCGAAACCACGGCGTCTTCGCGATCGGTGCCGACGCGCGCTCGGCCGTCAAGGCCGCCGTGATGTGCGAGGACGTCGCCCGCACGACCCACATCGCCCGGCAGCTTGGCACCCCGAGCGCGCTCACGCCCGAGCAGGTCGCCCGTCTGCACGACCGCTACCAGAACGCGTACGGCCAGTGAGGCCGATGCGTCCCCACCGAAGAGGACGTCCATGACCACAGCCGACCACGAGATCTGGTTCCTGACCGGCAGCCAAGGGCTGTACGGCGAGGAGACCCTGCGTCAGGTCGCCGACCAGTCGGCGCAGGTCGTCCGGGAGCTCTGTGCCTCGCCGGAGCTGTCGGTCCCGGTGCTCTGGCAACCGATCCTGACCTCGTCCGACGCGATCCGCAGGACGATCCTCGCCGCGAACGCCGACGACCGGTGCATCGGGCTGATCGGGTGGATGCACACGTTCTCGCCGGCCAAGATGTGGATCCAGGGACTCGACGCGCTGCAGAAGCCGTTCCTGCACCTGCACACCCAGGCGCAGCGCGACATCCCGTGGTCGACGATCGACATGGACTTCATGAACCTCAACCAGGCCGCGCACGGCGACCGGGAGTTCGGCTTCATCCAGACCCGGCTGGGCGTGGCGCGCAAGACGGTCGCGGGACACGTCAGCAATCCCGATGTCGGCCGGCGGGTGGGCGCGTGGGCGAGGGCCGCGGCCGGCGCTGCCGAGCTCCGCACGCTGCGGGTGGCCCGCTTCGGCGACAACATGCGCGACGTGGCCGTCACCGAGGGCGACAAGGTCGAGGCGGAGCGCAAGCTCGGGGTCTCGGTCAACACGTACGGCGTCAACGACCTCGTGGCGGTCGTCGACGCGGTCGCGGACGAGCGGATCGCACCGCTCGTTGCCGAGTACGAGGAGCTCTACGACGTCGTGCCGCAGCTGCGGGCCGGCGGCGACCGCCACGAGAGCCTGCGGTACGCCGCGCGGCTCGAGGCCGGGCTGCGGGACTTTCTCGAG
The DNA here is from genome assembly GCF_009661045.1 of Aeromicrobium sp. S22. Taxonomy (NCBI): domain Bacteria; kingdom Bacillati; phylum Actinomycetota; class Actinomycetes; order Propionibacteriales; family Nocardioidaceae; genus Aeromicrobium; species Aeromicrobium sp. S22. The sequence continues at coordinate 412,050 of NZ_WJWV01000001.1, forward strand.
CACGGCGGCTTCGGCGCGTTCACCACGAACTTCGAAGATCTCGGCGGACTCCGTCAGCTGCCTGGTCTCGCGGTGCAGAGGCTCATGGCCGACGGCTACGGCTTCGGCGGCGAGGGCGACTGGAAGACCGCGGTGCTGGTCCGCGCGACCAAGGCGATGGCGCAGGGGCGGCCGGGAGGCACCTCGTTCATGGAGGACTACACGTACCACCTCGAGCCCGGCAACGAGAAGTCGCTCGGCGCCCACATGCTCGAGGTGTGCCCGACCATCACGTCAGCGCGGCCGACCGTCGAGGTGCACCCGCTCAGCATGGGCAACCGCGAGGAACCGGTCCGCCTGCGGTTCGTCGCCGACCCGGGTGAGGGCATCGTCGTCGGCCTGTCGGACCTGGGTGACCGGTTCAGGATCACGGCCAACGACGTGACCCTGGTCGAGCCGGACGAACCGCTGCCCCGGCTGCCGGTGGCCTGCGCGATGTGGCAGGCGCACCCCTCGCTGGCGACGGCCGCGGAGGCATGGATCATGGCCGGCGGCCCGCACCACACGGTGCTGACCACCGCCGTGGGCATCGAGGAGTTCGAGGACCTCGCCGAGATCGTCCGCACCGAGCTCGTGCACATCGACGCGAGCACGACTCCGCGCTCGTTCCTGCGCGAGCTGCGCTGGAACCAGGCCTACTACCGCCTGGCCGCCGGCTTCTGACGTCAGACGTTGCGCCGGTACTGGCCACCGACCTCGAAGAACGCCTCGGTGACCTGCTGCAGCGAGCACACGCGCGCCGCGTCCATCAGCACCGCGAACACGTTCTCGTGGTTGATGGCCGCGAGCCGCAGCCGCTCGAGCGCCTCGGCCGCCTCGGTGGTGTGGGCCTCGTGGAACGACCGGACGCGGGCGAGCTGTGACTCCTTCTCGGTCTCGGTCGCCCGGGCGAGCTCGACGGTGTGCTCCTCCTCGCCCTCGGACGCCGGACGCCGGAACGTGTTGACGCCGATGATCGGCAGCGAGCCGTCGTGCTTGCGGTGCTCGTAGAGCATCGACTCGTCCTGGATGCGGCCTCGCTGGTAGCCGGTCTCCATCGCGCCGAGCACGCCGCCGCGCTCGTTGATCGCGTCGAACTCCGCGAGCACTGCGTTCTCGACCAGCTCGGTGAGCTCGTCGATGATGTACGAGCCCTGGAGCGGGTTCTCGTTCATCGCCAGGCCCCACTCGCGGTTGATGATGAGCTGGATCGCGAGCGCCCGGCGCACCGACTCCTGCGACGGGGTCGTGACCGCCTCGTCGTACGCATTGGTGTGCAGGCTGTTGGCGTTGTCGTAGATCGCGATGAGCGCCTGCAGCGTCGTGCGGATGTCGTTGAAGTCCATCTCCTGCGCGTGCAGCGAGCGGCCCGACGTCTGCACGTGGTACTTCAGCTTCTGCGAGCGGTCGTTCGCGCCGTACTTCTCCTTCATGGCGATCGCCCAGATGCGGCGGGCGACGCGGCCGAGCACCGAGTACTCGGGATCCATGCCGTTGGAGAAGAAGAACGACAGGTTCGGCGCGAAGTCGTCGATGTCCATGCCCCGCGCGAGGTACGACTCGACGTACGTGAAGCCGTTCGCGAGGGTGAACGCGAGCTGGCTGATGGGGTTCGCCCCGGCCTCGGCGATGTGATAGCCCGAGATCGAGACCGAGTAGAAGTTCCGGACGCCCTCGTCGATGAAGTACTGCTGGATGTCGCCCATCATCCGCAGGCTGAACTCGGTGGAGAACAGGCACGTGTTCTGGCCCTGGTCCTCCTTGAGGATGTCGGCCTGCACGGTGCCGCGCACGTTCTGCAGCGCGTACGAGCGCAGCTCGGCCAGCTCGTCCTCGGAGGGCTCGCGGCCCTCCTTGTCGCGGAACTTCTCGATCTGCTGGTCGATGACCGTGTTGAGGAAGAACGCCAGCACGGTCGGCGCGGGTCCGTTGATCGTCATCGACACCGAGGTGGACGGCGACACCAGGTCGAAGCCGTCGTACAGCGCCTTCATGTCCTCGAGGGTCGCGACCGAGACGCCTGACGTGCCGACCTTGCCGTAGACGTCCGGGCGCGGGTCGGGATCGCGGCCGTAGAGCGTCACCGAGTCGAATGCGGTGGAGAGCCGGGTCGCGTCGCCGTCCTCGGACAGCAGCTTGAACCGGCGGTTGGTGCGGAACGGGTCGCCCTCACCGGCGAACATGCGGGCCGGGTCCTCGCCGTCGCGCTTGAACGGGAAGACGCCGGCTGTGTAAGGGAAGTAGCCCGGCAGGTTCTCGCGGCGCCAGAAGCGCACGAGCTCGCCGTGATTCTTCATCTTCGGCAGCGAGACGCGGGGGATCTTGTTGCCCGACAGCGACTCGCGGGTCAGCTGCGTGTGGATCTCCCTGTCGCGGACCTTCACGACCTGCTCGTCGCCGGAGTACGACTCCACGACGGTCGGCCAGGCCTCGATCTGGTCGGAGATCTCGTGCGGGACGGCCTTCTTGGCGGCGGTGAGCAGCTCCTCGACGCTGCTGGCGTCCAGCTGCGCGTCGGCGAGCTCGGCTGCGGTGATCTCCAGTCGCTGGGCCCGGTCGGCGGCGTCGGCGAGCCGCTCCGTCTCGGCGTGGAAGCCGCGGACCGTCTCGGTGATCTCGGACAGGTAGCGCACCCGGTCGGTCGGCACGACCTGCTGGATACCGCTGGAGAACTTCACGTCGACCGCGGGCAGGATGCCCTCGGCGACGGGCAGCCCGGCAGCGCCGAGCTCGTCGCGCAGGTGCTGGTAGAGGGCCGTGACGCCGTCGTCGTTGAACGTCGCGGCCGACGTGCCGAAGACCGGCATGTCCTCGGGCCTCTTGCCGAACGCCTCGCGGTTGCGGACCATCTGGCGTCCCACGTCGCGCAGGGCGTCCTTGGCCCCGCGGCGCTCGAACTTGTTGATTGCGACGGTGTTCGCGAAGTCGAGCATGTCGATCTTCTCGAGCTGCGACGCGGCACCGAACTCGGGCGTCATGACGTACAGGGAGGAGTCCACGAACGGCACGATCGCGGCGTCGCCCTGGCCGATGCCCGGGGTCTCGACGATCACGAGGTCGAAGCCTGCCGCCTTCACGACGTCGATGACGTCGTTGAGCGAGTCGGGCAGCTCGTGCGCGCCGCGGGTCGCGAGGGAGCGGAAGTAGGCGTGCTCGCCGTCGAGCGAGTTCATCCGGATGCGGTCGCCGAGCAGGGCGCCGCCGCCACGGCGGCGGGTCGGGTCGACCGCGATCACCGCGACGCGGAGCTTGTCCTGCTGGTCGACGCGGAAGCGGCGGACCAGCTCGTCGGTCAGCGATGACTTGCCCGATCCGCCGGTGCCGGTGATGCCGAGGACGGGGGAGGAGTGCGAGGCGGCAGCGGCCGAGATGCGCTCGCGCTGTGCCTCGTCGAGGGATCCGGCCTCGGCCAGCGTGATCGCACGGGCGATGGCGGGGCGCTCTCCGGCGAGCAGCGCGTCGAGATCGAGCCCACCGAGCTCGGTCAGGTCGAAGTCGCAGTCCTTGACGACCGAGTTGATCATGCCGACGAGACCGAGGCGCTGGCCGTCCTCGGGCGAGAAGATCGTGACGCCGGACTTCCGAAGCCGGGAGATCTCCTCGGGGACGATGACGCCGCCGCCGCCGCCGACGACATGGATGTGGCCCGCGCCCTGCTCGCGCAGCGACTCCACGAGGTACTCGAAGTACTCGACGTGCCCGCCCTGGTAGGACGAGACCGCGATGCCCTGCACGTCCTCCTCGATCGCGGCGTCCACGACCTCCTTGACCGAGCGGTTGTGACCGAGGTGGATGACCTCGGCGCCCTGCGACTGGAAGATGCGGCGCATGATGTTGATCGAGGCGTCGTGGCCGTCGAACAGCGCGGAGGCCGTGACGAACCGCACCGGATGGGTGGGGACGTGAAGGTCAGGCATGGCGATCTCCCAAAAGTTCTGTGGAAGTCCGATACTAGGACATCCAACTAACTCGGGCCAGCCCTGTGCTCACTCCACGCACCCGCCGGATCCGCTCACAGCCGCCAAGCCCTGGTCCGCGAAGATCGTCGCGCCCATCGTGACGTTGTCCTTGCGGAAGACCACCTCGCTGTCGCCCCGCCGGCGGACGTCCCACCCCTTGGCCTCGAAATCGGTGCGACGTCGTCGAGGACGCGCTGCAGTGCGCCGGGCCCGACACTCACGCGAACGTTGTAGATGAGGTCCTTGCCCGAGTCCGGCTGCCCGGGCACGCAGTCCGTGATCGTGTCCTGCTGCACCGCAGGATCTGTGCCGACCGCCGCCGCAAGCTCGTCGATGAACGCGCGGGCCTCCTGCGCCACGTTGTCGATGCTGCGTCCGTCCATGTCCTTCTCCTCCTCGTCGCCGCACGCCGTCATGGTGAGCAGGCACATCAGGACCACGGCCGACCAGCGCCTCATGGGATGTCCACGCGCTACCGGACGCAGCCGCCGGAGCCACTGACGATGGCAAAGCCCTTGTCGGGAAAGATCGTGGCGCCGATGGTGGAGGACCCGCGCTGGAACCTGACGCGGTTGCTCGAGATCTCCCGCTTGACGGTCCAGCCCTCGCCTTCAAGACGATCGGCGACCTCGGTCCCGAGCCGGTCCAGCGCGTCGTTGGTGACCTGGACCCGGACGCCTTAGCTGAGCATCTTGCCCGGCTCCCGGTCACCCGGGACGCAGTCGGTGAGGGTGTCGTCCTCGACCTCGGCGTCCGAGCCGACCATGGCCGCGAGGGAGTCGATGTCCGCGCGCGCCTTCGCGGCCACGCTCTCGGCCTTCTTGATGTCCACCATGTCGTCCTCCTTGTTGCTGCAGGCGGCCGGTGCCAGCAGGCCCATGGCTATGAGCGTCGCGATGATCCGTCTCATCCGATGTCGACCCGGTCGCCGGGTGTCTTCCATCCGATCTGCTCGGGGACCCAGCCCGGGGGAAGTCGGTCTTCCGGTCGATCAAGGCTCCCCGTTCGTCGATCAGCGTCTCCCGCTGGGAGCTGAGACCGGCCCGACGCAGTTCCGATGAGGCGATGACTGCTCCTGAGAGTCCCCCAACGATGTAGCCCACGCCCGCCCGCCCCCGCCTGCCGTTCGACCCCATCGAGCGGGGCCCCGTGCCTCACTTCACGCACCCGCCGGATCCGCCGACCGAGGCATAGCCCCTGTCGACGAAGATGCTGGCGCCCATCGTGGTGGCGCCCTTCTGGAACGCGACGGTCTCGCCCACCCCTGAGCCGGACGGGCGGGGCTTGACCGTCCATCCTTCGGCCGCGAGGTCGTCGGCGATCTCGCCCCTGAGCCGGACCACTGAGTCGCCGTCGACCGTGACGCGCACGGAGTACGACGGCATCTTGCCTGAGGAGTCGTCCCCGGGGACGCACGAGGTGAGGGTGTCCTGCTGCGTCTCGGGGTTGCTGCCGACCCGCGCGGCGAGGGCGTCGATGTGCTGGCGCGCTTCGGTGGCGGCCGTCTCGGCCTTTTTCTGATTCATGTCGTCCTCCTGGTTGCCGCACGCGCCGAGCGCCAAGAGGCAGGCGACGACGGTGATGACGGTAGGTCTCATGGGGTATCGACCTGTTCTCCAGGCGTTCTCCACCCGGACTGCTGCGGAATCGTGCCCGGCTCGGCGAAGACGGGAAGGTCCTCGTACTCGGGCTCACGACGGGTCGTCACCTCACCGCCATTAAGGACCTGGCGCATGTTCTCCCACGCGTCCGAGTGTTCCTGGAAGACGTTCGAGTGTGAGTCCTTAGTCGTCGTGGTGCGACCGGCACGCCGCAGTGCCGACGAGACGGCGGAGGCGTTCGGATCGGGGTCAAGGGCGGAAACCGCTGGCGGTGGTGCCGGGATGACGACGGTGGCCATCAACCCTCCGGGGTCAGGCCGCGGTCACTCCACCGCAACAGGTTGGCAAGGCGAGCGGTCTGCGCGTTGTCCCTCACCTGGTAGGTCGTGGCTGCGTCCGTCAGAGCGGTCGAGTGGCTGGATGCGTTCTCGACGCGACCGGAGAGATCAGTGATCCAGGCTTCGAAAAAAGCCTCGGCCGCTGGGCTGACCCGTGAGCCGAGGTCGGCGACCGAGGACGATCCGCCGTTGAGCGATCGTCGTGCGGTGCGGAGCTCCTCGGCCTGGTCATCCCACTCGGTCGCTGACGTCCGCAGCGTCTCGATCCACACCTCAAACCCCCCGGCCACGCGGTGAGGCTAGCCCAATTGCCCTTGGATGGCAGGCGATGACTGCTCCGGATGGTCCCCTACGATGTAGCCCATGCCCGCCGCGCCCCGCCTGCCGTTCGACCCCATCGAGCGGGCGTCCGAGCTGTGGGTCGAGCACATCGGTGAGTCCCGGTCGATGCGCCTGGCGACGTCGATCATGCGGGTGCAGCAGCTCATCAGCTCCGAGCTCGATGCCGCCCTCAAGCCGTTCGGCATCACGTTCGCGCGCTATGAGGTCCTGCAGCTCATCTCGTTCAGCGCGGCCGGGCGTCTGCCGCTCAGCAAGATCGGTGAGCGGCTCATGGTGCACCCGACCTCGGTGACCAATGCGATGGACCGCCTGGAGACGCAGGGCCTCGTGCGGCGCGTCGCGGACCAGACGGACCGGCGTCGTACATTTGCCGAGCTCACCGACCAGGGCAAGCACGTGCTGGGCCAGGCGACCGACGCGGTCATGGCGATCGACTTCGCCGTGGTCGGGCTGGATGACGAGCAGCAGGACCAGGCCTTCGAGCTGCTCAAGGCCGTACGCTCGGCGGCCGGCGACTTCTGACCCGTCGTCCCGCTGGGACGTGCGAAGGCCCTCGACCCCAGCGGGATCGAGGGCCTTCGGCAGGGCCTGCGGCGACTAGATGCGGCCGCTGGTCTTGGTGCGGAACTCGACGCGCGTCGAGGTCTTGGACACGTACAGGCGGTAGCGCTGCTTGGTGGACGTGCTGCGCTTGTAGGAGCCGTTGCCCTTGCTGTTGAGCTTGATCGTCTTCTTGGTCTTCCACTTGCTGCCGGACTTGTACTGCAGCTTGACCGAGCCCGCCGAGACGTACTTGCCGGCGCCGGGGTTGATGATGCTCAACCGCTGGACCTTGAAGGTGACCTTGTTGTTGTTGCGCTTGATGACCAGCGCGGTGTTGCTGCCGTTCAGCGTCTTGACGTTGCGACGGATGTAGAACCGGTTGCTCTTCTTGGAGTCGACCGAGGTGGTGCCGTCGGCGTACGTGAACGTCGTCGGGCCGAGGACGACCGATCCGGCGCCCCAGCCGCGGGGGAGGTCGACGCCACCGCCGGTGACCTTGCTGCCCGACTTCTTGTAGCGACCCTCGTAGAGCTTGACCTTGCCCTTGCGGACGCCGTTGATGCGGACCTCCGTGGTGGCGGACTTGTAGCTGCCCGCCCCGGAGAACGTGACGTCGCCCCAGACGCCGGACTTCGCGGACTGGGTGATCACGCCGGACTTGAGGCGGAACTGGGAGAGGGCCTTGGCCGGCTCTGCCTGGCGCGCAGCGGTCGACGAGCTGGTGGTCGTCGAGTCGGCGGCGGACGCCGAGCCGACGCCGATGGTCAGCGCGAGTGCGGAGGCCGTGAGGGCGGCGCCTGCCCGGGCGGTGATGGATGAACGCATGGTGAAGCTCCCCTGGATTGCAGATGGGTCTTGAGAGACCGAGCCATCCTTCCACACGGATCCAAGTGCGGCAGGGGTTCGGGAGGTCGTCTCGGCGCCGGGATCGCGGCCTGCGGACGACGAAGACCCCCGACCCGGACGGGTCGAGGGCCTCCGTGCGTGGGCTGGATCAGCCCCGGATCGAACCGGTCTGGCCGCCGATGACGTTGGCCGTCGTCGGGACGTACAGGCGGTAGGTGCGCGTCCGGGCGCGGGTCGTCCAGGAGCCGCTGCCCTTCTTGTTGAGCTTGATCTTCTTGACCGTCTTCCACTTGCCGTTGCTCTTCTTGTACTGCAGGCGGATCGAGCCGAGCGAGGTGTACTTGCCCGAGGAGGGCTTGAACACCTTGAACGTGCTGGCCCGGAACTTGATCTTGGTGCCGGGGCTGTAGGCCGTGACCTTGAAGGGCTTGTTGGCCGTCGTCCGGGTGGCGCGACGCAGGTAGAACTTGTTGCTGTCGGTGCCGCTGGTGGACTTGGTGCCATTGGTGTAGGTCACCGTGGTGCTGCGGATCCAGGCCTTGCCGGAGCCCCAGCCGCTCTTGGTGTTGAAGTAGGCGTAGCCGTCATTGGTGCCGCGCAGGAGGACCTTGTGGTCCTTCTTGCCGACCCGGAGCGTGAACTCGGTCTTGGCGGCGGCGCCTCCGGGGTCGCCGTCCAAGGCGGACAGGAACACGCTGTTGTCGCCCTTGCGGTAGAGCACGCCCGAGCGGACGCCGATCTTGTTGATCGTCACGCCAGCGGCAGCCTTGTTGCCCGCGGCGGACTTCGCGCCCGTGCCGGGCAGGAAGCCGTCGGCGCTCACGGACGCCGTGGGCGCCGACGCGGGGGCGTATCCGGTGCTCGCGCTGTCGTCGGCGGCGTTGGCCGGACCCGAGCTGAGGGTGATGACCAGGGCGGAAGCCGTCAGTGCGGCGCCCGTCTTGGCAAGGGTGTTCAGACGCATGTGTGTCTCCCCGGAAGTGATGGTGAAAGGTCGACTCATCTTCGCACGCGACTTGGACGGACGTACGGGATATCTGGAGGCGAGTTGCGGCCGCCCGGCCGGTCTCAGTCGACCAGCATCGCGGCGTTCAGCGTCGACTCCGGCACACCGAAGCCCTCGATGAGCGTCAGGGTGTGCGGCCGCAGCTTCTCCAGCAGCTCGTTGGCGAGGTGGGTCACGGTCTTGGCCCGGGTGTCGGACAGTCGGTTGTGACCCATGAACCACGCGAGATCCTCCTCGATCGCGGTCAGGGCGTACAGCGAGCAGACGTCGCGGAGCAGCTCCTGGGCGTCAGGATCCTCGCAGCGGGCGATGCCCGCGGTGAACGCCTCGAGCACGATGCGCTCGATGTGGACGCGGCCTGCGCGGATGACGTGGTCCTGAGCTGCGTTGAACACCTCGAACGCCTCGACCGGGTCCTTGCCCGCGCGGCGCAGGCGCCGGGCGGCCGTCTCCAGGACGTGCTGCTCGCGGTCCTCGAAGAGATTGAGCTGGGTGCCACGGTCGAGCAGGTCGTGGTCGTCGTCGCTGCTGCCGGGTCGGGCGTCGATGAGCCGCTGGATGAGCTGGGAGGCCGCGGTGCGCTCCTTGACGACATCGGCGACGGTGCCGGCCGCGAAGCGGACCAGGCCGACGGGGTCGAGACCGCCGACCTCCTGTGCGTACGACGTCAGCAGCTCCTTGGCCACGAGCTGGAACAGCACGTGGTTGTCACCCTCGAACGTCGTGAAGACGTCGGTGTCGCCCTTGAGCGTCGTGAGCCGGTTCTCGGCGAGGTAGCCCGCTCCGCCGCAGGCCTCCCGGGCCTCCTGGATGGCCTTCGTCGCGTGCCAGGTCTGGGCGGCCTTCAAGCCTGCGGCCCGGCCCTCCAGCTCGCGCTGCTGGTGCGGCGGTGGCGGATCCTCCGAGCTCTGGATGCGGTCCATCCGAGCGACGAGCTGGTTCTGCGCGAAGCGCATCGCATAGGACTTGGCGATCAGTGGGAGCAGGCGTCGCTGGTGCATGCGGTAGTCCATCAGGAGGACCTCGTGCTCCGCGTCCGGACCGAACTGGCGGCGCTTGAGCGCGTACCGGCCCGCGATGCTGAGCGCGACCTCGGTCGCGGCGCTGGCCGACCCGCCGACGCTGATACGACCGCGGATCAGCGTGCCCAGCATCGTGAAGAACCGGGCGTTGGAGCTCTCGATGGGCGAGGAGTACGTGCCGCCCTCGTCGACCTGGCCGTACTTGTTGAGCAAGTTCTCGCGCGGGATGCGCACGTGGTCGAACTCGATGCGCCCGTTGTCGACCGCTCCGAGGCCACCCTTGTGCTTGTCGTCCGAGGTGGTGATGCCGGGCAGGTCGTTGCCCTCATCGTCACGCAGCTGGACGACGAAGCAGTGCACGCCGTAGCCCTCGCCCTTGGTGATGAGCTGGGCGAACACCGCGGCGTACTGGGCATGTGCCGCCGCGCCGCCGATGTAGTCCTTGCGGGAGGACGGCGTGGGGGAGTGGATGACGAACTCCTGCGTCGCCGGGTCGTACGTCGCGGTGGTCTCGAGGCTCTGGACGTCGCTGCCGTGACCGGTCTCGGTCATCGCGAAGCAGCCGAGGATGTCGAGGTTGATCAGGCCGGGGATGTACGCCTGGTGGTGCCGCTCGGTGCCGAGGTTCTCGATCGCCCCGCCGAACAGGCCCCACTGCACGCCGGCCTTGACCATCAGCGACAGGTCGAACTGCGCCAGCATCTCGATGCCGGTGACCGCCATGCCGGGATCGCCCGTGCCCCCGCTGGACACGCGGAAGCCCGCAGCCGGGATGCCCGTGGGCACCAGCTTCTTCATCTGCTCCAGGACCCGCGCCCGGGCCTCGTCGAGGGTCAGGTCGTGGTCGTACGCCAGGTCCATCTCGGCCAGCTCCTTGCGGGACTGCTCCCGCACGTGGCGCCACTTGCCGTCGAGGGCGATACGAAGGTTGTCGCTGAGCGTCATGCGGCAACCGTACTAGCGGGGTCGTTCGCCGGCAGCAGGTCATCGGCAGCAGCGGGGACGCGCGACACACGTCTCACCATTCGAACAGATGTTCGACTATGTCGCTCGATCGGAGTAAGGTGGTGGTCATCGAGGGGGAACATCGCAACAGCCCTCGAGCCGACTGGGACTGACTGTGACTGGCCCGCGGCGCCTGATGCTGGAGGGCGCCGTCTCGACACGGGCGAAAGCGTGCGACGACCGCTTCTCCAAGGACGTCCCATGTCTGCGCAGCTCGTCGATCAGCTCCCTCACCCGCTTCAGGGTGGGGTCGCAGCGATCGAGGACGCGCTGGACCGGATGCGGGTCGAGGCGTGGACGGGGCTCGAGCCGGGTGTGGTGCGAGAGCTGGCCGAGCGGCTGCTCCGGATCGAGGCACGAGTGCGCGCCCAGCAGCTGGCCGCGACCCGGGCTCTGGAGGCGTCGGGCCTGGCCAAGCAGGTCGGCGCGACGTCCACCGGGGCGATGCTGGCCCGATCGTTCGGTGGTGACCGGCGCGCGGGTGAGGCGATGGTTCACCAAGCCAAGGCGCTGGAGGGAGCACCCGCGACCGAGCAGGCCCTGGCCGGTGGGCGGATCGGCGCGAAGCAGGCCGAGGTCATCGCCGGCGCCATCAAGGAGCTGCCCGACGACACCACCGCCGAGCAGAAGCAGGCCTGCGAGGACACGCTGATCGGCGACGCCGCCCGCTACTCGCTGCCGGACCTGCGCTCGCGCTCCAAGCGGATCACCGACCAGTTCAGGCCCGAGGCAGAGGTCGACGCGGCCGAGAACGACTCGCTGGAGGCTCAGGAAAAGCGGGCCTGGTCGAAGTCGCAGTTCTGGGCCCGTCCCAACGGCGACGGCACCACCACCGGCGGATTCACCCTGCCCGACGCCCAGGCCGACATGCTCACCACCGCGATCAAGGCTGTCTCTGCGCCCAGGCGCGACCACCTGCGCGACCACCCGGGAGCCCAGCCAGACGGTGGACCGGACGGCGGGTCGACGGCGTCGATCTACGACCGCGACCTCGACCACCGCACCCGCCTCGGCATGGGGTTCGCCGAGGTCTGCTCCCGGCTGCCCGGACACTTGCTGCCCGGCCGCTCGGGGCTCGGCGCCACCTTGATGGTCCGCCTCGACCTCGACACCCTCGTGCGCGGCGTCAAGGCGGCCACCCTGTCGACCGGCACCCGTATCTCCGCCTCGCAGGCGCGGCTCATGGCCTGCCACCTGGGTCTCGTCCCGCAGGTCTTCGGCGGGCGTTCCCTGCCGTTGGACCACGGCCACGAGCAACGGCTGTTCACGCGGGCGCAGAAGCAGGCCCTCGCCGCTCGCGACCACGGGTGCGTCTTCCCCGGTTGCGATCGACCACCCGAGGACTGCGAAGGGCACCACTGGCGCCAACCCTGGGCCACCGGCGCCACCACGACCCTCGACGACGGCGTCCTGCTCTGCGCCCATCATCACCGCCTCGTCCACCAGGACGGCTGGCTCATCCGCGACACCGCCGACGGGCACATCGAGCTGCGCCACCCCGCCGCCGGCACGTGGCAGCGCAACCACCGCTGGCGACCGTGAGACGCCCGTCAGCGGGAGAGCTCTGTCCGGTGCCGGATAGGTCGAGGGGTCGGCGAGTGTTAAATTTCCTCCTGCCGTTCGGCACAACTCCATGCACCCATGGCCAGGGGAAGCCGGTCCAAGTCCGGCGCTGACCCGCAACCGTAGGCCACGTCCAGTGGCAAGCCGGAGCACCTGCCGTGGGGACGACCGATCCACGCTGTCGAGGAACACACGCGGACGGGCTCACGCCCTGTCCGTAGCAGCGGGAGGGAACCCTTGTGAAAAGCACCATCCTGCGCGGCATCGCGACGCTGGCCCTCGTCCCCGTCCTGGTCGCCTGCTCGTCCGACGAGACATCCGCGCCACCCGATGCCGGGCCCAACGAGCACCAGACGGCAGCGGTGTCCTGGCTCGCCGCACAACCGGCCGATGACGGACTCTTCACGAGCCACTTCGCCGACGTGGAGACCGGCGAGGCGTCTGCCTTCGTCGACTACGGCCTCAACCTCGACCTCTACTCGGCGCTCGAGGAGCTCGGTGACGACGCTGCCGCGGAGAAGGTCTATCAGTCCACGATCGAGCACGCCGATGACTACACCGACCCGCCGGGCGGCACCCGGTACGCCGGAGCGCTCGCCAAGCTGGCCGCACACGTCCAGGCGCACGGAGACGATCCCCACGCCCTGGGGTCGCGTGACCTCATCGACGAGCTCGAGGCTCTCGTGGTTCCGAAGGGTGCCGAGGCAGGTCGGGTCAAGGACATGCCCGACGGGAAGATGCAGTCGACCAGCGTCCTCAACCAGGGCTGGGCGGTCCGCGCGTTGACGACGGCCGGGAGCGGCGACGCCGACGCTGCGGTCGACTTCCTGCTCAAGCAGCAGTGCGATGACGGCTCATTCCGTGCAGACATGGCGGCCGAGCCGTGCACGAGTGGGCCGGGGAGCGTCGACGGGACGGCGTTCGCGATCCAGTCGCTGAAGGTCGCGGCCGAACAGGGCAGCGCGGGTCTCGAGGACGAGATCGACGAGGCCGCCGACTGGCTCGTCCGCACCCAGGCCGACGACGGATCGTTGTCCGACGAGGGCGGTCCGAACACCAACAGCACGGGGCAGGGTGCGGCGGCACTCCAGGTGAGCGGTCACCAGGGCCCTGCGGCCCGCGCAGCGTCGTGGGTGGCGGGTCGGCAGGTCGAGGGCGGGCCGGAGAAGGGCGCCATCGCACTCAGCGATGCGGATCTCGCCCTCGCCACCGGCAAGCGCATCGCCCAGGCCGATCGCGACCGCTACGTGCGTGCGAGCGTCCAGGCCGTCCTGGGGCTCGCCGCGCTGCCGTCGGACCCCGATGACGCATCGGGGTCACGGTGACCCGGTGATCTCGCGTCCCGGCCGCGCGATCGTCGCAGTCCTCCTCGGGGTGCCGGCAGCAGTCGCCGTCCAGCCCGGCTGGGCCGCGACCGCCGCGACCGGCGCGTGCACCGCGGGCTCGGGGGTGACGGTGGTCGTCGGATCCACCGTGTCGTGCGATCCGGACGGTGGAGCGACGGCGGCGGACAGCTTCAGGGACGTGGGCCACGTGCTCACACCCGTCCAGCGCCAGCCCGGCTTCGTGTGCCAGGTCGACGGCGTGCCGGCCGGTGCGGGGTGTGTCAGCACTCCGCCTGGCGACGCCTACTGGGGCCTGTTCTGGTCCGACGGGGCGAGCGGCGAGTGGTCGTACGCGAGCCAGGGCGTCGGCTCCCTCAAGGTGCCTGACGGCGGATGGGTCGCGTTCGAGCTGCAGGACTCCGATCGAAGGACCCCTCCCCACGTCGCGCCGACCAACGCGACGGGGCAAGGGGCCGGGTCGGCTCCCGCCGAGACGGGTCCAGCTGCCGCCGAGGACGAGGACGGATCCGCCTCGCTCGGCTGGGTCGCAGGTGGGCTCGGGCTGCTGCTGGTCGGCGCGATGGGGCTGGTGCTCCGGCGCCGCCGGGTCACGTGACAACCAGGATGAGAGCGGGCCCGGAGCGCCGATAGGTGCTGGCGCTGGCGGGTGTTAGATTCCTCCTGCCACTTGGCACAACTCAATACGCCCGCATGTCAGGGGAAGCCGGTCCAAGTCCGGCGCTGACCCGCAACCGTAGGCCACCTCGTGTGGCGAGCCGGAGCACCTGCTTGAGGGCATGACCGATCCACGCTGTCGAGGAACACACGTGACGGGCCTTCGAGTCCTTCCGTGTTGCAGCCGGAAGGAAATCATGAAGATCACGACCCTGCGCCGTCTTGCGGCGGCCGCCATCGCCCCGACGCTCGCCGTCGGAACAGTCGTGGCGGCTCCGTCCGCCCAGGCTGCGCCCAACTCGTACGCCTACTCCGCCGCACGCTGGCTCGCCGACCAGCTCACCGACGGAGTCGTCCACAACGCCCAGTGGGACTTCGACGACTACGGCCTGACCCTCGACGTCGCCCTCGCCCTGGAGGCTCTCGACACCCGGCCCGGCACGACGGCGACGATCCTCGACGCGTTCGCGCAGGACCCGACTCGATACACGCAGTACGAGGACAGCAAGTACGCGGGGGCGACCGGCAAGCTGGCCGTCACGGTCCAGCTCGCGGGCCGCGATGCCACTGCGTTCGGAGGGCACAACCTCATTGCCGAGGCCGAGCAGCGCGTCGTGACGACCGGCGCGTCGGCCGGGCGGGCCAAGGACTTGGGCGACGACTACTCCAACACGATCACACAGGCATGGGTGGTTCGTGCGCTGTCGACTGCGGACAGTGACCTGGCGGACGACACCGTGGGCTACCTGCTCAAGCAGCAGTGCGACGACGGCTCGTTCCGTACGGACATGAAGGACGAGGCGTGCGCGACTGGGGCGGGCACGATCGACGCGACAGCCCTGGCGCTGCAGGCGCTCGACGAGGCGCAGGATGCCGGAGAGCCCGGCCTCCAGGACGACATCGATGAGGGTGTCGACTGGCTGCTCGACCAGCAGCGTCCGGACGGGTCGTTCCTGAACGACGGCGCGGCCAACACCAACAGCACGGGACTTGCGGCAGCGACGCTCAAGACCTTGGGCGAGCCGGGCGCTGCGGGCAGCGCTGCGTCCTGGATCGTCTCGCGCCAGGTGACCGACGCGGTCGGCGAGGACACCCTCCTCGCGAATGAGCTCGGTGCGATCGCATTCGACGACGCCGCCCTCGCGGCCGGGAAGACGGCCGGCATCACCGTGGAGTCGCGGGACCAGTGGATCCGCGCCACCGCTCAGGCCGCGGTGGGGGTCGACGCCCAGCTCGCAGCGACCAAGCTGACGGTCTCCGCGCCGACCGGATTCGTCAGCGGGGGCAAGAAGATCGCGGTGACGGTCAAGGGTCTCGCTGCGGGCGAGAAGGTCACGGTCACGATTCCCGGCGCACGGGTGACCGGCACGGCCGGCGACGCCGGTTCGGCCACGGTGCAGGTCCCGACGCCCACGAGCACGGGCAAGCGGACGATCGCCGTGACCGGCGCCCGGGCGTCGCGGTCGGGCGCGGGCACCGTCCAGGTCCTCGGTGCCAAGAAGCTGCCGGTGTCGGTGAGGTCCGCCTCCGTGAAGAAGGGCAAGGGCCAGAGGGTCACGGTCTCGGGTCTCGCAGCCGCCGAGCCGGTCACGATCCGGTACCGCGGCAAGGACGTCAAGAAGGGCAAGGCCTCCTCCAAGGGCACCTTCAGCCACACGTTCACGGTGGGCTCGTCCGCGGGCAAGAAGGCGATCAAGGTCACGGGCGCCTTCTCGAACCGCACAGGGTCCAGGACCTTCAAGGTCACGAGATGAGGCGCGGTCTCGCCACGCTGCTCGTCGCCGTGCTGACGGGAGCCACCGGCGGGCTGGTCGTCGCGACCGGCCCCGCCGCGGCGGCAGCCTGCCCGCAGGGTGCCGGGGTGACCGTCGTCGTCGGTTCCAGCGTCTCGTGCGATGCGAACGGCGGAGGCACTGCCGCGAGCAACTTCGGCGATGCGGGGCACGCGTTGACGTATGTCCAGCGCCAGCCGGGAGCAGTGTGCAAGGTCGACGGTGCGCCGTCGGACGCGGGCTGCGTGAACATGCCGCCCGCCACTGCGTACTGGGGTCTGTTCTGGTCCGACGGCACGTCGGGCAGCTGGACCTACGCCAGCCAGGGGGTCGGCTCGCTGTCCGTCCCGGCCGGGGGATGGGTCGCCTTCGTGTTCCAGAACGGCGACGGCAAGACGTACCCCGGTGTGAAGCCGCTGGGGCGCGCGCCGTCCACGCCGGCGAAGCCGCCGGTGTCCGGTGGTGGCAGCACCGGATCGCCCGGCGGATCGACGTCGGGATCGGGCAGCGGCGGGTCGAGCTCCAAGCCTTCGGCCACCCCGGGTGCCGGCGCGCCGGCGGCATCTCCGTCCGCGTCGACCACGGCAGCTCCGAAGCCCACCAAGAAGCCGGCTTCGAAGCCCACCGAGAAGCCCAGCGAGAAGTCGTCCGCCACGCCCACGGCTGCTCCGTCAGCGCAGGCCGACGTGGTCAGCGACGAGCCCGCGGCCAGGACGGCGTCCGAGGCCGAAGAGGGTTCGGGCTCGCTCGGCTGGGTCGCCGGCATCCTCGCGGTGGCGCTGCTCGGCGGCACGGGGCTCGTGCTCTGGCGGCGCAAGGTGGCGGGCGGGCTGTCATAAAGGCGACGATGATCGAGCGGTCGACCGTGCTGCCGCGTGACCTGCACCCGGGGGCCTGGTGGCTCTGGTCCCTGGGGCTGGCGGCTGCCGTGTCGCAGATGGCCAATCCGGTGCTGATCCTGCTGATCGTGCTGGTCGTCTGCCTCGTCGTGGTGGCGCGTCGCACGGAGGCCCCGTGGGCGATGTCGTTTCGGATCTACCTCTACCTCGGTCTCGCGATCGTCGTGATCCGCGTGCTGTTCCGGATCCTGGTCGGGGGAAGCGGGGGCGGGCCGGTGCTGTTCCGGCTGCCGGAGATCCCGCTCCCGGACGCCGCCGCGGGGATCACCCTGCTCGGCGCGGTCACGCGGGACTCCCTGCTGGGGGGCCTGTACGACGGCATGCGACTGGCCGCGATCGTCATCTGCGTGGGAGCGGCCAACGCCCTCGCGAACCCCAAGCGGCTGCTGAAGTCGTTGCCCCCTGCGCTCTACGAGGTCGGCACCGCGGTCGTGGTCGCGCTGTCGGTGTTCCCGCAGCTGGCCGAGAGCGTGCAGCGCGTACGCCGTGCACGTCGGCTGCGCGGTGACCCGGGCAAGGGGGTGTCGTCACTGCGGCGCATCATCGTGCCGGTGCTGGAGGACGCGTTGGAGCGGTCGATGACGCTGGCTGCGGGCATGGACGCGCGGGGCTATGGCCGGTCGGGCCAGGCGACCAGCCGGGAACGGGCCTGGACGGGCGCGCTGATGCTGGCCGGTCTGATCGGTCTGTGCGTCGGCACGTACGGATTCCTCGATGCGACGGCACCCCGGCTGCTGTCGTGGCCGATGCTGTTGGCGGGGATCGCCTTGGCCACGCTCGGATTCGTCGCGGCGGGGCGGCGCGTCGAGCGGACCCGCTACCGGCCGGACCGGTGGCGAGCAGGAGAGCTCGTCGCGGTCGCGTCAGGGCTGCTGCCCGCCGTGCTGGTGAGCGTCCTGGCCGATCGGGAGCCAACGGTCATCCTGTCGTCGGTCTCCGAGCTGCCCGCGCTGTCGGCCGGCGCCCTGCTCGCTGTCATGATCGGCGTCGTGCCGGCCTTCCTGACGCCCCCTCCGGTGCTCGACCCGATGGCGGAGGTGCGGCGATGATCGAGCTGCGCGGACTCTCGTTCCGCCACGACGGGGCGGCTGCGGCGACCCTGCGCGACGTCGACCTGACCCTCCCCGAGGGCGAGCTGGTGCTCGTCGCCGGACGGACCGGCTCGGGCAAGTCGACGCTGCTCGGGACGTTCAACGGCCTCGTGCCGCACTTCACGGGCGGGGAGCTGGCCGGCGACGTGCTGGTCGACGGGAGGTCGATCCGCGGCCGCGCACCGCGAGAGCTCGCGGACGTCATCGGCTACGTCGGTCAGGACCCGCTCGCGGGCTTCGTGAGCGACATCGTCGAGGACGAGCTCGCGTACGGCATGGAGCAGCTCGGGCTGGACCCGCAGACGATGCGTCGCCGGGTCGAGGAGACGCTCGACCTGCTGGGCATCGCCGCGCTGCGATCGCGGCCGCTGCGGACGCTCTCGGGCGGTCAGCAGCAGCGCGTCGCGATCGGCGCCGTCCTGACGATGCACCCGCGGGTGCTGGTGCTGGACGAGCCCACGTCGGCGCTCGACCCGACGGCAGCGGAGGACGTCCTGGCGACTCTCGCGCGCCTGGTCGACGACCTCGGGCTCACGGTCGTGGTCGCGGAGCACCGGATGGAGCGGGTCATCCCGTTCGCGGACCGGCTCGTCCTGGTCGAGGACGGCCTCGTCCGGGACGGCCCGCCCGCCGAGATGCTCGTCGACTCCGTCGTCGCGCCTCCGGTCGTCGAGCTGGGCCGGCTGGCCCGCTGGTCGCCGCTGCCGCTGTCGGTGCGTGAGGCTCGCCGGATGCGTGGCTCGCTCGGCGAGCTGACGCCGCCGCGGACCCCGTCGGACGAGTCGGCGCCGCCGCTGCTGACGGCCACCGGGATCTCGGTCACGTACGGCTCGTTGGTCGCGGTCCGCGACGTCGACCTCGAGGTGCCGGCAGGTGAGGTCGTGGCGCTGATGGGACGCAACGGATCGGGCAAGTCGAGCCTGCTCTGGGCGGTGCAGGGCACCGGCAAGCGGCGCTCCGGCTCGGTCTCGGTGCACGGGCAGGACCCCGGCGAGCTGTCCAGCAGCCAGGCGCGCGCGCTCGTCGGCCTGGTGCCCCAGACTGCGACCGATCTGCTCTACCTCGAGTCCGTCGACCAGGAGTGTGCGGCTGCCGACAGCCAGGCAGAGGCGGCGTCCGGGACCTGCCGGGGGATCCTCGACCGGCTGGCCCCCGGCATCCGCGGCGACGTCCACCCCCGCGATCTCTCCGAGGGGCAGCGGCTCTCGCTGGTCCTGGCGATCGTGCTGACCGCGAGCCCCGCCGTCGTGGCCCTCGACGAGCCGACGCGGGGCCTGGACTACCTCGCGAAGGCCGCGCTCGCCGAGATCCTCGCTTCCATCACCTCTGAGGGTCGAGCCGTGCTGGTGGCGAGCCACGACATCGAGTTCATCGCCCATGTCGCCGACAGGTGCGTCGTCATGGCCGAGGGCGAGGTCGTGTCCACCGGGCGTACGACCAAGGTGCTGGCCGAGTCGCCCGCGTTCGCCCCGCAGGTGTCCAAGATCCTCGGCCCGGACTGGCTGACCGTCGAGCAGGTCGCGGAGGCGCTGGCATGAGGGCCGGCGCTGCGATCCGCGTGCGTCCCCGGTCGGTCGCGGTCATCACGGTCGCGTCCGTCGCCGGCCTCATGATGTTCGTGTGGCCGCTGCTGCTGCAGCCCGACCCGGACGCGACCCGCGTCGACCCGCCGTTCTTCTTCCTCCTGCTGCTGCCCCTGATCGTGGGCGTCGTGGTCGCGGAACTGACCGAGGGCGGGATGGACTCGAAGGCGTTGGCGATGCTCGGGGTGCTCACCGCGATCAATGCGGCGATGCGGGCGCTCGGGGCCGGGACGGCGGGCATCGAGCTGGTCTTCTTCCTGCTGATCCTTGCCGGGCGCGTGTTCGGTGCCGGTTTCGGATTCGTGCTCGGCTGCACGTCGCTGTTCGCCTCGGCGCTGCTCACCTCGGGGGTGGGGCCGTGGATGCCGTTCCAGATGCTCGCCTCGGCGTGGATCGGGATGGGAGCGGGGCTGTTGCCGCGCAGATTCACCGGTCGTGCGGAGATCGCCGTGCTGATCGTCTACGGGATCGTGGTCTCCTACCTCTTCGGGCTGCTCATGAACATGTCGTCATGGCCGTTCCTGCTCGGCGTCGAGGTGCCCGGCCACGAGGGCGGTCTCTCGTTCGTACCCGGCGCGCCCCTGCTGGACAACCTGCACCGCTTCGGGATCTACACGCTCCTGACCTCGACCGCGGGCTGGGACACGGGGCGGGCGATCACCAACACGATTGCTCTCGTGGTGCTCGGACCTGCCGTCCTTGCAACGCTTCGGCGGGCATCGCGACGCGCCCGCTACGTCGATTCGGTGGCCGATTCCCACATCGGGACGAAAACACGCTAGGGTAGACATCAGTTGCACGACGTTGGGCTGTACGAACGAATGATGTTCCATGTTAGTGGTCTTGATTTCTTCTCGGTTGGATGTGTGTCGCGACGGCTGTTCGCGAAAGGCGCGGACGGCAATTCGCAAGAAGGAGCAAGACAATGGCTACAGGAACTGTGAAGTGGTTCAACGCTGACAAGGGCTTCGGCTTCATCGCCCCCGACGACGGCAGCGAGGACGTGTTCGCGCACTTCTCGGCCATCGCGACGAGCGGCTACCGCTCGCTCGACGAGAACCAGAAGGTCGAGTTCGACGTGGAGCAGGGCCAGAAGGGCCTGCAGGCGACGAACATCCGTCCCCTCTGATCCCACTGATCTGAACTAGATCACCGCAAGACCCCCGGAGCCTGGCTCCGGGGGTCTTTGCATTCCCCGGCACTCCTAGGATGAGGCCCATGCCCGGACCCGTCACCGTCTCGATCGCGCGACACGTGGATCCGTCGCAGGAGGACCAGATGCACGCCTGGCTCCGGGCGGGCACCGAGCTGGCCGAACGCTTCGACGGCTTCCTTGGGTCGGGGTGGGTGCGCCCGGGGGTGGACTCGACGCAGTGGCACATGCTCTACCGGTTCGACTCGCCGGAGTCCCTCGAGGCGTGGGAGAGCTCGGCGCAACGCCGGTGGTGGCTCGACTCGGGCCAGGGCTTCGTCGCCGAGGCGTCGCGGGAGCACCGCACCGGGATCGAGGGCTGGTTCGACGAGCCGACCAGCGTCGACGCGGCCGACCTGCGGACTGCGGCCCAGCCGCCGCCGCGCTGGAAGCAGATGGTGGCAATCTTCCTGGTGTTCTTCCCCCTGAGCCTGGTCGCCAACGAGTTGGGTCGCGTCTACCTCAGCGACTGGTGGCTCGCCGCCCGGGTGCTGCTGACGGTGTGCGTCATGACGCCCCTGATGACGTACGTGCTGCTGCCGTGGGTGACCGGTCTGCTCGCCCCGTGGCTGCATCGCGGCCGGGCGTGACGTCGCGCGTCCGCTCGGCGGTGGCTGATCGGGCCGGCGGCGGTTAGGCTCGCTTCGACCCCTAGCGAGGTGACATGAAGGTTCTGGTCACGGGCGGAGTGCGCTCAGGAAAGTCCTTCCACGCCGAGTCGTTGCTGATCGCCTCGACCCACGTCACGTACGTCGCGCCCGGCCCGCCGCCGGACGAAGCCGTCGATCCTGACTGGGCTGCGCGCGTGGAGAGCCACCGGGCCCGGCGCCCCGAGCACTGGGCGACGGTCGAGACGCAAGATCTCGCCGCGGCGGTGCGCGACGCCGAGGGCGACGTGCTGATCGACTGTCTCGGCACGTGGCTGACCGCGCTGCTCGACGAGCTCGACGGCTGGGACCAGCTGCGCGACGAGTGGGAGCCCGTGCTGCTCGACCGGGTCGACGAGACCGCCCGGGCGATCGCGGAGCACGAGGGCACGGTCGTCGTGGTGACCAACGAGGTCGGCATGGGCGTGGTCCCCGAGCAGCGGTCGGGCCGGCTCTTCCGCGACCTCCTCGGCGTCGTCAACCAAGGCATCGCCGAGGAGTGCGACGACGTCCTCCTCGTCATCTCCGGCCGCGTCCTCCGCCTCTGACCCGGTTGCCGGTTTCCCACGGTCCCGTGGGAATTGATCACTTCCCTCGCGTCGTGACGCTAGGGAAGTGACGAAACCCCACGGTCCCGTGGGAAACCGGCAGCGGGCAACCGGCAGCGGGGAACGGGCGGGGCGGGGTCAGGTGAAGAGGTGGGTGAAGGGGGCGGGGTCGACGGCGGCGAGGGTCGGGGGGTCCCAGCGGGGCGAGCGGTCCTTGTCGATGACCTGGGCGCGGATGCCCTCGGCCATGTCGGGGACGCTCAGGAGATACGTGGAGACCGCGAGGTCCTGGTCGAGCGCGGTGCGCAGATCCGGGAGTGTCGCGGCGCGGCGCAGGGCCGCCAGGGTCAGCACGACCGCGGTGGGCGAGCGGGCCTCGATGTCGTCGGCCGCGGCACGGGCGGCGTCGACGTCGGAGCTGCGGAGCCGCGCGACGATCGTGAGCACGTCGTCCCCCGCGTACGCCTCGTCGATCCAGGGCCGCTGGGCAGCGAGCGAGGACGCCGGCGGCCGGATCGCGAGCCCGTCGAGGACCGCCTCGGGATCCTGGGTCTCCAGCGCGAGCTCGAGCTCGGCCAGCCGGTCGCTGGGCATCAGGACGTCGGCCAGGCCGAGGGCGATCGCATCCGCTCCGTCCGCGTTCGCGGCGGTCAGCGCGAGGTGCGTGCCCAGGTCGCCGGGCGCGCGGGCGAGAAGCCACGGCCCGCCCACGTCGGGGACGAAGCCGATGCGGGTCTCGGGCATGCCGACCGACGACCGCTCCGTCACGATCCGATGCCGGGCGTGCGCCGAGATGCCCACGCCGCCGCCGAGCACGAGGCCGTCCATGAGGGCCACGACCGGCTTCGGGTACGTCGCGATCGTGTGGTCGAGGACGTACTCGTCGCGCCAGAAGTCGACGGACTCCTTGGTCCCCTCGCGCGCCGAGCGGTACATGCCCTGGAGGTCGCCGCCCGCGCACAACCCACGGTCGCCGCGCCCCGTCACCAGGATCGTGGCGATGTCGTCGTCGGTGGCCCAGTCGTCGAGGGCACGCTGCATGAGATGGACCATCTCGGGGACCAGCGCGTTGATCGCCCGGGGCCGGTTGAGCACCAGCACGCCGAGGCGGCCGCGGCGCTCGACGACGACCAGGGGCTCCGACCCGGACATCAGGTGAGATCCGAGAGCAGCGCGACCTCGGACAGCAGGAGGGCCGCGGAGCGTACGATCGGCACGGCCGCGACGGCCCCGCTGCCCTCGCCGAGCCGCATCCCGAGGTCGAGGACGGGCACGAGCCCGAGCTTGTCCAGCGCGAACGACTGCGCGGGCTCGGTCGAGCGGTGGCCCGCGGCGAACCAGGAGGCGGCGCCGGGTGCGAGCCGCTCGGCCATGATCGCGGCGGCGACCGAGATGACGCCGTCGAGCAGGACAGGTACGCCCGCGCGGGCTGCGGCAGCCATGAACCCCGCGGCGGCCGCCAAGTCGGCGCTGCCGAGCGCGGTCAAGGTCTCGAGCGGGTCGGCGACCCGGTCACCGGCGCGGTCCAGCGCCTGCTGGACGACCTGGGTCTTGTGGACCAGGCCGGCCTCGTCGATCCCGGTGCCACGGCCCGTGACCTCGTGCGCGGGGAGGCCCAGCGACGCGGCGATGAGGGCGGACGCGGGGGTCGTGTTGCCGATGCCCATGTCGCCACCGATGAGCAGCTGCGCACCGGCGGCGATCTCCTCGGCCGCGACGGTCTCGCCGGCAGCGATCGCGCGGAGGGTCTCGTCCTCGGTCAGCGCGTCCTCGAGGTGGATCGCACCGCTGCCACGGCGGATCTTGAAGGCGGTCACCTCGTCGGGGACGCCGTCGAGGTCGTCCTCGACGCCAAGGTCGAGCACGCGCACGCTCACCCCGTGCTGCGCCGCGAGGACCGACACCCCCGCCTTGCCGAGCAGGAACGTGCGGACCATCGCGGGCGTGATCGCCTTGGGGAACGCGGAGACGCCGTGGTCGGCGACGCCGTGGTCGCCGGCGAAGATGACCGCACGGACTCGGTCGACGGGGGCCGGGGGCACCTGGCCCTGGACGGTCGCGATCCACACCGCGAGATCGCCGAGCAGGCCCAGCGCGCCCGGGGGCGTCGCGAGAGCGGCGAGACGGGCCGTGGCCTGCGCGCGCACGTCTGCGGACGGCGGGGTGACCGGCTCGTGAAGGAGCGGGTCGGCGGCCAGGCCGTCGACTGCGGGCGGGGTGGACGGACGTCTCAGCGGGGGCACGGGATGACACGATACGACCCCATGATCGCGCCGAGCCCTCAGGCCGCGCGGTCCGCCGCGACCAGCGACGCGAGCTCGGACCACCAGGAGAGCCGGTCCGGTCGTCCACCGTGGTCCTTGCGCTGGTTGGCACCACTGCTGCTCGGCAGCACGAACACCCGTGCGTCCGCGATGGTCCAGCGCTGGCGTCCGAGCGCCGGCCGGGGCTCGCCGAGCGTACGCGCGACGGCATCGGCGCCGACCCGTCCGTTGAACGCGATCCAGGCCGGACGCGCCTCACGCAGCGTCGCCATGAAGGTGTCGACGTCGAACGGGTCCGGAGGGGCGAGATCGCGGACGAGGTCCACGAGCCCGATCCCGAGCGCCGGGAGGCGTGACTCGTCCGCAGGGGTGAACAGCTCGGGTGTCAGCCCGCTGTCGTGCAGCAGCCGCCAGAACGCGTTGCCGCGCTGGGCGTAGTGGTGACCGCGGTCGAATGCGCACGGGCCGACGGCCGTGCCGCAGATCGCGAGGTCGATGCCCGGCGTCCAGATGTCGTCCAGCACGTCCATGGCCGGTCCTTACCCCGGAGGGCGGCGCTGACGCGGCTCAGCGACCGATGATCGCGCGGGCACCCGCCGTGAGGGCGGCCGCGACCTGCTCGGGCTGCCGGCCGACGTAGCCCGACACCATCGCGCCGTCGCGGAGCATCATGAGCTGCTCGGCCTTGGTCGCGCTGTCGCTGACGTCCAGCTGGTCGAGGAGCTCGCGGATCTGCGCGACGAGCCAGGCGCGGTGGTCGGCGATGACCCGGCGGCCGGGGTGATCGGCCTCGGGCAGCTCGGCCGCGGCGTTGATGAACGGGCAGCCGCGGAACCCAGGGGCGCAGCCGACCTCCCCGACCAGGTCGGCGTACCAGCGCAGCACCGCGCCCGGATCGTCCGGGGACGCCCGGCGCCGCGTGGTGATCGCGTCCTCCTCCTCGGCCGCGCGGGCCGCGAGATAGGCCGCGACGAGATCGTCCTTGCTCGGGAAGTGGCGGTAGAACGTCACCTTCGACACGTGGGCGGCGGCGATCAGCTTGTCCGCGCTGACCGCGCGGATGCCCTCGGCGTAGTAGCGCTCGGTCGCGGCGTCGAGGATGCGCTCGCGGACCGGCTTCATCTCGATGACGCTCATGTGGCACCTGCTCTTGCGGAAGGGTGGGGACGTGGTTCTATAGTAGACGTACTAGTTCGTCTACTCCAATTCTTGGGAGACTTCATGCCTTCGCAGATCCTCTACACCGCCGTCGCCACCTCCGAGGGCGACGGGCGCAACGGCCACGTCCGCTCAAACGACGGACTGATCGACGCCGACGTCCGCACCCCCAAGGAGATGGGCGGGGCCGGCGGGGCGACCAACCCCGAGCAGCTGTTCGCTGCCGGCTACGCCGCGTGCTTCCACTCCGCACTGAAGGCGTCGAGCAAGCAGCACGGCGTCCAGATCGAGGACTCGGCCGTCACCGCCGAGGTCGGCATCGGCCCGAACGACGCCGGTGGATTCGGCCTCGCGATCACGCTGCACGTCGAGCTCGGCGGTGGCGTCTCGCAGGAGGACGCCGAGAAGGCCGTCGAGGTCGCGCACCAGGTGTGCCCCTACTCGAACGCGACCCGCGGCAACGTCGACGTCACCCTCGAGGTCGAGGTCGCCTGACCCGGCACGACGTCGTCCCGGGCCGACGGCTCACGCCTCGTCCGGGATGACGCTCGCCGGATCGTCGCGCTCGTCGCGGTCGGCCCACTCGAGCAGCGGTCGGATGTCGAACACCGCGTCGTCGATGTCCGCGTGCAGGTCGCCGAGGCGCTCCAGGCGCGGCGGGACGGTCGCGATCGTGAAGTCGTGGGGATCGAGGTCACCGATCTCGGACCACATGACCGGAGTCGAGACCCGCCCGTCGGGGAAGCCGCGGACCGAGTACGCGGCTGCGATCGTGTGGTCCCGCGCGTTCTGGTTGTAGTCCACGAACAGCTTGCGGGGATCGCGGTCCTTGCGCCACCACGCCGTCGTGACGTCGGGGGAGCGCCGCTCGACCTCGCGGGCGAACGCGAGCGCAGCCCGGCGTACGTCGGTGAACCCGTGCTCGGGC
The DNA here is from genome assembly GCF_009661045.1 of Aeromicrobium sp. S22. NCBI lineage: Bacteria > Bacillati > Actinomycetota > Actinomycetes > Propionibacteriales > Nocardioidaceae > Aeromicrobium > Aeromicrobium sp. S22. The sequence goes on from NZ_WJWV01000001.1 coordinate 438,375, forward strand.
GCGATCCGGACGTACACGTGCAGCCCCGACCCGCCGGACGTCTTCGGGAAGCCGGTGGCCCCCAGCTCGTCCAGCACCTCGTGCGTCACCTGCGCGACGCGCTCGACCGTCGCGAAGTCGCACTCGGGCCCCGGGTCGAGGTCGATGCGCCACTCGTCGGGCTTCTCGACGTCCGCCCGTCGGCTGTTCCACGGGTGGAACTCCACGGTCGACATCTGCACGGCCCAGATGACCGTCGCCAGCTCGGTCACGCAGACCTCGTCGACGTCGCGGTCGAAGCGGGGGAAGTGGATGCTGACGGTCTCGAGCCACGGGGGAGCGCCGCTCGGCACCTTCTTCTGGTGCACCTTGTCGCCGGCGAGGCCCTTGGGGAACCGGTGGAGCATGCACGGCCGCTCGCGGAGCGCGTTGACGATGGGCTCGCCGACCGCGAGGTAGTAGTCGACCAGGTCGAGCTTGGTCCAGCCGTGGTCGGGGAAGTAGACCCGGTCGGGGTTGGAGACGCGGACGACCCGCGGGCCCACCTCGATCTCCACCGCCGGGGACGCCATGGTCAGTGCCCGGTCGGGTCGATCCCGGCGGCGACGATCTGCTTGGACGCCTGCACGGCCAGATCCGCGACGGAGGCAAGGTGCCGGGTCGCCTCGGCGCTGACGGCGGCCTGCGTGGCCCGGTCCGTGTCGGACTCGATCTGCGTACGCGCCGCGATGCCGTCCTCGGTGATCGCGTAGGCGGCGTCGATCCAGCCGCGATCTCGCAGCCGTGCGGCTGCTGCCTCCCACTCCTCGTCGGTCCAGCCGCGCAGCTGCTGCTGTCCGGTCATGGCCAGCCCGGCGGCGACCGCGAGCACGTTGGCCTCGACCCCGTCGATCCCCGCGGCGGTCAGCACCGCGACGTGCGAGTCGCCGCGGAGCTCCCGCAGTGCGGAGGCCCCATGCCACAGCGCCCCGAGATCGTCCTCGGGGACGGGCAGACCGACGTGTCCCGCAGCCAGCGGTCGCCCCGCGAGCTGCAGGCCGGGAAGCGCCGACTGCAGGCCTGTGGCGAGCGCGGGCACGTCCACGCCCTCGAAGCCGGGCTTGATCGTGCGGCGGGCGAGCTCGTAGCGGGCCTCGAGGATGTCGTCGCGGGACGCCATCGCCCAGGCGCTCGGCAGCGCCCGGTGCACCATGCGCGGCGCGAAGCCGTGGAACGCCGCGATGACGACCTCCGGCCCCGGTGTGCCGAGGGCGACCGACCGAGAGGCGAAGTAGCCCATCCAGGTGCCCTTGAGGCCGACCTGCTCGAAGGTCGCCTTCGCGTCGGGCGCGAAGTAGACGACGTGGTGGATCGTCTCGACGGCGTGCCAGAAGCTTCTGCGGAGGATCACCGCACCAGTGTGGCCCAGGCTCAGGGTCGCGGCACGCCGGTCGGGTTGGGATAGGGCAGGGCGCCGATCTGCTCGATGCGGCGTGCGATGTCGACAAGCGCGCCCTCGACCGTGATGGCCCGGGCGGTCGCCTCCCGGTCGAGCCCCGCGGCGCAGACCCGGGCGGTCGTGTCCTCGATCTGGGCCCGCGCCGCGCGACCGGTGTCGGTGATCGTGCCCGTCGCGTCGACCCATCCTCGCGCGCCGAGACGTCCGACTGCCGAGTCCCACTCCTGCTCGGACCAACCGCGGGACGTCCGCTGCGCGTCGGGCACCAGCCCCGCCGCCACTGCGAGGGCATTGGCCGCGCAGCCGTCGAGCCCCGCGGCGGTGAGGACGGCGACGTGGCAGTCGCCGCGATACTCCCGCACCACGGTCGCGGCGTGCCACAGGCGGCCCACCTCGTCGTCGGGCGCGGGCAGGTCCGCGTGCGCGGCGGCCAGCGGCTTGCCCGCGAAGTCGACTCCCTCGAGCAGCAGCGTGAGTGCGCGGACGATCGCCGCCACGTCGGACCCCTCGAGGGCCGGCGCGAGGCCCTCGCGCGCCAGGGCGTACCGGGTCGCGAGGACGTCGTCGCGCGAGGCCAGGGACCACGCGTCGGGGAGCGCGCGCTCGATCACGGCCGGCGCGAAGCCGTGGAACAGCGCGACGACGGTTGTGGGTGACGGTGTCCCGAGAGCCGCTGACCGGGACGCGACATAGCCCATCCAGTAGCCCCGGAGGCCGACCGCCTCGAACCGCTCCTTCGCGCCGGGGGCGAAGTAGACGACATCGTGGATGGCCTCGATCGCCCGCCAGAAGGGCCTGCTCTGCGTCATGGACCCAGTGTCGTGCAGATCAGTGCGGGGCGGGGTGCGCGGGTAGTGTCGGCGGGGATGACCGACACCACGCAGAACACCCGCATCCTGCTCGCCTCACGCCCCCACGGGGAGCCGACCGCCGAGAACTTCCGCCTCGAGACCGTGCCGATGCCGGAGCCGGCGGAGGGCGAGGTGCTCCTCCGCACGATCTACCTGTCCCTCGATCCCTACATGCGCGGGCGGATGAGCGACGCCAAGTCGTACGCCGCCCCGGTCGAGGTCGGCGCCGTGATGCAGGGCGGCACCGTCGCGCAGGTCGTGCAGTCACGTGACCCCTCGCTCGCCGAGGGTGACATCGTGCTGTCGCACCTGGGCTGGCAGGCGTACGGCGTGCAGACCGCGCGTCAGGTCCGCAAGCTCGACCCGCAGCGCGCCCCGATCTCGACGGCAGTCGGCGTTCTGGGCATGCCGGGCTTCACGGCGTACGCGGGACTGCTCGAGATCGGCAGGCCGCAGCCCGGTGAGACCGTCGTCGTCGCGGCCGCCGCCGGCCCGGTCGGCTCGGCCGTGGGCCAGATCGCGCGCATCAAGGGCGCGCGCGCCGTCGGCATCGCCGGCGGTCCCGAGAAGGTCGCCTGGCTCGAGGAGCTGGGCTTCGACGTCGCCCTCGACCACCGTTCGCCCACGTTCAAGGACGATCTCAAGGCCGCGGTGCCGGACGGCATCGACGTCTACTTCGAGAACGTCGGCGGCCACGTCTGGGACGCGGTGCTGCCGCGCCTCAACACGTACGCCCGCGTGCCGGTCTGTGGGCTCGTCGCGCACTACAACGAGACCGAGGCGCCGGCCGGTCCCGATCGCATGCCCCGGCTCATGCAGGCGATCTTGACCAAGAGCCTGACGATCCGGGGCTTCATCCAGACCGAGTTCGTCAAGACTCACTACAAGGAGTTCCAGAAGGACGCGGCGGGCTGGCTCGCGGACGGCTCGCTGCGCCACCGGGAGGACGTCGTCGAGGGGCTCGAGAACGCGCCCGAGGCGTTCTTCGGCCTGCTGACGGGCAAGAACTTCGGCAAGCTGCTGGTCCAGGTGAGCGACGACCCCACCCGCTGACCCCAGCCCCGATCTGCGGACTTCTGCACGGTTTTTTGTCTCAGAACGGTGCAGGACTCCGCACATCTGGGTTGGGTGCGGCCGGCGCTACTTGCGCTTGTTCTTGGCCCCGGGTCGTACGACCAGCACCGGGCAGGTCGCGTGGTTGAGCACCTTGTGGGCCACCGACCCCATCAGCACGGCCTCCGCGCGGCTGCTCTGGCTCGCGATGACGATCAGCCCGGCCTTCTTCGCTTTGGCTGCCCGGACGATCTCGGTCGCCGGGTTGCCGCTTCGGACGTGGGTCGTGACCTTGGGCCCCCAACCCTCCAGGAGGGCCGCGGCCTCCCTGGTGGCCTGCTTCGCAGCGTCGCGGAACGAGACCTCCGCGGCCTCGTTCTTCTCCGACGTGGCGTCGCCCGCAAAGGGCACCGCGGCCAGCGGGCTGAGCACGGCGACGATGCCGACCGACGTGATGGCCTCGGAATCGGCGAAGCTGCGCAGGTAGCGGGTCGCGCGCAGCGACTGCTGGGAACCGTCGGTGGCGATGATGACGTGCATGCTGTCTCCTTGATCGGGCGGTTGACGCTCAGCTGGGTGACACGGGGTCGTCGACGTGAGGGCTCGATCGCTTCATCACGGCGTTGTTGAGGAAGTACAGGACGACTCCGACCGCGAGGATGCCGCCGCACCAGATGAGCGATCCGGGGTCGTCGATCACGGTGTGGACGAGGATCCCGGCGTTGGCGGCCGCGCCGATCCAGAGCAGCGCGGTGGGCGCGGTGTAGTGGTCGTGGTCGACGTCGGAGCCTCGGAGCTTGAGCGCCGAGACGCACACCATCGCGTAGACGACGATCAGGAACAGGACCGTGACGGTCGCGAGCCGGTCGACGTCGGCGGTCACGAGCAGCAGGCACACCAGCGCGGAGGTGAAGATGATCGCGACCCAGGGGGTGTGGCGGCTCGAGTGCGTACGAGCGAAGACCCGCGGCAGCACGCCCTGGCGCGCCATCCCGTACATGATGCGCGACTGGGCGACGAGCGAGACCAAGGTGGTGTTGGTGACCGCGACCAGCGCAATCGCCGAGAACACCAGCTCGGGGATCGCCAGCGGGCCGGCCTGCACGACCGTCAACAGGCTGCCGCTCTCTCCCTCGTCGGCGGTCAGGTCCGCGAGCGGCGTGACCATCGCGGCGATGAAGGCGATGACGATGTAGAGGACGCCTGCGAGGGCCATGCCGCCGAGGAGGGCCCGCGGGAACACCTTGCTGGGCTCGCGGGTCTCCTCGGCGATGTTGGCCGCGTTCTCGAAGCCCGTCATCGCGAAGAAGGCGAGGGCGACGCCACTCAGCACCACGAGACCCGGGTTGCCGTCGTTGAGCTCGAACGGGGTGGCGAGATCGGCGTCGCCCTCGGCCAGGACCGTCCCGCCGATGACCAGGATGATCAGCAGCCCGGTGGTCTCGATCAGGGTCATGACCATGTTGGCCCACACCGACTCGGTGATGCCGCGGAAGTTCAGCAGCGACAGCACCACGATGAACGCGATCGCGACGACGGCCACGGGGATGCCGTCCACGAACTCCTTGAAGTAGATGCCGCCGAAGACACGGGCCAGGGTGCCGGCGGCCGCGATCGTGGCCGCGAGCAGGCAGAAGGCGACGAGGAACGTCACCGCACGATTGCCGAACGCCTTGTGCGCGTAGAGCGCCGCGCCCGCGGCCTGCGGATACTTCGTGATCAGCTCGGCGTACGCGAATCCGGTCAGCAGCGCGATCGTGACGCCCACCGCGAACGAGATCCAGAACGCGCCGCCGACCGTGAACGCCATGACCCCGATCAGCGCGTAGATCCCCGAGCCGAGGACGTCGCCGAGGACGTAGAAGAACAGGAGGCGGCCGGTGATCGAGCGCTGCAGCTCACCCTCGGGCTCGTCCTGAGTCTGTGGTGCTGCCGACTGGTCCGTCATGAGAGCCCCCGAAGTAGTTCGCCCCATGGTTGCGCCGACGGGCCGTGCGTGCAAGCGGTAGGCGCACCGAGGTGTCGCCCCGCTCAGTGCTCGTCCGTGCTGCGCGAGTCGGTCAGCGTGAGCGCACCGGCGGCTGCGAGGAGCCCGACCACCGCGGCCAGCACGGCGTACGTGATGCGCTCTCCGTGGAAGAACGACGCGACGAGCTCGCTGCTCCACGTGCCGGCGGGCAGCCGGGAGGTGACCAGCACCGCGATGAGGGTGCCGACCACCGCGGTGCCGACGCTCGCACCGACCTCCTGCGCGGTGTCGTTGAGCGCGGTGCCGATCGAGGTCCGGTTCGCGGGCATGGCCTCGACCAGCGCGACCGCACAGATCGTCATCACGGTGCGCATCCCGATCGTCATGACGACCATCGCGACCGCGATGGGCGCGTAGCCGTGGTCGACGCCCCACGCGAGACCTGCGAGCGAGCCGGCCATGAGGGCCGAGCACAGGAGGCACGCGATCCGGTGGCCGAACCTGCGCGCGAGCCACTCCGACACCGGGGTGGCCGCGATCATCGTCACGATGATGGGCAGGTTGGCGAGACCGGCGCGCATCGGGCTCCAGCCGTATGCGTACTGGAAGTGCAGGATCAGCCCGAACATCACGCTGGCCATCGCGATCGACGTGCCGATCTGTGCCAGGGCGGCGCCCCGCAGGGTGCCGTTGCGGAACAGCGTGAGGTCGAGCATGGGGGCGGGTGTGCGGCTCTCGTGCCTGACGAAGGCGATGGCTGCGGCGACCGCGCCGATGATCGAGGAGAGGGTCACGGCCGAGAGCCAGCCGTGCTCGACGCCGCTGGTGAGGCAGTAGCAGGCCAGGCCGATCGCAGCGATGCTCAGCGCAGCGCCGGGCAGGTCGAGCGCATCGTCGGTGAGGTCGTCCCGCCGGTCCGGCGAGACACCGAGGCGTACGCCGATCGCGGCGATCAGTGCGAGCGGGGCGTTGACGACGAGCAGCCACTCCCACCTGACGTGAGCCAGGGCCGTGCCGCCGAGCACCGGTCCGAGGATGAAGCCGGACATGCCGACCACGATCATCAGCGTCATCGCGCGCATGCGGAGGGCCTGGTCGTCGAACAGGCGGAACACCAGGGAGTTGGTGATCGGCGCCATCGCGGCGGCGGCGAGGCCGAGGACTGCCCGCAGCGCGATGAGCTCGCCGGTCGTGGAGACGGCCACGACGCACAGGCTGATCAGGCCGAACGCCGCGAGCCCGACCAGCAGCACGCGGCGGCGCCCGAGGCGGTCGGCCATCGACCCGGCCGTCAGCAGCAGGCCGCCGAACGTCAGGGAGTACGCGCCGGTGACCCACTGCAGGGCGGTCGTGCCACCGCCGAGATCGCGCCCGATCGTGGGCAGCGCGATGGTCAACAGGGTGTTGTCGACCATCTCCACGAAGAAGGCCAGGCACAAGGCGGTCAGCGGGATCCAGGCGGATCGCAGGGAGGAGTACGTGCGGGTGGGTGAAGACGTGGTCGACATGTGGTCGCCCTTTCGAATCGAACGACGTTCGAGTAACGAACGATGTTCGATACAATAGAACGACGTTCGGTCAATGGCAAGGGTCTGGTTGAATGAGCGGCATGGTCACCCCCCGCTCCCGTCCCCAGCGCCCGAGTGGCCCCCGGCGCCGCGCCTCGCACTCGATGGAGGCAGTCCTCAACGAGGCGGTGTCCCTCCTCGACGAGGCCGGGGTGCCGGCGCTCACCTTCCGCGCGCTCGCCGGACGTCTGGGTGGCGGCGTCGGCAGCATCTACTGGTACGTCTCGGGCAAGGACGAGCTGCTCGACCTCGCGACCGACCACGCGGTCGGTCCGCTGCTGGCCGAGCTCGAGGCGCGTCCGGACGCCGACGACCCGATCGACGAGCTGCGGACGATGGCCGTGCGGATGTTCGACGCGATCGTGGTCAGGCCGTGGCTCGCGGCCTACTTCATGCGCAACTCCCTGCTGCAGCCCAACACCATGCGGCTGTACGAACGTCTCGGTCAGGTGACCCTGCGGCTCGACCTCACGCCGCGCCAGCGGTTCCACGCCGTCTCGGCCATCGTGGGGTACACCGTGGGCACCGCGGCCGACCTGGGGCAGGAGCCGCCGCGCGAGGTCGTCGACGGCGAGGTCGGGCGCGAGGAGTACCTGGCCCGGTTCGCCGATCTGTGGCGCGGGCTCGACCCCGAGCAGTATCCGTTCGTGCACCAGATCGCCGACGAGTTCGCCCACCACGACGACAAGGACCAGTTCCGGGCCGGGCTCGACCTGCTGCTGGCGGGCCTGCGGCTCGAGGCCGAGGGCTGACCCCGCGGGTCAGGACGAGCGGGCCCGCAGGAAGCTCACGATCTGGTCGGTGTGCGCGTCGAACGTGAACCGGTCACGCTGCGACCACACGCTCTTGCGGAGCCGGTCGAGTCGCTCGGCGTCCTGGAGGCTCTGCAAGAGGTCGGACGGCTCCCGCCAGGTGAAGCCCAGGTCGAGATCGCGGATCAGCTGCTCGCTCGCGACGATCGAGCCGTGGCTGTCGCGCTGGATCATCGGGACGCCCGCCGCGGCGTACGTCCCGATGCGTGCGGGATAGTTCAGGTCGCCCCAGGTCGCTGCGTGCAGGTCCCCGCCGTTGGTGCTGCGGACGTCGTGGAGCCAGCCGGCGTCGTACTGCGAGAACTCCGCGACCCAGTCCTCCTGGTCGACCTGCGGGTGCAGGTGCAGGTGGCGCGGGGCGACGCGGCGCACCTCGGTCACCCACTCGCGCATCTGGGCGTGGCCCTTCTCGCTGTAGACGTGCAGGTGCACGTCGTGACGCGCGAGCTCCTCGACGACCTCCGAGGGCGGGCCCATGGGGCGTCCCGCGATGACGGTGTGCACCTGACCGTCCCGCTCCGACAGTCGCGGGGACTGCTCGCCCATCAGCCACTCGGCCTTGGGCAGGTCTCCGTCGACGATGCAGCTGGGCCGGGTCCGACTGGCCGGAACCGTGGCGTGGAACCAGTCCCGCAGCTCAGGGCTGGAGTAGATGACGCCGTCGGTGCGGGTGTGCAGGTCGACAAGCATCGGCCAGTGCCCGTGCTCCCGACTGAACCAGGGCCCCTCCTTGAAGTGCCACACGAACGGGATGCCGAGGTCCGCGCTGAGCACCTCGTGCACGAAGGGCACGGCCTGCCAGTTGAGCAGTCCGTAGATCACGTCGGGAGCCAGCTCGCGGACGGCGTCGCGCCAGCCCTCGCGCGGCACCTCGCTGACGTGCCCGAACGGCAGCGGCCCGACCGTGTTGAACCACAGTGGCCGGTCGGTCCACAGCCCGTGCAGCTCATGTCCCCGCTCGGCGAGCGTGAGGACGCGGTCGGGGTTGTGCGCGAGCTCACCAACCAGCAGGATGCGCAGGCCGTCCGGGGCGCGCGGGGTCGGCGGGCGCTCGCGGAACGTGCGGTAGTGCTCGACCTCGTCGTGCAGGTGACCCGCGGTGCTGTGGAACCGCAGGGGCGCGGTCACGCCGTACCGCGACCGGTACGGGTTGATGCCGCCCCACGGCTCCCGCATGAGCCGGTGACGCTGACCGGGGTGCGACGACCACGTGGCCGTGACCCGGCCGGTCGTGGCGGCGGGTCCCGCCGTGAGCAGCCGGTCCCAGAGCATGCGGTCCAGGTCGTCGGTGGTCAGCTCGTCCCGCTCGACCCAGCGGTCGGCGGTGCGCCGGTGCATGACCTGGACCAGCTGCAGCGGCTCGCCCTCGATGCGTCCGGTGGTCGTACGATCCGTGTCGTGCCGCAGCCCGGTCACGGCCAAGGGCGCTGCGGGATCGGCCTCCAGCGCCTCGACGAGCGCCGCGAGGTGCTCGGCGTGCATGACGTCATCGGCGGGCAGGTAGGCGACCAGCGGTGCGGAGGTGAGGTCGAGGCCACGGTTGAGCACCGCACCGAGGCCGCGGTTGGCGGCGTCCTCGACGAGCGTCACCCGCGCATCGTCCAGGATCGCGGCAGCCGCTGCTGCGGTGTCGCCGGGCGAGCCGTCGGCCACGATGACGCACTCCCAGTCGGTGAGGCGCTGGTGGCGCAGGCTCTCCAGCGCCGCCGGCAGCCAGGCCTCCTGGTCGTGGATCGGCACCACCACGGCAACCTTGGCCGACATCTCGCACCTCCCGTGTCCGGCGCACGACACGTGCGTGCGATGGACATACCCCTGAACGGGTTGTGCAAGCGGCGGCCTTGACCTGGAGTGCGCTCCAAGGGCCATGCTGGATCCATGACCGTCACCGAGGTGCCTCCGGAGGGACTCACGATCAGCGCAGCCGCCGAGATGAGCGGTCTCAGCATCGACACGCTGCGCTACTACGAGAAGGAGGGTCTGACCCTCCACCGTCCCGGGCGCTCGCCGTCCGGTCAGCGTCGCTACAGCGAGGACAACCTCCGCTGGCTCGCGACCCTCGTGATGCTGCGCCGCACGGGCATGCCGATCCGCGACATCAAGCGGTTCGTCGAGCTCTATCGCGTGGACGGCAGCGAAGGAGACCGGCTCGCGATCCTCAAGGCCCACCGGGTGCACGTCCTGGAGCAGCTGGCCGAGGTCCAGACGCACCTCGAGGCGATCAATCGCAAGATCGACTACTACACATCAGCAGTGACCGAAGGGAAGTGACGGCCAGATGAAGACCACCGCATGGGGGAGCCAGGGGCTCGAGGCCAGCGTCGAGGGGCTCGGCGCGATGGGCATGTCCGCGTTCTACGGCGCCCGGGACGACGAGGAGTCGGCGGCGACGCTGAACCGCGCTCTCGATCTCGGGGTGAGCCTGATCGACACCGCCGAGATGTACGGTCCCTTCCTCAACGAGCAGCTGATCGCTCGTACGATCGGCAGCCGGAGCGGCGAGTACGCGCTCGCGACCAAGACGGGCGTCGAGATCGGCGACCACGGCGAGCGGGTCGGGCCGAACGGCTCACCGGCGTACCTGCGCAAGGCGCTCGAGCGCTCGCTGCGCAACCTGGACCGCGAGACGATCGACCTGTACTACATCCACCGCGTCGACCCCGACACGCCGATCGAGGAGACGTTCGGCGCGTTGAGCGAGTTCGTCCAGGAGGGCAAGGTCCGCTACCTCGGCATCTCCGAGGCGTCGCCCGAGACGATCAGGCGCGCGCACGCGACGCACCCGCTGACGGCGGTGCAGACCGAGTACTCGCTGTTCGAGCGCTCGCCCGAGGTCAACGGCGTGCTCGACACGACCCGCGAGCTGGGCATCGCCTTCGTGGCGTACTCACCCCTCGGCCGCGGTCTCCTGACCGGCAAGATCGCGTCTGCGGACGATCTCGACGCCGACGACTTCCGTCGCACGAGCCCGCGCTTCGCCGACGAGAACCTCGCGGCCAACCTGTCGGTGGTCGACCGGGTGCGGTCCCTCGCCGAGGGCAAGGGCGTCACCCCCGGCCAGCTCGCGCTGGCCTGGGTGCTGCACCAGGACGGGGTCGTCGCGATCCCCGGCACGAAGCGTCGGACCTACCTGGAGGAGAACGTCGCCGCCGCGGACATCGAGCTCACGGCCGACGACCTGGCGACGCTGGACGAGGCGGCGCCGGTCGGGGTCACGGCAGGTGAGCGCTACCCCGAGGCAGCCCTCAAGGGGCTGACCATCTGACTCAGCCCCGGGCGTACCTGAGGAACCACTCGACGAGCGGTGTGACCTCACGCCAGTCGGCACGGACCCGGTCGACGAGCTCGGGGGTGTGGATGACCGGCTCGAAGCCGTACGACTTGCCGACGTTCATCGACTTGTGGCGCAGCAGGTCGATGCGCGGGTGCTCGACGTCGTAGCCGCGGGGGGCGGTCTTGAGCCGGTTGCCGCCGACCTCCCACCCCGACGATCTGAGCGCGGCCAGGATCTCCTCGAGCTCCCGGCCGCGCCGGTCGTCGACGATCGCCTCGCGGATGCTCGCCAGCCGGGTCGGAGACGCCTCGTAGAAGCCGGACCCGACGCGTACGCCCGGGGCGCCGACCTGCACGTAGTAGCCGGTCGAGGGCCCCTTCGCGACGAACGCGCCCTGGTGGGTCTTGTAGGGCGTCTTGTCCTTCGCGAACCGGACGTCACGGTACGGCCGGTAGATGCGCGCCTCGCCGAACTCGTCCGCCAGCGCGGCGACCAGCGCCTTCATCGGCGCGGCGACGGCGGTCGCGTAGACCTCCTTGTGCGCCTCCCAGAAGGCCTTGGTGTTCTCCATCTCGAGGTCGTCGTAGAAGTCGAGCGCTGCCTCGGGGAATCCGGTGAACTGGTGCTGTGTCGACGGGGCCACCCAGCGAGACTACGCGTCGACGCTCTGCTGGCCGAGGACGGCCAGCAGGCGCAGCTTGCCGTGGGCCTCGGTGCCGGGGGCGGCGCCCAGGATGACGAGCCGCTGGCCGTCCTCCCCGGTCGCCATGGTCTCGCAGTCGACCTCGAGCACGCCCACCTGCGGGTGGTTGAAGCGCTTGGTCCGCATGTGCCTGACGCCCACCTCGTGGCGTGCCCAGATCTCGGCGAACTCGGGACTCTCTGCCAGCAGTGCGTCGACCAGCTCGGTGACGTCGGTGTCGTGGCGCCGCCGCGACCAGGTGGCCCGCAGGTCGGCGACCCGTACCCGGCTGTGCTCGGCCCGGTCCTCGGGCAGTGCCTGGTCCTGCGCGCCGGGCTGGGTGAACCAGCGGTACGTCGAGCTGGCCTCGACGCCCGTCCGGCCGCGATGATCGCCCTGCAGCAGCAGCGACAACCGGTTCTGGGCCAGGACGACGTCGGTGTCGGAGCAGACGAACGCGACGCAGTCCTCCAACTGGTCGAGCACGTGCAGCAGCACCGGGCGGACGTGGGAGGAGACGCTCACGCGATCCGGGGCGGGGTGGCCCGCGAGGCGGTGCAGGTGGTCGCTCTCGTCCCGGCTGAGGCGCAGGGTGCGGGCCAGCGCGCGCAGCATCTGCGTCGAGGGCTGTGGGCTGCGGCCCTGCTCGAGCCGCGCGTAGTAGTCGACCGACATGCCGGTCAGCTGGGCGACCTCCTCGCGCCGCAGGCCCGGGGCCCGGCGCCGCGGGCCCGCCGTGAGGCCGACGTCGCCGGGCTGCAGGGCGTCCCGGCGGCGGACCAGGAAGTCGGCCAGTGCTTCACGTTCCATTCCCCCATCATCGCCCCGGATGCCAGTCCTAAACAGGGACCGCCAGTCCGTGGTTGACCGCTCCTCTTCCATGCCTGGTGATCGCGGCGCACGGTGGGGACATGACCACACAGGCACTTGCGACCAAGACTCTCGGCACGCTCGGCACGACCCCCGCGATGGGGCTGGGGCTCATGGGCATGTCAGCCCTGTACGGACCGGCGGATCGCGACGAGAGCATCGCCACGATCCGCGCGGCGATCGACGCCGGCATCAGGCTGCTCGACACCGGCGACTTCTACGCGATGGGGCACAACGAGATGCTGCTGCGCGACGCCCTGACGGGCGTGGACCGCGACAGCGTCGACATCAGCGTGAAGTTCGGGGCGCTGCGCGGGCCCGACGGCGGTTGGTACGGCTTCGACGCCCGTCCCGGGGCGGTCAAGACGTTCCTCGCCTACTCGCTGGAGCGGCTCGGCACCGACCACGTCGACGTCTACCGGCCGGCGCGGCTCGACCCCGACGTGCCGATCGAGGACACCGTGGGCGCGATCGCCGAGATGGTGGAGGCAGGCTTCGTGCGGCACATCGGCCTCTCCGAGGTAGGCGCCGAGACGATCCGCCGCGCCCATGCGGTGCACCCGATCAGTGACCTGCAGATCGAGTACTCGCTGGTCTCGCGCGGTGTCGAGGGCGACATCCTCGACACCTGCCGCGAGCTGGGCATCGGCATCACGGCGTACGGCGTGCTGTCGCGCGGGCTCATCAGCGGCCACTACTCGCGCGACAACGTCCAGGCCAACGACTTCCGTGCGCACTCGCCCCGGTTCCAGGGGGACAACCTGGACCGCAACCTCGCCCTCGTCGAGGCGCTGCGCGCCGTCGCGGCGGACAGCGGAGTGAGCGTCGCGCAGGCAGCGATCGCCTGGGTCGCGTCCCGCGGCGACGACATCGTCCCGCTCGTCGGGGCCCGTACGCGCGAACGGCTCGCGGAGTCGCTCGGCGCGGTCGGGGTGGAGCTGACGCCCGATCAGCTCTCGGCGATCGAAGCAGCGATGCCTGCCGGCGAGGTCGCCGGTACCCGCTACGCCGCCGAGCAGATGGCCATGCTCGACAGCGAGCGCTGACCCTCCCTCCGGGGGACCGGCGATGAGGGTTTGCGGTAGTCACAGCTGCCGCAAACCCTCATCGTGCGTCCCCGCACGCGGTCGGCTGGGGTCAGGGCGTGAGGAGGACCTTGCCGGTGGCGCGGCGCTCGTCGAGGGTCAGGAGCGCCTGGGTGGCCTCGGCGAGGGGGAAGGTCGGACCGACGACGGGACGCAGCGCGCCGCTCGCGAGGTGCGGCTCCATCGCGTCCCACTCGGCCGCGATGGCGCCGGGCCGGGCGAGGACGGACGCGCCCCAGCCGACACCGACGACCGAGACGTTGTTGAGCAGCAGTCGGTTGACCTTGACCGTCGGGATCTCGCCGGCGGTGAAGCCGATGACCAGCAGCCGGCCGTTCTCGGCCAGGCAGCGCAGGGAGTCGGTGAACCGGTCGCCGCCCACCGGGTCGACGACGACGTCGACCTTGCCGCGGGCAACGGTCGCATCCTTGAACCCGTCGGCGAGGACGAACTCATCGGCGCCCGCCTCGAGCGCCACCGCACCCTTCTCGGCGGTCGACGTCACGGCGACGACGCGACCCGCGCCGAACGCCTTGGCGACCTGGATCGCGGCGGTGCCCACACCGCCCGCTGCGCCGTGCACCAGCACGGACTCGCCGGGCTGCAGGTGCCCACGCTCGATCAGCGCGAAGTAGGCGGTGCCGTAGTTGAAGATGAACGAGGCACCCTGCTCGTACGAGACGGAGTCGGGCAGCTTGAAGGTCTCCGAGACCGGCGCCACGGCCTGCTCGGCGAAGCCACCGAGGAGGCACAGGGCGGCGACGCGGTCTCCCGCGACGAGGCCGGAGCCCTCGGGGGCGCTCAGCACCTCGCCGGCGATCTCGGCGCCGGGGGTGAAGGGCAGATCCGGCTTGACCTGGTAGAGCCCCCGGGTCTGGAGCACCTCGGGGAACGCGACGCCGGCGGCGTGCACGCGGATGAGGACCTGGCCGTCGGCCGGGACCGGATCGGGGACGTCGAGGAGCTCGACCGCGGTGGGCCCGTCGAGAGTGGTGATCTGGATCGCCTTCATGATCGCGACCCTACCGCAGGACTAAGCGGATGCTTAGCGATTCGAGCGGGTGCGTCGACGTTCGCTCAGCGGCCGAGCCACGAGCGCGACCGCGAGCAGGGCGGTGGCGCCGAGCCCCCACCACAGCAGGCGGTTCCGCGGTCCGGCCATCGGGTCCGCGACGACCGCACTGGGCCGGATGCCCGTGCCGGTGGTCTGCGGGACCGTCGAGGTCCGCTTGCTCGGAGGCGCCGCGCTGGAGCTCGTCAGTGCCGCGACGGGCTGGATGCGTCCCCAGCCCTCGCGATCGTTGCGCGTGGCCATGCGGGGACGGTCGGCCGTCGAGGTGATGCGGTTGATGATCTGCGCGGCCGAGTCCTTGGGGAAGCGCTCACGCAGCTGCGCGGCCAGCGCGCTCACGTACGGCGTCGAGTAGCTGGTGTAGGGATGATCCAACCCCACCAGGCAGTCGCCGTTCGCGTGGAACGTCGTGGGGACGTTGGCTCCCGGGGCAGAGACGTCGACGTGCCGGCCGCGGATCGACCAGTTGTCGACGCCGCCCTCGGGTCGTGCGGCGGCGACGCCGAGCACCCCGTCGAACCCCGCCGGGTACTGGACCTGCGTGTAGGGGACCTGGGGGTCTCCGGGCTTGTTGCCGGCTGCGGCCACCACGACGATGTCCTTGCGCACCGCGAAGGCGACGGCGGACTCCAGCTCCTTCAGGTCCGGGTCGCCCGGACCGGTGCTGATCGAGACGTTGATGACGTCGACCTCGTCCTGCTCGGCGGCCCAGCGGATGCCCCGTGCGACGTTCGCCGTGGAGATCTCGTCGTTGAGGAGGTTGACCCGCACCGACAGCAGCTTGGCGTCCGGCGCAGCACCGGTGAGCACCGACTTCTTCTTCAGCTGACGGGCGCGGATGATGCCGGCCACCGCGGTGCCGTGGCCCTGCTGGTCGTCGGTGCCCGAACCTCCCACGAACGACTTCTGGCCCACGATGACGCCGTCGAAGTGGGGGTTGTCGGCGTTGATCCCCGAGTCCACCACCGCGACGACCGTCCCCTTGCCGGTCGCGAGCTTCCACGACTCGGTGAAGCCGGTCTGGACGAGATTGGCGTTGGCTGCTGCGTCGGTCACCCACTTGGTCTTGCCGACCGTGCACTTGCCGTCATCGGTCGTCTGGGCCGCGGCGGGCGACACTGCGACGGCCGGGAGGGCGACGGACCCGGCCAGGACGAGCAGCGCCATCGGCAGGGCGCGCCTCATCCGACGGGTGCCCCGGCGCGCTCGACGTCGAGGGACGGTCCGTCACGGAACAGCTCGGTCCACGCACGCGGGACGGGCACCGGGGTGACGCCGCCGTAGCCGAGGCGCTTCTGCGCCTCGTCGACGGAGTTCTTGGGCTCGATCGCGTACCGGGTCGCGAGCGAGTCGATCAGGAACTCGGTGTCGACCGGGCCGCCCTGCGGGCGCGTCGTGCCGTAGACCAGGGCGCCACGGCCCTGCTGGACATCGGTCGTCACGGCCGATCCGTTCGGCAGCACCGACGGGTCGGTGGACGAGGCCAGATAGGCGCCGCTCGTCGTCGTGGCGTCCTCACCCCGCTCGAGGATCAGGCACGGGGTCGACTCGGTGTAGGAGGATGGCACGTCGTCCGGCCAGTCGCGAGGGTACGGCGTCTCGTTGGGCAGCGTGTTGAGGCTGCCGAAGTCGGCCGGGTCGAGGTTGCGCGGCTCGGACTGGCCGTTGGGGCTGACGAGGTAGATCTGGTACGCGAAGTCGGTGAGCGGGACGAGACCGCCCTCGGCGAGCACGTACTTGCGCCCGTCGACGTCGACCGGGGTGCCGATCGTGTCGAGGCCCTCGATCGCCTGACGGCCCTGCCGGAACGGCTGACCGGTCCCGGGCACCGAGAACGCCTGGATGGGGCTCGCGACCGGCAGCAGCTCGAGCCAGCTGTTGGGAGCCGGGAACGCGGTCGTGCGGTCGAGGGCCAGCGCACGAAGGATCGCTCGACCCGTCTCGCCGTCCGGTGGCACGGGGTAGCGGTAGCCGTCCGCCACGATCCAGTACTTCGCGTCGTCACGGGAGCGCACGACGAGGGCGGAGCCTGACGAACGCTTCGCGCCGGGTGTCGTGTCGACGACGGTGCGCAGGCCGCCGTCGGTGTTGGTGCACGCGGTCCACCCGTCCTGGACGAGCCGGTTGGCCGGGGGCAGGTAGTCGGGCGCGTTGAGGATGCCGATCGCGTTGCGCTTGGGCTCCTTGACCAGGATGTCGTCGGGGACATAGCTGATCTTGGGCTCGTCCCGCAGCGCCAGACGGGCCGACGCGATGTTCGCGACCGGGAACAGCTCGTCGTTGTACATGAGGAAGCGCGAGCCGCTCTCCTTGCCGATCACCAGCCCGTTGTCTCGCCAGTCGTCACTGACGGTCGGCTTGAGGACGCCGGTGACGGCGGCTCCGGCGACGAGGATGCCCGCGAGGACGAGTCCACCGATGATCGTGCGGCCGTAACGAACCGGCTCCACCTCACGCCCGCCCGGAGCACCGCTCAGGAAAGCGGTGACCAGACGGCGCCGGTTGAAGTCGTGCGCCTCGACCAGGTCGCGCTTGCTCGCCATGCGTCAGACGACGCGGTGACGGGCAGCGTACGGGCGCTTGACCAGCACCCCGCCGACCACGATCAGGCCGAGTCCGAGGACCAGGACAGGAAGCTGACCGGGGGAGCCGGCGTCGGGCAGAGCGCCTGCCTCCGGGGCGTCGGTGGGCGCGGTGGCGCTCTGCGGTGCGACGCCGGTGCCGAGCACGGGGTCGACGCTGGAGCCGGTGTTGCCGCCCTGGGACTCCGAGCTGCCCGAGCCCGGATCGCTGTCGCCGGTGTCGTCACCGGGGGTGCTGTCGTCGCCGCTCTCGACGTCACCGGTCTCGCCGCCGGGATCGATCGAGTCACCCGGGGTGGGACGCGTCGGCGAGGTCGGGGCCGGGGTCGTCGGGGCGGTCGTCGGATCCCCAGGTGTCGGCGTGGGGATCGTCGGCGTGGGGATCGTCGGATCCGGGGTCGTCGGATCGGGCGTCGTCGGCTCCGGCGTGGGGGTCGGTGCGGTGGTCTCGTCGTCGTCGAGGTCGCGGGCGAGCGCCTCGAGGTCGTCCATGTCGAGGCCAGCGAGCTGATCCGCCGGGATGTCCAGGCCGAGCGCCTGTGCCCGGGCGGAGATCTCAGCCGTCGTGGGCGCCCCAGCGGGGACGCTGGCTCCGACCTCCTCGGTGTCGGCGGCGTTCGCGATGCCGGGGAGGGCGACCGAGACCATGGCCAGTCCGAGGCCGATGGTGCCGGAGGCGGCGATCTTGCGAGCGGTGTTCATGGTTCTCCTTGGATCAGGACCGGACGGCCGAGACGATTCCGATGGCGATGACGAGCAGGGGGACGATCGCGACGAGAGCGATGAGCTCGAGAACTTCGGCCATCCGTCCTCGCGAGACCGTACGCGTGGAGGTGACGAGTGTCGAGACGAGGGTGCCGGCGGCGACCACGATCAGGACCACGATGAGGCCGGGACGCCAGTCGGGCTCCAGCACCAGCACGCTGATCGCGATGGACAGGATCCCGGCCGCAGCGGTGAGCAGACCCGCGCCGACCTCTGTCCCGGAGCGGAACTGCCGGGTGCGTACGAGCAGGGCGACTGCGGCTGCGACGGTGGTCAGCATGCCGGTCAGACCCAGGGTCACCGCGAGCGGAGCGACCGCGATCAGCAGCAGGCCGCTGGTGACGGTCGTGGCCAGCAGGACGTCGTGGCCGACGCGCGCGCCCGTGCGGACCTTCTCGATGTCGACCTCGGAGGGGTCGTCGGGGAGGGACGCAGGGTCCTCGGGCTGGGGCGAGGACGCACCGGCCGAGGTGAGCGCCAGCGCGGGCTGGACGCCCGAGGCGATGACTGCCAGCGCCAGCGCCACGAGGTAGATCTTGGCCGGCTCGAGGTCGGTCGCGATCACGAGCCCACTGGCGGCTGCGGCGATGACTCCCAAGATGACGCCGGGCAGCATGAGCAGTCGCCGGCTCTCCAGCCCGGCCATGGCCAAGATGGCCGTCACGGCGCCGGCGCCTCCCGCGGACGCCAGTGGCGCGCCGAGGATCTCGTCGGAGGAGACGGCGGTGAACGCCCCGACTGCGGCGTAGACGACTGCCGACCAGCCCAGCATCAGCGCGATCTCGTTCTCGTGCTCCAGGCGCGACACCACGATGGACGCGGTCAGCAGCACCAGCGCGATCGCACCGGCGAGCGCGCCGGCCAGGATGCTCGTGCGCTCGACGCCGATCGACAGGGCGCCGAGCGCCAGCAGCGATCCCGACGCGATGAGGGCGGTGTTACGGGCGGCCGTGGGCTCCCAAGGGCGGGTGGTCTCCTCGATGACGTCGGACATCGCCTCGACGACGTCGTCGTACACGCGAGGGGTCTCGTCGATGCCGGGAGCCAGCGTCAGGACGGCGCCGTCGTACACGTTCTGGAACGCCAGGCCGGCCGACGTCGAGAGCTGGGTGCCGTCTGCCGCCAGCAGACGGAAGCCCGTGTGGGCCGACCCCGGCTCCAGCACGCCCATCGACCGTGCGAGCTCAGGCAGCAGCTCGGCGACGGTGACGGACGACGGCAGGGCGAGATCGGTCCGACGGTCGCCCGAGGCGATCGTCACCCGAACCAGTCCACCCAGCGAGTGGACGGCAGTGCTGGAGGTCATGCAATGACTCCTGGAGTCGTCTCGTCGTCGTCGAGCCACTGGTCGTCGTCGAACGCCATGTGGTCGACGAGCTGGTCATTGTTGTCGCCGGGCCGCTGCCCCGAGCGGCCGGCCCCCGCGCCTGCGCCGGCTGCGCCGCGCGCACCGGCCGCCCCACGCGAGCCGGAGCCGGTCCCACGGGCACCGGCCGGCGAGCCGGCGCCGGAACGTCCTGCGCCGGACTGAGCGCCGCCGGGCCTGCCCGCGGAGGACTGCGCTCCGCCGGCGCGACCCGCGGACGACTGGGCGCCGCCGGGACGTCCTGCCGAGGACTGCGCTCCACCCGACTGGGCCCCGCTCGACGAAGCGGCACCGGCCGCACCTGCGCTGCGGGCGCCCAGCGTCGAGCCGTTCTGCATGCCGGCAGTACGTCCGGGTGCCGCGCTCCCGGCGGCGCTCGCGCCACCGGTCAGACGGTTGAGCAGGCCTCGCCCCGCGCCGAGGGCCCCGGCCGCGCTCGCCGCGGCTCCTGCGCCGCCTCCGCCGATCGTTCCTGCGCTGGCGGCAGCTCCGCCCGCAGTCCCGCCGCCGGCGCTGCTGCCCCCGCCTGCGCCGACACCGCCTGAGCCGACACCACCGGCGCCGGGCTCGCCGGCGACGCCGCCGGGGCCGGGGTCGCCGGGGGTCAGGGGCGCTCCTGGGTGTTGCATGCCGCCGGTGACCCACGAGCTGCTGCCGCTGCGGCCACTGGCCGACAGCATCGAGCCCACCGCGGTGCTGCCTCCGACCACGGGATTGCCGGAGCCGGACCCACCAGAGCCGCCGGAGCCGGGGCCACCACGGGTGGGATGGGGCGTCTCGTCGTCCACCGGGTCCGGGCCGATGGGGGCAGCCTTGCTCAGGAGGGCTTGGGCGACCTTCATCGAGGCATCGAATGAGTCGAGCGCCTCTCCCGCCTTGCGCTCGCGCTCCTTGAGTGCCGCGTCGTGTGCCGAGACGGCAGCATCATGTTTCTTGACGTCGGCCTTGTGCTCCTTGATGGCATCATCGTCCGCGCCGGCATCCAGCGGGGCAGGGGCCGAACCCGGCGGGCTGCCCACAGGGGGGAGCGCGCCGAGGTTTTTCTCCGCGAGCGCGAGACCGTGCCGGGCCTCCTCCATCGCGAGGGCCGACTTCTCCATCTGGTCGCGGTACTCCTCGAGCTGCTGACGCTTCTTCTCGAAGGCGGCCGCAGCCGCGTCCGCGTCGGCACCGGTCCAGGCCTTGCGAGTGCGCGAGGCCTGGGCATCCAGCTCCTCGATGATCTCGGTGACCTTCGCGTAGGAGCTCTTCCATGCGCGCTTCTTGCTGCTGGCGTTGTGGGGTGCGGTAGCCGCTATCTCCTGCAGCTTTGCCTCATTGGGTCCCATCAGACGTTCCCCCTGTCTTGGTGGTGAGTGCGGACGAGACGCCGCGGCGACGCCGGGCCATGGCGGCGGCAACGACGAGCAGGGCGACGAGGACGGCCGCTCCGATGATCCATGGCAGAGGTGACGACGACTCGTCCTCGGCCGCCGGCTGGGCGGACTGATCCGCGGCGGGCTTGTCATTGGTGTCGGCGGGTGTCGGCTTCGGGGTGGGGGGGTTGGGGTCCTTCCACGCCGACAGCGGGTACGTGTCGTAGGCGTAGCTGGGCCCCTTGAGCAAGGGGTTCTCGTCGGGCCAGCCGGCCGGGTCGCGAGCCAGCAGCTTCTCGAGGCTGATGACGCCGAAGCCGCCCTCCATGCTGTAGCCGTAGTCGCGTCCGCCGGCGCTGTGGATGAGCTGCTGGATGAGCTGGTTGCCGGTGGCGTGGGGGTACTTGGACTTCACCAGCGCCAGGGCGCCCGCAACCAAGGGTGTGGCGTCCGAGGTGCCGGTGCGCTCCACACCGGAGACCCAGCGTGCCTGGGTCGCGGTGCCCTTCATGGCTCCGGAGGCGATGTCGACGCCGGGGGCGATGATCGTGATGTTGCCCCCGGGCTGCTTCTTCCACGGCCGGATCTTCTTGTCCAGCACCCCGACGGCCACGACACCGGGCAGGCTGGCCGGTTCGGTCACGGAGGAGCTCGGGTTGCCCGCCCCGGCGACCACGACGATGCCTGCGGCCTGGGCCGCTTCGATGTCTGCTGTGAGGCCCGTGCTGTTGGTGTAGGAGTAGCTGATGATGTCGACCTTGTCCTTGATCGCCTGCTCGAACAGCTCGCCGGGAAATTGCGTTTCCTGGTCGGTCGGGTCGGGATCCATCTGGTAGAAATACACCTCGGCGTCCGGCGCCATGCCGGTGATGCCGGCGCCGCCGGGCGCGTTGCCCTTGCCCTGGCCGACGATCAGCGTGGTCATGGCGGTGCCATGGCTCGCGTAGAACTCACGGGAGAAGGACCTGGGCTTGACGAGCTTGGACTTCAGGCCGGGCGCAAGAGCTGCACGCAGCTTGACCTTGGCGCCGTCCAGCTCGGGGATGTCGCGGTTCAGCGCACCGTCGATGACCGCGATCTTCACACCCTTGCCGGTCGACTGCTCGTGGTTCGCTGCCACGCTGAGACTGGTGAACCACCATGGCTCGAGCGGCTTCGCCGAGGCGGGTGGTGTGGCAAGGGTGAGGAGGACCAGTGCGGCGGCGACAGCGGCGCCCCCGCGGCCGCGGATTGTCACTTGGGAGCTCCTCCGGAGGCGTCGAAAAGAGCGTCCTCGCCCTGATCTTCGCCGAAGGTTGGGATGCTCGGAGCTTCCTTCGAGCGGAGGCCGTCGAGGGACGGCTCCTTGACACTGGGGTTCTCCTCGTCGAAGGCGTCGATCTCCGGGGTGGTGTCGAGATCGGTATCGGGCTCCTGCAGCCGGTGGCCGGCCTCGTTACGGGCCTGCTCGTGCGCATTCTGCAGCGTTGCGGCGTCGACCTTTGCCGCGATCATCGCCATTGTGGCGAGAACGTCGTTGTCGGTCTGGTCGTGGTTGTGCGCGGCCTGCACGATCGTGCTGCCGAAGTCGTCGAGATCGGTCGTCATCGCCGCGAGGGTCTTGTCGAAGACCTCGACCACCGCCTGGTGCTGGTCGAAGAGCGCCTGCGCGGACGGGTACGAGCTGAAGCCGCCACCCCCCGCGGCGTCCGCGAGCTCGGTGCGGGCAGCCTGCGCCCTCTCGTTGAGTGCCGCGGTGGCGCGGCCGATCTTCTCGACCTCTTCGATCGTCAGCTCGATGTGAGCGCCGGAACCGCCCCCGCCAGTGGCGGGGGCGGTTCCAAGACGTGCGTCAGGGTCCATGCGTGATCAGCCGCCGAACGACGAGGCGTTCTGGGTCTCGGTGCGGCGGTAGTCCTCACCGGAGTCGTTGACGGCCTGGCCCGACTGGGACAGCGTCAGCTTGAGGTCCTGGATGGCCTGGTCCCACTTGGCCTTGGCCTGCTGGTAGGAGGCAGCAGCCTCACCGGTCCAGTCGCCCTTGAGGGGCGTCAGGTCCTGGTCGAGCTGGTTGAGGCGAGCCTCGAGCTTGGCCACGCCCGCAGCGACCTCGCCCGCGAGGTTGCCGAGCCCGCCGAAGGAGACGGCAAGACGTCCTGTGTTTCCGGTCATGGTGAAGTCCTCTCTCAACCCTGCGTGGTCATGCGGTTGGCGATCTGCGTGTACTTGTCCTGCTGCGCCTGATCGGTGGTCGTGTACGCCTTGTCGGCGCCCGTCAGGTTGGCGTCGAAGACCTCGAGCGCCTTCAGGATGTGGTTGGTCTCGCGGGTCCAGGCGTTGATGAGGCCGGTGAAGCTCTCGGATCCTCCGCCCTCCCACGATCCCTTGGTCTGCAGACGGGTCGGCATGTTGCCGACCTCGGTGTTGAGCTCGCCGTGCGCGTCGCGCACCAGCCCGGCAGCCTTGGTCAGCGCCATTTCTTCGCGGCTGAGGTCAGTCATGAGGTTCCCCCTTGCGCTCTCGCGCCGAGACGATGTGTGCGGTCAGACTATGACAGGTGGTCTTGATTGACTACTGGAACGGCGGATTTTCTAGTTCTTTGTGATGACGAGCGGTTCTCACGGCGAGGTGAGGATGCGCATCCAGTCGAACAGCCCCGTGGCGAGCGGCAGCGAACCGTAGACGAGGATCCCGGCGAACGTCTCGGCGGTCTCGGCGGTGCGTGACCACCTCACCGAGGACCAGCCGCGGGAGACCGCGCGGGCGACGACGACCAGGAGCATCCCGAGGGCCACGATCGCGGCGGTGACGAACGGCCTGATCGAGTCACCGAGCTGATCGAACGCGTAGACGGTGATGAGCACCAGCACGATCGTCCCCGCGCTGCGCTGGGCCCGGCGTGCGGTGCGGATGCGGAGTGCCCGGCCGCCCAACGTGAAGCTGCCACCCACGCCGACGCACAACAAGATGATGCCGATGCGGCGGGACGTGCCGTGGTCGCCCAGCAGGAGGGCGACCGTGGCCACGACGACGGCGACCGCGCCGAACACGCTGGCCGCGTCCACGAGGCGCAGTGCCCGTCGCGCGACGGACTCGACGTCGTCGCGGCGGATGACGCCTCGGAACGACCGCCGCGGCTGCTCACGCGCGGTCCACGCGGTGACGGCGAGGCGGGCGAAGTCGAGCAGGACGTGATCGGGCACCTCCACGACCCGAGCCGGTACGAGGCGGGTCGACACCGTCGCCAGGGTGAGGACCAGGACCCAGAAGGTCGTCGTCGACCACTCCATCAGCAGGCAAGCCGCTGCACAACCGGCCACGACGCACCCGGTGAACATCCAGCCGAGGAGCCAGTCGTCGGCGATCCGGGGAGACCCGGAGCGGACGACGGCGGCGCTGGCCGCTGCCACGAGTCCTGATACTGCGGCCACCAGCAGGACGTGACCGGCGTCGCCGTCGTCGAGCGTCGCCATCGTCACGGTGGCCGCACCTGCCGCGACCAGCAGAGGGACGACCGAGAGCCAGGCCCGGTCGACGCGACGCTCGCCGCGGGCCAGCAGCACGGCCAGCAGGGCGATGACCAGGAGCGCGGCCGTGGCGGCGTCGGCAGCGATGCCGCCTTCCACCGTGCCCGCGACGGCGGCGAAGATGCCGGCGGCGCCGGTCGCCAGCGGCATCATGACGGCGCGGCGGCCCTCCGCGCGCGGTGCCGGCCCGTCACCGGGCGTCTCCTCCGGGGTGTCGCGGACCCGCCGGCCCGGCACGCCCGTGCCGGCGATCGCCACCAGCACGTCACCGTGGGTCAGACCGACGCCGTGGACGGTGTCCTGAGGGGCGAGCCCACGGCCGGCCGCGCTGTGCAGGAGGGCCGGGCCGCCGTCGGTGCGCTCGGCGTACATGTGGGCCAGGGAGGAGATCTCGGTCCAGAGCGGAACTGCCACGTCGACACGTCCGCCGTCGCCGAGGATCGTCAGCCGGACGGTGGCGTGCACGATGCTGTCGGTCATGTCCCCCCTTTTCGCCTGGGGTACATGGTGCCCGATCCCGGGGGCGTTGTCGTCACAGGCTGTCAGCCCCATCGCACGTACGTGGTGCCGCGTGGCCCGAGTTCCCCCTAGGATTGGCCCGGCAACGGGGGTGCAGGCACGCCGACCCCTTCTTCTTCGTCCGACGGAGGTCCACGTGTCCACCACGCTGCGCCGCGGGGAGCGCATCGAGCGACCGTCCGTGCCCGAGGGCCGCTTCGATCTCCAGCCCCCACCTGAGCTCCAGCCGCACGAGGGCATCGGCGGTGCCCTGATGATGGCGTTGCCGATGCTCGCGAGCGTCGGCTCGATCGTCTTCGTCGCCTCGAGCGGCGCCGGTGCGCGCGGGTTCATCGCCGCCGGCATGTTCCTGGTCGCCACGCTCGGCTTCGTGGCCGTCAACGTCGAACGACAGCTCAAGCAGCGCAAGACCAAGGTGGTCGGCGCCCGGCGCGAGTATCTGCAGTACCTCTCGACGGTCCGCGGCAACGTCCGCCGGGTCGCCGAGGAGCAGCGTGACGGGCTCGTCTGGCTCCACCCCTCGCCGTCCGTCCTCGCGACGTTCGCCGAGGAGGGCAGCCGGGTGTGGGAGAGAGGCGCCGAGGACCCGCACCGCCTGCACGTCCGTTACGGCACGTCGACGCAGCCCTTGGCAGTCGAGCTGGTGCCGCCGGAGACCGCGCCCATCGACCAGGTCGACCCGGTCTGCGCGTCCGCGCTGCACCGTCTGCTCGCGGTGCACCGGGCCCAGCCGAGCCTCCCGGCAGCGATCGACCTGGGTGCGTTCAGCCGCATCGAGCTCATCGGTCCCGAGGGATACGTGCGGGGCCTGGCCCGCTCGATGATCTGCGAGGCCACAGCGTTCCACGCCCCCGACCAGCTCGTCGTGGCCGTGCTCACCGACGGCGACGCCGCGCGGCACTGGGACTGGGTGAAGTGGCTTCCGCAGGCGCAGAGCGGTCGTGAGAACGACGCGGTCGGACCCAGCCGCATGGTCTCGGGATCGATCGACGACCTGGCCGCGATGCTGCCCCGCGAGCTGATCGACCGCCCGCGGTTCGGCGCGGACCAGCCGGTCGAGGGTCCGCACGTCCTGCTCGTGGTGGACGGTGTCGAGCTGCCCCCGGGCAACCACCTCGTCCCGGACGAGGGCGTCCACGGCGTCACGGTGCTCGAGCTGCCTGAGCGCTGGGGAGAGCTGGACGACCCGACCCGGCTGCGACTGCAGTTCGAGGACCGGGGCGACAGCGCCGCCGTGACGGCGTGGCGCCGGCACGAGGAGCCCGTACGTGCGTCGGCCGATCATCTCGACCTGCCGTCCGCCGAGGCGTTCGCCCGCCGGCTCGCGCCGCTGGGCGCGGTCGAGGGACCGGTGCGCGAGGACGCGATGGCCGGCACCCCCGATCTCACCGACCTGCTGGGGCTCGGCGACGTCCGCAACCTCAACGTCGCGGACGCATGGCGAGAGCGGCCGGCGCGCGACCAGCTGCGCGTGCCGATCGGCATCGGCGCCAACGGGGCCCCGATCTACCTGGACATCAAGGAGTCCGCCCAGCAGGGCATGGGCCCGCACGGCCTGGTGATCGGTGCGACCGGCTCGGGCAAGTCCGAGCTGCTGCGCACCCTCGTCCTCGGCCTTGCGCTGACCCACTCCTCCGAGACCCTCAACATGGTGCTGGTCGACTTCAAGGGCGGCGCGACGTTCGCGGGCCTGTCGGACCTGCCCCACGTCTCGGCCGTCATCACCAACCTCGAGGACGAGCTGCCGCTCGTCGACCGCATGCAGGACGCCCTGTCCGGTGAGATGGTGCGCCGCCAGGAGCTGCTCCGACGGGCCGGCAACTACGCGTCGGCCCGCGACTACGAGAAGGCAAGGGCGGCCGGCGAGGACCTCGAGCCGATGCCCAGCCTGTTCATCGTGGTCGACGAGTTCTCCGAGATGCTGTCGGCCAAGCCCGACTTCATCGACCTGTTCGTGGCGATCGGTCGACTCGGCCGCTCGCTGGGCCTGCACCTGCTGCTCGCCTCGCAGCGGCTGGAGGAGGGCCGGCTCCGCGGGCTCGAGAGCCACCTGTCGTACCGGATCGGCCTGCGCACGTTCTCGGCGGCCGAGTCGCGAGCCGTGCTCGGCTCGCCCGACGCGTACGAGCTGCCGTCGGTGCCCGGCCTCGGTTATCTCAAGGCCGACCAGTCGAGCATGACGCGGTTCAAGGCCGCGTACGTCTCGGGGCCGCCCCCGCGTCGCGCCGCCGCGGCGATGGCGGACGGTGCCCAGGCGCGCAGCATCCTCCCGTTCACCACGACCCACGTCCTGGCCCCGCTCGACGACGAGCCGGCCGAGGCCGAGGCCGAGATGCCTGTCGCGCCCGCGGCAGAGAGCACCGCGTCCGTGCTCGACATCGCGGTCGACACGATGGTCGGTCAGGGGCCGCAGGCGCACCAGGTCTGGCTGCCGCCGCTCGACGTGCCCGACACGCTCGACGTGCTCATGCCCGACCTCGCCGAGACCGACGACGCCGGGCTGCTGTCCTCGCGCTGGAGCGTCTACGGCGGCCTCCGCGTGCCCATGGGCACGCTCGATCGCCCGCGCGAGCAGCGGCGCGAAGTGCTGACGGTCGACCTGTCCGGTGCCGGTGGCCACCTCGCGGTCGTCGGCGGCCCCCGCAGCGGCAAGAGCACGGTGCTGCGCACCGTCGTCGCGAGCATCGCGCTGACGTCCAGCCCGCGGGACTCCCAGATCTACGTCCTGGACTTCGGCGGCGGCACGTTCTCGGCGATGACCGACCTGCCGCACGTCTCGGGCGTCGGCACGCGTGCCGAGCCGGATGTGGTGCGCCGCATCTTCGCCGAGGTCAACGGCATCGCCGACCGCCGCGAGGCGTACCTGCGCCAGCAGGGCATCGACTCGGTCGAGACCTACCGCGCCCGGCGGCGCGAGGGCTCGGTCGACGACGGCTACGGCGACGTCTACCTCGTGATCGACGGCTGGAGCACGCTGCGAGCCGACTTCGACTCCCTCGAGATGGAGATGCAGACGCTGGCCCAGCGCGGCCTGACGTACGGCATACACGTCCTCGCCGGTGCGTCGCGCTGGGGTGACTTCCGTGCGGCGATGCGTGATCTGTTCGGCACCCGGCTCGAGCTGCGGCTCGGCGACCCGACCGACTCCGAGATCGACCGCAAGGTCGCCCAGCTCGTCCCCGCCGAGCGACCGGGGCGCGGACTCGTCCCCTCCAAGCTGCACTTCCTGTCGGCGCTGCCGCGCCTCGACGGCAAGGCGGACGGCGCGACCGTCGGCCCCGCCGTCGACGACCTGGTCGCCCGGGTCAAGGCGTCGTGGCCGGGGCAGGGCGGTCCCAAGCTGCGCCTGCTGCCGTCCCGGATCGAGCTGGACCGCGTGCGCGAGCTCGCGGGACAGCCCGACGACCCCCGGGTGCTGCTGGGCATCGACGAGCGCGACCTCGCGCCGGTCGGGCTCGACGTCGAGGCCGAGCCGCACCTGCTGGTCTACGGCGACGGCCGCTCGGGCAAGAGCTCGCTGCTGCGTGCGTACGCCCGAGAGGTCATGCGCAGCCGCACGCCCGCCCAGGCGCAGATCATCGTGGTCGACTACCGCCGCGCGATGCTCGGCGAGCTGCCCGACGAGTTCCAGATGGAGTACGTGTCGAGCGCCGCGCAGATCGAGGCGGTGATCGGTGGCCTGGCAGAGGTGCTGAAGAGCCGCCTGCCCGGACCGGACGTGACCCCGGACCAGCTGCGCAGCCGCTCGTGGTGGAGCGGCCCCGACGCGTACGTCCTGGTCGACGACTACGACCTGGTGTCGCCGCAGAACGCCTCACCGCTCGCGCCCCTCGTGCCGTACCTGGCGCAGGGCCGCGACGTCGGTCTGCACATGGTCGTGGCCCGGCGCTCGGGCGGCGCGTCGCGGGCGTCGTTCGATCCCGTGCTGCAGACGCTGCGCGAGCTCGCCCAGCCCGGCATCCTGCTCTCGGGCAGCCCCGACGAGGGGCCGCTGATCGGCAACGCCCGGCCCCGGCCGGCGCAGGCCGGACGCGCACAGCTCATCACGCGCGACCGCGGCGTGGAGATCATCCAGACCGCCTGGGCCCCACCCACGACCTAGCCCGCCCCGATCCCGCGAGCCCGCCCGATCCCGCGAGTGGCGCAAGATGGCGGCGACGCGCCGTCCAAAAACTCCATCCTGCGCCACTCGCGGGCAGGTTTGCACCACTCGGCGACGTCGCGACGTTGGGCGCACGACATCGAGGTCGACAACCGGACGATCATCGACTGAGCGCGGGGTCGTGGGGGCCGCAGGGGACAATGGACCCATGCGCCTCATCGACCTGCTCCCGAAAGGCGTGACCGATGACGAGGACGCCGTCTACGAGGCGATCACGAAATGGGTCGACGACCGCGGCCTGACGCTGTACCCCGCCCAGGACGAGGCGATCCTCGAGTGCGTCGCCGGCGCGAACGTCGTGCTGGCGACCCCCACCGGATCGGGCAAGAGCCTGGTGGCGACCGGCGCGATGGCCGCGGCCCTCGCGCGTGGCGAGTGCAGCGTCTACACCGCGCCGATCAAGGCGCTCGTGAGCGAGAAGTTCTTCGACCTCTGCGAGATCTTCGGCGCCGAGAACGTGGGCATGGTGACCGGTGACGCCGCGGTCAATGCCGACGCCCCGATCATCGCGGCCACCGCCGAGATCCTGGCCAACATGGCCCTGCGCGAGGGCGCCGAGGCCGACATCGGCCTGGTCGTGATGGACGAGTTCCACTTCTACGCCGATCCCGAGCGCGGGTGGGCGTGGCAGGTGCCGCTCATCGAGCTGCCGCACGCGCAGTTCCTGCTGATGTCGGCCACGCTCGGCGACACCACCAAGCTGGAGGCCGATCTGACCCGGCGGACCGGACGGGAGACGACCGTCGTCCGCTCGGCCGAACGCCCGGTGCCGCTCGTCAGCGAGTACGTCTCGACCCCCGTCCAGGAGACCCTCGAGCAGCTCATCGAGACCGGCCAGACCCCGGTGTACGTCGTGCACTTCACGCAGGTGTCGGCCCTGGAGCGGGCGCAGGCGCTCACGAGCATCAAGGTCGCGACCCGTGCCGAGCGCGACGTGATCGCGGACGCGTTGGGTGACTTCCGGTTCTCCTCGGCGTTCGGCAAGACGCTTTCGCGCCTGATCCGCATGGGCATCGGCGTCCACCACGCCGGCATGCTGCCGCGTTACCGCCGGCTGGTCGAGACCCTCACGCAGCAGGGCCTGCTCAAGGTGGTCTGCGGCACCGACACGCTGGGCGTCGGCATCAACGTGCCGATCCGCACCGTGCTGTTCAGCGGGCTGTCCAAGTACGACGGCACGCGCCAGCGTCAGCTGCAGGTCCGCGAGTTCCAGCAGATCGCCGGCCGCGCGGGGCGGGCGGGCTACGACACGATCGGGCACGTCGTGGTCGAGGCGCCTGAGCACGAGATCGAGAACGCCCGGCTCGTCCGCAAGGCCGGCGACGACCCCAAGAAGCTCAAGCGCATCAACCGCAAGAAGCCCGCCGAGGGCTTCGTGTCGTGGGGGCAGGGCACGTTCGAGAAGCTGTCGACCGGCACCCCCGAGCCGCTCGTCTCGCGCATGAAGGTCAGCCACGCGATGGTGCTCGACGTCATCTCGCGTCCCGGCGACGCCCGCGCCTCGCTCGAGCGGCTGCTGCGCGAGAGCGGTGAGACCGAGGAGGCGCAGGACCGGATGCTCGCGCAGGTCGATGACATCATCGACGCGCTCCTGACCGGCGGCGTCGTCGAGCGGATCGACCCGCCCGACGAGGAGGGTCGCACCCTCCAGCTCACGATCGACCTGCAGGCCAACTTCGCTCTCAACCAGCCGCTGTCGCCGTTCGCGGTCGCGGCCCTGGACCTGCTCGACCGCGAGTCACCGACGTACGCGCTAGACGTCGTGTCGGTCGTCGAGGCGACGCTGGACGACCCGCGCCCCATCATCAACGCGCAGCGCCACCGCGCCCGGGGCGAGGCCATCAACGAGATGAAGATGGACGGCATCGAGTACGACGAGCGGATGGAGCTGCTCGAGGAGATCACGCACCCGAAGCCGCTGGAGGAGCTGCTGACCGCGGCCTACGAGGCGTACCGGATCGGTCACCCCTGGGTCGCCGACCACGAGCTGCGGCCCAAGTCGGTCGTCCGCGAGATGTGGGAGCGCGCGATGACGTTCTCCGAGCTGATCGGTGACTACCAGCTCGCCCGGTCCGAGGGGCTCGTGCTGCGCTATCTGTCCGACGTCTACAAGACGCTGGGACGCACGGTGCCGGAGAAGGCGCGCAACGAGGAGCTCGAGGACCTCACCGAGTGGCTCGGCGAGCTCGTGCGGCAGACCGACTCGTCGCTGCTGGACGAGTGGGAGTCGCTGATCGCGCCCGGTGTCGACCCGCTGGAGGTGCGTCCCCAGGCCATGGCGAGCGAGACCCCGCGGCCGGTCACCGGCAACACCCGCGCCTTCCGGGTGCTGGTGCGCAACGCGATGTTCCGCCGGGTCGAGCTCGCGGCGTTCGGCCGCTGGACCGAGCTCGCGGCGCTCGAGCCGGACAGCGAGTGGGACGCCGAGGCCTGGCAGGAGGCGATGGCCGCCTACCGCGAGGAGTACCCGGCCGAGTCGGGGTTCGCGACGAACATCGGCACCGGTCCGGGGTCACGCGGCCCCGAGCTGTTCATGATCGAGGAGGGGCCGGAGACCTGGACCGTCCGGCAGACGTTCGACGACCCCGAGGGCGACCGCGACTGGGGCATCAGCGCGACCGTCGACCTGGCGGCGTCCGACGAGGCCGGCGAGGCCGTCGTCACCGTCACCGACGTCGGCCCCCGCTAGCCCGCGGGTCCCCGGAGGGCGGTGGATCTGCCACCGTCTGGCGGAGGCGCGGTGGATCTGCCACCGTCTGAGGCCGGATTCGATGCGACACGGTGGCGTACGCACCGCGCCATGCTGAAACGGTGGCGTGTGCACCGCGCCACCCCGAAACGGTGGCGTTGGCACCGTTCGACCCGGGTGATCCGGGACGGGGGTCGTTCCGGCCTTGAGAAGGCATGGAACCGGAGATTCTCACCCTTGCCCCGTCGAGCGCGACCCACGTGACGCTGTTCGCCCGCACGTTGGCGACGGAGGCGCTGGTGGTGCTCATCGCTGCCGGCGTCGTCGAGGAAGGCGCCGTCAGCAGCAGCATCCGACGCTGCGGCTGCTTCCTCGACTCGCCCGTCGCCGGCACTCCGTACGACGGATGCCCGGACTGTCGAGGCGACGGGTGGAGCATGACCCACTCGCCGCTGACCTTCCCCCAGGCGCAGCGAGACGTCGTGGTCACCGCCCTGGAGAGCGCCGGCATGTGGGTCGACGTGCTCGACACGCCGTTCGGCCCGTCGCCGCTCGGCGCGGAGAGCCTGGACGACCCGGGGTGCACCAACCTGGACGTCAGGCACGTCCACTACGGCTCGTACGTCGAGCTCTCGGTCAGCGACCTCGCCGACCTTCCGGTGCTCGCCGCCACGCTGGCCGCCCACGACATGCCGCACGAGCTTGATGAACGCGTCGTCCGCCTGCCGGTCGCGCACGCGGACGACGCCATGGTTGCCCTGGTGCACCGCGGGTGCTGGTTGTCCTTCGGCGACGCCGACGAGGCGGGATGGGCGCGGGCCGCTCGGCTCGCGCCGGCGGACGGTCCGATGTGCAGGGTGGTCGCATGTCGCTCGGTGGGCGATGCTGCCGTGTACACCGAGACCGGCAACGCGGTCGGCGTGCTGCTGGTCAACGCGGTCCTGCTCGAGTGGGCCGTCCCGCACATCGTCGTGGCCGACGGGGTGAAGGTGATGGGCCCGTACGTCCGCGCCGCCGAACGAGCCCTGGACGCAGAGGGTTGTTCCTTCCACCGAGAGGGTCACGACATCCCGGACCCGCCGTTCTAGGTCTGGCCGGGTGGCGCGGTGGTTCCGCCACCTTCTGACCCGGGCGCGGTGGATGCGCCACCGTCTGAGGCGGAATTCGGCTCCAAACAGTGGCGTACGCACCGCGCCCCGGGCAAACGGTGGCGTATGCACCGCGCCCCGGGGGACGCGGTGCAGCTAGGCGGCGCGTTCCCAGGCGAAGTCGGGGACGTTGACCTTGCGGGTCTCCCACCAGTACTGGAAGGTGAACTTGGGCCAGATCGTGCGGTTCTTGCCCTGGCTGTCGAGATACCAGCTGGTGCAGCCGCCCTGGGTCCAGATGCCCTTCTGGACGAGGCGCTGGATCTCGTCGTTGAACTCGTCCTGGGCCTCCTTGGTCGGCTCCGCCGCGGCAGCACCCAACCGGTCCATCTCGTCGAGCAGCCGGATCACGAACTTCGTCTGCTGCTCGATCATGAAGACGACCGAGTTGTGGCCGAGCGCGGTGTTGGGGCCGAGCATGAACGCGAGGTTGGGGAAGCCGTTGACCATCATGCCCATGTACGTCTCGACGCCCTCCTCGCGGAACTGCGAGGCCAGGTCGACGCCGCCCTTGCCCTTGATGTCGAGGTAGTCGAACGCGTCGATGACGTGGAAGCCGGTGCCGTAGATGATCACGTCCGCCTCGTGCTTGACGCCGTTGCCGTCGACGACGCCGTCGCTGAGGATCTCGGTGACCCCGTCGGTGCTGAGCTCGACGTTGTCGCGCAGGAACGTCGGGTAGTACGTGTTGGACTGCAGCACGCGCTTGCAACCGAGGCGGTAGTCAGGGGTCAGCTTGGCCCGCAGCTCGGGGTCGGGGATCTTCTTCTCCAGGTAGCGCGTGACGATCTTCTCCGCGACGGGCAGCACGTTGAGGTGGCCGTTGAACGCGATCGCGCGCGCCTCGAGACCCCAGTAGAGCGCGTTGCGGTACGCCCGCTGGGCACCGGGCACCGTGGCGAACAGCTTCTTGCGCCACTCGGGCGTGGGCTTGTCGTTCTTGGGCAGGACCCACGGGGGAGTGCGCTGGAAGACCGTCAGCTGGTCGACCTCCTGCGCAATGATCGGGATGAACTGGATCGCGCTGGCACCCGTGCCGATGACCACGACCTTCTTGCCCTTGAGGTCGACCGAGTGGTCCCACTGCGCGGAGTGGAACCGCGGCCCCTCGAACGTGTCCGCCCCGGTGATCTCGGGGATGTTCGGGATGTGCAGCCCGCCGACGCCCGCGACGACGACACGCGCCTCGTAGTCCTCGCCGGACGCGGTGCGCACGGTCCACACCCGCCGCTCCTCGTCCCAGGACGCGCCGGTGACCTCGACCCCGAAGTCGATGTACGGGCGGATGCCCTGCTCGTCGGCGACCTTGCGCATGTACGACCAGATCTCCGGCTGGCCCGAGAAGCTCTTGCTCCAGCCGGTGTTGAGCTCGTACGAGAAGGAGTACATGTGACTGGGGATGTCGCACTCGCACCCGGGGTACGTGTTGTCGCGCCAGGTGCCGCCGACGTCCTGGGCCTTCTCCAGCACGACGAAGTCCTCACGGCCGGAGGCCCGCAGCTTCATGGCCATGCCCATGCCGGAGAATCCGGTACCGATGATGACGATGTCCTTTTTGATCACGTTTCAGATACTATCGGTATCTGAGTGTGGCGCAAGAGTGTCGTGGACCACGAACGAGGAGGAGCAGTGACCGTCGAAGGAGCCCGGACGACCCGTGCGGAGCGTCAGGCGCAGACGCGGCAGAGCCTGATCGCGGTCGCCCGCGAGATGTTCCTCGCCGACGGCTACGGGGCGACGTCGCTCGACAAGGTCGCGGTGCGCGCGGGCTTCTCCAAGGGAGCGGTCTACTCCAACTTCTCCGGCAAGGAGGAGCTGTGCATGGCGGTGCTCGACAGCATCCACGAGGAGCAGCTCGCCGGAGTGGTCGACGCGTTCAGCCGTGACACCGATCTCGACGGCCGCATCGAGGCGTTCGCCGCCTGGGCGCGGGAGGGGCTCGGACAGCCGCGGTGGACCGCGCTCGAGGTCGAGTTCGGGGCGATCGCCCGCCAGAGCCCCTACGTCGCGACCGAGCTGGTCAAGCGGCATCGCACGATCCGTGCGGCGATCGCCGATCTCGTCCGCCAGGTCACGACCGAGGCCGGACTCGGCGACGTCGTGGACGCCGACCAGACCGCCACGACCCTGCTGAGCCTTGGCATCGGGCTCGGGACGCTGCGGTCCCTGGACCACACGATCGACGTCGGTGTCTTCGCC
This sequence comes from Aeromicrobium sp. S22, assembly GCF_009661045.1. Classification (NCBI taxonomy): domain Bacteria; kingdom Bacillati; phylum Actinomycetota; class Actinomycetes; order Propionibacteriales; family Nocardioidaceae; genus Aeromicrobium; species Aeromicrobium sp. S22. The sequence goes on from NZ_WJWV01000001.1 coordinate 473,319, forward strand.
GACACGATGCGCACGCTGCTCAAGGGCACGACGGGCTGAGCCTCACCTACGGGCCGTGACCCGCAGGATCTTGTCGTTCGTGCCGTTGGACGTCGTCAGGTAGAGCGCGCCGTCCGGCCCGCGCACGGCCCCGCGGAGCCGCCCGTAGCGTCCGTCCAGCACCGACGGCTTCCAGGTCTCGCGCAGGCTCCCCGCCGAGCTGAACCGCAGCACACGCAGCGACTCACCCTTGAGCGTCGCCACCGCCAGGGCGCCGTTCCAGTCGCCCCACGAGGAGCCGACGAACGCCGCACCGCTGGTCGCGATCGTCGGGTTGCCCGAGCGCCACGCCGCCGAGCGCTGCGCGCCGCGGAGCGAGTGGTCGGTCATGGGGGAGTCGGCACCCTCGTTGTACGCCGGATCGCCCGCCGAGCGGCGCACCGGGTTCCACCCGTAGTTGCCCTTCTTGACCAGGCGATTGACCTCGTCGTCGCGATAGCTGCCCTGCTCGACCGACCACATCGTCCCGTCCGCGCGCCGGGCCAGTCCCTGCACGTTGCGGTGGCCGAGCGTGAAGATGCGCCGGGTCATGGGGTTGCTGCTGCGGGCGTACGGGTTCGTCGACACCGCCTTGCCCGACGTGGCGTCGACCCGCAGGACCTTGCCGCCGCCCGAGCGCAGCGACTGGGGGTTGGGGCCGGTCGCGGCGTCGCCCGTGCCGATGTAGAGCTGGTTGCGGCTGCCCTTGGCGAGGGCGCACCCGCCGTGCCGACCGGTCGAGGACGGCAGGCCCGCGACGAGCGTGCGCACGTACGTCGCGGACGTCGAGGCGTTGTCGAGCCGCCAACGGACGACCCGCACCTGGGGGCGTCCACCGGCGTTGCGGTAGCCGTGGCAGGTGATGAACGCCCGGGACGTCGCGAAGTCCGCGGCGACCTCGACCGACATCAGCCCGGTCTCGCCGGAGGACCACATGTGGCGGGGCGCGGTGAAGATCCGGCGGCTCGTGCCGTCCGGGCGCCGCAGGGTGAGTGTCTTGGTGTCCCGCTCGGTGTAGAGCATCGAGCGGTCGGGCAGGAACGCCAAGTCCCACGGCAGCCGCAGCCCGTCCGCGACGACCGTGACCGCGAGATCGGGCTTGGCCGCGGCCTGCGCGGGAACCCCGGCGAGCAGAGGGAGGCACAAGATGACGGCGGGGACGAACCGGGACCAACGCATCATCGCTCCAGTCTGCGCTGCGCCGGCGGCGCAGGGAAGGTCTCAGGGAAGGTAGAGCGTCGTTCGGATCGGGTTGTGGTCGGACGCCTTGGTGCCGACGTAGCGGCGGTGCTTGGTGCGGGCCACGATCTTCCAGGCGCTCGACCCGACCGAGGCGCGGATGAAGATGCGGTCGATGTGCCCGCCCCACGTCCGCAGCGACCGGGCGCGGGTGTCCCAGCCGTTGAGGCTGCTGAGGAACGGCCGGGTGTAGGTCGCCGAGCGGTCGTACGCGTCGAACCAGCCCTGTCGGGCCATCTCCCTGCGCGGGCTGTCGTTCATGCCGCGGTAGGAGTTGAAGTCGCCCATGAACACGATCGTGCGACCGTGCGCGACCTTCCTGGTCTTGTCGATGAGCTGGCGGGTCTCCGCACGGCGCAGCCGCACCGCGGCAGGGGTGTTGGCGTGCGTGAGGTGGGCCGACACGAAGACGTACGCCTTGTTGTTGGTCGCGAGGCGAAGCGAGGCCCACGCAGCGGTGGCCCCGGTGTGGGAGTCGAACGACCCGCGCCACGCGACGTCCTTGGTGCGGGGCCGGCACAGCTCGACCTCGGTGAGCCATCCGCCGTCCCGCAGGACGTACCACTGGCCGGTCGCCTCGTCGAAGTGGCGCGGCCCCTCCCAGAGGGAGGTGTCCGCGCCGCCGACGTACGGGTCCTGGGCGCACGACGTCCGGGTGACCGGCCGGGTGTCCATGCGCAGCCTCGCCGTGCGGTAGTAGAGCGTCTCGTCGTCGCGCCCCGGGTCGTCGCTGTAGCGGGCATAGCCGTGCGGTGCGAGCAGCCGGGCCAGGTCGTCGGACCGGCGGGTCGACTCCTGCACCGCGACGACGTCGGCGTCCGCGGCGAGGATGCGGCGGACGATCGGCCGCTCGCGACCCCTCCAGCGCCGGCAGTTGAGGGCGGCCGCGCAGACGTTGAAGGTAGCGACCGACACCGTGGGTCGGTCCCACCGCACGGCCCGGCGCATCGTGAAGTGGCAGTGCGCCGCGGAGCGGGGGCCCTGTGCCGTGCCGGGTGACGGCACGGACCGTGACGCAGTAGCGCGTGGCCCGTCGCAGTCCCGCGATCCGGACCGATGTCCGGCGCTTCTTGGACAACTTCACCGGCGCCGACGTCCTGCGCGCCTTGGACGCGCTCCTCGCGTACGAGACCTTGTAGCGGCGTGCGCCGGGCGTCGCGGGCCAGCTGATCGTCAACGAGTGCGGGGTCGACCCGGTGACGTACGGGGCGCCGACCCGGGGGCCGCCGGCACCGGAGGCCGGCGCGGTCAGCAGACCTCCGAGGAGGAGCGCGGTCCCCATGGCGGCGACGACGAACCGGAAGGGGGACAGCACCGTGAGATCGTAGGTCGGTGCCGCCTCACCTCACGGTGTTCGTGCCGCGTGTCGGATCAGTATCCGCCATTGGCCTTGAAGCGGTCGTAGCTGGCCTGGATCTCGGCCTCGGCCTCGACGCGACCGGTCCACGTGGAACCCTCGACGGACTTGCCGGGCTCGAGGTCCTTGTAGACCGTGAAGAAGTGCTCGATCTCGAGGCGGTCGAACTCCGGGACGTGGTGGATGTCGCGCAGGTGCTGCTGGCGCGGGTCCTTCGCCGGGACGCACAGGACCTTGTCGTCGCCGCCGGCCTCGTCGGTCATGCGGAACATGCCGATCGTGCGGCACGAGATCACGCAGCCGGGGAACGTGGGCTCCGAGAGCAGCACGAGGGCGTCCAGCGGATCGCTGTCCAGGCCGAGGGTGTCGTCGATGAAGCCGTAGTCGGCGGGATACTGCGTGGCGGTGAACAGCGTCCGGTCGAGCCGGATGCGGTGCGACGCGTGATCGACCTCGTACTTGTTGCGGCTACCCTTGGGGATCTCCACGGTGACGTCGAAAATCACTGGTGCCTCCGGCGGTTGTAATCGGGTGCGCGCGCCAGCGGCATCGCGTCACGGGTTTCTCCAATAGTCTGTCGCACGTGGCGCGACGACAAGACATCAGGGTCACCAGAACGCTCCTGTCCCTCGCGCTGCCCCTGGTCGTGATCGCCGCCGTCGTGCTCGGCGGAACGGCCCTGTGGGAGCGCGGTGACCTCAACCGGTTCATCTGCGACGGGGACTGCGGACCGTCCAATGTCATCGCGCCGCGGTCGCTGGCGATCGACACGACCCCTGGAATCCCGGGGAGGTCCGGATCGACGAAGGACCCGGGACCGGTCGACCCGGCCAAGCTCGCCGCCGCGGTCGCCCCGACGCTGAAGGCGAAGGTGCTGGGCCCCCACGTCGGCCTTGCGACCCTCTCGCCGGACGACGGCAGCGTCCTGGCGAGCTCGGGCTCGGGGACGTTCGTGCCCGCGTCGACCACCAAGGTGCTCACGGGGTACGCGGCGCTCGCCACGATCGAGCCCGGCACCCGGTTCACGACCCGGGTCGTCCGCTCGGGCGACCGGCTCGTGCTGGTGGGCGGCGGGGACCCCTATCTCGCGACGAGACCCGCCGCGGACGGCGACCGGGTCCAGCGCGGCGATCTCACGACCCTGGCCCGCCGGGCCGCGGCTGCGCTCGACGAGGCCGGTGTCTCGCGGGTCAGCCTCGACTACGACGCGTCGCTGTTCACCGGACCCGCGGCGAGTCCTGCGTGGCGACCGTCGTACGTCGCGGAGAACCTCGTGACGCCGGTCAGCTCGTTGTGGGCCGACCAGGGCGTCGAGAACGGTCTGCGCGCCGACGACCCGGCCCGGGCCGCCGCGCGGACGTTCGCGTCGTTGCTGCGCAAGCGCGGCATCGAGGTCGCGGGCAACCCGGCGCCGGCGACCGTGCCCGAGGGGGCCCGCCAGATAGCGACCGTCAGGAGCGCGACGATCGGGCAGATCGTCGAGACCCTGATCAGGACGAGCGACAACCAGGCCGCCGAGGTCGTCCTGCGGCAGGTGGCCGTGGCGACGGGCGAGCCCGCGACGTTCGACGGCGGCGCCCGGGCCGTGCGGGAGGCGCTCGAGGCCGCGGACGTCGACGTGTCCGGGCTGCGGCTCACCGACGGCAGCGGTCTGTCGCGGAGCAACCGCATCGCCCCGATGACCCTCGCCGAGACCCTCCGCGCGGCAGGGACGTCGTCGCGGACGTCGGGGCTGCTCGCGGACCTGCCGGTCAGCGGCTTCACGGGCACCCTGGTCAACCGCTTCGCCCAGCTGCCCACCGCCCTCGGCACCGTCCGCGCCAAGACCGGGACGCTGACCGGCGTCCACTCGTTGGCGGGCTATGCGCTCGACGCCGACGGGCGCCCGGTGATCTTCGCGGTGATGGCCGACCGCACCGACCGGGACCAGCCCTTCGCCGCTCAGGCCGCCGTGGACAAGGTCGCCGCCGCGATCGCGTCCTGCCGCTGCGGTCGCCAGTGAGGCCGCTTGCGGCCGAGGTCGCCAGCGAGGCCGCTTGCGGCCGAGCGTGAGCGGAGCGAGGCGACATCAGCCGGGGTCGGGGGTCCGGGGTCGCTCAAGCCCATCCGCTCGCCGCGCCTCGCGCTGGCGGCTTCGCCGCGGGGGGCTCACGCTTCGCTGGCGCGCTCCGACGCTCACTCGCTGCGCTCGCTCGGTCTCCGCGTACCGTAATGGGCATGATCGACTGGAATCTCGCGCTCAGCACGGCCAAGAAGCTCTCGAAGCCCGGGCCGGAGGTGTCGGCCGCCGAGGTCGCCGAGGCCGTGGAGGAGCTCCGCGCGGGCGCTGCGCGGTCGGAGGGGCCCGTGCGCGAGTTCAGCGATCTGCACGCGACCTCCGCGACCGCCCCCGTGCTCGTCGTGGACCGGGCGCGCTGGATGGAGGCCAACATCGACACCTTCCGGGTCATGATGGAACCGCTCATGGCCAAGCTCGCCGAGAAGAACAAGACCTCGAACGGGCTCACCCGCTCGATCGGCGAGAAGGTCACCGGCGCCGAGCTCGGGGCCCTCATGTCATTCATGTCCTCGAAGGTCCTCGGCCAGTTCGACCCGTTCTGGGACGGGCCCCACGGGGAGGGCGGACGACTCCTCCTGGTCGCTCCCAACATCGTCCAGGCCGAGCGCCAGCTCGGTGTGGACCCGCACGACTTCCGGCTCTGGGTGTGCCTGCACGAGGAGACCCACCGCGTGCAGTTCACCGCGGTGGACTGGATGCGCGGGCACATGAAGTCGCTGATGGACGAGTTCGTCGAGGCGACCGACCTGGACTCGAATGCGCTGTCCAAGGCCCTCACCGACGGCTTCGGCGAGGTGGTCAAGATCGCGCGGGGCGACTCCGACGCCTCGCTCACCGACCTGTTCCAGAACGAGAAGCAGAAGCAGGTCGTGGACAAGCTCACGGGCATCATGTCCCTGCTCGAGGGCCACGCCGACGTCGTGATGGACGGGGTCGGCCCCGAGGTCATCCCGAGCGTCGAGGAGATCCGCCGCAAGTTCAACGAGCGGCGCAAGGGCGTCGGCAGCCTCGACCGGCTCATGCGTCGCCTGCTGGGCCTCGACGCCAAGATGCGCCAGTACCGCGACGGAGCGGTCTTCGTCCGGGAGGTCTACGAGAAGGTCGGCCTCAGCGGGTTCAACGCCGTGTGGGCCGAGCCGGCCAACCTGCCCGACAAGTCCGAGATCCTCGACCCCGCGTCGTGGGTCAAGCGCGTCCACGGCTGAGCCGGTCGTGGGAGGGGCGCTCGACCCGGTCGTCGCGGCCGGACGCAACCAGGTCCGCCGGGTGCTGGCCGACCTGGGGGCGGGGTCCCGGCTGGTCGTGGGGGTCTCGGGCGGCGCGGACTCGCTCGCACTGGCGGCCGTGACGGCATTCGTCGCGTCGCGCGAGAGCTGGAGCCTGCACGCCGTGGTCGTGGACCACGGGCTCCAGGCGGCCTCCCGCGAGGTGGCCGCCGTGGCCGCCGATCAGCTGGCGACCCTTGGAGTGGACGCCGAGGTGGTCACGGTCGAGGTCGGCACCGACGGCGGGCCCGAGGCGGCGGCCCGTGCAGCGCGACTCGCGGCACTGGCCGACGCCGCCGGACGCACGGACGCCGACGCGATCCTGCTGGCCCACACCCTGGACGACCAGGCCGAGACCGTGCTCCTGGGCCTCGGTCGCGGCTCGGGGCCCCGCTCGATCGCCGGGATGGCCGAGCGCGACGGGCCGTGGCGCCGGCCGTTCCTGACCCTCCGCCGCGCCGACACCGAGCAGATCTGCCGCGCCTCGGGGCTCACGTGGTGGGTCGACCCGCACAACAGCGACCCCGCCTACCGCAGGTCGCGGATCCGCACCGAGGTCATGCCGGTGCTGGAGGACGTCCTCGACGGGGGCGTCGCGGGGGCCCTCGCGCGTACGGCCGATCAGGTGCGGGCCGACAACGACCTGCTCGACGACCTCGCGGCGCAGGTCGGCGAGCCCCACGACGTACGCACCCTGGGCTCCCTGCCGCCCGCGCTCCGCTCGCGCGTCCTGCGCCGCGCCGCGCTGGCCGCCGGCGCCGACCCGTCCGCCCTGGGTGCCGTGCACCTGGCCGGCCTCGACCGCTTGGTCACCAGCTGGCGGGGACAGCAGCGGATCGAGCTGCCCGGCGGGGTCAGCGCCTGCCGGACGGGCCCTTCCCTCACGTTCTCCACGACGCCTGTGGGACAGTGAACCTGTGGATCTCAAGCATGTGGAAAGCGACCTCGACCTCGAGCAGACCCTCTTCACCGAGGAGCAGATCGTCGAGCGTCTGAAGCAGATGGCGACCCAGATCCAGGCTGACTACGAGGGCAAGGACCTGCTGCTGGTCGGCGTCCTCAAGGGCGCGGTCATGGTCATGGCCGATCTCGCGCGCAGCCTGGACCGGCACGTCGAGATGGACTGGATGGCGGTGTCGTCGTACGGCTCCGGCACCAAGTCCTCGGGCGTCGTGCGCATCCTCAAGGATCTCGACACCGACCTCAACGGTCGTCACGTCCTGATCGTCGAGGACATCATCGACACCGGCCTGACCCTGTCGTGGCTCATCACCAACCTGCGGTCGCGCGGTCCGGCGTCCGTCGAGATCGCGACGCTCCTGCGCAAGCCCGAGGCCCAGCAGATGGACGTCGAGGTCAAGTACGTCGGCTTCGACATCCCCAATGCGTTCGTCGTCGGCTACGGGCTGGACTACGACGAGCGCTACCGCAACCTGCGCTGCATCGGCACCCTCGCGCCGCACGTGTACTCCTAGCGGCACCCGCGCCACCCTCCCAGGCGCTGCTGTACCGGAGATTTCGCTGCGAGCGAACTGAAATGGGGAACGTCCGAGGGGTTTGAGTACGTTCAACTGAAGGACGGTGCCCCGTGTACCGTTCGACTACCGACCAGCACATGAGGAGGAGTGGACCCGCTCCACGCCGTACATGAACTTCAAGCGCCTCTTCAAGGGCCCCTGGCTCTGGATCATCCTCATCACGATCATCGTGATCAGCGTCGTGTCCGTCTCGTCGTCCGCAGACGGCTACAAGAAGGTCGACACCGCCACGATGGTGAACTACCTCGAGGGCGGCAAGGTCAAGGACGTCACCTTCGTCGAGGGGGACCAGCAGATCCAGGCGACCCTCAACGACGACAAGAAGGTCAAGGCGAAGTTCCTCGGCGACCAGGGTGCGCGGCTCGTGCAGCAGGCCGAGCAGGAGGTCAAGGACAAGAAGCTCAAGACGTTCGACGTCGAGGTGCCCAAGACCAACCCCTTCGTCTCCCTGCTGATCGGCATCTTGCCCTTCATCCTCATCTTCGGCCTGATCTTCTTCCTGATGAACAACGCCGCGGGCGGCGGCGGACGCGTCATGCAGTTCGCCAAGTCCAAGGCCAAGCTCATGAGCAAGGACACCCCCAAGACCACGTTCTCCGACGTCGCGGGCGCTGACGAGGCGATCGAGGAGCTCGCCGAGATCAAGGAGTTCCTCCAGGAGCCGGCCAAGTTCCAGGCCGTCGGCGCCAAGATCCCCAAGGGCGTCCTGCTCTACGGTCCTCCCGGCACCGGCAAGACCCTCCTCGCGCGCGCCGTCGCAGGCGAGGCGGGCGTGCCCTTCTACTCGATCTCGGGCTCCGACTTCGTCGAGATGTTCGTCGGCGTCGGCGCCAGCCGCGTCCGCGACCTGTTCGAGCAGGCCAAGGAGAACGCCCCGGCGATCATCTTCATCGACGAGATCGACGCCGTCGGACGCCACCGAGGCACTGGTATGGGCGGCGGCCACGACGAGCGCGAGCAGACCCTCAACCAGCTGCTCGTCGAGATGGACGGCTTCGACGTCCGTGGCGGGGTCATCCTCATCGCCGCGACCAACCGCCCCGACGTCCTCGACCCCGCGCTGCTGCGTCCGGGTCGCTTCGACCGGCAGATCGGCGTCGAGGCGCCCGATCTCGCTGGTCGCACCCAGATCCTCAAGGTGCACTCGCGCGGCAAGCCGATCGCGCCCGGTGTCGACCTCGAGGCCGTCGCCCGGCGCACCCCCGGCTTCTCGGGTGCCGACCTGGCCAACGTCCTCAACGAGGCCGCGCTGCTCACGGCGCGCAACGGCGCCAAGACGATCGACAACGCCGCCCTCGACGAGGCCATCGACCGCGTCATCTCCGGCCCGCAGAAGCGCAGCCGCCTGATGAACGAGAACGAGCGACGCATCACGGCGTACCACGAGGGCGGGCACGCACTCGTCGCCGCCGCGCTCCCGCAGAGCGATCCGGTCCACAAGATCACGATCCTGCCGCGCGGGCGTGCGCTGGGCTACACGATGGTGCTGCCCGATGAGGACAAGTACTCCCAGACGCGCGCCGAGCTGCTCGACAAGCTCGCGTACATGATGGGTGGTCGCGCCGCGGAGGAGCTCGTGTTCCACGACCCGACGACGGGCGCAGGCAATGACATCGAGAAGGCCACCAACCTGGCCCGCGCGATGGTCACGCAGTACGGCATGACCGAGCGCCTCGGTGCGGTCCGCCTCGGCGAGAACGAGGGCCAGCCGTTCCTGGGCCGCGACATCGGCCACGCGCGCAACTACTCCGAGGCCGTCGCGGCGGTCGTGGACGAGGAGATCAACAAGCTGATCACCTTCGCCCACCAGGAGGCCTTCGACATCCTGCACGAGAACCGGCACGTCCTCGACACTCTCGTGACCGAGCTGCTGGAGAAGGAGACCCTCGACAAGGAGCAGGTCGCGCGGATCTTCGAGCCCTTGGTCCGTCGCCCCGTGCGTCCGGCCTGGACCGGCTCCGAGACCCGGGTGCCCGACACCCGGCCGCCGGTCGCGACGCTGCCGGGCAAGTCGTACAGCGGCGAGGGGAACACCCCGATCGTGGTCGGTCCCGACAGCGGCGTCGACGCGCCGCCCCCGGCCGGGCCTGCCCCCATCGACGGCCCCGAGCTGACATGACGGTCGACATCCCGCGCGCAGAGGCAGCGGTCCGCGAGCTGCTCTTCGCGGTCGGGGAGGATCCCGATCGCGAGGGTCTGCGTGACACGCCCAAGCGGGTCGCCAAGTCGTACGTCGAGCTGCTCGCCGGGCTCGACCAGGACCCAGAGGACGTCCTCACCGCGGTCTTCGAGGTCGGCCACGACGAGCTCGTGCTGGTCAAGGACATCGAGATGTGGTCGATGTGCGAGCACCACCTCGTGCCGTTCTTCGGGGTCGCCCACGTGGGCTACATCCCCGCGGAGGCCGGCAACGTGACGGGCCTGTCCAAGCTCGCCCGCCTCGTCGACGTGTTCGCGCGTCGCCCGCAGGTGCAGGAGCGGCTCACGACGCAGATCGCCGACTCGCTCGTGTCGGTGCTGAAGCCCCGCGGCGTGATCGTCGTGATCGAGGCCGAGCACCTGTGCATGGCGATGCGTGGCGTCCGCAAGGGTGGGGCCAAGACCGTCACCAGCGCCGTCCGCGGCCAGCTGCGCGACGCCACGACGCGCGCCGAGGCCATGGGCCTCATCACGGCGCGCTAGGCCGCCCGTGCTCACCGGCCTGCCCGAGGACCGCTGCCTCGTGATGGGCGTCGTCAACGTCACCCCCGACTCGTTCTCCGACGGCGGGAAGTGGCTCGACGCCGACACCGCGATCCGGCACGGCCTCGACCTGGTCGAGCAGGGAGCCGACCTGGTCGACGTCGGCGGGGAGTCGACCCGCCCCGGGGCGCTGCGCATCGACGAGGACGAGGAGCTGCGCCGGGTCCTGCCGGTCATCGAGGGACTCGTCGCCGAGGGGGTGGTCGTGTCGGTCGACACGATGCGCGCCGCGGTGGCCCAGCGCTCCCTGGAGGCAGGGGCGGCGCTGATCAACGACGTCTCGGGCGGCCGCGCCGATCCCCGGATGCGTGCGGTCGCAGCCGAGACGGACGCGCCGATCGTGCTGATGCACTGGCGGGAGCACTCCGACGTGATGCAGCAGCACACCAGCTACGACGACGTCGTCGCCGACGTCCGCGCCGAGCTCGGCCAGCAGGTCGACGCCGCGATCGCGGCCGGGGTCGACCCCGCCCGCATCGTGGTCGACCCGGGACTGGGCTTCTCCAAGACCGGCGAGCACAACTGGATCGTCCTTGCGCACCTCGACGCGTTCGTGGAGATGGGGTTCCCGCTGCTGGTCGCCGCGAGCCGCAAGCGCTTCCTCGGCGAGCTGTTGTCCCGCGACGGCGCGCTGCGGCCGGTCGACGGACGGGACGCCGCGACCGCGGCCGTGACCGCCCTGGCCGCCGCGGCTGGCGCCTGGTGCATCCGGGTGCACGATCCGGCTCCCTCCGCCGACGCCGTCCGCGTCGCGGCGCGGCTGCGGCAGGAGGGCGTGCGATGAGCGAGAGCGCCCTGGCCGTCCACCGCGCGTTCTACGACGCGGTCGAGACCGGCGACGCCGATCTCATGGCGTCGCTGTGGGTCGACCACCCGGACGTGTCGTGCGTCCACCCCGGCGCGCTCCCGCTGCGGGGCACCGGTGCGGTGCTGAGGTCCTGGACCGTGCTGATGGCCAACGTCAGCTACATCCAGTTCTTCCTGACCGACGTCGACGTGACGACGTTCCCGCTGGAGGCCGCGGAGCCGACCACGGCGGTCATCGTCTGCACCGAGAACATCCTCTCCGGCGAGGGCATGTCGTCGCCGGACGCCTTCGCGGGAGGCAAGGCACTGTGCACCAGTATCTTGGTGCGTGACCCCTCGGGAAGCAGGACGGCGGGCGACTGGAAGCTCTGGTCGCGCCACGCCTCCCCGATCGCCGAGCTGGGCAGGGAGGACGACTAGATGGCCATCCCCGACGGGCTCGACCGGATCGACCTGCGCGGCATCGCCGCACACGGGCACCACGGCGTGTTCGAGCAGGAGCGGCGCGACGGCCAGACCTTCGTCGTCGACGTCAGCCTGGGTCTCGACCTCGGCCCGGCCGCGCGCGAGCACGACCTGACCAAGACCGTGCACTACGGGGTCCTGGCGCAGCAGATACACGATGCCATCGTGAACGATCCCGTGGACCTCATCGAGACGGTCGCGCTCCGTATGGTGGACTTGTGCCTGGCCGAAGAGCCGGTCCGATGGGCTAGCGTGACGGTGCACAAACCCGAGGCGCCCATCGCGGTGACGTTCCACGACGTCGCCGTCACGATAGAGCGGAGCAAACTGTGACCGAAGCACCCACCCCGTACGTCCTCGACGCCGACACGATGACCGGTGGCATGCGACCCATCCGGCAGGCGGTCCTGGCGATCGGCTCCAACCTGGGTGGTCGGCTCGAGCGTCTGCAGAGCGGTGTCTCGGCACTGGAGGACACCCCCGAGGTCACGGTCGTCGCGATCTCGTCGGTCTACGAGACCGATCCGGTCGGTGCTCCGGACGGATCGGGCAAGTTCCTCAACGCCGTGGTGCTCATCGACACGACCCTGACGGTCCACACGCTGCTGGACCGCGCGCTCGCGATCGAGGAGGCGTTCGGCCGTGAGCGCTCCGAGCCCGGCGCACCGCGCACCCTCGACGTCGACCTCATCGTGGTCGGCGACCGCGTGGCCAATGACGAGCACCTCGTGCTGCCGCACCCGCGCGCCCACGAGCGGGGCTTCGTGCTCGTGCCGTGGCTCGAGGTCGACCCCGAGGGCGAGATCCCGGGCAAGGGCTTCGTCGCCGATCTCATCGCGGACGTCGACACCAGCGGTGTGGTCAAGCGCGAGGATCTCGAGATCATCCTCTGATCCGGCAGCTGGTGATCGTGCAGCCATGAGGATGTCCCGACCGGTTCCCGCGGTCCTGATCGTCGCGCTGCTCGGCCTCGGGCTGGTGGGCGGGCGGCTGACCCCGCCGCTGATCGTCCGCCTCGACGGCACGCCGCCCCGGCTCGGCTGGATCGCCCCGCTGCTGCTGCTCGCCGGTGCGGTCGTGGTCGGCATGTTCGCGTGGAGCACGTGGCAGACCCTGCACAAGAAGCACGAGCGGATGACGGCCGACCACGGCATCAAGATGCTGTCGCTCGCCAAGTCCTGTGCAATCGTCGGGGCGCTCGTCGCGGGCTTCTACGGCGGCTACGCGCTGGCGTACCTCGACAGCCTGGACTCGGTGCTCGGCAAGGAGCGGTTCGTCCGCGGCCTCGCCGCTGCCGTCGCGAGCCTGCTGCTCATGGTCACGGCGCTGCTGCTCGAGCGGGCCTGTCGCCTGCCGGACGACGACGAGGACGAGGACGGCAAGGGCGGCAAGGGCGGCAAGGACCGCCCCGACCCGACCCCCGCCTGACCCCCCAACGCTGAGGGGAGGCTCCGGTCCGCTGAGGCGCGGCTCCGGTCCGCTGCTCAGCGGACGCAACTCTCCCGTCGGCGGACGCAACTCTCCCCTCGGCGAACGGGAGCCTCCCCTCAGCGTTGGGGTGTCAGGCGAGGAGGGCCGAGCGCAGGGTGCCGAGGCCGATGCTGCCGACCGCGAGAGCCTGGCGGTGGAACTCCTTGAGCCCGCCGGAGCGAGGATCGGCGCCGTGCTTGTCGACCCACTCGTCGCGCAGCTGCTCCCACATCCGCTGGCCGACCTTGTACGACGGCGCCTGCCCGGCCCAGCCGAGATAGCGGTTGACCTCGAAGCGGACGAACGAGTCGTTCATGTTGACGTGCTGGGCCATGAACGCGAAGGCGTCCTCGCCGGTCCAGGTGCCGCTGCCGTCGGGCTTGGGCTTCTGCAGGTGCACGCCGATGTCGAGGACCACGCGGGCGGCCCTCATCCGTTGGCCGTCGAGCATGCCCAGCCGGTCGGCCGGGTCGTCGAGGTAGCCCAGGTCGGCCATGAGCCGCTCGGCGTACAGCGCCCAGCCCTCGCCGTGCCCGGAGTTCCAGTTGAGCCGTCGCCAGCCGTTGAGCTGGGCGCTGTTGTACGCCGCGAGCCCGCACTGGAGGTGATGGCCGGGGACGCCCTCGTGATAGACCGTCGTGAGCTCGCGCCAGGTGTCGAACTCGGTGATCCCCTCCGGGACGCTCCACCACATGCGGCCCGCGCGCTCGAAGTCCTCGCTCGGCGGCGTGTAGTAGATGCCGCCCTCCTGGGTGGGCGCGATCATGCACTCGAGTCGGCGCATCGGCTCGGGAATGTCGAAGTGCGTACGTCCGAGCTCGGCGACCGCGCGGTCGCTGGTCTCCTGCATCCAGGCCTGCAGCGCCTCGGTGCCGTGCAGCTTGCGCTCCGGATCGCTCTCGAGGTGGGCGATCGCGTCCGCGACGCTGCCGCCCGGGACGATCTGCGCCGCGATGCTCTCCTGCTCCTCGACCATGCGGCGCAGCTCGTCGATGCCCCACTCGTACGTCTCGTCGAGGTCGATCTCGGCGCCGACGAACGATCGCGAGGCTAGCGCGTAGTGCTCGCGGCCCACGGCGTCCTGCTCCGGGGCGACAGGTGCGAGATCGCGCTCGAGGAACTCGACCATCGTCTCGTACGCCTCGGAGGCGGCGCGGGCTCCGGCCTCGAGGTCGGCCTTCAGCGAAGAGGGGACGTCCGCGCGGGCGGCCAGCTCGGCGAAGAAGCTGTCGGGCCCGACCTGCTTGCGGGCCTGGGCCGCGACCTCGCGCACCTGGCGGATCGCCGGGACGTTGCCCGCGGCGATGCCGATGCGCAGCGAGGCCAGGTAGCCCGACATCGCCGCGGGGACGTTGTGCATCCGCTTCGCGACGTGTGACCAGTCCTGCTCGGTCTCGGTGCCCATGAGGTCGAAGATGTCGCGGAAGTCCTGGCTGGGCGAGGCGATGACGTTGAGATCGCGCTGCCAGAACCCGGCCTCGATCTTCTCGACGTCGAGCTCGAGGGTGCGGATGAGCTCGGCCTGCGTGATCGCGTCGGTGTCGTCCTCGACGGCTGTCGTGCGTACCCGGGCGAGGGTGGCCCGCGCCGCGTCGGCATAGGCCGCGACCCCGTCCGGCGACCGGTCGGCGTACTCCGCCTCGCGGCCCGGGCGTCCGAGGTGGACGTGCAGCTCCGGCTCGAGCTCCAGAAGCGTCTCGAGCCACTCCTCCGCGAGGTCGTCCATGGGCGTCGGGATGCGCTGGTCCGTCATCCCCCGACCCTACGGCCCCGTTGCCGGTTTCCCACGGTCCCGTGGGGTTTGCTCACTTCCCTAGCGTCACAACACGAGGGGAGTGACCAATTCCCACGGTCCCGTGGGAAACCGGCAACCGGGGAACGGGGCGGGGGTTATTTGTCGACGTCGCCGACGACGAAGAACATCGAGCCGAGGATCGCGACGAGGTCGGCGACGACGGTTCCGCCGACGATCTCGGGCAGGACGGCGACGTTGTTGAACGAGGCGGTGCGCAGCTTCAGCCGCCACGGCGTCTTCTCGCCCCGCGACACGAGGTAGTAGCCGTTGAGCCCGAGCGGGTTCTCGGTCCAGACGTACGTGGAGCCCTCGGGCGCCTTCAGGATCTTGGGCAGACGTACGTTGACCGGCCCCGGCTCGAGCTCGGCCAGCCGGGCGAGGCACGCGTCGGCGAGGTCGAGGGAGACCTTGGTCTGCTCCAGCAGCACCGCGAACCGGGCGTGGCAGTCGCCCTCGGTCCGCACCGGCACCCGCAGGACGTCCTGCAGCTCGCCGTACGCGAGATAGGGCTCGTCGCGCCGCAGGTCCAGGTCGAGCCCGGACGCCCGGGCGATCGGCCCGGATACCCCGTACGCCTCGACGAGCGCGGGTGACAGCACCCCCACCCCGACCGTGCGGGCCCGGAAGATCTCGTTGCCGAAGATCAGGTCCTCGAGCTCGCCGAGCCGTGACCGCACGGTCGCGATCGCTGCGGACGCCCGCCCGGTCCACCCCGCGGGGATGTCCTCCTTGAGCCCGCCGACCCGGTTGAACATGTAGTGCATCCGCCCGCCGGAGACCTCCTCCATGACCTCCTGGATCGTCTCGCGCTCGCGGAACGCGTAGAAGATCGGCGTGATCGCGCCCAGCTCGAGGGGATACGACCCGAGGAACATCAGGTGGTTGAGCACGCGGTTGAGCTCAGCCAGCAGCGTCCGGATCCAGGTGGCCCGCTCGGGGACCTGCATGCCCAGCATGTCCTCGACCGCGAGCACGACGCCCAGCTCGCTGGAGAAGGCGCTCAGCCAGTCGTGCCGGTTGGCCAGCACGATGATCTGGCGGTAGTCGCGCACCTCGAAGAGCTTCTCGGTGCCGCGGTGCATGTAGCCGATGATCGGCTCGCAGGCCTTGACCCGTTCACCGTCGAGTGTCAGCCGCAGCCGCAGGACGCCGTGGGTCGCGGGGTGCTGCGGGCCGATGTTGAGCACCATGTCGGTCGTGGCGAAGCCCGTCCCGACACTCGCGGTGACCTCGTTCATGAGCGGCGCAGCCAGCCCTTGACCCGCTGCACGAGCCGGCGCGTCAGCCCGCGCGGGGAGCTGCGCTCGAGCCGCTCGAGCCGCGCGTACAGCTCGTCGATCTGGCCCTTCTGCGCCGCGATCTTCTCAGCGGTCTCGGCCTGGATGCGGGCGTGCCGGCTGCCCGCGCCGGTCCACGGCGGGTGCTCGAAGGGGTGGTGGTACGCCTGCGGGTGCCGCGTGATGTCCAGGACCATCCCGTCGCGCAGCCACTTCAGGCGGGAGGCGATCTCGTGGCCGTCCGAGGCGATGAGCGGCTGGACGGGGCGGGGGAACGTCGCGGCGGCGAGTCGCTCGTCGAAGTCGCCGCGGCCGTGGCCCGGGGTCCAGATGTGCTCGAGCCCGTTGCGCTCGAGGAAGGCCGTGTAGCGCGCGAAGCGGTCGGGCATCGCGGCGTTGAACTCGGTCAGGTCGGTGGACTCGTAGAGGTCCTCGGCCCGGAGGTCCGCGGACAGCTCGGGCATCAGCGTGTAGGGCATCCGGTGGTGCTCGGCGAGCTCCAGCGTGCGGGAGTCGTGCGCCAGCAGCAGCGCGGGGGTGCCGCCGAGCAGTGCCGCGACGTTGCCGTGGAACCGGGTGCCGTACGCGAAGTCCTGCGTGGCCATGAAGTCGTACCAGGTCCACGTGTCGAGGAAGAGCCGCATGCGGTCCTGCTGGTAGATCGGGTGCTCCAGGTGCACGGGCACGAGCGGGTCGTGGACGTGCGGGAACGGGGTGCCCCACAGCAGCAGCCGCAGGTCGTTCGCGTCCTGGCCGATGTACGTCAGGTGCGGGTGCCGCTCGGCCTGCGCGGTCGCGAACGCGCCGATGCCGCGCACCTCGGGGGTGAGGTTGAGCGCCAACCGGCTGTCCGGTCCGATCGCCTCGGCGCGCTTGTCCACGCGGAAGTCCGGACCGTGGAGGAACAGCGAGGGGCAGCCGATCACGTCGACCGAGGCCTCGGGGAAGCCGAGGCTCAGCAGGTACGACTTGGTGAACTCGCCGCGCACGCCGATCGAGGCCGAGCGGTCGAGGACCGCGCCGACGAAGCGCTTGACGGTCTCGGAGACGGGCGCGAGCGACTCGATGCCCTGGCCGTGGGCGGCCTGCGCGCCGATGCCGACGACCGTGACCGGGATCGTGAGCTGCTCGACCAGATCGGCCAGGCGCGACAGTCGCGGTTCGAAGTCGGCGCGGAACGCATTGGCCATGGGGACGACGAAGTGGTCGAACTCCTCGTCGATCCGCTGGGCGTCGCCGCGCTGCGGGACGACCCGCTCCGACAGCGTGCCGTTGGAGACCAGCTCGGCGGTGTCGGTCGACAATGCCTTCCACACCGAGTGCTGGAAGAGGTAGTTGCCGCTGTTGCTGTTGAAGACGTCCTGCGTCAAGGTCGACTCCGCGGCCACCGGGGTGAACGGATCCTTGCCTGATCGGATCAGCAGCCGGGTCATGCGTCCAGTCTTCCATGGCCCCGGCTGTCGCTGACGATCCACCAGAAATCGCCGAGCCCGCCCCGCGCGCCGAGCTCGCCGGCCTCGCCCGCGCGGCCCAGCGCCCGCAGGTACGCCGCGGGATCGGTGTGCGCGAGCCCGATCGGCGGGCGGGAGCCGTCGATCCCGAGCCGGGCGAGGGCGTCGCGCTGGCGCAGGAGCGTCCCCCCGGTGGCGTCGGCGACCGCGTCGACCGCGACGTCGGCCGTGACGTCGCACGAGCCGTCGGGCCGGACCTCGACCTTGCGACCGTCGCGGTACGAGCGCAGGGAGCCGAACGGGGGACGGTCGCCGGCGCGGTGGCCGTAGTCGATCGCCACCGCGGTGCCGTCGACCCGGCGGACCGCATCGGCCCATGCCAGGTCCCGGGTGGTGCCGACCTCGGCGCGCTGACCGGGCTCGGTCAGCGGCCACCACTGGTCGAGCCACGGGCTGCGGTGCTCCGGGCCGAGCGTCTCCTCGCCGGTCGCGGCGTCCACCAGCACCTCGCGGACGACGCCCGCGGGGTCCAGCTCGACCACGTCGCACGGCACGTTGTCGAGCCACTCGTTGGCGATCAGCAGGCCGTCGACGCGCTCGGGCAACACCGGCATCCAGTCGATGTCCTCGGGCAGCTCGGCTGGTCGCGGGGCCAGCTCGACGCCGGCGAGGTGCACCCCGGGCAGGTGGTCACGGAGCGCGGCCAGCAGCTCGCCGCCGCCTGCGCCCATGTCGACCACGCTGGCTGCGGACGTGCTCCGGGCGAGCTCGGCCACGGCCTCGGCGAACATCCCGACGTGGACGCTCGTGCGGAAGTGGTCCGCAGGCCGGGACCGACGAAAGAAGCCGTCGGGACCGTAGAGGGCCTGCTGCCAGGCGAGGCGCCAGGGCAGGGGCCGATTCGACATGCGGGCCAGACTAGGCCCCTCGCTATGCTCGGCGGGTGCATCGAGTCAGGCGAGCCCTGCGGCGGGTCGTCGCGACCCCGCTCGACCGGTGGCGGCAGCGCGACCTGCCGGTCCTCAGCGTCGTGGTGCCGGTCTACAACGGTGCCGAGCACCTGGACGAGGCCCTGCGGTCGATCCGGCGGCAGGACTACCGGCGCATCGACGTCGTCGTGATCGACGACGGGTCCACCGACGGCAGCCTGGCGATCGCCCGCCGGCACGCGCGGGCGGATCGCCGCCTCACGGTGCTGTCGCAGCCCAACGCGGGAGTCGGTGCCGCTCGGCGGGCCGCAGTCGCCGCCGCGACGGGCACCTACCTGACCTTCGTCGACGCCGACGACACCGTGACCCGTGGCGGTATCCGCGCCGCGATGGACGGCTTGTCGCGCAGCGGGTCCGACCTGGCCGTCATGCCGTACCAGCGCCTCGAGCGCACCGGGATCAAGCCGCCCGCACCGTGGATCCGGGCGCTGCACGCAAGGCCCGCGACGCACACGTCCCTGTCCGAGCGCCCGGACGTGCTGGTCAACGCGATCGCGTGCGCCAAGATCTTCCGTCGCTCGTTCTGGGACGCCCAGGCGCTCGAGTTCCCCGAGGTGCTGCTCGCGGGTGACCAGATCGTCACGGCCCGCGCATATCGCGACGCCGACGGCATCGACATCACCTCGGTCGTGGCCTACAGCTGGCGACGAATGGACTCGTCCATCTCGCAGGGGCAGGTCACGGCGCAGGCGGTCCACGCGCGGTTCGATGCGATCGATGCGGTGCTGGAGCTGCTCGAGGACCTGCCGGACGTCCGCGCCGAGCGCGCGCTGCAGTACCTGCGCTACAACGTCCCCAACTCCACGCTCAAGCTCGAGCGAGCCGACGACGCGTACCTCGATGCGTTGTTCGAGCGCGTCCCGCGCGTCGTCGAGGCGGCGCCGGCCGACCGGTACGCCGCAGAGGTCCCGGCCCAGCACCGGGTGCTGAACACCCTCCTGGCGGTCCGTGACCGCGACGCGGTGTGGCGCTTCGTGCAGGCCGAGGGCATGCAGCCCGAGATGCACCCCTCCGGCCAGGAGCCCGCGGGCCTCACCGTCTACCTGCCCGGCTGGGGGGTCGACGACGTCCCGCCCGAGGCCTACGTCCTGACCGACGAGCAGACCGTGGCCAAGGCGATCGTGCGCGAGGTCCGCCACGAGGGCGCCGATCTCGTCCTCGACGTCGCGGCCTGGTTCGGCAACGTCGAGCTCGAGCAGCCGACGCTGACCGTCAAGACCGATGGGGACCTCGTGGACGTCGTGCACGGCGGTCAGCCGTACGTCGTCACCTCCCGTCAGGGCGCCCAGCGTCGCTACGCGGGATCGGCCTGGGTCGTCACCCTGCACGGCGCGGGTCGGCGGGCGCCCGGCACGCTCACCGTCACGTTGCGGGACCGATCGCGGTCGGGGACGGTCACCGCGCGCATCCCCCGGTCCTGAGTCGCGGGGGCCCCTGTGAGGTTCGGCACAGGTCGTACCCCTAGGCAGGTCGCCACCCGGGGCTAGACTCAAGATGTCAATTTGTCTGGTACCCGTCAGGGACTGGAACGAAAGGCACCACACATGCTGCGTCCCACCATGGGCATCGTCGGCGCAGGTCGCGTCGGCTCGGTCCTCGCCTCCCGCTTCCGCGCTGCCGGCTACCCGCTCGCCGGGGTCAGCGCCCGCTCGGAGGCCTCCCTGCTGCGCACCAGCACGCTGCTGCCCGGTGTCGCGGTGCTGAGTCCCGCCGAGGTCGCAGCAGCCAGTGACGTGCTCGTCCTCGCGGTCCCCGACGACGCGCTCATCGCGGTCACCGAGGAGCTCGCCGCGTCCGGTGCGGTGCACCCAGGCCAGTACGTCCTGCACACCAGCGGCCGGCACGGACTCGACGCGCTGGCTGCGCTGACCCGTCTGGGTGCCCGGCCGATCGCGTTCCACCCCGCGATGACGTTCTCCGGCACCTCGGTCGACTTCGACGGCGCGCCGGTCTTCGGCCTCACCGCCGCCTCTGCCGAGCGACCGTTCGCCGAGCAGCTGGTCGCGGACCTCGGCGGCGTCCCGATGTGGGTCGCCGAGAGCGACCGCGCGCTCTACCACGCGGCCCTCGCGCACGGCGCCAACCACCTCGTGACCCTCGTGGCGCAGTCGATGGACCTGCTTCGCGGCGCGGGCGCCGAGGACCCGGCCGCGGTCCTGCGGCCGCTGCTGACCGCGGCGCTCGACAACGTCCTGGCCTACGGTGACGCGGCGCTGACCGGCCCGGTCGTGCGCGGCGACATCACCACGATCCGGGCCCACGTCGACGCCCTCGCGGCCGCGCACGTGGACGATGCGACCGTCGATGCGTATCTCGAGCTCGCCCGCGCCACCGCCCGTCGCGCCGAGGCCGACCACCGCCTGGCCCCCGCGACCGCGGGCACGATCCGCCAGGTCCTCGACGAGGCCGACTGGGACGCGATGGCGCACATCGCGGCCGGGATCTGACCATGGCGCCGTCCCCGGTCGTCGCCCGCACCCGCGCCGAGCTCGCTGCGGCCCGCGGCGGCGACACGGTCTCCTTCGTGCCCACGATGGGCGCGCTCCACGACGGCCACGTCCAGCTCCTCAAGCACGCCCGCCCGCTCGGCGAGACCCTCGTGGCCTCGATCTTCGTCAACCCCACGCAGTTCGCGCCGGGGGAGGACTTCGAGGACTATCCCCGGACGTTCGACGCCGATCTCGAGCGCTGCGCCGAGGCGGGGGTCGACGTGGTGTTCGCGCCCACCGTCGGGGTCATGTACCCGTCCGGGCTGGTCGACACCGTGACGGTCGACCCCGGACCGCTCGGTTCGATCCTGGAGGGTGGTGCCCGGCCGACCCACTTCCGCGGAGTGCTGACGGTGGTGGCCAAGCTCCTCGGGCTGGTCCGTCCGGACGTCGCGGTGTTCGGCGAGAAGGACTATCAACAGCTCACCCTGATCCGGCAGATGGCGCGCGAGCTCGCCCTCGGCGTCGAGGTTGTCGGCTGCCCGACCGTGCGCGAGGCCGACGGACTCGCGCTGAGCTCGCGCAACCGCTATCTGACGGCGGACGAGCGGCAGACCGCCGTCGCTCTGTCGGCCGCCCTGCGGGCCGGTGCCGCCGCGGCGCCCGGGGGGCCGGAGGCCGTGCTGGCCGCTGCCCACGCGGTGATCGACCCGGCCGACGTCGACCTGGACTACCTCGTCCTGACCGATCCCGAGCTGGGCCCTGCCGTGCCCGGCGAGGAGGCGCGGCTGCTCGTCGCGGCCCGCGTGGGCAAGCCACGGCTGCTCGACAACATCGGCCTCACTCTCGGAAAGAACTGACCATGATCCGCACCATGATGAAGTCCAAGATCCACCGCGCGACCGTCACCCAGGCCGATCTGCACTACGTCGGCTCGGTCACGGTCGACCAGGACCTCCTGGATGCTGCCGACCTGCTGCCCGGCGAGCTCGTCCACATCGTCGACGTCGACAACGGTGCGCGCCTCGAGACGTACACGATCGCGGGGGAGCGGGGCTCGGGAGTGATCGGCATCAACGGCGCCGCAGCCCACCTGGTCCACCCGGGCGATCTCGTGATCCTCATCGCGTACGCGCAGCTGGAGGACGCCGAGGCCCGCACGTTCGAGCCGAGCGTCGTGTTCGTCGACGCCGACAACAAGGTGATGACGCTGGGCACCGACCCCGCCGAGGTGCCCGAGGGCACGGGCCTGGTGCGCGGCGACGTCGTCGACAACCCCCTCGTCGCGTCCCGGTGAGCCGGCGGCCATGATCCTGCTGTGCCTGGACGTCAGCAACAGCCACACCTCGATCGGCGCGTTCGACCTCTCCACGGGCACCGAGCAGGGTGAGCTGATCGGGCACTGGCAGGTCGCGTCCGACGAGCGTCGCACCGCGGACGAGTGGCAGGTGCTGATCACCGGCTTGACGGTTCGCGCGGGCATCGACGAGATCGACGCGGTCAGCCTGTGCTGCACCGTGCCGACGATCCTCGTCGAGCTGAGGTCGATGCAGGAGCGCTACTACGCGGACCTGCCGGTCTCGATCGTCGGTCCGGGAGTGCGGACGGGCGTCCCGATCCACACCGACAACCCGCGTGAGGTGGGGGCCGACCGCATCGTCAACGCCCTGGCCGCGGTCGAGCTGTACGGCGGACCCGCGATCGTGGTCGACCTCAACGGCACCGCGACGATCTTCGACGTGATCGACGAGGACAACCGCTACATCGGCGGCGCGATCGCCCCGGGGGTCGAGCTGTCCCTCGACGCCCTGGCCCGCCGCGGCGCGCAGCTGCGGAGCGTCGAGCTGGCCCAGCCCCGTGACGTCGTCGGCAAGAACACCGTCGAGGCGATCCAGTCCGGGATGGTGTTCGGCTCGGCCGGCCTCGTCGACGGGATGGTCACCCGGATCATCGAGTCCCTGGGCAGCGACCCCGACCACGTCGCGGTGATCGCGACGGGCACGTTCCCCGCCGCCGTGGTCGACAACTGCACCACGATCACGGCCCGTGACCCGTTCCTGACCCTCACCGGCCTGCGCCTGGTCCACGAGCGCAACCACTAGACTCGACCCTCGTGACCGACGCGACGAATCCCCCCGCCATCGAGGACGATCTTCCCGAGCAGATGCGCGTCCGCCTGGACAAGCGCCAGCAGCTGATCGACCGCGGTGAGGAGCCCTATCCCGTCGTCGTCGAGCGCACCCACACGCTGAAGCAGGTCGTCGAGGCGTACGACCCCGAGCTGCTGGGGCCCGACGCCCAGACCGGCGACACCGTGACGGTCGCCGGCCGGGTCATCTTCGTCCGCGGCACGGGCAAGCTCGTGTTCGTCGTGCTGCGCGAGGGCGACGGCACGTCGCTGCAGGCCATGATCTCCCTCGCGGGAGTGGGGGAGGACCGGCTCGCGGACTTCAAGTCGACGGTCGACATCGGCGACCACCTGGCGGTGACCGGCGAGGTCATCACGAGCCGGCGCGGCGAGCTCTCCGTGATGGCGACGGCGTGGCGGCTCGCAGCCAAGACGGTCCGCCCGCTGCCCAACGAGCACAACCCGCTGTCGGACGAGGCGCGCAGCCGGATGCGGTACGTCGACCTGATCGTGCGCCCCGAGGCTCGCGACAACGTCCGGGTCAAGGCCAAGGTCATGCAGTCGCTCCGTGCGACGCTCGACCGCCTGGGCTACGTCGAGGTCGAGACGCCTGTGCTGCAGCACACCAACGGCGGCGCCGCGGCCCGGCCGTTCCGCACGCACGTCAACGCGTTCGACGAGCCGGCCCTGCTGCGCATCGCCCTCGAGCTGCACCTCAAGCGCGCCCTGGTCGGTGGCATCGACAAGGTCTACGAGATGGCCAAGACGTTCCGCAACGAGGGCGTCGACAACACCCACAACGTCGAGTTCCTGATGCTCGAGGCCTATGAGGCCTACGGCTCGTACGACACGATGGCGGTCCTGACCCGTGAGCTGGTCCTCGACGCTGCCCGCGCCGTCGGCAAGACGGTCGTGACGGGTCGCGACGGCTCGACGATCGACCTCGAGGCGGAGTGGCGCCACGCGACCGTCCACGGGCTGGTCAGCGAGGCGGTGGGGCGCACGATCGACATCGACACCCCGGTCGACGAGCTGGTCTCGCTGGCCGCCGAGCACGAGGTCGCCCTCCAGGACGGCTGGGACGCCGGCGAGATCGTCCTGGAGCTCTACGAGAAGCTCGTCGAGCACACCCTGATCCAGCCGACGTTCGTGCGCGACTATCCCGAGTCGGTGCGGCCGCTGGCCAAGAAGCACCGCTCGAAGCCCGGCCTGGTCGAGGCGTGGGACCTGATCATCAACGGCGTGGAGCTGGCCCCGGCCTACTCCGAGCTCAACGACCCGGTCATCCAGCGTGA
Source organism: Aeromicrobium sp. S22 (assembly GCF_009661045.1). NCBI lineage: Bacteria > Bacillati > Actinomycetota > Actinomycetes > Propionibacteriales > Nocardioidaceae > Aeromicrobium > Aeromicrobium sp. S22. The sequence goes on from NZ_WJWV01000001.1 coordinate 497,643, forward strand.
GCGACTCGAGGAGCAGGCGCGCCAGGCCGCGGCCGGCAACCCCGAGGCCAATGACGTCGACGAGGACTTCCTGCGGGCGCTCGAGTTCGGCATGCCGCCCGCGGGTGGTCTCGGTTTCGGCGTCGACCGCCTGGTGATGCTGCTGCAGGGCATCGGCATCCGCGACGCCATTCTGTTCCCGACGACGAAGTCGGAGGGAACCGACAAGCACGGTCCGACGACGCGAGCGGAGTAGCCGGACCTCAGGCCCGGCGGGACGCCTCGAGTGCGGCGATGAGCGTGGGTGCGTCCCAGTTCCCGTGGTGCCGCGCAGTGCCGACGAAGAACGTCGGGGTCGAGTGCAGGTCCATGAGGTCGGCGTCGTCCTCGTCCTCGGCGACGCGCCGGGCGACGGCCTCGGAGGCGAGGTCGGCCTCGAACCGGTCGACGTCCAGCCCGATCTCGTCGGCGTAGCGCAGCAGGTCGAGGCGCTCGAGCCTGTCCTGGTTGGCCCACAGCGCGCGGGACATCTCCAGGCGGTGGTCCTGCAGGTCCGCCGCCTCGTACGCCCGGGCAGCGAGCTCGGCGTGGGGGTGCGGCTGGTGCAACGGCAGGTGGCGCCACACCCAGACGATGTCCTCGCCGAAGTGGTTCATCACCTCGGTGACCATCCCGGTGGCGCGGCTGCAGAACGGGCACTCGAAGTCGCCGTACTCGACCAGCATGATCGGTGCGTCGGCCGGCCCGACGAAGTGGTCGCGGTCAGGGTCGAAGGGGCGCAGCAGCGTCGAGCCGGGCGGTGTGACCGGACGGCGGCGGTCGAGGACGGCCAGGATGGTCCAGCCGAGGGCGAAGGCGACCACGGACGCGACCAGGACGCCGACCCGTGCCTCGTCCTGCAGGGCGGGGTCGTCGATCGCGATGCCGATGATCAGCAGGGAGATCGTGAACCCGATGCCGGACAGCGCAGCCCCTCCGGTGACCCGCCCGATCGTCAGGCCGGGGGCCAGGACGCCCATCCCAGTCCGCTGCACCACGACCGTGGCGAGCGTGATGCCGAGGAGCTTGCCGACCACCAGGCCGGCGATCACGGCCCAGGTCACGGACGAGCCGGCAGCCCGCTCCAGGGTCGGTCCGTCCAGCACGACGCCGGCGTTGGCGAGCGCGAAGATCGGCAGGATCACGTAGGCGACGTAGGGTCCGAAGGACCGCTGCAGGCGTTCGTTGATCGAGATCGACTCGCGGAGCTGACGGCTCGCGGCGGCGGCGTACGCCGGATTGGGTGACTGGCGGAACGCGCGGGTCAGCTCGACCACCCGCTCGACGTCGTGCCGCCGAGGCTCGGCGACCGGGATGAGCAGCGCGACCGCGACTCCCGCGAGCGTCGCGTGGACACCGGCCTCGTGGAGGCCGAACCACACGACCACCGAGAGCGCGGCGTAGAGCGGCCCGCGACCCGACGGCAGGAACCGCACCATCGCGATGACCGCGAGAGCCGCGAGCGCGATCGCCAGCGGCCCGACGTGGACCTCGTCGGTGTAGAAGATCGCGATCGCCCCGAGCGCACCGATGTCGTCGACGACGGCGAGGGTCAGCAGGAAGACCCGCAGCCGCGCGGGGTGCTTCGGCGCGATGAGGGCGAGCGCGCCGACCAGGAACGCGGTGTCGGTCGAGATGACGACGCCCCAGGCGTGCGCGGCGCCCGAGCCGCCGGCGACGAGCCAGAAGATGAAAGCCGGGACGACGAGGCCGGCCGCGGCGGCCGTGGCCGGGACGATCGCACGCGACCGGTCGGTCAGCTCGCCGATCGTGAGCTCCTGCTTGACCTCGAGCCCGACTGCGAAGAAGAAGAACGCCATGAGCGCGTCGTTGACCAGGTGGTAGAGGTCGAGGTGGATCGCGGCGTCACCGAGGGACAGGCGGACGTCGGTGCCCCAGAACTGCTCATAGCTGCCGGACAGGTTGGCCCACCCGATCGCGGCGATCGTCGCGGTGAGCAGCAGCAGGGCGCCGAGCTGCTCGGACCTGCTCGCAGCAGCCGTGCGCCACCGCCGCAGCGCGGGCTCGGTCGTCGTCTCCGGATCGCTCACGTGCTTGGCAACCTCCACCCGGCCGGTGTTGTTCCGTGGCTCACATCATGACGCACGATTCCGTGCAGTCCCGGGGTTCTGGACAGACCAGTTACGCCCACGGCGAACGGGGGAACGTCCTACGGTCGGTGACGGTTGGGTAACACATATGGACGTGGTTCGTGCGAATTTCCGCTCGGGCCTAAACTGAACGGATAGTCCATCAGAGGGGACGCCATGTTCGAGAGATTTACTGACCGCGCTCGTCGTGTGGTCGTGCTTGCCCAAGAAGAGGCACGCATGCTCAGCCACAACTACATCGGCACGGAGCACATCCTCCTGGGTCTGATCCACGAGGGCGAAGGCGTCGCTGCCAAGGCCCTCGAGAGCCTCGACATCTCGCTCGAGGCCGTGCGTGGACAGGTCGAGGACATCATCGGCCAGGGCCAGCAGGCGCCCAGTGGACACATTCCGTTCACCCCCCGCGCCAAGAAGGTCCTCGAGCTCAGCCTCCGTGAGGCGCTGCAGCTCGGCCACAACTACATCGGCACCGAGCACATCCTGCTCGGCCTGATCCGCGAGGGTGAGGGTGTCGCAGCCCAGGTGCTGGTCAAGCTGGGTGCCGACCTCAACCGCGTCCGCCAGCAGGTCATCCAGCTGGTCAGCGGCTTCCAGGGCAAGGAGGCCGAGGCTGCGGGTGCTCCCAGCGAGTCCGCTCCCAGCACGTCCGCGGTGCTCGACCAGTTCGGCCGCAACCTGACCCAGGCCGCCCGCGAGGGCAAGCTCGACCCGGTCATCGGTCGCGACGACGAGGCCGAGCGCGTCATGCAGACCCTGTCGCGCCGCACCAAGAACAACCCGGTGCTGGTCGGCGAGCCCGGTGTCGGCAAGACCGCCGTCGTGGAGAGCCTCGCCCAGGACATCGTGCGTGGCGACGTCCCCGAGACGCTCAAGGACAAGCAGATCTACACGCTCGACCTGGGCGCTCTGGTGGCCGGCTCGCGCTACCGCGGTGACTTCGAGGAGCGCCTCAAGAAGGTGCTCAAGGAGATCCGCACGCGCGGCGACATCATCTTGTTCATCGACGAGATCCACACCCTGGTGGGTGCGGGTGCCGCCGAGGGAGCGATCGACGCGGCCAGCATCCTCAAGCCGATGCTGGCTCGTGGTGAGCTGCAGACGGTGGGTGCCACGACGCTCGACGAGTACCGCAAGCACTTCGAGAAGGACGCGGCGCTCAACCGTCGCTTCCAGCCGATCCTGGTCGAGGAGCCCTCGGTCAGTGACACGGTCGAGATCCTCAAGGGGCTGCGTGACCGCTACGAGGCGCACCACCGCGTCTCGATCACCGACGAGGCCCTCGTGGCCGCGGCGACGATGGGCGACCGCTACGTCTCGGACCGCTTCCTGCCCGACAAGGCGATCGACCTGATCGACGAGGCCGGAGCCCGCCTGCGCATCCGCCGCATGGCGACGCCGCCGGAGCTCAAGGAGTTCGACGACAAGATCGCCGACGTCCGCCGCCGCAAGGAGGGCGCGATCGACGCGCAGGACTTCGAGGCTGCCGCCTCCCTGCGTGACGAGGAGAAGAAGCTCATCGGCGCGAAGGCCGAGCGCGAGAAGGCCTGGAAGTCCGGCGACCTCGACACCGTCGCGGTCGTGGACGAGCAGCTCATCGCCGAGGTCCTTGCCAAAGCCACCGGCATCCCCGTCGGCCAGCTCAGCGAGGCCGAGTCGAGCCGACTGCTCAACATGGAGGCCGAGCTGCACGAGCGCGTCATCGGCCAGGACGAGGCCATCAAGGCGCTCTCGCGGGCGATCCGTCGTACGCGTGCGGGTCTGAAGGACCCCAAGCGCCCCGGTGGATCGTTCATCTTCGCCGGGCCCTCGGGCGTCGGCAAGACCTGGCTGTCCAAGGCGCTGGCCAACTTCCTGTTCGGCGACGAGGACTCCCTCATCCAGCTCGACATGTCGGAGTACAGCGAGAAGCACACCGTCTCGCGCCTCTTCGGCTCGCCTCCGGGCTACGTCGGCTACGAGGAGGGCGGTCAGCTCACCGAGAAGGTGCGTCGCAAGCCGTTCTCCGTGGTCCTGTTCGACGAGATCGAGAAGGCCCACCCCGACATCTTCAACTCGCTGTTGCAGATTCTCGAGGAGGGCCACCTGACCGACGGTCAGGGTCGTGTCGTCAACTTCAAGAACGCGGTCGTCATCATGACCACCAACCTCGGTGCGCGGGAGATCTCCAAGGGCGTCAACCTGGGCTTCAGCCAGGCCGGCGACACCGCGGGCTCCTACGCGAAGATGAAGGAGCGCGTGTCGATCGAGCTCAAGCAGCACTTCCGGCCTGAGTTCCTCAACCGTGTCGACGAGATCATCGTGTTCCCGCCGTTGACGCAGGAAGAGATCTTCCAGATGGTCGACATGATGATCGCGTCGCTGGAGAAGCGTCTTGCCGAGAAGGACATGAACATCGAGCTCACGATGGAGGCCAAGGAGCTGTTGTCGAGGCGTGGCTTCGATCCGGTCCTGGGTGCTCGTCCGCTGCGCCGCACGGTGCAGCGCGAGATCGAGGACGTCATGGCCGAGAAGCTCCTCTACGGGGAGCTGCGTCCGGGACAGATCGTCCTGGTCGGTGTCGAGGGCGAGGGCCCCGAGGCGGTCTTCACGTTCGAGGGCCGCAACAAGGCTGAGCTCGAGCTGGAGATGCCCGAGGTCCCCCCGGCCGTCGAGGCCGGAGCCGAGTAGGCACCACCTGCACGAGCAGCACCTGCACGATCGAACGAGCCCCCGCAGCCAGTGGCTGCGGGGGCTCGTTCGTGCTCGGCGCAGATCGGTCAGGCGTGGCCCGGAAGGGCGAGCTCGTCCTCGCCGACCGGCTCGACCAGCCGGTCCGCGACGAGCCCGTCGAGGCACCGCTCCCGCTGCGCGGCATCGGGCCACACGGCGTCGAGGACCGTCCGGGGCACGGGGCCGGGCGCGTCGCGCAGCACCCCCATGAGCCGGCCGCGGCACTGCCGGTCGGTGCCCTCCCAGGACTGTGCGCGCCGCGCGGGCCCGTCGTACGCGGGGAAGCCGGCTGCACGCCATCGGCAGATCTCGGCGACGGGGCACTGCTCGCAGCGAGGTGAGCGCGCGGTGCAGACGAGCGCGCCGAGCTCCATGGTCGCGGCGGCCCAGCGGTGCGCGTCCTGGATCGGCACCAGGGCGGTGGCGACCTGCCGCTCGGCGGCCGTGACGGCGTTCGCGGGGAGCTGGTCACCCGACACGACGCGCGCGAAGACCCGTCGCACGTTGGTGTCCAGGACGACCGCCCGACCGCCGAAGGCGAAGGACTCGATCGCGGCGGCGGTGTAGTCGCCGACCCCCGGCAGCGCGAGCAGCTCGTCGCGGGTGCGCGGCACCTCGCCGCCGTGCCGCTCCACGATGGCCGTGGCCGCGGCGTGCAGGCGCAGCGCGCGACGCGGGTAGCCGAGCCGCCCCCACGCCCGCACGGCCTCCCCGGTCGGCTCGGCGGCGAGGTCCGCAGGGGTCGGCCAGCGCTCCATCCAGGCCGTGTACACGGGCAGGACCCGCGACACGGGCGTCTGCTGCAGCATGAACTCCGAGACCATGACCGACCACGGGGAGGCGTCCCGCCGCCACGGCAGATCGCGTGCGGTGTCGTCGAACCACGCCAGCACGTCCTCGTGGAACCGGGCCAGGTCGGGCAGCGGCAGGGGAGCGTTCGATGTCGTCATGGCGCGTCGATCTTCGCACGGGGTCCCGGCCGCCTATCGTGGGACCGTGAGCCAGCGCAGGTTGCCCGCCGAGGTCTATTGGCGTCGACGACTCATGGTGCTGGCGGCGCTGATCGCCCTCGTGTGGGTCGTCCTCCAGCTCGTGGGGGGAGACGACGAGGACAAGGCCGCGCCGCAGCCGAAGGCGAAGGCGGCGGCCACGACGTCGCCCACCGCCGCGCCGACCCAGGAGAAGAAGACCAACGGCCTCGTCGACGTGGCCCTGGTGACGGCGACTGCGCCGTGCGATCCCGAGCTCGTGCGCATCACGCCCACCGTGCGCCCCGACCAGCGTGCCGGGGAACCCGTCGAGATCGGGCTGGTCGTGAGCTCGACCGCGACCACGGCCTGCACGCTCAAGCCCGCCGACGCCGACGCGATCGCGGTCATCACCGCCAACGGCACCGCGGTGTGGGACTCCACGGTCTGCAAGGTCTCACCGTTGACCAAGCCCGTCGCGCTCTCCCCGGGGTGGGCGACCATGACCTCCGTGACCTGGACCGGACGCGGTTCGGGCTCGCGGTGCACCCAGAACGAGGGCTACGCGACGCCGGGCAAGTACACGGTGCAGATCGGCACCCTCGGGGGCGAGCCCGGCAAGACGACGTTCACGCTCGAGGCGCGGTCCACCCCGAAGCCTGCGCCGAAGGCCACCAAGAGCACCCCGACGCCCAAGAAGAGCTCAGCGACCCCCTCGAAGGCCACCCCGAAGCCGCCCAAGGGCACGACGAGGCCCGCCGACGACTGAGGCGTCGACCGCGTAGGCGCCGCTCGGTCTAGACGTACCGCTCGAGGATGCTGGACTCGGCGAGGCGGGACAGCCCCTCGCGGACGCCACGGGCCCGCAGGTCGCCGACCCCGTCGACGTTCTGCAGGTCCTCGATGCTCGCGGCGAGCAGCTTCTGCAGGGAGCCGAAGTGCTGGATGAGTCCTTCGACGACCGAGATCGGCAGGCGCGGGATGCGCGCCAGCAGTCGATAGCCCCGGGGAGCGAGCGGCCCGTCGAGGGTCTCCTCGGTGCCGATGCGCAGGGCGCGGGCGACTGCGCCGAGGTCGACCAGGTGGGTGGACTCGATCGCTGCCAGCTCGGCCAGCACGGCCTCGAGCGGCCGGCCGCGGCGACCTGTCGGCATGTAGTCGCGGATGATGAGCTCGCGCTCGGCGTCCACGCCGGCGATGAGCTCCTCGAGCTGCAGGGCCAGCAGACGGCCGTCGGTGCCGAGCTCGAGGACGTAGGTGTCGATCTCGCCGGCGATGCGGCTGACCATCTCGAGGCGCTGGGCCACGGCCGAGACGTCGCGGACCGTGACGAGGTCCTCGATCTCGAGTGCCGACAACGCATCGGAGACCTCGTCGAGGCGGTTGCGGTAGCGCTCCAGCGTCTGGAGGGCCTGGTTGGCGCGGCCGAGCACCGCGCCGGTGTCCTCCAGGACGTGGCGGCGGTCCTCCAGGTACAGGGCGATGATGTGCATCGAGGCGGACACCGAGATGACGGGCACGCCGGTCTGACGGGCGACCCGGTCGGCGGTGCGGTGGCGGGTGCCGGTCTCCTCGGTCCTGATCGACGGATCGGGCATCAGGTGGACGCCCGCCATCACGATGCGGCTGGCGTCCTTGTCGAGGATGATCGCGCCGTCCATCTTGGCCAGCTCGCGCAGCCCGGTCGCGGTGAAGGGCACGTCGAGCGCGAACCCTCCGGTCGAGATCGCCTCGACGCTCTTGTCGTGACCGACGACGATCAGCGCGCCGGTGCGGCCGCGCAGGATGCGCTCGAGGCCCTCGCGCAGGGCCGTGCCGGGGGCCACGGAGGACAGGGTCGCGCGCATGCGTGCGGAGGCGTCGAGGGACGCCGCCAGGCGTTCCGCAGCAGTCGCCATCGCCCGTCCCTTCTCAGTCTCGTGTGGGTGACAGTCTACGGGTCGTCAGGAGGCCGCGGACCCATCCAGACAGCTCATGGCCTCGCGGATCGTGTGCACTGCGCGGATCGACATCGTGGACGAGATCGTGTCGAGTCCCTCGGAGCCGGCAGGGACGACCGCGCGCTTGAAGCCGATGCGCTCGGCCTCGCGCAGACGGGCCGCGAGGTTGCTGACCTTGCGCACCTCGCCCGCGAGCCCGACCTCGCCGATCGCCACGAGATCGGGCGGCGCCACGATCTCCAGGACCGCCGAGAAGGTCGCCATCGCCACCGCGAGATCGACTGACGGCTCGATCAGCCGCGCGCCGCCCACGGACGCGGTGTAGACGTCGTGCTGGCCCAGGTTGACCCCGCAGTGCTTGGTGAGCACGGCCAGGATCATCGCGACCCGGGAGGAGTCCAGACCGCTGGACGTACGTCGCGGGGACGGCGTCGACGAGGTGACGCTGAGCGCCTGCACCTCGGCGAGCAGCGGGCGGCGGCCCTCCATCGTGACGGTCACGCACGTGCCCGCGACGGGCTGGTCGTGGCGGGACACGAACAGCCCGGTGGGATCGGGCACCTCGACGATGCCGTCGTCGACCAGGTCGAAGCAGCCGATCTCGTCGACGGGACCGAAGCGGTTCTTGACCGCCCGCAGCAGCCGCAGGCGTGAGTTGCGGTCTCCCTCGAACTGCAGCACCACGTCGACCAGGTGCTCGAGCACGCGCGGTCCGGCCACCGAGCCGTCCTTGGTGACGTGGCCGACCAGCAGGGTCGCGATGCCGTCGCGCTTGGCCCGCTGGATCACCGCGGACGCGACCTCGCGCACCTGGGTCACGCCGCCGGGGACGCCGTCCACGTCGGCCGAGCCGATCGTCTGGACCGAGTCGACGATCAGCAGGCTGGGGCCGACCGTCTCGATGTGGGTCAGCACGCCGCCGAGATCGGTCTCGGCGGCGAGGTAGAGGTTGTCGTCGACCGCGCCCGTGCGCTCGGCGCGGAGGCGGACCTGGGCTGCGGACTCCTCGCCCGAGACGTACAGGGTGCGTCGACCGGCCCGCGCCCAACGGGCGGCGACCTCCAGGAGCAGGGTCGACTTGCCGACCCCGGGCTCGCCGGCGAGGAGCAGGACGCCGCCGGGGACCACGCCGCCGCCGAGCACACGGTCGAGCTCGCCGATGCCCGAGCCGACCGAGCGGGCCGACTCCACCGCGACCTGGGTGATGGGCACGGCAGGGGCCGCCACGGGGGCGGCCTGGGTGCGACCCACGCGGGCGGGCGCGGCCACGTCGACCGTGCCCCAGGCCTGGCACTCGCCGCAGCGACCGACCCACTTGCTCGTCGTCCAGCCGCACTCGGCGCAGACGTAGGCAGGTCGGGCTGTCTTGGTGCTGGCCATGACCCTCACCCTAGGCGAGGGGGGCGACAGAACGGTCGGTCGAGGAGGGCGGGCGCGCCGGGCTCCCGAACGCCTGCGGGGTGTCCGCCGGTCCTGGAACCGGACCGACCACTTAAACTCGGGGGATGACGTCCGTCGCCGTGGCCACCCGCTATCCCGCGCCGCCCGTCTTCAAGTCAGCTGACATCGCCGCCAAGACCGGCCTCCTCGTGCTGGTGCTGCTCGCCCTGATCGTGCCCGGATTCGGCAATCTGGACGGCAAGGGCCTCATCCCGCGGGCGATCGCCTATCCGCTCCTGGCGTTCGCCGTGCCGTTCATCTGGTTCACGTGGTGGCGCCAGCGGGCGTCATTCCCCTGGACCGTCGACTTCCTCGTGACGTTCGTGTGCTTCAGCGACATGTTCGGCAACGCCCTCAACCTGTACGACACGGTCGAGTCCTTTGACAACATCATCCACTTCGTCAACACGGGCCTGCTGACGGCCGCGTTCATCTTGCTGACGATGCACCGCTCGAGCACACTCGGCGCCGTCCTCGAGCGCACCCTGGCCTTCGGCGTGAGCGCCGCGCTCCTGTGGGAGATCGCGGAGTACTTCGCGTTCCTGCGCTGGTCGCCCGAACGGCTGGGGGCCTACGCGGACACGCTCAGCGACATGTCGCTCGGTGCGCTGGGCTCGATCATCGCGGGGGTGTGGGTCTACATCCTGTGGAGCCGCGGGCGCCTCACCGAGGTGGCGCCACAGCTGGAGCTGGCCCACCAGGTGCGCACCGCCGAGGTGCGCCCCCCCGAGCCCCGCTCGGCCGACGTCTAGATGCGGACGTCGCCCGAGGGGGTCGAGAAGACTGCGGTGAGGATGCCCGGGGTCCCGTGCGGCGCGACCCAGCGGACCTCGATCTCCTCGAGGGCCTCGATCACCGGCTCGCCCAGGTAGTCCGCGAGGCGCTGCGGGTCGCCGGCGATCTCCAACGCGGTGAGCGTGATGCCGGTGTCGGCCATCTGCGACGGGTGCTCGGCCGGGTCCTTCTCCCACTTGACCACGAACGGCAGCTGCGGATCGGCCTTCATCCCGCTCGTGCCGATCTGGCGCCACTCCAGGTTGTAGCCGTCGGGACGTCGGCGGTTGCCGGGCACCGAGTGACGGCCCATACGGTGCTCGACCTCGGTCATGTCATCGACCGAGACGCACCAGCCGAGCCAGCCTCCGCCGGCGTCACGGCGTGCACGGACGGCCTGGCCGAAGGCGGCCTTGTCGGCGGCGGGGTGGTCGAGCACCTCGACGACCTCCAGATACTGCCGGTTCTGCAGCGGCAGGATCATGTTGCGGGTGCCGAATCGGGGGTGCGCCCCACCGTCGACGAACTCCGCGCCCAGGAGCTGGGAAAGCTCTGCGGTCGTGCCCCCGAGGCCCTTGGCGCCGACGGCAAAAGAAACGTGGTCCAGATGCATACGGCATTCTGACCCAGGGGTGTAGCACCGTCGCACAGGGGGTCAGCGAGGGGGATCCGCCAGATGTGGTGTATTGGCGCCGCGGGCCTCGTGGTCTCTGCAATGGCGGGCCAGCTCGGCGTACGCGGCCTCGCCCATCATGGCCGCGAGCTCGTCCCGGTTGGTCCGGTAGACCGGTTCCGGGCCCACGTGTGCCTCGGTGTTGGACGAGCAGTACCAGTCCAGGTCCGCGCCGCCGGGGCCCCAGCCCGCGCGGGTGTACTCGCCGATCTCGGTCTCGGTGTACGTCGTCCCGTCACCGCGGTCGACGTCGCGGAACTGTCGACGCAGCGGCAGCTGCCAGCACACGTCGGGCTTGGTGGTGTGCGGCTTGAGGTCGTTCGACAGGGCGAAGCCGTGGAGCGCGCAGCCGTAGCCGCCGGGAAAGCTGCGCGAGTTGTGGAAGATGCATGCGCCCCGGAACGCGCGGGTCTTGAGCTCGCCGTCGTCGTCACGCTCGGTCCAGCCGCTGCGGTGCCCCTCGTCGTGGTTCTCCCACTCCTCGGGGGTGAGCTGGACCATGATCGCGCGGGTGCGCTCGGCGTCCTCGTCGTCCGCGAAGTGGGCGCCGAGCGTGCAGCAGCCGGCGTCCGGGCTGGTGTCGTAGATGCCCGGACAGCCCTGGCCGAAGATGCACGTCCAGCGCGACGTGAGCCAGGTCAGGTCGCAGCGGAAGACCTCCGTGGGGTCGTCCGGGTTGGCGAACTCCACGTACGTGCGGGGGAATCCGAGCTCGACTTCAGGCATCGCCGACCAGCCTATCCGCGTCGGTCCCGCCCGGCCTGCGGGCCGCAGGTGCGACAATGGCCGCATGCGTATGGGCGTCCTCGACATCGGGTCCAACACGGGCCACCTCCTCGTCGTCGACGCCTTTCGCGGCGGTCCACCCGTCCCGGCCCACTCCTACAAGGAGCCCCTGCGACTCGCGGAGCAGCTCGACGCCGACCAGGCGGTGACGGAGGAGGGCGTGTCCCGTCTCGTCAAGTACGTCGTGGAGGCGCGCGCCGAGGCGGCCGACAAGGGCTGCACGACGATCCTGGCGTTCGCGACCTCGGCGGTGCGTGACGCGGTCAACGCCGACGAGGTCATCGCGGCCGTCAACGCAGCCAGCGGCCTTGAGCTGCAGGTGCTGTCCGGGGAGGACGAGGCGCGGCTGACGTTCCTCGCGGTGCGGCGCTGGTTCGGCTGGTCCTCGGGCCGGCTCGGGGTGTTCGACATCGGCGGCGGCTCGCTCGAGATCGCCGCGGGCTCGGACGAGTCCCCGGACGTCGCCCGGTCGGTCCCGCTCGGCGCCGGCCGACTGACCCGCGAGTGGCTCGAGGCCGGGCGGTCCGCCGCCGATCTGCGGCTGCACGTCCGCGCTGTCATCGCCGACGGGGCGGGAGCGGTGCTTCGCGGCGGGACCTTCGACCGGGCGGTGGCCACGAGCAAGACGTTCCGTTCACTGGCTCGCATCTGCGGTGCCGCCCCGTCCGCCGAGGGTCCGTACGTGCGCCGGGTGCTGCGCCGGAGCGACCTGTCGGCCCTCGTCGCGTCCCTGGGGACGATGACCCCCGAGGCGATCGCCGCACTGCCCGGGGTCTCGCCCGACCGGGCCCACCAGATGCGTGCGGGCGCGATCGTGGCAGATGCGGCGATGGACCTGTTCGGCCTGTCCGAGCTGGAGATCTGCCCCTGGGCGCTGCGAGAGGGTGTCCTGTTGGAGCATCTCGACGCACTCTGAGGGTCCCGACCTACAGTGGGAGTCGTGCCCGATCCCCTCCGCGTCTCCCTGTCGACCTCGTCGGTCTACCCGGGGTCGACCGCGAGCGGATTCGAGGCGGCAGCCCGGCTGGGCTACGACGGGGTCGAGGTCATGGTCGGCATCGACGACGTCAGCGCCGACATCACCGCGATCAAGGCGTTGAGCTCGTTCCACGAGATGCCGGTCGTGTCGGTCCACGCGCCCTGCCTGCTGGTCACGCAGCGGGTCTGGGGCACCGACCCGTGGGGCAAGCTGCACCGCAGCGCCGAGATGGCCCACGAGGTCGGCGCGTCGGTCGTGGTGGTGCACCCACCCTTTCGGTGGCAGCGCGACTACGCGAAGGGATTCGTCGAGGGCATCGCGGACCTGGAGGCCGAGCACGGCATCACGTACGCGGTGGAGAACATGTATCCCTGGCGCACCGGCAAGCGTGAGTTCCAGGCGTACGCGCCGGGCTGGGACCCGATCGAGCAGGACTACGCCCACGTGACGCTCGACCTGTCGCACAGCTCGACGGCCGGTGGTGACCCCCTCGCGATGGCGGACGCCTTGGGGGACCGGCTCGCGCACGTGCACATCGCAGACGGCTCGGGATCGGCCAAGGACGAGCACATGATCCCCGGCCGCGGCAGCCAGCCGTGCGAGGAGTTCCTGGCCGCGGTCGCGGGATCGGGATACGACGGTGAGATCGTCGTCGAGATCAACACGCGCAAGGCCAAGGACCAGTCCGAGCGCGAGGCCGACCTCCTCGAGGCGCTGGCCTTCACCCGCCTGCACGCCTCGGTCTGAGCCCGGGGCCGCGCCCGCAGACCTACGATGTGGGGATGGTCACCCTCGATCAGCTCGTGACGTTCGGGCTCGCGGCGCTCGTCCTCATCGCGATCCCGGGGCCGAGCGTGGTCTTCGTGATCGGTCGCGCGCTCGCGTACGGCCGGGGGGTCGCGCTCGCGACCGTCGCGGGCAACACCCTCGGCCTGCTGGTCGTGGTCGTGCTGGTCGCGCTGGGGCTCGGCGCGATCGTGCAGGAGTCGATCGTCGTGTTCACGGTCCTGAAGCTCGCAGGTGCTGCGTACCTCGTCTGGTTGGGCGTCCAGGCGATCCGGCACCGCTCGGCGTTCGTCGTGCGGGACGCTGCCGAGCGCTCGGCGCCGGTGCTGGCCTGGACGACGGTCGTGCGGCAGGGATTCGTCGTGGGTCTGTCCAACCCCAAGGCGTTCATGATCTTCGGTGCGGTGCTGCCGCAGTTCGTCGTCCGCGACGGCGGCCACGTCCCGCTGCTGATGCTGGTGCTGGGGCTCGTCGCGGTCGTCATCGGGCTGGCGTCGGACTCGCTCTGGGCAGTCATCGCGAGCCAGCTGCGGTCGTGGTTCAACGCCTCGCCCCGTCGAGGTGCCGCGCTGGGCGTCGCCGGCGGCACGTCGATGATCGGGCTGGGCGTCGGCCTGGCCTTGAGCGGCGACTAGCGCACGGGCTCCGCAGGAGGAGCCAGGCGCTTGGCCAGGACGGCGCCCGTGATGATCTGCATCTGGTGGTAGAGCATCAGGGGCAGGACGATCAACGCCACCTCGCCGCCGCCGAACAGCACCGTCGCGATCGGCAGACCGCTCGCGAGGGACTTGTTGGAGGCGCAGAACAGCACCGCGACCCGGTCCTCGCGCGGTAGCCCCGACAGGCGGCCGATCAGCACGGCCCAGCCCATGGCCACGGCCAGCAGGCACGCGCACACGAGGGCCACCGCGAGGACCGACCAGACGCTGAGCGCGGACCAGATGTGCGCCTCGGCCCCCTCGCTGAACGCCACGAACACCACCAGGACGATGCTCGAGCGGTCGTAGGGCTTGAGCCGGGAGTCGTTGCGCTGCACGAATCCGCCCACGACCGGGCGCAGCACCTGCCCCAGCACGAACGGCGCCAGAATCTGCAGCACGATCCGCACGATCGAGCCCGCGTCCACCTGGGCGTCGGAGGCCATGAGCAGGGCGACCAGGGCCGGGGTGAGGAACACGCCGAGGATGTTGGACAGCGACGCGCTGACGACTGCGCCCGCGACGTTGCCGCCCGCGATGCCCGTGTAGACCACGCAGGACTGGACGGTCGAGGGCACAAGGCAGAGCAGCAGGACGCCGCTGGCCAGGGACGGCCTCAGCGGGTTGCCGTCGAGCAGCTGGGTCGCGAGGCCGAGGACCGGGAAGACGATGAACGTGGTCGACAGGATCACCGCGTGCAGGCGCCAGTTGCCCAGGCCTGCCATCGTCTCGGCGGTCGACAGCCGTGCCCCGTAGAGGAAGAACAGCAGGCCGATCGCGCCGGCCGAGACCGCCTTCAGCACGTCGAGCGCGTCGCCGGTGACGGGGAGGAACGAGGCGACCAGCGCGGCGGCGAGCAGCGCCACGATGAACGGGTCGGGTCGTTGGCGCACGCCCCGACACTAGTGTGAGGTCCATGACTCAGCGGATCGCGATCCTCGGCGCCGGCGTGATGGGCGAGACCCTCCTGTCGGCGATCCTGTCCTCCGGCCACCCCGTCAGCGACATCGTCATCAGCGAGAAGCGTGACGAACGTGCCGCCGAGCTGCGTGACGCGCACGGTGTCGAGGTGACCGGCAACGCCGAGGCGGCCGCAGGCGCGGACGTCGTCCTGATCGTGGTCAAGCCGCAGGACGTGGGTGCCGTGCTCGCCGAGATCGCCGGCTCGGTCCGCCCCGGCGCCACGGTCGTCTCGCTCGCCGCAGGCATCCGCATCGACACGATCGCCTCGGCCCTGCCGGACGGCGTGGCCGTGGTGCGGGCGATGCCCAACACGCCGGCCCTGGTGGGCGAGGGCATGTTCGGCATCTCGCCGGGGCCCGGCGTCACCGACGAGCAGCTCTCGGCGGTCGGCACCCTGCTCGAGTCCGGCGGCCGCGTCGTCGTGGTCGACGAGAGCCGGCAGGACGCCGTCACGGCGGTGTCGGGCTCGGGCCCGGCGTACGTCTTCTACCTCGCCGAGGCCATGATCGCCGGCGGGATCGCGCAGGGTCTCGACGAGGAGACCGCGCGTGAGCTCACGACGCAGACGCTCGTGGGCGCCGCGAAGCTGCTCGCGGAGTCCGGCGACACCGCCGAGGAGCTGAGGCGCCGGGTGACCTCGCCGAACGGCACGACCCATGCGGCCATCACGACCTTCGACACCGCCGGCGTGAGGGACGGGCTGGTGGCCGGGATGGCCGCCGCAGCGGCCCGCTCGGCCGAGCTCTCGGGCCCGGCATAGGCTCATGGTGTGAGTGAGCACACAGACCCGACGCAGGATCGGGCCTGCGTCGTCTTCGACGAGCAGCTGATCCAGTACAACTTCGGCCAGTCGCACCCCATGGCGCCGGTCCGCATCGAGCTGACCATGGACCTGGCGCGGGAGCTGGGGATCATCGAGGGGCTGGACGTCGTCGGTGCCCGGCCCGCGACCGAGGACGAGCTCGCCCTGGTGCACACCGCGTCGTACATCGAGCGGGTGCAGAAGCTCAGCGACCACCCCGTCTACCGCGATCTCACGATCGGTCTGGGCTCCGAGGACAACCCGGTCTTCGCGCAGATGCACGAGGCAAGCGCCCTGATCGCCGGCGCGAGCGTCGAGGCGGCCCGGCGGGTCTGGACCGGGGCGGCGCCGCGCGCGATCAACATCAGCGGCGGCCTGCACCACGCGATGCCCGGCAACGCGAGCGGCTTCTGCATCTACAACGACGTCGCGCTCGCGATCCGCTGGCTCCTGGACAACGGGGCGCAGAAGGTCGCGTACGTCGACGTGGACGCCCACCACGGCGACGGGGTCCAGAAGATGTTCTGGAACGACCCCCGCGTCCTCACGATCTCGATCCACGAGGGCCCGCAGTCGCTGTTCCCCGGCACCGGCTTCTCGACCGAGACCGGGGGAGAGGGTGCCGAGGGCGGTGCGGTCAACGTCCCGCTGCCGCCCGGCACGTCGGACGCCGGCTGGCTGCGCGCCTTCCACGCCGTGGTGCCGCCGCTGATCCGCGAGTTCGCCCCCGACATCCTGGTCACGCAGCACGGCTGCGACTCGCACATGGACGATCCGCTGACCAACCTGATGCTGAGCGTGGACGGTCAGCGCGCCTCCTATCTCGCTCTCGAGGCGCTGGCCGAGGAGGTGTGCGACGGCAAGTGGGTCGCCACGGGTGGCGGAGGCTATGCCGTGATGGACGTCGTGCCGCGCGCCTGGGCGCACCTGCTCGCGATCGTCTCGGGCAGGCCACTGGATCCCGCGGCCCTCACCCCCGACAAGTGGCGCGAGCGCATCGCGCACCTGCGCGGGATGCCCGGCCCGCAGCGCATGACCGACGGACGGACCGTCGCGTATCGCCCGTGGGAGGACGGCTACGACCCCGCGAGCTGGCTCGACCGCTCGATCCACGCGACCCGGACGGCCTCGTTCCCCCTCGTGGGGCTCGACCACCAGCCCTGACGATCGGGGCCGATCTCGGTCGAATCAGTGGGGATTTTGGACAACCCCTGTCCCTGCGGCATCACGAGGCACTACGCTCGACCAAGGCACGCGCGCTGTTTCTCTGGTGGGGAAGCCAGAGAGCGCGCGTGCCCCTCAGGAAGCAGGTGGGACATGGCCCCCGGACCGACGTTCTTGACCGTCGCGGAAGTGGCGAGTCAGATGCGCGTCTCGAAGATGACGGTCTACCGTCTCGTCCACTCCGGTGAGCTCGAGGCCGTCCGCGTCGGGCGTTCGTTCCGCGTGCCCGAGCGTGCCGTCCAGGAGTTCCTGGGCAAGTCCTACTTCCAGGCGGGCTGAGCCGGCCGGTCCTGCTGGTGCCCGGCATCCGCGTCCCCGGTCACCAGGGATGCGGGCCGCAGCAGACGTGTACGCTGAGGGCAGCCATCACCGGGGCCGCAGGGCGTCTGAGTTCGCGCTCGGCTCCTCCAGGTGGCGACCAGTCTCAAGTGCACACCAGTCCACGTACGCGTGGCCAGACGAGAAGTGAAGTGACCCGTGGGTTCAGTCATCAAGAAGCGCCGTAAGCGGATGTCGAAGAAGAAGCACCGCAAGATGCTGAAGCGCACCCGAGTGCAGCGTCGTCGTCTGGGCAAGTAACCCCAGATGAGCCGGGTCGTCCTCGTCACTGGTGTGGCGGGCTCGTTCGCGTCGAAGTTCGCGCGGCGGCTCGCTGACATCGGCGAGGGCGCAGGCATCGAGCGGGTCGTCGGCATCGACACGATCCTGCCCGATGCCGACCTCGGCAGCGTGAAGTTCGTCCGCGCCGACATCCGCACCCCGGTCGTCGGCAAGGTCATCGCGGTCGACGACGTCGACACCGTGGTCCACCTGGACGTCAACCCGCCCCAGCGCGGCCGCGGAGCCGGCGCCAAGGAGCTCAACGTCATCGGCACGATGCAGCTGCTGGCCGCGTGCCAGCGCTCGGCGCTGGTGAGCAAGCTCGTGCTCGGGTCCTCGACCGCCGTGTACGGCTCGTCCCCGCGTGATCCGGCGATGTTCACCGAGTCGCTGCTCGCGCGCAACGGCGTGCGCACGGGGTTCCCCAAGGACATCGTCGAGGTCGAGTCGTACGTCCGCGGGTTCGCTCGCCGCCGGCCCGAGGTGCTGATCACGACGATCCGCGCCGCACAGGTGCTGCACCCCGAGATCGACAGCCCGCTGCGCAACTACTTCTCCAACCCCGTGCTGCCGTCCGTGCTCGGATTCGATCCCCGCCTGCAGTTCCTGAGCCTCGAGGACGCCCTCGAGATCCTCGTCCAAGCCGTCGTCCGCGATCGCCCGGGCACGTTCAACGCGGCAGGCGACGGAGTCGTCCTGCTGAGCCAGGCCGCACGCCGGCTGGGCCGCCCGGTCATCCCGCTGCCCCCGGTGGGCTTCGCGATGGCCGCGCGCCGGGTCGTCCGGGCCATGGGCTCGGACATCCCGCCCGATCTGCACCGGCTGCTGACGTTCGGGCGGGCGGTCGACACCACCGGACTGCGGGACATCTTCGGCTATGAGCTCGCGCGCACGTCGGAGGAGACCTTCGACGAGTTCCGGGCCTCACTGAAGCCCGGCCTGCTGGCCGCGCTGGGAGGACGCTCGTGAAGGACGAACGCAAGACGATCGGATCCGGCGGCACCCCCGGCCGGGGCAACCGCGAGACGTCACCCTCCGCAGCGGCCCGCTCGCTGGCCGGTGGATCGGCGCCCCGCAAGCCCGCTGCGAAGAAGAAGACTGCCGCCAAGCAGGCCACCCCGGACGAGCAGACCACCGGCACGTCCACGACCCCTCCGGCGCAGCCGCCGCCGACGGAGAAGCCGCACCTGCGTGCGGTCACCGACGAGGACGCCGCGGCAGCTGCGGCAGCCGCCGCCGAGGAGGCAGCGCGCCGCACCCGCACCGCCGGCTCCGCCCCCCTGTCGGCGGGCATCCCGCTGGACGAGATCTTCGTGGCGGTCATCGAGGCCGCCCAGCGTGTGCTGGGCACCGACTGGGAGAGCCGCGTCGCGACCCTGATCGCCACCGTCCGCAAGCGTCTCAGCGGCGACTACGAGGTCGACGAGTTCGGCTTCGACCCCGAGATCGCCGAGGTGCTCACCGCAGCGGTCGAGCCCTTGGCCGAGAAGTGGTTCCGGCTCGAGGTCCGCGGCGTCGAGAACATCCCCGAGGACGGCGGCGCGCTCCTGGTCGCCAATCACTCGGGCACGGTCCCGCTCGACGGCCTGATCACGGGCTATGCGGTCAAGAAGTACGCAGGCCGCGATCTGCGCCCGCTCGGCGCGGACCTCGTGTTCTCGCTGCCCGGCGTGGGACAGATCGCCCGCAAGGTGGGTGCGACGCTCGCCTGCCAGGAGGACGCCGAGCGTCTGCTGACCAAGGGTGAGCTCGCGGGCGTGTGGCCCGAGGGCTTCAAGGGGGTCGGCAAGCCGTTCGCCGAGCGCTACAAGCTGCAGCGGTTCGGTCGTGGCGGCTTCGTCTCGTCCGCGATGCGCGCGGGCGTGCCGATCGTCCCGGTCTCGATCGTGGGTGCCGAGGAGATCTATCCCCTCGTGGGCAACGTGCCCTCCCTCGCCCGCCTGCTCGGGCTGCCCTATTTGCCGATCACGCCGTTCTTCCCGCTGCTGGGTCCGCTCGGCCTGATCCCCCTGCCGAGCAAGTGGATCATCGAGTTCGGCGAGCCGGTGCGCACCGACGCCTACGAGCCCGAGGCCGCGGACGATCCGATGCTGCTGTTCAACGTCACCGACCAGGTGCGCGAGACGATCCAGCAGACGCTCTACCAGCTGCTGGTCGACCGGGGCAACGCCTTCTTCTGACGCCGGCGATCCCGGGCACCTACTGGCGTCCACCGCCGAGCAGTCCGCTGAGCAGGCCTGGCACGAGCCCCTCCTGGTCCTCGTCGCCGAGGAGCCCGCCGAGCAGCGGGTCCGTGACGTCGGACAGCGACGGGCTGCGGGTCGGCGCCGCCGGTGCCGGGACGGTGGGCGCAGATCGGCTCGGCGACGTGGCGGGACCGCCCGGCGACGTGCCGCCGGGTGCGGCCGGCGCCGGGCTCGCGGCCGGGTCGGGAGCTCGTGCGGCGTCGTCCTTGGCAGGTTTCTTCGGTGCCGGGATGTCGCGCGCCAGACCGCTCACGACGTCCACGAGCGGGTCGACGTCGGCCGAGCCGCAGCTGGAGCACAGCGTGGACGCCCGGCTCGCGAGTCGGTTGACCTCGCGCGTCGCGGCGGCGTACGCGTCGCCCGCCTGCGAGGGCAGCTTGCTCTTGAGCTCGGACAGCTCGACGCTCGCGGCGGTCGCGAAGTCGTTGACCCGGCGGACCGTCGTGTCCTCGCGGGTGTCGGCGTACGCCGTGAAGAGCCGGGCGGAGCCGTCGGACGCTGCGGAGGAGAAGTCGTCGAGGGCGTCGGCCACGAGGGTGTCGGAGGCGCCCTTGTCGCTCAGCAGGCGAGCCTCGGTGAGGCGCTCCTCGGCCTGCCCGAGCTGGAAGGAGCCTCGGGACTCGTCGCCGTGGTGCAACGCGGTGAGCTCGACGGACTCGACCGTGCGCTTGACCGGGTAGAGCATCTCGCCGGGCAGCGCCGACGCGCTGGACGCGACGAGGCCGACCGCGCCGGCCGACGTGACGAGGGCTGCGGTCAGGCCCGCGAGGCGACGCCGCGTGCTGCGGGGCCGGGCGGGCGTGGCGGCCGGGCGGGCGGCCCCCGGCATGGGCTCGAGGACCGTGGTCGCCTCGGTCATCAGCTGCGCGCGGAGCGTGGACCGGAACTGCGCCGTGGGCTCGACCGGGGCCGCCGCGCACAGGGCCTCGGCGAAGGCGACGAGAGCGGCGATCTCCTCGTCCCGCGGGTCGGCGCCGCCCCAGGCCTCGTCGAAGGACTGGGCGTCGTCGTGGGAGCGACGGCCGATCATGAGGGGTTCCTGCCTGTCGAGGTGGGATCAGCACGATCAACGACACCGGGCGTGCCGGGGTTACGGGACCGGGACGGTGACACGATCGGTGGCCAGGAGGTCATCATCGGACCTCCGCCGGGACGGACCTGGCGAGATTGCGGATCGCCCGGAGCTGCAGCTGCTTGATCGCTCCCTCGCTGCGGCCGATGGCCGCAGCGGTCTGGGCGATCGACAGTCCCTGGATGAAGCGCATCAGGATGCAGTCGCGCTGCTCGTCGGGCAGGGCCCTGACGGCCGCGAACAGGATCTCGTTGGTGACGTGCGCGAGCACCTCGTGCTCGGGTCCCGAGGCCGGGGTCAGACCCTCGGGGATCGTCTCGGTCACGATCTCGAGGCGCGACCTGCTCGACTTGAAGTGGTCCGCGACGAGGTTGCGGGCGATCGTGGTCAGCCAGGCGCCGAAGTCCTTGCCCTGCCAGCTGAAGCGCTGGATCGCCCGGAGCCCCCGGACGAAGGTCTCGCTCGTGAGGTCCTCGGCGAGCTGTCGCGAGCCGACCCGGTAGTAGACGAACCGGAAGATCCCCGTGACGTAGTGGTCGTAGAGCTGGCCGAAGGCCTCGGCGTCGCCCTCCTTGGCCAGGTCGACGAGCGCCCGCAGCCGGGCGGCCTCGGGGTCGTCGTCGTGAGGGGCCGGCCCTTGGCCGCCGGACGCGGCGTACGCGGGTGAGTCCGCCACGGCAAGGGCGACCTGGAGCGACCGGTCGTCCCGCAGCCTCAGGGCGAGCGACAGCGCGATGCGCAGCGCTCCGACGTGCTCCACCCAGGCCTCCCTGATTTGCCGCGAGTGTAGCCGCAGGCGGGCCCGGTCGTCGCCTATCTGCGGCGTCGCAGGGTCCGCCATGTGGTGCCCGCGGCCACGGCCGCGACGGTGCCCTTGGCGCCGGCCAGGAAGACCTTGCGACCGGTGCGGTAGTCGCGGACCCGCCAGCCGTTGGTCTTCGCGTGGGAGCGCAGGCTCGCGTCGGGGTTGATCGCGCACGGGTGGCCGACGAGGGAGAGCATGGGCAGGTCGTTGCTGGAGTCGGAGTACGCGTAGCAGTCGGCCAGGACGAGGCCCTCGCGGTCCGCGACGCCCTGGACGGCGACGGCCTTGCCCGCCCCGTGGAGCATCTCGCCGACGAGCTGACCCGTGTAGATGCCGTCGACGTGCTCCGCGACCGTGCCCAGCGCGCCGGTCAGGCCGAGCCGACGGGCGATCACGGTCGCGATCTCGATGGGTGCCGCGGTCACGAGCCACACCCGCTGGCCGCGGTCGAGGTGCCACTGGGCGAGCGCGCGCGTGCCGGGCCAGATCCGGGCCGCCATGCGCTCGTCGAAGATCTCCTCACCGATCTCCTCGAGCTCGGTGACGCTGTGGCCGGCGATGAACGCGAGCCCGCTGGCCCGTGCCTTCGCGATGTGCTCGGGATCCTCGCTGCCGACGACCCGGAAGTAGAGCTGTTGCCAGGCCGCGCCCAGGATGTCGCGCGTCGTGAAGAACTCGCGCCGGTGGAGGCCGCGCGCGAAGTGGAAGATCGAGGCGCCCTGCATGATCGTGTTGTCGACGTCGAAGAAGGCGGCGGCGGTGGGGTCCGGAGCGGTCGACAACGCGCTCTCGATCTCCGTGGCGGACGCAGCGGCCTGGCCTGCCAGGACGGAGCGCGACTGCAGGTTGCGGGGCTGATCGGGTGCTGCATCCCGTGCCATGTGCCGAGCCTAACGCCCTCCCGGGCTCACCAGCTGTGGTTGACTCAAGGGGTGACAGTCAATGTCAGCGAGTACGTCCACACGGCCGCCACGAACGCCCCGGACAGGGTGGCTCTGGTCGAGCACCGGGGCGACGCACGCCGCGAGGTGACCTGGCGAGAGCTCGACGAGTCGGCCGACGCCGTGGCCCGTGCGCTGTCCGGTCGGGGCCTGGTGGCGGGCCACCGGGTCGCGGTGGTGATGGCCAACCGCATCGACCTGCCGATCGCCTACTTCGGCATCCTGCGCGGCGGCATGGTCGCGGTGCCCGTCAACCCTCGCTCGACCACCCGCGAGATCGGCCGCATGCTCGCGGACTCCCGCGCCCGGGTCGTGCTGTGCGACGAGGCCGGTGTCGCCCAGGTGCGCGAGGCGATCACCGACGACCAGCAGGTGAGCGTGATCGTCGACGGCGCCGAGCCCGTGGCGGGGGAGACCTCCTTCGAGACGTTCCTCCAGGACGCGTCCGGGGCGCCCCCGGCCTCGCCCGCCGACGCCGAGGCCCTCGCCGTCGTGCTCTACACGTCCGGCACGAGCGGCAAGCCGCGCGGCGCGATGCTGACCCACCGGGCGCTGATCGCCAACATCGAGCAGATCGCGCAGCTCGACCCGCCCGCGGTCACGCCCGACGACATCTGCCTCGGCCTGCTGCCGATGTTCCACATCTACGGGCTCAACTGCGTGCTGGGGCAGGCCGTGCGGCAGGGCGCCCGCGTCGTGATGGTCGACGGCTTCGACCCCGCCGGTCTCCTCGATCTCGTGCGTGCCGAGGGGGTCACCAACATCCCGCTGGCGCCCCCGGTGGTCGCGGCCTGGGCCGGACGTGAGGGACTCGGCGACCAGCTGAGCAGCGTCTCGATGGTCCTGTCGGGCGCCTCCGCGCTCGACCCCGAGCTGGCCGAGATGTTCCACGCGTCGACGGGCAAGTACATCGAGCAGGGCTACGGGCTCACCGAGACCGCCCCCGTCATCGCGACGACGATGGGATCGCCTCGCCAGCCCGGATCGCCGCCCAAGGCCGGATCGGTCGGGCGACCGCTGCCGGGCATCGAGGTGCGGATCGTCGAGGCCGACGGCCGGGACGCTGCTCCCGGCGATCCCGCGGAGATCTGGGTCAGGGGCGACAACGTCTTCTCGGGCTACTGGCCGGACGGCGTGGACGGACCGCGCCCCGACGGCTGGTACCCGACGGGCGACATCGGCTTCCTCGACGAGGACGGTGACCTCACGCTCGTCGACCGCCTGCGCGAGCTCGTGATCGTCTCCGGCTTCAACGTCTACCCGTTCGAGGTCGAGGACGTCATCTCCGAGGTCCCGGGGGTCGCGCAGGTCGCGGTCGTCGGGCTGCCCGACGAGGAGACGGGGGAGGCCGTCGCGGCGTTCGTCGTGCCGACCGAGGAGGCGTCCGGCGACGAGGACGCGCTCGTGGAGTCCGTCGAGGAGCACTGCCGTACGCGCCTGGCCCGCTTCAAGCAGCCCCGCCGCGTGATCGTCGTGACCGGGCTGCCGCACTCCGCGACCGGCAAGGTCGCCAAGGGGCGTCTGCGGTCGCTGGTCCGCAGCGAGACGCTGGGTCTGGGTGCGCGGTGATCGCTCACGCCGACGCCGCGCGGGTCGTGGTCTACGGACGGGAGGGCTGCCACCTGTGCGAGATCGCCGAGGCGCAGGTCGCCGAGATCTGCCGTGAGACCGGCGACTCGTGGCTGCGGGTGGACATCGACGGGGACGAGGACCTTCGCTCGCGCTTCACCGAGCAGGTCCCGGTCACGTTCGTCGACGGCGCCCAGCACGACTTCTGGCGGGTCGACCCCGCGAGGCTCCGCAGGGCACTGGCGAGGCGTCGCCGACGTGTGACATAACCCACCGGCGCCGGTCTCGATTTTGTTAACGCGTTCACAAACTCTTAAACTGGCGAAGCACTGCATGTCATCCTGCAAGGGATAATCCCCAGCATGCCGGTGCAGGAGCACCGTGACCATACTTCGCAGTCCTCGGCTCGCCGACGGAAGCGCCCGTGGCATCCCTGATGCCACCGTCGCCCGTCTGCCGGTCTACCTTCGAGCACTCAACACACTGACCGAGCAGGGCGTCGCCTCGTGCTCCTCGATCGAGCTGGCCGAGAACGCCGGTGTCAACCCCGCCAAGCTGCGCAAGGACCTGTCCTATCTCGGCTCCTACGGCACCCGCGGCGTCGGCTACGACGTGGAGTACCTGCGCTACCAGATCGCCCGCGAGATCGGCCAGACCCAGGACTGGGACGTCGTCATCGTCGGCATCGGCAACCTGGGCTCCGCCCTCTCCGCCTACCAGGGCTTCAGCACCCGCGGCATCCGTGTCGCGGCCCTCGTCGACGCCGATCCGCAGCGGGTCGGCACCGAGGTCTCGGGCCTGACCGTCACGTCGATGGACGACCTGGCCGCCGTCGTGGCGGAACGAGCGATCTCGATCGGCGTCATCGCGACCCCCGGCACCGCGGCCCAGGAGGTCGCCGACCGTCTGGTGGCCGCCGGCGTCACCAGCATCTTGAACTTCGCGCCCGCCCTCGTGCAGGTGCCCGACGGCGTGGACGTCCGCAAGGTCGACCTGTCGATCGAGCTGCAGATCCTCGCGTACCACGAGCAGCGCAAGGCGGGCATCGAGCCGAAAGTGAGTGGCATATGAGTGTGTTGGTCGTGGGGATGTCCCACAAGTCGGCTCCCATCGACGTGCTCGAGCACGCGGCGCTCGACGTCGACTCGGCGGTGAAGCTCTCGCACCTGGTGCTCGAGACCCCGTTCGTCTCCGAGTCCGTCGTGATCTCGACCTGCAACCGCGTCGAGATCTATGTCGAGGCCGAGCGCTTCCACGGCGCCGTCGAGGAGATCTCGCGGCTCCTGGCCGAGCACGCCGGGCTGGACCGTGTCGACTTCGTCCGCCACGTCTACGTCCACTTCGACGAGGCCGCGGTCGCGCACCTGTTCGGTGTCGCGTCGGGCATGGACTCGATGATCCTCGGCGAGAGCCAGATCCTCGGTCAGGTCCGCGACGCCCTGCACACTGCGCAGGCCGAGTCGACCGTCGGCTCCGTGCTCAACGCCCTGTTCCAGCAGGCGCTGCGCATCGGCAAGCGGGGACACGCCGAGACGGGCATCGACCGGCTCGCCCCGTCGATCGTCACGGCCGGCCTCGACGCCGCAGGTGCGGTCGTCGACGCCCCGGACACCCGATTCCTGGTCGCCGGTGCCGGCACGATGGCGAGCCTCGCGGTCCGTACGCTCATCGATCGCGGTGTCGAGCCGCACCGCATCATGGTCGCCAACCGCACGTACCAGCGTGCGTACAACCTCGTCGCGACCTTCGGCGTGAGCGCGGTGCGCTGGCAGGCGCTCGACGTCGAGCTCGCGGGCGCCGACGTGCTGATCAGCTGCACCGGGGCCAACGGCTTCGTCTTCGACACGGCCCGGGTCGAGGCCGCAGCGCAGGGACGCAGCATGTCGCTGCTCGACCTGGCGCTGCCCCGCGACGTCGACCCCGCGGTGGGCGACATCGAGGGCATCACCCTCGTCGACCTGATCGTCCTGTCCCAGCTGTCTGCCAACGCCGAGCTGGCTGCGGACGTCGACCAGGTCCGCTCGATCGTGGACTCCGAGGTCCGCACGTTCCTCGCGGCCAAGGCCGCCTCGCACATCACGCCGACGGTCGTCGCGCTGCGCACCATGGCGACCGACATCGTGGCCTCGGAGCAGGCCCGCATCGAGTCACGGCTGCCCAATCTGACCGACGACGAGCGGGCCGACGTCCGCAAGGCCCTGCACCGCGTCGCGGAGAAGCTCATCCACTCGCCCACCGTGCGCGTGCAGCAGCTGATCGACGGACCGGCCGGCCTGACGTACGCCGATGCGCTGGCCGATCTCTTCGCGCTCGACCAGTCCGCGGTCGACGCCGTGACCCAGGTGGGTGACAAGTCATGACCGCACTCCGTCTCGGCACCCGCGCCAGCGCGCTCGCGGTGACCCAGTCCCAGCACATCGCCGACCGGCTCCGTGCGGAGACCGGCGTCGAGGTCGAGCTCGTGACGATCTCGACCGAGGGCGACCGCAGCACGGCCCCGCTCGCCTCGATGGGCGGCCAGGGCGTCTTCGTCGCGGCCCTGCGCGAGGCGCTCGTGCGCGGCGACGTCGACTTCGCCGTCCACTCGCTCAAGGACCTGCCCACGACTCCCGACCCGCGCCTCGCCGTCGCGGCCATCCCGCGCCGCGAGGACCCGCGCGACGTGCTGGTCGCCCGTGACGGCCTGACCCTCGGCGAGCTGCCGCAGGGTGCGCGCGTCGGCACCGGCTCACCCCGCCGCCAGGCCCAGCTGAACGCCCTCGGCCTCGGGGTCGAGGTCGTCGGGATCCGCGGCAACGTGGACACCCGCATCGGCAAGATCGCCTCGGGCGAGTGCGACGGCGTGCTGCTGGCCCGTGCCGGCCTGGTCCGTCTCGGTCGTGCCGACGAGGCCACCGAAGTCATTGATCCTCTCCAGATGCTTCCTGCCCCCGGGCAGGGAGCGCTGGCATGCGAGTGCCGCGTCGACGACGTCGCGACCACTCGTCTGCTCGCGCAGCTCGACGACAGCGACACCCGTGCTGCCGTCACTGCCGAGCGAAGCCTCCTCGCGACACTCGAGGCCGGCTGCAGTGCCCCGGTGGGAGCCCTGGCCGAGATCGCCGACGGCGACGACGGCCCTGAGCTCTGGCTTCGTGCCGTGGTCGGAGACGTCTCCGGCTCACCCACCATCCGACTGTCCGCGACCGGCCTCCCTCACGAGGCTGCCGCGGTCGGTGAACGTCTTGCTGTCGAGATGCTCGCCGAAGGTGCCGACGCCCTCGTGGCCGCCGCCTCCTGACCCCCTGACAGACCAAGAAAAGGAACACCGTGACCATCACCCCGATGCGAGAAGCACCGCCCACGCCGACGCCGCCCGCCCGCAAGGCCCCGCGGGGCCACGTGAGCTTCGTCGGCGCCGGACCGGGAGACGCAAGCCTCCTGACGGTCCGCGCGGCCGAGCTGCTCGCGCAGGCCGACGTCGTCATCACGGAGCTGCCCGAGCAGGTGGCACTCGTCACCAACGGTGCCCAGATCGTCGACGGCGGCGTCGGTGAGGACGGCGAGCTCCTCACCCACGCCGCTCGCGCCCGCCTCGTCGTCAAGCACGCCAAGAGCGGCGGACACGTCGTCCGCCTCATGGCCGGCGATCCGTTCACGTACGCGACCGGACCCGAGGAGGCCGCTGCGTGCAGCAAGGCCGGCATCGGCTTCGAGATCGTGCCCGGCGTCTCGTCGATCTCGGCGGTCCCGGCGTACGCCGGCGTGCCGCTGACCAACCGCACGCACCGTGAGTACTCGGTCGTCAGCGTGGGGGACGCGACGATCAGCTGGGCCGATCACGCAGGTCAGGACACCCTGGTCCTGCTCTCGGCCGTCGCCCGCATCGGTGAGGTCGCCACCGGCCTGATCGACGCGGGGCGCAAGCCCGACACCCCGGTGGCGATGACCCGCGTCGGCACCACGACCGAGCAGACCACCGTCGTGTCGACGCTGGCCGAGATCGCCACGGACGCCAAGGCCGCCGGCATGACGTCCCCGGCCATCACGGTCGTCGGCGAGGTCGTCTCGATGCGCGAGGCGCTGTCGTGGTTCGAGACCAAGCCGCTCTACGGCTGGCGCATCCTGGTGCCCCGCACCAAGGAGCAGTCCGCAGGTCTCGCATCGCGCCTGCGCGGATTCGGCGCGATCTCCGAGGAGGTCCCGACCATCTCGGTCGAGCCGCCCCGCAACCCGCAGCAGATGGACAAGGCCGTCCGCGGTCTGGTCGAGGGTCGTTACGAGTGGGTCGCGTTCACGAGCGTCAACGCGGTCAAGGCCGTGCGTGAGAAGTTCGAGGAGTACGGGCTCGACGCGCGCGCGTTCTCGGGCCTGAAGATCGCCGCGGTCGGTCAGAAGACCGCCGAGGCCATCGCGACCTGGGGCATCCGCGCCGATCTCATGCCGTCGGGCGAGCAGTCGGCCCGCGGCCTGCTCGAGGACTGGCCGCCGTACGACGAGCTGCTCGACCCGATCAACCGGGTCTTCCTGCCGCGCGCCGACATCGCGACCGAGACCCTCGTGGCCGGCCTGATCGATCTTGGCTGGGAGGTCGACGACGTCACCGCCTACCGGACCGTCCGGGCCGCCCCGCCGCCGGCGCCGACGCGCGAGGCGATCAAGACCGGCAAGTTCGACGCGGTCATGTTCACCTCGTCGTCCACGGTCCGCAACCTCGTGGGCATCGCCGGCAAGCCGCACACGTCGACGATCATCGCGTGCATCGGCCCGGCGACCGCCAAGACCGCCGAGGAGCACGGCCTGCGGGTCGACGTCCTCGCCGAGTCCCCGTCGGTCGAGGAGCTCGCCGACGCCCTGGCCGAGTTCGGCACCGCGCGTCGCCTCGGCTTCGTCGAGGCCGGGGAGCCGGTCACGAAGCCGTCGCAGAAGCGTCCGTCGACCCGCCGGAAGGCCTAGTCATGTCGTTCCCCGCCGACCGTCCTCGTCGCCTGCGCTCGTCGCCGGCGATGAGACGGTTGGTGGCGGAGACGCACGTGCAGCCGTCCCAGCTGGTGCTGCCGATGTTCGTGGCCGAGGGCCGCACCGAGGTCCGGGCGATCAGCAGCATGCCGGGCGTCGTCCAGCACACGCGTGACTCGGCCCGTCGCGCGTACGCCGAGGCGGCGGAGCTGGGACTCGGGGGCGTCATGCTGTTCGGCCTGCCCGAGCGCAAGGACGCGCAGGGATCGGGTGCGCTCGATCCCGACGGGATCCTCAACGTGGCGCTGGCCGACGCGCGCGCCGAGGTCGGCGACGACCTGCTCGTGATGGCGGACCTGTGCCTCGACGAGTTCACCGACCACGGCCACTGCGGGGTCCTGGACGACCGGGGCCGGGTCGACAACGACACGACCCTGGGGCTGTACGCCCAGATGGGTGTCGTGCAGGCCGAGTCCGGGGCCCACGTCGTGGCGCCGAGCGGCATGATGGACGGCCAGGTCGGCGTGATCCGGGCCGCGCTGGACGAGGCGGGGCACGACGAGACGGTCATCCTCGCGTACGCCGCGAAGTACGCCTCCGCGTTCTACGGTCCGTTCCGCGAGGCCGTCGACTCATCGCTGCAGGGCGACCGCAAGACCTACCAGCAGGACCCGGCCAACGGCCGAGAGGCGATCAGGGAGGTGCTCCTCGACATCGAGGAGGGCGCCGACATGGTCATGGTCAAGCCGGCGCTGAGCTATCTCGACCTCATCGCGGACGTCCGTGCGGCGGTCGACGTGCCCGTCGCGGCCTACAACATCTCCGGCGAGCTCGCCATGGTCGAGGCCGCGGCGGCGAACGGCTGGATCGACCGCGAGCGGGCGATCGACGAGATCATCGTGTCGATCCGTCGAGCCGGCGCCGACGTCGTGCTGACGTACTGGGCGACCGAGGTCGCCACCCGCCTGCGCGCTCAGTAGCCGAAGGCGGCCATGCAGGCTGCGAACCGGGCTCGGTAGGTGCTGACCGGCAGCGTCGCGACGGTCGCGAGGCACTGCAGGTTGGCCTCGACCGCGGTCAGCAGGCCCGTGACGGGCTTGGTGACCGGGGCCAGGGGCGCCAGCGGGGTGCCCTCGACCAGGTCCTGGACGCCGCCGCCGACCGTACCGCCGCTGGGGGTGCCACCGCCGCCACTGCCGCCGTCCGAACCGCCCGTGCCCGTCCCGCCGCCGGTGCCGGGCGCGGTGCCGGTCCCGCCACCCGTGCCGGTGCCTGTTCCGCCCCCGGTCGAGCCGCCGCCGCCGGCCCCGCCGCGGTCATTCTGGGGCTTGGGCTTCTTGGCCGCCTTCTGCTCGGCCTTGACCGCGGCCTTGCGCTCGGAGGCGCTCAGCGTCTGGTCGGAGGCCGTCGAGGTCAGGATGGGAGCGGTCGAGAGCCCGTCGGGCGACTTGGTGAAGTCACCGCCCGCGTACGCCGCCGAGATCTTCAGGACCAGCTCGACGTACGAGTCCGAGTGGTTGTAGCGCTTGACCGCCGAGGCGGCGTCGGCCCGCTTGGACAGATCGCCCTCGCCGGAGCACAGGTACACGCCGGCCGAGGTGGCCGCGTCGTCGATGTCCTGGGGGTTCTTGGTGCCGTCGTTGTCCGAGTCGACGCCCACGGACTTCCAGGTGCCGGGGATGAACTGCATGGGGCCGACCGCCCGGTCGTACACCGAGTTCTTGTCGAGGGAGCCGCTGTCGCTGTCGAGGATGCGGGCCCGGCCGTCCTTGCCGTCGAGCGGCACGCCGTAGATGCCGGGCTCGGCGAGGCCGTCGGAGCTGAGCGCATTGCCGTTGGTGCGGCCGTGGTTGGACTCGACGCGGCCGATCGCCGCGACGAGGTTCCAGGGCAGCTTGCACTCGTCGTCGGCCCGGCCGAGGAGCGTCTCGGCGCGGCGATAGGCCGAGAGCGCCGAGGCGGGGATGCCGTTGGTCGACAGGGTCGCGACGGTGCCGGCGGTGCCCGCCTTGCGGTCGACGCCCTGGGGGGTCTGCTGCACGCTGGCGGGCTGCTCGAACGCGGTCGCGGGCACCGCGGGCACGTCGTCGTCGGACGAGCCGCCCGAGGCGGTCGCCAGGCCCGAGTTGCCGAGGGCTGCGCCCCACGCGCCCACCAGGATCACCATCGGTGCGAGAGCGCCGGCCTTCTGCCAGCGCGTCAGCGTGCGAGCTCCCATGATCGTGCCCTCCCCAGACCGGCGCCACCCACGCGCCTTTGCGTAAACCGATGTTACAGCAGCCTCCGACGGCCGTACAGCCCTGCAGTCACCGGTTCAACGAGCGGGCGAGGCGGGGGTCACGCCCTGAGAAGCCGCCTGTCCGGGGGATTGTGCGACGAGAGACAATGGTCCCGTGACCCCGACACCCGCCTCGCAGCAGCTCTTCGACCGCGCCCGTGCCGTCTCGCCGGGCGGTGTCAACTCGCCGGTCCGGGCGTTCCGTGCCGTCGGCGGGACCCCGATCTTCATGGCCTCCGGGCGGGGTGCGTGGCTCACGGACGTCGACGGCCGCCGCTACGTCGACCTCGTCGGCTCGTGGGGCCCCATGCTGCTGGGCCACGCCCACCCCGAGGTGATCGCAGCGGTCGGCGAGGCGGCCGCCCGCGGCACCTCGTTCGGGACGCCCAGCGAGCCCGAGGTGCTGCTGGCGGAGGAGATCGTCGACCGGACCTCCGCCGAGAGCGTCCGCATGGTCTCCTCCGGAACCGAGGCGACGATGTCCGCGATCCGTCTCGCTCGTGGCTTCACGGGGCGCAACAAGATCGTGAAGTTCGCCGGCTGCTATCACGGACACGTCGACGCGCTGCTGGCCCAGGCCGGCTCCGGTGTCGTCACGCTCGGCCTGCCGGAGACGCCGGGCGTGCCCGCCCACGTCACCGCCGACACGATCGTGCTGCCCTACAACGACCGGACTGCGGTCGAGGCGGCGTTCGCCGAGCACGGCGACCAGATCGCGTGCCTCATCACCGAGGCCGCGGCCGGCAACATGGGCGTCGTCCCGCCCGAGCCCGGCTTCAACCAGTTCCTCTCGCAGATCTGCGGACGGAACGGCGCGCTGTTCATCAGTGACGAGGTGATGACCGGCTTCCGGGTCACCCGGGCGGGTCACTGGGGCCTGGACGGTCAGCGCGAGGGCTGGACGCCCGATCTCGTGACGTACGGCAAGGTCATGGGCGGCGGCTTCCCGGCCGCGGCATTCGGTGGACGGCGCGACGTCATGGAGCAGCTCGCGCCCGTCGGCCCGGTCTACCAGGCGGGCACGCTGTCCGGGAACCCGATCGCGACGACTGCGGGCCTGACGACGCTGCGGCTCGCGGACGCGGCGGCGTACGAGCGCCTCGACGCCGTCTCGGCGCAGCTGCAGTCCTTGGTGCGGGACGCGCTCGACCCGACCGGCCTGCCGTACGTCCTGCAGAACGCCGGCAACATGTTCAGCGTCTTCTGGGGCGTGGACGCGCCGGTCACCGACTTCGCGGGTGCGCAGGCGCAGGAGGCGTGGCGCTACAAGCCGTTCTTCCACGCGATGCTGGACGCCGGCGTGTATCTCCCGCCGAGCGCATTCGAGTGCTGGTTCCTCTCGGCTGCCCACGACGAGGAGGCACTCTCTAGAATTGCCGAGGCACTGCCCGGTGCCGCGCGCGCTGCTGCCCAGGCCACGACCGAGAGCTAGGAAATCCATGTCCGAACGTACGATCGTGCACCTCATGCGCCACGGCGAGGTCCACAACCCCGAGGGTGTCCTCTACGGGCGGCTGCCCGAGTTCGTGCTGTCCGACCTCGGGCACCAGATGGCGGCCCGGGCCGCGGACTTCCTGTCCAAGAACGAGATCGTGCACATGGTCGCCTCGCCGCTCGAGCGCGCGCAGCAGACTGCCGAGCCGCTGTCCAAGCTGCTCGAGGTGCCGGTCCACACCGACGATCGGGTCATCGAGGCCGACAACCTCTTCGAGGGCAAGACCGTCGGCGTCGGCAACGGCGCGTTCACCAACCCCCGCAACTGGTGGATGCTGCGCAACCCGATCCGTCCGTCGTGGGGCGAGCCCTACAAGGAGATCGCCGCGCGCATGACGGCCGCGGTCGACGACGCGCGTGAGGCGGCCCGCGGGCACGAGGCGGTCATCGTGTCGCACCAGCTGCCGGTCTGGATCGCCCGCCGGGCGTACGAGAAGAAGACCTTCGTGCACGATCCGCGCAAGCGTCAGTGCACGCTCGCGAGCCTGACCAGCCTCACGTTCGACGGCGACGAGTTCGTGGGCTGCACCTACAGCGAGCCGGCGGCCGACCTGCTGCCGGCACCGCTGCGCGGCAAGGTCGTCGGCGGAGCCTGATCCGATGACCCACCGCTTCCGCGCCCGGACCGTCGCGGCGATCGGGGCCCTGGCCCTGCTCGCCGCGTGCGGCGGCTCCGGCAACCGGGGCACCACCGACGGCTACGTGTCGGGTGACGGCTCGATCACCCGCGTCGACCCCGCGGACCGCAAGGACGCGCCGGTCCTCGAGGGCGAGGACCTCGAGGGCAAGCCGTTGTCGACCGCCGACTTCGCGGGCAAGACCATCGTGGTCAACCTCTGGGGGCCGTGGTGCCCGCCGTGCCGCGCCGAGGCGCCCGCTCTCGACGAGGTGGCCGAGCAGTACGCCGACAAGGGCGTCCAGTTCGTCGGCGTCCTGACCAAGACCAAGGACCCCGCGACCGCGATCGCGTTCAACCGCCGCAAGGGCATCACGTACCCGAGCTTCAAGGACCAGGGCGGTCAGCTCGACCTGGGCTTCAACGACAGCCTGCCGAGCATCGCGATCCCCACCACGTGGATCATCGACTCCAAGGGGCGCGTGGCCGCCCGGATCCTCGACAAGGTCAGCGCCTCGACGCTCGCGGACCTGATCGACGACGTCCAGAAGAGCACCGCGTGACCGACTGGTTCAGCGACACCGTCTCCTCCGGCAACCTGCTCCTCGCGGCGCCAGTGGCGATCCTGGCGGGGCTCGTCTCGTTCTTCTCCCCGTGCGTCGTGCCGCTGCTGCCGGGCTATCTCTCGTACGTCTCGGGGGTCGCGGCGCAGGACCTGGAGTCGGCGCGCCGTGGGCGGCTGCTCGCGGGTGCGCTGCTGTTCGTCCTCGGCTTCTCGGTGGTGTTCGTGCTCGGCGGAGCGCTGTTCGGGTCCGTGGGCCTCGAGCTGCGCCAGTACCAGGACACGCTGGCGGTCGTCACCGGCATCCTGGTGATCCTGCTGGGGCTCGTCTTCATCGGCTTCGTGCCGTTCCTGCAGCGCGAGGGCCGCGTCCACGCCGTCCCGGCCGTCGGCCTGGCGATCGCGCCGGTCCTCGGCGTCTTCTTCGGCCTCGGCTGGACGCCGTGCATCGGGCCCACCCTGGCCGCGGTGCTCGGCCTGTCCTTCGCGACGGATGACGCGACCGCGGCCCGCGGCGCCTTCCTCGCATTCACCTACTGCCTGGGCCTCGGGATCCCCTTCGTCCTGGCAGCACTCGGCTTCGGAAAGTTCATGCATGCCCTCTCGTGGTTCCGCCGTCACCAACGCGCCGTCTCGATCATCGGCGGCTCCCTGCTCATCGCGGTCGGGATCATGCTCGTGACCGGCTGGTGGAACGACCTGGTCGGGGAGATGCAGACCTGGGTCGGCGGATTCGAGGCTCCCGTATGAGCGTCGACGAGCGTCCCACCACCGAGGACCGTCCCAGCCGGGGCGGGACCTCCAACGCGGTCCCGGCCCTCGGCCGCCGCGAGCTCACCCGGTGGTTCTGGCGTCAGCTGACGTCGATGCGCACCGCGCTGTTCCTGCTCCTGCTGCTCGCCATCGCGGCGATCCCCGGCTCCCTGGTGCCGCAGCGCGGTGTCGACGCGCGCGCCGTCGAGGCGTACTTCCTGGACCACCCCAAGAGTGCGCCGATCCTCGACGACCTCGGCTTCTTCAGCGTCTACAGCTCGCCGTGGTTCAGCGCGGTCTACCTGCTGCTCATGGTGTCGCTGATCGGCTGCATCCTGCCCCGCTCGTTCGTCTACTTCCGGGCGCTGCGGGCCCGTCCGCCTCGCGCGCCCCGCAACTTCGCGCGCCTGCCGGCGTCGGCCTCGTTCGAGACCGACCGCTCGCCCGAGGAGGTGGTGACCGCCGCCCGCAGCGTCCTTCGCCGCTCCCGCGTCGACGTCGTGGACCGCGACGGCGTGCACGAGGTCAGCGCGGAGAAGGGCTTCCTGCGCGAGGCCGGCAACCTGGTCTTCCACGTCAGCATCGTCGTGGTGCTGATCGGCGTCGCGATCGGCACGCTGTTCGGCTACCGCGGCTCGGTCATGGTGACCGACGACGGCGGGCAGTTCGCCAACTCGCTGACCCAGTACGACGAGTTCAGCGCGGGCGCCCTGTTCACCAACGGCGACCTGCCGCCGTTCGCGCTGACCCTCGACAAGATGACCGCCCGGTTCCAGCCCTTCGGCAGCCAGCAGGCCGGCGCCCCGCGCGAGTTCCGCGCCCAGGGGACGTACACCTCCGAGCCCGGCTCGGCCGAGAAGCCGTTCGACATCACGGTCAACCACCCGCTGTCGATCGGCAGCACATCGGTCTACCTCGTGGGCCAGGGCTATGCGCCGGTGCTCAAGGTCACCGACAGCAAGGGCGACGTGGTCTTCGACGACGCGGTGCCGTTCCTGCCGGCCGATGCGACGTACACCTCCAACGGGATCTTGAAGGTGCCGGACGCGCAGCCCGAGCAGCTCGGCTTCCAGGGCTTCTTCCTGCCGACCGCCGCGGAGCAGAACGGCGTCTCGATCTCGGTCCACCCGGCCGCTGCCAACCCGCTGCTGTCGTTCAACGTCTGGCACGGCGATCTCGGCCTGGACGACGGCACTCCGCAGTCGGTCTTCATCCTCGACAAGTCCGACATGACGCAGTACAAGGAGAACGGCAAGAACCTGCGGATCTCGCTGGCCCCCGGTCAGACCGCGGACCTGCCCGACGGCGGGACGATCGAGTTCGTCGAGGTCGCGCAGTTCGCGCGGTTCCAGATCAGCTCGGCCCCGCTGGTCAAGGTGCCGCTGATCGGCATCATCGCGGGCCTGATCGGTCTCATGGTCTCGCTGACGGTCAAGCCGCGCAGGACCTGGATTCGCACTCGTCGGGACGGCTCACGTACCGTGGTGGACGTCGCCGTCCTGGACCGTGTGCCCCGTGATGACCTGCCCGCTGACCTGGACGACTTCCTGGAGCGGTTGAAGGACTCGCTCACGCACACCGACGAAAGAGTGCAGGCATGACGCTCGCTCAGTACGAACAGTTCTCGAACTACGCTGTCGCCTCCGCGACCGGCATCCTGGCCCTCGCCTTCGTGGCGTACGTCCTGCAGTGGAGCCTCGCGCGGGGCGTCGCCCCGGACCGCGAGCTGGTGCTCACCGACGGCGAGCCGGCTCCGGCTCCTGCGTCGGACCCGGTCCAGCGCAGCAACATGGCAGGTGGCATCGGCTTCTCGCTCACGCAGCTCGCGACCGTCGTGCTGCTCGCCGGCGTGGTCGCGCGCGGGCTCTCGGCCGAGCGCGTGCCGTGGGGCAACATGTACGAGTTCGGCTGCGCCTCGACCCTGGCCGCCCTCATCGCGTACGTCGTGCTGGTGCGGGTCTGGGACATCGACTGGGTCGGACCGATCATCACGGGTGCCGGCACCGTCGTGCTGGGCGCCTCCGCCCTGGTCTTCGTGCCCGCGGGACCGCTCGTCCCCGCACTGCACTCGTACTGGCTCGTGATCCACGTGCTCGGCGCGATGATCGCGGGTGCCGCCTTCCTCGTCGGCGCCGCGGCGTCGGTGCTCTACCTCGTCAAGGCCAAGGCCGAGCGCACGACGCCCGAGGGCGAGCGCACGGGCTTCCTGTGGCGCATCCCGCCCGCTGCCAAGATCGACCAGCTCGCGTACCGCGTGCACGCGTTCGGCTTCCCGATCTGGACCTTCGCGGCCCTCATCGCGGGACCGATCTGGGCGCAGTACGCGTGGGGACGCTACTGGGGCTGGGACCCCAAGGAGGTCTGGGCGTTCATCACCTGGGTCGTCTACGCGGGCTACCTGCACGCCCGGGCGACCGCCGGCTGGAAGGGCAAGGCCGCCGCGATCCTCGCCCTCATCGGCTTCGCGACGTTCGTGTTCAACTTCGTCGGCGTCAACCTCTTCGTCGGCGGCCTCCACTCCTACGCGAAGTAGCCCCGCGCAGGTCCCCCCGTTGCCGGTTTCCCACGGGACCGTGGGGTTTGGTCACTTCCCGCGGGTCACGACGCGAGGGAAGTGACAAGGACGCGCGGGAAGTAATCAGTCGAGCGGAATGATGACGCGGTTCCGGGTGTAGAGCCGGCGCGACTGGTGGAGCTCGCCCTCGATGCGGCGCACCGTCGCGTGCTCGCGCGAGGGCTCGATCTCCCGCCACGTCCATCGGCTCACCCCGAACAGCTGGCGGCGGATCCGGTCCTCGCGGTTCTTCTCGGCGAACGCGATCTCCTGCGGCGTACGCAGATCGTCCGGCAGCCCGCCGTACTTGACCTTGCCGTCGAACTCCCCGAGGTGCCGGTACTCGATCCAGCCGAAGTCGGTCCAGCCGATCAGCTCGCCGTCCTCGTCGTGGACAGGGACCTGCAGCTGGGGCGTCGGCAGGTTGTGCCGGCGGAACAGGTAGCGCGAGCGGGACTCGCCGGGTGACTCCGCGCGTCCGTCCGCGAGCGACGCGGCGTAGCGGGCCCGGCGCGCTCCCGGCCAGCTCTCGAACCGGTCGCCGAGATCGGCCAGCTGCTCGGGCGTCGTGAGGGCGAGGTGCAGTCCGGAGTCCATCACGACGATGGCCGACTCGACCGTGCCGGTCGTGCTGAGCTCGAAGATCGCCCGCGGCGCCTTGACCACCAGCATGCCGTCGATCTCCTCGAGGTCGTCGTCACGGAGGATGCGTCCCTCGTGGTGCACGATCCCGTGGGCGGTGCGCCCGGCCGCGCCGTCGAGACGGGTCACGTGGATGCGGTCCAGGGGTGTCCCGTACATGGCGGCCCCGTGGATCGCGCAGGCCGACTGGTGGCTGATCGCGACGGCGGGGCCGAGCTTGTCGGCCACCGATCGTACGTCGATGATGTGCTGCTGCTCGGGTGAGAGGACGTCGAACGTCGCGGCGTGCACGTACACGCCCTGGCGACGTCGCCGCAGCAGACCCGTGCGGACCGCCGCCCGGATGTCGCGGTCGTCGTATCCGCTGTCGAGGAACTGTCCACGCGTGACGTAGCCGCGGCCGGTGGCGATGAGGTCGTCGAGGTTCATCCGTCGATGCTCGCCAGGGTGAGCAGGCTGGGGGAGGGGGTCGCGGGCCGCCTGTGGACGGCCGGGGCCGCGGGGACGTCCTGTGGACGGGCGCACTTTCCGAGCGTCTTGTGCACGTCCCGCGCGCTGAGACGCGAGGGGAGTGCACAAACCCCACGGTCCCGTGGGAAACCGACGACGGGGCTTAGGGTCGGGGGATGGGTGTGGAGATTCGGGCCGAGGGGCTCGTCATGACGTACGGGGACGTGCGGGCGGTGGACGGGGTGAGCTTCACGGTCGCGCCGGGGGAGTTCTTCGGGCTGCTCGGGCCCAACGGCGCGGGCAAGACCACGACGCTGGAGATGGTCGAGGGGCTGCGCAAGCCGATGGGTGGCACCGTGCGGATCGACGAGCACGAGCCGTGGAAGCGCGAGCCCGAGCTGCAGCGCCGCATGGGGGTGCAGCTGCAGGCGTCCTCGTTCTTCGAGCGGCTGACCGCCCGCGAGCAGCTCGACACGTTTGGCGCGCTCTACGGGGTGCCCGCGGGACGCACCGACGAGATGCTCGAGCAGGTCGGCCTGGTCGACAAGGCCGACGTCCGCACCGAGGATCTGTCCGGCGGCCAGAAGCAGCGGCTGTCGATCGCGTGTGCCCTCATCCACGACCCCGAGGTCGTCTTCCTCGACGAGCCCACCGCGGCGCTCGACCCGCAGGCCCGGCACAACCTGTGGGACGTGCTGCGCACGATCAACGCCTCCGGAAGGACCGTGATCCTGACGACGCACTACATGGACGAGGCGGAGGTGCTGTGCGACCGGGTCGCGATCATGGACGCCGGCAAGATCCTCGAGATGGACACCCCGGCCGCCCTGGTGAGGGGGCTCGACGCGCCCGTGCGGATCAGCCTCGCGCCGGGCACGCTGTCCGCGCAGGACGCCCGCGCCGTCGCGGGCGGCGACGTGGTCGAGGTCGACGGCTCGGGCACCACGATCACGACGCGGGACGCCTCCCGGGTGCTCAGCGATCTCGCCGCCCGCGACGCGCTCGCGGGCCTCAGCGTCAAGGGCGCCTCCCTCGAGGACGTCTTCCTCGACCTCACCGGCCGGCAGTACCGCGCATGACCGCCTTCCGCAGCCTGGCCCGCGCGATGCTCAAGGGCTTCTTCCGCGACCGGATGGCGTTCTTCTTCGCGGTGATCTTCCCGCTCATGTTCCTCGTGCTGTTCGGCGGCCTCTTCACCGACGACGGGACGTCCCGGTCCGAGATCATCCAGGTCGGCCCGGTGTCCGTCCTCGACGAGACGCCCAAGCAGCTCAAGACGTACCTCGACGAGAGCCTGAAGATCACCAAGTCGTCCGATCTGAAGGACGCGATCGAGAAGGTGCGCAAGGGGGACGCCGACGCGGTCATCTCCCAGCAGGGCGACGACCTGCTCGTCCGCTACTCGCGGGCCGACCAGGTGCAGGCCGCGACGGTCCAGGGCACGTTCCAGGCGATCGTCCAGTCGGCCAACATCGCCGAGACGGGGCAGAAGCCGAAGTTCACCCTCACGACCGACCAGGTCGAGGACGAGTCGCTGAAGGCGATCCAGTACTACACGCCAGGCCTCATGGGCTGGGCGATCGCGTCGGGCGCGACCTTCGGCGCCGCGACCAACCTCGTGGTCTGGCGCAAGAACGGGCTGCTGCGCCGGCTGCGACTCGCGCCCATCTCGACGAGCTCGGTCGTCACGGCGCGCGTCGCCGTGTCGATCGCGATCGCGGTGGTCCAGGCCGCGATCTTCCTCGGGGTGGGGATGGTGCTGTTCGGGCTGCGGCTGACCGGCTCGTGGCCGATGATCGTGCCGCTCCTGATCTGCGGCACCCTGGCGTTCATGGCGATCGGCCTGCTCGCGGGGGCCGTGGCCCGGACCGAGGAGGCTGCGGTCGGCATCGCCAACTTCGTGGTGCTGCCGATGGCGTTCCTGTCCGGCTCGTTCTTCCCGCTCGACGGGGCGCCCGGCTACGTCACGGCGGTGAGCAAGGTGCTGCCGCTCAAGCACCTCAACGACGGGATGCTCGACACCATGGTGCGTGGGGAGGGGCCGTCCGCGGCGCTCGTGCCCATGGCGATCCTGCTCGGCTTCGCGATCGTCGTCACCGCGATCGCGGCGCGGGTCTTCCGCTGGGACGACTGAGCGGCCGCGGCGAGCTCAGAGTCCGCGCAGGTAGTCGGGGTCGTCGTCGGGTCCGCGGGGCCCCGGCGGGGGAGACCAGCCGCCCGAGCTGCGGGGCTTGGGCGGGGCGTCCCCGATGTGACCCCAGAAGATCCACAGCATCGGCCCGACGATCGGCACGAGCAGGATCACGAACCACAGGATCTTGGGGAGCAGCTTGACTCGCGACTTGGGGGTCGCCACCAGGTCGAACACCGCGTACACGAACACGACGACGCCGATGACGACCAGAACTGCCTTCCCCATGTGCCCACCGTATCGGGGCGTTCACAACCGGCAGGATGAACTGCGTGTGCGACCGATTAGGCTGGAAGCATGAAGGCATTCTGGACCTACACCCTGGCTCGGTTCGCGGTCTTCGCGGTGGTGTTCGCGGTCGTGTGGTTCGCGGCGCCGATCTTCTTCGAGCGCACCGAGGTCGTCAACATCTTCGTGCTGCTGATCGCGCTGGTGATCTCCTCGATCATCTCGATCTTCGCGCTGTCGGGCTTGCGGGCGCGCCTCGCGGCGGACGTCCACGCACGCGCCGAGCGCATGTCGTCGCGGCTGGAGGAGTCCCGCCGTGCCGAAGACGTCGACTGAGAGCCGGGCCTGGATCGCCGAGGCGATCCGCCGGGTCGAGGCCGACGCCAACCGCAGCGCCGACACCCATCTGCACGTCCTGCCGATCCCTGTCCCGGGCATCGACCTGTACCTCAAGGACGAGTCGGTCCACCCCACGGGCAGCCTGAAGCACCGCCTCGCGCGGTCGCTGTTCCTGTACGCGTTGTGCAACGGCTGGATCAACCCGTCGTCGACCGTGATCGAGGCGTCCAGCGGGTCCACGGCGGTCAGCGAGGCGTACTTCGCGCGGCTCATCGGCCTGCCGTTCGTCGCCGTGATGCCGGCCTCGACGAGCACCGAGAAGATCGCGCTGATCGAGTTCTACGGCGGGCGCTGCCACCTCGTGGACGATCCCGGCACCGTGTACGACGTCGCCCGCGATCTCGCGACCGCGTGCGGCGGGCACTACATGGATCAGTTCACGTACGCCGAGCGGGCGACCGACTGGCGGGGCAACAACAACATCGCGGAGTCGATCTACGAGCAGATGTCCGCCGAGCGTCACCCCTGCCCGAGCTGGATCGTGGTGAGCGCGGGCACCGGCGGCACGTCTGCGACGATCGGGCGCTTCGTGCGCTACCGCCGCTTCGAGACGCGGATCGCGGTGGCCGATCCGGAGAACTCGGCATTCCTCGAGGGCTGGGAGTCCGACCGCTCCGACGTCACGACATCGAGCCCGTCGCGCATCGAGGGCATCGGCCGTATGCGGATCGAGCCGTCGTTCGTCGGCGGGGTCATCGACGACATGGTCCGGGTGCCCGATGCGGCGTCCCTCGCCACGATGCGCTGGGTCTCGGGCATCCTCGGGCGTCCGGTCGGCGGGTCCACCGGCACGAACGTGTGGGCATCGCTGGGCGTGATCGGGCAGATGGTCGAGGACGGCCAGGAGGGCAGCGTCGTCACCCTGCTGTGCGACGGCGGCGAACGCTATGCGCACACCTACTACGACGACGCGTGGCTGGCCGACAAGGGCATCGACATCGCCCCGTACGCCGCGGCGCTCGAGGAGTTCTCCGCGACCGGGGTGCTGCCGCAGGTCTAGCGGCTCAGGTCGTGGGGACGAGCTCGAGCGAGACGATCCGGCCGGCGTCGAGCACGAGGCGGGCCATCGTGCCGCGCGGCTGCCGGCGCTTGTCCGTCGGCGACCCCGGGTTGAGCAGCCGCTGACCGTCCTGCTCGGTGTCCCACGGGATGTGCGAGTGGCCGAACACGACCAGGTCCGCGTCGGGGAAGCGCCGGCGCATCCGCGCCGCACGACCCTGCTTGGGGCCCGAGTCGTGGATCATCGCGATGCGCACGCCGTCGAGCTCGAGCTCGAGCGTCTCCGGCGCGCCCCAGGCGGTCACGTCCGCACCGTCGTTGTTGCCCGCGACGACGTGCACGGGCGCGTACGCCGCGAGCTCG
Organism: Aeromicrobium sp. S22; assembly: GCF_009661045.1. Classification (NCBI taxonomy): domain Bacteria; kingdom Bacillati; phylum Actinomycetota; class Actinomycetes; order Propionibacteriales; family Nocardioidaceae; genus Aeromicrobium; species Aeromicrobium sp. S22. The sequence goes on from NZ_WJWV01000001.1 coordinate 540,214, forward strand.
TCGAGCACCGACGGGACGCACACGTCGCCCGCGTGCAGGATCACGTCGACGTCGGTGAGCTGCTCGGCGACCGCCGGGGGCATCGCCTTCCAGAACCGTGGGGCGTGGGTGTCGGACACGACCGCGACGCGCAGCACGTCAGCCGCCGATCGCCAGGCCGATCGCGAGCCCCGCTGCGTACACGAGCTCGATGAGCCCGCTGTCGCGCAGGACCGGGATCAGCGCCATGCCCTTCGCCCCGGACGCCACGATGCTCGCGGCGCGACCGATCAGGGGCAGGGCGAGCAGGCCGAGGAGCGCCCACGGGGTGGAGAACGCAGCCCACACGAGGGCGCCGATCGCCACGACCATGAGCAGGCCGTAGAGCCTCCGGGTGCCCGCGTCGCCGAGGACGACCGCGAGCGTGCGCTTGCCGGTGACCGAGTCGGTGGGGATGTCGCGCAGGTTGTTGGCCACCAGGATCGCGCACGCCAGGGCGCCGATGCCGATCGCGGCGGCCACCGCGGGCGCGGTGATCTCCTCGACCTGCACGTACGCCGTGCCGAGCACCGCCACGAGGCCGAAGAAGACGAACACGCTGACCTCGCCGAGCGCGCGGTAGCCGTAGGGAGACGGGCCGCCGGTGTAGGTCCACGCGGCACCGATCGCCGCGACGCCCACCAGCAGCATCCACCAGCTGGAGGTCGCGGCCAGGACGAACCCGAGCACGCCGCCGATGCCGAGGAACAGGAGGGCGGCCGCCTTGACCCGCTTGGCCGGGACCAGCCCGGAGCCGACGAGACGCAGCGGACCGACCCGGTTGTCGTCGGTGCCCTTGACCCCGTCGGAGTAGTCGTTGGCGTAGTTGACGCCGACCTGGAGAGCGAGCGAGACGCCCAGGGCCAGCAGGGCCTTCCACCACACCACGGAGTCGGAGTACGCCGCCGCGCCGGTGCCGGCCAGGACGGGTGCGACCGCGGCGGGCAGGGTGCGCGGCCGCGCTCCGGCGATCCAGAGCTGGGCGGGGGAGTGGGTGGCGGTCATGACGCACCAGTCTGCCACTCGCCCGACCTGTCAACCTCCGATTGACGCGGCTTCGGTGTCAAGCTAGCGTTGACGCCATGGCGATCGATGACGCGGAGCTCTCGGACCTGATCGCACGGGCGGTCGCCCAGCTGGACCCCAGCCTCGAGCAACGCCTCGAGCAGGAGCCCGAGGCGCACCTCGACCTGGTCGTGATCACCCGCCGCGCGCACGAGGAGACCAACACGCTGCTGCTGGCGGCGGTGTCCTCCGCCCGCGCGGCCGGCCTGAGCTGGGAGGCCATCGGCACCGCTCTGGGCATGTCCCGGCAGGCGGCTCAGCAGCGCTTCGGCCGTCGTCCCACGGTCATCCCGGGCACCGCCGAGCACCGCCAGCTGGTCGGCCTCACGGCGTTCACCGAGATCGACCAGCTCAACGAGTGGGGCCGGCACGGCTGGCACTCGGTCGGCTTCGGCCCGCTGTTCCACGACGTCGAGAAGTCGCCGGTCCAGTGGGAGCACTGCCGTGCCGTGGTGGGCAGCGGCCGGGTCAAGGACCTGGAGGCGGCGGGCTGGGAGCGCATCGGCTCGATGTGGTTCCCGTGGACGTACCTCAAACGTCCGCTGGACGTCCCGGCCGTGCCGGGGGAGCCTGCGTGAGCGCGAGCCTGCGTCCGGTGTCGGGCGAGCCGCGTGAGGTGTTCGCCCTGGTCGAGGAGTGGGTCCGCGAGGGCGGGGAGCCGATCGTGATCCGTACGTCCGGGAGCACGGGCGAGCCCAAGGACGTGATCCTGTCCCACGCGGCGATGCTCGCCTCGGCGCGGGCGAGCCTGGCCCGGCTCGGTGGGCCGGGTGGCTGGCTCCAGGCGATGCCGGTGACGGGCGTGGGCGGGTTGCAGGTGCTGGTGCGCTCGGCGCTCGCGGGACTCGAGCCCGTCCACGCCGCGGAGCACCCGTCGCTGGCCGACGCGATCCGCGCGATCCCCGGCGGACGGCGCTACGCATCGCTCGTGCCGACCCAGGCGCACCGGCTGGTCGAGAGCGGCTCAGTCGATGTCCTCAGGTCACTCGACGCGCTCCTGATCGGCGGGGCCGCGGCGCCCCAGGACCTGCTCGACGCGCTCGAGGGGGTCAACCTCGTGCGGACGTACGGCATGAGCGAGACGTGCGGTGGTTGCGTCTACGACGGCGTCCCGCTCGACGGCGTGCAGATGCGCGTCGACGAGACGGGGCAGGTGCTGCTCGCGGGCCCCGTGCTGTTCGACGGCTATGCCGATCCCGCCGCGACCGCCGCAGTGCTGCGCGACGGCTGGTTCGCGACCGCGGACCTCGGTGAGATCGTCGACGGCAGGCTGCGGGTCACGGGGCGGTCGGACGACGTGGTCATCAGCGGCGGGGTCAACATCGCGCTGCCCGCGGTCACCCGCACCCTGCGCGAGGTCGACGGCGTGCGTGATGCGATCGCGCTCGGTGCCGCGGACGAGGAGTGGGGCACGCGGGTCGTGGCGTACGTCGTGCCGGCCGATGCGGTGTGCCTCGACGGGCTGCGCCTCGACGCGCTGCGGGACGCGGTCGAGGAGCGCGGGCTGCCGCGGAGCTGGGCCCCTCGGGACGTCGTGCTGCTGGACGAGCTGCCCCTGCTGCCCGGCGGCAAGGTCGACCGCCGGGCGTTGCAGGGGAACACGGGCTGAGAGGCCGGTACGGCTCAGCTCGCCGAGGAGATCGCGTCGGCGATCGGGGTGTCGCCGCTGATGACCTCCCACTGCTTGCCGTACGTCGAGCGGTCGGGGAGGACCGCGGCGATGAGGGCGGCGACGTCGGCGCGGGGGATCTGCCCGCGGTCGACCTTCTCGGCCAGGGTGATCGAGCCCGTGCCGGGGTCGTCGGTCAGGCCGCCGGGACGCACGATCGTCCAGTCCAGGCTGCTCTCCCGGAGGGCGACGTCGGCGTCGCGCTTGGCCTCGACGTACGCGACCCAGGTGTCCTTGGTGTCGTCCGCGAGCGGCTCGTCGACGCCCATCGCGGAGATCTGCACGAAACGGGTCACGCCGGCGCGGGCCGCACCGTCGATCGACTTCAGCGAGCCGCCGAGGTCGACGGTCTTCTTGCGCTCGATGTTGCCGTCGGCGCCACCGCCGGCGGCGAACACGACGGCGTCGACGCCGTCGAAGGCGCGGGCGAAGTCGTCGGTGTCGGACGCCTCGATGTCGAGGAGGGTGACCTCGGCGCCGGCCGACTCCAGCTCGGCGGTGTGGTCGGGGTTGCGGATGAGGGCGACGGGCACGTGCCCGCCGTCGACGAGAAGGGGGATCAGGAGGCGGGCGATCTTGCCGTGGCCTCCGACTATCGCGATTCGGCTCATGCCGTCCACGTTACGGTCGTGACGGTAAGTTGCCAGTCGTGCAGCCTCGTACCTTCGCGATCCCCATGCCGGTCCGCTTCCGCGGCATCACCCGCCGCGAGGGCATGCTGATCGAGGGCCCGGCCGGCTGGGCCGAGTTCAGCCCGTTCCTGGACTACGACGCCCGCGAGAGCGCCCCGTGGCTCGCCGCCGCGATCGACTCCGCGGAGCGGGAGTGGCCTGCGGCGCTGCGCGACCGGATCCCGGTCAACTGCACCGTGCCCGCGGTCGGCCCGGAGCAGGCCGCGGACATCGTGCGCCGCAGCGGCTGCCGCACCGCGAAGGTCAAGGTGGCCGAGAAGGGCCAGTCGCTGGCCGAGGACGTCGCGCGGGTCGAGGCGGTCCGCGACGCGCTCGGCGCGGCCGGCCGGGTGCGGGTCGACGCGAACGGCGGCTGGTCGGTCGACGAGGCCCTCGGGGCCATCAACGCGATCGACCTCGCGGCCGGGGGCCTGGAGTACGTCGAGCAGCCGTGCGCGACGGTCGAGGAGCTCGCCGCGGTGCGCCGCCGGGTCGACGTGCCGATCGCGGCCGACGAGTCGATCCGTCGCGCGGCGGACCCGTTCCGCGTGGTCGAGCTCGAGGCCGCGGACGTCGCGGTGCTCAAGGTGGCGCCGCTGGGGGGTGTCCACGCCGCCCTGCGGATCGCGGAGCAGATCGGCCTGCCGGTGGTCGTCTCCAGCGCGGTCGACACCTCGATCGGGCTGGCCGCGGGGCTCGCGCTCGCCGCCGCGCTGCCGGAGCTTCCGTACGCGTGCGGGCTCGGCACGACCTCGCTGCTGGACGGCGACGTCGTCGCCTCGCCGCTCGTCCCGGTCGACGGCTACCTGCCCGTGGGCCGCCAAGCCGTCGACCTCGAGGCGTACGCGGCGGTGGCCGCCGACGGGGAGACCGATGCGCGGTGGCAGGCCAGGCTCTCGGCCGTGCGGGCGGTGCTGGCATGAGCGAGCAGCGATCGGTCGGCGTCGCCCGGCGGCTCGTCAACGCCCTGCTGGGCTGGAAGGTGACCGACGCGGTGCTGGCGCCGGGCTCACGTTCGGGGCCGCTCGCCCTGGCGCTCGCGGCCGCCGACGAGCAGGGCCTGATCCGCCTGCACGTCCGCGTCGACGAGCGGGAGGCCGCGTTCCTGGCCCTGGGCCTGGCCAAGGCATCGCATCGCCTCGTGCCGGTCGTGACGACGTCGGGCACCGCGGTGGCCAATCTGCACCCCGCGATGCTCGAGGCCGTCCACGCCGACGTCCCGGTGCTCGCGATCACGGCCGACCGGCCGGGACGCCTGCGCGGCACGGGCGCCAACCAGACGACCGACCAGCGGCAGATCTTCCCCGGCGTGCCGTTCATCGAGCGGGTCACGCAGATCGCAGGAGGGCCCGCCCACCTCAACCTCGAGCTCGACGAGCCGCTGATCGAGCCGGTCGAGTGGGACCTGCGACCGGCGTTCTCGGTCGGCGCGGCCCGGCCCGATCCGGATCCGGTCGTCCTGGCCCCGGGGCCCCGCACCGTCGTCGTCGCGGGGGACGACGCCCGCCAGCCGGCTCGCATCGCGGCGCTGGAGGGCGGCTGGCCGCTGTTGGCCGAGCCGAGCTCGGGCTCGCGCAACGGCGACGAGGCGATCGTGGCGTACCGCCTGCTGCTGGGGCACCCGCCGCTCGCGGACCGGATCGAGCGGGTCGTCAGCTTCGGTCACGCGACCCTCAGTCGGCCCGTGTCCCGGCTCCTGGCCCGCACCGACGTCGAGATCGTCCACGTGGGCGGCCAGTCGACGTTCCCGGTCCCGGCCGGTGACAACGTGACGTTCGCGGACCGGGTGACGATCGCCGGGCCCGGGCCGCGGTCGTGGCTCGATGAGTGGAAGGCTGCCGACGCGCTCGCCACCGCAGCGATCGACGCCGAGCTCGACGGCACCACGCCGTACGACGTCGCGAAGGCCGTCAACGCCGCCGTCCCGCCGGGCGGCCTGTTGTTCGTGGGCTCGTCGAGCCCGATCCGCGACCTCGACCTCGTCGCCCGCCCCTACCCGGTCGGCGAGAAGCGCCTGATCATCGCCAACCGCGGGCTCGCGGGCATCGACGGCGTCCTGTCCAGTGCGATCGGCGCAGCGCTCGCCAGGCCGTCCAGCCGGGCGATCGCGTACGTCGGCGACCTGACGTTCCTGCACGGCAGCAACGGCCTGCTGATCGGTCCGCAGGAGCCGCGTCCCGACCTGACCGTCGTGGTGGCGTCCGACGACGGGGGCAGCATCTTCTCGACGCTCGAGCAGGGCGGGCCCGACTACGCGGCCTCGTTCGAGCGGATCTACGCCACGCCGACCGGCGCGGACATCGGCGCGCTGTGCGCGGGCTACGGGGTGTCGCACCGGGTGGTCCGCCCGCGCGAGCTCGCGGAGGCGCTCGCGCAGGACGTCGCCGGCCTCCGGGTGCTCGAGGTCCCGGTCGACCGCTCGGGGCGCCGTGAGCTGGGTGAGCGCCTCGCGCGCGCGGCGAAAGTCGCGCTCAAACCGTGACAGTGGTTGTGTCATCGTCATACCCGCAGTAGGTTTGTGGCCCACGTCACCAATGACAACGAGGGCAGCGATGGCCGACGAGCGCTACGACTACATCGTGATCGGCTCCGGCAGCGCCGGTGGCGTGGTCGCGTCCCGGCTCACCGAGGATCCGCAGGTCAGCGTCCTGCTCCTCGAGGCCGGTCCGGCAGACGACGACGACATGATCCGGATGCCGCTGGGCTTCTCGACGCTGTTCAAGACCAAGTGGGACTGGAACTACGAGACGACCCCGCAGAAGCACCTCGCGGGCCGGCGCGCGTACTGGCCACGCATGAAGGCGCTCGGCGGGTGCTCCTCGATGAACGCGATGATCTACATCCGCGGCAACCACGCGGACTACGACGAGTGGCGCGATGCGTACGGTGCGACCGGTTGGGGCCACGACGACGTCCTGCCCTACTTCAAGAAGGCCGAGGACAACACCCGCCTGGGCGATCCGTTCCACGGTCAGGGCGGTCCGATCCACGTCGAGGACCGCACCTACAACCACGAGCTGAGCACCGCGTTCATCGAGGCCGGGGTCTCGGCCGGGCTGAAGCGCAACGACGACTTCAACGGCGTCGACCAGGAGGGCATCGGGTCGTACCAGGTCACCTGCCGCAAGGGCCGGCGCTGGTCGGTCGCGGACGGCTACATCCGTCCCGCTGCCGGGCGGCCCAACCTGACGATCCTCACCGAGGCCTTCGTGACCAGGATCGTCCTGGAGGGCACCCGCGCCGTCGGCGTCGCGTACGCCCGCGACGGGCAGACGTACGTCGCGCGGGCCGACGCCGAGGTCGTGCTGAGCGGTGGGGCGATCAACAGCCCGCAGCTGCTCATGCTCTCGGGCATCGGACCCGGCGCGCACCTGCGCTCGCTCGGCATCGACGTCGCGGTTGAGTCCGCGGGGGTCGGCCAGAACCTCCAGGACCACCCCGTCTCCGGCATCCTCAGCTACACCAAGGACACGACGGACGTCGCCGAGATGCTTGGCCTCGGCAACCTGGTGAAGTGGAAGGCCACGGGCAAGGGGCCGCTCAGCTCCAACGTGGCCGAGACCGGCGCGTTCTACTCCTCGCGCGACGATCTCGACCTGCCCGACATCCAGCTGCACGTCGCGCCGACCGGGTTCTACGACAACGGGATGCACGAGCCCGTGCGACGTGCCCTGACGACCGCCGTGACGCTCGTCAACGTGCAGAGCAAGGGCCACATCAGGCTCCGCTCGGCCGATCCGAGCTGGCACCCCGAGATCGAGCCCGGCTACTTCGACGACCGGGCCGACCTGGACGCGATCATCGGCGGTTACCGGACCGCGCTGGCCATCCTGCGTGAGGGGCCGATCGCCAAGTACGTCGACGAGCCGTGGCTCCCGTCCTCGGCCGAGCCGACCGACGACGAGATCATCGAGACGATCGGTGCTCTCGGCCAGACGCTCTATCACCCGGTCGGCACGTGCGCGATGGGCACGGTCGAGGGCAGCGTCGTCGGTCCCGATCTCACCGTCCACGGCGTCGAGGGCCTCCGGGTCGCCGACGCCTCCGTGATGCCGCGGGTCCCGCGCGGCAACACCAACGCCCCCACCGTCATGATCGGCGAGAAGTGCGCCGACCTCATCAAGGAGTCACGATGACCGCAACGCTCGAGAACACCACGACGAACGACGCCCCCCGCGCGACGTTCGACTCGTTCAACCCGGCCAACGGCGATCTCGTCGGCACCCACCCGATCGCGTCGGGAGCCGAGGTCGACGCGGCCGTCGCCCGGGCCCGTGAGGCCGCCGACTGGTGGGGCAACCTGTCGTTCGACGAGCGCGCGGACTTCCTGCTCACGTGGCGCAGCGTGATCACCCGTCGCATCGCGCAGCTCGCAGATCTCGCGCACCGCGAGACCGGCAAGCCGCACAGCGATGCGCAGCTCGAGATCGTCCTGGCGATCGACCACGTCGCGTGGGCCGCCAAGCACGCCAAGAAGGTCCTCGGCCCGCACCGGGTCAGCGCGGGTCTGCTGATGGCCAACCAGGCCGCGACGGTCGAGTACCGCCAGCTCGGGGTGGTCGGCGTGATCGGCCCGTGGAACTATCCGGTCTTCACGCCGATGGGCTCGATCGCGTACGCCCTCGCCGCCGGCAACACCGTGGTCTTCAAGCCGAGCGAGTACACCCCCGGCGTGGGCCAGTGGCTCGCCGACACGTTCACCGAGGTCGTCCAGGGCCGCCCCGTGCTGCAGGTCGTCACGGGGCTCGGCGAGACCGGCAACGCGCTGTGCACGGCCGCGATCGACAAGCTCGCGTTCACCGGCTCGGGCCGCACGGGCAAGAAGGTCATGGCTGCGTGCGCCGAGAACCTCACGCCGGTCATCATCGAGGCCGGCGGCAAGGACTCGTTCATCGTCGACGAGGACGCCGACATCGCCAAGGCCGCCGAGGCGGCGCTGTGGGGCGGCATGTCCAACGCGGGGCAGACCTGCATCGGCACCGAGCGGGTCTACGTCCACGAGCGGGTCTTCGACCAGTTCATGAGCGAGATCCTCGACCAGGCCAAGGGCCTGCGCGCGGGTGCCGACGCGGGCGCCAAGATCGGCCCGATCACGATGCCGTCGCAGCTCGACGTCATCCGCAGCCACGTCGAGGACGCGGTGGCCAAGGGTGCCCACGTGGCCCTCGGCGGCCCCGACGCGATCGGCGAGCGGTTCGTCCAGCCGACGATCCTCACGCACGTCCCCGAGGACTCCACCGAGATGACCGAGGAGACCTTCGGGCCCACCTTGGCGGTCAACCCGGTCAAGGACATGGACGAGGCGATCCGGCTGACCAACGCGACGTCGTACGGTCTCGCAGGCGCGGTGTTCTCCAAGAAGCGCGGCCTCGAGGTGGCCAAGCAGATCCGCTCGGGCATGACGTCGGTCAACTCGATCATCGCCTTCGCGGGCGTGCCGTCCCTGCCGTTCGGCGGGGTGGGTCAGTCGGGCTTCGGGCGCATCCACGGCCCCGAGGGGCTGAAGGAGTTCACGTACGCCAAGTCCATCACCCGGCAGCGGTTCAACCCGCCCATGCTCCTGACGTCGTTCGCCCGTGACGCCAAGACCGACGGCAAGGTCGCGCAGCTCATCACCCTGCTGCACGGAGGCAAGAAGACCCTCCGCTAGCCCACGACGGGCCGGCCCACGGGCGGACGAACGATGAGGGTTTGCGGTAGCCGCTGCTGCCCCAAGCCCTCATCGTCCGTCCCGGCCCGGCGCCGGGGGGACCGACGATGAGGGTTAGGGGCACCCCCAGCTGCCGGAAACCCTCATCGTTCGTCCCTGCCGAAACGTCTGCGGCATCGGCCATCATGGACACCATGGCGACCGACCGCACCCCTTCGACGCCCCTGTTCGGCCGCGCGGCCGAGCTCGAGCAGCTCCTGGTCGCCTCCGGCGTGCTCGCCGGGGACCCCGCGGCGGTGCTGCTCGGCGGCGACGCGGGCATCGGCAAGACCCGGCTGCTGCGTGAGCTCGCCGAGCGGGCCCGGGCGGCCGGCCATCGCGTCGTGGCCGGCCACTGCCTCGACCTCGGCGACAGCGCGATGCCCTATCAGCCGTTCGCCGAGGCGTTCGCGTCGATCGACGACGCCGAGCGAGACGAGCTCGCAGCCCGCTTCCCGGCGCTCGCCCCGCTGCTGCCGTGGCCGAGCGCCGAGCAGTCCGCCGGTGTCGATCGGTCCGAGCTGTTCGCGTCGGTCGTCGCGGGCCTCGACCTCCTGGCCGCCGAGCAGCCGCTCCTGCTGGTCATCGAGGACGCCCATTGGGCGGACGCCTCGACCCGGCACCTCATCCGGTACGCCCTGTCCTACCTGTTCACCCACCCCGTCCACGTCGTCGTGAGCTACCGCGCCGACGACCTGCACCGGCGGCACCCGCTGCGCCAGGCGATCGCCGAGTGGGCGCGGCTGCCCGCTGTGCGGCGAGTCGAGCTCAGCCCTCTCGACGACGTCGCCGTCGCCGATCTCGTCCGCGCGCGCGGTGCCTCCGACCTGGCGGGCGACGGTCTCTCGGCGGTCGTGCGCCGCGCCGCCGGCAACGCATTCTTCGCCGAGGAGCTCCTCGACGCGGGCCTGGCCGACTCCCGGGCGATGCTGCCCGAGACGCTCGCCGACCTGCTGCTGATCCGGCTCGACCGGCTCGACGACGAGGCACGCCAGGTCGTCCGGGCGGCGTCCTGCTCGGGCGGACGGGTCAGCGACCGCGTGCTGTCGCAGGTCGTGGGCCTGCCCGGCCCGGTGTTCGACGAGGCGATCCGCTCGGCGATCGACCACAAGATCATGACCCAGGTCGACGGCGACGCGTACGCGTTCCGGCACGCGCTGCTCGCCGAGGCGGTCCGCGACGACCTGCTGCCCGGTGAGCGCCGCCGCATCAACCATGCCTATCTCGACGTGCTCACCGCCGACGGGTCGCACGGGTCCGCGGCGGAGATCTCGATGCACGCCGCTGCCGCCGGCGAGCTCACGCGGGCGTTCGTCGCCAGCGTCGAGGCGGGGGAGTCGGCCGTACGCCTGTCGGGCTACGACGAGGCCGCGCGGCACTACGAGCAGGCGCTCGACCTGCTCGGGTCCGCACCCGAGGGCACGGACGTCATCGGCCTGCTTGTGGCCGCCGCGGACTCGTGGATGACGTCGGGACACCTGCTCCGCGCGCTCGCCCTGCTCAACGAGCACCTCGAGGCGCTGCCCGCCGCCACCTCGGCCGAGGACCGGGCCCGGCTGATGATCCCGATCGGCACGATGGCGCTGATCGCCGAGCGCGACGCCGAGTCCGCACGTGTCAGCCAGGAGGTGCTCGAGGTGGTCGGGCCGGAGCGCACGGTGCTGCGGGCGCGGGCCGAGGCGCTGCGGACCGCGGTGCTCGCCGACGCGTGGCGCGACGACGAGGCCCTCGAGCTCGGCGAGCACGCGGTCGCGATGGCCGAGGACCTCGGCGCGAACGACATCGTCGCCGAGGTCACCGTGACGCTCGCGCGAGTGCTGTCGCGCACGGGCGGCAGCGATCTGGACAAGTCGCGGCAACGCTACGACGAGCTGATCGAGAGCTCCCGCAAGGACGGCAACGTCCTCGGCGAGCTGCGCGGCCTGCACAACCTCGCCTTCGTCCTGCTCAACGCCGGCGACCTCGACGCCGCCGAGGCCGCCTTCCGTGCGGCCATGGCGCGCGCCCAGGCCACCGGCCGGACGTGGGCCCCCTACGGCTTCGACGGCAAGGCCTTCGCCGGGGTGATCTGCTACATCCGTGGTCGCTGGGACGAGGCGCTCGCCCTGCAGGACGTGGGCACGGGTGCGCCCCTGCTCGCCGACGCGATCCTCACAGGTGAGGCGCTCATGGTCGCCGCGGGGCGTGGGGAGGTCGACGCGCTGGTCGAGGAGCCGCGACTGCGAGGGGTCTGGGAGCGTGACATCGCCCTGGCCGTGCACAGCGGTGCCGCGCTGATCGATCTGCACGGCGACAGCGGCAACCTCGACGCGGCCCGTGCCGTGCGCCGTGACGTCGCCGAGATCATCGAGCGGGTCTGGGACGGTCACCTGTTCATGGCGCACGTACGCCTCGGCGCCCTCGTCGTGGGACAGATGGCGACCGCCGCGGCCGATCTCGCCCGCTCCGAGCACGCGGATCTGCTCGAAGAGGCCGCGGGCCTCGAGGCCCTGGCCGCGGAGGTCGCGCAGGCCAATCCGACGATGGGGCCCGAGGGTCACGCCTGGCGGTTGCGCCTCACCGCCGAGGCCGCGCGGCTGCGCTGGGTGACCGGCATTGACGCGCCGTCCGCCGACGAGCTCGAGCGGGCCTGGCGCGACGCGGTCGCGGCGTTCGCAGCGTTCGGGCAGCCGTTCGAAGAGGCTCGGTCGGCGACCCGGCTGGCGGCGCTGCTCCTGGCGACCGGACGCGACGAGGAGGCGCGCTCGTGCCTCGCCGCGGCACGCGAGACCGCACGCTCCCTCGGCGCCAAGCCGCTGCTGGCCGAGATCGCTGCGCTCGGCGGCAAGGCACGTTCGGAGGTCGAGCTCACCCCTCGCGAGCTGGAGGTGCTGCAGCAGGTGTCAGCGGGACGCAGCAACGGTGAGATCGGCTCCCGGCTGTTCATCAGCACCAAGACCGTCTCGGTCCACGTGTCCAACATCCTCGCCAAGCTCGGGGCGGCCGGGCGCACGGAGGCCGCGGCGATCGCCCGCCGCAAGGGCCTGCTCGACTGAGGCCGGTCCGCGGCCGGCGCCCACGTATCCTGAGCGGGTGACTTTCTCCCGCTTCGTCGCCCTCGGCGACTCGTTCACCGAGGGCGTCGGCGATCCCGACAACACTCGACCCAATGGCGTGCGCGGCTGGGCCGACCGCGTCGCCGAGGTGCTGAAGGGCGACGACTTCGCCTACGCCAACCTCGCGATCCGCGGCCGCAAGCTCCTGCAGATCGTCGCCGAGCAGATCGACCCGGCGATCGCGATGCAGCCCGATCTGGTGACGATCTACGCAGGTGCCAACGACGTGCTCCGGCCCCGGGTCGACATCGACCGGCTCATGCAGTCGTACGACCACGCGATCGGCCGGCTCACCGAGACCGGCGCGCGGGTCGTCATGTTCACGGCGTACGACCCGGGTGACGCGCCGATCTTCGGCGCCCTGCGGGGACGCTTCGCGATCTACAACGAGCTGGTCCGCGAGGTCGCAGACCGGCACGGGACCACGCTCGTCGACTTCTGGCGCCTCGGCGACTACCGCGACGACCGGCTCTGGGACGTCGACCGCATGCACATGTCGAGCGCGGGTCACCAACGGATGGCCATCGCGGTGCTCGACACGCTGGGGATCGAGCACGACCTGCGTCCGCTCGAGCTGACCGAGCGTCCGGTGCTCACGGGCCGGGACCGCCGCGCCGCCAACGTCGATTGGGTCAAGGCGTACGCCGCCCCCTGGGTCAAGCGGCGCCTGACCGGCACCTCCTCGGGCGACAACCTGAGCCCCCGCTGGCCCGCGCTCGCACCGGTCACGGCCGGCTGACGTCGTCATGGTCCGTCTGCCGCGGCTCGGCCCCAAGCTCGCGCCTCCGCCGACGGACCTCGACGACGACTCGATGGAGCGGCTGGACCAGTTCATCCGCATGACGGGCGACCAGGACGTCGTCAGCACCCGCAGGCTGCTGTGGCTCGCCGTGGTGTTCGCGGGACCGTTGCAGCTCAAGGACGACAGCCGGCCGCGCTCCACCGGCGAGGTCGTCGTGCTGCGACCGCACACCGTCGTGATGACTCCGCAGCGGCTCGTGGGCGTCGCGAAGGTCAACTACTACCTGACCCGGCTCGACGCGGGCGAGAGCATCAAGGCGGCCCGGGTCTACGACGTGGGGCAGGGGCACGGCTGGTGGCACCTCGACGGCCTGCACCGCCTGTTGGCCGCGCGCATCATGGGCCAGAGCCTCGAGGCCAAGGTCTGGCGCTGACCGACCGTCCCTCCCCGCCCACGTCCCACCCCGCCCCGATTTGCGGACTTCTGCACGCAATCCGGGCTCAAAAAGGTGCAGGAGTCCGCAAATCTGGGCGGGGGTCAGTCGTCGCGGGGGGTGAGGGCGTCGCGGACCGGGATCAGCTTGGCGTTGGACTCCGCGAGCTCGTCGGCGGGCACGGAGTCCGCGACGATGCCGCAGCCCGCGAAGAGTCGGACGGTGCGCCCGTCGTCCTCGACCTGGGCCGCCCGCAGCCCGATGCCCCACTCGCCGTCGCCCCGGGCGTCGATCCAGCCGACCGGGCCGGCGTAGCGGCCGCGGTCGAGCAGCTCGATCTGCTCGATCAGGCGCACCGCCGCGTCGGTGGGGGTGCCACCGACCGCCGCGGACGGGTGGAGGGACGCCGCCAGGGTCAGCGCGCTCGCGCCGTTCCGCATCACGCCGGTGACGTCGGTGGCCAGGTGCATGACGTTGGGCAGGTGCAGCACGAAGGGCGTCTCCGGCACGTTCATGCTCGTGCAGTGCGGGGCGAGCGCGTCGGCGACCGATCGCACCGCGTACTCGTGCTCCTCGAGGTCCTTGCTCGAGCGCGCGAGCGATCCCGCGAGGGCCAGGTCGTGCGCATCGTCCCCGGTGCGGCGAATCGTGCCGGCCAGCACCCGCGAGGTCACCAGCCCGCGCTCGAGCCGGACCAGCATCTCCGGTGTCGAGCCGAAGAAGCCGTCGACGTGGAACGTCCAGCAGCTCGGGTACTCGGCGGCGAGCCGGCTCAGTGGCGAGCGGACGTCGAGCGGCTCGTCGACCGTCGCGATCAGGTCACGGGCGAGGACGACCTTGTCCAGGTCGCCCGCGACGATGCGGCGCACGGCCTCGGCCACGAGGCCCTGCCACGTCAGGCTGTCGACCGGCCCGTCCGCGAACGCCGTGCCGACCGGGTCGCGCGGGGCGCTCGTCGGGGCGATCGGCGGCACCGCGCTGATCGAGGTGTCGATCACGGTGACCCAGGTGACGCCGTCGCGCCGACCCACGACGACCTCGGGCACGACGAGCACGCTGCCCTCGGCGTCGTCGGTGAACGTGAACGAGCCGAAGGCGACCAGGCCCGAGCCCGGGACGTCGACGTCGTCGCGCACGACCGCGTGGGAGGCCAGCTCGCTCCACCACGTCGCCGCATGGGTGAACCGGTCGGCGCCGGAGGTGCGCAGCTCGGCGGCGCGACCCCAGCCCACGAGCCCGTCACCTGCGTGGACCCACGCGAACGCATCGTCCTCGGGCAGGAGCGCGAGCAGCTCTCCGGGGTCGGCGATCGGTGCCGATCGGACCAGGAGGGGTCCGATGACGTCGGCCAGGACGGGGTTGCTCACAATCCATGAGCGTACTCGTGGGATGGTGGGCAGGTGAGCCGAGCCGGTCTGGACAAGGAGCCCCACGACGTCGCGAAGATGTTCGACAAGGTGGCCAAGAAGTACGACCTGACCAACGACGTGCTGTCGATGGGGCAGGACCGCCGTTGGCGCAAGCGCGTCGTCGACCTGCTGGCACCGCAGCCCGGCGAGGTGATCCTGGACCTCGCGGCCGGCACCGGCACCTCGAGCCAGCCGTTCGCGGACGCGGGCGCGACCGTCGTGCCGTGCGACTTCTCCTTCGGGATGCTCGAGGTCGGCAAGCAGGCCCGCCCGCACCTGCCGTTCACCGCCGGCGACGGCATGCTGCTGCCGTTCGGCGACGAGACCTTCGACGCGGTCACGATCTCGTTCGGCCTGCGCAACATCGTCGACCCGATCGAGGGCCTGCGGGAGCTGCGGCGCGTGACCCGGCCCGGCGGCCGCATCGTGATCTGCGAGTTCAGCACCCCCACCTGGGGTCCCTTCGACGCGGTCTACACCAACTACCTCATGCGGGCCCTGCCCCCCGTGGCGCGGGCGGTCTCGTCGAACCCCGAGTCGTACGTCTACCTCGCCGAGTCCATCCGCGCGTGGCCGGATCAGAAGGGCCTCGCCCTGCGCATGGTCGAGGCCGGCTGGGGCCGGGTCGAGTGGCACAACCTCTCCGGCGGGATCGTCGCGCTGCACCGCTCCACCAAGCCCTGAGAGCTTCCTCGCAGCGAGTTAGTGTGACCTAAGTTACAACTGACATTCCTCGGGCGTAGGGTGAGACCCTGATCACGTTGTGAAGCAATTCACAAGCACGCGATCACAGGTTCCACGCTCAGCTGAGTTCCGGGAGGTGTCGTGACGGCTTACACGCCGATCCTCGTGCTGGGTGGGCTCGCCGCCCTCTTCGCGATCGGCAGCATCGCGATCGCGCCGCTGACCGGCCCCAAGCGCTACAACCGCGCCAAGCTGGACCGCTACGAGTCGGGCATCGAGCCCAGTCCGCTGCCCGAGGGCGGCGGCAAGGTGTCGATCCGCTACTTCATCATCGCGATGCTGTTCATCGTCTTCGACATCGAGATCATCTTCCTCTACCCGTTCGCGGTCGCCTTCGACGCGCTCGGCTGGTTCGGCCTGATCGAGATGTTCTTGTTCATGGCGACGGTGTTCATCGCCTACGCCTACGTCTGGCGCCGTGGAGGACTCGAATGGGACTAGAAGAGAAGCTGCCGTCGGGGGTCCTGCTCTCGACCGTCGAAGGACTGGCCGGCTACATGCGCAAGGCCTCGTTCTGGCCGGCGACGTTCGGTCTCGCGTGCTGCGCGATCGAGATGATGACCTTCGGTGCCCCGCGCTTTGACTCCGCGCGCTTCGGCATGGAGGTCTTCCGCCCCTCGCCGCGCCAGGCCGACCTGATGATCGTGGCGGGCCGGGTCAGCAACAAGATGGCCCCCGTCCTGCGCCAGATCTACGACCAGATGGCCGGCCCCAAGTACGTCCTCGCGATGGGCGTGTGCGCGAGCTCGGGCGGCATGTTCAACAACTACGCGATCGTCCAGGGCGTCGACCACGTCGTCCCGGTCGACATGTACCTCCCGGGGTGCCCGCCGCGTCCGGAGATGCTGATCGACGCGATCCTCAAGCTGCACGACCAGATCCAGCACCAGAAGCTCGGTGCCAACCGGCTGGCCGAGATCAAGCAGGAGGAGCGCACCGCGCTGCTCGCGACGCCCACCTCCGCGATGAAGGGCCTCATGCGATGACGGGTGAGCAGCGATGACCGATCCGAAGGGCGACCGGGACGCACGTGACGCGGGCACCGAGACCCAGGACGGCTCGCACGAGACACGTGACGAGCTGGTCCGGGCCGGCACGACGCAGCTCGAGGTCGTGGAGATCCGCGAGGGCGCATTCGGTGCGCACGGCACGGGCGACACCAGCGGCTTCGGCGGGCTGACCCGCCCGGTCGTGATGCCCGGCGCCAGCCAGAAGCCGTACGGCGGCTGGTTCGACGAGGTCGCCGAGCGTCTCGAGGCCGGCACCGGGCTCGGCGACGCGATCGAGAAGGTCGTGGTCGACCGCGGGGAGATCACCTTCCACATCCGCCGCCAGCTGCTGCTGGAGACGGTGACCCACCTGCGCAACGATCCCGTGCTGCGGTTCGAGTTCTGCTCCAGCGTCAGCGGGGTGCACTTCCCGCACGAGACCGGGCGCGAGATGCACGTGGCGTACCACCTGCTCTCGATGACCCACAACCGCCGGATCCGGCTCGAGGTCACCGCGCCCGAAGAGGATCCGCACGTGCCCAGCGTGGTCAGCATCTACCCGACCGCGGACTGGCAGGAGCGGGAGACCTGGGACATGTTCGGGATCATCTTCGACGGCCACCCCGCGCTGACCCGCATCCTCATGCCCGACGACTGGCCGGGCCACCCGCAGCGCAAGGACTACCCCTTGGGCGGCATCCCGGTCGAGTACAAGGGCGGGACCGTGCCGCCGCCGGACCAGCGCAGGAGCTACTCATGAGCGCCACCACCGATCCGTACGCCGGCACGACCGAGTCGGCCGAGGGCCCGGTCTTCACCGTCACCGGACAGGACTGGGACACGATCGACGCCACGGCGGTCGAGGGCGACCGGCTCGTGATCAACATGGGTCCGCAGCACCCCTCGACCCACGGTGTGCTCCGCCTGATCCTCGAGATCGACGGCGAGACGGTGCGCGACGCCCGCGCGGGCATCGGCTACCTGCACACCGGCATCGAGAAGAACATGGAGTACCGCACCTGGACGCAGGGCGTGACGTTCTGCACCCGCATGGACTACGTGGCCCCGTTCTCCAACGAGGCGGCGTACGTCATGGCGGTCGAGCGGCTGCTGGGCATCGAGGCGCCCGAGAAGGCGCAGACGATGCGGGTCCTGCTGCTCGAGCTCAACCGGATCTCCTCGCACCTCGTGTGCCTCGCGACCGGCGGCATGGAGATCGGCGCGCTGACCGTCATGACCTGCGGCTTCCGCGATCGCGAGCTCATCCTCGACCTGTTCGAGATGATCACCGGGCTGCGCATGAACCACGCCTTCTTCCGCCCCGGCGGTGTCGCGCAGGACCTCCCCGAGGGTGCGATCGACAAGCTCCGCTCGACCGTGGCGCTGCTGCGCAAGCGGCTGCCCGAGTACGCCGCGCTCTGCAACGCCAACCCGATCTTCAAGGGCCGCCTGAAGGGCGTCGGACACCTCGAGCTCGCCGGCTGCCTGGCCCTCGGACTGACCGGGCCGGTCCTCCGCTCGACCGGGTACGACTGGGACCTGCGCAAGAAGCAGCCCTACTGGGGCTACGACACGTACGACTTCGAGGTCGTCACCCGCAACGAGCCCGACGCCTACGGACGGTTCCGCATCCGCCTGGACGAGATGTGGGAGAGCCTGCGGATCGTCGACCAGGCCATCGACCGGCTCGCCGGCATGGAGGGCATGCCGGTCATGGTCGCGGACAAGAAGATCGCCTGGCCCGCGCAGCTCAGCGTCGGCGCGGACGGACAGGGCAACTCCGCCGAGCACATCAAGCACATCATGGGCGAGTCGATGGAAGCGCTCATCCACCACTTCAAGATCGTGACCGAGGGCTTCCGGGTCCCGGCCGGCCAGGCGTACGCCGCGATCGAGGCGCCGCGCGGCGAGATCGGCTGCCACCTGGTGTCCGACGGCGGCACCCGCCCCTACCGGGCGCACTTCCGCGATCCCTCGTTCGTCAACCTGCAGGGCACGTCCGTGATGAGCGAGGGCGGCATGCTCTCGGACGTGATCGTCGCGGTCGCCAGCATCGACCCCGTGATGGGAGGTGTCGACCGATGAGCCTGTCCGACACGACGCTCGCGGAGCTGCGCGAGCTGGCGGGCCGCTATCCGCAGGCCCGCAGCGCGCTGCTGCCGATGCTGCACCTGGTCCAGTCCGCCGAGGGCAGCGTCACCAACGAGGGCATCGAGGTGTGCGCCGCGATCCTCGGCATCAGCGCCGCCGAGGTCTCGGGCGTCGCGACGTTCTACACGATGTACAAGCGCCGGCCGATGGGCGAGCACCACGTGGGGGTCTGCACCAACACGTTGTGCGCCGTGATGGGCGGCGACCTGATCTTCGAGCGGCTCAAGGGCCATCTCGACGTCGGCAACGACGAGACGACCGACGACGGGCGGGTCACGCTCGAGCACATCGAGTGCAATGCCGCGTGCGACTTCGCGCCCGTGGTCACGGTCAACTGGGAGTTCTTCGACAACCAGACCCCCGAGTCCGCGGTCCAGCTCGTGGACCGGCTTCGCGCGGGCGAGCCGGTCCAGGCCACCCGCGGCGCGACCATCACGAGCTGGCGCGAGGCCGAGCGCGTGATCGCCGGCTTCGAGGACGGCCTCGTCGACGAGGGACCCACCGCCGCCGGGGCGTCCCTCGCGGGCTTCGAGATCGCGCAGGCCAACGGGTGGTCGGCGCCGGACGTCGGCGAGACCTCGGGGTCGGGGAGCGACGGGACGGCCGACACCAAGGCCGGTGCGGCCGCGCAGGCGGACACCTCGCGCGCCGAGACCGAGACCGTGATCGAGCAATCGCCCGCGCACACCGCAGAGGAGGGCAAGGATGACTGACACGCTCACACCGGTGCTCACGGCCGACTGGGGCACCGACCGCGCCTGGACGCTCGACGCGTACCGCAGCGCAGGTGGCTACCAGGCACTCGACAAGGCCTTGAAGATGCAGCCCGCCGAGGTCGTGGAGATGGTCAAGGAGTCCGGCCTGCGCGGTCGCGGCGGCGCAGGCTTCCCGACCGGGATGAAGTGGAGCTTCATCCCGCAGGACAACCCCAAGCCGAAGTACCTCGTCGTCAACGCGGACGAGTCCGAGCCGGGCACCTGCAAGGACATCCCGTTCATGATGGCCACGCCGCACACCCTCATCGAGGGGGTCATCATCGCGGCGCACGCGATCAACGCCAAGCAGGCGTTCATCTACGTCCGCGGCGAGGTGCTGCACGTGATCCGCCGCCTGCGTGCCGCGTGCCGCGAGGCGTACGAGGCCGGCTACCTCGGCCGCGACATCCTCGGCAGCGGCGTCGACGTCGACCTGGTCATCCACGCGGGCGCGGGGGCGTACATCTGCGGTGAGGAGACGGCGCTGCTCGACTCGCTCGAGGGCCGCCGGGGCCAGCCCCGCCTGCGTCCGCCGTTCCCCGCGGTCGAGGGCCTCTACGCGAGCCCGACCGTCATCAACAACGTCGAGTCGATCGCCTCGGTGCCCTCGATCATCCGCGGCGGCCACGAGTGGTTCGCCTCGATGGGCACCGAGAAGTCCAAGGGCTACGTCATCTACTCGCTGTCCGGGCACGTCAAGAAGCCCGGACAGTACGAGGCACCGCTCGGCATCACGCTGCGCACTCTCATCGAGCTCGGGGGTGGCATGCGCGAGGGGAGCGAGCTCAAGTTCTGGACCCCCGGCGGGTCCTCCACGCCGCTGCTGACCGCCGAGCACCTCGACATGCCGCTGGACTACGAGTCGGTCGGCGCCGCGGGGTCGATGCTCGGGACGCGCGCCCTGCAGGTCTTCGACCAGACCACCTCGGTCGTGCGCTGCGTCCTGCGCTGGACCGAGTTCTACAAGCACGAGTCGTGCGGCAAGTGCACGCCGTGCCGCGAGGGCACGTGGTGGCTCGTGCAGACCCTGCAGCGCCTCGACGAGGGCCAGGGCCGCGAGGGTGACATCGAGCTGCTGCTGGACCTGTGCGACAACATCCTCGGCCGGTCGTTCTGCGCGCTGGGCGACGGTGCGACCAGCCCCATCACGTCCGCGATCCAGCACTTCCGCGACGAGTTCGAGGCCGGCATGCACACCCCGTCGCGCGAGCTGTTCCCCCCGGCGGCGTCCACCCTGTTCGCCCAGGAGGTGACGGCATGACCGTCCAAGAGGCCCCCGCCGGATCGGCCGGCGAGACTCCGGTCGAGCTCGTCACCCTGACGATCGACGACGTCGAGGTCAGCGTCCCCAAGGGCACGCTCGTGATCCGCGCCGCCGAGCTGATCGGCACCGAGATCCCGCGGTTCTGCGACCACCCGTTGCTCGACCCGGTCGGCGCGTGCCGGCAGTGCCTCGTCGACATCACCGACGCGGGCAACGGCCGCGGCTTCCCCAAGCCGCAGGCGTCCTGCACGATCGAGGTCGCCGCCGGCATGGTCGTCAAGACCCAGGTCACGTCGCCGGTCGCCGAGAAGGCGCAGCGCGGTACGATGGAGCTGCTGCTCATCAACCACCCGCTGGACTGCCCGGTCTGCGACAAGGGCGGTGAGTGCCCGCTGCAGAACCAGGCGATGACGCACGGCCAGGGCGAGTCCCGGTTCACCGAGACCAAGCGGACGTTCCCCAAGCCGGTCAAGGTGTCCGAGCAGGTGCTGCTCGATCGCGAGCGCTGCGTCCTGTGCGCCCGCTGCACCCGGTTCTCCGAGCAGATCGCCGGCGATCCGTTCATCGCGCTGATCGAGCGCGGCGCCCGCCAGCAGGTGGGCATCTACGAGAAGGAGCCCTTCAGCTCCTACTTCTCGGGCAACACGATCCAGATCTGCCCCGTCGGAGCCCTGACGAGTGCGGACTACCGCTTCCGCTCGCGCCCGTTCGACCTGGTCTCGACGCCCTCGGTCGCCGAGCACGATGCGAGCGGCTCCGCGATCCGGGTGGACCACCGGCGCGGCAAGGTCATGCGCCGCCTCGCGGGTGACGACCCCGAGGTCAACGAGGAGTGGATCACCGACAAGGACCGGTTCGCGTTCACGTACGCGACGCAGGGTGACCGCCTCACGACCCCGCTCGTCCGCGGTGCCGACGGCGAGCTCGAGCCCGCCTCGTGGCCCGCGGCCCTCGCGATCGCCGCCCGCGGCCTCGCCGCAGCGAACGGCCGGGTCGGGGTCCTGCCCGGGGGCCGGCTCACCGCCGAGGACGCCTTCGCCTACAGCAAGTTCGCCCGTACGGTCCTCGGCACCAACGACATCGACTTCCGCGCCCGCGCACACTCGGCAGAGGAGGCCGCGTTCCTGGCCTCGCACGTCGCCGCGACCCAGCTGGTCGTCCGTTTCGCGGACCTCGAGCGGGCCTCGACGGTCGTCCTGGCCGGCCTCGAGCCCGAGGACGAGAACGGCAGCATCTTCCTGCGGCTGCGCAAGGGAGCCCGTCAGCACGGCGTCACGGTCGTCTCGATCGCAAGCCACACGACACGTGGCCTCGCCAAGATGTCCGGTGAGCTGATCCGCACGGTCCCCGGCGACGAGCCGGCCGCCCTCGCGGCGCTCGACCTGCCGCAGGGGTCCGTCATCCTGGTCGGCGAACGGCTGGCCTCGGTGCCCGGCGGACTGTCCGCGGCTGCTGCTGCGGCCGCCCGCACCGGCGCCCGCCTCGCGTGGGTCCCGCGCCGTGCGGGCGACCGTGGTGCGGTCGAGACCGGGTGCCTGCCCCATCTGCTGCCCGGCGGCCGTCCGCTCGAGGACGCCGAGGCACGCACCGATCTGGCGGTCGCCTGGGGCGTCACCTCGATCCCCTCGACGCCCGGACGCGACACCTCGCAGGTGCTCGCCGATGCCCAGCGCGGCGACGTCAAGGCCCTGCTGGTCGGCGGCGTCGAGATCGACGACCTGCCCGACCCCGCGACGGCCCGCGCAGGACTCGCCGCCGCCGACTTCGTGGTCAGCCTCGAGGTGCGGCACAGCGACGTGACGGCCGTGGCCGACGTGGTCCTGCCGGTCGCCCCGATGGTCGAGCGGCCCGGCATGTTCGTCAACTGGGAGGGCCGTGCGCGAACGTTCGACGCGGTGCTCCACGCGCCGGGCTCGCTCACCGACATCCGCGTGCTGGCCGGGATCGCCGAGGAGATGGGCCGGCCCCTGGGCTTCCGCACCGTCGCAGCCGCCCGGCAGGCCATGACCGAGCTGGGCCCGTGGGACGGCGCCCGCGCGGCGACCCCCACGGTCGAGCCGAGCCGTTCGGCACCCGATCCCCGCACGGTCGTGCTCGACACCTGGCGGCTCCTCGTCGACGACGCCCGCGGCCAGGACGGCCAGGACGCGTTCAAGGCCACGGCCCGTCCGGCGGTGCTGCGGGCCAGCGAGGTCACGCTCAAGGCCTTCGACGTCGAGCCCGGGGGACCGGCAACGCTGTCGACCGCGGTCGGCAGCGTGACTCTCCCGACCCAGGTCGCAGACCTGCCCGACGGCGTCGTGTGGGCGCCGTCCAACTCCGGCGTCAGCCTCCGTGCCGCCCTCGGCGCGGGCTACGCCGACCGGGTCACCCTGTCGCCCGCCCCGACCGACGGAGCCCCGTCATGAGCGATCTGTTCGGGAACGAGCCGTTCTGGGTGATCGCGCTCAAGGCGGTGCTGATCTTCGTCTTCCTGCTCGTCTACACGCTGTTCAACATCTGGTTCGAGCGCCGCGTCGTGGCCAGGATGCAGCACCGCATCGGCCCCAACGTCAACGGCCCGTTCGGCCTGCTGCAGAGCCTGGCCGACGGCGTCAAGCTCGCGCTGAAGGAGGACATCGTCGTCAAGGCGGCCGACAAGGTCGTCTACATCCTGGCGCCGATCCTCGCCACGATCCCGGCCTTCCTGGCCTGGGCGGTCATCCCGTTCGGCCCCGAGGTGACGATCCCGTTCACCGACACCAAGACCGTGCTGCAGCTGACCGACCTGCCGGTCGCGGTGCTGTACGTCCTCGCGGTGACCTCGATCGGCGTCTACGGCATCGTGCTGGCGGGCTGGGCGTCCGGCTCGATCTACGCCCTCCTCGGCGGTCTGCGCTCGAGCGCCCAGGTCATCTCGTACGAGGTCGCGATGGGTCTGTCGTTCGTGTCGGTCTTCATGTACGCGGGCTCGATGTCCACCTCGGAGATCGTCGCGGCGCAGGACGACCTCTGGTACTTCATCCCGCTCTTCCCCTCGTTCGTCATCTACTGCATCGCGATGGTCGGCGAGACCAACCGCGCTCCGTTCGACCTCCCCGAGGCCGAGGGCGAGCTGGTCGGCGGCTTCCACACCGAGTACTCCTCGCTGAAGT
Organism: Aeromicrobium sp. S22; assembly: GCF_009661045.1. Taxonomy (NCBI): domain Bacteria; kingdom Bacillati; phylum Actinomycetota; class Actinomycetes; order Propionibacteriales; family Nocardioidaceae; genus Aeromicrobium; species Aeromicrobium sp. S22. Next base: position 564,042 of record NZ_WJWV01000001.1, read on the forward strand.
TCGCGCTGTTCTTCCTGGCCGAGTACGTCAACATGGTCACGGTCTCCGCGCTGGCCACCACGCTGTTCCTGGGCGGTTGGCGGGCCCCGTTCGGCATCGGACAGATCAACGACGGCTACTTCAACACCGGCTACTGGCCGCTGCTGTGGTTCTTCGGCAAGACGCTGTTCTTCATCTTCTTGTTCGTCTGGCTCCGCGGCACCCTGCCCCGCATGCGCTACGACCAGTTCATGAGCTTCGGCTGGAAGATCCTCATCCCGGTCTCCCTGGTCTGGATCATCGCCGTCGCGTTCATCCGCAAGCTCAAGAGCGAGGACATGCTCGACCAGCGCACGTTGCTGATCGTGGCGGCCGTCGCGGGCGTGGTGATCGTCGCGTCGATGTTCATCCCCGAGGGCAAGCCCGAGCCGGAGCCCGAGCCCGAGGAGTGGGACGCCTTCGCCGGCGGCTACCCCGTGCCGCCCATGCCCGGCCAGGACACCGACACCACCGCCGCTTCGACCGAGAGGACCTCGTCATGAGCTCCCCGAAAGAGACGATCCTGGACCCGGTCGCCGGTTTCGGCGTCACGTTCCGGACGATGTTCAAGAAGACCGTCACCGAGCAGTACCCGTTCGAGAAGGTGCCGACCGCACCGCGCTTCCACGGTCGTCACCAGCTCAACCGCTGGCCCGACGGTCTGGAGAAGTGCATCGGTTGCGAGCTGTGCGCGTGGGCCTGCCCCGCGGACGCGATCTACGTCGAGGGTGCGTCCAACACCGAGGGCGACCGGCACAGCCCGGGCGAGCGCTACGGGCGGGTCTACCAGATCAACTACCTGCGCTGCATCCTGTGCGGCCTGTGCATCGAGGCGTGCCCGACCCGCGCCCTGACCATGACCAACGAGTACGAGCTGGCCGACAACAACCGCGAGGACCTCATCTACGAGAAGAGCGATCTGCTCGCCCCGCTGCTCCCCGGCATGGTCGAGCCGCCGCACGAGATGATGATCAGCGACGACCACCACGACTACTACCGCGGCAAGACCCTGCCGATCGTGGAGGTCTCGTGACGACGTTCTGGCTGCTCGCGCCGATCATGGTGATCGCCGCCCTGGGCCTGCTGTTCGCCCGCAAGGCCGTGCACGCGGCGCTCGCGCTCGCGGTCGTGATGATCAGCCTCGCGATCCTGTACGCCGCGCAGGGCGCACCGTTCCTGTTCGCGGTGCAGATCATCGTCTACACCGGCGCGATCATGATGCTGTTCCTGTTCGTGCTGATGCTGGTGGGCGTCGAGACCTCCGAGGCCGTCCGGGAGACGATCTCGGGGCAGCGCCTCGCCGCGATCGTCATCGGTCTGCTCTTCGGCGTGACCGCGGTGCTCGCGATCGGGCAGACCGTGACCGGCACCGTCGTCGGCCTCGACCGCGCCAATGCGAACGGCAACCCGTACGGGCTGGCCGACCTGCTCTTCGGCAAGTACGTCCTGGCGTTCGAGTTCACGAGCGCCCTGCTCATCACTGCGGCTCTCGGCGCGATGGTGCTGGCCCACAAGGAGCGGCTCACCAAGCGGCAGACGCAGGCCGACATCGCGGCCCGCCGCATGCGCGAGTACGCCGAGACCGGACGCCACCCCGGCAACGCTCCGACACCCGGCGTCTTCGCTCGGCACAACGCGGTCGACACCCCGGCCCTCCTGCCCGACGGCACGCCGCTGGACGCATCGGTGTCACCGAGCATCGCCGAGCGCGGCCAGGTCCGCAGCGGCTTCTCGGACGACGTCGCCCGGACGGCCGACCAGCTCGAGCACGAGGACGATCCCGATTCGTCCGGCTCCGGCTTGGGAGGACCGAAGTGAACGAGTACATCACCTTGTCGCTGATCCTCTTCACGATCGGCGCGGTGGGCGTCCTGATCCGGCGCAACGCGATCATCGTCTTCATGTGCATCGAGCTCATGCTCAACGCGACCAACCTTGCGTTCGTGAGCTTCTCGCGCCAGCACGGCAACCTGGACGGGCAGGTGGCCGCCTTCTTCGTGATGGTCGTCGCCGCGGCCGAGGTCGTCGTCGGGCTGTCCATCATCGTGTCCATCTACCGCACGCGGCGCTCGACCTCGGTCGACGACGCGAGCCTGCTGAAGTCGTAGGGGGAGCACGATGTTCGATCTTCAGTGGCTGCTCATCGCCATCCCACTGGCCAGCGGCGCCCTGCTCCTGGTCTGGGGCAAGGAGTCCGACCGGTTCGGCCACCTCATCGGGACGGCCGCGTCGGCCGCCTCGTTCCTGTTCGGTGCGGTGCTCTTCGCGTCCCTGCTGGGCAAGGACGCCGAGGACCGCTCGCAGTCCACGTCGCTGTTCACGTGGATGGACACCGGGACGTTCCACGTCGAGATGGGCTTCACGTTCGACCAGCTCTCGGGCCTGTTCGTCCTGCTGATCACCGGCGTGGGCACCCTGATCCACGTCTACTCGATCGGCTACATGGAGCACGACCCGCGGCGACGCCGGTTCTTCGCGTACCTCAACATCTTCATCGCCGCGATGCTCACGCTCGTGCTCGCGAGCGACTACCTCGTGCTGTTCCTCGGCTGGGAGGGCGTCGGCCTCGCGTCGTACCTGCTCATCGGCTTCTGGCAGCACAAGCCGTCCGCGGCCGCAGCGGCCAAGAAGGCGTTCGTGGTCAACCGTGTCGGTGACATCGGCATGGCGCTCGCGATCATGCTGATGTTCGCGCAGTTCGGCACCACGGCGATCCACGCCGTCAACGCCGCCGCACCGGGAGCCGGCGACGGGGTCGCGACCGCGCTGGGCCTGCTGCTGCTGCTCGGGGCGTGCGGCAAGTCCGCCCAGGTGCCGCTGCAGAGCTGGCTGCTCGACGCGATGGAGGGCCCGACCCCGGTCTCGGCCCTGATCCACGCGGCGACCATGGTCACCGCGGGCGTCTACCTCGTCGTCCGCAGCGGCGGAGTGTTCGACTCCTCGGAGGTGGCGCGCACCGCGGTCATGATCGTCGGCCTCGTCACGCTGCTGGCCGGCGCGTGGATCGGCTGCGCCAAGGACGACATCAAGAAGGCGCTTGCCGGCTCCACCATGAGTCAGATCGGCTACATGATGCTCTCGGCCGGACTCGGCCCGGCGGGCTATCCGTTCGCGATCTTCCACCTCATCACGCACGGCTTCTTCAAGGCCAACATGTTCCTCGGGGCCGGATCGGTCATGCACGGCATGGACGACGACGTCGACATGCGCCACTACGGCGCGCTGCGCAAGGCCATGCCGGTCACGTTCGTGACGTTCGCGCTCGGCTACCTCGCGATCATCGGCTTCCCGGGGTTCTCGGGATTCTGGTCCAAGGACAAGATCATCGAGACCGCATTCGGCGAGAACGTCTGGGTGGGCCTCGGCGCACTGCTGGGCGCCGGCGTCACCGCGTTCTACATGACCCGCCTCATGATGATGACCTTCTTCGGCGACAAGCGGTGGAAGGAGGGCGTCCACCCGCACGAGTCGCCCAAGGTCATGACCGTCCCGCTCATCGCCCTCGGTGCCCTGTCCCTGCTGGGCGGCCTGCTGCTGCTCGGTGACTGGATCGTGGACTGGCTCGAGCCCGTGGTGGGGCACGGTGAGCACGAGGAGCTCGCGATCCCCGCGATCGCCCTCACGGCGATCATCACCCTCGTCGCTGCCTCGGGCGTCGCACTCGGCTTCCTCACCTACGGCCGCAAGCCGATCGCGGGGGAGACACCCCCCGACGCCGACGTGTCGATCTGGGCCCGCGCCGGCCGCCACGAGCTCTACGGCAACGAGGTCAACGACGCGGTCGTGGTCCGCCCGATGCGCCACCTCACCCGGTTCCTGGTGTGGTTCGACGGCCGGGGCATCGACGGCTTCGTCACGGGTGTGGCCGACCGGCTCGGTGACACCTCGCAGTTCCTTCGCAAGCCGCAGACCGGCTACGTCCGTTCCTATGCCCTCACGATGTTCGGTGGCGTCGCCATCCTCGTCCTGTGCCTCCTGGCGGTGACCCTCGCATGATCCTGACGATCCTGGCCGCGACCCCGATCGCGGGCGCGCTGATCCTTGCGCTCCTGCCCCGTGAGTCCGGCTCGCAGCTGCGGGCCAAGACGATCGCCCTCGCCGTCTCGCTGATCACCCTCGCGCTGGCGCTCGTCGCCCTCGCGCAGTTCGACCCCGAGTCCGGTGGCTACCAGCTGACCAGCACCCACGAGTGGATCAGCGCCTTCGGCGCGCACTACGCGGTCGGCGTCAACGGCATCGGCATCACGCTGATCCTGCTGACGACGATCCTGACCCCGATCGTCCTGCTGGCCGCGATCGGCGACCGGCTGCCCGATCCGCGCAGCACCAACGCGTACCTCGCGTGGATGCTGGCGGTCGAGGGCCTCGCGATCGGGGCCTTCTCCGCGACCGACGCGTTCTTGTTCTACGTCCTGTTCGAGGCCACGCTCATCCCGCTGTACTTCCTCATCGGCTCGTTCGGCGGTCCCCACCGCTCGTACGCCGCCGTGAAGTTCTTGATCTACAACCTCGTGGGCGGCCTGCTGATGCTGGCCTCGATCGTGGGCCTGTACGTGGTCAGCTCGCGCCAGGGCGATGCGTCGTACCTGCTCGCGGACCTGCAGGGGCTCGATCTCGGCCAGACGACCGAGCGGCTGCTGTTCCTCGGCTTCATGGCCGCGTTCGCGATCAAGGCGCCGCTGTTCCCGCTGCACACGTGGCTGCCCGACGCGGCCGGCCAGGCGACCCCCGGCACCTCGGTGCTGATGGTGAGCGTGGTCGACAAGATCGGCACGTTCGGCATGATCATCTGGTGCGTGGGGCTGTTCCCCGAGGCCGCGGACTGGGCCAGCCCGGTGATCATCGTCCTGGCCGTCATCAGCATCATCTACGGTGCGCTGCTCGCGATCGGGCAGGACGACATCCGGCGCCTCATCGCGTTCACCTCGGTGTCGCACTTCGGCTTCATCATCCTCGGCATCTTCGCCTTCACGACGACGTCGATGGCCGGCGCGACCCTCTACATGTTCAACCACGGACTCTCGACCGCGGCGCTGTTCCTGGTCACCGGCATCATGATCGCCCGCCGTGGGTCGGCCCGGATCGGTGACTTCGGCGGCGTCCAGAAGATCGCGCCGATCCTTTCCGGAGTCCTGCTCATCGCCGGCTTGTCGAGCCTGTCGCTGCCCGGCCTGGCCCCGTTCGTCTCGGAGTTCCTGGTCCTGGCGGGGACGTTCACGCGCTCGATCCCGGCGGCCGCGGTGGCCACGCTCGGCATCGTGCTGGCCGCGCTCTACATCCTGATCATGTACCAGCGCACGATGACCGGGCCGCTCCAGCCCGGCAGCGAGGGCGTCACGGACCTCGAGCCGCGCGAGATCGCGGCCCTGACCCCGGCGATCGTGCTGATCGTGGCCCTGGGCTTCTTCCCCCAGCCGATGCTCAACGCGATCTCGCCGGCCATCGACACGGTCATGAGCAACGTCGGCAAGGGTGATCCTCCGCCGAGGACGCCCACGACCATCGACACATCCGCCGAGGAAGAGGGAGGTCACTGATGCGGAACCTCATCACCGCGACGGACCTGCCCCCGATCGCGGCACCCGAGATCGAGTACGCGCTGCTCGGCCCGTTGTTCATCATCGCCGGCGTGGCCGTGGTGGGAGTCCTCGTCGAGGCCTTCTGCGCCCGCCCGGCCCGGTTCATGACCCAGGTCGTCCTCGCCGTTGTCGGCATCGTCGCCGCCCTGGCGGACACCGTCTGGGTCTACACCGATCTCGACACGGTCGAGTCCGGGCTCGTCGCCCGCGGCAAGGTCGCCGCCGAGGGCGCGCTCTCGATCGACGGCCCCGGCGTCTTCGCGTGGGGCATCCTGCTGCTGTTCGCCCTGCTGAGCATGCTGCTGTTCGCCGAGCGCCGGCTAGAGGGCGGGCTGAGCGCATTCACCGGCCGTGCGGCGGACGCCCCAGGCTCGGCGTCCGAGGCCGAGGCGGTCAAGCTGCGGGTCGAGCACACCGAGGTCTTCCCTCTCGCGATGTTCGCGCTGGTCGGCATGATGCTGTTCGCGACCGCGAACGACCTGCTGACGATGTTCGTGGCGCTGGAGGTGCTGTCCCTGCCGCTGTACCTGCTGTGCGGGCTGGCCCGCCGGCGGCGGCTGCTCAGCCAGGAGGCCGCGCTCAAGTACTTCCTGCTCGGTGCGTTCTCGTCGGTCTTCTTCCTCTACGGCATCGCGCTGGCATACGGCTACTCCGGCAGCTTCGAGCTGTCCGCGATCGACACCGCGGTCTCGAGCCGCGCCGGCAGCGAGAACATGCTGCTCGCGGCGATCGCGCTCATCGCGGTCGGCCTGCTGTTCAAGATCGGCGCGGCCCCGTTCCACACGTGGACGCCCGACGTCTACCAGGGCGCGCCGACGCCCGTCACGGCGTTCATGGCCGCGGGCACCAAGGCGGCGGCGTTCCTGGCCCTCCTGCGGGTCTTCTTCGTCGCGTTCGGCGGCTCGCAGTGGGACTGGCGTCCCACGATCGTCGCGATCGCGATCATCACGATGTTCCTCGGAGCCGTCGTGTCGATCTCGCAGACCGACGTCAAGCGGATGCTCGCGTACTCCTCGATCGCGCACGCGGGCTTCCTGCTCGTGGGCTTCGTCGGGGCGTACGCGGGCGTGGCCTCGGCCGACCGCATCACGTCGGTCTCGAGCGTGCTGTTCTACCTCGCGGTCTACGGGGTGTCCTCGATCGGCGCGTTCGCGGTCGTGACGCTCGTGCGTGACTCCGGTGGCGAGACCACCCACCTGTCGAGGTGGGCCGGCCTCGGCCGGACGTCGCCATGGCTCGCGGGGGCGTTCGCCCTCTTCATGCTGTCGTTCGCGGGCATCCCGCTCACTGGCGGCTTCATCGGCAAGTGGGGCGTGTTCAGCGCGGCGTACGCCGGAGGGTTCTGGTGGCTGGTCGTGATCGGCGTGCTGGTGAGCGCGCTGGCGGCGTACTTCTACGTGCGGGTCATCGTGCTGATGTTCTTCACCGACCCGGTCGGGGACGGGCCGACGGTCGCAGTCCCGAGCGCGCTGACGAGCGCTGTGATCGTCGTGGCTGCGGTCGCCACAGTGGGACTCGGTATCATTCCGGGACCGGTGCTGGATCTTGCGCAGCATGCGGGCGCCTTCGTGCGTTGACCATTTCGCGGGACTGTTTGTGCTAGGAGCTGTGCGTGTCCACTCTGGGTGTCTCGTTCACCGACGCCGCATTCGAGGCACGCGTGCTCGCGGGCGTCGAGGAGGTCGAGCGACAGCTGCGGGCTGCCGTCGACAGCCCCGACCGGCTCGTCGCCGAGGCGGCCGCCCACCTGCTCAACGCGGGCGGCAAGCGCTTCCGCCCGCTGCTGGTGCTGCTCGCGGCCGAGTTCGGTGAGTCGTCCCGGGCGGACGTCGCACGGTCGGCCGTGGTCGTCGAGCTGACCCACCTCGCGACGCTCTACCACGACGACGTCATGGACGAGGCCGACGTGCGGCGCGGGGCGCCCAGCGCCAACGCCCGGTGGGGCAACTCGGTCGCGATCCTCGTGGGCGACTACCTGTTCGCGCAGGCCTCCGACCTGGTCTCCGATCTCGGCACCGAAGCGGTGCGCATCCAGGCGCGCACGTTCTCGCGGCTGGTCCAGGGCCAGATCCGCGAGACGATCGGCCCGGCCGACGACGAGGACGCGCTGGCGCACTATCTCGCGGTCGTCGCGGACAAGACCGGCTCGCTCATCGCGACCGCGGCGCTGTTCGGCTCCAAGATGGCCGGCGCACCGGCAGACGTCCAGGAGACGCTGACCGAGTTCGGTGAGCGCATCGGTGCCGCATTCCAGCTCGCGGACGACATCATCGACGTGGCCAGCGAGACCGGCGACTCGGGCAAGACGCCCGGCACCGACCTGCGTGAGGGCGTCCCGACCCTGCCGACCCTCATCGCGCTGCGCTCGACCGATCCCGGCAGCGAGCGGCTCCGGACGCTTCTCGGCCGGCCCCTCACCGACGACGCCGAGCACGCCGAGGCGCTCGCGCTGCTGCGGGCCCACCCCGCGATGGCCGAGGCCCGCTCGTACGTCCGCGCCGAGGCGGACGCCGCCGGCGTCCTGCTCGCCAAGCTGCCCGACTCGTCGGCCCGCTCGGCGCTCCAGGAGCTGTGCGACACGGTCGTGACCCGCGTCGGCTGAGGCCTACAGCGCCGCGGACTCCGCGCTGCGGTGCAGGACCCGCCGACGGCTGAGCACGGCGTCCGCGGTGAAGATCACGAGCGCCGTCCACACCAGGACGAAGCCGACCCAGCGGGCGTCGGTCATGTCCTCGTCGAAGATCGTCAGGCCCGCGATGAACTGGATGATGGGGCCGAGGTACTGCAGCAGCCCGATCGTCGTGAGCGACAGGCGCGTCGCCGCCGCGCTGAACAGCAGCAGCGGGATCGCGGTGACCAGGCCCGTCCCCACGAGGAGGGCCACGTTGCCGGGACCCTCGTGGCCGAACGCGAGCTCGCCACGGAACTGGAGCACGACGAGGAACGCGAGGGCGACCGGGAACAGGATCGCCGTCTCCATGCCCAGCCCCTCGAAGGCGCCGAGGTCCGCCTTCTTCTTCAAGAAGCCGTAGGCCGCGAACGAGAACGCCACGAGGAGCGCGACCCAGGGGAGCCGGCCGTAGTCCACGGTCAGGACGACGACCGCGATGGCGCCGATCGCGATGGCCACCCACTGCGCCGGCCGCAACGTCTCCTTGAGCACGAAGACGCCGAGCATCACCGTCACGAGCGGGTTGATGAAGTAGCCGAGCGACGTCTCGATCACGTGCCCGTTGGTGACGCCGTAGATGAAGCCGCCCCAGTTGCCGGCGATGACCACGGAGGCGGCAGCGAGGATCAGCATCATCCTGCGGTCGTGGGCGATCGCGATGAACGACCGCCACTTGCCCATCGCGGTGATCGCGACGAGGACGAACACCATCGACCACACGAAGCGGTGCGCGAGGATCTCGAGCGATCCGGCGGGCTCCAGCAGCGGCCAGTAGAGGGGGAAGAACCCCCAGCAGAGATAGGCGGCGATGCCGAACGCGGCGCCGCGCTGAGAGTCGTTCACCAGCCGAGGGTACGCCCGCCGGGGTGCGTCGGCGACGATGGAGGCATGACTGATCGACCCCGCTGGTTCACCGACACCAAGGACGGCCACTCCGCGTGGTACGTCGAACGCTTCAGGACCATGGCCGCGGAGGGCGTCGACCTCGCCGGCGAGGCGCGGCTGATCGACGCGGCGACCGCGCCGGGCTCCCGCATCCTCGATGCCGGCTGCGGACCCGGCCGGGTCGGCGCCGAGCTGCACGCCCGTGGGCACACCGTGGTGGGGGTGGACGCGGATCCGGTCCTGATCGCCGCCGCGGAGGAGGACCACCCCGGGCCCCGCTGGGTCGTCGCGGACCTGGCCACGCTGGCGCTGGACGAGGAGCCGTTCGACCTCGCGGTCATGGCCGGCAACGTCATGGTGTTCGTCGCGCCGGACTCCGAGCAGTCGGTGCTCTCGTCGGTGCGCGCGGCCGTCCGTCCCGGCGGACGGGTCGTCGTGGGCTTCGCGACTGATCGCGAGTACGCGCTGGCGGACTTCGACGCCGACGTCGCAGCGGCCGGTCTCGTGCACGAGCAGCGGTTCGCGACGTGGGACCTGGTGCCGTGGACCGAGGACGCGGACTTCGCGGTCACGTTCCTGCGGGTGCCGTGAGCGTCACGGCCACCTCGACTTGTGCTGGAGTGTGCTCCAGGTCGTAACGTCGGGGGCATGACCTCACCCAAGATCTGGTTCATCACTGGTGCGTCGCGCGGCTTCGGTCGGGAGTGGAGCATCGCGGCGCTGGAGCGCGGCGACAGGGTCGCCGCGACGGCACGCGACACCTCCACCCTCGACGACCTCGTCGAGCGGTTCGGCGACGCGATCCTGCCCCTGCAGCTCGACGTCAACGACCACGACGCGGACTTCGCCGCGGTCGCGCAGGCGCACGAGCACTTCGGCCGTCTCGACGTGATCGTCAACAACGCGGGCTACGGCCACTTCGGCTTCATCGAGGAGATCACCGAGGACGAGGCCCGCGCCCAGATCGAGACCAACCTGTTCGGCGCGCTCTGGGTCACCCAGGCCGCGCTGCCGTTCCTGCGGGAGCAGGGCAGCGGCCACATCATCCAGGTGTCCTCGATCGGCGGCATCTCGGCATTCCCGCTCGTCGGCATCTACCACGCGTCGAAGTGGGGCCTCGAGGGCTTCTCGCAGGCCCTGGCCCAGGAGGTCGCCGACTTCGGCATCCACGTCACCCTCGTGGAGCCTGGCGGCTTCTCCACCGACTGGGGCGGCGCCTCGGCCTCGCACTCCGAGCAGAACCCCGCGTACGACGCATTCCGCGAGAAGACCATGCAGGGCCGAGCGAGCCGCAACGCCGAGCCGGGGGACCCCCATGCCTCGGCCGCCGCGATCCTGCAGATCGTGGACGCCCAGGAGCCGCCGCTGCGCGTCTTCTTCGGCACCGCCCCGCTGGGCATCGCCAAGGCCGACTACGCCAAGCGCCTCGAGACCTGGGAGAAGTGGAACCACGTCTCCGAGCTCGCCCAGGGCTAGCGCCCCGACCCCGACCCCACCCAAGATGTGGCGGATCGGGCCCTCCAGATCTCACGGTGCGTGAGGTTTGGCGGGCTCGAACCGCCACATCTTGGACGTGTGGGGCTCCGCAGCCGGGGGGCGCCACGGGCCTAGAGTGGGGGCATGCGCGCCTACCTGGACGACTACGCCGCCGTCGGCGCGATCATCCTCGTCGGCGTCCTCCTGGCGACCGCGATGCTCGGGGTCAACCGGCTCATGCGGCCGCAGGTCCCGTCGCGCGCCAAGACCACGACGTACGAGTCGGGTGTCGACCCCGTGGGCGAGGGCTGGGCCCAGTCCACGGTCCGCTACTACGTCTATGCGTTCCTCTACGTGATCTTCGCGGTCGACGCGGTCTTCTTGTTCCCGTGGGCCGTCGTGCTGGACGACATCGGTCGCGCGGCCGCCGCCGAGATGGGCATCTTCATCGGCATCCTCGTCGTGGGCCTCGCGTACGCCTGGCGCAAGGGGGTGCTGTCGTGGACCCCGTGAGCCTCCCGATGCCGACCGTCGCGCCGCAGAGCCTCGGCATCGGCTCGCAGATGGCCCCCAAGCCGGCCCGCTACCTGCTCAACTGGGGTCGCAAGTACTCCCTGTGGGTCTTCAACTTCGGTCTCGCGTGCTGCGCGATCGAGTTCATCGCGGCCTCGATGTCGCGCCACGACTTCATCAGGCTCGGGGTCATCCCGTTCGCGCCCGGCCCGCGCCAGGCCGATCTCATGGTCGTGTCGGGCACCGTCACCGACAAGATGGCGCCGGCCATCAAGCGTCTGTACGACCAGATGCCCGAGCCCAAGTACGTCATCAGCTTCGGCTCGTGCGCCAACTCCGGCGGCCCCTACTGGGACTCCTACTCGGTGACCAAGGGCGTCGACCAGATCATCCCCGTCGACGTGTACGTCCCGGGGTGCCCGCCGCGTCCCGAGGCGCTGCTCAACGGCATCGTCACGCTGCAGGACAAGATCGCGGGCGAGGACCTCTCGCAGCGCTACACCCGCTCGGCGACGTCCCTGCTGAGTCCGCGCGTCCCGGCGCCGCCGGTGGACGATCAGTGACGATCGAGGACAACGCCTTCGGCCCCCCGCACCGGGTGGTGGAGCGCGGCGGCTGGCACGACGCCGTCGCGGGGCTCAAGCGGGACGGCCACACGTACTTCGACTGGCTCTCGGCGGTGGACGAGCACCCCGAGGGGTTCCGCCTCGTCGTGCACCTGGCCCGGCCCCGCCCCCTGGACCACGTGCTCCTGGTGACCTACCTGGATCGCGACGACGCGGTCGTCGACTCGGTCGCGGACGTGTTCGCCGGCGCCTCGTGGCACGAGCGCGAGACCCACGAGATGTTCGGCATCACTTTCGTGACCGCCGACGCCGAGCCGACCAGCACCGAGCCCCTGCTGCTGCCCGACGGCTTCGAGGGGCATCCGCTCCGCAAGGAGTTCGTGCTCGCCTCGCGCGTCGCCAAGCCGTGGCCGGGCGGCAAGGAGCCCGGTGAGAGCGATGCCGACTCCACGCACTCGCCGAGCCGCCGACGGGTCAAGCCCCCCGGCGTGCCCGATCCGGGGGAGTGGGGACCATGAGCGAGCTGCTCGACACCCTCCTGCGCTGCCTGCTGGTCCTGGTCGCGTTCCTGACCCTCCCGCTGCTGGTGGGCCAGATGGAGCACAAGACCATGGCGCACATGCAGAGCCGGGTCGGGCCGATGGCCGCGGGTGGTTTCCACGGCTGGGCCCAGCTCGTCGCCGACGGCATCAAGTTCGTCCAGAAGGAGAGCATCACCCCGGTCGCGGCCGACCGCCGCGTGTTCGAGCTCGCCCCTGTGGTCGCGCTCGTGCCGTACCTCGTCGCAATGCTCGCGATCCCGCTCGGACCGTTCTTCGGCCAGGGCAACCTGATCGGCCAGGACCTCGACCTCGGGCTGTTCTTCGTCCTCGCCGCGATGAGCGTCGGCGTGCTCGGCACCCTGATGGGCGGGCTCGGCAGCGGCAACAAGTACTCCTACATCGGTGGCATGCGGGTCGCGGCGCAGCTCATGTCGTACGAGCTGCCGATGGTCCTGACCGCCGCGAGCGTCGCGATCGCCGCCGGCACCCTGTCGCTGGTCGGCATCGCGGACGCCTGGGAGCCGTGGTGGCTGCTCGTGCAGCTGCCCGGCCTCGTCGTCTTCTTCGTCGCCGGACTGGCCGAGCTGCAGCGGCCGCCGTTCGACGCGCCGCTGGCCGATGCCGAGCTCGTCATGGGACCGCTCACCGAGTACGGCGGCATGCGCTTCGCGATGTTCCTGCTCGCGGAGTACGCCGGAATCGTGGTGCTGGCCGCCCTGACGACCGTGCTGTTCCTCGGCGGCTGGGCCGGGCCCTGGTCCGATCAGCTCGGCTGGGTGTGGTCGCTGCTCAAGATCGCGCTCGTCTCGTTCCTGGTCATCTGGGCCCGCGTCGCGTACCCGCGCCTCCGCGAGGACCAGGTCAATGCGCTGGCCTGGAAGGTGCTGGTGCCGGTCGCCCTCGCCCAGCTGCTGATCACGACGCTGGTGGTGATCGCATGACCCGCCGGACCTGGGGCCGCGGCCTGCTGAAGGGGCTCGCCGTGACGTGGCGCAATCTCACGCACCGCAGCGTCACGGCGCACTACCCGGACGTCGAGCCCAAGCTGCCGCCGCGCAGCCGGGGCGTGATCGCGCTGCAGGAGGAGAACTGCACGTCGTGCATGCTCTGCGCCCGTGAGTGCCCCTCGTGGTGCATCACGATCGACTCGCACAAGGAGATCATCCCGGCGACGACCGAGGGCGGGCGCGACCGCAGCCAGAACGTCCTCGACCGCTTCGACATCGACTACTCGATCTGCATGTACTGCTCGATCTGCGTCGAGGTCTGTCCGTTCGACGCGCTCCACTGGTCGCCGGAGTTCGCGTACGCCGAGGGGGACCTCAAGGACCTCACGCACGACATGAACCGGCTGCGTACGTGGATGGACTCCGTCCCGCCGCCGCAGCCCCTCGACCCGGGCGCCGCGCAGGGCAAGGAGCTCGACACGTACCGCGCCTCGCTGCCGCAGGAGGACGCATGAGCCTCACCGAGATCGTCTTCCTCGTCCTGGCCGTCGTCGCGGTCGGCTCCGCGCTGCTGTCGATGACCAGCGGCCAGCTGGTCCACGCGGCCCTGTGGCTCGTCGTGACGCTCGGCGCAGTCGCCGGCTGCTTCGTGCTGATGACGGCCGAGTTCGTCGCGTGGGTGCAGGTGCTCGTGTACGTCGGCTCGGTCGTCGTGCTCGTGATCTTCGCCCTGATGCTGACCCGCCAGCCGAGCGGCGCGCGCTCCGCGGAGGTGACCGGCAACCGCTGGATCGCTGCCCTCGTGGGCCTGACCGCAGCGGTCGGGCTGGGGGCCACGATGGTCGCGGGGTTCCGCGGCGAGCAGATCGAGGGACGCCGGATCGGCACCGCCGGATCGATCGGCGACGCCCTGTTCAACGACTGGGTGCTGCCGTTCGAGATCCTCAGCGGGGTGCTGCTGGCCGCGCTGGTCGGCGCGATCGTCCTCTCCCGGTCAGGATCCGACCGCTGATGCCGCTGCTCTATCCGCTGGTGCTGGCGGCCGCCCTCTTCGGGATCGGCGTGTACGGGGTGCTGGCCCGCCGCAACGCGGTCATGATGCTGCTCGGCGTCGAGCTCATGCTCAATGCCGTCAACCTCAACCTGGTGGCCTTCGACGCGTGGTTCGCCGACGCCCTGCACTCGGGGCAGGTGCTGACCCTCTTCACGATCACGATCGCGGCCGCCGAGATCGGCCTCGGCCTGGCGATCGTGCTCGCCCTGTTCCGCGCCCTGCGGACGGTCGACGTCGACGAGGTGGGCCGATGAGCCGCGTCGCCGGGCGCCACTGGGCGTACGTCGCGCTGACCGCGGCGCTCGCGATCGCCGCAGCCATCTGGGCGATCCCGCACCTCTACGAGACCGCGTGGTTCGCCTACTACGACGGGGAGCCGGGGGGCACCCGACCGCCGTTCCCCTCGCTGTCGCCCGATCTCTTCCTCCTGCCCGCCTCGGCGCAGCTCGTGCTGCTCGCGGTCGGCGTCGGCCTGCTCGTGCAGATCTACTCGACGGCCTACCTCGGGCACCACCCGCGCTATCGGTCGTACGCGCTGGTCATCGTGCTGTTCCTCGTCGCGATGATCGCGGTGGTCGGCACGACCAACCTGTGGGTGCTGCTCGTCGGCTGGGAGGTCATGGGCCTGTGCTCCTATCTCCTGATCGGTCACGAGTGGCAGACCGCGGAGGCCCGCGCCGGAGCCGCGAAGGCGTTCCTGATGACCCGGGTCGCCGATCTCGGCCTGGTGCTCGCGATCCTGGTGATCGGCGAGACCTACGGGACGTACGACCTGATCGGCGTCGAGATCGCCGCCGGCCAGAGCCCGCAGCACGCGACCGCGATCGGCCTGCTGGTCCTCGTCGCGGTCATCGGCAAGTCTGCGCAGTTCCCGCTGCACACCTGGCTGCCCGACGCGATGCCCGGCCCGACACCCATCACGGCGCTGATCCACGCCGCGACGATGGTGGCGGCGGGCGTCTACCTCGCGGCGCGGCTGTTCTTCCTCTACGCCGAGTCGACCGTCGTCGTGACCGCGATGGCCGTCGTCGCCGGCATCACGATGCTGCTGGGCGCGGTCCTGGCGCTCGTGCAGACAGATCTGAAGCGGGCGCTCGCGTGGTCGACCGTCAGCCAGCTCGCCCTGATGCTCGGGGCGATCGCAGCGGCCGACCCAGACGCCGGCCTCAGCCACCTGATCTCGCACGGAGTCTTCAAGGCCCTGCTGTTCCTCGGCTGCGGCTGCCTCATGCACGCGGTCGGCTCGAGCGCGCTGAGCGCGATGGGCGGCCTGCGGGCGTCGATGCCGGTCACCTTCTGGTCGACGACCGTGGGGTTCGCGGCCCTCGCGGGTCTCGTCCCCACGGCAGGCTTCTTCACCAAGGACTCGGTGCTCCACTCGATCGAGCAGGCGGCCGACCACGACGGTGGCCTCGCGACCGGCACGGCGTACGCGCTGCTGGCCGCCGCGCTCGTGACCGTCTTCCTCACCGCGGCGTACGCCACGCGGTTGTGGCTGAAGGCGTTCTTCGGTCCCGCGCCCGACGACCACACGGGCCGCGAGGCGCCATGGGCGATGACCGGCCCGCTGGTCGTGCTGGCCGTGGCGACGTTCGCGCTCTCGATCGGCCAGCCGTTCCATCTCGGCACGGGCCTGCTGACCACCGCGCTCGCTGTCGCGGGCGTCGCCACGATCGTGCTGCTCCGGCGCAGGGGGGCGTCCGTCGACCTCGAGATCGGCCCGCTGACCGCCGAGCTCGGCCTCGACCGGCCCTTCTCGCGCTGGCTGCCCGCGGTCGTGCGGGGGGTCTCCCGCACGGTCGTCGACCTCGACCAGGAGGCGGTCGACGCGTACCCCCGCGCGGGGGCGGGGCTGGCCGAACGCGCATCCCACGTGCTCGGTCTCGCCCAGTCCCGCAACGTGCAGCGCTATGCGACGCTCATCGCTGCGGGCGTGCTGGTGCTCGTGGTCGTCGGGGTGGTCCTGACATGATCGTCGTCGCTCTTCTCGTGCCCGCCGTCGTCGGGCTGGTGCTCCTGATCGGCCGGGCCAGGTTCTCGGGTCCGGTGGCCGCGTGGACCGGAGCGGCGGCGATGGCCGTCCCGCTCGTCCTGTACGCCCTGGCGTGGGAGGGGCGCGACGTCGTCTCCGGCGAGGTCGACGAGCCGTGGATCGAGCCGGTCGGTGCCCGGCTGCACCTGGGGGTCACCGCGGTCTCGTGGCCGTTCCTGCTGATGACGGCGGCGATCGGCCTGTTGTGCTGCCTGTGGCTGGTCGCGCGGGACGCCGCGCCGGCGCTGGTCGGGCTCGTGCTCGTCATCAGCGCCTCGTCCCTCGGCGTGTTCAGCTCGCTCGACCTGCTGCTGTTCTTCGTGTTCTTCGAGCTCGCGCTCATCCCCATGTGGTTCGTCATCGCCTGGTGGGGCGACGAGGCCGCAGGGGCCAGGACGGCCGCGACGCGGTTCCTGCTCTTCACGGTCACCGGCTCGGGCCTGCTCCTGGTGGGCATCGTGGCGATCGGGCTCGACGGCGGATCGCTGCAGGTCGGCGACGCGACGTCGGGGTCCCTCCTGGCCGCCGTGCTGGTGACGCTCGGCTTCGCGGTCAAGACACCGGTCGTCCCGCTGCACACCTGGCTGCCGGGTGCCCACAGCGCGGCACCCACGGTCGGCTCGGTGCTGCTCGCGGCGGTCTTCCTCAAGCTCGGCACGTACGGGCTGATCCTGTTCAGCCCGATCCTCCTGCGCTTCGCCGACGTCGCCCCCTACCTCGCGATCGCCGGCGCGCTGGGCATCGTGTGGTCCGCGCTCGCCTGCTACGCGCAGGACGAGCTGAAGCGGCTCATCGCGTACTCGAGCATCGGGCACATGGGATTCGTGGTGATCGCGATCTCGACGCAGAGCCAGGTCGGTCTCGCGGCGGCCGTGTTCGGCTCGGTCGCGCACGGCGTGGTCACGGGCCTGCTGTTCTTCGCCGCCGGATCGCTCAAGGACCGCTTCGGCTCCGCGTCGATGGCCGCGATCGGTCGCGGGCTCTACGCGCGCACGCCGTGGCTCGCGGTCACCTTCGTCCTGGCCGCCGTCGCGAGCCTGGGGCTGCCGGGGCTCGCGGGCTTCTGGGGCGAGCTGCTGTCGCTGCGCGCGGCGTACGAGATCGGGGACGTGCTCACCCGGCCGGTCGCGTGGACCGCGCTCGGCCTGGCGCTGCTCGGCATCGCACTGACGACGGCGTACTTCACCCGGGCGATCCGGCTGCTGGCGCAGGGGGAGCCCGTGCCCCACGACGGCGACCGCGACCTTGATCGGCGTGAGGTGGCCGTGCTCGGCACGCTCGTCGTCGCCGCGGTCGTCCTCGGCCTGTGGCCGGGGCCGCTCCTGGACCTGTTCGAGCCCTTCACGAGGTCGTTCGCCCGATGAACATTCCTGTCGACTGGCATCTCGTCGCCCCCGCCGTGGTCGTCATGGCCGGCGCCCTCGTGGCGCTGCTGGTCGACGCGTTCTTCCCTCGCCGCACCTGGAACGGCCCGGAGCTGCCCGCCGCGGCCGCCCTCCTCGGCGCGGGGGTGCTCGCGCACGCGTACCGCGACGACCTGGGCAGCTACACGTTCGCGCTGACGGCGATCGTCCTGGTCGGGACGCTGTTCGTCGTGGTCGCGGCCAACATCATGAACTTCGAGACCGCGATGCCGCCGGGGGAGTTCCACTTCCTGCTGATGAGTGCTGCCGCGGGCGGCGTCCTCATGGTCTCTGCGCGAGACCTCGTGACCCTCGTGGTCTCGCTGGAGCTGCTCTCCCTGCCGTCGATCGCCCTGGTCGGCCTGCGCCAGGGCGACCGGGTCGCCATCCGGTCGGCGTGGACGTTCTTCCTCGCGTCAGTCGTCTCGACCGCGGTCACCCTCATGGGCATCTCGCTGCTCTACGGGGTCACGGGGTCGATGGCCTACGACGAGATCCGCGACGCGCTGGCCCGCCCCGACGTGCCCGGGAGCGTCGTCGCGGTGGCCGTCGTGCTGATCCTGGTCGGTCTGCTGTTCAAGCTCGGAGCGGTGCCGTTCCACGTGTGGGTCCCCGATGCGTACGGGGGCGCCTCGGTCATGGTCGCGGGCTTCCTCTCGACGGTCTCGAAGGCTGCCGCGCTGGGCGCGCTGCTGATCCTGGTCAATGTCGCGCTCCCGTACGCGTACACGGCGTGGCAGCCGGTGCTCGCGGTGGTCGCGGCCGCGACGATGACGATCGGCAACCTCGGGGCCCTGCGGCAGAGCGATGCGATCGGCCTGCTCGCCTGGTCGTCGATCGCGCAGGCGGGATTCCTCATCGCGCCGTCCGTCGCGGTGCTGTCGCGCGAGGGCCTGACCGCCCCGGTGCAGTACCTCGCGGTGTACGCCCTGGCGAATCTGGTCGCGTTCGCGGCGCTCTCGGTCGTGCTGCGGCTGCGGGGGAGCACGAGCCTCGACGAGCTCAGGGGCATGGCCCGCACCGATCCGTGGATGGGCATCCCGCTGGTCGTCGCGGCGCTCGTGCTGGCCGGCTTCCCGCCCGCCGTGATCGGCCTGGTGACCAAGTACGTCGTCATCCGCCCGGTCGTCGAGTCCGACCACGTCTGGCTCGCGGTCGTGATGGGCCTCAACGTGATGCTGGGCCTCGCGTACTACCTGCGCCTCGTCGTGCGGCTGTGCGACCGCCCCCACGGCGAGCCGTACGTGAGCCCGTCCCCACCGGTGTCGGTGCGCGTCGCCAAGTCCACGGTGCTGATCGGCACGGCCGCGCTCCTGGCTCTCAGCGCCTGGCCCGACCTCCTGCTCCGCCACCTCCCCTGAGCCTCCGGCGGACCGACGATGAGGGTTTGCGGCAGCTCCTGCCGCCCGAAACCCTCACCCTCCGTCCCGGCGGCGACGAACGATGAGAGTTTCCGGTAGCCGCAGCTACCGGAAACCCTCATCTTGCGTCCGCCCCGGGGGGGCCAGTCAGCGGTAGTTGGTGAACTGGACGGCGAAGTCCAGGTCGGCGCCCTTGAGCAGCGCGATGACCTCCTGCAGGTCGTCGCGCTTCTTGCTGGTCACCCGCAGCTCGTCGCCCTGGATCTGGACCTTGACGCCCTTGGGGCCCTCGTCGCGGATGAGCTTGGAGACCTTCTTGGCCTGCTCCTGGCTGATCCCCTCGCCGAACGTGCAGTTGATCTTCACGTCCTTGCCGGACTGGCGGGGCTCGCCCTCCTCCAGCGACTTGAGCGAGATGCCCCGCTTGATCAGCTTGTCCTTGAAGACGTCGAGGATTGCGAGTGCGCGCTCGTCGGCGTTCGCGGTGATCTCGACGCCCCACTCGCCGCTCCACTTGATCTCGGCGCCGGTGTTCTTGAAGTCGTAGCGGGTCTGGATCTCCTTGACCGCCTGGTTCAGCGCGTTGTCGGCCTCCTGACGGTCGATCTTGCTCACGATGTCGAAGGATGAGTCGGCCATGACGGGTGCTCCTGAAGCGTTGCGGTGGGTCTGATTTCTCTCAGACTAAACGCCTGCGATAGTGTTGCTTGTCGTTGCCCCGGCAACACCCCGGCAGGTTGCCCGAGTGGCCAAAGGGATCTGACTGTAAATCAGACGGCTCAGCCTACGCAGGTTCGAACCCTGCACCTGCCACAGCACGAAGCTCAGGCCCTGACCAGCACAGATGTGCCGGTCAGGGCCTGAGTCGTTCCTCTGCGTGTCATCATGTGCGGATGTCACCTGCAGAGCGGCCACGGCTGCTGATCATCGTCGGGAGCTCGCGACCGGGCCGTTCCGGGCATCACGTGGCGAGATGGTTCGAGGGCCGCGTCCACGAGCACGGCGGGTTCGAGCCGGTCGTGGCGGACCTCGCCGAGATCGCTCTGCCGTTCTTCGACGAGCCTCGTCACCCGCGGCTCGGCGACTACGCCCACCAGCACACGCGGGACTGGTCGAAGATCGTCGGCGCAGCTGACGCGATCGTGTTCGTGACACCCGAGTACAACCACGGCCCGAGCGCGGTGCTCAAGAACGCGATCGACTTCCTGCACGCCGAGTGGCGGGACAAGCCGGTCGGTTTCGTGAGCTACGGCGGGGTCGCTGCCGGCACGAGGGCCGTCCAGCAGCTCCTGCAGATCGTGACGACGGTCAGGATGGTCCCGGTGTTCGACGCCGTCGCGATCCCGTTCATCCGCCGGGTCATCGACGAGGACGGCGAGCTTACGACGTCCCCCCTCATGCTCAGCAGCTCGGCGGCCATGCTCGACGAGCTCGGACGTCTCCTGCGGCTGCTGCGACCGGCCACGGCGAGGGTCTGACCCTCGGTGATGGTTCGCTGTCACCGGAATCACGCATGTTCTCGGGGTCCCGAGACGTTTTGATGGGGGTGTCGGCGTGGCAGGGTCGTTAGTATCGGGGGATGGAGACGGCGTGAGCGATCGGGGTGCGGGGTCGGGTTCGTCCGCCAATGGGGGTCAGGTGCGCGCGGTGGCCCGTGCGACGCGGATCGTCACGGCGTTGGCCGAGCATCCGTTTCCCTTGGGGATCGTGGAGCTGGCCCAGTTCGTGCAGCTGTCGCCGGCCAGCGTGCACCGGATCCTGGTGACCTTGGTGCAGGTGGGATGGGTGGAGCAGAACACCCGGACCGCGAAGTACCGGCTGGGGATGCAGACGGTGGGCGTGGGCATGGTGGGCCTGGTGTCCAACCCGGTGCTGCACGATGCGCGGATGTTCTTGTCGCGGCTGGCGCAGTGGTCAGGCCATGATGCGGTCCTGAGCACGTTGGTCGGGTTCAAGACGGTCCAGCTGACGCGCGTGGCCGGCTCGGCGACGGAGTTCATCGAGTTCGAGCCGGGGCATCCGCAGCCGGCGCACGCGATGGCTGACGGCAAGCTGCTGATGTCGTACATGCCGGCGGAGCAGCGACGGTGGTTGTACGAGGCGGAGCCGTTGCGGACGTTCACGCCCGGCACGATCACCGATCCGGTGACTCTCGAGCAGGAGTTCGCGACGATCCAGGAGCGTGGCTACGCCGTGGACGACTTCGAGCGGTTCGCGGCGGGACGCGGCATCGCGGCGCCGGTCATGGACACCGAGGGCCGTCCGATCGCGGCCATGCTGTGCCTGGGCAAGATCGATCCTGCGCAGGACGCGGAGATCGTCCAGCAGATGTTGGCCCTGACCCGGGAGATGTCCGAGCGGCTCAAGGGTGCAGGCGACCTGCCCGCGTCGGCCCTGGACCTGGCCGACCCGGACGCCGGCGACGGGGTGGCCGGCTCAGCGTCATGACGCTGCCCGGCTAGTCCAGCCGCCACGGCTCTCCCCGACCCCTCACCAGCGCCGCCCGTGGGCCGGAACTGCTTGACGGGCGGGACCTCACATCGTAGTGTGGCATGAAATCCAATTCCACCAGGTGAAATAAGGGGTAGCCATGAGCGTGGCATTGTCTGTTGCCGCACCGGCCGAGATCGATCCTCGACGCCATTTCCGCAATGTCCTCGGGCACTTGCCGACCGGTGTCGCCGTGGTGACCGCCCACGGGCCCGACGGTCCGGTGGGGATGGCGGTGAACTCGATCACCAGCGTCTCGCTGGACCCGCCGCTGATCTCGGTCTGCGTCGCGCGCACCTCCTCGACCTGGCCGCGGATCCGTTCGGCGGGCCGGTTCTGCATCAGCATCCTCGCCGATCACCACGAGCAGACCAGCCGCCGATTCGCCGGACCCGACCGGGACCGCTTCACGGGCGTGCCGCTGCGCGAGCAGACCGGTGGGCCCGTCCTGGAGGACGCCGTGGCGTGGCTCGACTGCGACGTGTACGCCGAGTTCGGCGCGGGTGACCACACGATCGTCGTGGCGCGGGTGCTCGACCTCGGCTCCGTCGACGACGGTCGCGCGCTGGTGTTCTTCCGCGGCTCGTACGGGCGGTTCGCCCCGCACGACCAGGTCTGAGAGTCTCGTCCGATGAGCTCGGCCACGCCCCCTCCTGGCACAGCACCCTCGAGGTCCATGCGCTGGATCCCGGCGGGCCGGTTCGCGATGGGCTCGGACATCCCGGAGTATCCCGAGGAGGGGCCCGTCCACTCGGTCGAAGTGGACGGCTTCTGGATCGACGAGTCGCCCGTGACGGTGGCTCAGTACAGGCGTTTCGTGAAGGCGACGGGCTACGTGACCGTCGCGGAGCGGGCGATCGACCCGCGTGACTACCCCGATGTGGACCCGGGCCTGCTGGTCCCGGGGTCGCTCGTGTTCACGCCGACGTCGGGCCCGGTGCCGTTGACCGACTGGCGCACGTGGTGGCGGTACGTGGCGGGAGCGAGCTGGAAGCACCCGGAGGGTCCCGGTTCGGACACCCGGGGACGGGAGCTCCATCCCGTGGTCCACGTGTGCTGGGAGGACGTCGCGGCCTACGCCCGGTGGGTGGGCAAGGACCTCCCCACCGAGGCCGAGTGGGAGCGCGCCGCCCGCGGGGGCCTCGACGGCGCGACGTACGCGTGGGGCGATGAGAAGTCCCCGTACGGGAGACGACTCGCGAACTACTGGGAGGGCGATTTCCCGTGGCGGCGCGTGGACGCCGGTGGATGGCAGCGCACGACGCCCGTGCGGTCGTTCCCACCGAACGGCTACGGGCTCTACGACGTGACCGGCAACGTGTGGGAGTGGACCTCCGACTTCTACCGCTCCGATCACGGGGAGACGGCGGGTCGCGCCTGCTGCGGGCCCCAGCAGAACCCGCGGGTGACCGCTCCTGACGGCAGCCAGGATCCCGGCGACCCAGCCGGCCGGATCCCGCGCCGCGTCCTCAAGGGTGGATCGCACCTGTGCTCGGACGACTACTGCCGCCGATACCGTCCGGCCGCCCGCCAGGCCCAGCCCGTCGAGTCGTCGATGTCGCACATCGGATTTCGCTGCGTCCTGCGGACGCCCGGCCCCCGGTCCTGAGCCGCGAATCCGCGCACTGTGACGCTGGACACTGCACCTCACCCGCTGCTAACGTGGAAAGCGATACCGCTAGACGGAATCTGAATCTGTTCTTTCTCAAGGAGCCCTCGTGTCAGTTCGTCAGGATGTCCCCCCAGTTGCCATCTCAGGCGCGGGCCCGGTCGGCATGGCCCTGGCCATTGACCTCGCGCTGCGGGGCATCCCGAGCGTGCTGTTCGAGAAGCGCTCGGAGGAGGAGCGGATCGTCGCACGGGCCAACATGACCAACGTGCGCTCGATGGAGCACTTCCGCCGCTGGGGCATTGCCGATGCGCTCCGCGAGAACGACCCGGTGAGCACCGAGGTCCAGCGGGACGTCGCGTTCGTGACCCGCCTGAGCGGACACGAGATCCTGCGGTTCCCTCGCGCGTACGAGTGGTCTGAGCGGCTGCCGATTGCGTCGGAGGTGGCCGAGTGGGCGCCGAACGAAGCGATCGAGAAGACGCTGCGTGACCGCGTCCGCTCCCTGCCGCTGGTCGATCTGCGCTTCGACAGCGAGGTCCTCGGCTTCGAGCAGGACGCCGCGGGCGTCACCGTGACCGTCGACGGTCCGGACGGTCAGGAGTCGCACACCGCCCAGTACCTGGTCGTGGCCGAGGGCAGCCGCAGCAAGCTGCGTCGCGACGGGCTCAACGTCCGCATGGAAGGCCACCCGAACCTGGCACGCAGCTTCCTCTGGCACATCTACGCCCCGGGCCTGGCCGAGCTGTGGAAGGCCACGTCGATGTCGTCGATGCTGCTGTTCTACAACGAGGACCGCGCCGGCGACAGCCTGGTGCCCCAGTCCGGCACCGACCACTGGGCCTACTTCGCCTCACCCGTCCCGGACGGCGTCGACGGCGACGACTGGGAGGCCTGCCGCGCGATGCTGTTCCGCGCCATCGGCGAGGAGTTCGAGGTCGAGCCGCTGGCGGGCGGCACGTTCATCACCCACTCGATCCAGGCGCCCCGGTACGACTTCGGGCGTGTCCTGCTGATCGGCGACTCCGCCCACATGGTGTCGCCCATGGGCGGCTTCGGCATGAACATCGGCATCGGCGACGCAGCCGATCTCGGCTGGAAGCTTGCCGCCGTCCTCGACGGCTGGGGCGGTCCTGCACTGATCCCGAGCTACAGCATCGAGCGCGGCGAAGCGGCACGGTTCATCCTCAAGGGCTGCGAGAGCAACCAGGCGGTCGGACCACGCGAGCTCGTGCGGGACGGCATCGAGGAGGACGGACCGATCGGTGACGCCGTGCGTGCCCAGGTCGGCGAGGACATCCAGATCCAGAAGGCTCGCCAGTTCAAGCGGATGGGCGGTCAGCTCGGCTACCGCTACTCGTCCTCTCCGATCATCTTCCGTGACGGCACCGACCAGCCGGCACCGTCCTTCGAGGACTACGTGCCCTCGTCCGCTCCCGGCAACCGGGCTCCGCACCACTGGCTGAAGGACGGGTCGTCGCTGTACGACCACCTCGGCAACGGGTTCACCCTGCTCGTCCTCAACGACCTCGACGCCGGAGAGCTCGTCCGTCGCGCGGAGGCCCGGGGGGTCCCGCTCGAGGTCCTCACGGTCGAGGAGCCCGATCTCGCGGAGCTCACGGTCCTGTACGAGACCGGTGCGGCACTCATCCGGTCGGACCATCACGTCGCCTGGCGCGGCGATGCCCTTCCGGACGACCTCGACCGGCTGCTCGACGTCATCACGGGGTCGGTGTCCTGGGCCTAGCCCGCACGTCCGCCCCCGCCTCGTCCCCACCACGTCAACACCCACACGAAAGGCTCCACCATCATGCCCAGTGTCACCCGTCTCGGTCACGTCGGACTGTTCGTCAAGGACCCCGAGATCATGCTCGACTTCTACTCCAACTTCCTCGGGATGACCGTCACCGACCGTGACGAGCGCCGCGTGTTCCTCAGTGCGCGTCCCGAGGAGGAGCACCACGAGCTTCTCCTGGCGAAGAACGAGGAGCGCCACACCGACCCGCAGCAGCTGTCGTTCCACGTGCAGAACCTGGCCGATCTGCGCCAGTTCTACGCCGAGATCGTGGAGCGCAAGTACGAGGTCGACCACATCAGCAACCACGGCAACGCGATCGGCTGCTACTTCCGCGACCCCGAGGGGAACCGCGTGGAGGTCTACTGGCAGACGGGCATCAACTGGCCCCAGCCGTTCAGCGAGCCGATCGACCTCCACCTGTCGGAGGAAGAGCTGATGAAGGTGCTCGACGACATGGTCGCGGCCTAGGAACTCGGGACAAGGACGATGAAGGACGGAATGATCGCCGAGGTGGTCGGGTTCCCCGGCCACCACGGCGACATCATCGAAGGCTATTCGGCCAGGCCGACCACTGCTGAGCCGAAGGGCAGCGTGGTCGTCCTGCACCACGCCCCCGGGCTCGACTTCTGGTGCAGGGAGGTCGTCCGCCGGTTCGCCGAGGGTGGCTACGCCGCGCTGGCGCCCAACCTGTACCACCGTCGTGGCCCGGGCCACTGGGCCGACGTCGCCGCGGCGGCACGCGCCGAGGGGCTCGGCAAGGCCATGCCGAACGACCAGGTCATGGGCGACATCGCCGGTGCCGTGGACCACCTGAAGGCGCAGCCCACGTCGAACGGCAAGGCCGGCGTGATCGGATTCTGCTCCGGTGGCCGGCAGGCCTTCCTGGCCGCGTGCGACGTGCCGTCGCTGGACGCTGCGGTCGACTGCTGGGGCGGGAGCATCATGCCGCAGCCGGCCGACCCGGATCGTCCGAACGCGCCGTCTCGGGGCGTCATCCACCGGGCCCCTGACATGTCTGCTCCGCTGCTGGGCATCTTCGGCAACGACGACAGCAACCCCGACCCGGAGCAGGTGGACGCGATCGACGCCGAGCTCACCAGGCTCGGCAAGGAGCACGAGTTCCACCGTTACGACGGTGCGGACCACGGCTTCTTCGCCTCGGACCACCCGCACTATCAACAGGCGCAGGCCGTCGACGGCTGGCTCCGGGTGTTCGAGTTCTACGAGAAGCATCTGAGCTAGGCGGGTCGGGCACATGATCGATGACGCGGGGGAGCTCCTCGCCTCGCGGGTGGTCAGGTCGTTCGACCACTGCGAGGACCCCCGTCTGAAGGCGATCATGTGCTCGCTCGCCGAGCATCTGCACTCCTTCCTCCGCGACGTCCGTCCGACGGACGCGGAGTGGTCCAAGGCCATCGAGTTCCTGGTCTCGGTCGGTCAGTTCACGAACGACGAACGTCGCGAGGCCGTGCTCCTGTGCGACGTCCTCGGCGCGTCGGCTCAGGTCGTGGCGTTGAACGGCCCCACGGGGGACGTGACGCCGCCGACCGTGACCGGTCCGTACGTCATCGGTGACAGCCCCGAGGTGCCGGTGGGGGGCGTCCTGCCCCTGACGGACGGGGAGCCCTGCTGGGTCGAGGGCGTCGTGACCGATCCCCAGGGGCGACCGATCCGCGGTGCACGCCTGGAGATCTGGGAAGCGGACGACTACCGCCGGGAGAGCGCGCACTACGGCAACGAGCGCGCAGCTCCGCGCGCCCACGTGGTCACCGGGCCCTCAGGACGCTATGCGTTCTGGGGATCCGTGCCGACCCCGCTCGCGGTGCCCCAGGACGGCCCCGTGGGAAGGATGCTCGCTGCCCTGGGGCGCCCGGCCGAACGCGCCCCGCACGTGAGGTTGCGCGTCAGGGCGCAGCACTTCCGCACCGTGGTGACCCACATCTTCGTCGCCGGCCACCCGCTGCTCGACGAGGACTGCGTGTTCGGGGTCCATGAGGGCCTGGCGAAGGAGTTCGACCGCCACCCGAGCGACGCCCCGACGCCCGACGGGAGGCGGCTCGACGGCCCGTGGTCGCGCGTCCGCTTCGACGTCGTCCTTGCCCCGGCCGGCGCGACGCGCCTCGAGTCACCCTCAGATTTGTCGATTTCTCCCGTCGTGGCGACGGACGAAAAATCATCCTGACAAATAGGTTGTGTGACCGGCCCCACATCGCTACGATCCATTCCGTACCTCGGAAACTTATTCCAAAGTTGTCGTACGAGCCGCTCGGGAAGCGCGTGCGCATCGTCCGCCGGATGCTCTCGAAGGAAGTACTGGAAATGGCAAACTCTCTTGTGGGTCGCACGGTCGTCACGACCGCTCGGGCCAAGACCGCACGCGTGGCCGCTGGGCTCGCGGCCCTGTCACTCGTGACCGCAGCATGCGCTGCGGAATCGGAGACCGACGATGGCGCGAAGGCCGGTACGACGACCACCGCCGTTGCCGACAACCCGGCCGCCGTGACCGACCTGGTCAAGTACACCGGCGGCACGAAGGGTGCAGCTGACGACAGCCTGGCGCCCGTCACGCTCGGCTGGGTCAACCAGCAGGGCGGCGCCCTGGGCTTCCCCAGCGCCACGGACGGCGCAGAGGCCGCGGTCGAGTACGTCAACAAGAACCTCGGCGGCATCGACGGGCACCCCCTCAAGCTCAAGACGTGCTACGTCGTGGAGAACGAGCAGGACGGCAACGCCTGCGGCTTGAAGCTGGTGAACGACAAGGCCGTCAAGACCGTGCTGTTCGGGTCCACGATCACGGGCAACCAGTCCTTCCTCGCGGTCAACAAGGGGCAGAAGCCGGTCCTGATGGCCAACTCCATCAGCTCCACCGACGCCCAGGCCGACAACGTCTTCATCTACAACGGCAACCCCTCCACGATCTTCCGCGGTCTCGCCACCTATCTCGGGACCGTCGTGAAGGCCAAGAAGGTCTCCGTGATCTACCCGCAGGACGCTCAGAGCGCCGACGGCGCGAAGGTCCTCGAGCAGGCTCTCGGCGCCCTCGACATCGACGTCAAGGCGGTCGGCTTCGACCCGTCGACCACGAACCTGAC
Organism: Aeromicrobium sp. S22; assembly: GCF_009661045.1. Taxonomy (NCBI): domain Bacteria; kingdom Bacillati; phylum Actinomycetota; class Actinomycetes; order Propionibacteriales; family Nocardioidaceae; genus Aeromicrobium; species Aeromicrobium sp. S22. Next base: position 592,078 of record NZ_WJWV01000001.1, read on the forward strand.
GTCGGCGGCCGTGGCCTCCGGTGCTGCTGACGCCGACGCGATCATCCCGCTCGTCTCCTCGCCGCCGGCATGCGTCGCGGCGGCCAAGGCCCTCGACACGCTCAAGGTCAAGGCCCCTGTCGTGTCGGCCGGAGCCTTCTGCTTCTCGGCGCCGGTGGCCCAGGGCCTGGGTGGCGAAGCGCCCAAGTGGCAGCAGATCTCGACCCAGACCAACGTCGCCGACAAGAGCCAGCCGGACGTCCGGGCCTACATCGAGGCGTCCAGCGCGGCAGGTCTGTCCGACCAGTCGCAGTCGACGCCCGACGCGGCGCTGGCTTGGGGCCTGGTGCTGACCGCTGCCCGCCTGACCACTGCGGCCGGCGGCGCTGACGCCACGGCCACGGCGATCGGCGAGCAGGCGAAGTCCTTCACCGGCCCCTTGGTGCTCGGCAGCGAGACCATCGCGTGCGGCGGCGACTCCGCCGCGCCTGGCATCTGCGGCGCGCAGACCCGAGTGTTCGAGTACTCCGGCAACGGCTCGTACAAGGCGCTCACCGACTGGCTCGAGCCGTCGGCCAAGTAGCACTTCCCCGGCCGGCCAGCCTCTGGCCGGCCGGGGCCCTGTTCTGACATCCCCCCACCAATTCCCACGAAAGTAGGCCATCGTGACTGCGATCGCTAACGCCCCGTCCGAACAGTCCGACCCCGGTCTGCGCCCCGACGAGCTCATCGAACGAGCCCGTTCGTTCCGCGAGCACCTCCGGGCCGAGCAGGACGCGACCGACGACCGAGGGACCTACTCTCCCGAGACGCACGAGATGTTCCGCGAGGCGGGCCTCTACCGCACCCTGGTGCCGCGTCGTTTCGGCGGACTCGAGTTCGACGTCACCACCTTCGTCAAGATGATCGTCGAGATCGCCCGCGGATGCCCCGGTTCGGGCTGGTGCCTGAGCCTCGGCGCGGGTCACGGTCTGCAGATCGGGAGCCTGTACGGCGAGAAGGCTCAGAGCCAGGCGATCGGCGAGAACGGCGAGTTCGTGGCGCCGATGCGTGGCATCCCGATGGGCACCGCTACCCGCCAGGACGACGGCCGCTGGGCCATCGCCGGCACGTGGGACTACTGCTCGGGCTCGCCCTACGCGACCCACGCCATCCTCGGCGTTCGCCTGATGGAGGACGATCAGATGACCGGGCAGGGTCTGGCCCTCGTCCCGCGCAATGGCTGGATCCTGCAGGACGACTGGCGGCACCGTGCCTTCGGCATGCGGGGCAGCGGCTCGAACAGCATCATCGTCGACGGCGCTGCCGTGCCCGATGAGTTCGTGGTGCGCGGCAACGTGCTCCAGCTCGAGGGCGGGCTCGAGACTCCCGGCTACGAGGTGCACAAGAACGCGATGTACGCGGGGCACTCGACCGGTTTCCTGCAGCTCGAGATCACCTCGGTCCTGGTGGGCTGCGGCTACGCGGCGCTCGACGAGTACGAGCGGATCCTGCGGGAGAAGAGGACGCTCGGTCCCAACCCGGTGCCGCGTTTCCACAACAAGGACTTCCAGCGCTACTGGGGCCTGGCCTCGGGCAAGATCCACGCCGCCGAGGACGTCCTGCTGCAGATGAGCGAGTACTTCGCCGAGCTGAGCGAGAAGGCCGTCACCGGAGCAGGCTTCGACGCCGAGGAGCTGCAGAGCATCAACTCCAGCACCCACCACGCGGTGAACCTGATCTGGGAGGCCGTCGAGCTGCTGTTCCGGACGTCCGGCACCAGCGAGGGCGGCAGCAACGGCTCGAAGATGCAGCGCTACTACCGCGACATCTCGACCGCCCGCACCAACATCGGCCTGCAGTACGAGGCCTACGCGACGGTCGTGGCGCAGCAGCACTTCGGCCTCCAGCTCGACATTCGCGCGTGACGCGAGCCGTCGCGGTCATGACCAAGGAGGTGTAACCCAGATGGAGACTCTGCTTCTCTTCGCCCTGCTCGGGCTCGGATCCGGCGCGCTCATCGCGAGCATCGCCGTGGGTGTGGTGCTGAGCTGGCGTGGCAGCGGAACGATCAACATCGCCGCAGGAGCGGTCGTGATGGTTGCCGGCTACCTCTTCTGGGCTCTCCGCACGGGATACTTCTTCCCGGCGCTGACGACCCCGGCGGCGCTGATCATCACGTTGGCGCTCATGGCGCTGCTGGCGGTCCTCGTCGAGCTTGCCGCTGTCCGTCCACTCCGTTCGGCGTCGCCGCTGGCCAAGCTGGTGGCGTCGATCGGTGTGCTGCTGCTCCTGCAGTCGTTGGTGCAGCTGGTGTTCGGCACGTCGCCGCTCAACAGCCCACCGGTGCTGACCGAGTCGGTCGTGACGGTCGCCGGTGCGACGGTTCCGGTTGCGCAGTTCATCCTCGCGGGAGTCGTCGTGGCCATCTCGGTCGCGCTGGCGGCGCTCTACCGCTTCACCCGCTTCGGTGTCGCGACCCGCGCTGCCTCCGAGAGCGAGCGGTCAGCCGTGCTGGCAGGTCTCTCACCGGCGTCGATCTCGCTGGCCAACTCGGTCCTCGCGTACGTCACAGCGGGCTTCGTCGGGATCCTGGCTGCATCCATCGTGGGAATCAGTGCCTCGACGCTGCCCTTGCTGGTGATCCCGGCGCTGGCCGCTGCCCTGTTCGCGGGCTTCACCTCCCTCGGCATCGCCTGTGGTGTGGGACTGCTCATCGGCGTCGCGGAGTCGCTGCTCTCGTACGCCTCGACGCAGGCATGGTTCCCGTCGCAGGACGGTCTGGCGCTCCCGGGGCTTCAGCAGCTCGCGGAGTTCATCCTGATCGTGGTCGCGCTGTGGTGGCGGGGATCGACGTTGCCGCAGCGCGGCGAGATCGTCGGGCGTTCCCTCCCCCCGGTTCCCCGCCAGGAACGCCTCATGCGCCGGGTCGCGCCGGTCTTCGTCGCCGGTGCCGTGGCCCTGGTGGTGCTGCCGTCAGAGTTCCGGCAGGCGGTCACGGTGGGTCTCGTGGCGACGGTCCTGTGCCTGTCGTTCGTCGTCATCATGGGCTACGTCGGCCAGCTCTCGGTCGTCCAGCTCGCCCTGGCGGGATTCGCGGCCTTCGCGGTCTCGCGGCTCGGGACCGAGTTCGGCCTGGGCTTCCCACTCGCCCCGATCATCGCGATACTCCTGGCCACCGGACTGGGCATGGGCATCGGGGCAGCGGCACTACGGGTGCGCGGCGTGACGCTGGTCGTGGTCACGCTCGCGGCCGCGGTGGCGATCGAGAACTTCGTCTTCGCCAACTCGCAGTGGGGTGGTGGTCAGACGGGCGCACCGGTCGACTCGCCGCGCCTGTTCGGGATGAACTTCGGTCCCGATGCCGGCCTGCGCGGTCTCGACGGCTCGCTGCCCAGCCCGGTGTTCGGATTCGTGGCCCTCGTCGTCGCGACGCTCATGTACGTCGTCGTGGCACACCTGCGCAGCAGCGACCTGGGTCGACAGATGCTGGCCGTCCGCTCCAACGAGCGCGCCGCTGCGGCCTCGGGCGTCAACGTGCGCTCGGTCAAGATCGTCGCGTTCGGCATCACCTCGGCGTTGGCCGGGGTCGCGGGTGTCATGTACGCCTACCAGTTCGGCACGGTCTCGGCGAACAGCTACTCGATCACCGTCGCGCTCACCCTGGTGGCGAGCGTGTACGTCCTCGGCGTCACCCTGGCCCAGGGCGCGGTGCTGGCCGGCTTCGGAGCCATCGGCTCGGTGATCCCACTGATCCTGCAGAAGTGGGTCCTCCCGGAGGACCGCGTGTCCCTCTACGTCCAGCTGCTCATCGGCGGCGGACTCCTGCTCCAGCTGCGGTTCTTCCCGGACGGACTGCTGGTGGCGAGCTCGGTCAAGAAGGAGCGCAAGGCGCAGGTGCCACGGGTGCCCTCACGTGAACGACAGCTGGAAGGGAGTGTGCGCGCATGAGCGCCACCGTGCTCGCCGCACGCGGCATCGAGGTCCGTTTCGGCGGTGTTCGCGCCCTGCGGGGTGTGGACCTGGAGGTCCGCCCTGGTCAGATCGTGGGCCTGATCGGGCCCAACGGTGCGGGCAAGACGACGTTCGTGGACGCCGTCACCGGGTTCGTGCCGTCCACCGGTTCGGTCGCGATCGACGGCCACGAGGTCAGCCACCAGCGGCCGCACGCACGAGTGCGTGCCGGTCTGAGCCGCACGTGGCAGGGCGTCGAGCTCTTCGACGACCTGACCGTGGCGGAGAACCTGGCGGTCGCCGCTCGACGTCTGAGCCTGCGGTCGACCGTGCGTGACATGACCGGCCGGAGATCGGGCGACATGTCGGCCATCCACGACACCCTTCAGGACGTCGGCATCTCCGAGCTGGCCGAAGCCTTTCCGACCGAGCTGTCCGAGGGGCAGCGCAAGCTCGTCGGGATCGCCCGCTCCTTCGCCGCACGACCCAAGATCCTCTGCCTGGACGAGCCGGCGGCGGGCCTCGACACCACGGAGAGCGCCCACCTGGGCACCCAGCTGCGCCGGCTGGGGGACCAGGGGACGCCCATGCTGCTGATCGACCATGACATCTCCTTCGTGTTCGGCACGTGCGACCACGTCGTCGTGCTCGAGTTCGGCCAGGTGATCGCATCGGGCGAGCCCAAGGTGGTCCGTTCGGACCCGCGGGTCATCGCCGCCTACCTCGGACAAGACGCCGCCCCCGACGACGAGAAGGATCAGACATGAGCGCGGTGCTGAGCGTCCAGCAGTTCTCGGCCGGCTACAAGCGGTCCGTCGTCGTGCGCGACATCGCGATCGAGGTCGGGGCCGGAGAGGTCGTGGCGCTGCTCGGACCCAACGGAGCAGGCAAGACGACGACGCTCCAGTCGGTGTCGGGCCTCGTCAAGTCGTTCGGTGGCACCGTGCAGCTGCACGGCGAGGACCTGGCGGGCGTCTCGCCGACCCATCGGGCGCGTCGCGGGATCGCGCACGTCCCCGAGGACCGGGGCATCTTCTCGGGCCTCACGGTCGCGGAGCACTTCAAGCTGAGCCGGCGGGGCGAGCACCTGGACGCCGGCATCGCCTACGACTACTTCCCGGCTCTCCAGCCCTTGACGACGCGGCAGGCGGGCGTCCTCTCCGGTGGCGAGCAGCAGATGCTGGCGGTCGGTCGTGCCTTGGCGCGCAAGCCGACGCTGCTGCTGCTCGACGAGCTGAGCCTCGGGCTCGCGCCGGTCATCGTGCAGAGCCTGCTGCCGGTGATCCGCCGGTTCGCCGACGACACCGGCTGCGGGGTGCTGCTCGTCGAGCAGCACGTGCAGCTGGCACTCGACATCGCCGACCGGGCCTACCTCATGGCCCACGGTGACATCTCGACCAGTCACGACGCGGCAACCCTGCGTCAGGACCAGAACTTGCTCCGGGCCAGCTATCTGGGCGGCGAGCAGTGGGAGGCCAGTGATGAGGATCTGGCACCCACGACCACACACCAATGATCACACCAAGAGGAGCGAAATGAAGATCGGAATCATCGGCGCAGGCCGCATGGGCCAGGCGCTGGCCGGACTGTTCACACGGGCGGGGCACGACGTCGTGCTCAGCAACTCGCGCGGGCCGGAGTCCTTGGTCGACGTCGTCGACGAGTTCAACGAGCGTTGCAGCGCCGGGTCGGTGACCGACGCGGTGGAAGGCGCCGACATCGTCATCCTGGCCACGCCGTGGGCCAAGACGGCCGACGCCGTCTCGGTCGTCGACGACTGGACGGACCGCATCGTCGTCGACACGACGAACAACCGGCGCGCACCGGGGCCGGACGGACTGATCGACATCGACGGACGCATCTCCAGCGAGATCGTGGCGGAGTACGTGCCGGGCGCCCGCCTGGTCAAGGCGCTGAACGTGACCCCCATCCACATCATGGCCACGACGCTGGGCACCGGCGACGGCTCCGAGCACGCGGTGTACGTCGCGGGCGACGACGCCGACGCCAAGAAGAAGGTCGCCGAGCTGCTCGCCACCGTGGGCGGCGTGGCCGTCGACACCGGTGACCTGCACACGGGAGGTTTCCTGCAGGGCATGAGCGGTCCGCTCCCCGGCGTCATGGAGATGCAGTCCGTGGAGGATGCCAAGGCCCGGCTCGCGGACGCCACCAAGAACTAGCTCGTTCCGGAGCCCGTCGCACACGACAACCCCCGCACCGTGCACCAGGCACGGTGCCGATCAGAAGAGGAAACACCACCATGACCATTGTCCAGCTGAGCAAGACGACCACCCTCCCCGCCGACGCGGACAAGGTGTGGTCCTTCGTGAGCGACTTCGGCGGCTACGCCTCCTGGCAGCCGCACATCGACGCCGTCGAGATGCAGCCCAACGGCGACCGCAAGGTCGACTTCGCCCGTGGCGACTCCGTCTTCGACCGCATCGCGAGCCAGGACGACGCGGCGCGCACGCTGACCTACGAGCTCGTGCCGGGCCAGCCCGGACCGATGCAGCACCTGGCTGCGACGTTCACCGTGCGCGAGGCCGGCGAGGGCTCCGAGGTCGAGTACGCGATCGAGGCCGACGTGCCCGACGAGATGCAGGACATGGCGCGGATGGGCATCGGCGCGGACATCGACGGTGCCCTGAACGGTCTGAACAGCCAGTTCGGTGCCTGAGAGCTCCGAAGCGCCGGTTGCGCTCGTGACCGGCGGGGCCGGGTTCATCGGCTCGGCGATCGTCGAGCTGCTGCGGGCGTCCGGTCATCGCGTCGTGGTGCTCGACCTCCAGGGAGGGGACCTCGCGGTGGACCTGTCCGACGAGCAGGCGGTGCGCGCCGCCGCCCGTGACGTGCTCGCCGAGCACGGTCACGTCGACGTGCTCGTGCACGCGGGGGTCTCGTTCCACCGCGCAGCCCTCGGTGACCTCAGCGCGTCGTTGCTGCGGGACGTCATGGCGGTCAACGTCGAGGCCGCCCTGTGGCTGACGCAGGAGCTCCAGCCGACCATGAGCGAACGGGGGTTCGGGCGGATCGTGTTCCTCGTCTCGGACACCTTCTACAACCCACCACCGGTCTCGGACATGCTCCCGTACATCATGAGCAAGGGCGCGCTCATCGGTGCCGCCCGTTCGCTGGCGCGTTCGTTGGGCTCGTCGGGCATCACGGTCAACTGCGTCGCACCGGGACTCACACCCCCGCCGGTCAAGGTCATGACCGAGGAGGTCAGTGCGGACGTGCAGTCCAGGCAGGCACTCGAGCGCCCGCTCGTCCCCAACGACGTCGCGGAGGTCGTGGCCTTCCTGGCGCGGCCCGAGGCGCAGGCGCTCACGGGGCAGACCCTGTGCCCCGACGGCGGGCTGGTGCTGCTGTGACGTCGCCGGCGTCCCTGGCGGGACCCTGACGATGGACAAGCTCGTCACGTCAGCTGCCGAGGCGGTTGCCGACATCCCCCACGGCGCGTCCATCGCCGTGGGGGGTTTCGGGACGTCCGGCGTCCCGTGGGCGCTGATCCGCGCCCTGCGAACGCAGGGCGCGGACGGGCTCACCATCGTGGCCAACAACTGTGGCGTGAACGACGCCGGTCTCGCGATGCTGCTGCACGACCACCGCATCGATCGGGTGATCGCGTCGTACATCGGTCAGAACCGGGAGTTCGCCCGCCAGTACCTGGCGGGCGAGATCGAGGTCGAGCTGAACCCGCAGGGCACGCTGGCCGAGCGGCTCCGCGCCGGAGGGGCCGGCATCGCCGCGTTCTACACCCCGACGGGAGTCGGGACGTTGGTGGCGGACGGCGGTGTGCCGCTTCGTCACGCCGCGGACGGCACCGTCGTGACCGCCTCGCCGCCGAAGGAGGTCAGGCAGTTCTCCGTGGACGGCCGCGAGCGCGAGTTCGTGCTGGAGGAGGGAATCGTGACCGACTTCGCCCTGGTCCGGGCTGCCGTCGCGGACCGCCACGGGAACGCGGTCTTCCACGCCTCGGCGCGCAACTTCAATCCCGATGCCGCCATGGCGGGACGCGTCACCGTCGTGGAGGCGGAGCAGGTCGTCGAGCCCGGCTGCCTCGACCCGGACCTGGTCCATCTGTCGGGCGTCTTCGTCCAGCGCGTCGTCGAGGTGCCCGAGGAGGTCATCGCATGACGGGGCGCGGGTGGAGCCGCGACGAGCTCGCTCGCCGCGCGGCCCGGGAGCTGCGAGACGGTGAGTGCGTCAACCTCGGCATCGGTCTGCCCACCCGTGTGGCCGACCACGTCCCTCCGGGCGTCCACGTCGTGGTGCACAGCGAGAACGGTGTGCTCGCCGTGGGGCCGACCCCGGACCCCGACGAGTGGGACCCCGATCTCATCAATGCAGGCACCGAGCCGATCACGGTGCTGCCCGGCGCGTCCTTCGTGTCGTCGTCGACCTCGTTCGCCATGATCCGTGGCGGTCATGTCGACGTCACGGTGCTGGGCGCGATGCAGGTGTCGGCCGGCGGCGACCTCGCGAACTGGGTCGTGCCGGGTCAGATGATCAAGGGCATGGGGGGTGCCATGGACCTGGCCGCCGGGGCCCGCCGGGTCATCGTGGTGATGGAGCACGTGGGCCGGGACGGTTCGCCCAAGCTCCTCGACCGGTGCACGCTGCCGTTGACGGGGCGCGGGGTGGTCGACTGCATCATCACGAACCTGGGCGTCCTCGACGTGTCCGCTGACGGCTTCGTCCTGCGCGAGCTCGCGCCGGGTGTGCGGGTGGAGGACGTGCGTGCCAGCACCGGCGCCCGGGTGCTGGCAGACAGCTCGGTCGAAGGGTTGACGCTCCAGATTGATGTGCCCTAAGATGAAATCACATTTCATTAGACGGAATCACTGGACGGAGGCGGCACATGGCGGCGCCCTCCCCGTGGTCGAGCCCCGACGGCACGGACCCGGCACGCGAGTTCCGCAAGGTTCTCGGCCACCTGCCGACGGGAGTCGTCCTGGTGGCTGCACACACCGCCACCGGGCGCGTCGGGATGGCCGTCAACTCCATCACCTCGGTCTCCCTGGACCCACCGCTCGTGTCGATCTGCGTCGCCCGCACCTCGACGTCGTGGCCGCGCATCCGGTCCGCAGGACGGTTCTGCATCAGCGTCCTGGCCGATCACCACGAGCAGACGAGTCGCCGTTTCTCCGCGCCCGGCGAAGATCGCTTCGCCGGTGAGACGTGGCACGACGAGCCGGCCGGCCCAGCGCTGGACGGCGCCGTCGCCCGGCTCGACTGCGAGACGTACGCCGAGTACGGCGCCGGTGACCACACGATCGTCGTCGCTCGCGTCGCGGAGCTAAACGCCGTCGAGGACGGGCACGCCCTCGTCTTCTTCCGCGGTGAGTACGGGCGCTTCGTGCCGCACGAACAGCCTGACGATCTCCACCCACTTCTCGACACCCCCAGGTCATCCCCATCAGAGAGGCAACACCCATGAAGCTGCTGTTCTTCGACGACTTCAAGCTCGGCGTCCTGCATGAAGGTGAGGTCGTCGACGTCAGCGGCGAGGTCAAGGACATCCCGGCCGCCCACCCGCAGGACGTGATGAACGCGGTCATCGCCGGCTGGGACGACCGCTACCGTGCCCGCCTCGAGGCCGCCGTCAGCGCCGGAGCGGGGATCCCGTTGGACGCGGTCCGCGTCCGTCCGCCCTTGCCGCGTCCGCTCAACATCGACTGCATGGCGCGCAACTACATGGAGAACGGCACCCTCACGGAGCGTCCGCCGATCAACGGCTTCCCCAAGACGCCGAACTCGATCATCGGGCACGGCGACACCATGGTCCTGCCTGACATCCCGGCCACGATCTTCGAGGGCGAGGCCGAGCTCGCGATCGTCATCGGCAAGCGCGCGCAGAATGTCCCCGCGTCCGAGGCGTTCGACTACATCTTCGGCTACACCAACTTGATCGACGGCTCGGCACGTGGCATCCCGCCCATGCAGAACGCGTTCTACCAGATGAAGTCGCGCGAGACGTTCTGCCCGATCGGTCCCTACCTGGTGACGGCCGACGAGGTGCCGGACCCGCAGAACCTGCCGGTCAAGCTGTGGAACAACGGCGAGCTGAAGCAGGACTTCAACACCAGTGACATGGCCTACGACATCGCCGAGTCGATCGCCTTCGTGTCGGCCATGCACACCCTCGAGCCGGGCGACATCATCGCGACCGGCACCAACCACCGTGGTCTGCACTCCTTCCAGGACGGCGACCAGATCGATCTCGAGGTGGGCGAGCTGGGACGATTGACGATCTCGATTCGCGACGACCTGCGCCGCACGTGGAGCCGCCAGACGCGTCTGGAGTGGACCGAGGGCGGCAACGAGGGCAGGACGCCTCCGCAGCTGACCGGCCCCTACGCGCCGTCGGCCTGACGAGCGCATGAGGGTTCTGCGGGTCCGCGAGACCTCCACCGGGGTCGAGGCCGAGAGCGGCTACCTGCCCTACCGGGACTCGCGGGTGAAGGGGCCGGCGGACGTCATCCCGGCGACGGCGTTCTGGCTCACGCGGGCCGGCACGGATGACGTGCCGGCCCCGGCCGCGCTGGGCAGCCACGCGGTCGTCGTGCTGTCCGGCGAGGTGGGGGTGGAGCCGCGCGGGGCGCAGCGCACCGTGCTCACGGCGGGGGACGTGCTGTGCGTCGACGTCCATGCCGACGATGCGCTCACCTTTTCGTGGGACGGCTTCGCCTGGCTGCTCTACGTCACGACCGACGGCTGGCTGCCCGAGATCGGCGACAACGAGGCGCGACCCGATGCGGTCAAGCGCGCCGGCCGGCCGTTGCTGACCTGGATCCACGACGACGCCGGCACCTCACGCTCCGAGCCGTTGCGGTGGCCCGGCGACCTGGCGCCGGTCCCGCCCGTCGAGCAGTGGCCGAGGTCCCGCGGCGCCTTCGTCACCCGGCGCGACTACGGCGACGACGGCTACGTCCCCGGGGTGTGGCACAACGGGCCGCGATCACAGCTGGGCATCACCCTCAACGGATGTGCCGAGAACGAGACCGGTGACGGGACCGTGACGACGCCCCGAGCCGGCGACATCGCCTACATCGATGACGTCACGGGCGACGGCCACCTGACCCGGGGCCAGGGCGACCGCTGGATGTTGTTCGTCACCGTCTCCCCGGGGCACCTGGAGCTCACGCCTGAGCGGTGACGCACGGCGGCCGAACCTGCGCAGAACGGTCATCGGTTCGCAGTTGTGCCGTGAATGCCGCGCAGCGGCGTGTGGACCATGACGCAGGTCACAGACTGTGATCCGCAGAGGCTCTGCACGCCGTTGAGGCTCGCGGCACACCGTTTCAGGAGGGTTCCCATGACAATCTCGCGCACTCTCGTCACGACGGCGGCGGCCGTCATGGCGGTGTCACTGTCGGCCTGCTCCGGATCCGTGGGCGGTGGGGACTCCGAGAGCGACAAGACGCTGAAGATCGGCTTCGTGTCGACCACGACCGGGGCATCGGCACCCTTCGGCGAGGCGAACACCTTCGTGGTCGACGAGATGAAGGCGTACTTCAAGAAGAACCCGCTGAAGGTCGGCAGCGACACGTACGACGTCAAGATCGTCGTGCGCGACGCGCAGAGCGACTCGACGCGTGCCGGCGAGGTCGCCTCGCAGCTGATCAACAGCGACAACGTCGACGTCGTGATCGCGTCGTCGACCCCCGACATCGTCAACCCCGTGTCCGAGCAGTGCGAGGCCAACTCGGTCCCCTGCATCACGACCGTCGCGCCCTGGCAGCCGTTCGCGATCCGCAGCGGTGACAAGCCGGCCGACCTGAAGTACAGCTACCACTTCTTCTGGGGCCTGGAGGACGTCGCGGCGGTCTACTCCGACATCTGGAGCCAGGTCGACAACAACGGCAAGGCCGGCGGCCTGTTCCCCAACGATCCGGACGGTCAGGCCTGGGGCGCGAACTTCCCGGCGCTCACCAAGGACTCCGGCGTCACGATCAAGGACCCCGGCAACTACGCGAACGGCACGAAGGACTTCTCGGCCCAGATCTCGGCGTTCAAGGGCAGCGACGTGCTGCTGGGCGTCCCGATCCCGCCGGACTTCACGACGTTCTGGAAGCAGGCCAAGCAGCAGGGCTACGAGCCCACGGTCGCGACCATCGGCAAGGCGCTGCTGTTCCCGTCCTCGGTCGAGGCGCTCGGCAAGATCGCGACCAACCTGTCGAGCGAGGTCTGGTGGACGCCGACCGCGCCGTACGAGAGCTCGCTGACCGGCCAGAGCGCGAAGGAGCTCGCGGACGCCTACGAGAAGAAGACCGGGGAGCAGTGGACCCAGCCCCTCGGCTTCGCCCACGCACTGTTCGAGGTCACGGCGGCCGCGGTGAAGGAGGCCGGCTCGACCGACTCCGACGCGGTCATCGAGGCCATGAAGTCCCTCTCGGTGCCCACGGTCGTCGGTGACGTCACCTGGGGCAAGGACTCGAGCATCCCGCCGTACGTCGCCAAGACGCCGCTCGCGGGCGGCCAGTGGCGGCCCGGCACCGATCACCCGTACGACCTGGTGGTCGTGTCCAACAAGCTCGCCCCCGAGGTCCCGCTGGGCGGCAAGGCCGAGCCCCTCCCGTGAGCACCTTCGCGGAGACCGCTCCGCTCATGAGCGCCGACGGCCTGGCCAAGAGGTTCGGACGGGTCACGACCGCCAACAGCGTCTCCTTCCACGTCAACGCGGGGGAGGTGCTGGGGGTGGTCGGCCCCAACGGCGCGGGCAAGTCGACGTTGCTCGACATGGTCAACGGCGGTCAGCGACCGGACGCGGGGAGCATCGTGTTCGACGGTCAGGACGTGACGTCCTTGGACGCCGCGGCGAGGGGAAGGCGCGGGATCGCCCGCACGCACCAGATCCCCCGTCCGTTCGGTGGGCTGACGGTGTTCGAGAACGTGCTCGTCGGAGCCACCTTCGCGGGCCGCGCCCACCGCGGCGAGGCGAACGAGCGGGCACACGACGCGATCGCGACCGCCGGGCTGTCGCACGTGGAGAACGTCCAGGCGGGGAGTCTGCGTCTGCTCGACCGCAAGCGGCTCGAGCTGGCTCGCGCCCTGGCGACGTCTCCCCGGCTGCTCCTGCTGGACGAGATCGCAGGCGGGCTGACCGACCGGGAGCTGCCCGAGCTGATCGACGTGATCGCTCGTCTCCGGGACTCAGGGATGGCGATCATCTGGATCGAGCACATCGTGCACGCGTTGCTGCAGGTCGTGGACCGGCTCATGTGCCTGGCGATGGGCGACGTGGTGGCGACCGGGGATCCGCAGACGGTCATGCGCAGCCCCGAGGTCACCGAGGTGTACCTCGGCAGCATCCCCGAGCCGGAGGACGAGACACGATGACCGCGCTGCTGGACCTGCAGTCGGTGGACGTCCACTACGGTGACTTCCAGGCGATCCATGGCATCTCGCTGACGCTGGACGAGGGCGAGACCTTGGCCGTGATGGGCGCGAACGGCGCCGGCAAGTCGACGCTGCTGAAGGCGGTGTCCGGTCTGATGGGTGCCTCGGGTGGAACCATCCGGTTCGGCGGGCAGGACCTGCTCGGCATGGCGCCCCACCAACGCGTCGCTGCCGGGATCTCGCTCGTGCCTGAGGGCCGTCGGGTCTTCAAGTCGCTGACGGTCGAGGAGAATCTCCGCGTCGGGGCGTACAGCAGGCGCCCCGGGCCGTGGGACCTGGCCGCGGTGTTCGAGGCGTTCCCGTTGCTGGCCGAGCGCCGCAGTCGCGTCGGCACCCACCTGTCCGGCGGCGAGCAGCAGGCCACCGCCATCGGCCGCGCCCTGATGGCGAACCCTCGTCTCCTCCTGCTGGACGAGGTGTCGCTCGGTCTGGCTCCTGTGGTCGTGAAGGACATCTACAAGGCGTTGCCGGTCATCAGCTCGCGAGGCACGACGGTCCTGATCGTCGAGCAGGACGTCTCCCAGGCGCTCGCGGTGGCCGATCACGTCCAGTGCCTGCTCGAGGGTCGGACGGTGCTCGAGGCGCCGGCCTCCGCGGTCACCCGTGACGACGTCGCATCGGCCTACTTCGGTCTGGAGGACCGGTGATGGAGTGGATCAACGCCCTCGTCCAAGGGCTTCTCCTCGGCGGGCAGTACACCCTGCTGGCCTGCGGCCTCTCCCTGATCTTCGGAGTCATGCGCATCGTCAACCTCGCGCACGGGGCGCTCGCCGTGGCATCGGCGTACGTCGTGCTGTTCCTGGTGGACAGCGTCGGCGTGCCGCTCCCGATCTCGCTCGTGCTGGCCGTCGCCGTCGCCGCGGGTGCCGGGTACGCGCTGCAGCGCGGCCTGCTCAACGCCGCCCTCTCGCGCGGTGAGCTGGCACCCCTGCTCGTGACGTTCGGTCTGGCCGTGATCGTCGTCAACGTCCTGCAGGAGACCGCCAGCGCCAACTCGCGGAGCATCGGCATCGGCGACCTCGGGACCGCCAGCATCCGGATCGTGTCCGGCCTGTCGATCGGTGTGTTCTCCCTCCTGACCCTGGTCGTCGCGATCGCCGTCATCACCGGCATCCAGCTGTTCCTGGCCCGCACCAGGGTGGGGCGTGCGATGCGGGCGACCAGCGACGATCGCGAGGCAGCCCAGCTCATGGGCATCGACGACCGCCATCTCTATGCGCTCGCCACGGCCATCGCCGTGGGCAGTGTCGCGCTCGCCGGCGCGTTCATCGGGATGAGCACCCAGTTCACCCCGGGCTACGGCGACCTCGTGCTGATCTTCGCGTTCGAGGCCGTGATCATCGGAGGCCTGGGATCCCTCTGGGGGACCCTGTTGGGCGGGCTCGTCCTGGGTGTCGCGCAGACCATCGGGGCGCAGATCGATCCCGCGTACGGCGTGCTCGTCGGTCACCTCGTCTTCCTCGCCGTGCTCGCCTTCCGCCCCAGCGGACTGATGCCAAAGATGGTGACCGCATGACCACGACCGCGCCCACACCCACGTCCTCCTCCCCGGCGCAGGTCAGCCGAGGTGGCCGCCGTTCCCTCCTCGGGCTCGGCGTGCTGGCTGTGGGGGTGCTGTTCCTGGCTCTCTGGGTGCCGTACAACGTGTCGCTCGGTGCGCTGACCGACCTCGTGGGGCTCTTCGTGCTGATCATCATGGCCACCACCTGGAACCTGCTGGCCGGCTACGGGGGGCTCGTCTCCATCGGCCAGCAGGCCTTCGTCGGGGCGGGCGGCTACGGGGTCATCTACGTGGCCGACCAGCTCGGTGTCCCGCTGGTGGCGGCCGTCCTGCTCGCCGGCGTGGTGTGTGCGGCGCTGGCCCTGCCCACCTCGTTCCTCGTTTTCCGGCTGGTCGGCGGCTACTTCGCGATCGGCACGTGGGTCGTGGCCGAGGTCTTCAAGCTGGTGACGACCCAGATCGACGCGCTCGGCGGCGGCTCGGGACTGTCCCTCGAGGCGTTCAGGGGTGTCGACCGGACCGACCGGGTCGCCACCGTCTACTGGCTCGGACTGACCCTCGCCGTGCTCGTGGTCGTCGGCACCTACCTCCTCATGCGGTCGCGGATGGGACTCGCGCTGCTGGCGATCCGGGACGATCCGACGGCCGCGGCCAGCCTCGGCGTCTCGGTCCGCAGGTCGCAGAGGATCGTCTACGTCTTGTCGTCGGCGGGTGCGGGCCTGGCGGGGGCGCTCATCGCGATCAACACGCTGCGCGTGGCTCCCGACTCCATCTACTCGGTCAACTACAGCGCGTTCATGATCTTCATCGTCGTGATCGGTGGCATCGGGACGATCGAGGGCCCGATCATCGGTGCGGTGATCTTCTTCGTGCTGCAGCAGCAGCTCGCCCAGCAGGGCACGTGGTACCTGGTTGCTCTGGGCCTCGTGGCGATCGTCATCGTGCTTCTCGCTCCCAAGGGCGTCTGGAACCTGGTCTCGCGGGGTCGCTACTCGCTCTTCCCGGTCGCATTCCAGGTACGCCGTGACCGGTCCGTCGAGTAGTCTCCGCATATGACGCACGTCACAGTGGGCCCGGTCGAGTTCTCCACCGTGGGGCTGCCCGACCAGGAGCGCATCGAGCTGTGGGAGGGCCACAACGCCGATGCGCTGATCGGTCTGCGGTGCCGGACCCTGGACACGCCGCAGCTCGAGGCCACCGAGATCAACGTGCAGCTGGACTCGATCGGTCTGGCGCGCGTGGTCGGCACGTCCCACGTCGTCGAGCGCGACGCGGACCTCATCCGTCGCCGCCCGTCGGACTCCGTGGTCATGTACTTCAGCCTGGTGGGCGATGCGTTCTTCTACTCCGAGGACGGGGTGCGCACGGTCCGGCCGGGACAGCTGCTGCTGTGCGACGCCGACAAGGCGTTCATGCGGGGGTTCTCCCGCGGCCTGGAGGAGCTGGTCATCAAGATGCCGCGGTCGATCTTCGACGACCTGGCAGGCGTCAGGTCGTTGGTCGACCCCATGGTCTTCGACTTCAGCAAGCGCGGCAATGCGCACGCCGCCGCCCTCGCGCACCACGTCAACCGTGCCACGCGCTCGAACGGGCCGGTGCCGCCCGACGAGCAGGCGATCCTGGAGTTGGTCTCCGTCCTGGCCAGTGGGGCCCGGGACGACCTGAACACCGCCCATCGGGCCGCGGCCAAGGCGTTCATCGAGGGGCGGATCCACGATCCGTCCCTGTCGGCGACGATGGTGGCCGACGCGATCGGCATCAGCGCTCGACACCTCTCGCGGGTGTTCGCCGCGGACGGGATCAGCGTGCCGCGCTACATCCTCGCTCGCCGTCTCGACGTCGCGCGTGCCCTGCTGCAGAAGCCGGCAGCGGCGTCCATGACGATCGCGGAGATCGCCCACCACTGCGGCTTCGCCTCGGCGGCCCACTTCTCCAACGCGTTCGTGCTGAAGTTCGACGAACGTGCGTCGGACGTCCGGCGCGACGCCGCTGCCGCGCGGGCGGCGTCATCGGCTTCCTGAATCGGCCACTTCTTGGGCTTTGCGTCGTGATGGGGCGCCGCACGGCTCCCAGCGACGTGTGACGCACGACACTGATCGGGACGCCCGCGAGTAGTGGGCATGACGAGAGGTGACCCGGATGCCCGTGTTCGACGACGGTCAGCAGATGACCGCCCTGCCTGATTCCTCCGTGATCGAGACCGACGTGCTCATCGTCGGTTCCGGCCCTGCGGGGTCGTCGGCGGCGCTCTTCCTGTCGACGCTCGGGATCCCCAACATCATGATCACCAAGTACCGCTGGACCGCGAACACGCCGCGGGCCCACATCACCAACCAGCGCGCCATGGAGATCTTCCGCGACATGGGGATCGACGACCAGGTGCTGGCGGACGCGACCGAGCACGACCTGGTCGGCGACACCGTGTTCTGCACCTCGATCGCGGGCGAGGAGATCGGCCGCATCCGGACCTGGGGGACAGGAGCCGACCGGGAGGCCGACTACCAGCTCGCGTCGCCGTGCCTGACGGTCGACATCCCGCAGACGTACCTCGAGCCGATCCTGCTCAAGAACGCCACGATGCGTGGGACCCAGACCCAGTTCTCCACCGAGTACGTCTCCCACGAGCAGGACGCCGACGGCGTGAACGTGTCGGTCGTGGACCGCCTGACCGGTCACGCGTACACGATCCGGGCGAAGTACCTGATCGGAGCGGACGGCGCCCGGTCGAAGGTCGCTGCTGACATCGACCTGCCGCTCGTCGGCTCGATGGACATCGCCGGCTCGATGAACATCACCTTCAAGGCCGACATCGCCGAGCTCGTCGGGCACCGCCCCTCGGTGCTCTACTGGGTGATCCAGCCCGGCTCGAACGTCGGCGGCATCGGTGCGGGCCTCGTCCGCATGGTGCGGCCCTGGAACGAGTGGCTGATCGTGTGGGGCTTCGACATCACGCAGGAGCCGCCGGTCGTCGACGACGCCGCCGCCGTCCAGATCGTCAGGAACCTCCTCGGCATGCCCGAGCTCGAGGTCGAGATCACCGGCACGTCGCTGTGGGGCAACAACGAGGTCTACGCGACCCACCTGCAGAAGGGCCGAGTCTTCTGCGCGGGCGACGCGATCCACCGTCACCCGCCGAGCAACGGTCTCGGGTCGAACACCTCGATCCAGGACTCGTACAACCTCGCCTGGAAGATCGCCGCCGTGCTGCGGGGTCAGGCCGGTCCGGCCCTCCTCGACACGTACTCGACCGAGCGTGCGCCCGTCGCCGAGCGGATCGTCAAGCGGGCCAACCAGTCGGGTCGTGAGTTCGCCGACCTGTTCGTGGCGCTCGGTGTCACGGACGCCAAGACCGAGCAGGAGATGATCGAGCAGATCGAGGAGCGCAAGGCGAACACGCCCGAAGGTGCGGCGAAGCGCGCGGCGCTGGTCAAGGCCATGGCGATCAAGAACTACGAGTTCAACGCGCACGGTGTCGAGCTGGGGCAGTTCTACACCTCGACCGCGATCGCGTCGGACGGCTCGACACTGCCCGAGCCGGAGCGCGACCCCGATCTGTACTACCAGGTCTCCACGGTCCCGGGTTCCCACCTGCCCCACGCCTGGGTCGGCGACCACCGGCACAAGGTCGCGATGATGGACCTCGCACCGTACGACCACTTCACACTGATCACCGGTGTCGCGGGGTCCGCCTGGGAGACCGCGCTCGAGACCGTCGGGCGCGAGCTGGGGCTGCCGGTCAGGACCGTCGTCATCGGCCCGGGCCGCGAGGTCACGGACCTGTACTTCGACTGGTCCCGGCTGCGCGAGGTGGAGGAGAGCGGCGCGCTGCTGGTGCGCCCGGACAAGCACATCTGCTGGCGCTCGAGCGGCCTGCCGGACGACGCGGAGGGTGCGCTGCGCGAGGCGTTGACCACGATCCTCTCGCGCGAGGCGTGAGCATGCGGTTCGACCACGAGACGCTGGGCCAACGGGTCCGGTTCGCCTCCGGCGGTGCTCGCGAGAGCCTCGCCGCCGAGGTGGCGCTGATGGGCGCGGAACGCGTCATGGTCATCGCGGGTGCGGACGAGCGCGGGCTGGCCGAGACGATCACGGCCGACCTGCCGGTGGTCGTGCAGCACGACGAGGTCGTGATGCACGTGCCGACCGACGTCGCGGACCGCGCGAGGCAGGTCGCGGCAGAGCACCGGGTCGACCTGTTGGTCAGCGTCGGCGGCGGCTCGACCACGGGTCTGGCCAAGGCGGTCGCCCTCACGGCGGGGATCCCGATCGTCGCGGTCCCCACCACGTACGCGGGCTCGGAGGCCACGAACGTCTGGGGGATGACCGAGTCCGCCAGGAAGACCACGGGCGTGGACGATCGGGTGCTGCCGCGCACGGTCGTCTACGACGCCTCCTTGATGCTGTCCCTGCCCACGGACATGAGCGTGGCCTCGGGGCTGAATGCCCTCGCGCACTGCGTGGACTCGCTGTGGGCGCCCCGCGCAGATCCCATCAACGCGGCGCTCGCGGTGGAAGGCATCCGGGCCCTGAATCTCGGACTCCCCGCGATCGTGGACGAGCCGCAAGGCCTGGACGGCCGGGAGCAGGCCCTCTACGGCGCCTACCTGTCAGCGGTCGCCTTCGCGTCGGCGGGCTCGGGTCTGCACCACAAGATCTGTCACGTCCTGGGCGGCATGTTCGACCTGCCGCATGCCCAGACCCACGCCGTGGTGCTGCCGCACGTGCTGGCGTTCAACGCGCCTGCGGCCGATGGGGCCGCGGAGCGAATCGCCACCGCGTTCGGCAGCGACACCGCCGTCGCGGGGCTGGCCGCGCTGCGTGAACGCGTGGGCGCGCCCCGAGCGCTGCGCGACTACGGGATGCCCGAATCAGGCATCGACCAGGCCGCCGACGCCGTGCTCGCGGTCGCGCCGGCCGACAACCCCACCCCCGTCACCGTCGAGAACATCACCGCGCTGCTGCACGCAGCATGGGAAGGAGCAGAGCCGCGATGACCACTGACATGCGCCTGACCGAGGAGCAGCGAGAGCGCGAGGAGGAGCTCGTCCAGGTCGTGCTGTCCTCGTTCGACGGGACGCCGGATCCGCGGCTGAAGGAGCTGATGCAGGGGGTCGTGCGGCACCTGCACGCGTTCCTGCGGGACGTCAGGCTGACCGAGCGGGAGTGGCTGCAGGCCATCGAGTTCCTCACCGCAGTCGGCCACATCACCGACGACCGGCGTCAGGAGTTCATCCTGCTGTCGGACACGCTCGGCGCCTCCATGCAGACCATCGCGATCAACAACGAGGCGTACGGGGACGCCACCGAGGCCACCGTGTTCGGCCCTTTCTTCGTCGAGGACTCGCCGCGTGTGGAGCTCGGCGGCGACATCGCCGGCAGCGCCTCGGGGCAGCCCTGCTGGGTCGAGGGAACGGTCAAGGATGCCGACGGCCGGCCGATCGCCGGGGCGCGGATCGAGGTCTGGGAAGCCGATGAGGACGGGTTCTACGACGTCCAGTACGCCGACGACCGGGTCGCGGGACGCGCGCACCTGTTCAGCGACACGGACGGTTCGTTCAGGTTCTGGGCCGTGACCCCGACGCCCTACCCCATCCCGCACGACGGGCCTGTGGGCGCGATGCTCGCGGCCACCGGGCGCTCACCGATGCGGGCCTCGCACCTGCACTTCATGGTGGACGCCGAGGGCTGCCGCACGTTGGTGACGCACATCTTCGTGCGTGGCGACGAGCTGCTGGCGAGCGACAGCGTGTTCGGCGTGAAGGACTCGCTCGTGAAGGACTTCGTCGAGCAGCCTGCGGGCACACCGGCGCCGGACGGCCGGGACCTGGGCGAGTCGTCCTGGTCGCGGGTGGGCTTCGACATCGTCCTCGCGCCGGCCGACACCTGAGCCGGGTCAGGCCTGCGGGTCGGTCCCGCCGACCGCCCGCAGGTCCTCCGCGATCGCTCCCGCCGTGCGCAGGAGGGGCGGCAGTGCGGACGTCACGAGGTCGTCGGGGTCGTCGTACATCGACGACGCGGACACGTTGAGGGCAGCCCGGACTCGCCCCTCAGCGTCGGCCACCGGCACCGCGAGTGACCGCAGGCCCTGCTCGAGCTCCTGGTCGACCAGCGCCCAGCCCTGATCGCGGACGCGACCGATCTCCACGCGCAGGTCGGCGGGGCGGTGGATCGTCCGGGCCGTGAGAGCCTCGAGATCTGCTGCCGCGAGGCGGGCGTCGAGCTCGTCGTCGTCGAGCGCCGCCAGCAGCACCCGGCCCATCGACGTCGCGTAGGCGGGGAACCGGGTGCCCACGGTGATGCCGACGCTCATGATCCGGCGGGTGGCGACGCGTGCGACGTACACGATGTCGTTGCCGTCGAGCACCGCCAAGGACGTGGACTCCGACAGCTCGGCGGACAGTCGCTCGAGGTGGGGTTGAGCGATCTGGGGCAGGCCGAGGCCGGAGAGGTAGGCGGTTCCCAGACGGAGCACCTGCGGCGTGAGCGCGAAGAGGCGACCGTTGATCCGGACGTAGCCCAGCTCGATGAGCGTGTGCAGCAGCCGCCGGGTGGTGGCGCGGCTGAGCCCCGTGCGTTCGGCGACCAGTGTCAGCGGCATCTCGGCGTGGTCGGCGTCGAACGCCGTGATGACCCGCAGGCCCCGCGCCAGCGACTGGACGAACTGATCGCTGGCAACGGGCTGGGCAGGCATGTGCTCAGGTTGTCAGTCGACCGAGGTCCACGTCGAGCCGGCCGGCAAGCTCCTCGACCGTGGTGCCGAACGTCTCGACCACCCGTGCCCCGGTGGGACCCACCAGGAACGTCGCATGCTCGGTGTAGACGCGACTGACGCAGGCCAGGCCCGTCAGTGGGTACGTGCACGTCGGCACGAGCTTCGGGGTGCCGTCCTTCGCGAAGAGGCTCATCATCACGAAGACGTCCTTGGCGCCGATGGCCAGGTCCATCGCGCCGCCCACCGCGGGGATCGCGTCAGGAGCGCCGGTGTGCCAGTTGGCCAGGTCGCCGTGCTCGGAGACCTGGAACGCGCCGAGGACACAGACGTCGAGGTGCCCGCCTCGCATCATGGCGAAGGAGTCGGCGTGGTGGAAGTACGACGCTCCCGGGAGCTCGGTGACGGGGATCTTGCCGGCGTTGACGAGATCGTGGTCGATGTCGTCGCCGACCGCGACGGGGCCCATGCCCAGCATCCCGTTCTCGGTGTGGAGGATGACACCGGAGCCGGGGGACAGGTAGTTGGCAACGGTCGTGGGTTGACCGATGCCGAGGTTGACGAACGACCCGTCCGGGATGTCCCGGGCGACGGTCGCCGCCATCTCGTCGCGGGTGAGCGGGCCGCGGTCGAGGTGCTCGGTCACGTGGTCTGCGGCATCGACGGTCATGCTGGCTCCTGCCCGACCTGCACGACGCGGTCGACGTAGATGCTGGGGGTGACGATGGCCTCGGGATCGAGCTCACCGGTGGCGACGACGTGGGTGACCTGGACGACCGTGGTGGCGGCCGCGGTGGCCATGACCGGTCCGAAGTTGCGCGCGGTCTTGCGGTACACGAGGTTGCCGAGGCGGTCCGCGGCATGGGCGCCGATCAGGGCGACGTCGCCCCTGATCGGCATCTCCAGCACGTAGTCCCGCCCGTCGATCGTGCGCGTCTCCTTGCCCTCCGCGAGGGGGGTGCCGACACCGGTGGGGCAGAAGAACGCCCCGATGCCGGCGCCCGCGGCACGCATCCGCTCGGCGAGGTTGCCCTGGGGCACGACCTCGAGCTCGATCCGGCCGGCGCGGTAGAGCTCGTCGAAGACGTAGGAGTCGGACTGCCGGGGGAAGGAGCAGATGACCTTGCGGACCCGGCCCGCGGCGAGCAGCGCCGCGAGACCGGTGTCGCCGTTGCCGGCGTTGTTGCACACGACTGTCAGGTCGGTGGCGCCCTGCTCGATCAGTGCGTCGATCAACGCGACCGGCATGCCGGCCATCCCGAATCCGCCGACGAGGACCGTGGCGCCGTCCTCGACGCCGTCGACGGCGGCCGCGGTGTCAGGAACGATGGTGGTCATGGAGCCGCCGGGGTCTCGGTCGAGCGGGTGTTCTCGAGCACGACGGCCAGGGCCTGGCCGACGCCGATGCAGATCGCCGCGACCCCCCAACGCCCACCGGACTCGATCAGTCGGGCCGCGAGGGTGCCCAGTATGCGGGCCCCCGAGGCCCCGAGCGGGTGCCCGATGGCGATCGCGCCGCCCTTGGCGTTGACGATCTCCGGGTCGATCTTCCAGGCGTCGACACAGGCGATCGACTGGACCGCGAAGGCCTCGTTGAGCTCGACGGCGGACACGTCGGACCAGGTGATGCCGGCCCGGGCCAAGGCGGCGTTCGCGGCCTCGACCGGAGCGAACCCGAAGTCCTGCGGGTCCAGGGCGTGCACCCCGCGGCCGGCGATCCGGGCGAGGGGGTCGACGCCGATGTCGCGCGCGGCGGACTCGGAGCCGATCAACAGGGCTGCGGCGCCGTCGTTGAGCGGCGACGCGTTGCCGGCGGTGATGGTGCCGTCCGGGCGGAAGGCGGTTTTCAGGCCGGCGAGCCGGTCCACCGTCGTGCCCGGGCGGATCGACTCGTCCCTCGTCAGGTCGGCGCCCTCCACGGGGGTGACCAGGTCGTCGTAGAAGCCGGCGTCCCACGCGGCGGCAGCGAGCTCGTGCGACCGGGCCGCGAACTCGTCCTGGCGCTCGCGGCTGATGCCGAACCGCTCCTGCAGCAGCTCGTTGCACTCACCCAGAGAGGTGGTCCACTCCTTGGGCATGCGGTCGTTGACCTGACGCCAGCCCAGCGTCGTGGAGAATGCGGTGACGTTGGCCGCCGGGAAGCCTCGTGCGGGCTTGGGCATCACCCACGGGGCTCGGGTCATCGACTCCACGCCGCCCGCCACCACGATGTCGGCGTCGCCGGACTCGATCGTCCGCGAGGCCATGATCGCAGCCTCGAGGCTCGACCCGCACAGTCTGTTGACCGTGGTGGCCGGGACGGAGGTGGGGAGCCCGGCGAGCAGCACGGCCATGCGCCCCACGTTGCGGTTGTCCTCACCGGCGCCGTTCGAGTTGCCCCAGAAGACGTCCTCGATCGCCGCGGTGTCCAGGGCCGGTGTCCTCGACAGGACGCCGGCGAGCGCGGTGGCGGCCAGGTCGTCGGGACGCACCCCAGCCAGTGCCCCGCCGAACCGGCCGAAGGGCGTGCGGGTGGCCGCGTAGAGAAATGAAGTCGCCATGGAGTCTCCGTTGTTCGATATGCGAACGAGTGTTCAAGCAGTGAACACGTCGAGCGTACGGGACCGAGGGGGCAACCTTCAAGGGGTCAGACGCCGGTCGACTGGTGCGTGGCCAGCAGCCAGGAGTCGTCACGGCGCACCCACGCGGAGGCAATGACGTTGTCGACCGTGATCTCCTTGTCCCCGGCCCGGAGCTCGGCGTACATCGTGCCGCGGATGAGGACGAGGTCCGGGGTGACGATCATGCTCTCGATCGAGCTGTCGATCCGGTGGTAGTCGTAGAAGCCCTCCCGCAGCTTCGTGAGGTACGACTCGCGGGTGTCGATGGTGCCGCTGGAGTGGACGTAACGCAGCTCTGCGTCGCAGAGGGGCGCGAAGGCGTCCCAGTCGTCGGCGACGATGACGTCGAACCGACGCTGTTCGAGGGTGCGGACGGTGGTCTCGAGATTGGTCGTCATGGGCTGGAGCCTACGACCCGTCGGTCCCGAAGTGCGTCCGCAGCAGACTCAGCCCCCGGCATGTCCGTACAGGCCAGCCACTTGGGCGCACGGGATGGGTCGGGCCTGCGGCGGCCCATGACCCGGCTCGACGTTAGGATTCGCAGTACTTGGGCCGCCTGTGTCGCTCCGGGCACGAGCACTGAGAGGGGAGCGCCATGTGGGCCGAGGACGTGACGTCCGTGGCGAGGCCGGGACGCGACGCACGGGCGCGAGAGGATCTCGTCCGCCAGCTGGCTGCCGCGGCGCGTGACCAGGCTGCACTGGACCAGATCGCCGCCCTCGCGGCACGCCTGCTCGGCGCTCCGTCGGCGCACGTCTCGCTGATCTCCCACGTGCAGACGGTCGTGGGCGCCGTGGGCGCCTCGCTGGAGTCGATCGGTGTCGAGACCCCGGCGGACGACTCGATGTGCACCCTCACCGCCGGGACCGGAGCGGCGCTCATGATCGGCGACGCGGCGAACGACGAGCGGGTGCGTGACCTGTCGGCCGTCCGTTCCGGCGAGATCGGCTCCTATCTCGGTGTGCCGCTCGTGGTGCGGGGCGAGAGCGTCGGAGCGCTGTGCGTCTACGGCCCGGGTACGCGCACCTGGTCCGAGCAGGACCTGCAGGTGCTCGAACAGCTCGCGACCTCGGCGGTGACCGAGCTGCACCTCGCGGTGCTCGCCGAGGAGCACGAGGACGAGCGGCTCGTGTGGCAGCTGGCGGTCGACGCGGCCGGTGTGGGCGCGTTCGACTGGAGCCTGACCACGGGCGAGCTGCGCTGGGACGAGCAGCTCATGGACCTGTTCGGCATCGACGAGACGACCTTCGGCCGCGACATCGAGTCGTTCAACGAGCTGGTCCACCCGGACGACCGTGACCGGGTGGCGGAGGCGCTCTCGACCGCGATCACGACCTGCGGCACGTACGTCGCGGAGTATCGGATCGTGCGCTCGGACGACACCGTCCGCTGGGTGGCCGCACGGGGCCGGGCCCTCGCAGGGCCCGACGGCGTGGCCGTCCGTCTGGTGGGTGCTGCGTACGACACGACAGCGGTCCAGGAGGGCGAGGCGCGGGTCGCCCGGCTGCTCGAGGCCATGCCGATGGCGTTCTTCCAGCTCGACCCGAGCTGGCGCTTCACGTTCCTCAACTCCGAGGCCAACCGGCTCCTCGGTGACATCGGTTCCCCGATCCTCGGCGGCGTGATCTGGGACCTGTTCCCCGATGCGGTCGGCAGCGACTTCGAGGCCAGCTACCGCGGCGCGGTCGAGACCGGCGAGCCGGTCGAGTTCGAGGCGTACTACCCGCCGCCGCTCGACCGCTGGTACGAGGTGCGGGGCTGGCCTGCGCCCGACGGGCTCGCCGTCTACTTCGTCGACGTGACCGAGCGCCGGCGCGCCCAGGAACGGGCCGAGAGCGCAGTCGAACGAGCCAAGCTGCTCTCGAGCATCACCGACTTCCTGACCGGGACCCGCGACCAGGAGCTCGCGTTCGCGCACCTCGCGGAGGTCGTGGTCGGGCCGTGGGCCGACTGGAGCACCGTCACGCTCGTCGACTACTCGACGCCGCAGTCCAGGACCCGCACGGCACCCCCCGGCGACCGGGAGGCCTGGCGGCGGGGGCTCCGCGACGTCGCCGGCTGGCACGCCGACCCGGACGCCCGCCGGCTCGTGGAGCGCTATCTCGAGGTGCGTCTCCCGGCACTGGGCGACGACTCCTTCCTCGCCCGGGCGGTCCGCGACAACCGTGCCGTCGTGGTGGACCAGGACGCGACCGCGGCGGTGGCCGCGGTCCTTGCCCCCGGAGAGGCCCGCGACGTCTACCTCCAGCTGGCCCCCTCCTCGGTGCTGGTGCTGCCGCTGCGGGGCCGCGAGCGCACGATCGGCCTGCTGGCCGTCTTCAAGGACGAGGGCAGCTTCAGCCCCGAGGACATCGCCGATCTCGTGGACGTCGCCGGCCGCGCCGGGGTGGCGCTGGACAACGTGCGCCTGTATGCCGAGCAGCGTGACCTGGCGGAAGGGCTGCAGCGCAGCCTCATGACGGCCCCGCCCGAGCCCGACCACCTGCACGTGTCGGTCCGTTACGAGCCGTCGGCGGAGGTCGCGCAGGTCGGTGGCGACTGGTACGACGCCTTCTTGCAGACCGGCGGTGCCACCAACATCGTGATCGGGGACGTGGTGGGGCACGACACCGCGGCGGCCGCCGCCATGGGTCAGCTCCGCAGCCTCCTGCGGGGAGTGGCCGTGACGACCGGCGCGGGACCGGCCGAGGTGCTGCGCCGCGTCGACGAAGCGGTGCAGACCCTGCAGATCGAGACCATGGCGACAGCGGTCGTGGCGCGGTTCGAGCAGACCTCCGAGGAGCGTCAGGCCGGCGTGACGAGGCTGCGCTGGTCCAACGCGGGGCACCCGCCGCCGCTCGTCGCGGTGCACCCCGAGGCGCCCGAGACACCCGAGACGAGCGAGGACGACCCCACGACCAGCCCGGCCGACGTGACGGTCACCGCGCTCTGGCCCGAGCGGGCCGATCTGCTCCTCGGCCTGGTGCCCGAGACGTCACGCACCGAGGCGGTCGTCGAGCTCCCTCGAGGCTGCACGGTCCTGCTCTACACCGACGGCCTCGTCGAGCGGCGCGGCCAGGGGCTCGACGAGGGCGTGGCCGAGCTCCAGGCCGTTCTGGCCGAGCTCGTCGCGGCAGGTCTGGAGCAGGAGGAGCTGTGCGACGAGCTCCTCGCCCGGATGCTCCCGGAGCAGCCCGAGGACGACGTCGCACTTGTGGCCGTCCGGCTGCACCCCCAGGACCGGCCCCGCCCCGAGCAGGCCGGCCCGGTCCGGCTGCCCGAGGGCGTCCCGACCGAGGAGACCTGCCGCGTGCCCGCACCGCACCGGCACGCGAGCGACGACCCGTGCACGAGCCTGAGCCTGCCGTTCGACCCCAGCAGTGCCGGCGTCGCACGCCACCAGATGGTGGAGGAGCTCGAACGGCTCGGATTCCGTCCCGGCTTCGTCCTGGACGCCGAGCTCGTGCTGGGCGAGCTCGCCGCCAACGGCATCGAGCACGGACGCCCCAGCTCGGCCGGCACGCTCGACGTCTCGTGGTGCATCGCGGACGACGTGCTCCGCATCAGCGTCTGCGACGGCGGCAAGTCCGCCGAGCTGCAGGCGCTCGAGCTGACGCGCGCGGGTCTGCGGGGCCGAGGGCTGGCCATCGTCGACCAGCTGTGCGACGCCTGGACGGTCGATGACCAGCAGGGCCTGCGCGTGACGGCCGAGCTGCACCACTTCGCGGACCTCGACGGCGCCTCAGGTGCAGCCGAGGGGGGGCTGGAGGCGAACCACTAGACTGGACACCCCCGGCCCAACCTGGAGGAGCATTCGTTGATCCCGCTGATCGCCGCACATTTCCTGGCTGCAGCGATCGCTCCGTGGCTCATCTCCGTGCTTCGCAGCCGAGCGTTCCTCGTTCTCGCTGTGGTCCCACTGGTCAGCTTCGGCTGGGCGCTCAGCCAGACCGGCAGCGTCCGGGACGGCGAGGGCCCCACCACCGTGCTCAGCTGGGTGCCCAGCCTCGGCGTCGACCTGGCGTTCCACATGGGAGCGCTGCAATGGCTCATGACGCTGATCGTGACGGGCATCGGGGCCTTGGTGCTCGGCTACTGCGCCTGGTACTTCTCCGACGACGACCCCGCACTGCCGTCCTTCGCGGGCACCTTCGTGGCGTTCGCGGGTTCGATGCTGGGACTCGTCCTGTGTGACGACCTGCTGGTCCTGTACGTGTTCTGGGAGCTGACCACTGTCTTCTCCTACCTGTTGATCGGCAGCGACCCGGCCAAGCGGGCCAGCCGCCAGGCCGCGATGCAGGCGCTCATCGTCACCACGTTGGGCGGCCTGGCCATGCTCGTGGGCATGCTCGTGCTCGGCCAGGACGCCGGGACGCATCGCATCAGCGAGATCCTCGCGGACCCGCCCACCGGAACGGCCGCTGCGGTCGCGGTCGCCCTGCTCCTGGTCGGTGCCCTCAGCAAGTCGGCTCTGGTCCCGTTCCACTTCTGGTTGCCGGGCGCGATGGCCGCTCCGACCCCCGTCAGCGCCTATCTGCACGCCGCGTCCATGGTGAAGGCCGGCGTCTACCTCGTCGCACTGCTCTCGCCGGCGTTCGCCGGCATCGCGGGGTGGCACGAGATGGTGCTCGTGCTCGGCATCGGCACGATGCTTCTGGGCGGATGGCGCGCCCTGCGCCAGTACGACATCAAGCTCCTCCTCGCCTACGGCACGGTGAGCCAGCTCGGCTTCCTGATCGTGGTGTTCGGCGTGGGCACGAGGGCAGCGGCGCTCGCCGGCGTGGCGATGCTGCTCGCCCACGCGTTGTTCAAGGCGACCCTGTTCCTCGTGGTCGGCATCATCGACCACCAGGCCGGCACGCGTGACCTGCGCCTGCTGTCGGGCGTCGGGAAGTCCGCGCCCGTCCTGTTCGTGACCGCCCTGGTCGCAGGGGCATCGATGGCCGGGCTGCCGCCCCTGCTCGGCTTCGTCGCCAAGGAGAGCGTCTTCGGCTCCCTGCTGGACGCCTCCCACGACCGGGCCGATCTCTCCCCGCTCGCGGCCGTCCTCGTCCTGGTCGGCGTGATCCTCGGCACCGTGCTCACCGTGGCCTACACGGTGCGGTTCCTCTGGGGTGCGTTCGCCCACAAGGCCGACGCGCCCGAGACGCTGTTCGCGCCGACGCCGCGCGGCTTCCTCTTCGCCCCCGTGGTCCTGGCCGCGCTGACGATCGCCTTGGGCTTCGCGGGGCCGGCGCTGACTCACGCGTTCGAGCCGTACACGCACCAGTTCCCAGAAGGCTCGCACGACACCGAGCTCGCCCTCTGGCACGGCTTCGAGCTGCCGCTGGCGTTCTCGGTCGTCGCGGTCGTCCTCGGTGTCGCGATCTTCTGGCGCCGGGCCGATTTCGGCCGGCTGCAGACCGCCGTGTCGCCGCGTTGGACCGCCGACGACGGCTACCGAATCGTGATGCGCACGGTCGACCGTCTCGCGGTGGAGACCACCGGCCTGACCCAGCGAGGCTCCGTCGCGGCGTACCTCGCGATCATCCTCCTGGTGGTGCTGCTTCTCCCTGGCACCGCTGTGCTCATGGCCCTCGACGAGCCCATCGAGGTGGTGCGCTGGGACACCCCCGCGCAGGCCGTCGTGGGCGTCATCATCGTGCTGGCGGCGTTGTTCGCGGCACGGTCGCGTCGACGGTTGCGGGCGGTCATCCTCGTGGGCGTCACCGGCTACGGCACGGCGATGCTGTTCGTCCTGCACGGTGCCCCGGACCTCGCCCTCACCCAGGTCCTCGTGGAGACGACCAGCCTGGTCATCTTCGTGCTGGTGCTGCGGCGGCTGCCGTCGCACTTCACCGATCGCCCCCTGTCGCCGCGTCGCTACCTGCGCATGGCGCTGGGTGCGGCCGTCGGCGCCACGGTCGCCCTGGTCATGCTCGTCACGACCGGCTCCCGCACCGCGGACCCGATCTCGAAGCGCTATCCGGACGAGGTCGTCGAGTTCGGTGGCGGCCACAACATCGTCAACGTGATCCTCGTCGACATCAGGGCGTGGGACACGCTCGGGGAGATCTCCGTGCTGGTCGCGGCGGCCACCGGTGTGGCGAGCCTGATCTTCCTCGACACGCGGATGTCCGGCATCCGCCGCGTGTACGACATCCCGTACCCCGCGTCCGTCGACAAGATCCCGACCGCTCCGGGGCGGCGCGTGTGGCTGCCGGGGCCGAGGACGTTGCCGCCGGACCGCCGCTCGATCATCTTCGAGGTGGTGGCCCGGTTGCTGTTCCCCGTGCTCATCGTCTTCGGGATCTATCTGCTCCTCGCGGGTCACAACCTGCCCGGTGGCGGATTCGCGGCCGGCATGGTGACCGGTCTGGCGCTGATGGTCCGCTATCTCGCGGGCGGGCGGTACGAGCTGGACGAGGCCGCACCGATCGACGCCGGCGTCCTGATGGGCACGGGCCTGTTCATCGCGGCCGCCTCGGGCCTCGCGCCGCTCGCCTTCGGGGGTGCCGTGCTGCAGAGCGCGTTGATCGACCTCGAGGTGCCGGTCCTGGGTGAGCTGCACCTCGTCACGTCGACCTTCTTCGACATCGGGGTCTACCTGGTGGTGGTGGGTCTGGTGCTCGACCTGCTGCGTGCCCTCGGCGCCCGGATCGACCGTCAGATCCTGCGCGAGGAACGCGCCGCCGAGCAGGAGGTCCGCCTGTGAGCACCAACGTGAGCTTGATCCTGACGGCGTCCGCGCTCATCGGGTGTGGCGTCTACCTGATCCTCGAGCGGAGCCTGACCCGGGTGCTGGCGGGCCTGCTCCTCATGGGCAACGGCGTGAGCATCCTGTTCCTCATCGCCGGGGGACGCGCGGGCGACGCCCCGATCGAGGGCAAGACCGACGTGGCCGACATGGCGGACCCGCTGCCCCAGGCGTTGGTGCTGACGGCGATCGTGATCGCCCTGGCCACGACGGCGTTCCTGCTCGCGATGGCCTACCGCAGCTGGCAGCTGAATGCCAACGACGACGTCCAGGACGACGTCGAGGACGCCTCGATCCGCCGTCTCGCGGCTGCTGACGAGGCCTCGGACAGCCACGACCTGGCCACCGGCGGCCAGGACGACGACGAAGTGACGGAGGAGGGCGCATGAACTACCTGGTCCCGCTGCCCGTGATCCTGCCGCTCTTCGGAGCCGGCGCGACGCTGATGCTGTCCCGCTGGCCGAAGGCCCAGCGGTGGGTCAGCTTCGCGGTGCTCGTCGCCGTGGTCGTGATCGCCGCGGTGCTCCTGTACCGGGCCGATCAGTACGGGCCCCAGGTCACCTGGCTCGGCGCCTGGACGCCGCCCTTGGGCATCAGCCTCGTCGCCGACCGGCTCTCCGCGCTGATGCTCCTGGTCTCCGCGGTCGTCACGCTCGTGGTCCTCGTCTACTCGATCGGTCAGGGCATGACCGGCGACGAGCGGGAGGCGCCGGTCTCGATCTACCACCCGACGTTCCTGGTGCTGGTGGCCGGCGTCTCCAACGCCTTCCTCGCCGGCGACCTGTTCAACCTCTTCGTCAGCTTCGAGATGCTGTTGTTCGCGAGCTACGTGCTGCTGACCCTGGGCGGCACCGAGACGCGCATCCGGGCCGGGACGATCTACGTCGTCGTGAACATGCTGTCGTCCTCGCTGTTCCTGATCTCGATCGCCGCGGTGTACGCGGCCACCGGAAGCCTCAACTTCGCCCAGCTCGCGCAACGCATCCAGGACCTGCCCGACTCGGTCAGCCTCACCCTGCAGCTGCTGCTGCTCGTGACGTTCGCGGTCAAGGCGGCAGTGTTCCCGCTCTCGTTGTGGCTCCCCGACAGCTATCCGACTGCTCCCGCGCCGGTGACGGCCGTGTTCGCAGGACTGCTCACCAAGGTCGGCGTCTACGCGATTCTGCGCGTCCAGACGCTGCTGTTCCCGGACAGCCCTCTGACGAACCTGTTGATGTGGGCAGCGCTCATCACGATGGTGATCGGCATCCTGGGCGCGATCGCGCAGTCCGACATCAAGCGCATGCTCTCGTTCACCCTCGTCAGCCACATCGGCTACATGATCTTCGGCATCGGCCTGGCCACCGAGGCGGGAGTCTCCGGAGCGGTCTTCTACGTCGCGCACCACATCACGATCCAGACCGCCCTCTTCCTGGTCGTGGGCCTCATCGAGCGTCGGGCCGGCAGCACCTCGCTGCTGCGTCTGGGCGGTCTCGCCCGGCTCTCCCCGGTGCTGGCCATCTTGTTCTTCGTGCCTGCCATGAACCTGGCCGGGATCCCGCCGTTGTCGGGCTTCCTGGGCAAGATCGGTCTGCTCCAGGCCGGGCTCGACGTGGGCACCCCCCTCGCCGTGACCCTCGTGATCGGCGGCGTCGTCACGAGCCTGTTGACGTTGTACGCAGTGGCCAAGACCTGGGCGATCGCGTTCTGGCGCACCCCCGAGCAGGCGCACGAGACCGCGCAGGCGCTGCCGAGCCCCGGGGAGGAGGCCGATGCGCTGCACCCGACCGTCACGATGGTCCGCCACCGCGGCCACGTCCACTCCGGCGGCACGGCGTACGCGACCTCGGACCTTGAGGAGGCGCGTCAGGTGCGCGACGAGGACGCGCCGGACCGTGACCTCTACCAGCTGCTGCGGGACGGCGCGCTGCCCGAGCGCCTGCCCCGCTCGATGGTGCT
Organism: Aeromicrobium sp. S22; assembly: GCF_009661045.1. Classification (NCBI taxonomy): domain Bacteria; kingdom Bacillati; phylum Actinomycetota; class Actinomycetes; order Propionibacteriales; family Nocardioidaceae; genus Aeromicrobium; species Aeromicrobium sp. S22. Next base: position 624,855 of record NZ_WJWV01000001.1, read on the forward strand.
GCCCACCGCTGCGCTGATCGGGTTCAGCGTGGTCTTCACGCTCGTCGCCGGGCCGATGTTCGGTTACACCGACCGAGCCGCGACCGACCTCATGCAGCGCACCCCCTACCTCGAGGCCGTCCTGGACGGGGGCAGCCGATGAGCCCCAAGCTGAAGACCCGTCGCAACGGCCAGGTCCGCCCTGCTCGCTACCGGTCGCTGCAGCTGCCCGTCCTGCTCTGGCTGACACTCGTGTGGGTCGTGCTCTGGGGTCACATCTCCGTCCTGACGGTCCTCGGCGGTTTCGTCGTCGCGGTGATCGCCTGCTTCGTGTTCCCGCTGCCGCCGTTGCGGCTCGACGTGCGCGTGCGTCCGGTGGCGCTGGTGTGGCTGGTCGTCCGGTTCGCGATCGACGTCATCGTGTCGAGCGTGCAGGTGGCGTGGGTCGTGGTGCGGCCCTCCCGGCCGCCGCGCAACGCGGTCGTCGCGGTGAACCTGCGGACCCCGTCGGACTTCGTCCTCACCGTGGTGGCCGAGATGACCTGCCTGATTCCCGGCAGCATCGTGATCGAGGCCCGCCGCTCGACGCACACCTTGTTCCTGCACGTCCTCGACGTCGGGGACGAGGCCGGTGCCGACCACTTCCGCCAGCGGGTCCTCGACCAGGAGGCCCGGCTCGTCCGTGCCCTGGGCCATCACGTCGATCATCTCGACGACGCCACGCCCGTCCCGGGAGGAGCCCGATGACGATCGCCCTGCTCATCGCGGCAGCGATGCTGCTCATCGGTGCCGTGTGCGCTGTCGCCCGGATGACCATGGGGCCCACGGTGCTCGACCGCGCGGTGGCCCTGGACGTCTTCGTCGCCCTCGGCATCTGCGGCCTCGCGATCGAGGCGGCGTACGGCCGCCACACCTTCACCCTGCCGCTCCTGCTGGTGCTGACCCTCCTCGGGTTCGTGGGCTCGGTCAGCATCGCCCGGTTCACCCAAGGCAGTGACGACATCGAGGAGGACCCCTCGTGAGCTGGACCGACGTCGCGGACGCCGCTGCCGCGGTGTGCTTCCTGCTGGGCGCGCTGCTGGGTCTCATCGCCGCGGTCGGCGTCCTGAAGCTGCCCGATCTGCTCAGCCGCATGCACGCCGCGACCAAGCCGCAGGTGCTCGGCCTGCTCCTCATGCTGCTCGGCCTGGGGCTGCGGCTGCGGGACCCCGGCACGATCGGCCTGCTCGTGCTGATCGGGCTGTTCCAGATGCTCACGACACCCGTCGCCAACCACATGGTCGCCCGCGCGTCCTACCGTGCCGGCCAGCTGCGGGTGGACGACCTCGTCGTCAACGACCTCGCGAACGACGACTACGAGGGGCCCTCCCGCGGCGAGCCGTGACCGGGCTCAGCGCGACGGGTTGGCCACGACCAGGTCCGGGGAGATGTCCCGGGCCTGGGTCGCACCGGTGAGGGCCATCGTCAGGTCGAGCTCGGCGAGGACGTTGGAGATCACGGCCTCGGCTCCGGCCTGACCGGCCAGGGCGACGCCGTACATGTACGGCCGACCGAGCAGGCACGCGTCCGCCCCATGGGCCAGCGCCATGAAGACGTCAGCCCCGGTGCGGATGCCGCTGTCGAACAGGACCGTCGGCTCGGGGCCGATCGCCTCGCGCACCGCGATGAGCGCGTCGAGCGAGGCGATCGAGCTGTCCACCTGACGTCCGCCGTGGTTGGAGACCACGATCGCGTCGACGCCCAGGTCGAACGCCCGACGGGCGTCGTCGGGATGCAGGATCCCCTTGAGCACGACGGGCAGCCGGGTGCGCTCCCGCAGGGTCTCGAGGTGGCTCCAGCTCAGTCCGGGGTTGGAGTAGATGTCCAGGAACGTCTCGACGGACGCCCGCGGCTCGGGCGAGCGCAGGTTGGACCAGAAGGTCCCGGGGTGCTGCCGAGTCATCGAGATGAGCGACTTGACGGCCCCGAGCGTGATCGTCGTGTCGGGCTTGGTCCCCGAGCTCTTGGCGGCCGCGATGCGCTCGCGGACGATCTGCAGGAACCGCGGGTCGGACGTGTACTGGCCGATGCCCTTGCCCTGCGCGAACGGCAAGGACCCCAGGTTGAGGTCCTGCGGCCGCCAGCCCAGCAGCGTCGTGTCCAACGTGACGACCAGTGCCTCCGCCCCGTTGGCCTCTGCGCGGGTGATGAGGCTGTCGACCAGGTCCTCGTCGGTGCTCCAGTAGAGCTGCATCCAGTGCCGCCCGCCGCCCATCGCCGCGGCGGTCTCCTCCATCGGGGTGCCGCCCTGGTTGGTGAAGACGTACGGCACGCCGGTGGCGGCAGCCGCCCTCGCGACGTGCAGGTCGCAGTCGGGATCGATGAGCTGACCGGCCCCGACCGGGGCCAGCAGCAGCGGCGTCGGCAGCCGGGTGCCGAACAGGTCGACGGACAGGTCCCGGGTCGCCTGCCCGTGGGCCATCCGCGGCACCACGGCCCAGCGGTCGAACGCCGCCCGGTTGTTGCGCATCGTGCGGCCCTCGCCGGCGCCGCCCGCGACGTACGCCCACGCCTTGGCCGAGGACGCCTTCGCGGCCCGCCGCTCCAGCTCGGCGAAGTCCGTCGGCACCGCAGGCCGGCGGCCCAGCACGCCCTCGCGGTAGATCGCGCTCTGACGGGAGCGACCGACCCCTTCTGCGGGCGGGGCGCCGGTCGTGGAGCGGGGTTCGTGCAGCTGCGACATGAGGCATCCTTCGAGACAGCGGGCAAGGCGGTGGGACGACTGTACGCATCGGGGGGGTGTGACCCAGTTCTCAGCCCAACCTGAGAGCCAGATGAATAGAGCTCGTCCCAGCAGGTATCTCCTACTCATGAGTAGTCACGGCAACACATCAAACGCCAACCGGGCCCACACCTACGATCCGCACCGCGCGGACCCCAAGGGTGCGTACATCGCGACCGCGGGTGTCGTCATCTTCGTCATCGCGACGTTCCTCGCCTGGATCAACACCGATGACAAGAGCTTCAGCGGCTACGAGGCCGACACCGTCATCCCGTTCACGGCCTACCTGGGCATCGGCTTCGCCGCAGCCCTGCTGTACGCCGCGAAGCGTGCGACCCGTCGCCAGCACCGCGGACTGTCCCTGTCCTCGATGGCTGCGGGCATCGCCGCCATCGGTCTGTCCCTGTCCTACCTGCTCGAGGTTCCCGGCGGCGCTGAGCGCAAGGCCGGCTTCGACACCGAGATCGGCGTGTACGTCGGTCTGATCGGCGCCCTGGTCTGGGCCGTCGGCTCGTTCCTGCTCGCGATGGAGCCCGAGGGCGACATCGAGCACCGTCAGGACGGCGACCACCGCACGAACGACGGAACGCACTCCGGCAACTGAGCCACATCCCTAGTGCGGGCCGGCGTCTCTCCTGGAGACGCCGGCCCGCCTCGTCCATCCATCCGAAGGAAGCCGCGATGTCCCACACGCGTCATGTCCCCAGCACCATGCACGACCAGCTGGTCGACACCGTCGCCGAGATCAAGCCGCGCCTGCGCGGATGGCTCCACGCGGCGACGGCACCTCTTGCCTTCATCGCCCTCCTCGGCATGCTGGTCGTGGCCGACACCACCCGCGATCGCCTGGGCGTCGCGGTGTACATGGTGAGTGCACTGCTGTTGTTCACCTGCAGCGCGGTCTACCACACCGGCACGTGGTCCCCCCGCCACCTGCGCCTGCTCAAGCGCATCGACCACGCCAACATCTTCGTCCTCATCGCCGGATCCAGCACGCCGTTCGCGCTCATGCTGCTCTCGGAGCAGCGCGCCGCGATCCTCCTGGCCACGATGTGGGGTGGCGCAGCGCTCGGCATCGCGTTCAAGATCTTCTGGGTCGACGCCCCGCGCTGGTCCAACGCCCCGCTCTACCTGCTTCTCGGCTGGGCGCCGGTCATCTTCGCAGGCGACTTCGTCGACGCCGCATCGCCGACGGTGCTCTTCCTCCTGACCGCAGGCGGTCTGCTCTACACCGCAGGTGCGGTCGTGTACGGCACGAAGCGGCCGGACCCCTCGCCCGCGTTCTTCGGCTACCACGAGGTCTTCCACAGCCTGACGGTCGCGGCATTCGCGGCGCACTGCCTCGGCGTCGGCGTGCTGCTGCACACGCAGGGCTGATCCCTGCGACGAGGTGTTCACGCACCGGACATCGGGGTATTGGCACCGCAACGTCCAAGGCCCCGGGACCCGGGAGAAGGAGCGACTCGTGAAGGCAATGGTCTACCGGGGGCCCTACAAGGTCCGCGTCGAGGAGAAGCAGGACCCGAGGATCGAGCACCCCAACGACGCGATCGTCCGCGTGACGATGGCGTCGATCTGCGGATCCGACCTGCACCTCTATCACGGGATGATGCCCGACACGCGAGTCGGCCACACCTTCGGCCACGAGTTCATCGGCATCGTGGAGGAGGTCGGCCCGTCGGTCGAGAACCTGTCCCCGGGTGACCGGGTGATGGTGCCGTTCAACGTCTACTGCGGGTCCTGCTACTTCTGCGCACGCGGCCTCTACTCCAACTGCCACAACGTCAACCCCAACGCGACCGCGGTCGGCGGCATCTACGGCTACTCGCACACGTGCGGCGGCTACGACGGCGGTCAGGCCGAGCTGGTGCGCGTGCCGTTCGCCGACGTCGGCCCCTCCCGCATCCCGGACTGGATGGACGACGAGGACGCGCTGCTGTGCACCGACGCGCTCGCCACCGGATACTTCGGCGCCCAGCTCGGTGACATCGTGGAGGGCGACACCGTGGTGGTGTTCGGTGCCGGACCGGTCGGCCTGTTCGCGGCCAAGTCCGCGTGGTTCATGGGGGCGGGACGGGTCATCGTGATCGACCACCTGGACTACCGGCTCGAGAAGGCCCGCGAGTTCGCCCACGCCGAGACGTTCAACTTCGCCGAGCACCAGGACATCGTGGTGGAGATGAAGAAGACGACCGGCCATCTCGGCGCGGACGTCGTGATCGACGCGGTCGGCGCGGAGGCCGACGGCAACCTGCTCCAGCACGTGACGTCCGCCAAGCTCAAGCTGCAGGGCGGATCGCCCATCGCCCTCAACTGGGCGATCGACTCGGTGCGCAAGGGCGGCACGGTCTCGGTCATGGGGGCGTACGGTCCGATGTTCAGCGCCGTGAAGTTCGGTGACGCGCTCAACAAGGGCCTGACGCTCAACATGAACCAGTGCCCCGCGAAGCGGCAGTGGCCCCGCCTGTTCGAGCACATCCGCAACGGGCACCTGAAGCCGAGCGACATCATCACCCACCACATCCCGCTCGAGCACATCGCCGAGGGCTATCACATCTTCTCGGCCAAGCTCGACAACGTCATCAAGCCCGTCATCGTCCCGAGCTGAGAGGTGCCGTCATGACCTACACCGCACAGAAGCCGCCGCTCGCCCGGACCAGCGACGAGCTGCGCGCCCAGATCCCCGGGTGGGGCGTCGACCTGGATCCCGCCGACCGTCCGGCCTTTCCGCAGGAGCGGCGCGATCTCGACTCCGGTGCCCACTGGGAGTTCCCCGAGCGCCAGGAGTCGCACGGCTTCCGCGAGCGGTCGATCGAGCACGGCATGCTCCCGCCGGTGTTCGGCACCTCGGCCCCGCTGCGCGGGCTGTCCGGAGTCATTCGCCGCTACTCGTACGCCCGGTTCAGCGAGGCGCGCGCGGCGCACTGGCTCCTGCTGCTGGGCGCGGACCGGGTGGACGCGGTGGAGAGCCACCTGCGCTCGCTGCTGACCGCCCGCCCCGACAATCCGCTGACCGAGACCGGGATCCGTTCCGAGCTCACCCACCACGGCCTCGCCTCGCGCCGCGCGGGCCACCGGGTCGACACGTGGCACCAGTGGATCGACCCGATCCTCGTGGCCGGGCCCTGGGTCGTCACCGGGACGGTCGCCGTCCGGGCGCTGCGCCGCCTGGCCCGGGGGAGAAGGCGTCCGGACGGTTCCGCATGATCACGATGGACGTCGTGCCCGGCGTGCACCTGGTCGCGGTCGCGAGCACCAACCTGTACGTCCTGGAGGACGGTGGTGCGGTGACGATCGTGGACGCCGGCCTGCCGAGGATGTGGGACGAGACGACGCAGGTCCTGGACCGGATCGGCCGTGGCTGGGACGATGTCGCCGGATTCGTGCTGACCCACGGACACTTCGACCACGTCGGGATCCTGGCGCGCGCGGTCGCGGAGCACGACGTTCCGGTGTGGGTGCACCCCGGTGACCAGCGGATCGTGCGTCACCCGTACCGCTACCACCCGGGGCGTCCCCGGCTGGTCTATCCCTTCCTCCACCCCCGCTCGGTGCCGCACCTGTCGAGCATGGCCGCGGCCGGCGCGCTGCGGGTGCGTGGCGTCGAGCCGAGCCACGCGCTCGTGGACGGCCAGACGCTGGACCTGCCCGGTCGGCCGACCGTGATCCACACGCCCGGGCACACCGACGGGCACTGTGCACTGCACGTGCCGTCGCACGACGTGATCTTCACGGGGGACGCCCTGGTGACGCTCGATCCCTACTCGGGACGCACCGGACCGCGGGTCGTGGGTCGCGGCGGGACGCACGACGCCGCCACCGCGAAGGAGTCGCTCACCCGCATCGGTGCCTCCGGCGCCCGGGTCGTGCTCACGGGGCACGGCGTGCCGTGGACGGGCGGAGCGGCCGAGGCGTCGGCAGCGGCGCGCGCCGCCGACATCGCCTGAGGTTCAGCGCGGTGCGATGACCCGGGGGATCTGGTCGATCCGCGCGACGTCGGCGCTGATGTCTCCGGCCGTGCGGATCAACAGCGGCAGGAAGTCATCGGTCAGGGCCTCGACCGAGACCTCTGCCGCATGGACCGTGACGTTGGCCGCCGCGATCACGGTCCCGCTCCCGTCGCGGATCGGGGCCGCGATCGAGCGGATGCCCCCGGCGAGGTGCTCGTCGGTCAGCACCCAGCCGCGGGCCCGGGTCTGGGAGAGGATCGCCTGCAGCTCGTCCTCGCCCGGCTCGTGCCGCGGCTCGATGCCCGAGCGGCTCGGCTGGGACAACGCCGCCTCGAGCTCGGCCGGGCTGAGATCGGCCAGCATGATCCGCCCCAGGGACGTCGAGGTGGCCGGGAACCGGGTGCCGATCGAGACGGCGAGCGAGATGATCTTGGGCACCGCGACCCGCGCGACGTAGACGATGTCCGAGCCGTCGAGCTGCGCGATCGACGAGGACTGGTGGGTCTGCGCCACGAGCGACTCGAGATGGGGTCGGGCCAGGTCCCACAGCCCGTGGGCCTGGATGTACGTCAGGCCGAGGTCGAGCACCCGGGGGGTCAGGGAGAAGCCGGTCTGGGACTCCCGGACGTACCCCAGCTCGATCAGCGTGAGGAGCATCCGCCGTGCCGTCGGCCGGGAGAGCTCGGTGCGCGCCGCCACCTCCGACAGGGTGAGGGTGGGGCACTGGGGGGTGAAGGCCTTGACGACGTCGAAGCCGCGAGCGACCGACTCGATGAAGTCCGGCCCCGTGCCTCGTGTCACCACTGCCCGTCGTCCCCTCTCGCCTCGTCGGCGCTGCCGTCACACCTGGTCCCCGACGCGGTCGTGCGTGGACGCGTCGCGGTGATCAGTGTAGGTGTACGGGTTGTCGAGGACCGTGGACTCCGGGATGTCGGGGTTCATGCCCTGCTGCCAGGCGTCCTCGCCCAACGTGGAGCGCAGGTACTCCACGCTCTCGTCGACTGCACGCCTCGCCTTGTCCAGGTCGACCCCCACGAGCTCGTGCTCGCTCTTGACGACCCGTCCGTTGACCAACACCGTGTGCACGTCGGCACGCTGCGCCTGGAACGCCACGTGCCCGTACGGGTTGAGGATCGGGAACATCGCGGGGGAGCGGTCGTTCTTGATCAGCACCACGTCGGCCTTCTTGCCGGGCTCCAGGCTGCCGACCGCGTGGTCGAGGCCGAGCGCCTGGCTGCCGCCGCGGGTCGCCCAGCGCACGACGTGCTCGGCGCGCAGGTGGCTGTGCGTCACCGTCTCCTCCTGGGCGTGCGCCTCGAGGTGCATGCGCGACCGGTCGGCGCCCAGGGTCGAGCGCATCGCGCTGAACAGGTCGGCGCTCCACCACACGCTCGTGTCCATCGACAGCGACACCGGGATGTCGTGCGCGCGCAGCACCCAGGTGGGGGGATATCCCTGCCCGGCGCTCTGCTCGCTCTCGGTCGCGACGGACACCGAGCCGCCGGTCGCCGCGATCCGCTGGTAGGAGTCGTGCTCCAGCGACGCGGAGTGCACGTACACCGTCTCGGGCGTCATGAAGCCGTGGTCGTGCATCAGGTGGATGCCCTCGTCGCTGGTCGCGCCCCACACCCCCGCGTGCGTCGTGACGGGGGCGCCCAGCTCGCGGGCCACCTCGAACGCCGCCTTCTCGGGGAAGTCCTTGTCGCCGGTGACGTCGAAGGCGATCTGGAAGCCGAGCATGTCGCCCTTGCCGTGCAGCCGTCGTGCGTGCAGGTCCTTGAACTCGGGGCTGGTGGCCCACTCCCACGGTCCGGCGTGGAGGTTGCCGTAACCGAACACGAAGCGGCCCGGGGTGTCCTCCAGGGCATCGATCGCGGCATCTGCGTGCTGGGGGGTGATCAGGCCGTGTGACCAGTCCGCGGTGGTCGTGACCCCTGCGTCGAGGGCCTCGAGCGCGCCCAGGATGTTGCCGGCGTAGACGTCCTCGGGGCGGAAGATCTTGCCGTGCTCGAGGTAGTACCAGACGAAGTACTGCGTCAGGGTCCAGTCCGCGCCGTAGCCACGCATCGCGGTCTGCCACATGTGACGGTGCGTGTCGATCATGCCGGGCATGACGATGCCGCCGCGCGCATCGATCTCGATCGTGCCGTCGGGCACCGCGAGCTGGGGGCCGACGGCCTCGATGCGCTCGCCGACCACCAGGAGGTCGGCATCGTCCAGCACCGTCCCGCTGTCGTCGAGCGTGAGGATCGTGGCACCGCGAAAGACGAGGGCGCGGTCGCCGACCGAGTCGGGCGTGATCGGCGTGGTGGAAGCGGTCATGGCAACCTCTCGAGCGGCAGCGGACGCCTGTCCGTTGCAGGAATGATCTGTCCATATTTCCTGTGGCCTGTATCACATGTCAAGGGGTGAGGCGCGAGAATTCCGTCTTGACAAGGGACGGGTTGTCGCGCACATTAAACGGACACTCGTCCGTTATCGAAGGGAACCCCATGGCAGCCAGTCCGTCCGGAGGGCCCTTGAGCGGCCTCGTCGTGGCCGACTTCTCCCGCATCCTCGCCGGCCCGTACGCCACGATGCTGTTGGCGGATCTCGGGGCGGACGTCATCAAGATCGAGGGCCCGCACGGTGACGACACGCGGACCTGGATGCCGCCGACCCGGGGGGACGAGTCCACCTACTACCTGAGCATCAACCGCAACAAGCGCTCGATCGCTCTCGACCTGCGCCAGGAGGAGGACCTCCACGTCGCGCGGGAGATCGCCGCACGGGCGGACATCATGGTCGAGAACTTCAAACCGGGCGGGCTCGCACGCTTCGGTCTGGACTACGAGACGGTCGCGGCCGGCAACCCCGAGCTGGTCTACGCCTCGATCAGCGGGTTCGGTGCGGGCGACGGCGCGCACATCCCGGGCTACGACCTGATGGTGCAGGCGATCTCGGGGCTCATGAGCCTCACCGGCTCGCCCGACGGGCCCCCGTACCGGGCGGGCATCTCGGTGTTCGACGTGATGACCGGGATGCACGCGTTGATCGGCATCCTGTCCGCTCTGCACGCGCGACAGTCCACCGGGCACGGGCAGCACATCGAGGTCAACCTGCTCTCGTCGGCGATGAGCGGGCTGGTCAACCAGACCGGCGCGTACGCCGCGGGGGACACCGTGCCGCACCGCATGGGCAACGCCCACCCGAGCCTGTTCCCGTACGAGCCGCTGCCGGCGTCAGACGGCGACATCGTGATCATCGCGGGCAACGACGGACAGTTCGTCAAGCTGTGTGCGGCCCTCGGGGCGCCCGAGCTCGCGGACGACCCGCGGTTCGCGACCAACCAGGACCGGACCGCCAACCGGGACGAGCTCCGGCCCCTGCTGGAGGCCCGGCTCGGGGAGCGGACCAAGGCTGAGTGGTTCGAGGCGCTCGTGCAGGCGGGAGTCGCGGCCGGACCGATCAACACGATCGCCGAGGGCGTCGAGTTCGCCCGGTCGCTGGGGCTCGACCCGGTGGTCGAGGTGGGCGAGGGCTCCGTGCCCAGCATCCGCAACCCGATCACGTTCTCCCGCGACGCAGCGCGCTACGACCTGGCGCCGCCCGACCTGGACCAGCACGGCGACGACATCCGCGCCTGGGCGAGGGGACCCCGATGACCGACTCCGTGCCGTCCTTCCCCACCTCGCTGGGTATGTCGACCACGTCCACGATCTCGCTGCTGGGACACGATCTCGGCACCGAGCTGATGGGACAGGTCGGGTTCAGCGAGATGGCGTTCTGGCTCGTGACCCAGCAGCGCCCCACGCCGGGCCAGGTCCGCGTGTTCGACGCCTGTCTGCTCGCCCTCGCCGACCACGGCTTCACCCCGACGGCGATCGCGGCCCGCATGACCTACCTGAGCGCGCCGGACTCCCTGCAGGGCGCTCTCGCAGCGGGCCTGCTGGGCGGGGGATCGCGCTTCCTCGGCGTCACCGAGGACTGTGGTCAGTTCCTCGACCGCGAGATCCACGCGCTCGAGACGCATCCGGGCACCGACGAGGAGTGGGACGCCGTGGCGCGGGACGTCGTCACCCGCGAACGGGCCCGCAAGGCCATCATCCCCGGCCTGGGGCACCCGGTGCACAAGGACGAGGACCCCCGGACCCCTGCGCTGGTGCGGATCGCTCAGGAGGAGGGGACCTACGGTCCTCACCTGCGGCTGTTCCTCGCGATCGGTCGGGTGCACCCCGAGATCCTCGGCCGGCGCCTCGTGCTGAACGGCGCGGGTGTCGTGGGGGCGGCGCTGGCGGACCTCGACCTGCCGGTCGAGCTGCTGCGGGGCTTCGCCCTGCTGGCGCGCACGGCCGGCCTGCTGGGCCAGATCGCAGAGGAGCGCCGGCGCCCCATGGCGATGGACGCCTACCTGCTGATCGAGAACAACGCCGTCTTTGTCGAACCCGAGAACGGAGAATCCGATGTTCGCGACTGAGGACAACATCACCGACCTGGCCACGCAGCGCTGGGGCACGGCCGAGTCTCCGCGGTTGGCCGAGCTGATGACGGGACTGGTCCAGCACCTGCACGACTTCGCGCGCGAGGTGAGGCTCACCGAGGACGAGTGGATGGCCGCGATGCAGTGGCTGACCCGGGCGGGCCAGATCAGCGACGAGAAGCGCGAGGAGCTCATCCTGGCCTCCGACGTCCTGGGCCTCAGCATGCTCGTGGTGCAGATGAACCACCGCTTCGACGATGCGGCGACACCGGCCACGGTGCTCGGGCCGTTCCACATCGACGGCTCGCCGACGGTCCCGTACGGCCACGACATGTCGGACGGGATCGAGGGGGTGCCGTTCTTCGTGACCGGCACGGTCAGGTCCGTCGACGGCTCACCGATCGCCGGTGCTGTGCTCGACGTGTGGCAGGCGGACGCCGACGGCCTGTACGAGTCCCAGATCGCCGATCTCGACGAGGCCCGCCTGAGGGCCAAGTTCGCGACCCGTGACGACGGGACCTACTGCGTGCGGAGCATCGTCCCGCTCGGCTACTCGATCCCGATGGACGGCCCGGTCGGTGACCTGATCTCGCGGACACAGATCGCGCACTACCGGCCCGCGCACATCCACTTCCTGCTCGAGGAGGACGGCTACGAGCGGCTCGTGACGCACATCTTCGAGGAGGGCACCCGCTACATCGACTCCGACGTCGTGTTCGGCACGAAAGAGGCGCTGATCACCCCGTTCACGACGCACGCGGGCGGCACGGCCCCCGACGGCACCTCCTTCGACCGTCCGTTCGTCACGGCGGAGTTCGACTTCGTGCTGCAACGGTCATGACCGAGACGCTCGACCTCGGACTGCTCGTCCTGAGGCTGCTGATCGCGCTGCTGCTCCTCGGCCACGCCGCCCAGAAGCTGCTGGGATGGTTCCGCGGGATGGGCGTGGCCGGGACCGGCACGCTGTTCGAGACGCTCGGCTTCCGCCCGGGACGTCCGATGGTGCTGATGGCCGGCGTGTCCGAGACCGTGGCCGCCACCCTTCTCGCGCTCGGGCTGCTCACCCCGCTGGGCGGGGCGGTGGCGATCGGCACCATGATCGTCGCGGCGGCCGCGAACTTCTCGAAGGGCCTGTGGGCGCACCTCGGCGGCTACGAGGTCGCGCTCGTGTACGCGTGCGTCGCGGCGGTCCTGGTGCTGACCGGACCCGGCGACCTCTCGCTGGACCACGCGCTCGGGTGGACGTACGACCGGTGGGTCCCGTGGGCTGCGATCGCGATCGGGGTGCTGGCGGCGGTCCCGGTGCTGGTCCGCAGGTCGGCAGGCATGCGGGCCGGGTGACCCATCCGGTCAGTCGGTGGGGCGGGCGTTCGAATCGGTCTGGACGACGATGGCCTCGGCCACCGCGTGCAGGCGCTTGTTCTCGTGCTGGGAGATCCGTTTGAGGAAGTCGAAGGCGGCATCGGAGCCGATGTCGAACTTCTGCATCAAGATGCCCTGGGCCTGCCCGATCGTGGTGCGCGAGTCGAGGGCGCTGGACAGGCCCTCGGCACGATCGGCCGCGGAATAGGCGGCCGTCGCGTGGGCCGCGAGCAGCTCGATGATCTGCTCGTCCGCCGGGGTGAACGCACTCGGCCGGTCCGCGTACACGTTGAGCGATCCGAAGCCGCGCTCGCGGGTGGCGAGCCGGACGCCGACGGTCGACCGGATCCCGAGCTCGGCACTGGCCGGCCCCCACTGGGGCCACCGCAGATCGCTTGCCACGTCATCGGAGCGATAGGTCGCGCGTCCCTTGATCGCATCGAGGCAGGGGCCCTGGTCGAAGGCCGCCTGCAGCTGGTGGGCCTGGTCGACCCGGGAGGACGTCGCGGAGGGGGTCTCGACCAGTTTCCGACTCCGCACGCGCATGATCCCGGCATCCTCGGCACCGACGGCCAGCCGGGCGTAGTGGCTGACACGGTCGAGCATCGTGGTGGGGTTGCCGTCCTGCTCCAGCTCGAGGGCCATGTCGGCCAGCATGCGTGCGACGTCCATGTGGTCTCCTCACTGATCTCGCCCCCCGTACCCGGGTTCGCCACCTTGAATCGAGGGTCAGTCGTCGGGGGTGCCGGCCCCGTCGCGGCGAAGCGCCCGACGGCACAGGTCGAGCGCCGTGTGGGTGTCGCGTCGGATCCGCCGGTAGGTCGGGAGTCCGCGGCGTGGGTCGCGCCGCCGCTCCATGAGGTCACCGATCAGGATGACGAGCGCAGTGGTCACGAGGGCGCTGAGCGCCAGGGCGATGAGCGTGTAGAGCATGAGGAACATCGGGGCCCCGATCAGCCGGGAGGCGGGAGTGGTGGCGGGCGCTCATGCCCGGGACGTCGACGGATCCTCCCCACGGGTGAAGAGGGGGAGGTGCTCGATGCGGCGCGACTGGACGCTCAACGACTTCATGGGTGCCTCCTCGGGTCGGCGGGTGGGGGACGTCTTCCGTCCTACCCAAGGCGTCCCCGCGGGGACAGGGTCCGAAGTCGGTTCGATCACACCCGGTTGAACTGTGCCGGGTAGGGGTACGCACCCCCCTGACGGAGCAACCAGCCGTCCACGGTTAGACATGAGCCGGTACCTGCGAACTCTCCAGGACGCGCCATGATCCAGACCATCCACGACGACGCTGACCTCTGCTCCCTCGTGGTCGACGCCCAGGTGGCGTCGGACCACGCCAGGCGAGAGCTGCTCGAGGGTGAGGTCATCACCCGCTGCCGGCCGCTCGCGTGGGGCATCGCCCACCGCTACGCCAACCGCGGCGCGGAGCTCGACGACCTCCGAGCCGTGGCCGACGCTGCGGTCCTCGGGGCGATACGCAGGTACGAGCCCGGCCGTGGATCGTTCCTGGGCTACGCCTCGGTCACGGTGCTCGGCGAGATCAAGAAGTACTTCCGGGACTCGTGCTGGACGATCCGCCCGACCCGCTCGGTCCAGGAGCTGCAGGCGCGCCTGTCGGCGGCAACGATTCACCTCCAGCACATGGACGGGGCCGCGTCCGTCGCGACTCTTGCCGAGCACCTCGGTGTCTCGCCCGCCGAGGTGCAGGAGGCCGCGGCGGCCCGCAGCTGCTTCACACCGACCTCGCTCGACGCGCCGGTGCCGGGCCATGACACCGCGGGCGGACTCGACGTCGCGGTCGAGGACGGCGGTTTCGTCCTCGCCGAGGAGCGCCTGGCCACGGCCGGGGCGTGCGCCGATCTGAGCCTGCAGGAGCGAGAGCTGCTCCGGCTGCGATTCTTCGAGGACCTGACGCAGCGCCAGATCGCCGACCGGCTGGGCAAGACCCAGGTCCAGGTCTCGCGCGAGCTGCGCCGCGTCCTGACGCGCCTGCGGCTCGCGATCGACGACATGGACGTCGAGCAGACGGCGAAGGCCGGATGACGGTGACGACGACTGCCACGAGGAGTCGCTGAGGGCGGCCGAGACGATCTCCTCCCACACCCCGGTCGGGCCTAGGCCCGACCGGGTTGCCCCCTGCCGAAAGTGGCAACTACTGCTTGGAATTGCAGAGAAAAAGATGTCTCAGGTCGCGTGGGGTCGGGTAGGTGGTCTCTACCGGGAGCACACAGCGCCCGAGACCCGAGGAGTCGTAGATGTTCACGCACCAGAAGGCACCCCAGTTCGCTGCGCGCCCTGAGGCGCCGGACCCCGCGTTCGCCCGGAAGTTCCAGGAGGTGCTGGGCGGCAAGTGGGGCGAGATGACCGTCGCGATGCAATACCTCTACCAAGGCTGGAACACCCGTCTGCCCGGCAAGTACAAGGACATGCTGATGGCGATCGGCACCGAGGAGCTCAGCCACGTCGAGATGATCGTCACCGCGATCGACCAGCTGCTCGACAAGGCGCCCCCGATGGCCGCCGATGACACCACGGGCTCGACGCAGGCGGCCGAGTTCGGTCACCAGAACCCGCAGCACACCATCGTCAACGGCGGCGGCGCCTACCCGCACGACAGCAACGGCATCCCGTGGTCAGGCGCGTACGTCACGGCGAGCGGCAACCTCATGGCCGACTTCCACCTCAACGTCACGGCCGAGATGCAGGGCCGGCTCCAGGTCGCTCGCCTGTTCCACATGACCGACGACCCGGGCATGAAGGACCTCATCCGCTTCCTCACGACGCGCGACCACATGCACCAGATGCAGTGGCTGTCGGCGATCGAGGAGCTCAAGGCCGACGGCCTCGACGGGCTGCCCGTCCCCGAGGCGTTCCCGCTGGAGGAGGAGTTCGACGAGTTCTCCCGCGTGTTCATCCAGGCCTCGGACGGCGAGGCCGCCACCGAGGGACGCTGGGCCAGCGGCCCGGCCCCCGACGGCCGCGGCGACTTCCAGAGCGCGCTGATCCA
This sequence comes from Aeromicrobium sp. S22, assembly GCF_009661045.1. Taxonomy (NCBI): domain Bacteria; kingdom Bacillati; phylum Actinomycetota; class Actinomycetes; order Propionibacteriales; family Nocardioidaceae; genus Aeromicrobium; species Aeromicrobium sp. S22. The sequence goes on from NZ_WJWV01000001.1 coordinate 640,376, forward strand.
GGCACACGGCGAGCACACCGACTTGGCGCCGGGCGATCCCCGCCTGTACGGCACCAACCCGCTCATGGAGACCAGAGGCCTGATCGACAAGGCCAAGGACGCCCTGAAATGAGCCGGGTGGGCGACGGCTTCTTCAGCGTTCTCGTCACGACGCTCCTCGTGTCGCTGCTGCTCGCAGCCGGCGGCGTGGGGATCGTCATGGCGATCGCGCTCGCAGGATGCGGCGTCTACCGCGCTCGTTGCTCGCTCGCGCGACTGACGACGTACGAAGCCCGGCTCCGCTCACCCGTGGCCCACGGGTGAGGCACCACCACATCAACACGGAGGACGCATGACCACACCCTCGTACGGAGAGACCAACCCTCTCGCAACCAGCACAGATCTGCCGGAGTCCTCGTCGCCGATCGGTGACGAGCTCGCCCACGACACGGGTCTCACGTCCACGACCGGATCCGGGTCGTCGGCCAAGGAGACCGCGCAGGAGGCTCTCGGCAGCGCGTCCGAGCACGCCTCGAGCGTCGCGGACACGGCGATGGAAGAGGCGACCAAGGTCGCCTCGGAGGCCAAGGACAAGGCCGCCGACCTGCTGGCGGACCTCAAGAGCCAGGTCGACGAGCAGTCCAAGACCCAGCTGAAGGGTCTCGCGACCAAGCTCGGCGAGCTGGCCGACGAGCTCGACAGCATGGTCACCGGCTCGGATGCCAACGGCACCGTCACCGGCATCGCGCAGCAGCTTGCCGACAAGACCCACCAGCTCAGCGCACACCTGGAAGGTCGCCAGCCGATGGACCTGGTGGAGGACGTGCGTGGATTCGCCCGTCGCCGTCCGGCTGCCTTCCTCGCCGGCTCCGCCGTGGTCGGCGTCCTCGCAGGGCGTCTGACCCGCGGCGCGAAGGCCACGCCGGACTCCGGGTCGGCACCGACAGCGACGCCTGCGGCGACGCCGACGCCCGCCCCGACGTACGCGCCGCCGACCGGCGACCCCATCACCAGCTCGGACTTCGCGCCGGGCGGTCAGAACACCGGGGGCCGACAGTGACGGAGCAGACGCCGCCGACCGCCGAGGACCAGCGGTCGATCGGTGACATCGTCGGCGAGATCGCCTCGGACCTCAGCAACATGGTCCGTTCCGAGCTCGACCTGGCCAAGACCGAGGCCAAGGCCGAGGTCGCCAAGGCCGGCAAGGGGGCCGGGCTGCTCGGCGGAGCGGCCGTGGCGGGCTACTTCGCGCTGCTCTTCTTGTCGCTGTGCGTGATGTTCCTGCTCGGCGAGGGCATGGACCTGCAGTGGGCCGCCCTCATCGTGTTCGCCGTGTGGGCCATCGGCGCGGCGGTCCTCGCCGTGATGGGTCGCGCACAGATGAAGACCGTCAACCCGGCACTCGACCGGACTCAAGAAACCCTCAAGGAGGATGTCCAATGGGCAAAGAACCAGAAGTGATCGAGCAAGACATCGAGAGCACGCGTGAGGATCTGTCGCGCAACTTCGACGCCCTCGCCGACCGGGTCAGCCCGAGTCGGGTCGTGGGCCGTCGCGTCGACAGCGTCAAGGGCCGGATCACCGGTGCCAAGGACAGCGTGATGGGGGTGGCCGGCTCGGCGTCGGACGCCTCGGGGTCCGCGGTCGACAGCCTGTCGGACACGGCCGGCTCCGTCTCGCGCCGGACCGAGGGCAACCCCCTCGCCGCCGGACTCATCGCGTTCGGTGCCGGGTGGCTCGTCTCGTCGCTGCTGCCCGCCAGCAACGCCGAGGCCAAGCTCGCCAACCAGGCCGTCGACACCGCGAAGGAGCAGGGCCAGCCCCTGGTCGACCACGCGAAGTCGGTGGCCCAGGAGGTCGGCGACGACATGAAGGGGAAGGCCGCCGAGGCCGCCTCCGAGGTGAAGGACACGGCCACCCAGTCCGCCCAGCACGTCAAGGACGAGGGACAGTCGGCCGCCGAGGGCGTCCGCAACGACGTCTCGTAGTCACCACCGCCCACCCGCGTCGGCGACCGACAGGCATGGAAGTCGCCGACGCGGGTACGTGCGGAGCACCAACGACGACGAGGGTGTGGACGCATGGGGGACGAACTGTGGATCGGTGTGGTGCGGCATGGCGAGAGCACCGCGAACGTGGCAGCCACATCGGCGGCGCGTGACGGTCTCGACCTGATCGACGTCGCGGAGCGCGAGGCCGACGTGCCGTTGTCCGATCTCGGCCGGCGTCAGGCCGAGAGCCTCGCCCGGCGAATGCATGACCTGCCGACCGATGAGCGGCCCGATCTGGTGATCACCTCGCCGTTCCTGCGCGCGCGGCAGACCGCGGAGATCGCGATGGAGGGGCTCGGCGTCCCTCGTCGGGTCGACGAGCGGCTGCGCGACCGCGACCTCGGCGTGCTGGACCTGCACACCGCGCAGGGGATCCGTGCCTCCTTCCCGGCCGAGTCCGAGCGCCGCACCCGGCACGGCAAGTTCTACTACCGTCCGCCCGGCGGCGAGTCCTGGGCGGACGTGGCCCTGAGGCTTCGGGCCGTCCTCCGCGAGATCGAGCAGGACCACCCCGGAGGCCGGGTCCTGCTGTTCGCGCACGACGTCGTGGTGACCCTCGTCCGCTACGTCCTGGAAGACCTCGAGGAGCCCGAGCTGATCGAGGAGGCGGCCAAGTCGCCGATCGGCAATGCGTCCCTCAGCAGCTGGACCGGCGGCCGTGGCGCCTGGCGCCGCGAGACCTTCAACGACGTGTCGCACGTGCAGGACGACAGTGCAGCCGAACCCACCAAGGAGGATCCGGCCGATGAGCGATGACCAAGCAGTGACCCTCACCCCCGGACGGCTGCGGTCCTGGCCGCTGCCCCGTCCCGAGGGCGACAAGTCCTCCCGCGGCACGGTGCTCGTGCTGGGCGGCTCCCGCTCGACCCCCGGCGCCGTGCTCCTGGCCGGCATCGCCGCGCTGCGGGCCGGGGCCGGCAAGCTGCAGCTCGCGACGACCGAGAGCACCGCGGCGGCCCTCAGCATCGCGGTGCCCGAGGCGCTGGTCGTCGGCCTCCCCGAGACCGAGCGCGGGGCCGTGCGCGGTCAGATGGACGAGGAGCTCGAGGGCCTGGTCCGCGGCGCCGACGTGGTCCTGATCGGCCCGGGCCTGGTCGACATCGACGAGACCGGCGCCCTGCTCGAGGCGGTGATGGACGTGATCGAGCCCGACACCCGTCTGGTCGTCGACGCGTACGCCCTGGGAGCCCTGTCGCAGCGCCGCTCTCTGCTGCAGGGGCGCAAGGTCCACCCGGTGCTCACCCCGAACACCGGCGAGGGAGCGCGCCTGCTCGACCGCGACCTGAACGACGACCTCGACGAGGAGTCCATCGAGATCGCCCGCACGTACGACTGCGTGGTCTCCCTGTTCGGGCACGTCGCGGACCCGAGCGGCTCGGTGTGGCGCGAGGAGACCGCGGACTCGGGTCTTGGCACCTCCGGCAGCGGCGACGCGGCCGCAGGCGTGATCACCGGTCTGCTCGCCCGTGGTGCGGAGCCGGCGCAGGCGGCGAGCTGGGGCGTCTACGTGCACGCCGCCGCCGGCCAGCGGCTGTCCGTCCAGCACGGTCGCACGGGCTATCTCGCCCGCGAGATCGTCGACGGCATCGCTCCGATCCTGGCTGAGCTCGAGGGGTAGAGGTTACGCCGCGCGTCGAGGGGTAAGTCCCCACCCATGAGCGTCAACACTCGCATCATCAACACCTCGCCCGAGAACGTCTGGAACGTGCTGGCCGACGGCTGGACGTACCCGCTGTGGGTGGTGGGTGCCTCGCGCGTGCGTGACGTGGACGAGAGCTGGCCCGCCGTCGGCAGCCTGATCCACCACTCGGTGGGCGTCTGGCCCGCGCTGATCGACGACAACAGCGAGGTGCTGGAGGTCGACCCCCAGCGGATGATCCGGCTGCGGGCACGCGGCTGGCCGATCGGCGAGGCGGAGGTCGTCATCGAGCTCAAGCCCTCCGGTGCCCACACCGAGGTCGAGATCCGGGAGCAGGCCGTGGCCGGACCCGGAGTCCTCGTCCCCGAGCCGATCAAGGGCCTCACGCTCAAGTGGCGCAACACCGAGACGCTCCGCCGCCTCGCCTACATCGCGGAGAACCGCCCCGCGTCCTGACAAGGAGCACGGCATGAAGGCACTGACCTGGCAGGGCACCGAGAACGTCTCCGTCGAGGACGTCCCGGATCCGCGCATCGAGCAGCCGAACGACGCGATCATCAAAGTGACGTCGACGGCGATCTGCGGCTCGGACCTGCATCTGTACAAGGTGCTCGGACCGTATCTCCACCCTGGCGACGTGCTTGGACACGAGACGATGGGCATCGTGGAGGAGGTCGGCCCCGAGGCCGGTGACCTCCAGGTCGGTGATCGCGTGGTGGTGCCGTTCAACATCTCGTGCGGCCACTGCTGGATGTGCTCCCGCGGACTGTTCGCCCAGTGCGAGACGACGCAGAACACGCAGTACGGCAAGGGTGCGTCGCTGTTCGGATACACCGATCTGTACGGCGCGGTCCCCGGCGGCCAGGCCGAGTACCTGCGGGTGCCGCAGGCCCAGTTCGGGCCGATCAAGGTGCCCGACGAGGTGTCGGACGAGCGCTACCTGTATGTCTCGGACGTCCTGCCGACCGCTTGGCAGGCCTTCGCGTTCGCGGACGTCGCCGAGGGGCAGACTCTCGCCGTGTTCGGCCTTGGGCCGATCGGGCAGATGACCGCCCGCATCGCGAAGGACGCCGGCGTGCGGGTCATCGGGATCGACCGGGTGCCCGAGCGACTGGAGCTGGCCCGTCAGTGGGGTTTCGACGTCATCGACCTCGACGCTGTCGACGATGTCCCGTCCGCAGTCCTGGACCTGACAGACGGCCGCGGGGCCGACGGGACCGTCGACGCCGTCGGCATGGAGGCGCACGGCAACCCGGTGGCGGAGAAGGCGATCGCCGCCGCAGGGATGCTTCCCTCGGCGGTCGCCAAGCCGGTGATCGACCGGCTCGCGATCGACCGGGTGGCAGCCTTGACGGCAGCCATCAAGTCCGTGCGTCGCGGCGGCACGGTCTCGGTCAGCGGCGTCTACGGCGGCGAGATCGACCCGATGCCGATGATGGAGATGTTCGACCGCGGCATCACGATGCGGCTGGGCCAGTGCCACGTGAAGCGGTGGACCGACGACATCGTCAAGGTCCTGCAGAAGGACGCCGACGTGCTCGGCACCGAGTCGCTGGCGACGCACCGCCTGCCGCTGGCCGAGGCGGCCGGCGCGTACGAGATGTTCCAGAAGAAGCAGGACGGCTGCATCAAGGTCGTGCTCAAGCCATGACGACCGGTCCGCGCGTCATCCTCGTCACCGGGGCCTCGAGCGGCTGCGGCCGCGCCACGGCCCTGCGGGCTGCGGACGCAGGCGACCACCTGGTGCTCGTCGCCCGGGGGGCCGGTTCCCTCGAGGAGGTCGCGGCCGAGTGCCGGTCGCGCGGGGCCGCATCGGCCATGGTGGTGCCGACCGACGTGGGGGACGACGTCGCCGTCGCCGCCTGCATCGAGCAGGTGCAGCAGGCCCACCCGGTCCTCGACGCGGTCATCCACTGCGCCGGGGTGGTCGCGTACGGCCGCACCGAGGAGGTGCCCGCGGATGTCTTCGACGGGGTGGTGCGCACCAACCTGACCGGCTCGATCAACGTCGCCCGCCACGTGCTGCCGGTGCTGCGTCGGCAGGAGGCCGGGACGTTGGTGGTGCTTGGCTCGGTGATCGGGCACATCGGCGTCCCCTCGATGAGCCCCTACGTCCTCAGCAAGTGGGGGGTCCGGGCGCTGGCCCGCCAGCTGCAGCTGGAGAACCGTGACCTGCGCGACGTCCACATCGCGTACGTCTCCCCGGGCGGCGTCGACACTCCGATCTACCAGCAGGCGGCGGCGTACGACGGATTCCTCGGCCGACCGCCCCCGCCGGTGTCCTCGCCCGAGAAGGTCGCCCGGGTCGCCCTGCGACAGCTGGACCACCCGCGCGCCCGGACCCAGGTCAATCTGTCCAACAGGGTGATGCAGCTGGGCTTTTCCGGGATGCCGGCGCTCTACGACCTGATGGTCGGCCCGCTGTTCCGGCTGGCGGCCACCGACCGCACGTCGCCGGTGGCCCCGACAGAGGGCAACGTCCTGCAGTCCCGCGAGGCGGGCAACGGCCTCACCGGGTCGCTCGGCAACCCCATCGCCGGGATCGCCCGCAACGCGGTCGCCCTGGCCAGATCGGTCACCGGGAGGGCCGCATGAGCACAAGCTACGACGCGGTCGTCATCGGGGCCGGCCCCAACGGGCTGGTCGCAGCCAACCACCTGATCGACCAGGGCTGGTCGGTCGTCGTCCTGGAGGCGCAGGCGGAGGTCGGCGGCGCGGTCAAGAGCTCGCGCGACGTCCACCCCGACTTCGTCCACGACACCTTCAGCGCGTTCTATCCGCTGGCCCACGCCTCCCCGACGATCCGCTCGTTCGACCTGGAGGACCACGGTCTGCGCTGGCGGCACTCCCCGGCCGTGCTGGGTCACCCGCTGCCCGACGGCAGCTGGGCGATGCTGCACCGCGACCGGACGGTGACCGCGGACCTCTTCGAGCAGGCCCATCCCGGGGACGGCGATGCCTGGCTCGAGCTGTGCGGGCAGTGGGACCGCATCGGCGACCAGATGGTCAAGGCCCTGCTGTCGCCGTTCCCGCCCGTGCGTCACGGCGTCGGTGCGCTGGCCCGGCTCCGCAGCGTGGGTGGCCTCGACTTCGTCAAGACGATGCTGACTCCCGCGAGCGATCTCGGTCGAGCGCGCTTCGGTGGCGTCGGCCCCCGCCTGATCATCGCGGGCAACGCCGGCCACGCCGACATCCCGTTGAACGCCCCCGGCTCTGGCCTCATGGGCGTCCTGATGTCGATGCTCGGGCAGACCGTCGGGTTCCCGGCCCCCGAGGGCGGCGCGGGCGGGCTCGCCCACGCCCTGGCGCGACGCTTCGAGTCGTTGGGCGGCGAGATCGTGCTCTCGGCCGAGGCGACCAGGATCCAGGTGACCGACCGGCGCGCCACTGCCGTCTTCGCCGCCGGCGAGCGGTACGTCGCCCGCCGCGCAGTCGTCGCCGACGTCGTGGCACCTCACCTCTACGGCGGGCTCGTCATCGACGAGGACCTCCCGGCGCGGACCATGAAGTCGATGCGCTCGTTCGAGCTCGACCCCGGGACGGTCAAGGTCGACTGGGCGCTGGACGGACCGGTCCCATGGGCGTCCCGCCCGCCCCACGACCCCGGCACGTTCCACGTCGCGGACTCCGTCGAGCAGATGACCGAGGCGCTCGGCCAGGTGTCCGCACGTGTCATCCCGGCGAACCCGTTCATGCTCGCGGGGCAGATGACCACGACGGACCCGTCGCGCTCACCCGCCGGCACCGAGTCGCTGTGGGCGTACACCCACGTCCCGCAGGACACCCTCGCCGATGGCGGCGACGAAGGCATCCGGGGCACGTGGGACCGAGACGACTGCGAGCGCTTCGCCGACCGCATGCAGGCGCGCATCGAGCGACTCGCGCCGGGCTTCGGCAGCAAGATCCTCAGCCGACGGGTCATGGGTCCGCACGAGCTGGAGCACGCGGACGCCAACCTGATCGGTGGTGCCATCAACGGCGGGACCTCGCAGCTCCACCAGGAGCTGGTCTTCCGCCCGGTGCCGGGCCTCGGCCGCGCAGAGACCCCCATCCGCGGGCTGTATCTCGGCTCGGCCTCAGCGCACCCGGGCGGAGGCGTGCACGGCGGGCCGGGGATGAACGCTGCCCGTGCCGCGCTGGCGCACTCGCGCGTCCGGCGGGCGACAGGCGGACTGCTGCGCTGACGTGGGTCAGGCTCGAGCAGCAGGGTCGACGTGAACGGCCACCGCGCGGGTGGGGCGTTCGGCCCAGACGTGTGCGATGACGTCCCGGTCGACGCTGTGGGCGAAGCGTCGGACGGACAGTCCCGCCTCCATGACCTGCCGCTCGAGCCGGGTGTCCCACGGGACCACGGCGAGCGGCCTCCCGTCGTGGCCCACGACCCATATCTCGACCGCGGGAAACTCGTTGACCGGGCCCGGCACCCATGGGATCTGCGCGAAGGAGCTGATGGTGTGCGCAGGGATCGTCGCGAAGAGCCGACCACGTCGTCGTACGTGGAGGTTCCCGTTGGTGAGGACGGATCGGGCGGGCAGGAGGTTGACCACCGACCAACCCGTCGGGACCGCGGGGCTGTTGTCGCGGTCGTCGCCGTGCAGAAAGTTCGTGAGCCGGCTCGCCGTCTCGAGCTCGGTGCGGGGCAGGCCGGAGTGCTGGCCGTCCGTCTCGGCGTCTGCTGCGCGCTTGATGCGCCTGCCTCGCTGGCGCCGCGGTCGGGGACGCTCGTTCTGCTCAACCATGTGCCCGCTCCTGACGACGACGCCGAGGTGTTGCAGTTGCTTGGTGCCTGTCACGGTCTGACTTTCGCACACGCACATGGTCACAGCGGGCGGATGTGTGCACAGCGGGCCCCACGGATCCTGGTACGGACTGGTGGGTCCGTGTATCCGCGGTCCGGCTCGGGTCAGGCCGCGACGTACTCCATCTCGATGGAGGGCGTCGGTGGGTAGAGCTCGATGACGAGCGGCTCGGGTGGCGGTTGCGGTGGGCTGGTCGACCAGTGGAGCAGGCCGTGGCCCTTGAGGTTGTGGTGTCTTCGGCACAGCGGTCCCATGTTGTCTCCGGTCGTCGGACCGGCCGGGTGGGGTATTCGGTGGTCGAGATCGCACCGCTCCGACGGCACCCTGCAGCCGGGCGCTTGGCACACACCGTGGAGGAACTGCAGAGCGAGAGCGAGGGTGTCGGGGGCGAACCTGCCCACATATTCGTGGGCCAGGACGTCGTCGGTGACCGGGTCGACGACGATGCGATGCCAGAAGGTGCTCCCGCTCGCGATCACCTCCGCGAGCCAAGGGGCGGGGACGGCCCAGCAGCCGTCGGTGGACTCCGCGAACCCCGGTGTCGCACCTGCGAGGACGTCGGCCGCGACGGTGACCGCAATGTTCGCGTCAACCGCTGATGTGACGGCCTCGGAGTCCGTGCACCAAGCAGCCAGCAGGTCGGCTTCGCGCTGGGTCACGGTGCGGTCGTCGTCGGGGTCGGCCGGTTTGCGTGCTTCTTTGCGAAGGCGGGCTTCGATGGCGGCTGCCTGATGGGAGGGCAGGTATGCGTTGAGCCACGCCATCGAGTCGTCCCCGTGAGCCACGGACACGTGCCGGTCGGCGCGCTCGGTGTCGGCTCGTTCGGTGGCCAAGTCAGCCTCGACGCGTAGCACGAAGCGCCGCAACCATTGCCGCAGCTCGGTGCCGGTGTGGGAGGTGGCGTAGCCGATGACCCGCCTCTCAAGTCGGGCGATGGACTCATCGCGATGCAGCTTCTCGATGGTCGCGCTGATGTCACGGACCCGGGAGAAGTCGATCAACCCGTCGACAAACGCAGCCCACACCTGCGGAGTTTTCTCGCGCACCCGGTCGGCGATCGACAGCCGTAGGTGGATCTGCGCCTCGGACATCCCGGTGGCCTCGCCGATTGTCAGCGCGATCGCGGATCGCTCGATCTTGCGCCGCAGCGACGACTCGATCAGTGCAGTGCGGGCCATCTCCGCGTCGCGATAGTCGACCATCCGGCCGATCGCGTACGCCTCGGCTCGGGCCTGCCAGCGCACGACGTCGGACAGGTCCTCTGTCGTCGGTGCTGTGCTGGTGGCCATACCTCAAACCTAGGGGTGCCCACTGACACTCCTTCCTGCGACTGCAGGGTCTTTCAACACGGTGTGGACCCAGAGATCCTGCGGCCCCACCTCCGATTTGTCATCCGTTGCGGCCGGGACTTTAGCCTCCCGGGACACGTGGCCGGAGGCCTCTGGTGACTCCGCCACCGGGTGCGGAGGCTTCTCCTAGGAAACCCCCATGCCCATCTAGGCAATCGAGGAACCATGGCCGCGGACTCAGCCACCGTCATCCATCCCTTGCGTCTCGAGGGAAACCTGGACCAGGCGAGTCGGGCGCTCTGGCTGGTCAAGTGGCTCCTGCTCATCCCGCACTACATCGTGCTGTTCTTCCTGTGGCTGACAGTCGGCGTGTTCACCGTCCTGGCCTTCTTCGCGATCCTGGTGACGGGGAGATACCCGCGTGCGCTCTTCGACTTCAACGTCGGGGTGCTCCGTTGGTCCTGGCGCGTGAGCTTCTACGGGTACGGGGCGTTGGGGACCGACCGCTACCCACCGTTCTCGCTGCGTGACGACCCCAGCTATCCCGCGCGTCTGGTGCTGCCGCGACCCGAGCGCCTCTCCCGCGGCCTCGTCCTGGTCAAGTGGTGGTTGCTCGCGATCCCGCACTACCTGGTGGTTGGGCTCTTCGTCGGCGTCGGGACCTACTCCACCGACAGCGACCTTCCGTGGACTCCCCAGGTGGGGCTCATCGGGGTGCTGGTCCTGGTGGCAGCCGTGGTCCTGCTCTTCCGTCGTCACTATCCCGCGGGAATCTTCGACTTCGTCATGGGCCTGCACAGGTGGGTCTACCGGCTCGCCGCCTACGTCCTGCTCATGACCGACCGCTACCCCCCGTTCGCGCTCGACCAGGGCGGCACTGAGCCCGAGCCCGAGCCCGAGCACGTGGATGCGGCGTCAGCTGCCGTAACGGCCGAGGGGGAGCATGACGGGGGGAGGACGAAGGACTGGACCCTCCCCAAGGTGCTCTCAGCAGTCGCCGGGTCAGTCGCCCTCGCCACGAGCCTGGCCCTCTTCGCAGGCGGCGCCGCGCTGGCCGTCCTCGATGTGAGCCTCGAGGACGACGACGAGTTCTTGATGAGCGACACCAAGGTGCTCACGAGCTCGGCTGCCGCGATCACCTCCGAGAACCTCGACCTGGGCGACGGGCCCGAGAGCGTCCTCCCGGACAACATCCTGGGTGAGACGAAGCTCGAGGTGCGCTCGCTCACGGGCCGTGACCTCTTCGTCGGGGTGGGGCCCACCGACGAGGTCCGGCGCTACCTTGCCGACGTCCCGTACGACACCTTCGTCGACCTGCACGACGGCAAGCCGGTCTTCCGCCACCGAACCGGAACCGTCCTCCCGGCTCCGCCGCAGTCGCAGGACTTCTGGGACGCCACCGCCAGCGGGTCGGGGCGGCTCGACCTGACGTGGAAACCCTCCGGCGGTGACTGGACCTTCGTGGTGATGAACGCCGACACCAGGCCGGCCGTCGCGGTGGACGCGTCGATCGGCGCGAAGTTCCCGATCATTGCAGTGATCGGCGTCTCGCTCTTCGCAGCGGCAGCGGTCTGCTTCATCATCGGGGTCATCCTCATCGCGATACCCCTCGTGCTCCTCGCGCGGAGAAGGCGCACCTGACCGAGTTCACGTCTTGGTGAGATCCTCCGCGAGCATGACGAGGATGCCGCTGGGGCCGCGGACGTAGGAGAGCTTGTAGATGTCCCGGTAGGTAGCCACGCCCCGCAGCGGATGGCAGCCGTGGCGCGCAGCGATCTCGAGGGCTGCGTCGATGTCATCGACCGAGAAGGCGACGCGGTGCATGCCTATCTCGTTGGGTTGGGTGGGCTCGGTCTCGATCGCGTCGGGATGGATGTACTCGAAGAGCTCGAGCCGGCCTTCGCCGTCCGGCGTCTGAAGCAGGGCGATCCTGGCATGGTTGCCGTCGAGACCGACGGCAGTGTCAGCCCAGTCTCCATTGACGGTGTCACGGCCCAGGACGGTGAGCCCCAGGTCCGTGAAGAAGGCGATCGCCGCCTCGAGATCGCGGACGGCAATGCCGACGTTCTCCAGCCGGATGGGCATACGCGGCACCTTACTCACGCGCGCGTAGGATCCGTAGGTGCTCAGAGCTGATGTCGCTGCTGCGTACGACGCGCGCGCGAACGAATACATCGCGAAGCTGGGCTCACTCGAACAGATGGCGCCGCAGGATCGACAGACGATAGAAGCCTGGCGTGACGCCACGGCCGGGCGCATCCTGGACGCCGGGTGCGGGCCTGGGCACTGGACGGACCTGCTCTCGGCCCACGGACAGCGGGACGTCATAGGCGCCGATGCGTCGGAACGCTTCGTGTCATCGGCTCGCGAGCGGTTCCCGCACGTCAGCCTCTTCGTCGCGGATCTTGCTGCGTTGCCCATTGCGACGGCGTCCCTCGGCGGAGTGCTCGCGTGGTTCTCGATCATCCATGCCGCCCCGGAGAACGTCCCGGAGACGTTGGCCGAGTTCGCCCGGGTCCTGGAGCCTCGGGGATCCCTGTTGCTCGGCTTCTTCGACGGCGACGTCGTCGAGCCGTTTGATCACGCTGTGACAACGGCCTACTACTGGTCTGCCGCTGCGCTCAGTGAGCTGCTTGTGCGCCACGGCTTCGTCGTGAAGCACGTGGCAGCGCGCCAGGATCACGGAGTCCGACGGCAGGGGCATATCGTCGCCACCTTGGATCGCTGAGGCATCTCAGCGCTCGGTCAGACCTGTCGCGATGGTCTTCAGTTCCGCCAGGACTGCCTTCACCGTGGCGCGTTCGAGCGTCTCTGCTCGGGCGAGGCAATCGATGTGTCGGCCGAGGCCAGGATTGGACAACGGCCGGAGCACCAGGTCTGGATGGCTGCCGAGGTCGCTGGTGTACCGAGGCATGAGCGCGATGCAGCCGCTGGCGGACACCACCGCGGCGGCCACGAGGAACTCGTTGATCCGGTGCATGATGCGTGCCTCGTTGCCGCCGACGCCCGCGATCACGGTGATGGCCTGTTCCAGTGGGAACCCCTCGTGCACGGCGACCCATGTCTCATCGCCGAGATCCGCTGGCTCGATCGCGGACATCGCTGCCAGGCGGTGGTCGCGACGCACGACGATGTCCAAGGGTTCGAACAGGAGTGGTTCTGCACGCACCGATGTCGGCCACGCCGGGGAGCCGACAAGTCGATGCGCGAGGACCAGGTCGTGATCGGCCGTGAGCGAGGGAAAGTCATCCTGAGCCACGTCGAAGTCGCTCAGCCTGACGTTCGGCTTGTTGGGACCGTGCAGCGCCGTGATCAGCGGCGCGAACAGCGCTAGACCGGCGCTGTGGAAGGCTGCCACCGAAACGGTGCCGGAGCGGTCGTCGTGAAACCGTGCCACGGCCTGATCGGCGCGCTCGAGCGCCACCTCTACGTCGATCGCCGCCGCCGCGAGGGCACGTCCGGCGTCGGTCAGTGCTGTCCGCCGGCCGTCCCTGTACGTCAGCGGGGCGGGCGAGCGTCGTTGCAGCGCACTGATCTGTTGCGAGATTGATGACGGGCTGACGCGCATGGCGGCTGCCACGGCGGCGATGCTGCCTCGGTCACCCAACTCTCTCAAAGCTCGAAGTTGGCCCAATTCCATTAGCCCAAACTAAACCATCGGTCACAGAATCGCTGTCTGGTCTAATCCGTCGCTGGGCAAGACGATGATCTGGTGCACCTAACTGTCTCTCGTTTCCGCGTCGACCTGCTCCTCTTCCTGGTTGCCGCCTCGTGGGGATCGACGTATCTCGTAGCCAAGGAACTGGTGACCCCGAGTTCGGTGATGGCGCTTCTGGCCCTGCGGATGCTCCTCGCCGCCACCGTCATGGGGACGATCGTGGCGATTCGGCGCCGCCGGGTGACCGCAGCCGAGCTGCGTGCAGGTGTCTTCCTCGGAGCGCTGCTGGCCAGCGTGTTTGCCTTTGAGACCTTTGGGATCGCTCACACCTCGGCCACGAACGCCGGACTGATCATCAGCCTGACGATCGTGTTCACTCCGATCCTCGACTCCTTTGTCTCCGGCCGGCGGTTGCCGCGCACGTTCCTCCTTGCCGCCACGACCGCCGTCATCGGGGTCGCACTTCTCGCCGGAAACGGTGCACTCCGCCCCCCGAACCTCGGCGACCTGCTGATCCTTGGGGCGGCAGTCGTCCGAGCTGTCCACGTCACGGGGATGCCCAAGCTCGCGGCCGACCGGCCGATGGACACCCTTCACCTCACGGCTGTGCAACTGGCCACGTGTGCGGTGATCTTCTCCGCGGCGTCGGTGGTCCACGGGGACTCGATCCCGCAGTACGCCGCGCAGCTCGACTTCGTACGAGTCACGCTTTTCCTCTATCTGGTGCTGGTGTGCACGGTCTTCGCCTTCTTCGTTCAGATCTGGGCAGTGCGGCTCACCTCGCCGTCCAGGGTCAGCCTGCTACTTGGCACCGAGCCCATCTGGGCCGCCATCATCGGCATCACAGTGGCCAACGACAACCTGACCCAAGCCGGCTATTGCGGCATCGGCCTGATCCTCGCCGGCACCGCCTGGGGCCGGTCCGTCGAGCAGAAGCACCGACTCCGTGGCCAGACGCCCGACGCCAGGTGCCCGGGAGTTGTGACCTCGGCCTAGAACGGTCCTCACACTGTGGCGTTGTGACGACGAACAAGTCGGTACAGCACACACTTCACACGCAGCGGCGATGGGCGCCCCTGATGGCATTCGCGGGGATATGACGTAGGGCGGCTCCGGCTGCCATAGGCGGGATTGCCTCATGAGTCAGTGGAACGCAGGACATCCACGATGAGGGCTTGAGGCAACTTCAGCTACCGTTACCCCTCATCTTCAGTCGGCTACGCGACGGAACATGAGGGTTTGCGGCAGCTCCAGCAACCGGTTTCCCTCATCGTGGCAACCAGCCGCGACACGTCGCGCCGCGGACCACCCGGCGCCGCTGCGATCTGGGCGAAATGTTGCGCCGCCAAGAGCCGTGCGCCAGCCTCTACTCACACGATCGGGGGGCGTCCATGGGGAAAGAGCGGCTGTCGATGGGCCGGTTGGTCGAGCACCTGCTGCTCAGCGCCTCCTTCTTCTTTGTCCTGGGGGCTCTCGGCACGTGGAACATGCCGTTCTGGCAGGAAGCGTTCGCGGTGGTGGCAGTTGCCGTGGGCTGGTTGACCGTGATGGGTGTCGGGCTGCTCGTCCTCCAGCGCGTACGGCACGGAGTGTGGAGACGCGAACGTGTGACGCGTCGGGGGCGCGACGAGGGGTAGTGCGGACGGCACCGACGCCGTCAGTAGCGCGTCGTCCCTGCGATCGCCTGCCGGACTCGTCGATCCGAAATAGTCTTCGGAGGCGTCGGGTCGCGGGTTTCGCGCTCGACGGCCGGTCGCACGACGCACGAGGGGACGGGGCAGTCGTGACTCGCAAGCGGACGTGGTGGCAGCGCTGGGTGTACGACGCCGAGGGGGCGCGCGAGCGCCGGGAGGAGCGCGTCTTCACCAATAGCGCATGGTTCGGGCTGGGATTTGTGGTCCTGGGGGCTCTCAACGCGTTCGGGAGCCTCTCTGTCGGCGCCAATCTGTTTTCGTACGTTCTGCCGACGTGGCTCATGATCTTCGGCGGACTGCGCGTGTGGCGCGGCATCAGGCGCTGGCGCGCGGGTGGCGAGTTCAACCTGCCGGGCTCACCGGGCCCCGTCCTTCGCTCCCCACCTCCGCACCAGCGCGGGGAATGACAAACCCCGCTGGGCCTGACGCAGAAACGTCAGGCCCAGCGGGGTTCGATCCACTCAGGCCGGGAAGCGCTCCCAGACGCGGTGGGCGCCGAGCAGCGTGATCACGTTGGCCACGACGTCAGCCGCGTCATCACCGATGTAGACGCCGGCCGGCGCTGCGGGCAGGCCGCTGGCCTCGAGAACCTCGGCGGCGTCACCCCAGCCACCGAGCGCCTTGCCGTGCCGGTACGCCTCCTGGACCATGAGCGCGACGCGCGGGTCCAGGATGCCGACGCTCGGTGCAGCGCCCTTGGCGTCGACGGCCGGGTTCGCGTCCAGGCCGGGGAGGGGAGCGCCGGCCAGCAGGATCGTGTCGAGCTCGATCGAGCGGACGGTGAGGAAGGTCCGCTGCACCGGGATCGGGTCACCGGACCCGTCGGTCAGCATGCCGCCCTTGGACGCCACCACGAGCGGCACCATGCCGGCCGCGAAGATGGCGTCACGCGCGGTGCGGACGTCGCTCAGGTCCTGCAGGCCGTCGGGGACGACGATGCCGACGAGCCGTCCGTCGATCGGCCAGGTGCCGCCGATCTGGGACAGCGCCGGGCTGGGCGTCTCGTCGGTCAGGGCGATGGTCGGCTCCGGCGCGGGCAGGCCCAGACCGGCAGCCACCGTCGCGCACAGCTCGGCGTCGATGTTGGCCAGCGCCTGCAGCTGACGCTCCTTGATCGCCTGCTCGTAGCACTTGCCGAGCTCGAACGTGTACGCCTGCGCGACGTGCGCCTGCTCCACCGCGGTGAGGCTCCGGTAGAACAGCCGCGTCTGGCTGTAGTGGTCGTCGAACGTCGCGGGGTTCTCCCGCACCTTGACCGAGGCCTCGACCGGCTGGGGCACGTCGATGAAGCCGCTCATGTCCTCGCCGGCGAGGAACGGGCAGCCGCCGTCGAGCGAGTTCGGCTTGTAGGGCGCGATCCCCGTGTGGACCGCGTCCTGGTGGAAGCCGTCACGCAGCATGTCGTTGACCGGCGCGTGGGGCCGGTTGATCGGGATCTGGTTGAAGTTCGGCCCGCCGAGACGGGTCAGCTGCGTGTCGAGGTAGGAGAACAGGCGCCCCTGGAACAGCGGGTCGTCGGTCGCGTCGATGCCGGGCACGAAGTGACCCGCGTGGAACGCCACCTGCTCGGTCTCGGCGAAGTAGTTGCCCGGGTTGGCGTTGAGCGTCATGGTGCCGATGACCTGCACCGGAGCCAGCTCCTCGGGGATGATCTTTGTGGAGTCGAGCAGGTCGATGCCCGCGAACATCTGCTCGGGGGTGTCGGGGAACACCTGCACGCCGAGGTCCCACTCGGGGTGCGCACCGGCCTCGATCGCGTCGGCGAGGTCACGGCGGTGGAAGTCCGGGTCGACGCCCGCAGCGATCTGGGCCTCCTCCCACGTCAGGGAGTGGACGCCGAGACGCGGCTTCCAGTGGAACTTGACCAGCGTGGTCGCGCCCTCGCCGTTGACGAGCCGGAACGTGTGGACGCCGAAGCCTTCCATCATCCGGTACGAGCGCGGGATGCCGCGGTCGGACATGTTCCACATCGCGTGGTGCTGGGCCTCGGTGTGCAGCGAGACGAAGTCCCAGAAGGTGTCGTGGGCGCTCTGCGCCTGCGGGATCTCGACGTCCGGGTGCGGCTTGCCGGCGTGGATGACGTCGGGGAACTTGATCGCGTCCTGGATGAAGAACACCGGGATGTTGTTGCCGACGAGGTCGAAGTTGCCCTCGGTCGTGTAGAACTTCACGGCGAAGCCGCGGGTGTCACGCACCGTGTCGGCCGATCCCCGGGAGCCGAGGACGGTCGAGAAGCGGGTGAACACCGGCGTCGTCGCGCCCTCCGCGAGGAAGGCGGCCTTGGTCAGCTCGGACGCAGCGCCGTTGGAGCGGAAGACGCCGTGCGCTGCCGCGCCACGGGCGTGGACCACGCGCTCGGGGATGCGCTCGTGGTCGAAGTGCATGATCTTCTCGCGCAGGTGGTGGTCCTGCAGCAGGACCGGGCCGCGGGGTCCGGCCTTGAGCGAGTGGTCGGTGTCGCGCAACGGCACGCCGGTCGCCGTCGTCAGGTGCGCGCCCTGCTGGGCGGCCGCGAGCTCGCCGTCCTTGGACGGGGCGCCGGTCGGCGAGTGGGGGATGGGGCCGTGCTGCGCGGGCTTGGGCGGCAGCGGCTCGCGGGGCTCGGTGGGCTCCTCGAGGCTGGGAGTGCCGCTGCCCGGGGTGCCGGGGATGAGGTCCTTCGGCGCCATGGCCGCCTTGACCTCGTGCGCCACCTCTCCCGCGAGGTCCCGTGCCTTGCCTGCCAGGCCCTTGCTGTCGTTCTCGCTCATGCTGCTCCCTTGTCGTGCGTACGTGCGTTGAGTGACGAGGTACCCGACAAGGGAGCCGCGCAAACCCGACTCAGTCGCTCGGCGGCGCTTCCGCCGGGTTCGGATGGGTCACCGGGTTGCCCTCGACCTCCGGATCGTTGGGCTGGTGGTCCGGATCGCCGGGACGCGGGGTGGCGAGGGGGCGGTCGGGTGAGGTGCTCATCACTCAGAACACCGCCTTGCCGCCGGTCACGCCGAGCACGGTGCCCGAGACGTAGCTCGCATCGGACTCCGAGGCGAGGAACACGAAGGCCGGGGCGACCTCGGCGGGCTGCCCCGCACGGCCGAGAGGTGTCTCCTCACCGAGGTGGGCGACCTTCTCGGGGGACTGCGTCGCAGGCTGCAGCGGCGTCCAGATCGGACCGGGCGCGACGGCGTTGACGCGTACGCCCTTGGGGCCGAGCTGGGCCGCGAGGTTGACCGTCAGGTTGTTGATCGCGGCCTTGGAGGACGCGTAGTCCAGCAGCGTCACCGACGGGTCGAAGGCCTGGATCGAGGAGTTGTTGATGATCGAGGATCCCGCGGCCAGGTGCGGCTCGGCGGCACGGGCGAGCCACAGGACCGGGAACAGGTTGGTCCGATAGGTGCGCTCGATGTTCTCGTCGGTCATCTCCGCGAGGCTCGACTCGCGCGCCATCTGGTAGCCCGCGTTGTTGACCAGGATGTCGAGGCCGCCGAGGCCCGCGACGGTCTCCTCGATCACCCGGTCGCACGTCTCGCGCTCACGCAGGTCGGCGATCATCGCGAGGCACGTACGACCCTCGGCCTCGACGAGGGCCTTGGTCTGGTCGGCGTCGTCCTGCTCCTCGGCGAGGTAGGTGAACGCGACGTCGGCACCCTCACGGGCGTACGCGATCGCGACCGCACGGCCGATGCCTGAGTCGCCGCCGGTGATGAGGGCGCGGCGGCCGTTCAGTCGTCCGGTGCCGCGGTAGCTCTCCTCGCCGTGGTCGGGGAGCGGGTCCATCGCGTCGGTCCGGCCGGGAGGGGTCTGCTGCTGCTCGGGGAACTGGGTGGATCCGTTGTCAGAAGTCATGTCGTTCAGGTGCCCTGAGTGCCCCAGCTTGAAACCGGGTATGCCCGACACCACGACAGCGGCCACGACACGACGAGGAGAGTGCGATGCCGAAGGACGACAAGGCCCCGAGCCTCAAGAAGCCCGAGATGTACGAGGAGCTCCGCGATCAGGGCGCGTCCAAGGAGAAGGCGGCCCGGATCTCCAACGCCGCCGCGCAGAAGGGACGCTCGAAGTCCTCCGTGGCCCGCAAGGGCGGCGAGTCGGGGTCGTACGAGGACTGGACGGTCCCCCAAGCTCAGGACGAGCGCTCGACCGCCTGCGTGATGTCGAAGGCCGCGCCGTTGCTGACCGCGTCGGCGTAGTCCGCGAGCTGCTCGCCCGTCAGCCGTACGTTGATCGTCGCGTACGCGCTCTCGGCCTGCTGGGCGATGTCGGACACGCTCTGGCCGGTCAGCTTGGCGCGGACCTCGGCGTCGACCTCTTCGACGCTCGGCTGGATGGGGGAAGGCGTCTCGTCGCTCATGCGGTGCGTCCAGTCGCCGGCAGGACGTGGTGCGCGGGCCGCAGCCAGGAGCGGCGCTCGCGACCCGGGCGGCCCAGGGTCGTGGACATGGCGGCCCCGAGGCCGGAGGCGATCTCCGCGGTGATCAGGACCGGTGTGGTCGTCATGGCGCCCAACATCGTCATCATGGCGGCGCGAGTACCCCGCTGACCCGGCGGTCAAACCCGGTGTCGACTCGAATCAGCGGACGTCCTCGGCCTGCTCGAGACGGCGCTGTGCCCGCTCGTGCCGGGCGACCGCGGTACGACGCTCGCGCTCGGCCGTGCGCAGCGCGGCCTGTTGCTCCTTCGCGAGGCGGACGCTCTCGCGCGCCTCGCGCTCGAGATCGGCGAGCCGCTCGCGCAGCTCGTCGCGCTCGCGCTGCAGGTCCTCGGCGCGGTGCTCGGACTCCTCGGCGAGACGGGCCGCCTCCTCGGACGCCTGCTGCGCGGCCGCCAGGTCCTGGGCCGCGGCGTCGAGGTCCTCGCGCGCCTTGCGGCGGGCCGCCAGCTGCTCGGGGGTGGGGGAAGGCGGCCGGGGCGGTTCTGTCTTCTGCGCGGCGGCGGGGCGGGCCCGCGGCGGCACCGGCGCGGTGTCCTCTGCGCTCTCGTCCGCCTCGACGGGCAGCGCCGAGGACGCGGAGACGTCGACCTCGCCGAAGCCGCCGGGCGCCATCGGGCGCACGAGGACGCCGGCCCGGAACGCGGCGAAGGCGCCGGCGTCCACGACGGCCGCCCAGACCGTCTGCTCGACATCGCGAAGTGTGGCGTCGGTGGCGTGGCCATCACCGTCCTCGGCGACGGCTCGTGCAGCGTCGACCGCACGGCCGACGAGTGCGCGCCGCTCCCGGTCGAGGCCCCGGAGCTCGGCGGCCTCGGAGCGGCGCTGGGCCGATCGCAGGCGCCGGCCGAGCTCGCCGACCTCGTCGACCAGGTCGGCCCGGGCCCGGACCAGCCGGTTGACCAGGTCGGCGGCGGCGGTGGGCTTGCCCCACGTGGCGACCGCGCGGGCGAGGTCGCCGTCCGAGCCCTTCAGCTCGCGGGCCTCGGCGTTGCGTGCAGGGATGAAGTCCGCGCGCGGCAGGGCGTACAGCCGCCGGGCGATCTCCCACGACCTCGAGTCATCGGTCATGGCGAGCATCGTCCCACCGACCGGACCGCTGCTAGTCGGGCAGCGGGTCGTGGCGGGCCGGCACCCAGTCGCCGCCCATCTGCTGGAACATCGTCCAGCCGGGCTCGGCGTCCTGCTCGGTCGCCCACACGTTGGCGTCGTCGAAGGTGTCGAAGGTGTCCTCGGCGAGGACCTCGCCCTGGGCGTCGCGGATCTGGTACTTGCTCATGTGGTGCTCCTCGGCGCAACCTCGCAGTTGACCTTGTCAACGACTTCATAGGTTACCCGAATGGCCGTGCGGTCCTGGCGCTACCGGAACCTTTTGCGGAGGTTGCTTTTCATGTAGATGTCGCGATAGAGGCGCTGCATGCCTTTCGCGGTGGGATGGATGCGGTCCCTGGACTTGGACTTGCCCCAGAGGGTGCCGTGCGCGGTGTCAACATACTGGAAGCCGTGCTCTTCGGAGTGCGCCCGGAGTGATCTGACAAGACGTTCCCGGTACTGCTTGAGCTCGGGGCGGGACCCGTACGGAGCCGTGATGATCACCTTCGCTTCGTAGGTGACCGCAGCGTCAAGCTCATCGAAGGCCGCGGAGATCGCCTCCTCGACTTCCTCGCCAGATGTCGGGGCGAGATAGTAGGTGCCATCGGCCCGGAAAACGCACTTGCGGTAGTCGTTCACGCCTGCGGCGATGACCACGATCTTGGCCTTGTTCATCCGCGTGGCCATGGCTTTGCGGCCGATGCGTTGGCCAATTGTTGTGGTGACGCACTTGCCGGGCCGGGTGTATCCCGACCCGCGTTCGGCGTACACGCGGGGAGTGGTTCGCGTCTTACGGCCGAGCTTTGCCCACCACATCTGATCGGGCTTCCCGCCCAGTGTCTTGAAGAACGCCGCGTCTGAGATCGAGTCTCCAATTACGACGAGATCGCCTCGTGACTTCGCCGCGGAACTTGCTTGGGGGGGGCGGCCAATAGGCACGTAACGATCGCGAAGACCACGAGGAATCTCTTCATGCTCACTTCTTCTCGGAGAGGCCAGAGGGTGTCGTGGTCGGCAGCCAAGCTCTCGAGCAGTTGCGCGCAGTTCACGATTCTGAATTGGTGTCACCCTCTCACGAAGAGGGCCTGGGTGTGGGCGCTTTCAGGAATCGGTTGGCGGGTTCTGACAGTGCGTCACTCGACCGGCTCGGATGCTCGTTGCTGCTTGGCGGCGTAGGGGGAATCGGCCGCGGTGACCGGGTCCGCGAGTCGTACGGTCGACGTCGGCTCGGCCCGGCCCCGCAGCACGATGCGGTCGTGCTCGGTCCAGTGCTCCTGCTCGGCCGGGCCCGCTGCCTCCCGGCTCGCCGCAGCCGCCAGGACGCCGCCGTCCACGTCCTTGGCGAGCTCCTCGAGCCGCGCGGCCGAGTTCACCGCATCGCCGATCACGGTGTACTCGAAACGGGACCGGGCACCCACGTTGCCGGCGACGACCTGACCCGTGGAGACCCCGATGCCCGCGCCGATCTCGGGCATCTCGCGCGCGATGCGGCCCGCGATGACCCGCGCGGCCTCGAGTGCGGCGGTCGCGTGGTCGGGCAGGTCCGCAGGAGCCCCGAAGATCGCGAGCACCGCATCGCCCATGAACTTGTTGACGAGGCCGTCGCGCCGGTCGACCTCCTCAACGATGATCGCGAAGAACCGGTTGAGCATGTCCACGACCTCGGCCGGCGGACGATTCGTCGCGTACGACGTGGAGCCGACCAGGTCGATCATCAGGACGGACACGATCCGGGTCTCGCCGCCGAGCTCGACACGTCCGGTCGTCGCGGCGCGGGCGACCGCGTGCCCCACGTGCCGGCCGAACAGGTCACGGATCTGCTCGCGCTCGCGCAGGCCGTGCACCATCTCGTTGAAGCCGGACTGCAGCAGGCCGAGCTCGGTGCCGTCGTCGACGCGGATCTCGACGTCCAGGTCGCCGTCGCCGACCCGCGAGAGGGCGGCCTGCACCGACTCGATGGGTGCGACGATCGAGCGCGCGTTGAGCACCGTGACCAGGAGGCCGAAGACGAGGACGACGGCGGCCAGGCCGAGGATGACGTACGCGAGGCGGTCGATGTCGATGTCGTCACGGGTGAGGGCGATGACCGACGCGACGACCAGCCCCAGCACGGGGGAGGCGGTGCCGAGGCACCAGAAGACGACCATCTTGCGTTCCACTCCCACGCCGAGCTCGTCGTGGGCGGCCCGCCCGGCGAGGGCGCGGGCCGCGACGGGCCGCAGGACGAACTCCGTGATCAGGTAGGCGATCGCGCTGACGACGACGCCGGCGATGCCCACCGCGAACAGCGCGCTGAGCGCAGCCTCGGGCTGCATCACGAGGGCGATGACCGTGAACACGACGCTGGCGCAGAACCACAGGCCGAGCTGGATCAGCGTCATGCGCCACGGCATGCGCAGGGCCGTGCGGCGTTCCTGCGGGGTCGGGACGTCGTCCTCGCGGACCCAGCGCAGCGCCCGCAGCGCGCCCACCGTGATGAGGGTGGCCCCGACCACGACGGCGGTCGCGACGTAGACCGGGACCGCGATGGCCAGCGCGGCGAGATAGGACGCGTCCGGCCCGCCCCCGGGGGTGATGAGGAAGGTCAGGCCGAAGACGATCGCGGCGCCGATGACGTTGGTCAGGATCAGCAGTGTCGTGAGGAGGAGCTGGACCCGGACGCGCAGCCGGCCTGCGGGTTGGTCCGGCGGACCGAGCAGCCGGTCGATGCTCCAACGCTCGCTCACGCCACACAAGGTAGCCGTGACGGCGGTTACCGTGTGGCAAAGCATCCGACATCTCACGGCGCGCCGCGCCGCGACGAAAGGAACTCCCATGCTCCGCAAGCCCAAGGCCGACCCCGAGGTCGTGGACCGCCTCACCCGGGTGACCGACTTCGACAGCGACGCGATCACCCGCATCGCGACGGTCGGGACGCAGGTCAACATCCCGTCAGGCTGGTCGATCATCATGGAGTCGACGCCGGCCGACTCCGCGTACATCGTGCTCGACGGCACGGTCGAGATCCGCAAGGGCGGTCAGACCCTGGCGACCCTCGGGCCCGGCGCGGTCTTCGGCGAGATCGCCCTCGTCAACCACCGCCTGCGCAACGCCTCGGTCGTCGCCTCGTCGCAGATCTCGGCGGTGCGCCTGGGTGAGGACGCGCTGCAGGAGCTCATCGAGCACGACGCCGATTTCGCCGACACCATGCGGACCATGGCCCAGGAGCGGCTCGGCAGCGACTAGGCACGCCGTGCCCGGAGATGGCATGGTGTGGGTGTGCCGGCCGCGCAGAGCCGGCAGTTCGACGTAGCCGCAAGGGGGTGGCCGCGTGACCTCGGCAGACTATTTCGAGGGCCTGTACGCGGAGTCGAGCGATCCGTGGCAGCTGGCGGAGCGCGAGTACGAGCGGCGCAAGCACGCACTGACCGTCGCGAGCCTCCCGAGGGAGCGGTACGGCCACGGCTTCGAGCCGGGCTGCTCGATCGGCACGCTGACCGAGATGCTCGCGGGGCGGTGCGACACCCTCCTCGCGACCGATCCGGTGTCGGCCCCGTTGGACCGCGCCAGGACGCGGGTGCCCGGATCCCACGTGCAGTTCGAGCGGCAGTCCGTGCCGGACGAGTGGCCGACCGGCCCGCTCGACCTGGTGGTGCTGTCCGAGCTGCTCTACTACCTCTCGGCGAGCGGCCGCGTGCAGGTGCTCGCGCACGTCATGGACACGTTGGCACCGGACGGGCACCTCGTCCTGGTGCACTGGCGACACCCCTTCGAGGCCGCGACGTGCACGGGCGACGAGGCGCACCGCGAGATCGTCGAGTGCGACGGCCTGGTCAGGGTCGTCGAGCACATCGAGGAGGACTTCAGGCTGGACGTGCTGGCCCGAGGGTGAGGGGCCGATACGCTGGCGACGTGGTCTATCGCGCCTTCTTCGACGCCGTC
Source organism: Aeromicrobium sp. S22 (assembly GCF_009661045.1). Lineage (NCBI taxonomy): Bacteria > Bacillati > Actinomycetota > Actinomycetes > Propionibacteriales > Nocardioidaceae > Aeromicrobium > Aeromicrobium sp. S22. Next base: position 664,906 of record NZ_WJWV01000001.1, read on the forward strand.
TTCCGTTCCATGGATCCTGAGAAGGCCCACGAGCGTGGCTTCGCGGCGATCCGCGCCGGCCGGTTCGCGACCCGTCTTGCGCTGCCGCAGACGTACGCTCCGCGGACCGTGATGGGCCTGGAGTTCCCCAACGCCTTCGGGCTGGCGGCCGGCTTCGACAAGAACGCCCGTGCCGTCCCGGGGCTGCTCGCACTCGGCTTCGGCCACGTCGAGATCGGCACGGTCACCGCACGGGCGCAGCCCGGCAACCCCCGTCCGCGGCTGTTCCGCCTCGTCGAGGACCGCGCGATCATCAACCGGATGGGCTTCAACAACGAGGGCGCCGCGGAGGTGGCCTCGCGGCTGCACCGCCTGCGCCGCACGAAGGCCGGCCGCGACGCCGTGATCGGTGTCAACATCGGCAAGACCAAGGTGACCCCGCCCGAGGACGCCGTGGCGGACTACGTCGAGAGCGCACGGCTGCTGACCCCGTACGCGAGCTATCTCGTGGTCAACGTCTCCTCGCCCAACACGCCGGGGCTGCGCGACCTCCAGGCCGTCGACGAGCTGCGCCCGCTGCTCGCGGCCGTCAAGGACGTCGCGGACCGCAACCCGTCCGGACGGGTGCCGTTGCTGGTCAAGATCGCGCCCGATCTCGCCGACGCGGACGTCGACGCGGTCGCGGACCTCGCGGTCGAGCTGGGCCTCGACGGGATCAGCGCCACCAACACGACGATCGCCCGCCCCGAGTCGCTGCGCACGGACCGCGCGACGATCGAGGCCGCGGGCGCCGGAGGTCTCTCGGGGCCGGTCCTGGCCGAGCGGTCCACCGAGGTCCTCGTCCGGCTGCGAGCGCGCGTGGGGGACCGGCTGGCGCTCATCAGCGTCGGCGGGGTCACGACGCCGGACGACGTACGTGCACGGATCGCCGCGGGCGCCGACCTGGTGCAGGGCTACACGGGATTCATCTACGAGGGCCCCCGCTGGCCCTCCCGGCTGGCCGCGGCAGTCGTCTGATCGGTCGCGGCCTTCGACGAGCGGATCCACCAGGCTGTCGACGCAGGGCGGTGAGGCGGCTGCCTCAGCGCGCGTCGGTGCCCCCTCGCCGCGGGCGCTTGACCCGCAAGCGGGGATCGTCCCCACCGAACAGGTCCTCGGGTCGGTCGTCCTCGCGCTGGACCACCTTGCCGTGGGCGCCGGGCAGGCCGATGTACATCGGCACCTTCGCGATCCAGCCGATGACCCAGAAGCCCACGATGCCGAGCGCGAGCACGATGCCGCCGCCCCACATGAGCCACGGGATCTCGAGAGCCGCTCCGCTCGCCCCGGCGAGCAGGCCGACGGCGAACAGCGCCCCGATGACACCCCCGCCCCGGCGGATCGCCTCGCCCCCGAGCACCGCGGAGGCGATGATCGGTCCGGCGATGCCGAGCACCAGCACCACCGCGGCAGCCGCGCCCAACCAGCCCGGAGCGCCGTCCGCATCGCTCGCGACCCCGAGGGCGATTCCGGCTCCCGTGATGACGAACAGCGCGATGACGAGCAGCCTGGTCCACCGGTTGATGAACTCGTCGCTGAATCGAAAACCGTTGGGATGGCGGGCTGTCATGGCGATCATCCTGCACCAGGTACCCCCGATTTCGTGTCTGGGGGTGCGACCGGGTATCTTTGCTTGTCGGCTTGCCCCTTTAGCTCAGTCGGCAGAGCGTTTCCATGGTAAGGAAAAGGTCTACGGTTCGATTCCGTAAAGGGGCTCAGGACTCGCAACATGAAGAGTCCGTCGGGCACGAGGCAACTCGTGCCCGTCGCGGCTGGGTAGCTCAGGTGGTTAGAGCACACGACTCATAATCGTGGGGTCGCGGGTTCGAGTCCCGCCCCAGCTACCGCAAACTGCACAGGCAAGACCCCAGCATCATCGATCAGAAGAGGCACCCCGTGGCCAGCAAGAGCTCAGACGTTCGTCCCAAGATCACCTTGGCCTGCACCGAGTGCAAGGAACGCAACTACATCACGAAGAAGAACCGTCGCAACGATCCCGATCGTCTCGACCTCAAGAAGTTCTGCCCGCGCTGCAAGACGCACCAGACGCACCGCGAGACGCGCTGACCTCAGGTCCTTCGTACGACGGCTCCCACTGCTTCGGCTCGTGGGGGCCTTCGTCGTTCCCCGACCGTCCCGCAGCGGCCTCGCCCCGCGCTGCTAGCGTCGCGGCCATGGACCTGGCCGAGCTGACGACGCTTCGTCTCGGCGGCCCCGCGCGGGCCGTGATCGACGCGACCACCGAGGACCACCTCGTCGACGCCGTCCGGGTCGCGGACGAGGCCGCCGACCCCCTGCTGCTCGTGGCGGGCGGGAGCAACCTCGTCGTCGCCGACGAGGGATTCGACGGCACCGTCGTGCGGGTGCTGACCCGCGGCGTCACGGTGGACGCCGATGCGTGCAGCGGCGCGATGGTCACGGTCGCGGCGGGGGAGCCCTGGGACGATCTCGTGGCCCGCGCGGTCCAGGAGGGCTGGGTCGGTGTCGAGGCGCTGTCCGGCATCCCCGGCTCGACCGGCGCGACACCGATCCAGAACGTCGGTGCGTACGGTCAGGAGGTCGCCCAGACCATCGCGTCGGTGCGCGCCTACGACCGCTACGATCGCCGCGTCCGCACGTTCGCGGCGGCCGACTGCGGCTTCGCCTACCGGCACAGCCGGTTCAAGGCCGAGCCCCAGCGCCACGTCGTCCTGAGCGTCACGTTCCAGCTCGCCCTGGGAGACCTGGGCGCCCCCGTCGCGTACGGCGAGCTCGCCCGCACGCTCGGCGTCGAGGTCGGCGGCCGGGCCCCCGCGGCCGACGTCCGCGACGCGGTGCTCGGCCTGCGTCGCGGCAAGGGCATGGTGCTCGACCCGGACGACCACGACACGTGGAGCGCGGGCTCGTTCTTCACCAACCCGCTGCTGACGCCCGAGCAGGCCGCCGCCCTTCCGTCCGGCGCGCCGCGCTTCGAGCAGCCGGACGGGACGGTCAAGACGAGCGCCGCGTGGCTGATCGACCACGCGGGCTTCGCCAAGGGCCACGGCAACCAGCACGTGTCCCTGTCGACCAAGCACACCCTCGCTCTGACCAACCGGGGCGGTGGCAGCACGGCCGAGCTGCTCGACCTCGCCCGGGAGGTCCGGGACGGGGTCGAGCAGGCCTTCGGCATCCGGCTGGTCAACGAGCCGGTGATGATCGGCTGCTCGCTGTAGGCGTCAGGCCCTGAGGGTGCCGAGCGTCGCGAACGCCGAGCGCACCATCGTGTTGTAGGTGCCGCTGTCGGAGTCGTCCCAGAAGTCGTCGATCGTCAGCGACAGGACGATGATCAGGAGGACGAACGCGATCGCCAGCGCGAGCAGCACCGAGCCGATGATGCCCAGCACGAATCCGGCCTTGGCCTCGCTGCGGCCCTGGAGCTGTCCGTGGCTCTCGTCGATCTCCCGCATCGCCTTGCGTCCGAAGAACCACGCGAACGGCGAGGCGAGCAGCGGCAGCCAGCACATCAGCCCGCCCGCGACGCCGACGATGCCAAGGACCATGGCGGTCGTCGCGTTGGGGTGCTTGGGCGCGGTCGGGCCGTAGCCGTAGCCCGGCTGGGGGTAGCCGTAGCCCGGCGGGGGCGCCTGGCCCGGCGGGGGATAGCCGTAGCCCGGCGGGGGCGTGGGCTGCTGCCCGGGCGGCGGATAGGCCGATCCCCAGTTGGGCTGGTGCGGTGGATCCTGCTGCGGCTGTCTGGGCTCGTCCTCGCTCATGTGCCCAAGCGTCCCACAGCCCGGTGCTCAGTAGCCCGACTCGTAGCCCTGGACGATCGTGAGCCCGGTGAGGGCCAGGACGAGCAGCAGCAGCGTCGCCACCATGAGCCCGCACGCGACGATCCCGAGGATCATGCCGGCACGCGCGGCGCCCGCGCCCGACCACCGGGTGGGGTCCCGCTCGACCTCGCGCTGGGCGGACGCGCCGAGGTACCAGGCCAGGGGGCCGAGCAGCAGGGGGACGACCAGCACGACACCCGCGACCGCGCAGGTGCCGAGGACGAGCGACGCCGTGGCGCCGGGCGCACTCTCAGCGGGAGGCCGGAGGGTGCTCATCGACCGTCGTCCGGGGGAGTCTCGAGCCACGTGTCGACCCCGGCGAGCGAGCGCTGGACCAGCTCGGCAGGTGCGTACGAGCGCCGGATCGACATCCGGCCGAGCTCGGCCAGCTCGACGTCCGAGAAGTCCTGGGCGGCCCGCAGGATCGTGTACTGGGCGGCCAGGCGTGAGCCGAACAGGAGCGGATCGTCCGCGCCGAGGGCGACGTCGACCCCGGCCTCGGTCAGGATCCGGACGGGCACCTCCTCGTAGGTCGCGTAGACCCCGAGCGAGACGTTGGACGTCGGGCACACCTCGAGCGCCACGCCGCTCTCGGCGACCCGGTCCAGGACGGCCGGGTCCTCCGCACAGCGGACGCCGTGGCCCAGGCGGGAGGGGTGCAGGTGGTCCAGGCACTGGGTGACGTGGGCGGGGCCGCGCAGCTCGCCTCCGTGGGGGACGAGCGCGAGACCGGCGCGCTCGGCGATCGCGAACGCCGGGCCGAACTCGCGTGTGTCGCCGCGCCGCTCGTCGTTGGACAGGCCGAAGCCGATCACGCCCCGGCCTGCGTACTGCGCGGCCAGGCGCGCCAGCGCACGGGCGTCGAGGGGGTGCCGGGTCCGGTTCGCGGCGATCACGACGCCCATCCCGATGCCTGCGCGATCCGAGGCGTCCCGCACCGCGTCGATCACCAGGTCGGTGAACTCGGTCATGTTGTGGAACCGGGAGGCGTAGCCGGACGGGTCCACCTGGATCTCGGTCCACACCGAGCCGTCGGCGGCGTCGTCGAGCGCAGCCTCCAGCACGAGACGCCGCACGTCGTCCTCGGTCCGCAGCACCGACCGGGCGACGTCGTACAACCGCTGGAACCGGAACCAGCCCTTCTCGTCGGCCGTGCTCAGCTCAGGCGGCCACTCCTCGGTCAGCGACGCGGGCAGACGGATGCCGTCGCGCTCGGCCAGCTCGAGCAGCGTCCCGTGCCGCATCGAGCCGGTGAAGTGCAGGTGCAGATGGGCCTTGGGCAGGGCGGCGACCGGACGGAAGCCTTCAACCGGGTCGGACACGTCATCCATCCTGCCAGCCGACGGGCGGGCCTGCGTGCCTCGGTTCGACGGCGGCACACCCCACCACGTACACTTGACCCACCGGTGAATTTTCACTCTGAATCGTCATGCCCTCGTTCGGCTCGCGGTTCGGCGAATTTGACCGAAGGGCACTAGCTCAACTGGTAGAGCATCGGTCTCCAAAACCGAAGGTTGGGGGTTCAAGTCCCTCGTGCCCTGCGCAACATGACCACGCTGCACCGAAACGAACACTGACCAAGGAGCACCACGTGAGCGATCGTCACGAGCTGGCCGGCACGTCCGGCAAGCGCACCTCGCCGATCACGTTCTACCGCCAGGTGATCGCCGAGCTCCGCAAGGTGGTCTGGCCGACGCGCCCCCAGGTCGTCAACTACTTCTGGGTCGTGCTGGTGTTCGTGCTCGTCATGATGGCGATCGTCGCCGGACTCGACTACGGGTTCGGCAAGGCAGCCTTCGCCATCTTCGCTTAAGCAATTCTCCAAAGGATCACTGTGACTCAAGGTTACGAAGAGAACATCGACGTCGACGCGGACGAGCAGTCCGCCGCGGCCGATGTCGACGCGCCCGACGCCGAGGAGACGACCGACGAGGTCGACACCGCGGCTGACGAGGCCGACGTCGACGCCGCCACCGACGCCGAGGACTCTGTCGGCGCCGAGGACGGCGAGACCGAGGACGCCGAGGAGCCCGTCGTCGACGCGCTTCAGGAGTTCAAGGACCGTCTGCACAACCAGATCGGTGACTGGTACGTGGTTCACACCTACTCCGGCATGGAGAAGCGTGTGAAGTCGAACCTCGAGAACCGGGTGACCTCGCTCAACGCCGAGGACTACATCTACGAGGTCGTCGTGCCGACCGAGGAGGTCGCCGAGATCAAGAACGGTCAGCGCAAGCTCGTCAAGCGCACCGTCCTTCCCGGTTACGTCCTGGTCCGCATGGACCTCACCGACGAGTCGTGGGGCGTCGTGCGCCACACCCCGTCGGTCACGGGATTCGTGGGCAACTCCCACCAGCCCGTCCCCCTCAGTCTTGCCGAGGTCGAGAGCATGCTCGCCCCGGCAGTGGAGGCCGAAGTCGCAACTGCGGCAGACGTCTCCGATCAGCAGCAGGCGAAGGCCGCCAAGGTCGAGTTCTCCGACTTCGAGGTCGGCGACTCCGTCATGGTCGTCGATGGACCGTTCGCCACGCTGCACGCGACCATCACCGAGATCAACATCGATGCACAGAGGGTCAAGGCCCTCGTGGAGATCTTCGGCCGCGAAACGCCGGTCGAGCTCAGCTTCACCCAGATCCAGAAGGTCTGAGCGAAGCACCTGAGCCCACCGGTTCACGTACACGCACCAACCATCAGTCAAGGACCCGAGAAATGCCTCCCAAGAAGAAAGTCGCAGCCATCGTCAAGGTGCAGCTGCAGGCCGGTATGGCCAACCCGGCACCGCCCGTCGGTACCGCGCTCGGCCCCCACGGCGTCAACATCATGGAGTTCTGCAAGGCCTACAACTCGGCCACAGAAGCCATGCGTGGCAACGTCATCCCGGTCGAGATCACCATCTACGAAGACCGCACGTTCAGCTTCGTCACCAAGACCCCGCCCGCGGCTGAGCTGATCAAGAAGGCTGCCGGTCTGCAGAAGGGTTCGGCCGTCCCGCACACGGACAAGGTCGGCAAGATCACGAAGGACCAGATCCGCGAGATCGCCACGACCAAGCTGCCGGACCTCAACGCGACCGACATCGACGCCGCCATGAAGATCGTCGAGGGCACTGCGCGCTCGATGGGCGTCACGACGGACTGATCTCCTCCAGCACACCGCACCACTAGTGGCAGGGCCAGCTGGGCCCGTACAGACCACGACTGGTTCACACACACGAAGGAACACCAGAGATGGCACAGCACAGCAAGGCGTACCGCGAGGTCGCCGAGAAGATCGACAAGGACAACCTCTACACCCCGCTCCAGGCCACCACCCTGGCCAAGGAGTCGGGCAGCAAGAACTACGACTCGACGGTGGACGTCTCGATCCGCCTCGGTGTCGACCCCCGCAAGGCCGACCAGATGGTGCGCGGCACCGTCAACCTCCCGCACGGCACGGGCAAGACCGCACGGGTCCTGGTCTTCGCCACCGGCGCCAACGCCGAGGCTGCCCGCGAGGCCGGTGCTGACTACGTCGGCGCCGACGAGCTGGTCGACAAGGTCAACGGGGGATGGCTCGACTTCGACGCCGTCGTCGCGACGCCGGACATGATGGGCAAGGTCGGTCGCCTGGGTCGCGTGCTCGGCCCCCGCAACCTCATGCCGAACCCCAAGACGGGCACGGTCACGCCCGACGTGGCCAAGGCCGTCGGTGACATCAAGGGCGGCAAGATCGAGTTCCGCGTCGATCGTCACGCCAACCTGCACTTCGTGATCGGCAAGGCGTCGTTCTCCGCCGAGCAGCTCGCCGACAACTACGGTGCAGCGCTCGACGAGATCCTGCGCATAAAGCCGGCCAGCTCGAAGGGCCGCTACGTCCGCAAGATCACGGTCTCGACGACCAACGGTCCGGGCATCCCGGTCGATCCGAGCCGCACGAAGAACTACGCGGTCGACGAGGCCTGAGCCTTCGTACCACCTGCCCGGCCCCCTGCCGACGCCCACAGCGTCGCCAGGGGGCCGGTGCCGTTCGGGGGCGATTTGGTTCCGCCGCCCCGGTGCCCTATTCTGGAAGTGCCGAAGACCGCTGGCAGGTAGTTCTCATGAGCTGCCCGAAGCGCCCGAGAGGGCGGCCCGCGCAGGTTCACGATCCAGATGCAGCAAGATGCGTCCCGTGGCCCTGTGCCCGGGACGTTTTTTCGTGTCGGGCCCGTGTACGCACATGGGATCGCAGTCTAGGTATGACCCATGTGCTGGAAGGAGACCCATGGCAAACGCGGAAAAGACAGCCGCTGTTGCGGAGCTGGCGGACAACTTCCGTCAGTCGAGCGGCGCTGTCCTCACCGAGTACCGCGGTCTCACCGTGAAGCAGCTGCAGGAACTGCGGCGCTCGCTCGGTGAAGACGTGAACTATGCCGTCGCCAAGAACACGCTGACCAAGATCGCCGCCAAGGACGCCGGCGTGGAGCTCGACACCGAGCTGCTCACCGGTCCGACCGCGATCGCCTTCATCAAGGGCGATCCGGTGCTGGCAGCGAAGAGTCTGCGTGACTTCGCGAAGACGAACACGCCCCTCATCATCAAGGGAGGCTTCCTCGACGGGAAGATCCTCTCCGCTGAGGAGATCAACAAGCTGGCCGACCTCGAGTCGCGCGAGGTCCTCCTCGCCAAGCTCGCAGGTGGCATGAAGGCCAGCCTGTCGGGCGCCGCATCGCTGTTCGCCGCCCCGCTGTCGCAGGCCGCCCGTGTTCTGGGTGCCCTGCAGGCGAAGGCCGAGAGCGATCCGTCGATCCTGGCTGCGGGCCCCGAGCCCGTCGCTGTCGCCGAGGAGGCCCCCGCGGCCGACGAGGCTACTGAAACTCCGGCCGAGGCACCCGCCGACGCCGCTCCTGTCGAAGCGTCTACCGACGCCGAGACGACCGAGGGCTGAAAGCCCGATTCACATCGGGACCCCCTCGGGGTCTCAATAACGGAAGGACGCCCCCATGGCGAAGCTCAGCACCGCTGATCTGCTGGATGCATTCAAGGAAATGACCCTCATCGAGCTCTCCGAGTTCGTGAAGGAGTTCGAGGACACGTTCGACGTCACCGCGGCCGCCCCGGTCGCCGTGGCTGCGGCTCCCGCCGCCGGTGGCGCTGCTGCCGACGACGCCGCCGAGCAGGACGAGTTCGACGTCATCCTCGAGGGCGCTGGAGAGAAGAAGATCCAGGTCATCAAGGAAGTTCGTACGATCACCGGCCTCGGACTCAAGGAGGCCAAGGACCTCGTCGAGGGTGCTCCGAAGCCCGTCCTCGAGAAGGCCAACAAGGAAGCTGCCGACAAGGCGAAGGAGGCCCTCGAGGCCGCCGGCGCCAGCGTCACCGTCAAGTGACACACGGCTAGCTGCTCTTTCCAGAGGCGCTCCTCCCTTCGGGGTGGGGCGCCTTTGGCATGCCCGGGGTCGATCGGCCCTGTCTCACCGTGGCCTGGGTCACGTTTGTCACTCGAAGTTACATGGGGTATGTTCGGCCAGTCCTCGGGTGTTAACTCCGAGTCACAGTTGGACGTGATCCGTAACTTTCGACGCGGATCCTCGTTGCACCTGTGTCTGCGGTCACACGCACCGAGGATGTGGGAGCTCTGCCGGCAGCAGCCGGTGGGCCACGGTGAGCAAGGAGGGGCCGTCCGTGGGCGTTGAAGTCGTCGTCGAGGGTCTGACGAAGAAGTTCGGTAGCCAGACGATCTGGAACGACGTCACGCTGACCTTGCCCGCCGGCGAGATCTCCGTGATGCTCGGCCCGTCCGGCACCGGCAAGTCGGTCTTCCTCAAGACGCTCATCGGCCTGCTCAAGCCCAACTCCGGACACATCTTCATCGAGGGTGTGGACATCGCGAACTGCAAGGAGAAGGAGCTCTACGAGATCCGCAAGCTCTTCGGCGTGCTGTTCCAGGACGGTGCGATGTTCGGCTCGATGGATCTGTACGACAACGTCGCGTTCCCGCTGCGTGAGCACACCCGCAAGTCCGAGTCCGAGATCCGCACGATCGTGATGGACAAGATGGAGCTCACAGGCCTCGTCGGCGCGGAGCGCAAGCTCCCCGGCGAGATCTCGGGCGGCATGCGCAAGCGCGCCGGCCTGGCCCGCGCCCTCGTGCTGGATCCGGAGATCCTGCTGATCGACGAGCCCGACTCGGGCCTCGATCCCGTGCGCACGTCCTACATCAACCAGCTCTTCATCGACCTGAACGCCCAGATCGACGCGACGTTCCTGATCGTCACCCACGACATCAACACCGCTCGCAAGGTGCCCGACAACATCGGCCTGCTCTACCACAAGCACCTCGCGATGTTCGGCCCGCGCGAGATGCTGCTGACGTCCGAGGAGCCGGTCGTCGCGCAGTTCCTCAACGCGCAGACGGTCGGACCGATCGGCATGTCGGAGGAGAAGGACGCCGACGAGCTGGCCGCGGAGCAGGGCATCGCGATGCCGCCGCTCCCGCCGGTGCCGATGCAGCTGGAGACCTCCGACGGCCGTCCGCGCCGCGGTCAGCGCGAGCCCGGTGCCTGGTGCCGTGACAACGGAGTCGTCCCGCCCGCCGGGTCCTTCGAGCCGAGCGCCGAGCAGGTCCCTGCCGGTGGTGCCGCGTGAGCACTGCGGTCCTGACCGGCCCCGCACGGGTCGCCGGCAACCTGTTCGCCTTCGCGCTGGACGTGATGGTGGCGCTGTTCCGGCGCCCGTTCCAGCTCAAGGAGTTCCTGGTCCAGGCCTGGTTCATCGTCAAGGTCACGATCGTCCCGACCGCATTCGTCGCGATCCCGTTCGGTGCGGTCATCGCGCTGCAGACCGGCGGCCTGATCAAGCAGTTCGGCGCCCAGTCGTTCACCGGCTCGGCCGCGGTGCTCGCAGTCGTCCAGCAGGCCGGGCCCATCGCCACGGCGCTGCTCATCGCGGGGGCCGCGGGGTCCGCGATCGCCGCGGACTTCGGCGCGCGACGCATCCGTGAGGAGCTCGACGCCATGATGGTGCTGGGCATCGACCCGATCCAGCGCCTGGTCGTCCCGCGCGTGCTGGCCTGCATGCTGGTCGCGGTCTTCCTCAACGGCCTGGTGACCGTGGTCGGCGTCGCAGGCGGTTATGTCTTCAACGTCGTGCTGCAGGACGGGACGCCCGGCGCGTACGTGTCGTCGTTCTCTGCGCTCGCCCAGCTGCCCGATCTCTACCAGGGCATGATCAAGGCCCTGGTCTTCGGCTTCCTCGCCGCGATCGTCGCGTCCTACAAGGGGATGAACGCCAAGGGCGGCCCCAAGGGCGTCGGTGACGCGGTCAACGAGGCAGTCGTCATCACGTTCACGCTGCTGTTCATCGTGAACTTCGTCCTCACGGCGGTCTACATCCAGATCGTCCCGCCGAAGGGGATGTGACGATGTCCGACAAGACAGCTCTGTCGACGATCACGAGCGTGCCCGGCAAGCTGGGCGACTTCCTGGACAGCCTCGGCCGCCAGATGCTCTTCTACCTGCGCGTGTTCCGCTCGATCCCGCGCACGATCGCCAACTACCGCAAGGAGATCGTCCGGCTCCTGGCCGAGGTCACGCTGGGCTCGGGCTCGCTCGCGGTCATCGGCGGCACGGTCGGCGTCATCGCGGCGATGTGCTTCTTCACGGGCACGTCGGTCGGCATCCAGGGCTATGCGGCGCTCGACCAGCTGGGCACCGCAGCCCTGACCGGCTTCATCTCCGCCTACTTCAACACCCGCGAGATCGCGCCGATCGTCGCGGGCATCGCGCTGGCCGCAACGGTCGGCTGCGGCTTCACTGCCCAGCTCGGCGCGATGCGCATCAGCGAGGAGGTCGATGCCCTCGAGACGATGGCGATCCCGTCGCTGCCGTTCCTCGTGACGACCCGCGTCATCGCGGGACTCATCGCGGTCGTGCCGCTGTACATCGTGGGCCTGCTGGCGTCCTACTTCGCGACACGACTGACGGTGACGTGGATCAACGGGCAGAGTCCGGGCACGTACGACCACTACTTCAACACCTTCTTGCCACCGCAAGACGTGCTCTGGTCGTTCGTGAAGGTCCTGATCTTCGCCGTCGTCGTGATTCTCATCCACTGCTACTACGGCTACTACGCGACCGGCGGACCCGCAGGCGTCGGCGTGGCCGTGGGCCTGGCCATCCGTACCTCGATCGTCGCGGTCAACGTCGTCGACCTGCTCGCCTCCATGGCGATCTGGGGCACGAACGTCACCGTGAGACTGGCGGGCTGAGGCATGGCACGCACTCCCGTCCTCGAGCGGCCCACCTCCCTGAAGGTGCTGGGCACGGCCTTCCTCGCGATCGTGCTGTTCTTCTTGTGGATCACGTACGCGTTCTTCACCAAGGCGTTCGTCGACTACGACACCGTGACCCTCAAGGCCGACACGGCGGGCGTCAACCTGCCGCAGAACGCGGACATCAAGCTGCGCGGCATGATCGTCGGCGAGGTGCGCAGCGTCAGGACCGACGGCGACGGCGTCGAGCTCGAGCTCGGCATGAACCCGAAGCTGATCAAGGACGTGCCCAAGGACGTCACCGCGCAGCTCGTCCCCAAGACGCTGTTCGGTGAGAAGTACGTCGCCCTGATCCCGCCGGCGGGCGTCGGGACCGGCGGCCCGTCGCTGCAGGCCGGCGACACGATCACCAAGGCCGACGTGCCGATCGAGGTCGAGACGCTGCTCAACGACCTCTACCCGTTGCTCGAGGCGGTCGACCCGGCCAACCTGTCCTACACGCTGAGTGCGGTGTCGTCGGCCCTCGAGGGTCGCGGCACCCAGCTCGGCGAGACGCTGGTGACTCTCAACAGCTATCTGCGAAAGATCGATCCCGAGGTGCCGCAGCTCATCACCGACGTGACCAAGCTCGGGACGGTTGCCGACGGCTACGCCGACGCGATGCCCGACATCGGCCGCCTGCTGCGCAACACCGTGGTCACGGGCAACACGGTCGTGGCCAAGAAGGCCCAGCTCGCGGCGTTCTTCGACGAGGGCACCGACCTGTCCGACACCCTGACCGCGTTCACGACCGAGAGCGGCGAGGACCTCGTCGAGCTCGCGGGCGACAGCCGTCCGGTGCTGGAGGTCGTCGCCGACTACTCCGTGACGTTCCCCTGCTTCCTGAAGTCGATGGACACCTTGATCCCGCGTCTGGACAGTGCCTACCGCGACGGCATGCTGCACATCGACGTCGAGCTGATCAAGCAGCCCAACGCCTACGCGTACAACAACGCCGATCCGGACGACCCGGACAACGAGAACCTGGCGGCCTCCAAGGAGGTCTTCGACGCAGCCCGCAAGGAGCCCGGTGCGACCAGCGCCCGCGGCATCAACGGCCGCAACGCCGCCTCCCCCTCGTGCATCGACCTCAACGAGATCAACAAGGGACGCGCGCAGCAGGAGGCGTTGTCCTCGCAGAAGAACCCGTTCAAGATCCCGGCGGACGTCTACCGGCTCGTGGGCGTCAAGCGGGCCCACTCCAAGTTCGGCTCCACGGGCGCGGACGGTGACTTCGCCAGGAACCGCCCCGCGGCGTCCAGCCTCGACCTGCAGAACCTCGTGCAGCCCAGCATCGGCGCGACCGACTCGGCGGGGGAGCGGGCGCAGCTGGACGTGCTGATCGGCTCGATGACCGGCACGAAGGCCTCCGAGGTGCCCGACATCGGCTCGCTGCTGGTGGGCCCCCTGCTCCGCGGGACGAAGGTGAGCCCGAAGTGAAGCAGATCGACAAGGAGTCCATGGGGGCGGCCGTCAAGCTCGGCTTCTTCTTCGCCTTCACCGGCATCTCGACGCTGATCCTGGCCCTGACGCTGAGCAACGGATCGTTCGGCGACCGCAAGGAGTACAAGGCGGTCTTCGCCGACGTGACAGGCATGGCGAAGGGTGACGACGTCCGCATCGCAGGAGTCGCGGTCGGCGTGGTCAAGAAGGTCGAGATCGTCGAGCGGGACAAGGCCCTCGTGACGTTCGGCGTCGACTCCGACGTGCCCCTGACGGGCAACACGAACGCGACCATCAAGTTCCGCAACCTCGTGGGGCAGCGCTACATCGCCCTGACCCAGGGGCCCGAAGGTGCCAAGACGATCCTCAAGGCGGGCAGCACGATCCCGATGGAGCGCACGAAGGAGGCGTTGGACCTCAACGTCCTGCTCAACGGCTTCAAGCCGGTGTTCCAGGCCTTGTCGCCCGCCGACACCAACAAGTTCGCGTACGAGATCGTCCAGACGCTGCAGGGCGAGAGCGGCAACGTCGAGAACCTGCTCGCGCGCACCTCGTCGCTGACCGGCACGCTCGCCGACCGGGACAAGCTGATCGGTGACGTGATCGTCAACCTGAGCGACGTCCTGGACACGATCGGCAGCCGCGACGAGCAGCTGACCGAGACGATCGACACCTTGCAGCAGTTCGTGACCGGTCTGAAGGACGACCGCAACGCGATCCTCGACTCGGTCGACTCGATCTCAGACCTGACCGACGAGACCTCCGACCTGCTCGTGCAGGGCCGACCGGCGCTCACCGAGGACATCAAGCAGCTGCGGGCGTTGACCGGCAACCTGTCGTCCAAGAAGAACCTCACGACCGTGTCGCGGTCGATCCAGATCCTGCCGATCAAGCTCAGCAAGATCGGCACGGCGGCCTCGACCGGCAGCGAGTTCAACTTCTACCTGTGCGAGATCAACGGCAGCATCACGATCCCCGAGGTCAAGCTCGGGGGAGTGACCGTGCTGCCCGAGACGCCCCTCGACCTGACGGGTTCCCAGGGACTCAAGGTCGGCGGATCGCGCTGCAACCAGCCGGGGTATGACAAGTGAAGCCTTTCCGCGAGCGCAATCCCGTGATCATCGGCGTCATCGGCATCGCCCTGCTCGCCCTCATGATGCTGGGCGCCTTCCGCGCCGACCGGCTGCCGATCATCGGCGGCGGCGACACGTACCACGCGGAGTTCGCCGAGATCGGCGGCCTCAAGGGTGGCGACGAGGTCCGGGTGGCCGGCGTCTCGGTGGGCAAGGTCCGCTCGATCGAGCTCGACGGAGCCAAGGTGCGCGTGACGTTCACGATCGACAAGGGCACCGAGTTCGGCCGGGACACCGGCGCGGACATCCGGGTCCGTACGTTGCTGGGGGCCGAGTTCCTCGCCCTCACCCCCGACGGGGAGGGCCAGCTCGAGAAGGGCTCGACGATCCCGATCGCCCGGACGACCCCGCCGTACGACGTCGTGGAGGCGTTCTCGGACCTCAGCCGGACGACCGACGCCCTCGACGTGACCGAGCTGTCCAAGGCGCTGGACACCCTCTCGGAGATCTCGACCCAGACGCCCGAGGAGTTCCGCGGCGCGATCCGGGGCGTGTCGGACCTGTCCCGCAACCTGGCCGCCCGCGACGACCAGATCAACACGCTCCTGATCAACCTCAAGAAGGTCTCCGGAGTCCTCAACTCGCGCAACGAGGAGCTCGTGACGCTGTTCGAGGACTCCGACACCCTCTTCACGGCGATCAGCGAACGACGCGACTCGATCCACCGCCTCCTCGTCTCGACGCAGTCGATCTCGACGCAGCTGCGGGGACTGGTCAAGGACACCCGGGCGGATCTGCGACCCGCGCTGGAGCAGCTCGACGTCGTGACCACGATGCTGCGCAAGAACGAGGCGAGCCTGGACGAGGCGCTGCGGGTCTACCCGGCCTTCACCCGGGTGTTCGCCAACGCGCTCGGCACCGGGCCGTGGTTCGACACCTACCTGGGCGGCCTGACCTCGGCCGCCGGCCTGGGTGAACAGCTCTCCGAGGTGCTGAGGAGGCAGAAGCGATGATCGCCCAACGTCTCGCGGGACTCTCCAGGCTGCTGGTCGGCGCGGTCGTGCTGCTGCTGGTCGCTGCGCTGCTGCTCTTCCTCAACAAGGGCGACGGCAAGCGCTACCTGACCGTGGACTTCCAGCAGACCAACTCCCTCTACAAGGGCTCCGACGTCAAGATCCTCGGTGTCCCGGTCGGCGAGGTCGAGAGCCTGACCCCGCGCGGGGACGTCGTGCGCGTCAAGATCGCGTACGACGGCAAGCAGAAGCTGCCCGCCGACGTCAAGGCCGTCGTCGTGTCGCCGTCCATCGTGGGCGACCGCTTCGTCCAGCTCACACCCGCGTACACAGGCGGGGCGGCGCTGCGCGACAAGGCCTTCCTGCCGGTGGACCGCACCGCGGTGCCGATCGAGCTCGATGCGATCTACAAGTCGCTCGACGACCTCTCGGTCGCGCTCGGCCCCAAGGGCGCCAACAAGGAGGGCTCGCTCAGCACGCTGCTGGACAGCACGGCCGAGCAGTTCGAGGGCCAGGGTGCGCAGGTCAACGAGACGATCAGGAACTTCGGCAAGCTCAGCTCGACCCTGTCCAACAACAAGGACGAGCTGTTCGGCAGCCTGCGCGAGGTCGAGGAGTTCGTCAGCCTGCTGAAGACCAACGACTCCGCGGTCCGCTCGTTCAACGACAGCACCGCCCGCGTCTCGGAGGTCCTGGCCGGTGAACGCGACGATCTCGCCGCGACGCTCGAGGCGCTGAGCAAGGCCTTGGTCGACGTCAACTCCCTGGTCAAGGAGAACCGCTCGGCGCTGCGGGGCAACGTCGACAACATCGCCTCCCTCGCCAAGCTGCTCGCCAGGCACAAGGACGACCTCGAGGAGATCACGGTGAACGCTCCGACCGCGCTGAGCAACGTGGCCCTCGCCTACAACGGCACCTCCGGCACGCTCGACACCCGCGCCGACCTCCCCGAGATCGTCTTCAGCGCCCTCGACAACCCCGCGAGCCTGGTGTGCAACCTGCTGGGGGAGACCATCGACGACAAGGGTCTGTGCACGGGGCTGACCGACGTCCTGGACAGGTTGAAGCCGGACACGACCCTGCCCCGGACGAGCGTCGCACCGGCGCCGGCCGCGACCTTCGACGACCCGGTCTACGACTCCCTCGCCGGCGTCCTGGGAGGCAAGCGATGAGCCGCCGACGTCACCTGCGCCTGCCGATCCTCGCGGCGGTCTCGGCGCTGCTGCTCAGCGGCTGCGGATTCTCCCCCTACAAGCTGCCCCTGCCCGGCGGTGCCGATCTGGGCAGCGAGCCCTACACGGTCAAGATCCAGTTCCGCGACGTCCTGGACCTGGTGCCCCAGAGCGCGGTGCGGGTCGACGACATCGCGGTCGGCAAGGTCACCGACGTCACCTTGCAGGGGTGGACCGCGGTCGTGACGGTCAAGGTCAACCGCGACGCCAAGCTCCCCGACAACGCGGTCGCCACGATCCGCCAGACCAGCCTGCTCGGCGAGAAGTTCGTCTCGCTCGCGCCCCCGCCCACCGGCGGGTTCGGCTCGCTCGGCAACGGCGACACGATCCCCCTGGACCGGGCCGGCCGCAATCCGGAGATCGAGGAGGTGCTGGGCGCCGCGTCCCTGCTCTTCAACGGCGGAGGCCTGGAGAAGACCAACACGATCATCAAGGAGCTCAACAACGCGCTCGGGGGCAATGAGCCCGAGGTGCGCGAGCTCATCTCGTCCACGTCGTCGTTCATCACGCAGCTCGACGAGAACAAGGAGGCGCTGCTGACCTCCCTGGAGAAGGTCGACCGCCTCGCGAGGGCGACCCAGAAGCAGAGGTCAGCGATCACGGGCGCGCTCGACGAGCTGCCCGCCGCGCTCAAGGTCGTCAACCAGCAGCGTGACGACCTGGTCGGCCTGCTGCAGTCGCTCGACAAGCTGAGCAACGTCGCGACAGACGTCATCGCGCGCTCGAAGGACGACACCGTGGCCGATCTGAAGGCGCTGGCTCCCACGCTGGAGAACCTCGCGAAGGCGGGCGACGATCTCGCCTCGGGCACCCGTGCACTGCTGACCTATCCGTTCACCGACGGCTTCGTCGGCAACTCGGTCGCCGCGGCGACCGGGCGCTGCCAGGACTCGCCGACGGTCAAGGAGGGGGCGTGCTTCGGTGACTTCGCCAACCTCTCGCTGAGCCTGGATCTCAACGCCGATCAGCTCACCAACCTGCTGGGGCTCGATCTCGGCGAGCTGACCGACGCACCCAAGGCTCCCGCGGACGCCACGGAGCCGAGCGACACCCCGGCTTCGGAGGATCCGCTGGGCACGGGGGACCTGGCCGACCTGTTGTCGGGCCTGCTCACCGGCGGCAAGGGCTCCGGCGACAAGGACTCGGACACGGGTCCCGGCACGGGCTCGGGCGGTTCGGGCAAGGGCTCCGGCAGCCCGTCCACACCCGCTCCCGCCACACCCAAGCCCACCAAGCCGACGTCCAAGGGCCTGCTGTGCGGGCTGTTCGGATCGTGCCGGGCGCCGGTGGCCGACACCGCGTCCTCCGACGTCGAGCGACTCCTCCTGCAGACGGCGGTGGCCCCATGATCACCAGGCTGACCAAGATCCAGCTCGTCATCTTCGCGATCGTGACGGTGATCGGCGGGGCGTTCGTCGGCGGGCGCTATGCCCAGCTCGACCGGATGGTGGTCGATCGCAGCTTCCCCGTCACGGTGCAGTTCGCCGACTCCGGAGGCATCTTCGCGGGGGCGCAGGTGACCTATCGCGGCATCACGGTCGGCGAGGTCGACCGGCTCCAGTTCAACAAGGGCGGGGTCCAGGCGACGCTCGACATCGAGAACAGTGCGCCGAGCATCCCGCGGGACGTGATGGCGGTCGTCGCCAACAAGTCCGCGATCGGCGAGCAGTACGTCGACCTGCAGCCCCGCACCAACAAGGGCCCCTATCTCGCCAAGGGCAGCAGCATCCCCGAGCGCGACACCCGCATCCCGATCGACACCACGACCCTGCTGGTCGACGTCAACGACCTCGTCACCTCGGTCAACACCGACAGCCTGCGCACGGTCGTCGACGAGCTGGGTCAGGCGTTCGAGGGCACCGGCGACGACCTCGCGACGATCCTCGACACGTCCTCGGAGTTCATCCGGACCGCCGACGACAACTTCGACGTGACCCGCAAGCTCATCCGTGACTCCGACACGGTCCTGCAGACGCAGATCGACAAGCGCGGCGAGCTCGCGACGTTCTCGAGCAATCTCGCCCTGCTGTCGGACACCCTCGTCGAGGCCGACCCGGACCTGCGCCGCCTGCTCGACAAGGGCAGCGCGAGCGCCAAGACCCTGCGCAAGGTCGTCGACGAGAACTCGACCGACCTGAGCAGCGCGGTGCGTGACCTCGTGACGGCCGGCAAGCCGCTCAAGGAGAACGTGAGCGGGGTGCAGGCGGTGTTCGTCCTCTATCCGTACCTCCTGGAGGGGACGTTCACGGCCCTCAAGCCGGCCCGCGAGAACGGCAAGGAGACGGGGGAGTGGAATGCAGCCTTCGGTCTCGTGCTGACCGACACCACGGCCACCTGCACGTTCGCCCAGCAGGGCGGGGGTTCGGGCTACCGCGAGCGGCGCCCCGAGGCGACGATCAGCGATGCGCAGTTCGACACCGACGTGGACTGTAAGGTCAAGGACAACAAGATCGCGCGGCAGGCGTCCAAGACGGTGCTGAAGCGGTCCGCCGCAGCCGGGTCGGCGCTCGCGGCAGACGGAAAGGACTCGTGGAAGTGGCTTCTGCTCGATCCGGCCCAGTGACCGCGTGGTCCGGCCGCCGTCGAACGATCCGCGTCCTGGCAGCACTCGCCTCCTTGGGCGTGCTGCTGGCCGTCGTGGGTGTCGTCCTGCCGAGCTTCGGCAGCGACGAGTCCGGCGACCGCGAGAAGGTCACGTCACGGGCGAGCGACTTCGCCGTCGCGATGAACACCTTCGACTTCGACGAGCCCGAGGACTACCGGGCGCGCATCAAGACCCTGCTGACCCCTGCCTACTACCGCGAGTTCCTCGAGAACTCGAAGGCCACCGAGCAGGTGCTCGAGAACAACAAGGTCACGCTCAAGAGCGGTGACGCCAAGATCATCGGCATCGGCGTGGAGAGCATCGACGACGACTCCGCCGACGTCATCGTCGCGTTCGACGCCGCGATCTCCAGCGACAAGGCGGCCGTGACCGCGCCGCGCGAGTTCCGCTGGAAGATCGCGTTCAGCAAGACCAAGGGAGAGTGGCTCGTGTCGCGGTTCGAGAGCGTCGGCACCGTCGAGTCGCAGGCGGGTGCCGCTCCTGACGCGTCGCCGACCCCGGGGAGCGGGGGCCGATGAGCGAGCCGACAGGTCCCGTGCGGCGCCGGCGGATCGCGGGCGAGAGCGCCCCGGCGGCACTGACCCCGAAGCAGCCCGCGCCCCGGCGGACGTCCGCCAAGAAGGCACCGCTGAAGAAGTCGGCACCGCCGAAGAGGACCGCAGTCGCCACCACGTCGGCGCCGGTCAAGAAGACGGCACCTGTCAAGAAGACTGTGCCCGCCTCCCAGCCCGCCTCCCAGCCCGCGTCCGCGACCGCCGACGGACGTGAACGGTCGGGCCCGAGCCGCGCCGATCTGCGCTGGCTGGTGCCCGCGGTGCTGGCCACCGCCGCGGTGCTGGTGCTCGGCGTGCTGCTCGCGGTCCGCGGGTTCTCTGACTTCCGGGACGACGGCAGCGGCGTCGAGAAGGCCCAGGGCGAGGCGACCTCGGCGGCCGCCACCGCGGCGGAGTCGATCTTCTCCTACCGGTTCGACCAGCTCGACCAGTACGTCAGTGACAGCCAGGCGCTCATGACTCCGACGTTCGCCAAGAAGTTCGGCGAGATCGGTCCGGTCCTCGACGAGATCGCGCCGCAGAACAAGGTGCAGGTCAAGGCCGTCACGCGCAGTGCGGCCCCGATCGACTGCGGCGAGGAGTGCTCGACCACCAAGGCCGACGTGCTGATCTTCGTCGACATGGTCCGTCTCGTCGGCGGATCGGACGAGACGACCGTGTTCCCCAACCGCATCAAGGTCTCGATGGTCAAGGGATCCGACGGATGGCTGGTGGGCGATATCGTCACGTTGTCAAATTCGCCGTCATTGCCGGGGGAAAATCCCCAGACTGACGAAAAAGGCAAATAGCCTCCCTGACCGGGAGCCGATTGTCAAGGCCCGGCCTTGCCTCGGCGTGGCTTGCGCGTTACACTGAACTTTCGCGCTCGCCTTGCCCTGCCCATCTCCTGACCGTGATGGAAAGGCGCCCCTTGACCGGGGTCGTTTGGCGTGCGCGCGGAACATCTCCGAGCCACCCGCCTGCGAGCCCTTGGAAGGACCCCTCTTGGCCGCCTCGCGCAACACTGCATCTGTTCAGCCCCGCCGCATCTCCTTCGCCAAAATCTCCGAACCTCTCGAGGTTCCTGAGCTTCTTGCTCTGCAGACCGACGCCTTCGCCTGGCTGATCGGCGATGAGAAGTGGCGCGAGTCAGTTGACGCTGCTCTCGCCGCCGGCAGGACCGATATTTCCACGAAGTCCGGCCTGGAGGAGATCTTTGAGGAGATCTCCCCGATCGAGGACTTCTCCGAGACGATGAGCCTGTCGTTCCGGGATCACCGGTTCGAGCCGCCGAAGTACTCCGTCGACGACTGCAAGGACCGCGACGTCACGTACGCCGCGCCGCTGTTCGTCACCGCCGAGTTCATGAACAACGAGACCGGCGAGATCAAGAGCCAGACCGTCTTCATGGGTGACTTCCCGCTCATGACGGACAAGGGCACCTTCATCATCAACGGCACCGAGCGTGTCGTCGTCTCCCAGCTCGTCCGCTCGCCGGGCGTCTACTTCGAGCGCACGCCCGACAAGACGTCCGACAAGGACATCTACACCGCGAAGGTCATCCCCTCGCGTGGCGCCTGGCTCGAGTTCGAGATCGACAAGCGCGACATGGTCGGCGTGCGTCTGGACCGCAAGCGCAAGCAGAGCGTCACCGTGCTGCTCAAGGCGCTCGGCTGGTCCGAGGCGCAGATCCTCGAGGAGTTCGGCCAGTACGAGTCGATCCGCCTGACGCTGGAGAAGGACAACACCACCGGCCAGGACGACGCGCTGCTGGACATCTACCGCAAGCTGCGTCCGGGCGAACCGCCGAGCCGCGAGGCCGCGCAGACGTTGCTGGACAACTACTACTTCAACGCCAAGCGCTACGACACGGCCAAGGTCGGTCGCTACAAGATCAACAAGAAGCTCGGCGTCGAGGAAGCCTTCGACCAGCAGACGCTGACGATCGACGACATCGTCTCGACGATCAAGTACATCGTCGCCCTGCACGCCGGTGAGACCGAGCTGGCCACCGCGGCGGGCACGACCATCGTCGAGGCCGACGACATCGACCACTTCGGCAACCGTCGCATGCGCACGGTCGGCGAGCTGATCCAGAACCAGCTCCGCACGGGCCTGGCCCGCATGGAGCGTGTCGTCCGCGAGCGCATGACGACCCAGGACGTCGAGGCCATCACGCCGCAGACCCTGATCAACATCCGCCCGGTCGTCGCGGCGCTGAAGGAGTTCTTCGGAACCTCGCAGCTCTCGCAGTTCATGGACCAGAACAACCCGCTCGCGGGCCTGACGCACAAGCGTCGTCTGTCGGCCCTCGGACCGGGTGGTCTGTCACGTGAGCGCGCCGGCTACGAGGTCCGTGACGTCCACCCGTCGCACTACGGCCGCATGTGCCCGATCGAGACCCCCGAGGGCCCGAACATCGGCCTGATCGGCTCGCTCGCGTCGTACGGTCGGATCAACTCGTTCGGCTTCGTCGAGACGCCTTACCGCAAGGTCATCGACGGCCGCGCGACGGACGACGTGGAGTACCTCACGGCGACCGACGAGGACCGCTTCATCATCGCCCAGGCGAACTCGCCCCTCACCGAGGACGGCACGTTCGTCGATGACATGGTGCTGGTCCGCCAGAAGGGTGGCGAGGCCGAGCTGCGCCCCGCCGCCGACGTGGACTACATGGACGTCTCGCCCCGCCAGATGGTGTCGGTCGCGACGGCTCTGATCCCGTTCCTCGAGCACGACGATGCGAACCGCGCCCTCATGGGTGCGAACATGCAGCGTCAGGCCGTCCCGCTGATCCGCAACGACGCCCCGCTCGTCGGCACCGGCATGGAGTTCCGTGCCGCGGTCGACGCCGGTGACGTCACGGTGGCCAAGGTCGCCGGTGTCGTCAACGAGGTCTCCGCGGACGCGATCGAGATCATGCAGGACGACGGCTCGTACTTCACCTACCGTCTGGCCAAGTTCCGTCGGTCGAACCAGGGCACGTGCACCAACCAGCGCCCGCTGGTCAAGCACGGTCAGCGTGTCGAGGTCGGCACGCCGCTGGCCGACGGTCCCTGCACCGACGAGGGCGAGATGGCGCTGGGCACCAACCTGCTCGTCGCCTTCATGCCCTGGCAGGGTCACAACTACGAGGACGCGATCATCCTCAGCCAGCGTGTCGTCCAGGACGACCTCCTCACCTCGATCCACATCGAGGAGCACGAGGTGGACGCCCGCGACACCAAGCTGGGCCCCGAGGAGATCACGCGGGACATCCCCAACGTCTCCGAGGAGATGCTGGCCGATCTCGACGAGCGCGGCATCATCCGCATCGGTGCCGAGGTCGGCAACGGTGACGTGCTCGTCGGCAAGGTCACGCCCAAGGGCGAGACCGAGCTGACCCCCGAGGAGCGCCTGCTCCGTGCGATCTTCGGCGAGAAGGCGCGCGAGGTGCGCGACACGTCGCTGAAGGTGCCGCACGGTGAGTCCGGAACCGTCATCGGTGTGCGGGTGTTCGACTCCGCGGAGGGCGACGAGCTCTCCCCGGGCGTCAACCAGCTGGTCCGCGTCTACGTGGCCCAGAAGCGCAAGATCTCCAACGGTGACAAGCTCGCCGGCCGTCACGGCAACAAGGGCGTCATCTCCAAGATCAACCCGGTCGAGGACATGCCCTTCCTCGAGGACGGCACGCCCGTCGACATCGTGCTCAACCCGCTCGGTGTCCCCGGACGCATGAACGTCGGACAGGTGCTCGAGACGCACCTCGGCTGGGTCGCCAAGACCGGCTGGGACATCTCGGACATGAAGGACGAGTGGGCCGACCGTCTGCGTGCCATCGGTGCCGATCGTGCGCCGAAGGACAGCAACGTCGCGACCCCCGTCTTCGACGGTGCCCGCGAGGACGAGATCCAGGGACTCCTGGCCTCGACCCTGCCCAACCGCGACGGCGAGCGCATGGTCAAGCGCGACGGCAAGGCGAAGCTGTTCGACGGTCGCACCGGCGAGCCCTTCCCCGACCCGGTCTCGGTCGGCTACATGTACCTGCTGAAGCTGCACCACCTCGTCGACGACAAGATCCACGCACGTTCCACGGGTCCGTACTCGATGATCACGCAGCAGCCGCTGGGTGGTAAGGCGCAGTTCGGTGGACAGCGTTTCGGTGAGATGGAGGTGTGGGCCCTCGAGGCCTACGGAGCGGCGTACGCGCTGCAGGAGCTCCTGACCATCAAGTCCGACGACATCCTCGGACGCGTCAAGGTCTACGAAGCCATCGTCAAGGGCGAGAACGTCCCGGAGCCGGGCATCCCGGAGTCCTTCAAGGTTCTCGTCAAGGAGATGCAGTCGCTGTGTCTCAACGTCGAGGTGCTCTCGAGCGACGGAACTGCTGTCGAGATGCGCGATGCGGAAGAGGATCTCTTCCGCGCCGCCGAAGAGCTCGGCATCGATCTGTCCCGCCGCGAGCCCTCCTCGGTCGAGGAGGTCTGAGCCCCTGCCGCGCGGCGGCAGCTCAGATCCCCTCATCCATGATTTCAAGAAAGTAAGGGAAAGAAGACAACGTGCTTGACGTGAACTTCTTCGATCAAATCCGGATCGGTCTCGCGACCGCCGACGACATCCGCGGATGGTCGTTCGGCGAGGTCAAGAAGCCCGAGACGATCAACTACCGCACGCTCAAGCCCGAGCGTGACGGACTCTTCTGCGAGAAGATCTTCGGTCCCACCCGGGACTGGGAGTGCTACTGCGGCAAGTACAAGCGCGTGCGCTTCAAGGGCATCATCTGCGAGCGCTGCGGCGTCGAGGTGACCCGCTCCAAGGTGCGCCGTGAGCGCATGGGCCACATCGAGCTCGCCGCCCCGGTCACGCACATCTGGTACTTCAAGGGTGTCCCGAGCCGGCTCGGCTACCTGCTCGACCTCGCCCCGAAGGACCTCGAGAAGGTCATCTACTTCGCGGCGTACATGATCACCAAGGTCGACGAGGACGCGCGTCACCAGGACCTGTCGAGCCTCGAGGCCAAGATCGACCTCGAGCGCAAGCAGCTCGAGAGCCGTCGTGACAACGAGGTCAACGAGCGCATGCAGAAGCTCGAGGAGGACCTCGCGGCCCTCGAGGCCGAGGGTGCCAAGGCCGACGCCAAGCGCAAGGTCAAGGACTCGGCCGAGCGTGAGGCGAAGCAGCGTCGTGACCGCGCCCAGCGCGAGATCGACCGCCTCGACGAGGTGTGGAGCCGCTTCAAGAGCCTCAAGGTCCAGGACCTCGAGGGCGATGAGCTGCTCTACCGCGAGATGACGTACCGCTTCGGCAAGTACTTCGAGGGCTACATGGGCGCCATGGCGATCCAGAAGCGCCTGCAGGACTTCGACCTCGAGGCCGAGGCCGAGTCGCTGCGCGAGATCATCGCGACCGGCAAGGGACAGAAGAAGACCCGTGCGCTCAAGCGCCTCAAGGTCGTCTCGGCGTTCCTCGGCAGCAACAACGCGCCGGCCGGCATGGTCCTCGACGCCGTCCCGGTGATCCCGCCGGAGCTGCGCCCGATGGTGCAGCTGGACGGTGGCCGCTTCGCGACCAGCGACCTGAACGATCTCTACCGCCGCGTGATCAACCGCAACAACCGGCTCAAGCGTCTGCTCGACCTGGGTGCTCCGGAGATCATCGTCAACAACGAGAAGCGCATGCTGCAGGAGGCCGTGGACTCGCTGTTCGACAACGGCCGCCGTGGTCGCCCCGTCACCGGACCGGGCAACCGTCCGCTGAAGTCGATCTCCGACATGCTCAAGGGCAAGCAGGGTCGCTTCCGTCAGAACCTGCTCGGCAAGCGCGTGGACTACTCGGGCCGTTCGGTCATCGTGGTCGGCCCGCAGCTCAAGCTCCACCAATGCGGTCTGCCCAAGCAGATGGCTCTCGAGCTGTTCAAGCCGTTCGTGATGAAGCGTCTGGTCGATCTCAACCACGCGCAGAACATCAAGAGCGCCAAGCGCATGGTCGAGCGCGCTCGTCCGGTCGTGTGGGACGTCCTCGAAGAGGTCATCACCGAGCACCCCGTGCTGCTCAACCGCGCGCCCACGCTGCACCGTCTGGGCATCCAGGCGTTCGAGCCGCAGCTCATCGAGGGCAAGGCCATCCAGATCCACCCGCTCGTCTGCTCGGCGTTCAACGCCGACTTCGACGGTGACCAGATGGCCGTGCACCTGCCGCTGAGCGCGGAGGCGCAGGCCGAGGCCCGCGTCCTGATGCTGTCGACCAACAACATCCTCAAGCCGTCCGACGGCCGTCCCGTGACCATGCCCACCCAGGACATGATCATCGGCCTGTACTTCCTGACGCTCGAGCGTTCGGGGCACATCGGTGAGGGTCGCGCGTTCAGCTCGGTCTCCGAGGCACTCATGGCGTTCGAGCGCCACGAGATCTCGCTGCAGAGCCACGTCAAGATCCGCATCGACGGCACGATCATCGACACGACGCTCGGTCGCGCGATCTTCAACCAGGCGCTGCCGGACGACTACCCGTACGTCAACATCCAGGTCGGCAAGAAGGAGCTGGGTGTGATCGTCAACGATCTCGCCGAGCGCTACTCCAAGGTCGACGTGGCCAACGCCCTGGACAACCTCAAGGACACCGGCTTCCACTGGGGCACCCGCTCCGGCGTGACCGTGTCGATCGAGGACGTCGTGACGCCTCCGCGCAAGCAGGAGATCCTCGCGACGTACGAGACGCAGGCCGCCAAGGTCCAGACCCAGTTCGACCGTGGTCTGATCACCGAGGACGAGCGTCGTCAGGAGCTCATCGAGATCTGGACCCAGGCGACCGCCGAGGTCTCGGCGGAGATGGAGAAGGGCTTCGACGAGGACAACCCGATCTGGATGATGGTCCACTCGGGCGCGCGCGGCAACATGATGCAGGTTCGTCAGATCGCCGGTATGCGTGGCCTCGTGGCCAACCCGAAGGGCGAGATCATTCCTCGTCCGATCAAGGCCAACTTCCGTGAGGGCCTGTCGGTCGTCGAGTACTTCATCGCGACCCACGGTGCTCGTAAGGGACTGGCCGACACGGCGCTTCGTACCGCCGACTCGGGCTACCTGACCCGTCGCCTCGTCGACGTCAGCCAGGACGTCATCATCCGCGAGGAGGACTGCGGCACCGAGCGTGGTCTCAAGCAGACCATCGCGACCAAGCTCGACGACGGCCGTCTGGTCGCCGCCGAGAACGTCGAGACGGCTGCCTACTCGCGCACCGCGGCGACCGATGTCACCGATGCCGACGGCAAGGTCCTCGTGGCCGCCGGCGGCGAGCTCGGAGACGTCGAGATCGCGGAGCTCATCGCGGCCGGTGTCGAGGAGATCAAGGTCCGTACGGTCCTGACGTGCGAGGCGAAGGCCGGCACGTGCGCCAAGTGCTACGGTCGCTCGCTGGCGACCGGCAAGCTCGTGGACATCGGCGAGGCCGTCGGCACCATCGCGGCCCAGTCGATCGGTGAGCCCGGCACGCAGCTGACCATGCGTACGTTCCACACCGGCGGTGTGGCCGGTGACGACATCACGCACGGTCTGCCCCGCGTCGTCGAGCTCTTCGAGGCTCGCCAGCCCAAGGGCAAGGCTCCCATCACGGAGTCGGCCGGCCGCGTCGTCATCGACGACTCGGACAAGACCCGCAAGCTCGTCGTGACGCCGGATGACGGCTCGGACGTGCTCGAGTACCCCGTCACCAAGCGTGCGCGCCTCCTGATCCAGGACGGCGACCACGTGGAGGTCGGACAGATGCTGACGCACGGCACGCCCGATCCGCAGGAAGTCCTGCGCATCCTGGGTGTCCGCCGCGCGCAGGAGCACCTGGTCGACCAGGTGCAGGAGGTCTACCGGTCGCAGGGTGTGGCGATCCACGACAAGCACATCGAGATCATCGTGCGCCAGATGCTGCGTCGGGTCACCGTCATCGAGCAGGGCGACGCCCAGCTCATCCCCGGCGACCTGGTCGATCGTGCGCACTTCGAGGAGGAGAACCGCCGCGTCGTCGCCGAGGGCGGCACCCCCGCCTCGGGCCGTCCGGTCCTCATGGGCATCACGAAGGCCTCGCTGGCCGTCGAGTCGTGGCTGTCGGCCGCCTCCTTCCAGGAGACGACCCGCGTCCTGACCGACGCAGCGATCCACGGCAAGTCGGACTCGCTGCGTGGCCTGAAGGAGAACATCATCATCGGCAAGCTCATCCCGGCGGGTACCGGTCTCGACCGCTACCGCAACATCCGGGTCGAGCCCACCGAGGAGGCCCGTCAGGCCGCCTACGCCGTCACCGGCTACGGCGACTACGACTACGGCTTCGGCTCGGCTGACGCCGATTCGGTCAAGCTGGACGACTTCGACTTCACGTCGTACGACTCCAAGTAGGCACGCACCTGCCACGAAGCCCCCGGCCATCGGCCGGGGGCTTCGTCGTGCGTGCGCGGGTCAGACGCCGTTGCGTCGCAGCACGCGGTCGAGCTGCTTCGCGGTCACCTTCGCGGTGGACGACTTCTCGTAGAACGTCCGGTGCGTCGCCGACGGCGGGCCGCCGGGTGCTCCTTCGTCGTTGCAGATCTCGTCGCCCTCGACGCACAGGGAGATCGCCGCTCGGCGCAGGTCCGGATCGATCGGCGACCCGGACCCGAGCCGTCCGCTGCCGGTGACCGGCTCGGAGGCGTATCCGTAGCGGGTGATCGCATCGGTCGGGTTCTGGCGCGGGTCCGCCATCATCGCGACCAGACTCACCCGTTCCGCCACGGCAGCGGGCATGTCGGCCGCAGTCGCATGGACGACCTGGGCGCCCTCGCTGAAGCCGACGAGAGCGAACCGACTGTCCGGGCACCTTCGCTCGAGCTTCTCCAGCCGACGGGTCATCAGCTGCGATCCCTCGGCCACCTGGCGCTGGTACGCCGCCAGCGTCGCGGTCTGCGACGAGTCGTAACGGATCGGATCGACCCGGACCGTGGTGTCGGAGCGCCGGTGCAGGAGCTTCGCGAGCTCCTCGACCGTCACCCGGACCTCGGTGCCGACGCCGAGATTGCGATCGGGGTCCTGGGTCGAGCCACGAGCTCCCACGACGACCAGATCGGCGCACGTCTCGTCGACCAGCAGCGGCCGGTCGCCGGACGTCCCGGACCCCGCGGTCGGACCCGTGCCGCACGACCCCAGCAGGAGGGTGGCAACGGCGGTGGCGGCGAGCTGGGGCAGCCGCCGGGTCACGGCGCGCGGACCGGGGCCTGGTCGGGAGCGACCGTGTCGGCCGGCACGCGCACCGAGGGCGGCTCGGCCTCCCGGAACAGCCACGTGAGCTTGGGTTCGAACAGCGGGCGGAAGACGGTCGCGACCGGCTTGGTCATGAGCAGATTCGCCACCACGATCGCTGCCAGGGCGAACACCGCGACCGCCGTGGCGCCGTACTCCTCGAAGGTGCTCCAGAGGTCGAGCTCACGGTCGAGCAGGATGATGATGTAGCCGTGCAGGAGGTAGCAGTAGAACGTGCGCCCACCGAGCACGGTCGTGAACGACCGGGAGCGCGGGATGAGCGAGAGGGTCGCGAAGGTCAGCACCGCACCGACCAGCAGCAGCTCGCCGCGGGTCATCATGCCCTCCCACGCGGTCGCGTCGAGCGGGGGCTCGTCGTAGCGGTCCTTCCAGAGCAGCCACTGCGTCGTCCAGTCGGCCGAGTAGAGCTCGCAGAACACGAATGCCAGCGCGAGGGTGATGGCCGAGACGATCCGGATGCGCCAGTCGCCGAGGCGCAGGAACAGCTCGCGGTTCATGTGCAGGCCGATGACCCAGAACGGCAGCAGCGCCAGGACCTTGGGAAGCGCCAGGACGTTGGGGATCTCGATCAGGCCGGCGAGCAGCGAGATGACGATGGAGGTCGTGATCGGATACTTCAGGGCCCGCCAGATCGGCGTGGTGATGCGCCACAGGAAGAGCGCGGCGAGGAACCAGCCGAGCCACTGCGGGGACAAGATCATGAGCGTCTTGGGCTCGTTGTCGTAGTGCCGGGTGATGAGCTGCAGGCTCGTCTCGACCAGCAGGTACGGGACGATGAGCGTGCTGACGATGCGACGGATCTGGCGGAAGTCGCCGATGTAGTGCCGCGCGGTGTAGCCCGAGATGAGGATGAAGAAGGGCATGTGGAACAGGTAGATCCACGTGTAGAGCGCCTTCGCGGAGTCCATCACGACGTACTCGGTGAGCGAGTGGCCGA
The DNA here is from genome assembly GCF_009661045.1 of Aeromicrobium sp. S22. Classification (NCBI taxonomy): domain Bacteria; kingdom Bacillati; phylum Actinomycetota; class Actinomycetes; order Propionibacteriales; family Nocardioidaceae; genus Aeromicrobium; species Aeromicrobium sp. S22. Next base: position 695,079 of record NZ_WJWV01000001.1, read on the forward strand.
TGACCACGAGCAGCATGACCCAGTAGCGGGCATTGTCCAGGTAGGCCACGCGCTCCTTGGGCGGAGCGGTCGCCACGGGCAACGGGTCGAGGGCACTCATCCCTCACGACTCTAATAGCCTGTGACCAAGACGACTTGGGGAGGACCCGTGCCAGACCCGTCCCGCACGCAGCGGCTGGGCGCGTACGCAGTGGTGCTCCACGACGACCGCATCCTGCTCACCCGCATCTCGGCGCGCGGCTACCCGGCGGGGGCGTGGACGCTGCCCGGCGGGGGAGTCGACCACGGCGAGTCACCGCACGACGCGGTCGTGCGCGAGCTGTACGAGGAGACCGGCCTGGTCGCGCTGTCCTCACACCTCGTCGACGTCCACGACACGCACGTCGTGGCGCTGGGGAGAGGTGACCAGTACGAGGACTACCACGGCGTTCACCTGCTCTACGCGGTCGAGGTGGACACCTCGGTCGAGCCGCACGTCGTCGAGGTGGGCGGCACGACCGACATCGCGACCTGGATCCCGATCGACCAGGTCGGCTCAGTCGTGCAGCCGGTCCTGTCGATGGTCGAGCACGCGCTGGCGCGCGCAGATCACTTCTCGCGCGGCGTGTAGAACAGCGCGGTGTAGTTGCCGCGGGCCGACAAGATGTAGACAGCGCGGGCGATCGATCCGTTCTTGGTGCGCACCGCGTACATCGTGCTGACCGAGTTGAGGTCCTCGGTGACGTCCTTGGTGAGCCTGCCGTCGGGGCTGTGGCTCAGCACGTACTGCTCGGCGATCCGGTCGGCATTCGTGGCGCGCGGCGTCGTCACCGCAGCGAACTCCGGGGTGAAGCTGCTCAGCAGGAGGGTCGCGTCCGAGGGGGCGGTCCAGCCGTGGACGAGCTTGGTGGTCAACGGTGCGTCCTCGTCCATCTTGGGCCAGATCAGGCCGGACTTGTCGCCGTCCGCACTGACCTCGGGGATGTCCTTGAGGGATCCGGTGTCGCTCGCCAGCTGGCCCGCGCGCGGATCGCCGACGTACTCGACCGTCACCTGCATGACGGGGTGGGTCAGCGCTGCCGGAGGTGCCGTGCGGGTCGACAGCCGGCCCGGATCGACGCCCATCGTCACCTTGATGTCACGGTTGCCCTCCGTGAGGCCGCGCACGACGGCCCGGCAGCCCGTGATCCGGCGGTCCTTGGACGTGCAGTACGCCGACAGGTCGTCCAGCTGGACGTCCGCGTCGGGGACCGCGGCCGACATCTGGGCGAGCATCCGCCGCACGACCACGTCGGGGTCGCCGTCGATGCGCATCAACGAGATCGTCGTGTCGGGACGCGGCGGCTCCTCGAGGAGCTTGAACGAGTCGGGGCTCGGCCGGGTCGTGGGAGTCGGGGTCGGCGTGGGGGAGGGGGTGCCCTTGGCCTCGTCCTCGGCGATGCGCTCGGCAGCCTCGGCGTCCTTCTGCGCCTGCGCGGCGTCGAGCTCGGGACGGTAGGCCGAGATCAGCCGTGGGCTGCGGTAGCGGAACAGCGGCCCGAGCTGCGCCGCGCCCTGGGGCACGAACAGTCCGTACGCGATGGGGTTCTCGGGCCCGGACTCGTGCTCGGACAAATCGGTGGCCTCGGTCTCCTTGGTGGGCTGAGGCGTCACCGTCGGGGCCGGGTCCTCCTCCGTCGAGGGATCGCTGGTGCAGGCGGCCACGGCTGTGAGCATGACGACCGCGAGCGCCATCCGGCCGGCACGAGACTTCATCGAGTTCCCCTTGTCGTCGTCCACTGATGGGACTCAGGTCAGATGGGCCGCCGGCTGCGTCGGTCGACGCGGCGGGTGCGCCCAGTGCCTCACGATATCGTTTCGCCACAAGGCGGACGATCACGAGGGGAGCGAGGCACCATGGCGCGCGTCTCCACGACCGAGCGGGTCTTCGCCTCGTTGCGCGAGTCGATCGTCGCGGGGGAGTTCCCCGCCGGCTCGTTGCACTCGATCTACCGCCTCGCCGATCTGCTGGAGGTCTCGCGGACCCCGGTCAGGGAGGCGGTGCTGCGGCTCGCCGACATCGGGCTGGTGACGATCGAGCGCAACCGCGGGGTCCGCATCCGCGGGGTCTCGGTCGCGGACGTCCGGGAGGTCTTCGAGCTGCGCCTCATGATCGAGGTCCCGGCGGCCGCCTACGCTGCTGCCCACGCGGACGCCGAGACGGTGGCGACGATCGAGGCGGAGCTGTCGGCGATGCGCGCGTGCGTCGCCCACGACGACGAGGCCGGGTTCACCGCCCACGACCGGCTGCTCCACCACGCGATCGGCGCCGCGACGGGCAACGCCCGCCTGCAGGCCGAGGTTGCGACCCTGCGCGACTCGATCCAGGCCCGGGGCGCGTCGACCATCAGCCGGTCGCGTGACATGGCCGACGTCGCGCAGGAGCACGCGCCGATCGTCGCGGCCATCTCGACCCGCGACCCCGCCGCGGCCGCCGCGCACATGGAGGAGCACCTCGTGCACACCGCCTCGCTGCTCATGGAGCAGGTCGCGACGCCGGGGGAGGACGTCGTGGACCTGGACTGGGCGCGGGGGCTGCGGGATCATCTGTACCTCCCCGGCCGGTCCGCTTCCGGGCCCTCCCCGGCGAAGTAGCATGCTAGTGTGGCGCCACGCCAGCCCCGAGGAGCGGACATGTCAGGATTCCAGCCGAGCCATCCCGAGACGGTCTTCACCTACGGGGCGCCCGGTCTCAAGTTCGGCATCGGCGCCCGGCACGAGCTGGCCCACGACCTGACCCAGCTCGAGGCGCGACGCGTGCTCGTCGTGACGGACCCCGGTGTCGCCGCGACCGGCACCCCGGGCGAGATCGCCGAGTCGTTGCGGGCCGCCTCGATCGAGGCGATCGTGTTCGACCGCTCCCGCGTCGAGCCCACCGACGCGAGCCTCGAGGAGGCCATCGCGTTCGGTCGTGCCGAGGGCCCGTTCGACGCGATCGTCGCGGTCGGCGGGGGAAGTGCGATCGACACCGCCAAGGCGGTCAACCTCCTGACGACCAACGACGGCGAGCTGATGGACTACGTCAACGCGCCGGTCGGTCGCGCCCGCGCGCCGAAAAATCCGCTGCTGCCGCTCATCGCGGTGCCGACCACGACCGGCACCGGGAGCGAGAGCACGACGATCTGCGTGCTGGACGTCGTGAGCCAGCACGTCAAGACCGGCATCTCGCACGCCCGGCTCCGTCCCGCGTTCGCGGTCGTGGACCCCGAGCTCACCCTCACGCAGCCGGCCGGCGTCACGGCGGCGTCGGGACTGGACATCCTGTGCCACGCGCTCGAGAGCTACACCGCTCGTCCGTTCACGTCGTACGAGCACAAGCAGGCCCACGAGCGCGTCCCCTACTGCGGGTCCAACCCCATCGCGGACATGTGGTCCGAGAAGGCGCTGAGCCTCATGGCCGGATCGTTCCGCACCGCGGTGCACCGCGGAGACGACCTCGCCGCACGCACCGAGGTCGCGATGGCCGCGACCTTCGCGGGCCTCGGCTTCGGCAATGCGGGCGTCCACATCCCGCACGCCAATGCGTATCCCATCGCGGGGCAGGTCCGCGAGTTCCGGCCCGAGGGCTACGACGCGGACCACGCGATGGTCCCGCACGGCATGGCCGTCTCGCTGACCGCGCCCGCCGCGTTCCGGCACACGTTCCAGGCGGCGCCCGAGCGTCACATCCGTGCCGCCGAGCTGCTCGATCCCACCGCCGAGCGTCCGGACGACCCGGCGGAGTTCCTGCCGCAGGTGCTGGCCTCGATCATGCGCGACGTGGGCATCCCGTCGGGCATCGGCGCGGTCGGCTTCGACGAGGGAGACGTCCCCTCGCTCGTCGAGGGGACGATGAAGCAGCAGCGCCTGCTCGCCACGGCCCCCCTGGAGGTCACCGAGGACGCGGTCGCCTCGATCCTCGAGCAGTCGCTGGAGATCTGGTGACGATCACGGACACGAGGACGACCGACGTCGTCGCCGAGCTGCGGCGCCTCGGCGTCGCGGAGGTCGACGACTCCACCCTCACCCGGGCGCTCTACAGCACCGACGCCTCGCTCTATCGCGTCGTCCCGCAGGTCGTGGTTCGCCCACGAAGCACCGAGGAGGTGCTGGCGACCGTCGCCGCGTGCCGCACGACCGGGGTGCCGCTGACGTCGCGCGGGGCCGGCACGTCGATCGCCGGCAACGCGGTCGGGCCCGGCGTCGTCATCGACTTCACCCGCCACCTCAACCGGGTCCTGGACATCGACGTCGACGCCCGCACCGCGCGGGTCGAGCCGGGCACCGTCCACGCGGTGCTGCAGAAGGCCGCGACGCCGCTCGGCCTGCGGTTCGGCCCGGACCCGTCGACGCACACCCGCTGCACGGTCGGCGGCATGATCGGCAACAACGCGTGCGGCTCGCGCGCGCTCGCGTACGGCCGCACCGCCGACAACGTCATCGGCATGGACGTCGTGACGATGCGGGGCGAGGAGCTCGTCCTCGGGCCGGGGGCGAGCACGCCGTCGTCCACGCTGGACGATCTGCGGTCCCTCGTCGGGGCGAACCTGTCCACCGTCCGCACCGAGCTCGGCCGCTTCGGACGCCAGGTCTCGGGCTACAGCCTCGAGCACCTGCTGCCCGAGAACGGCTTCGACGTCGCGACGTTCATGGCCGGCACCGAGGGGACGCTGGCCACGATGACGTCCACCACGGTGCGGCTGGTCCAGGACCCGTCGTACCGTCAGGTTCTGGTGCTCGGCTACGCCTCGATGGCCGAGGCCGCCGACGACGTCCCGGCGCTGCTGCCGTTCGGGCCGACCGCGTGCGAGGGCCTCGACTCGCGGATCGTGGACGTCTACCGCACCCATCGGGGGAGCGTCCCCGACCTGCCCCGCGGACGGGGCTGGCTCTTCGTGGAGATCTCCGGCGAGATCCCGGCCGAGATCGCCGACACCGTCGCAAGAGCCGCCCGCGCCGCGTCGGCCCTCGACCACCGTGTCGTGACGGACGCCGGCGAGCAGGCCGTGCTGTGGCGCATCCGCGAGGAGGGCGCCGGCCTGGCGACCCGCACCCTGCCGGGCAAGGCCCTGTCGGGCTGGGAGGACGCGGCAGTCCCGCCGGAGAAGCTCGGGCGCTACCTGCGCGAGCTCGACGCCCTGCTGCGCGAGAACGACCTCGACGGGGTGCCCTACGGCCACTTCGGCGACGGCTGCGTGCACATCCGCATCGACTTCCCCCTCGACGCCGAGGGCGGGCACCAGGTGTTCCGGCGCTTCCTGACCGACGCCGCGACCCAGGTGGCGAGCCTCGGCGGCTCGCTGTCGGGGGAGCACGGTGACGGCCGGGCCCGATCCGAGCTGCTGCCGCTCATGTACTCCGCCGACGCGATCTCGCTCTTCGAGCAGGTCAAGGGAGTCCTGGACCCCGACGACCTGCTCAACCCCGGGGTGCTCGTGCGACCCGCTCCCGTGGACGCCGACCTGCGAGGTCCTGAGTCGATCCGCTCACCCGGGCGCGAGCAGCTGTCGCGGCGTCTCGGCCTGCGGCTGCTCCACGACGACGGCGATCTCGGCAAGGCCGTCCACCGCTGCACCGGCGTGGGCAAGTGCATCGCGGACAACCAGGGCTCCAACGGGGTCATGTGCCCGTCGTTCCAGGCCACCCGCGAGGAGAAGGACTCGACGAGGGGGCGGGCCCGCGTCCTGCAGGAGATGATCGACGGCCGGCTCGTCACGGGGGGCTTCCGTGCCCCGGAGGTGCACGAGGCCCTCGACCTCTGCCTGGCCTGCAAGGGCTGCCTCAACGACTGCCCGACCGGCACCGACATGGCCTCCTACAAGTCCGAGGTCCTGCACCAGTCGTACAAGGGCCGGGTGAGGCCTCGCAGCCACTACGTCCTCGGCCGGCTCCCGTTCTGGGCGCGGGTCACGTCCCCTGTCGCGTGGCTGGCCAATCTCGGGCTCCGCACCCCGGGGCTGCGGTCGGTCGCCCGCTGGGTGGCCGGGGTCGACCAGCGCCGCAGCCTGCCCGCGTTCGCGACGCGGCGGTTCTCCCGCGCAGCCCGGCCGCAGCTGCGGGGCGACCGGTCGAAGGTCGTCATCTGGGCGGACTCGTTCACGGAGTACTTCTCGACCGACGGGGGACAGGCCGCGCTGCGCGTGCTGGACGGCGCCGGTTACGACGTCGAGGTGCTGAGCCGACCCCAGTGCTGCGGGCTGACCTGGATCACGACGGGGCAGCTCGACACCGCCCGGACGATGATCGAACGGGCGATCGACCAGCTGCACCCCTACGTCACGGCCGGGGTGCCCGTGGTCGGCCTGGAGCCGTCGTGCCTCGCGGTCCTGCGCTCGGACGCCGTCGAGCTCGTCGACGACCCGCGTGCGGTCGACGTCGCCGCGGGCGTGTTCACGCTGTCGGAGCTGCTGCAGCGCACCGAGGGGTGGACGCCTCCGGACCTCACGGGGACGACCCTGGTCGTGCAGCCGCACTGCCACCAGGCGTCAGTGCTCGGCTTCGAGGCCGATCTCGCGATCATGACCGCGACCGGCGCGACGATCGACCGGCTCTCGGGGTGCTGCGGGCTGGCCGGCAACTTCGGGGTCGAGAAGGGGCACTACGAGGTGTCGGCGGCCGTCGCCGAGCAGCAGCTCATGCCGGCGATCCGGAACGCCCCCGCGGGGGCGGTCGTCGTCGCGGACGGCTTCTCGTGCCGCACCCAGATCGACGACCTCGCTGCGGTGCAGGCCGTCCACCTGGCCCAGCTCCTCGACCCGGCCGAGAACGGCTGAGTGAGATGACGCAGCGCCCCGGCGGGCAGATCGACGTCTTCGGCGAGCTGGGCGCTGCGACGTCCCGATTCGCCGATCTCGTCGGTGAGGCCACCGGCGACGAGGCGGTCCCGGCCTGTGAGGGATGGACCGTGCGCGACCTGGCCGTGCACCTCGGGGCGATCCACCGCTGGGCTGCCGCCATCGTGATCGGCGGTCAGCGGGTGCCCGAGCCCACGCCGTTGATCGCCGGGCCGATCGCCTCCTGGTACGCCGGCACCGCCGAGGCCCTCCTCGCCGTGCTGCGGGCGGTCAGCCCCGACGAGATCGTCCCCAACTTCTCCCGCATCGACGAGACCGCGGCCTTCTGGCCGCGCCGCCAGCTGCACGAGACGACCGTCCACGTGGTCGACCTCCAGCAGGCCCTCGGCCACGGGGCCGGGCAGTGGGCGGTCCCGGCGCAGATCGCAGCCGACGGCATCGACGAGGTGCTCAGGATCTTCTTCCCCCGTCTGACCGCCGGCGGACGTCGGCCGGACGTCCGCTCGCGCATCAGGTTCGTCGCCGCGGACCTCGATCGTTCCTGGATCATCGCGCCCGGCGAGGGGGAGTCCGGCCCGCCGGTGCAGCTGCCGCCGACCGCCGAGGCCGACGCCGTCGTGACCGGCTCGGCGTCCGATCTGTACCTCGCGCTGTGGCACCGTGTGCCCCCGGAATCCCTGCAGTTCCAGGGAGACGACGGGCTCGCGCTGCTGACAGGCCGCACGACACCCTGACTCCCGACGGACAGCCGTGCCGTGCACGCGCCACGCCTGCGCCGCGCGGGTGATCCGCCCCGCAGACGGTGGTCGACGATGATTTGGACTGTGCCGCGGGGACCGGTAGTATTAGGAGCCGTGCCTGAACTCCTCAGGCCGTTGCGCACATCCCGCCAGAGGTTTGGGGCGGTGAGCGCATCACGACTCATGGCTCGCGCCAGCCAGAAGAAGGAAGTTTGTAGTGCCCACGATCAACCAGCTGGTCCGCAAGGGCCGCCAGCGCAAGGTCGTCAAGACGACGACCCCCGCGCTCAAGGGTTCACCTCAGCGTCGCGGTGTCTGCACCCGCGTCTACACGACCACCCCGAAGAAGCCGAACTCGGCGCTTCGCAAGGTCGCTCGTGTGAAGCTCTCCAGTGGTACCGAGGTCACTGCATACATTCCCGGCGAGGGCCACAACCTGCAGGAGCACTCGATCGTGCTCGTGCGTGGCGGTCGAGTCAAGGATCTGCCCGGTGTCCGTTACAAGATCATCCGCGGCGCACTCGACACGCAGGCAGTCAAGGGCCGCAAGCAGGCTCGCAGCCTGTACGGCGCCAAGAAGGAGAAGAAGTAATGCCTCGTAAGGGTCCCGCCCCGAAGCGCGTCGTCGAGACTGATCCGGTCTACGGAAGCCAGCTCGTCACTTCACTCATCAACAAGGTCCTGGTCGACGGCAAGAAGCAGGTCGCCCAGCGCATCGTCTACGCCGCCCTCGAGGGCACGCGTGAGAAGTCGGGCACCGACCCGGTCATCACGCTCAAGCGCGCGCTCGACAACGTCAAGCCCGCGATCGAGGTCAAGAGCCGCCGCGTCGGTGGCGCGACCTACCAGGTCCCGATCGAGGTCCGCGCCGTTCGCCAGAACACGCTGGCCCTGCGCTGGCTCGTGAGCTACGCCGGCGCCCGTCGTGAGAAGACCATGGCCGAGCGCCTCCAGAACGAGCTGCTCGACGCCAGCAACGGCCTCGGCGGCGCGGTCAAGAAGCGTGAGGACACGCACAAGATGGCTGAAGCCAACAAGGCGTTCGCTCACTACCGCTGGTAACCAAGCACCACCACCACTCCTCGCCGTGATCCGGCGGGGGTCCCGCATCAAAGGAAGCGATCACACTCGTGGCAACCGACATCACCACCGACCTCAGCAGGGTCCGCAACATCGGCATCATGGCGCACATCGATGCCGGCAAGACCACGACGACCGAACGCATCCTCTTCTACACCGGTATCACGTACAAGATCGGTGAGGTCCACGACGGCGGCGCCACGATGGACTGGATGGAGCAGGAGCAGGAGCGCGGCATCACGATCACGTCTGCCGCGACGACCTGCTGGTGGAAAGACAACCAGATCAACATCATCGACACCCCCGGGCACGTCGACTTCACCGTCGAGGTCGAGCGCAACCTGCGCGTCCTCGACGGTGCGGTCGCCGTGTTCGACGGTGTCGCCGGCGTGGAGCCGCAGTCCGAGACGGTCTGGCGCCAGGCCGACAAGTACGGCGTCCCGCGCATGTGCTTCGTCAACAAGCTCGACCGCACCGGCGCCAGCTTCGACTTCTGCGTCAAGACGATCCGTGAGCGCCTCGGCGCGACGGCCCTGGTCCTGCAGGTCCCGATCGGCGCCGAGAGCGACTTCATCGGAGTCGTCGACCTGGTCGGCAACCGCGCCCTGGTGTGGCGCGGTGAGACCCAGATGGGTGAGGACTACACGGTCGAGGAGATCCCGGCCGACCTGGCCGACGTCGCCGCCGCTGCGCGCAACGACATGATCGAGACCCTGGCCGACAACGACGACGAGTTCGCCGAGGCCTACCTCGACGGCGCCGAGATCACCCCCGAGCTGCTGAAGCCGGCCATCCGTCGCGCGACGCTGGCCGCCAAGCTCAACCCGGTGCTGTGCGGCACCGCGTTCAAGAACAAGGGCATCCAGCCCCTGCTCGACGCGGTCATCGACTTCCTGCCCAACCCGCTGGACGTCGGCGCCGTCACCGGCACCGACCCGCGTGACGAGACGGTCACCGACACCCGCGAGCCCAAGGAGAGCGAGCCCTTCGCGGCCCTGGCGTTCAAGATCGCGTCCGACCCGCACCTGGGCAAGCTGACCTACCTGCGCGTCTACTCCGGCCGCCTCGAGTCCGGCTCCACGGTCATCAACGTGACCAAGGGCCGCAAGGAGCGCATCGGCAAGATCTACCAGATGCACGCCAACAAGCGCGCCGAGATCGCGTCGGTCGGCGCCGGTCAGATCGTCGCCGTCATGGGTCTGAAGGACACCACGACCGGCGAGACCCTGGCCGACCCGCAGAAGCAGATCGTCCTGGAGTCCATGACGTTCCCCGCGCCGGTCATCCAGGTCGCGATCGAGCCCAAGACCAAGAGCGACCAGGAGAAGCTCGGCACGGCCATCCAGCGCCTCGCCGAGGAGGACCCGACGTTCCAGGTCCACACCGACGAGGAGACGGGTCAGACCATCATCGCCGGCATGGGCGAGCTGCACCTCGACATCCTCGTGGACCGCATGAAGCGCGAGTTCAACGTCGAGGCCAACGTCGGCAAGCCGCAGGTCGCGTACCGCGAGACCATCAAGCGCAAGGTCGAGAACGTCAGCTACACCCACAAGAAGCAGACGGGTGGCTCCGGCCAGTTCGCCAAGGTCATCATCTCGATCGAGCCCACGGGCCCGATCGCCGGTGGCGAGGGTGGCTACGAGTTCGACAACGCTGTCACGGGTGGACGCGTTCCCCGTGAGTACATTCCCTCCGTCGACCAGGGTGCGCAGGACGCCATGCAGTTCGGTGTCCTCGCCGGCTACCAGATGGTCGACGTCAAGGTCACCCTGGAGGACGGCGCCTACCACGACGTCGACTCCTCGGAGCTCGCCTTCAAGCTCGCCGGTTCCATGGCGTTCAAGGAAGCAGCTCGCAAGGCCGATCCGGTGATCCTCGAGCCCGTGTTCGCGGTCGAGGTCACCACGCCCGAGGACTACATGGGCGACGTGATCGGCGACCTCAACTCTCGCCGTGGCCAAGTCCAGGCCATGGAGGAGGGCATGGGCGGCGTCAAGATCATCAAGGCGATCGTTCCCCTGTCCGAGATGTTCGGGTACGTCGGCGACCTGAGGTCCAAGACCTCGGGCCGTGCGTCATACTCGATGCAGTTCGACTCCTACGCGGAGGTTCCCAAGAACGTCGCGGAAGAGATCATCAAAAAGGCCCGCGGCGAGTAACAGCGGTCCATCTCATAAGATGGCCTGAGGGACTCGTGCCGCGAGTATCCGACGGCGTTCAACAGCAACCAATTCGAAGAAGGAGCCCCACGTGGCTAAGGCGAAGTTCGAGCGGACCAAGCCGCACATGAACATCGGCACCATCGGTCACATCGACCACGGTAAGACGACTCTTACCGCGGCGATCACCAAGGTGCTGCACGACAAGTACCCCGACCTGAACGAGGCCTCGGCCTTCGACCAGATCGACAAGGCGCCGGAAGAGAAGCAGCGCGGAATCACGATCTCCATCTCGCACGTCGAGTACCAGACCGAGAACCGCCACTACGCGCACGTCGACTGCCCGGGTCACGCGGACTATGTCAAGAACATGATCACGGGTGCGGCTCAGATGGATGGCGCGATCCTCGTGGTCGCCGCCACCGACGGCCCCATGCCCCAGACGCGCGAGCACGTGCTGCTCGCTCGCCAGGTCGGCGTGCCCGCGATGGTTGTCGCGCTCAACAAGTGCGACATGGTCGATGACGAAGAGATCCTGGAGCTCGTCGAGCTCGAGGTCCGTGAGCTCCTGAGCGATCAGGAGTTCGACGGTGACAACGTCCCCGTCGTCCAGGTCGCCGCTCACCCGGCGCTCCAGGGCGATGCCAAGTGGGGCGAGTCGATCCTCGAGCTCATGCAGGCTGTCGACGACTACATCCCGATGCCCCCGCGTGAGACGGACAAGCCGTTCCTGATGCCCGTCGAGGACGTCTTCACGATCACCGGTCGTGGAACCGTCATCACCGGTCGTATCGAGCGCGGTGTCATCAAGGTCAACGAGACCGTCGACATCGTCGGCATCCGCGACACGAAGCAGACCACCACGGTCACCGGCATCGAGATGTTCCGCAAGCTGCTCGACGAGGGTCAGGCCGGCGAGAACGTCGGACTGCTGCTTCGCGGCACCAAGCGCGAAGACGTCGAGCGCGGCATGGTCATCATCGCGCCCGGTTCCACGACTCCCCACACGGAGTTCGAGGGCCAGGTCTACATCCTGTCGAAGGAGGAGGGCGGCCGTCACACGCCGTTCTTCAACAACTACCGTCCGCAGTTCTACTTCCGCACCACGGACGTCACCGGCGTCGTCACGCTGCCCGAGGGCACCGAGATGGTCATGCCCGGCGACAACACCGAGATGAGCGTTCAGCTGATCCAGCCGATCGCCATGGAAGAGGGCCTGCGCTTCGCCATCCGCGAGGGTGGCCGCACGGTCGGCGCAGGTCGCGTCACGAAGATCAACAAGTGAGCTAGCACCACCTGCTCTCTGCAAGGGCCCCGTCCAGCTTCGGCTGGGCGGGGCCCTTCGCGTCGGTGCACGTGCTCGCTGCGGGACACGGGGTCGTGGTTCGCCCCAGCACCGCCTAGCCTTGGAGCATGGGACACGATCACGCGCACGGCACGGGCGTGCAGCACCGGGGACGCCTCGCGGCCGTCCTCGGCCTGTCGCTGCTCGTGCTGGTCGTCGAGGCCGTCGTCGCGCTGATGACCGGCAGCCTGGCGCTGCTCGCGGACGCGGGCCACGTGCTGGGCGACTCGTTCGGCATCGTCATGGCGCTGGCCGCGATCACTGTCGCGCAGCGCGGGGGAGGGCCGGGCTCGCGCCGGTCGTTCGGCTACCAACGCACCGAGATCCTGGCGGCCGGCCTCAACGGACTGATCCTGGTCGGGCTGTCGGTGTGGGTCGCGGTGAGCGCGGTGCGCCGCTTCGGTGACGCCCCCGAGCTCGACGGCGGGCTGATCCTCCTGGCCGGCGGCCTGGGCCTCGCGGCCAATGTCGTCGGTCTGCTCCTGCTGCGCAGCGGCTCGGAGAGCAATCTCAACGTCCGCGGCGCGTACCTCGAGGTCGTGGGCGATGCGCTCGGCTCGGTCGCGGTGCTGGCGTCGGCGAGCGTGATCCTGCTCACCGACTGGTACGCCGCCGACGCGATCGCGTCCCTCGTGATCGCCGCGATGATCCTGCCCCGCGCGATCTCCCTGCTGAAGGATGTCGTCGAGGTGCTGCTGGAGTCGACGCCCGAGGGTGTGGACCTGGTCGAGCTGCGCGAGCACATCGTCGGCACCGAGGGCGTCAAGGACGTCCATGACCTGCACGTGTGGACGATCACCTCGGGGATGCCGGTGATGAGCGCCCACGTCGTGGTCGACGAGGGCATCACCGGGATGGACGAGGCGCACGCGGTCCTCGACCGCCTGCGGGGGTGTCTCGCGAGCCACTTCGACGTCGAGCACTCGACCTTCCAGATCGAGCCCGCGGGGCATCAGGACTCCGAGCGGCACGTCCATCACTGAGCACACCGCGTCGCGGGCAGGCCTCGATTTGTCTTTCCCTGCACGGGTCTGTCAGAATAGTTCGGTTGCTCCGGCTCGATCGCTGGGGCGCTGACGTCCGGCATCTCACGCCGAACACATGAGGTCAGTGCCGAAACTGAGATCGAGCTCGTCCCGCTGCGGCGGGTCCAACCACCTAACTCGACAAGTGTGTGACGTCTGTGCCCGAGTGGCCGCGACACGCCCGACCTCGGGGGTCGGCGGGAGGGAGGAGCCTTTCTTCCCCCAACCGGGGGCGAGACTGCGAAGCGAACGAACGTAAAGGACAAGCGAGAGCATGGCGGGACAAAAAATCCGTATCCGGCTCAAGGCCTACGACCACGAGGTCATTGACACGTCGGCACGCAAGATCGTCGACACGGTGACGCGCACGGGCGCCAAGGTCGCAGGACCGGTGCCGTTGCCCACCGAGAAGAACGTTTTCTGCGTGATCCGTTCGCCGCACAAGTACAAGGACAGCCGCGAGCACTTCGAGATGCGCACCCACAAGCGCCTCATCGACATCATTGACCCGACGCCGAAGACAGTCGACTCGCTCATGCGCCTCGACCTGCCTGCCGGCGTCGACATCGAGATCAAGCTCTGAGGGGAGTCAGCGACCAATGAGCGACACCAGCACAGCCACCACGCGCGGCCTCCTCGGCCGCAAGCTCGGCATGACCCAGGTCTGGGATGCCGACAACAAGATCGTTCCCGTCACCGTCATCGCGGCCGACACCAACGTCGTCACGCAGATCCGCACGCGTGAGACCGACGGCTACTCCGCCGTCCAGGTCGGCTTCGGCGAGATCGACGGCCGCAAGGTCAACAAGCCGGTCTCCGGTCACTTCGCGAAGGCCGGCGTCACGCCCCGTCGCCACGTGGTCGAGATCCGCACCGAGGCCATCGCCGACTTCACGCTGGGCCAGGAGATCTCCCCGGAGATCTTCGCCGCCGGGGACGTCGTCGACGTCACCGCGACCAGCAAGGGCAAGGGCTTCGCCGGCGTCATGAAGCGTCACGGCTTCTCCGGCGTGGGCGCCTCGCACGGCGCGCACCGCAACCACCGCAAGCCCGGCTCGATCGGTGGCTGCGCCACCCCGGGTCGCGTCTTCAAGGGTCTGCGCATGGCCGGCCACATGGGTGCCGAGCAGGTCACCACCCAGAACCTCAAGGTCCACGCGGTCGACATCGACAAGGGCGTCATCCTCATCAAGGGCGCCGTTCCCGGCCCCAAGGGTGCTCTCGTCGTCATCCGCTCTGCAGTGAAGGGAGCCTGACGTCATGGCACTCGATCTTCCCAAGGGCAGCATTGATGCCCAGCTGCCCGTCGACATCTTCGACGTCCAGACCAACATCCCGCTGATCCACCAGGTCGTCGTCGCGCAGCTCGCTGCGGCACGCCAGGGCACGCACAGCACCAAGACGCGCGGGGAGGTGTCCGGCGGTGGCAAGAAGCCCTACCGCCAGAAGGGCACCGGCCGTGCTCGTCAGGGCTCGATCCGTGCACCCCAGTACAACGGTGGTGGAACGGTCCACGGCCCGACGCCGCGTTCGTACGACCAGCGCACGCCCAAGAAGATGAAGGCTGCCGCTCTGCGTGGCGCCCTGTCGGACCGGGCCCGCACGGGTCGTCTGCACGTCGTCGAGAGCATCGTGGGCGGCGACGCGCCCTCCACGAAGACTGCGATCGCCACGCTGCGCGGCCTCACGCCTCGCCCCCGCGTGCTGATCGTCGTCGACCGTGACGACACGCTCACGGCGCTCAGCCTGCGCAACGTCGACAACACGGTCATCCTGACCTTCGACCAGCTCAACACGTACGACGTGCTGAAGGCCGATGACCTGGTCTTCACGCAGAGCGCGTTCGACGCGTTCGTGGCGGCCCGCTCGGCCGAGGGCAGCGACACCATCGCCCTCAGCGAGCTGGCCACCGAGGTCTCCAGCAAGGACGCCGCCCCGGCGCCCAAGAAGGCGACCGCCAAGAAGGCGCCGGCCAAGAAGGCTGCTGCGGCACCCGCCGACGAGGCCCCGGCTGCTGACGCGGCCGAGGGCAGCACCGTCCCGGCCAACGCCACGGCGACCCAGCCCTACGGCCCGGGCTCGAAGGCCCCCCTGAAGAGCGGCAACGCTCCCAAGGGCCACGAGGTCAAGGGCGCCGAGGGTCACTTCCACACGGCCGATGACGCGGGCTACGACGACGTCGAGGCCGAGGTCTGGTTCGACTCGGCCGAGACGGCTGAGGCTGCCGGCTTCACCAAGGCAGGAGACGACAAGTGAGCACGATCCACAAGGACCACCGCGACGTTCTGATCGCGCCGGTCGTCAGCGAGAAGAGCTACGGCCTGCTCGACGACAACAAGTACACGTTCGTGGTGCACCCCGATGCCAACAAGACGGAGATCAAGATCGCCGTCGAGAAGATCTTCGGCGTCAAGGTCACCGCGGTCAACACGCTCAACCGCAAGGGCAAGACGCGTCGTACGCGCTCGGGGCTCGGCAAGCGCAAGGACACGAAGCGCGCAATCGTCAGTGTCGCCGCCGGCCAGAGCATCGACATCTTCTCGAGCCCGAGCAACTGAGGACTGAGGACTAATGGCTATTCGCAAGTACAAGCCGACAACGCCGGGCCGTCGTGGCTCGAGCGTCGCCGACTTCGCCGAGATCACCCGCACGACGCCGGAGAAGTCCCTGGTGGAGCCGCTGCCCAAGAAGGGTGGCCGCAACAACCAGGGCCGGATCACGACGCGTCACCAGGGCGGTGGACACAAGCGTGCCTACCGCATCATCGACTTCCGTCGCTACGACAAGGACGGCGTCCCCGCGAAGGTCGCTCACATCGAGTACGACCCCAACCGCACGGCGCGCATCGCGCTCCTGCACTACGCGGACGGCGAGAAGCGCTACATCATCGCGCCTGACGGCATCGCCCAGGGCCAGGCCATCGAGTCCGGCGCTGCTGCGGACATCAAGGTCGGCAACAACCTGCCGCTGCGCAACATCCCGGTCGGCACGCAGATCCACGCCGTGGAGCTGCGCCCCGGTGGCGGCGCCAAGATGGGCCGTTCGGCCGGTGTGCGCGTGCAGCTCGTCGCCAAGGAGGGCAACAAGGCTCAGCTGCGTCTGCCCTCGGGCGAGATGCGCTACGTCGACGTCCGCTGCCGCGCCACGATCGGCGAGGTCGGCAACGCCGAGCAGTCCAACATCAACTGGGGCAAGGCAGGCCGCAACCGCTGGAAGGGCAAGCGCCCGACCGTCCGTGGTGTCGCCATGAACCCGGTCGACCACCCGCACGGCGGTGGTGAGGGCAAGACGTCCGGTGGACGTCACCCGGTCTCCCCGTGGGGCAAGCCGGAAGGCCGTACGCGCAAGCGCAAGGCCAGCGACTCCCAGATCGTCCGCCGCCGCAAGTCCGGCCGCTGAGAAGGATTGGTTTACAGATGCCACGTAGTTTGAAGAAGGGCCCGTTCGTCGACGGGCACCTCGAGAAGAAGGTCGACGCGCAGAACGCCGCCGACACCCACACCGTGATCAAGACCTGGTCGCGCCGCTCGATGATCCTGCCGTCCTTCATCGGACACACGATCGCCGTGCACGACGGCCGCAAGCACGTGCCCGTGTTCATCACGGACTCGATGGTGGGTCACAAGCTGGGCGAGTTCGCCCCGACCCGCACGTTCCGCGGACACGAGAAGGATGACCGGAAGGCGAAGAGGCGATGAGTGCAGCTACCCGTGACAGCGTGAGCGCACGGCGCGAGCGGCTCCTGGGCGACGAGCCCGGTGCGTTCGCCGTGGCTCGCTTCGTGCGCGTCACTGCGCAGAAGTCGCGCCGCATCGGCGACCTGATCCGCGGCGAGTCCGTGGACAACGCCCTGGCCACCCTGCAGTTCGCGCCGCAGGCCGTCGCCGAGGTGTTCTACAAGCTCGTCGAGAGCGCCGCTGCGAACGCCGCGACCACCGAGGGGCTCGACCGCTCCTCGCTGATCATCACCACGGTCCTCGTCGACGAGGGCCCGACGATGAAGCGCTGGCGTCCCCGCGCCAAGGGTGCGGCCAACCGCATCCTCAAGCGCAGCAGCCACCTGACCGTGGTCGTCCAGCCGGCCGACTTCGTCGAGGGCAAGCGCCTCGCCGCGGCCACCAAAAACTCCAAGAAGAAGGGCGGGAACCGATAGTGGGACAGAAGATCAACCCGCACGGGTTCCGACTGGGCATCTCGACGGATCACAAGAGCCGTTGGTACGCCGACAAGCTCTACAAGAGCTACGTCGGAGAAGACGTGCAGATCCGTCGGATGCTCACCAAGGGCATGGACCGCGCCGGCATCAGCCGTGTCGAGATCGAGCGCACGCGTGACCGCGTCCGCGTCGACATCCACACCGCTCGCCCCGGCATCGTCATCGGCCGCCGTGGCGCCGAGGCCGACCGCATCCGCGGCGACCTCGAGAAGCTCACGGGCAAGCAGGTGCAGCTGAACATCCTCGAGGTCAAGAACCCCGAGATGGACGCGCAGCTGGTCGCCCAGGGCGTCGCCGAGCAGCTCTCGGGCCGCGTGCAGTTCCGTCGCGCGATGCGCAAGGCGATGCAGTCGACCATGCGCTCGGGCGCCAAGGGCATCCGTATCCAGTGCTCGGGCCGCCTCGGTGGCGCCGAGATGTCGCGCTCGGAGTTCTACCGCGAGGGCCGCGTGCCCCTGCACACGCTCCGTGCTGACGTCGACTACGGCTTCTACGAGGCCAAGACGACCTTCGGCCGCATCGGCGTGAAGGTCTGGATCTACAAGGGCGAGGTCGCGGGTACCCGCGCCGAGCGCGAGGCAGAGGCTGCCAAGCGTGCCGCCGCCCCCGGCAGCAACCGTCGTCCCGCCCGTGGCGGAGCCGCTGGTGGCGCGCGTCGTCCCGAGCGTCCCGCCCGCGACGAGGCCGCTCCGGCGACCGACGCTGCCGCTTCGACCCAGGCGCCGGCCGAGGCCGTCGCCGCTACTCCTGCAGGGGAGGGTTCCTGATGTTGATGCCCCGTAGGGTCAAGTACCGCAAGCAGCACCACCCCGACCGTCGCGGCGCCGCCAAGGGCGGCACCGAGCTGGCGTTCGGCGACTACGGCATCCAGTGCGTGACCGCCGCCTACGTGACGAACCGTCAGATCGAGTCCGCTCGTATCGCCATGACGCGTCACATCAAGCGTGGCGGCAAGGTGTGGATCAACATCTACCCCGATCGCCCGCTGACCAAGAAGCCCGCCGAGACCCGCATGGGTTCCGGCAAGGGATCGCCCGAGTGGTGGGTCGCCAACGTCAAGCCCGGACGCGTCATGTTCGAGCTGTCCGGTGTCGACGAGAAGACGGCTCGCGAGGCCATGCGCCGCGCGATCCACAAGCTTCCCATGAAGGCCCGTTTCATCACCCGAGAGACAGGTGAGCTGTGATGGCAGCCGTGACCACCGCCGCGGAGCTCCGCGCCGTGAGCGTCGAGGACCTGGCCGAGAAGCTGGCCGAGGCCAAGGAAGAGCTGTTCAACCTGCGCTTCCAGAACGCGACCGGACAGCTCGACAACACCGCCCGACTTCGGGCCGTGCGCAAGGACATCGCCCGGATCTACACCGTGATGCGCGAGCGCGAGCTCGGCATCGTCGAGACCTCCTCCGACGAGGTGTCGCAGGCATGACCGACAAGAATCAGAAGGACGAGGCAGTGACCGAACGCACCGCTCGCAAGACCCGCGAGGGTCTTGTCGTCAGCGACAAGATGGACAAGACCGTCGTGGTCGATGTCGAGGACCGCGTCAAGCACGCGCTCTACGGCAAGGTCCTGCGTCGCAACATCAAGCTCAAGGCTCACGACGAGTCCAACGCTGCCGGCGTCGGCGACCGGGTCCTCATCATGGAGACCCGTCCGCTCTCGGCGACCAAGCGTTGGCGCATCGTCGAGATCCTCGAGAAGGCCAAGTAGGAGACGACAGATGATTCAGCAGGAGTCTCGACTCAAGGTCGCCGACAACACCGGTGCAAAGGAAATCCTCTGCATCCGTGTCCTCGGCGGATCTGGCCGGCGTTATGCAGGCATCGGCGACACGATCGTCGCCACTGTCAAGGACGCGATCCCCGGCGGAAACGTCAAGAAGGGTGACGTCGTCAAGGCTGTCGTCGTGCGCACCGTCAAGGAGCGCCGTCGTCCCGATGGCTCGTACATCAAGTTCGACGAGAACGCAGCCGTCATCCTCAAGGCGGACGGAGATCCGCGTGGAACGCGCATCTTCGGCCCCGTCGGCCGTGAGCTTCGCGACAAGAAGTTCATGCGCATCATCTCTCTCGCACCGGAGGTGCTCTGACATGGCCCGCAAAGGCAACGTCAGCATTCGCAAGGGTGACCAGGTCAAGGTCATCGCTGGCAAGGACAAGGGCGTCACGGGCGCGGTCATCGAAGTGATCGCCGAGCACGACCGTGTCGTCGTCGAAGGCGTCAACCGCATCAAGCGTCACACCAAGCCGACCCAGGCCGGTGGCGCAGGATCCGGTGGCATCATCACCAGCGAAGCCCCCATCCACATCTCGAACGTCATGCTGCTCGCCGACAAGGAGCCGACTCGTGTCGGCTACCGTCGCGACGACGTCACCAAGACGCGTCCCGACGGATCCACGTACGGCGCACAGCGCAGCGTCCGCATCGCCAAGAAGACCGGAAAGGAGATCTGAGAATGAGCGAGACACAGACGGCCCCCCGTCTCAAGACGCGCTACCGCGAGGAGATCCTTCCGGCCCTGCGCGAGCAGTTCGACTACGACAACGTCATGCAGGTTCCCGGCCTCACCAAGATCGTCGTCAACATGGGCGTCGGCGAGGCTGCCCGCGACGGCAAGCTGATCGAGGGCGCGATTCGCGACCTCACGGCCATCACGGGTCAGAAGCCGCAGGTCACCAAGGCCCGCAAGTCCATCGCGCAGTTCAAGCTGCGTGAGGGCATGCCGATCGGCACGCACGTCACGCTGCGTGGCGACCGCATGTGGGAGTTCCTCGATCGTCTCCTGACGCTCGCGCTGCCCCGCATCCGCGACTTCCGTGGTCTGAGCCCCAAGCAGTTCGACGGCCGTGGCAACTACACGTTCGGTCTGACCGAGCAGGTCATGTTCCACGAGATCGACCAGGACAAGATCGACCGCTCGCGCGGCATGGACATCACGGTCGTCACGACGGCGACCAACGACGAGGAGGGGCGCGCGCTGCTCAAGCTGCTCGGCTTCCCCTACAAGGAGAACTGACATGGCGAAGACTGGACTCAAGGTCAAGGCCGCTCGCAAGCCGAAGTTCGCAGTCCGCGGCTACACCCGCTGCCAGCGTTGCGGTCGCCCGCGCTCGGTGTACAAGAAGTTCGGCCTCTGCCGCATCTGCCTTCGCGAGATGGCACACCGCGGTGAGCTCCCGGGCATCACCAAGAGCTCCTGGTAACCACCCACCTCTTTTGACAGTCGAAGGTCCCTGCGCACCGCGGAGGGAAACCACGGCAGGAATGGAAAACACACACTCATGACAATGACCGATCCGATCGCAGACATGCTCACGCGTGTCCGCAACGGCAATCAGGCGTACCACGACAGCGTGTCGATGCCCTACTCCAAGCTGAAGGCCGGCGTCGCCGAGATCCTGAAGCAGGAGGGCTACATCACGTCCATCGACGTCGCCGAGCCCAAGGAGGGCGAGGTCGGCAAGACGCTGACCATCACCCTCAAGTACGGTCCGCACCGCGAGCGCTCGATCGCCGGCATCCGTCGCATCAGCAAGCCGGGTCTTCGCGTCTACGCGAAGTCGACCGGTCTGCCCAAGGTCCTCGGCGGCCTCGGTGTCGCGATCATCTCGACCAGCCAGGGTCTGCTCACGGACCGCCAGGCCAACCAGAAGGGCGTAGGCGGAGAAGTCCTCGCCTACGTCTGGTGAGAGGGGTCTGACACATGTCACGCATTGGCAAGATTCCCGTCACGGTTCCCTCGGGCGTCGAGGTCACCATCGAGGGCCAGGACGTCCGCGTCAAGGGTCCCAAGGGCGAGCTCACGCACACCGTCGCCGAGCCGATCACGGTCCGCAAGGACGAGGACGGCACGCTCGCGATCGAGCGTCCGAACGACGAGCGACGCAGCAAGGCGCTCCACGGCCTCTCGCGCACCCTGATCAGCAACATGGTCATCGGTGTCACCGAGGGCTACGAGAAGAAGCTCGAGATCGTCGGCGTCGGTTACCGCGTTGCGGCCAAGGGTCCGACTGACCTCGAGTTCGCGCTCGGCTTCAGCCACCCGGTGCCCGTCAAGGCTCCCGAGGGCATCACGTTCTCGGTCGAGTCGCCCACCAAGTTCGCCGTCCACGGCATCGACAAGCAGGCCGTCGGTGAGGTCGCAGCGAACATCCGCAAGATCCGCAAGCCCGAGCCCTACAAGGGCAAGGGTGTGCGCTATGCCGGCGAGCACGTCCGCCGCAAGGTCGGAAAGGCTGGTAAGTAGCTCATGGCTATCTCGATCAGGCACAACAAGAGCACCAAGGGTCGTACCGCGTCGCGCCTGCGCCGCCAGATCCGTGGTCGCAAGAAGATCCAGGGATCGGCCGAGCGTCCGCGTCTGGTCATCACCCGCTCCAGCAAGCACATGGTTGCCCAGATCGTCGACGACCTCGAGGGACACACCCTCGCGTCCGCGTCGACGATGGAGGCCGACCTGCGTTCGTCGAGCGACGACAAGACGGCCAAGGCCAAGCGCGTCGGCGAGCTCGTCGCGGACCGTGCCAAGGCTGCAGGCGTCGAGACGGTCGTCTTCGACCGCGCCGGCAACAAGTACGCCGGTCGCGTCGCAGCACTGGCCGACGGCGCCCGCGAGGGTGGGCTGGAGTTCTGATGACCAACAACACTGAATTTCTCTCAAACGTGAGGAGTGCCGCATGAGCGGGCAGCAGCGCCGCGGAGGCGGAGGCGGACGCGGTCGTAATGATCGCGGCGCCGAGAAGTCGCAGTACATCGAGAAGGTCGTCACGATCAACCGTGTCGCCAAGGTCGTCAAGGGTGGTCGTCGCTTCAGCTTCACCGCCCTCGTGATCGTCGGCGACGGCGACGGCCAGGTCGGCATCGGCTACGGCAAGGCCAAGGAAGTTCCCACCGCGATCGCGAAGGGCGTCGAAGAGGCCAAGAAGTCCTTCTTCCGCGTCCCGCGCATCCAGGGCACCATCCCGCACCCGGTGCAGGGCGAGAAGGCGGCTGGCGTCGTCTTCCTTCGTCCCGCATCGCCCGGTACCGGCGTCATCGCCGGTGGCCCGGTGCGTGCAGTGCTCGAGGCGGCCGGCGTCCACGACGTCCTGTCGAAGTCGCTCGGCTCGTCGAACGCGATCAACATCGTGCACGCGACGGTCGCAGCCCTTCGCATGCTCGAGTCGCCTGAGCAGGTGGCCCAGCGCCGCGGCCTGACGGTCGAGGAGGTCGCTCCGGCGGCGCTCCTGCGGGCCGGCAAGGAAGGCATCGCCGAGGCCAAGGCCAAGGCTGACGCCGGGGTGGGTGCCTGATGGCCAAGCTCCAGGTGACCCAGACCAAGTCCGGCATCGGACGCAAGCAGAACCAGCGCGACACCCTGCGCTCGCTCGGTCTGAAGAGGATCGGCGACGTGGTTGTCGTTGAGGATCGTCCCGAGATCCGCGGCATGGCGACGTCCATCCCGCACCTCGTCGACGTCAAGGAGGTGGACTGATCATGGCGCTCAAGCTTCATCACCTGCGCCCGGCCCCCGGGGCCAAGACCGCCAAGACCCGTGTGGGTCGTGGTGAGGGCTCGAAGGGCAAGACCGCCGGTCGTGGAACCAAGGGCACCGCAGCCCGCTACCAGGTTCCCGTCGGCTTCGAGGGTGGACAGGTTCCCATCCACATGCGCCTGCCGAAGCTGAAGGGGTTCAAGAACCCGTTCCGCGAGGAGTACCAGGTCGTCAACCTGGATCGCATCCAGGAGCTCTACCCCGAGGGTGGTGACATCGACGTCGCGTCGCTGGTCGCCAACGGAGCGGTCCGCAAGGGACGTCCCGTCAAGGTCCTCGGTCAGGGCGACATCAACGTCAAGGTCCAGGTCACGGCGGACAAGTTCTCCGCCTCGGCCAAGACCAAGATCGAAGCAGCAGGCGGCAGCGTCACCATTCTTGGCTGACGCGTCCGGGGCAGGGCGAGAGCCCTGCCCCGGCTGTTTTGCTGGCTGTTAGAGTCAGCACGCGGGCGCGAGCCCGCTTTTGTCCGTTCACATCGATCACTCTCAGTGCACGAGGAGGACCGCGGTGCTCAGCGCCTTCGTCCACGCGTTTCGAACGCCAGACCTGCGGAAGAAGATCCTCTTCGTCCTGTTCGTCATCGTCCTGTTCCGTCTCGGCTCCACGATGCCGGCTCCCGGCATCAACGTGGGCAACGTGCAGGACTCCGTGGAGGCCGCCTCGTCAGGCGACAACAGCAGCCTCTTCGCCCTCATCAACGTCTTCTCCGGTGGTGCGCTGCTGCAGCTCACGGTGTTCGCGCTCGGCATCATGCCGTACATCACCGCGAGCATCATCCTGCAGCTGCTCGTCGTGGTCATCCCACGGCTGGAGGCCCTCAAGAAGGAGGGCCAGTCCGGGCAGACCAAGATCACCCAGTACACGCGCTACCTGACGCTGGGCCTGGCGATCCTGCAGGCCACGGGCATCGTGGCGCTGGCCCGCAGCGGCAACCTGTTCGGCGGGTCCGAGACCGGGCCGCTGCTCTACAACCCCGACAGCATCTGGTCGTTCCTGCTGATCGTGCTGACGATGGTCGCGGGCACCGCGGTCATCATGTGGCTCGGTGAGCTCATCACCGACCGCGGCGTCGGCAACGGCATGTCGATCCTCATCTTCACGCAGGTCGTCGCGACCTTCCCCGGCGCGATGTGGCAGATCAAGGAGACCAAGGGCTGGACGACGTTCACCCTCGTGGTCCTGATCGGCCTGCTGATCGTGGCGGGCGTGATCTTCATCGAGCAGGCGCAGCGCCGCATCCCGGTGCAGTACGCCAAGCGGATGGTCGGACGCCGGATGTTCGGCGGCTCCTCGACGTACATCCCGCTCAAGGTCAACCAGGCCGGCATCATCCCGGTCATCTTCGCCTCGTCCCTGATGTACCTCCCGGCGCTCATGGCCCAGTTCAACTCCGGTGCCTCGTGGGCGACGTGGATCAACGACAACTTCGTGCGCGGTGACCACCCGCTCTACATGGCCACCTTCTTCCTGCTGATCGTGTTCTTCACGTACTTCTACGTGTCGATCACGTTCAACCCCGAAGAGGTCGCCGACAACATGCGCAAGTACGGCGGCTTCATCCCCGGCATCCGCGCCGGCCGGCCGACGCAGGAGTACCTCGCGTACGTGCTGAGCCGCATCACGGCCCCGGGTGCGCTGTACCTCGGGCTCATCGCCCTGATCCCGATGATCGCCATCGCGGCGATCGGTGCCAGCCAGAACTTCCCATTCGGCGGTACGACCCTCCTGATCATCGTCGGTGTGGGGCTGGACACGGTCAAGCAGATCGAGAGCCAGCTCCAGCAGCGCAACTACGAAGGGTTCCTCAAGTAAAATGCGCCTCCTCATCATGGGCCCGCCGGGCGCGGGCAAGGGAACCCAGGCCGTGAGTCTGGCCGAGCGCATCGGTGGTGCGCACATCTCCACGGGCGACATCTTCCGGGCCAACATCCAGGAGCAGACCGAGCTGGGCCGCACCGCGCAGCGCTACTCCGACGCCGGCGAGTACGTCCCGGACGAGGTCACCAATGCGATGGTCAAGGACCGTCTTGCGCAGGAGGACGCCCGCGACGGCTTCATCCTCGACGGCTACCCGCGCACGGTGAACCAGGTCGCCAAGCTCGATGAGATCCTTGACGAGCTGGGCACGTCGCTCGACGGCGTCATCGAGCTCGTGGTGGACCCCGAGGAGCTGATCCAGCGCCTGCTCAAGCGTGCCGAGACCAGCGGCCGTGCCGATGACACCGAGGACGTCATCCGCCACCGCCAGGAGGTCTACACGGCCGAGACCGCCCCGCTGCTCGAGGTCTACGGCAAGCGCGGACTCCTCATCCAGGTCGACGGCGTGGGTGAGGTGGACGAGGTGTCCCGCCGCATCGCCGACGCGCTCCCGTCGTAGGGGCGCGCTTCCGCTGATGTTCGAGCGCGGCATCGAGATCAAGACCCCCGCCCAGATCGAGACGATGCGGGCGGCGGGGCTCGTCGTGGCCGAGACGCTCGAGGTGCTGCGGGAGTCCGCGGTCGCCGGCGTCACGACCCGTGAGCTCGATGCGATCGCGCACGAGCACATCCGCTCTCGTGGCGCGAGCTCGAACTTCCTGGGCTACCACGGCTTCACCGGCGTGATCTGCACGTCCGTCAACGACGAGGTCGTTCACGGCATCCCCGGCTCGCGGGTGCTGCGCGACGGCGACATCATCTCGATCGACTGCGGTGCTGTCGTGGACGGCTGGCACGGCGACGCCGCCACGACCGTCGCGATCGGCGACGTGCCCGACGAGGTCCTCGCGCTCATGCGGGTCACCGAGGAGTCGATGTGGCGGGGCATCGCGGCGGCGCGGCTCGGCGGCCGGGTCTCCGACATCAGCCACGCGATCGAGACGACGATCGTCGGCGCGGGGGACTACGGCATCGTCGAGGGCTTCACGGGCCACGGGATCGGCTCGCAGATGCACCAGCCGCCCGACGTCCACAACTACGGCAAGCCGCGGCGCGGGGCGAAGCTCGTCAAGGGGCTCGCCCTGGCCGTCGAGCCGATGGTCACGCTGGGCACCTCGAGCACCCGGATCCTGGACGACGACTGGACCGCGGTGACGACCGACGGCTCGTGGGCGGCTCACTACGAGCACACGTTCACCCTCACCGACAACGGCGCTTGGGTGCTCACCGCGCTGGACGGCGGCAAGACGCGGCTCGCCGAGCTCGGCGTCCCGTATGGGGGAGACTGAGGTCATGAGACGCCTCCTCGCAGTCGCAGCCCTCGTGCTGGTGTCTGCGTGCGGGTCCGGCGGGTCGTCGGGGCCGGGAGAGGGCACTGCCTCGCGACCGAGCGCGCCGGCCACCTCGACGACCACCTCGCCGAGCGGGGGGAAGCCGTCGACGGCCCCCGGGCCTGCTCGCGCCGTCGAGACCATGATGCGGGCCCTCGACGAGGGCGACTGCCGGGCCATGCGCCGGATCGTCGTGACGCCCTCGGCGGTCGACTGCGAGGTGGTCCACGCCGCGAAGGACACCTTCGCCGATGAGGGGATCGACCTCGACGAGGTCGTCTACACCGCGGGCCGGGTCAACGGCAGCAGCTCGACGGTCACGATCACATGGGGCAACGACACCCCCGACGAGTCCTACGACGTCGAGCGGGTCGGTTCGCGCTGGCGCGTGGTCTTCGACTCGGCGGCCTGATCAGCTGATCGTCACGCTGCGTGTGTACGTGGAGCCGGCGACCGTTGACACGCCGCTGTAGGTGAACCGGTAGGGCTGCGTTCCCGCGGCCTGGCCGGTGAGCGTGATCGTGGCCTTGCCCTTGGTGACCTTCACGGTGCGGGTCCGGGACGAGCCGTAGTGCACCGTGACGGTGCCGCCAGGGGCGGAGACGCCGGTCGCGGTGACCCGCACGCTGAACGTGACCTGGCCGCGCTTCGTCGTCGCGGGGGTGGCCTTGAGGGTCGACGTCGCCTTCGCCTTGGCGCTTCGTCCTGTCGTGACGGTCGTGGCGGCGTAGCCCGTGGCCTTGAAGGTCACCTTCGCCGAGAGGCGGTGGCCGAGATCGTTGGTCGTCACGCGCCGGGAACGTCCGGTGGCACCGCTCAGCACCTTGCCGTCGCGCAGCCACTGGTAGCGCGCCGAGGCGTTGGCGGGGGCGTGGGAGCCCGGCTGGACCGTCAGCACGGTGCCGAGGCGAGCCGTGCCGGCGATCCTCGGAGCCGCGGACACCGTGATGCGGCCGGTCGCCACGACGCCGGCGCTGGGCGAGGAGGAGGCCACGCTCGTGAAGCCGTCCTGCGTGCCGGTGACCCGGACCCGGATCTTCTGGCCGCGCTCGCGGTGGGTCGGGGTGAACGTCCGCCCGGTCGCCCCCGCGACGGCCTGGTCGCCCGCGTACCACCGGAACGACGCGGTGGCGGGGGAGGACCAGCTGCCCGGAGCCGCGGTCAGCGTGGCGCCCACCCGCGGTGTGCCCGAGACCGACGGGCGGGTGCGGACGGTCAGGACGCCGCGGACCACGGCGGTCGTCGCGGCGCCGACGGCCGAGGCGCTGGTGTAGCCCGCGCGACCCGCGGTGACCCGCACCGAGACGGTCCTGCCGATATCGGACGCCCGGGGGGCGAAGGACGAGGCCGTGGCCCCTGCGACCTCCGCGCCGTCCACGAGCCACTGATAGGCGTACGTGAGCGAGGGCCGGGACCAGGCGCCGGGGGACGCGGTGAGGCGGGACCCGACCTGGGGAGTGCCCGACACCGAGGGCCGCGACGTCGACGCGAGGCTGCCGGGGCCGACCGCAACGGTGGGCGCGGACGTCGAGGTCGCGGCCGTGTAGCCGCCCTTCGCGGCCCGGACCCGGACGGTGATCGCGCGACCGGCCTGTGCGGGGCCGGGGACGAACGTCGAGGACGTCGCCCCGGCGATCGCGGTGTCGTCGGCGAGCCATTGATAGGTGTAGGCGGAGGCAGCCGGCGACCAGCCCCCGGTCGAAGCGACGAGCTCGGAGTCGACGCGGGGGACGCCGGTGACGACGGGGGCCGAGTTGCTGGTGAACGTGCCGGGGACCACGTCGCGCGCCGGCGAGACGGCCTTCGCGGTCGTGTAGCCCGGCCGGGTCGCGGTGACCGAGACGGTCAGGTCCTTGGCGAGCTGGGAGTACGAGGGGGTGAACGTCTTGGCGGTCGCCCCGCTGATGGCCTTGCCGTCGGCGAGCCACTGGTAGGCGTACGTGTTGCCCTTGGGGCTCCACACCCCGCCCGACGCCTTCAGCGTCTCTCCCACCTGGGGCTCGCTGAGGATCGCGGGCTTGGACTCGTTGACGATCGGGGGGGCGGTGGTCACCGGGTCGGCGAAGTGGATGAAGCCGTCGGGCCACCCGCTGCCGGACTTGGTGATGCGTCGCCAGTCGAAGGAGCCGCTCCAGTTGGATTCGGACACGTAGATCTCGGTCGAGGACACGACCTTCTCGACGTACGCGACGTGGTTGCCCGTCTTGCCCCACCAGGCCACGGATCCGACGACCGGCTTGCTGTCGGTGATCGAGGACATCGTCGTGCCCCAGTCGCGGGCGTTGCCCACACCGGACTTGGGCCGTTTGTTGGGCATCTTGTTGGTCGTCACCAGGCGGTACGCGACGTAGTTGGTGCAGTTCGTTCCGGTGT
This sequence comes from Aeromicrobium sp. S22, assembly GCF_009661045.1. Taxonomy (NCBI): domain Bacteria; kingdom Bacillati; phylum Actinomycetota; class Actinomycetes; order Propionibacteriales; family Nocardioidaceae; genus Aeromicrobium; species Aeromicrobium sp. S22. The sequence continues at coordinate 723,594 of NZ_WJWV01000001.1, forward strand.
ACATGTTCCAGTAGCTCGTCCCCTTGTGGGACTCGTAGCCACCGTGCGGGTAGCCCTTGGTCGTGCAGGAGGAGTAGCCCGTGCACAGCACCGTGTAGGCCGCCTGGGCGGAGTGAACCGGCACCAGAAAGGCGGCGAAAAATAGCACGGCGACTGCTACTCGGATGCGCGACACGCCGACACTCTACGTGACGGATGGGGTTTGTGGGACTGGATGAGGTCCTCGATGTCCGATTCAGCCCGGCGTGGTCGCTATCTGTGCAGCTCCATCGTGCAGCACTTGACGCTGCCTCCGGACTTGATGAACTCGCCCAGGTCGACGGGCACCGGCGAGTAGCCGCGACCGCGCAGGCTCGTGGCGAGCTCGGTGGCCTCGGCGGGCAGGACGACGTGGTGGCCGTCGCTGACGGCGTTGAGGCCGAGCACCCTCGCGTCGGCCTCGGAGCACACGATCGCGTCAGGGAACAGCTCGCGCAGCGTGCGCTGGCTGTGGGCGCTGAACGCGCCCGGGTAGTAGGCGATGTCGGCCGGCGCCTCGCCGTTGCCGTCGTCGAGCACCGCGACCGCGACGTCGAGGTGGTAGAAGCGGGGGTCGACCAGCTCGAGGGACACCACGGGACGGTCCACGGCCTCGGCCGCCTCGATGTGGGCCGGCAGCGAGGTCCGAAAGCCCGTCCCGGCCAGGATCATCGTGCCGAGCGCCAGGAAGTCGCCCTCGCCCTCGTTGACGTGCGCCGGCTCGGTCACCCGGAGCCCGTGACCGGTCAGCCAGGCCGCGTAGGCCCCGCCCTCGGCGGCGCGCTCGGGGAAGCGGAACTTCGCTCCGTAGGCCCGGCCGCCCACGACGAGACCGCCGTTGGCCGCGAACACCATGTCCGGCTGACCCGGCAGGGCGTCGATCAGGTCGACCCGGTGACCCAGGCTCAGATACGTGTTGCGCAGGATCTCCCACTGCACGCGGGCACGATCGGCGTCGACGGGATTGTCCAGGTCCATCCAGGGGTTGATCGCGTAGGAGACCTCGAAGTGCTCGGGCGCGCACATCAGGTAGTGGCGGGTGCGAGCCTCGCGGATCGCGATCTGCGCGGTGCCCGGGCGGGTGTCGAGAACGGTCAAGAGGAGGCCTCCGGGGGTGTGGTCAGGCAGCGGCTCTGCGCGATGCACTCATGCTAGGGAGCGCGAGCGCGCATGAACGAATCCGAAACCGCCATCGCAGCGACGATTTCTTGCGCAGACCTCGAATCGGCGACGGATTCTTGCAAGACTGGGCACATGGACGATCTGGACCGTCAGCTCATCGGATGTCTGCTCGAGGACGGCCGCGCCAGCTATGCCGCGATCGGGGAGCGGATCGGGCTCTCGGCGCCCGCGGTCAAGCGGCGCATGGACCGCTTGGTCGACGACGGCGTGATCAGCGGGTTCACCGCCGTGCTCGATCCGCACCAGGTCGGCTGGAGCACCGAGGCGTACGTCGAGGTGCACTGCAACGGCACGATCTCGCCCGACGAGCTGCGCGCCGCCTTCAGCCGGGTCCCGGAGGTCCACTCCGCTGCGACGGTGTCGGGCCCAGCGGACGCGATCTTGCACATCGTGGCCAAGGACGTCCGCGATCTCGAGCGGGCGCTGGAGCGGGTACGGGTCGAGACCGCCAATGTCGACCACACCGAGACGGCGATCGTGCTCTCCCGCCTCATCGAGCGCTACGGTCCGGGGCAGAGCGAGTTCGGCCCGCCGCGGTGAGCGGGACGACCGCGATTTGAGTCTGCCGCCCCCGTAGGCGTAGAATCGAGAGTCGGCCTTTCCAGGTCCCCCTTTCCATGTCCTGAACCTATGTTCATGGTGCCGCCCCGGCGGCAGTCGAGGGTGTGCCCGGGCCGATGCGACGGACAAGCAACCAAAGAAGAGGTTATGGCGAAAAAAGAAGGCGTCATCGAGATGGAAGGTGCCGTAGTCGAGGCACTGCCCAACGCGATGTTCCGTGTTGAGCTGGCCAACGGTCACAAGGTTCTCGCGCACATCAGCGGCAAGATGCGTCAGCACTACATCCGCATCCTCCCCGAGGACCGGGTCGTGGTCGAGCTCTCGCCGTACGACCTCTCCCGCGGTCGCATCGTCTACCGCTACAAGTAAACACATCACCCACGTTCAGATCCCAAAGAGAGAATCTCGATGAAGGTCAACCCGAGCGTGAAGAAGATCTGTGACAAGTGCAAGGTGATTCGTCGCCACGGCCGCGTCATGGTGATCTGCGAGAACCCCCGCCACAAGCAGCGTCAGGGCTAAGCACTCTTCTTCACACAGCAGTATCGAAACATCTGATCGCTCCCTCCACAGCAGCACTCGTGGCGGGTCACCCCCGGAAGCGTAGGCCGGGGCCCGGCTCCAGATCCAAGATCTGGGAGGCAGTCGGGACGCATCAGGTGACCACACCTCGCCGAATGGAAGGAAATGCCTACATGGCACGCCTCGTAGGAGTCGATCTCCCGCGCGAGAAGCGCATCGAGATCGCACTCACATATGTATTCGGGATCGGCCGCACCCGCGCCGCCGAGACCCTCGCAGCAACCGGCATCAGCCCGGACAAGCGCGTCCACGAGCTCAACGACGACGACCTCGTCGCTCTGCGCGATCACATCGAGGCGAACTACCAGACCGAGGGCGATCTTCGCCGCAACGTCACGGCAGACATTCGCCGCAAGATGGAGATCGGCAGCTACCAGGGCCGCCGCCACCGTGCGCACCTGCCCGTTCGCGGCCAGCGCACCAAGACCAACGCGCGTACCCGCAAGGGCCCCAAGCGCACCGTCGCCGGAAAGAAGAAGTGATAGCGCATGCCTCCTAAGACCGCTGGCAAGAAGGTTCGCCGCAAGGAGAAGAAGAACGTCGCTCAGGGCGAAGCCCACATCAAGAGCACGTTCAACAACACCCACGTCACCATCACGGACCCCACGGGTGCCGTGATTGCCTGGGCCTCCGGCGGAACCGTCGGATTCAAGGGCTCGCGCAAGTCGACGCCGTTCGCTGCCGGCATGGCCGCGGAGTCGGCCGGTCGCCAGGCGATGGAGCACGGGATGAAGAAGGTCGACGTCTTCGTGAAGGGCCCCGGTTCGGGCCGCGAGACGGCGATCCGGTCGCTGAGCGGAGTCGGCCTCGAGGTCGGCACCATCTCCGACGTGACCCCCAGCCCCCACAACGGCTGCCGTCCCCCCAAGCACCGTCGTCTCTGACGTCGATCTTTTCTTCCTAGGAGTAATCACCCATGGCCCGTTACACCGGACCTCTCACCAAGAAGTCGCGCCGTCTCGGCATCGACCTCGTTGGTGGTGACGCTGCATTCGAAAAGCGTCCTTACCCTCCCGGCCAGCACGGCCGCGCGCGTGTCAAGGAGTCGGAGTACCGCAACCAGCTGCTCGAGAAGCAGAAGGCGCGCTACACCTACGGCGTCCTCGAGAAGCAGTTCCGCAAGTACTACGAGCTCGCCTCGCGTCGTCCCGGCAAGACCGGTGACAACCTGCTCCAGATCCTGGAGTCGCGTCTGGACAACGTCGTCTACCGTGCGGGCTTCGCCCGTACGCGTCGTCACGCCCGCCAGCTCGTCAACCACGGTCACTTCATCGTGAACGGCGTCAAGACCGACATCCCGTCGTTCCAGGTGAGCAAGCACGACATCATCGACGTCAAGCCCAAGTCGCTGGAGACCACGCCGTTCATCGTCGCGCGTGAGACCTTCGACAAGGACACCGTCCCGGCATGGCTCGACGTGGCGCCCGACCGCGGTCGCATCCTCGTCCACGCCCAGCCGATCCGTGAGCAGATCACCGTTCCCATCCAGGAGCAGCTGATCGTGGAGTTCTACTCCAAGATCTGATCCCACCCCGCTCTGGAGACAGAGCACTACCCGGACCTTCATATAGAGGTCGGTTCGGAAAGGAAGAATCATGCTGATCGCCCAGCGCCCCGCCCTGTCCGAAGAGGTCGTCGACGAGTTCCGTTCGCGGTTCGTCATCGAGCCCCTCGAGCCCGGCTTCGGCTACACCCTCGGCAACTCGCTGCGTCGTACGCTGCTGTCGTCGATCCCGGGTGCAGCCGTCACGTCGATCAAGATCGACGGTGTCCTGCACGAGTTCTCGACCGTCCCCGGCGTGACCGAGGACGTCACCGAGATCATCCTCAACCTGAAGGAGCTCGTGGTCTCCTCGGAGAACGACGAGCCCGTCGTGATGTACCTCCGCAAGGAGGGTGAGGGCAGCGTGACCGCCGCCGACATCCAGCCCCCGGCTGGTGTCGAGGTCCACAACCCCGATCTGCACATCGCCACGCTCAACGCCAAGGGCAAGATCGAGATCGAGCTCGTCGTCGAGCGCGGTCGCGGCTACGTGTCCGCGGTCCAGAACAAGTCCGGTGACGAAGAGATCGGCCGCATGCCGGTCGACTCGATCTACTCGCCGGTCCTGAAGGTGACCTACAAGGTCGAGGCGACTCGTGTCGAGCAGCGCACCGACTTCGACAAGCTCGTCATCGACGTCGAGACCAAGAAGTCGATCCTGCCGCGTGACGCGATCGCGTCGGCCGGCTCGACCCTGGTCGAGCTGTTCGGTCTGGCGCGTGAGCTGAACGTCGAGGCCGAGGGCATCGACATCGGCCCGAGCCCGGTCGACGAGCAGCTCGCTGCTGACCTGGCCCTGCCGATCGAGGACCTCAACTTCACGGTCCGGTCCTACAACTGCCTCAAGCGCGAGGGCGTCCACACCGTGGGCGAGCTCATCACGCGCTCGGAGCAGGACCTGCTCGACATCCGCAACTTCGGTTCGAAGTCGATCGACGAGGTCAAGGCCAAGCTGGGCGAGATGGGTCTCGCGCTCAAGGACAGCCCGGCCGGTTTCGACCCGACCGCGGCCATCGAGGCGTACGACGACGACGCCAGCTTTGCCGAGGACGAGCAGTACTAAGCGCCCAGACGGCTTCCTGCTCTCGTCCGCGTCGAAGCCGATCACACCAAAACTGGAGTAATCACCATGCCCACCCCCACGAAGGGTCCCCGCCTCGGCGGTAGCCCGGCTCACCAGCGGCTGATCCTCGCCAACCTCGCACAGAACCTGTTCGAGCACGGCCGGATCACGACGACCGAGGCCAAGGCCCGCCGTCTGCGTCCGTACGCCGAGTCGCTCATCACGAAGGCCAAGACGGACACGGTGGCCAACCGCCGCCAGGTCGTCAAGATCATCCGTGACAAGAGCATCCTGCACACGTTGTTCACCGAGATCGGTCCCGCCATGGCGACCCGTCCCGGCGGATACACGCGCATCACGAAGATCGCGCCCCGCAAGGGCGACAACGCCCCCATGGCCGTGATCGAGATCGTCGAGGCGAAGCAGTTCGGCGCTCAGAACCAGACGCCGAAGAAGGGCGCGACGGCTCCGGCCGCCGAGCCCGAGGCCGCCGTCGTCGAGGCCGAGGACGCTCCGTCCGACGACCTCGGCACGGATGTCGACGTCGTCGAGGCGACTCAGGACGCCCCCGAGGCGGCCGAGAACCTCGAGGCTTCGACCGATTCCGAGGCCCCGGCCGAGGACGACGCCAAGTAGTCATCAGCACCATCCAGGACGCCCGTCACCGCAGAGGTGGCGGGCGTCCTGTCCGTCCGGGCGCATGCTGATACTTTTGAGGTTCCGCGCGGAGCGGCACGCCTCGCGCCTTCAGATGGGGATCACCAGCTGTGCTCAGCATCCGCCGGTCACTGACCGTCGCCGTCGTCACCTCGATCACCGTCGCAGGTCTGTCCGTCGACGCGTACGCAGCTGACGTCCCGCCGCCCACGGTGACCTCGCCCAAGGGCGGTCCCGGCACCGAGGCCGAGGTGCCGGACCTGGCCCGCGGGATCATCGTCGAGACCACGACCGCGACGCCGTCCGACGGGCTGCTCGCGGCCACCGACGCCGCTCTCGGCGACGACGCCGAGGTCACCGAGGACGACAAGCTGCTCGCGAACGTCTCGACCGTCGATTTCGACGAGGTCGTCCCCGCCGACGTCGCAGAAGACGCCGCAGCGCAGATCGCCGAGCGCAACGACGTGGTGTGGGCGGCCCCCAACCGGCTCCGCCAGGTGCAGACCGCGCCCCCGGTGAGCACGAACGATCAGCTGTTCCCCGCACAGCACAACCTGTGGAACCGCGGCTACACGACCAGCTCGTCGCTCGGTGTGCCCGGCAACGGCGGCTACAGCATCAAGGCGCCTGCCCTGTGGCGCGCGACCAAGGGGCGCGCCGCGACCGTCGTCGCGGTGATCGACACCGGGATCGTCGACCACCGGGACCTGCCGGCCTCCCAGCGGGTGCCGGGCACCGACACGTTCTCGTCCATCGCCCGGGACAACGACGCCAAGAAGGGCCGCGACGACGACCCCACCGACCCGGGGGACTGGTACGCCAACGGCCAGTGCGACTTCCCGGGCTCGAGCGACAGCTCGTGGCACGGCACGTTCGTCGCGGGCCAGATCGCAGCGGCCACCGACAACGGCGCGGGCATCGCGGCGGTCGCCCCCAACGTCAAGGTGCAGCCCATCCGTGCGCTCGGTCGCTGCGGCGGGTGGGACAGCGACATCGTCGACGCCATGAAGTGGGCCGCCGGCATCCCCCTGACCGGGCTGCGCAACAACGCGCATCCCGCCGCGGTCGTGAACCTGTCGTTGGCGGGGTCGCCCGGCACGGCCCAGCAGCGCGAGGCCGAGTGCCGGGTCTACAACGCGGCCGCGCGGGTCGGCAAGGCACGCGGCACGCTCTACGTCGCCGCCGCGGGCAACGACGGTGGCAACGCCAACCGGGTCACCCCCGCCTCGTGCTCGGAGTTCATCTCGGTGGGCGCCACGAGCATCAACGGCTTCAGTGCGATCTACTCCAACGTCGGCTCGACCGTCGATTTGTCCGCGCCGGGTGGCGACACGCAGGTGGACCCCTACCGCGGTACCGACCCCGCCAAGGGCGACCGCATCTGGTCGCTGGGCAACAGCGGGACCAAGGGGCCCGTCGCCGACACGCTGGTGGCCTACGAGGGCACGAGCATGGCCTCGCCCCAGGTCGCCGGTGCCGCGGCCCTGCTCCACGGTCTCGGCCTGACCACGCCGGCCGAGCTCACCAAGGCCTTGTACGCCTCGGTGTCGCCGTTTCGAGCGAGGTCGGGCGCGTACGCCAAGAAGGCCGTCGGGCCCGACCGCTACGACCTCAACTGCACCGCGCCGGGCCGCCAGTGGTGCGGACGCGGGCGGCTCGACCTGAGCCGGGTCGAGGCGCCCCTGGCGCCCCCGGTCATCTCCGGCACGCCCGTCGTGGGCGAGCCTCTGCGCACGTCGCTCGGCACCTGGGTGCGCACGCCGTCAGCGCCCAGGTACACGTGGAAGGTCGCCGGCGTGGTCAAGGGCACGGGCAGCGTCTACTGGCCCACGCTCGCCGACGTCGGCAGGACCATCACCGTGACGGTCGCCCCGTCGACCGCCGCCTTCGCCAAGCTGTCGGCGACCTCGAGCGCGTCGACGGCGGTCCCGGCCGGGCCCGCCGTGACCCTGAGGACGCCGGCCTCGCAGCCGAGGTACGGATCGGCGTTCACGGTCGCAGTGAGCGTGGCCTCCGCGACCGGAGGTCGGGTCAGGCTGCTGTCCGACTCCGGCACGACGTACGGGAGCGGGACGGTCGGCCCGGGTGGCACGGCCTCGATCACGGTCTCGGCCGCCACGGCCCGCAAGCTGAAGCCCGGCAGCACGTCCGTGCGCGCGGCGTACGACGGCGACGGGACGACTCCTCGGGCGTCGTCGCCGCGTCGTGCCCTCACGATCAAGCGGCTCCCCGCCAAGGTGTCGACGTCCCTGCGCACGAGGGTGAAGACCTCATCGCGGGCGACGCTCAAGATCCGGGTCCTCGAGCGCCCCGACCTGTTCGCGAGCCCCACCGGCGAGCTGCGGGTCTACGACGGCAAGAAGCGGATCCGTGTCACCCGGCTCTCGAGCACCGGCGGTGGACGCAAGACGCTGCGTCTGCCCAAGCTCAAGAAGGGCACCCACAAGATCCGGGTCTACTTCCGTGACAGCGACTACATCGAGTCGACGTACTCGGCGGTCCGCACGATCAGGGCGCGATAGGCCGACGCACGAGGAGGATGCGAAATCCCTTCTCGCTGTCGAGCCGCTCGGTGGGCCAGCCCTGCTCGCCGAGCCAGCGCTGCAGGGAGTCGGCGCCGAGATTCTTGCCGACGACGAGCCGTGCCGAGCCGCCGGGTGCGAGGCGGGGGAGCCAGCGCAGCAGGAGGTCATGCAGGGCCTGCTTGCCGATGCGGATCGGCGGGTTCGACCAGATCTCGTCGAACACCAGGTCAGCCGGCACGTCGTCCGGCAGGCACGCGTGGACCGTGACTCCGAGACGCTCGGCGTTGAGCCGGGTCAGCTCGAGCGCGCGCTCGTTGGTGTCGACCGCCCACACTGCGTCGGCGCTGCGGGCCAGCGAGCAGGCGATGGGCCCCCACCCGCAGCCGAGGTCGAGCACCGTGCCGCCGACCGGCGGCGCGCTGTTGCGAAGGAGGACTGCTGTGGCCTTGTCGAGCCCGTCCTGGGAGAAGACGCCTGACGACGTCGTGAACGTGACGTCCTGGTCCCAGATGTGGGTCGTGACGTCACGACGGCGGTCGTCGCTGGTCGGGGTTCCCTCGAAGTAGTGCTCTGCCACTGCTCCAGTGTCTCAGGGCCGCTCAGCAGGACCGGAAGACGTACCCCTTGGCGCCCCTCGGGACGACGTCGCGGTCGCGCAGCAGGATCGATGCCCGGCCCGAACGAGCCGCGCACGCCCGGGCGAAGGCGCTGCGCCCGTTGTCGGTGTACTCGATCTCGATCAGCCGCGTCCCGTACGTGCGCGTGTACGCCCCGCACTCGCGGTAGACCTCGCACTCCTCGGCGACCGCGAAGTCGAAGCCGATGCGCTTGCGGCTCAGCTCGGGAGCGTTCTTCTGCGCGATCGCGACCCCCGAGCGGTGTGCCTCGCGCACGAGCCGCTTGCCGAAGTTGATCGCGTACGACTTCTTGAGCAGCCCGCGCGAGCGGGTCCACGAGTCCAGGTTGTCGGGCTCGACGGCCTGGAAGCCCTTGCGCTCGCACTGGGCGAACCAGGCCCGGTTGAGCCGGCCGATCGCCGCCCGTCGCGTGGACGTGCGGATGTCCAGCAGCACCTCGTCGGGCCAGTCGGCGTCGCGGACGAGATGCCCCTTGCGATCGCGCAGCAGGAGCCTCGGGTGCTTCTTCTTCCACCACCTGAGCGTGCCCGGCTGGGTCTGGAACGAGTTGACGTAACAGATCGAGTAGCGGCCCTCGACGGGCTTCTCGGTGCGGTCGCGGGTCACGATGTCGACATCGGGTGAGGGCGCGTACGCACCGCCGAGCTGGTAGTCCGCGACGCCCCCGGTGGGCGGAGGCCCGACGGGGGAGGCGGAGAGGGCCAGGGTCACCAGGACCGAGGTGAGCAAGCCGGTCACAGGTCGAGCCGCCTGCGCAGGGAGGGCGGGGCGGCGATGCGCCAGGCGTCGGCGACGAGCTCGCGGAGCTCCTGGGGATCCACGACGTCGAGGTCGACCAGGACGTACGCGTGGCCGTCGTAGTGCGGAACCGTGTAGTAGGCGGGGTCCTCACCGTTCACGAGGGCCTCCTTGTCCGAGAGCGAGCACTTGACGGCCAGGCCGCCCTCGCTCTCGGTGCGCAGGCGGGCCATGAGCGCGCCGGCGACCTTGAGCGACGGCGTGCGGTACGAGGTGGACTCCGCGACCTCGGGCAGCGTCACGGCGTACGCCACGACCTCCGCCCACGTGATTGCCACGCCCCCATCCTGTCAGGCGTCGGGCCCGGGTGTCTGCATCGCGAACTGGAGCTGGCGGCCCCACCGCGGGCTGATGTGCTCCCCGTCCGGCACGAATCCGGCCGCCGTCACGACCCGGACGGAGGCCTCGTTGTCGGGAGCGATGCGGGCGATGACCCGGTCGAGCCCCTGGGTGCTGCACGCGTGGTCCACCAGGAGCCGGACCGCCGCGAGAGCCAGTCCGCGGCGTCGGTGATCGGGCAGGATCCGGTAGCCGAGCTCGGCCCGGCCGTCCACGGGTGCCCCCTTGAAGCCGGCGTTGCCGACGATGACGTCGTCCGCGACCACGGCCCGCATGAGCCAGTCCGCATTGGCCGGCTGCTCGTTCGCGAGGGTGTTCATGAAGCGCCAGATGTCCACCGCCTCGGCGAACGCCTGCGGGATGGGCAGGCCGAGCTGCGCCTGCGCCGCGACGATGTCGCCCGCGGCCAGGGCCTGGAAGGTCGTGGGGGTCACGACGGCGAGACGGACGTTCATTCGTCGCGTCGCCTCCGGGACTCGTGGGCCCGTGCGGCCAGGGCGTCGTCGGCGGGATAGACGACCTCCTCCAGCACCAGGCCGTGCGCGGGCATCACCTTGACCCGGGCGTCCCGCGTCGCACCGGCGAGGATCTGGCCGGCCCACTCGGGCGCGTACCGACCCTCGCCCACGGCGACGAGCGCGCCCATGAGGGATCGCACCATCGAGTGGCAGAACGCGTCCGCGCGCACGGTCGTCTCCAGGACGTCGCCGCGCCGGTCGGTGCGCAGCTCCAGCAGCGTGCGGATCGTGGTCGCGCCCTCGCGACGCTTGCAAAAGGACGCGAAGTCGTGCTCGCCGAGCAGGTGGTCGGCCGCCGCGTCCATCAACGACGGGTCGAGCGGGCGTCCCCAGCCCACGACGCTGCCGCGGACGAGCGGGTCAGGGCCGGCGGGGGAGTCGCACAGGCGGTAGACGTAGCGGCGCTGCAGCGCGGAGAAGCGGGCATCGAACCCCTCCGGCGCGACCGTCAAGCCGCGCAGGGCGATGTCGGGCGGGAGCAGGCGGCGCAGCCGGCGCTCCAGCGCCGGAGGATCGACGTCCTCGAGGTCGACGTGGGCGACTTGTCCGCGGGCGTGGACGCCGGCGTCGGTGCGCCCTGCGCAGGTCAGCTGGGGAGCGGTGTCTCGGCGCAGGATGGTCGCGAGCGCGGTCTCCACCTCCCCCTGGACGGTGCGCAGGCCCGGTTGGACGGCCCAGCCGCGGAAACCCGCTCCGTCGTAGGAGAGATCCAGTCGCAGCCGCACCCGGCCCACGGTAGCCCCACGGCTCGGCGCACACGACGAAGGCCCCCACCGCGGACGGTGAGGGCCTTTCGAGGGGGTGTGGGTCAGGCCCAGCGCTCGGAAGCGGGGATGAACTCCAGCTGACGGTCGCCGGTGTAGATCTGCTTGGGACGAGCGATCTTCTGCTCCTTGTCGTCCACCAGCTCCGACCACTGTGCGAGCCAGCCCGGGGTGCGGCCGATCGCGAACAGGACCGTGAACATCTCGGGCGGGAACTGCAGCGCCTCGTAGATCAGGCCCGAGTAGAAGTCGACGTTGGGGTAGAGCTTGCGCTTGACGAAGTACTCGTCCTCGAGCGCGATCCTCTCGAGCTCCTGGGCGATCTCGAGGAGCGGGTTGACCCCGGTGACCTCGAAGACGTCGTCACAGGCCTTCTTGATGATCGTGGCGCGCGGATCGTAGTTCTTGTAGACGCGGTGACCGAAGCCCATGAGCTTCTCGTCGCCGTTCTTGACGCCCTCGATGAACGCCGGGATGTTCTCCTTGCTGCCGATGCGCTTGAGCATCTTCAGCACGGCCTCGTTGGCGCCACCGTGCAGCGGGCCGTAGAGGGCCGCGATGCCGGCGCTGACCGCGGAGTAGGGGTCGACCTGGCTCGAGCCGACCGAGCGCACCGCGTTGGTCGAGCAGTTCTGCTCGTGGTCCGCGTGCAGGATCAGCAGGACGTCGAGGGCCTTGGCCAGGCGCGGGTCCGGGTCGTACTTCGGCTCGGACATCTTGAACAGCATCGAGAGGAAGTTCTCGGTGTAGGACAGGTCGTTGTCGGGGTAGACGTACGGCTTGCCCTGGGCGTGGCGGAACGACCATGCGCCGAGCGTCGGCATCTTGGCGATCATGCGCACGACCTGCTCGTGGCGCACCTGCGGATCGCTGATGTTGCGCGCCTCGGGGTAGAACGTCGACAGGGCGCCGACGCTCGACAGCAGCATTCCCATGGGGTGCGCGTCGTAGCGGAAGCCCTGCATCAGGGACTTGACGTTCTCGTGCACGAACGTGTGGAACGTGATCTCGTGCACCCACTGCTCGTGCTGCTCCTTCGTGGGCAGCTCGCCGTGGATGAGCAGGTAGGCGACCTCGAGGAACGTGGACTTCTCGGCCAGCTGCTCGATCGGGTAGCCGCGGTACTCCAGGATGCCCTTGTCACCGTCGATGAACGTGACGGAGCTGCGCGTGGAGGCGGTGTTGGTGAAGCCGGGGTCGTAGACCGCAAGTCCGGGCTCATCGTCCGTCTTGCCGATCTTGCCGAGGTCGCCCGCGCGGATGGTGCCATCCGTGATCGGGATCTCGAATTCCTCGCCCGAGCGATTGTCTCGGACGGTCAGGGTCTGGTTCTCGGTCACGATGGGTCTCCTGTGACGGGTTGAACGGTCCGCTACGGTGGCGCGGACCGGTTATCAACTTAGACGTGAGGCAAACCTCACGGGGCAACGGGGTGCCAGGACGGACCTCGTTTTGACCCGAGCCTCACCCGCCGGTTAACCTAGTGTGTCGTCGAACCCAGCGGATTCGTCATGGGTTGCGACCACCATAGAGTTTGTTTCAGGATCACCACCATCGAAGAACGAGAAGGTCACGCCGTGCGCACGTTCAGCCCCAAGCCGTCTGACATCACCCGTCAGTGGCACGTCATCGACGCCGAGGACATCGTTCTGGGCCGTCTCGCCGTCCAGGCTGCGACGCTGCTCCGCGGCAAGCACAAGCCGACATATGCTCCGCACGTCGACGGTGGCGACTTCGTCATCATCGTCAACGCGGAGAAGGTTGCCCTCTCGGGCAACAAGCGTCGCGACAAGCTCGCGTACCGTCACAGCGGCTACCCGGGTGGACTCAAGTCCATCGCCTACGGTGACCTGCTGGACAAGGATGCCCGCAAGGCGATCGAGAAGTCGGTCCGCGGCATGCTCCCCAAGAACCGTCTGGGTGATCAGCTGATCACGAAGCTCAAGGTCTACTCCGGCCCCGAGCACCCGCACACCGCCCAGAAGCCCCAGCCGTTCGAGATCACGCAGATCTCCCAGTAAAGAAGAGAAGCAGGCGCATCGTGGCTGAGACCACCACCGAAGAGACCACCGAGTTCCAGACCAACTCCGAGGGTGTTGCTTACACCTCCGAGTCAGCTGGCGCTTCCGAGACCTCCAGCAAGCCCGCGACGATCGCTCCGGGTGCTGCGACGGGCCGCCGCAAGGAGGCCATCGCTCGCGTCCGCATCGTGCCGGGCACCGGCGTCTGGACCGTCAACGGCAAGCCGCTCGAGGAGTACCTCCCCAACAAGCTGCACCAGCAGATTGCCAAGGAGGCCTTCGCCGAGACGGGTCTGCAGGACCGTTTCGACGTCATCGCTCGCGTCACCGGTGGCGGCATGACCGGTCAGGCCGGCGCCCTGCGTCTCGGCGTGGCCCGCTCGCTCAACCAGATCGACGAAGAGGCCAACCGCCCGGTGCTGAAGAAGGCCGGACTCCTGACGCGTGACTCGCGCATCAAGGAGCGCAAGAAGGCTGGTCTCAAGAAGGCTCGTAAGGCTCCGCAGTACAGCAAGCGCTGAGTCTTCGTGGGCCGGATCTTTGGCACCGATGGCGTTCGCGGAGTCGCGAATCGTGATCTGACGGCCGAGCTCGCAGTCGACCTCGCGGTCGCCGCGGCCCACGTCCTGGGTGAGGTCGGTGCTTTCGCCGACCAGCGCCCCACAGCAGTCGTGGCCCGCGATCCCCGCGCCTCAGGAGAGTTCCTGGAGGCCGCGGTGGTCGCGGGCCTTGCTTCTGCCGGTGTGGACGTGCACTGCCTCGGCGTCGTGCCGACGCCGGGAGCGGCGTTCCTGACCTCCTTCCTCGAGGCGGACATGGGCGTCATGATCTCCGCGAGCCACAACGCGATGCCCGACAACGGCATCAAGTTCCTCGCCCGCGGCGGGCTCAAGCTCGACGACCAGCTCGAGGTCCTCATCGAGGATCGCCTCGAGGAGCCGTGGGACCGGCCGACCGGCGCCGGCGTCGGTCGCATCGGCGACAGCCATGCGGGTGTGGCGGCGTACGTCAAGCACCTCGTGTCGACCTGCCCGCGTCCGCTCGACGGCCTGCGGGTCGTGCTGGACTGCGCGAACGGCGCGGCGTACGAGGTGGGTCCTGCGGTGTTCGAGGAGCTCGGCGCGACGGTCATCGCGATCCACGCCGAGCCCGACGGCCTCAACATCAACGACAACTGCGGCTCGACGCACCTGGACGACCTGCAGGTCGCCGTCGTCCGGCACGGCGCGGACGCAGGCTTCGCCTTCGACGGTGATGCCGACCGCTGCCTCGCGGTCGACGAGACCGGCGCGGTCGTCGACGGCGACCACATCCTGGCGATCCTGGCGCTCGCAGCACGCGACGCCGGACGCCTGACCGACGACACGGTCGTCGCGACGGTGATGAGCAACCTCGGCTTCGTCCAGGCGCTCGAGAGCGCCGGCATCTCCGTGATCCAGACCGCCGTCGGCGACCGCTACGTGCTCGAGGCGATGCGTGCCGGTGGCTTCAACATGGGCGGCGAGCAGTCGGGCCACGTCATCATGGGCGACTACGCGACCACCGGCGACGGGGTCCTGACCGCGGTGCACCTGGCCGCGCGCATGGCCGAGTCCGGCACTCCGCTGTCGCGGCTCGCGTCGGTCATGACGCGCCTGCCGCAGGTGCTGATCAACGTCCCGGGCGTCGACAAGTCCCGCGCCGACACCGATCCGACGCTGCTGGGCGAGGTGGCCATCGCGTCGTCGAGGCTCGGCGACACGGGCCGGGTGCTGCTGCGCCAGTCCGGCACCGAGCCGCTCGTGCGCGTGATGGTGGAGGCGGCGACGGCCGAGCAGGCCACCGAGGTGGCCGAGCACCTGGCCGGTGTGGTCCGCTTGACGCTGTCGCTGTGACCACCCCCGGGTGGTGCGGGGTCCTCAGGGGCACACCGGTCGTCCGCTGTCGTACTCCTCGGCCTTGAGGGCGCTCCAGGTCGCGGACCCGGTGCGGCCGTCGGGCGCGATGCCCTGGTCCGCCTGGTACGCCTTGAGCGCCGCGGTCGTCGGGGCGTCGAAGCCCTGCGCGATGATGCCGATGCCCTCGTCGGTGCGGGGCTCGTCGAGGTAGCCGCGGATCAGCAGGATCTGCTGCAGCTCGTTGACGAGAAGCCCCTCGTCGAACGAGGTGTCGGTCGAGCTGTCGAGCGCCGGGAGGTCGTCGACGGACTCCAGGCACACGCAGAAGCTGCGCCCGCGCTGATCTGCGTCGAGCAGGTGCGGGATCGCCTCGCGGATGCCGGCCTCGCGGCGTGCGGTGCACACGTCCTCGAGCGTGGCGTAGGGACCTGTCCACGCGAGGTAGTAGGGCTCGCCGTCGCGGTTGACCGGATCGTAGGTCTCGCACGCGTCCGATCCGCGGAGGTACTTCACGTCCGGCACGAGCTCGGAGACGGCGTTGATCCGCTCGGCGAAGCCTCTCGGATTGCCCCGGGTGAGCTGCAGGATGTACTCCTCGGTGCACGCGGGGTTGTCGTAGGCCGCGCCGACGACGGCCGGCAGCGGCCCGTCGCTGGAGGGGGCGTCGTCGGGACGCAGGAAGGCCAGGGCCCCCGCGGCGACCGCCGCGACCGCGAGCACCGCCGCTGCCCGCTTCGCCCAGGTCCGTCCGGGAGCGCCCGATCGTGGGCGGGGGCCGGAGCCGGTGCCGGTGCCGGCCGGTGCTCCCTCGGGAACGGTCAGCGTGATCGGGCGAACGGTGGTGAGGTCGTCCACGACGGCCGTGTGGCGCCGGGGGTCGGCAGAGGAGTCGAGCACCTCGATACGGGTCGGTGGCAGGCCCAGGTCGATCTGGACGCGCTGCAGGGCCTGCGCGAAGTCGAGCGCCGAGGCGTACCTGTCGTGGATCGACCGGGCCATCGCCCGGGCCAGCACCTCCTCGAGGGCGGCCGGGACGTCGCTGCGCCCGGTGGGGCGCAAGGGTTCGGTGGAGATGCGGATGCCCATCGCGATCGCGTCGTTCGGCTGGTCGTCGCGCTGGTACGGCGACCGCCGCGCGAGCAGGCTGTAGACCGTGGCGCCGAGCGAGTACACGTCGCTGCGCACGTCCTTGGCGGCCGTGCCGCGGAACGCCTCGGGCGGGGCCCACGGCACCGACAGCGTCGTCTCGGTCGTCTGCGGGTCGTCGGTGGCCGTCGCGATCCCGAAGTCCGTCAGCAGGGGTGTGCCGTACGCGTTCGTGAGGACGTTGTGCGGCTTGATGTCGCGGTGCAGGATGCCGGCGCGGTGGGCGGTCTCGACCGCGGCGGCGATCTTGATGCCGATCTCGAGGACGTCCGACAGCGGGATCTCCTCGACCCGGTAGCGCTCCCCGAGGCTGGGGCCGGGGCAGTACTCCATCACGATGTAGGGCCGTCCGTCCGCCGCGACGTCGGCCTGGAAGATCGGGACGATCGACGGGTGCCCGGACAGCTGGGCCATGACGTTCGCCTCGGCGTGGAAGAACTCGATGTCCGTCTCGGCGGCGACGACAGGGTGGAGCACCTTGACCGCGACCTCGCGCGCCGGGACGGCCTGTCGATACAGGTGCACATCGGCGAAGCCGCCTCGGCCGATGAGCCGGACGAAGGTGAAGCCGTCCAGCTCAGGGGGCGGAAGACCGCGTGCTGGCACGATGTGCGTCTCCTGGGAGCGAGCGAGCTGGCCGGTGCGCTGGGCTCTGGGGTGCGATCCACACTATCCGACGGCAGCGGGCATGCCGGGGCGCCGAACGGCGCGGCTGAGGGAACCTCTGCCCATGGACGGCGGGACGGGCGCCGCCTAGCGTCAGAGGTGATGCGCGTCAGCGAGCTCTCGGAGGACATCATGACCCAGCACCGCCGCACGATCCGCCCGCTCGTCGGGCTCCTGTCGGCCGTCGTCGTCGGCGGCGGTCTGCTCGTGGCACCGGCCCACGCGACCACCGTCCCGGGTGGCACCGTGAAGGGCACGGTCACGATCGCGGGCACACCCCTGGCCGGGGCCAAGGTGACCCTGGTGCGCCGCGACGGGGACAGCGGTGATGCGTTCGAGCGGTACAAGACGGTCACGACCGACAGCGCCGGGCGCTACTCGCTCACCCGTCCCGCTGGCAGCAGCACGACGTGGTGGTACGACAACGTCGTCGTGAGCGACCCGGGCCAACGCGCCGTGACGGCTCGTCGTGACTTCATGGGGAACCGGTCGCGCACGGTCACCCGCAACGTGACCCTGAAGCCGGCCGGCACGATCACCGGCAAGGTCACCCGGGCAGACGGTGCGTCCCCCACGTCCATCCGCGCGGAGATCGTCGACGGTCCCGACAGCAGCGTGTACGAGAACCTCTCGACGAAGAGGTACGACGTGGACCGCGGGGTCGACGCCGCGGGGACGTACCGCTTCCGCGGGCTCCCGGCCGGCACGTACACCCTCTGCTACCGCGACACCTCCTCGACGTACCGGCAGGAGTGCCATGACGAGGTGTTCTCCGAGACGGCTGCGACGGAGCTGACGGTGACGGGGGGCGCGACCACCACGGTCAAGGCCCACGTGCTCGACCACCGCCTCGCCCACGTGAAGGGCATCGTGACCTCGACGAGCGGCGAGCGGCTCCGGGGGATCTCCGTCAGGCCTCGCGTGGTGGGCACGAGCCGATATGCGGGGTCCACCCGCACGTGGTCGACGGGACGATACGACCTGGCCACCGAGGCGCCGAACGACGTGCAGCTGCGGTTCGAGGACCCGAAGAACATCTGGGCGACGCGGTGGCAGACGATCGCCGGCAGCACGCAGCCGCAGGTCTTCTCGCTGGACGAGGGCGCGCTCGTCGAGCGGCTGACCACCACGCTGAAGTCGACCGCCCGGCTGGGCGTGTCGTCCAGGCCCGGCACCGGTCGGGCCACGTTCACGGTCGAGGTGACCCGCCGCGCCACGGGCCACCACCCCAGCGGGACGATCACGGTCTCGCGCAAGGACGTCCGCCGCACGGTCTCCCTCGCGAAGGGCGTCGGCACGGTGACGCTGACCGGCGTGCCCGCCGGCACCCGGACGTTCCACGTCGACTACGCGGGGACGTCCAGCACGGCCCCTGCCCGCACGACCGTCAAGGTCGCGGTGCGCTGACCGCCTCGGCGCGCGCGACGGACGGACGGCACGGCACCATGGCGGATGAAGCACATCGATCCGGAGGTGGCGCCATGAGCCGGTTGACGATCGAGTTCTGCGGCGAGGAGCTCGTCGTGGAGCCGGGCGACGTCTTCACGATCGGCCGCGAGGGCGACCTGGTCGTCGACGAGGACAACCCCTACCTGCACCGGCGTGCGGTCGAGCTGCGCCACGAGGCCGGCTTCTGGTGGATCGTGAACGTGGGGACCCGGCTGTCGGTCACGGTCAGCGGCGACGCGGGAACCCTGCAGTCCTGGATCGGCCCCGGGTCGCGGCTGCCGGTGGTGATGGCGAGCCAAGCCATCTTGTTCACGGCGGGCGACACGATGTACGAGGTCACCGTCGACTGCGACGAGCCGGCCTACTCCGGGTCTCCCGCACCGGTCACGGGATCGGGCGATGAGACGCTCGGTGCCGTCGAGCTGACCCCGTCCCAGCTGCGCCTGGTGCTGGCGCTCGCCGAGCCGGTGCTCCGGCGCAGGGGCGGAGCGCCCGGCGCGGTGCCGACCAGCGCGGCCGCGGCGGAGCGCCTCGGGGTGCCCATCACGACCTTCAACCGCAAGCTCGACAACGTCTGCGAGAGGCTCGCCAGGAACGGCGTGAAGGGTCTCTACGGCGGGGCGGGCCGCCTCGCCACGTCGCGCCGCTCGCGGCTGGTCGAGTACGCGGTGTCGGCCGGCATCGTGCGGGCCGAGCACCTGCCGCTCCTCGACCTGCCGGAGCCGTAGGGTCGAGGGATGACCAGGGTCCAGCGCGTCGACGTGTCCGACGACGCGGCGTTCGCGGAGCTCTACGGCCTCTACGCACGAGCGCACGCACGGACCTTCGATGGTCCCTACCTGGCGATCGAGAAGCGGGTCAACCTGACCGATGACGCGTACGGCACCAAGGCCGCCGTCGTCGCCCGGGACGTCCACGGTCTCGCCGTCGCGGGCGGCACGGCCGTCATGGCGCTGCAGGACAACACGGCGATCGCCTTCGTGGAGGTGTTCGTGCCGCCGGAGCACCGTCGCCGGGGTCACGGCTCGGCCGTGCTCGATGCGCTGCTCGACATCGGACGTCAGCACGGACGCACGATCGCTCTCGGGGAGGCGGTGTGGGCGGTCGACCAGCAGACGGATGCGGGGCGTGCCTTCGCGGAGGCGCGCGGGTTCACGCTCGACATCGTGGACGCGGTGCGTGAGCTGACGTTGCCCGCCGACGTGCCGCCCCTCGTGCTCGACCCCGCGTACACGCTGGAGACGTGGCGCGGCCCGTGCCCGCAGGAGTGGCTCGACGAGTACGCAGACCTGCGCCGGATGCTCAATGCCGAGGCGCCCAGCGGCGACATCGGGCTGGAGAACGAGCACTGGGACGCTGCACGGGTCCGCAAGGACGAGGCCGACCTGGCCCGGGTCGGCCGCATCATGCAGGTGTCGGTCGCCCGTGCCCCCGACGGCTCGCTCGCGGGCCACACCCAGCTGGCCTTCCCCGGCGAGGGTGACGAGGTCTATCAGTGGGACACCCTCGTCCGCCCGGCCCACCGCGGTCATGGGCTCGGTCTCGCGCTCAAGATCCACGCGATGCAGGCCGCGGCGGACCTGCTGGAGGGCCGGCGGCGCATCACGACGTGGAATGCGGCCAGCAACACCCACATGATCGCGGTGAACGAGCGGCTCGGCTTCTGGCAGAGCGCCTGGGCCGGGGAGTACGTGCGAACGATCTGACCTCGGTCCGTGGGCTCAGATCTTGCGCAGGCGCACCCAGCTCACGGCGTGGTCGGGTCCCTTGCGCAGCACGAGGGAGGCACGGCCACGTGTCGTGGCGATGTTCTCCTTGAGGTTGGGGTAGTTGATCGTGTCCCACAGCTCGCTCGCGCGCTGCACCGCCTCCTCGTCGGAGAACGAGCTGTAGCGGTGGAAGTACGACGCGGGATCGGCGAAGGCGGTCTTGCGCAGGGTCAGGAAGCGGTCGATGTACCAGCGGCGCAGGTCCTTGCCCGACGCGTCGACGTAGATCGAGAAGTCGAAGAAGTCGCTGACGGCCAGGCCGGGCGAGCCGTCGCCGCGGGGTCGTGCGGGGGCGAGGACGTTCAGGCCCTCCACGATGACGATGTCGGGCGCCTTGACGGTCACGACCTCGTCGGTGCGGTCGTACGTCAGGTGGGAGTAGACCGGGGCGGTCACGACCTCGACACCGGACTTGACCTCCATCACGAAGCGCAGGAGGGCCTTGCGGTCGTACGACTCGGGGAAGCCCTTGCGATCCAGCAGCCCCCGGCGCTCGAGCTCGGCGTTGGGGAACAAGAAGCCGTCGGTCGTGACCAGCTCGACCACGGGGTGGTCGGGGGACTGGGCCAGCAGCTCGCGCAGCAGGCGGGCGGTCGTGGACTTGCCGACTGCGACGGATCCGGCGATGCCGATCACGAACGGGGTGCGCCGCGACTGGGGGGCGTGCAGGAACTCCTCGGTCGCCTCGTACAAGGCGGCCGCGAGGCGTACGCGCATGCTGATCAGCTGCGTCATCGGCAGGTAGACCTGGCGGACCTCCTCGAGGTCGAGCTCGTCGCCGAGGCCGCGTACCCGCTCGATCTCGTCGGGGTTGAGCGGCTGGGGGACGTCACCGGCGAGCTCGGCCCATGCGGCCCGTTCGAGCTCAACGTACGGTGACTGGTCGCGCGTCATGCCGCCATTGTGGCGCGGCTGACGCTCCGGCGCTGCACTCGGCCCTAGGTGGGCCGCACTCGCTACCCTAGGAACCATGTGTGGAATTGTCGGATACGTCGGTCAGCGCTCGGCTCTCGACGTCGTCATGGGG
Organism: Aeromicrobium sp. S22; assembly: GCF_009661045.1. Taxonomy (NCBI): domain Bacteria; kingdom Bacillati; phylum Actinomycetota; class Actinomycetes; order Propionibacteriales; family Nocardioidaceae; genus Aeromicrobium; species Aeromicrobium sp. S22. Next base: position 744,737 of record NZ_WJWV01000001.1, read on the forward strand.
GGCCTGCGACGCCTGGAGTACCGGGGATATGACTCCGGCGGCGTCGCCCTGGTGCACGACGGTGAGCTCCTCTCGGCCAAGAAGGCGGGCAAGCTCGTCAACCTCGACGCCGAGCTCGCGGCGCACCCGCTGCCCGTCGCGCACACCGGCATCGGGCACACGCGGTGGGCCACCCACGGTGCGCCCAACGACGTCAACGCGCACCCGCACCTCGACGACACGGGTCGCGTCGCGGTCGTGCACAACGGCATCATCGAGAACTTCGCGTCCCTGCGCGCAGAGCTGGAGAAGCGGGGCCACGAGATGGTCTCGGAGACCGACACCGAGGTCGTCGCCCACCTGCTGCGCGACGAGCTCGAGCGCACCCCCGACCTGTCGGACGCGGTGCGTGCGGTCTGCCGCCGCCTCGAGGGCGCCTTCACGCTCGTGATCTGCGACGCCGCCCAGCCCGACGTGGTCGTCGGCGCCCGCCGCAACTCGCCCCTCGTGGTCGGACGTGGCGACGGCGAGAACTTCCTCGGCTCGGACGTCGCGGCGTTCATCGAGTACACCCGCGACGCCGTCGAGCTCGGCCAGGACCAGGTCGTCACGATCACGCCCGACGACATCGTCGTGACCGACTTCGACGGGCACCCCGCCGAGACCACGGAGTACCACGTCGACTGGGACGTGTCGGCTGCCGAGAAGGGCGGCTTCGAGTGGTTCATGCTCAAGGAGATCGACGAGCAGCCCCAGGCGGTCGCCGACACGCTGCTGGGGCGCTACACACCCGGGGGCCTGCTGCAGCTCGACGAGATGCGCATCAGTGACGATGAGCTGCGCGAGGTCCACAAGATCATCGTGATCGCGTGCGGCACGTCGTTCTACGCCGCGATGGTCGCCAAGTACGCGATCGAGCACTGGACGCGCACGCCGTGCGAGGTCGAGCTGGCCTCGGAGTTCCGCTACCGCGACCCGATCCTCGACAAGAGCACGCTGGTCGTCACGATCAGCCAGTCCGGCGAGACCATGGACACGCTCATGGCGATTCGCTACGCCCGGCAGCAGCGGGCTCGCGTGCTGTCGATCTGCAACACCAACGGCTCGACGATCCCCCGCGAGTCCGATGCGGTCATCTACACGCACGCCGGCCCGGAGGTCGCGGTCGCCTCGACCAAGGGCTTCCTCAGCCAGGTCGTCGCGTGCTACCTCCTCGCCCTCTACATCGCGCAGGTCAAGGGCATGAAGTACGGCGACGAGATCGACGGCATCCTCGCCGAGATCGGTCGCATCCCCGACGGGATCCAGCGGATGCTCGACGAGGGCGACCAGATGCGCAAGCTCGCGGCCGAGCTCGCCGGCTCGCGCTCGATCCTGTTCCTCGGTCGCCACGTCGGCTACCCGGTGGCCCTGGAGGGTGCGCTCAAGCTCAAGGAGCTGGCCTACATCCACGCCGAGGGCTTCGCCGCAGGTGAGCTCAAGCACGGCCCGATCGCGGTGATCGAGGAGGGCCTCCCGGTGTTCGTCATCGTGCCGCCCAAGGGCCGCGACCAGCTGCAGGAGAAGACCGTCAGCAACATCCAGGAGATCCGCGCGCGCGGTGCCCGCACGATCGTGCTGGCCGAGGACGGTGACGAGGACGTCGTGCCCTACGCCGATCACCTGATCCGGCTGCCCAAGGTCCCCACCCTGCTGCAGCCCCTCGTCTCGACGGTACCGCTGCAGATATTCGCCGCGGAGTTCGCGAGCCTCCTTGGCCACGACGTCGACCAGCCCCGCAACCTCGCCAAGTCGGTCACGGTCGAGTGATCCTCGGGACCACCGCATGACCATCCTCGGAATCGGCGTGGACGTCGTCGACATCCCCAGGTTCGCGGCGTCGCTGGAGCGTACGCCGACGCTGCGCAACCGGCTGTTCACGGCGGCGGAGGCCGATCTGCCGCTGGAGTCGTTGGCGGGCCGCTTCGCGGCCAAGGAGGCGTTCGTCAAGGCCCTCCGGGCCCCTGCGGGCATGTCATGGCAGGACATCGAGGTGGTCAGCGACGCCCAGGGTGCGCCCGAGCTGAAGCTGCACGGTGCCGCGCTCGACCGGGCGGCCGAGCTGGGCGTCACGGCGACGCACCTGTCGATCTCGCACGACACCACCGTGGCGACGGCGTTCGTGGTGGCCGAATGCTGAGGTCCCACCGGGTCGAGGACGTCCGCGCCGCGGAGGCCGCCCTCGCGGCCACTCTGCCGGACGGCGAGCTCATGCGCCGCGCCTCCCGGGGCCTCGCCGACGCCCTCGGTCACGTCGCGGCGGGCGAGGTGGTGCTGATGCTGATCGGCCCGGGCAACAACGGGGGCGACGCGCTCTACGCCGCGGCGCACCTGCTGGATCGCGGGGTCCGGGTCGACCTGTGCCTGCTCGACCCCGGCACGGTGCACGCAGACGGTCTCGCGACCGCGCTGGGCGCCGGCGCCCGGGTGGTCGAGGAGCCGACCGACCAGCGGCACTGCCTCGACGCGGTCTTCGGGATCGGCGCGCGCCCCGGCCTCACCGGACGGGCGGCGGACTGGGCCGAGTGGATCGCCCGGGCCCGGCCCCACACGATCGCCGTCGACGTGCCGTCCGGCGTCGACGTGGACGGGGCGACGGTGCCCGGGGCCCACGTGCGGGCCGATGCGACGATCACCTTCGGGACCTACAAGAACGCCCTTCTGGTCGCGCCCGCGAGCGGAGCGGCCGGCTGGAACGGCACGTCGATCGCCGAGCTCGTGGACATCGGCCTGGGCCCGTTCCTGCCGACCGCGTCGGTCGAGGCCATCGAGCCCTCGGACTCCCGGCTGCTGGACGATCTCTTCGACTGGCTCCGCAGCCCCACGAGCCACAAGTACGCGCGGGGTGTCGTCGGCATCGCGGCCGGCTCGGAGCAGTACGCGGGCGCGGCGCACCTCTGCGTCGCAGGTGCGCAGGCGGGCCTGGCCGGCATGGTGCGGTTCGTCGGCAGCGACGAGCTCGGCAGGCGCATCGTGGACCGTGCCCCCGAGGTCGTCGTCGGCCGAGGACGTGTGCAGGCCTGGGTCGTCGGCCCCGGCGGTGGCGACGACGGGGCCGGCCAGCTGTCGATGGCGCTCGAGGACGACGTGCCGGTGCTGGTCGACGCCTCGGGCCTGCAGCACCTGCCCGGATCGTTCGACGTCCCGGCCCTGCTCACGCCCCACGCGGGCGAGCTCGCCCAGATGCTCGACACCGACCGCGCGAGCGTGGAGGCCGAGCCGCTGGCCCATGCGTCGCGCGCGGCCGAGCGGTGGGGGGCCACGGTGCTGCTCAAGGGTGCCCGCACCCTCGTCGTGACGCCCGGACGCCCGACCCGGGTCAACCTCACGGGCTCGCCGTGGCTCGGCACCGCGGGATCGGGCGACGTGCTCGCCGGCCTCGCCGGATCGCTCATGGCCGCCGGCGCGGACCCGCACGACGCCGGCTCCCTCGCGGCGTTCCTGCACGGTGCCGCGAGCGTCCGGGCCAACCCCGGAGGGCCCGTCACGGCGTCCGCCGTCGCCGCCGCGCTCCCGGGCACGGTCGCGGCCTTCCACGACGGCCTGCTCGACGACGTCCGCGACTGGAGACACTGACGATGACCGCACCACAGGCAGAGGCGGTCATCGACCTCGACGCCTTCGGCGCCAATCTCGAGGCGCTTGCGGCGTGTGCGCCCTCGTCGGCGCAGATGACGGTCGTGAAGGCCGATGCGTACGGCCACGGCATGGTCCCGATGGCCCGCGCCGCTCGTGCCGCGGGAACCGACTGGCTGGGTGTCGCGACGCTCGCCGAGGCGCTCGCCCTGCGGGAGTCGGGCGACACGGGCGATCTCCTGTGCTGGCTTGCCGCACCCGGCGCCGACTACGCGGCCGCTGTCGAGGCGGACGTCGAGGTCACGGCCTCGTCGACCGATCAGCTGGCCGAGATCCTGGCCGCCGCGCCGCGTCGTCCCCGGGTGCAGCTCAAGGTCGACACGGGCCTGTCGCGCAACGGCGCGCTCGGCCGGGAGTGGACCGCGCTCGTCGCGGCTGCCGCGGCGGCGCAGGCGGCCGGACGCGTCGAGGTCACCGGCGTCTGGTCGCACTTCGCGTGCGCCGACGAGCCCGCCCATCCCGCCAACGACGCACAGGAGGCGGTGTTCGTCGCTGCGGTCGACGAGCTGACCGCCGCCGGGATCGAGCCGGGGCTGCGGCACCTCTGCAACTCGCCCGCGACGCTGACCCGGCCGTCGGCCCACTTCGACATGGTGCGCGTGGGCATCGCTGCCTACGGCATCCGTCCCGACCCGGGCATGACCTACGAGACCCCGCTGACGCCCGTGCTCACGCTGCGCGGCCGGCTGGCGCAGGTCAAGCGCATCCCCGCCGGGGCCAAGGTCTCGTACGGCCAGACCTGGACCGCGGAGCGCGACACCACGGTGGGTCTCGTGCCCCTCGGATACGGCGAGGGCATCGCGGTCTCGGCGTCCAACCGTGCGGAGGTGCTGGCCGCGGGCGCGCGGGTGCCCCTCGTCGGTCGGGTGTGCATGGACCAGTTCGTCGTCGACCTGGGCGAGCGGTCCGCACGGCGCGGCGACGCGGTCGTCCTGTTCGGTCCCGGCCACGACGGCGAACCCACCGCAGAGGACTGGGCAACCGCATCGGGCACCATTGCGTACGAGGTGGTCACCCGGCTGGGTGGCCGCATCGTCCGGACCTATGAGGGTGGCGCATGAGGAGAACGGCGAAGCTCGCGACGACCGCAGGAGCCTTCGTGGCCGCCGGGACGGTCGCCACGCTTCTCAACGGTCGCCACCGCACGGGGCGACGCCGCCGCCGCGGTGAGGACGTCGAGTTCGGGTCGGTGCGCAGCACGCCCCTGTCGCTGCTGGCCCCCGACGGGGTCGCGCTGCACGTCGAGGTGGAGGAGGCCGATCACCCGACCCCGACGGTCGTGTTCCTGCACGGGTGGGTCGAGGACAGCGACCTGTGGCACTACCAGCGCCTCGCGCTGCGCGGACGCGTGCGCTCGGTGTTCGTCGACATGCGCTCCCACGGGCGCTCGGGTCGATCGTCTGCCGGCAACTCCTCGCTGGCCGATCTCGCGGACGATCTCGAGACCGTCCTGGAGCAGGTCGTCCCGGAGGGCCCGATCGTGCTCGTCGGCCACTCGATGGGCGGCATGACGATCATGGAGCTCGCCCGCACACGGCCGGAGCTGTTCGGCGACCGCATCGAGGGGGTCGTGCTCGTCTCGACCAGCTCGGGCAGGCTCATGCGCAGCAGCCCGGCTCTTCGCTACCTCGTGCCGTTGCTGCGCGCCGGCACCCCCGTGCTGGACTGGGGCCGCCGCTTCAACAGCTATTCGGTCATCCGTCGGTGGGCCCTCGGCCCGCGCGCCGCGGAGCGCCACGTCGACATGGTCAACGAGATGATCCTGCGCGCGCCGACCCGCGTGCTCATGGACTTCTACCCCAACTTCGTCAGCCTGGACCTGACTGCAGGTCTGGGCGATCTCGGCCGGGCCCGCACCACCGTCATCGGCGGCACCGCGGACCTGCTGACCCCCATCAAGCACGCCCGCGTGCTGGCCGACCGGATACCGGACGCCAAGCTCATCGTGCTGGAGGACGTCGGCCACATGGCCCCGTTCGAGGCTCACGAGACCGTCACCCGGGCGATCGAGGACGTCCTGGAGGACATCGAGTCATGACCGGCAGCAACGCTCTCAACGTCATCGACGCGGGGCCCGAGCACGCGGAGGTGATCGTCGACATCATCCACCGCTCGTTCGGCGCCCGTCCCGTGCTGGACCCGCCGAGCACCGCCCTGGACGAGACCGTCGAGTCGGTCGCCCACACCCTCGCGACCGCGGGCGGCCTGCTCGTCGAGCGCCGGGGCCTGCCGATGGGCGCGATGCTGTTCGACGAGTCGCGGCCCGGCCAGCTGGGCCTTCGCCGCGTGTGCGTCGATCCCGACATCCAGGCCCGGGGCGTCGCCTCGGCGATGGTGGGCGTCGCGGAGGACACCGCGGAGGAGCGCGGCAAGGACGGCATCTGGCTCGACGTCCGTGAGGAGCTGCCGGACACCGTGCAGTTCTGGTCGCGGCGCCGCTACGAGCCTGTGGGCAGGGACGAGCCGTTCATCGAGTTCGGCAAGACGTTGTGGCTTGCCCGTGAGGTGCCGACGGCCGAGGAGATGCAGGCGCTCGCAGCGCGGCTCGCGCCGCTGCTGCGCGCCGGCGACCTCCTGGTGCTGTCGGGCGATCTCGGGGCCGGCAAGACGACGTTCACCCAGGGTCTCGGGGAGGCCCTCGGCGTCCGCGGCCCGATCACGTCGCCCACGTTCGTCCTCGCCCGCACCCACCCCTCGCTGGTCGACGGACCCCCGCTCGTGCACGTCGACGCCTACCGGCTGGGCGATCTCAGCGAGATCGACGACCTCGACCTGGACTCGACGACCGAGTCGGCGGTGACCGTCGTGGAGTGGGGCGACGGCATGGCCGAACAGCTTGCCGACAGTTGGCTGCACGTCAAGATCGAGGTCCGTGGCCCGCGCCCGATCGACCCGCTCGGCACGCCGCACGACGGCGACGTCCCCGACGAGGTCGACCCGCGCGTCGTCACGATCAAGCCGCACGGCCCCCGCTGGGTCGGTGTCCCGCTCCGCTCCACGCTTCTCGGCTCGTAGGCTGGCGCCGTGCTCCTCCTCGCGTTCGACACCGCCACTCCTGCGATCACCGTTGCCGTCCACGACGGCACCCGGGTGATCGCCGAGGCGTACGGCGAGGGGGCGATGGCGCACGGGGAGCTCCTCGCCCCCGCGATCCGTGAGGCGATGTCCCGGGCGGGTGCCACGATGGCCGACCTGACCGACGTCGCGGTCGGCGTGGGCCCGGGCCCCTTCACGGGGCTGCGCGTCGGCGTCGTCACCGCGCTGACCCTCGGCTCGACCCTCGGCCTGACGACCCACGGCGTGTGCTCGCTCGACGTCGTCGCCGCCGACGTCCAGGTCGAGGGTGAGTTCCTGGTCGCGACCGACGCCCGCCGCAAGGAGGTCTACTGGGCCCGCTACGGGGCCGATCACGTGCGCCTGGACGGACCCCACGTGCTGAAGCCCGCGGACCTGGCGGCCCAGCACCCCGACCTGCCTGCGTACGGGCGCGGTGCCCACCTCTACGACGGCGTCCTGCGCGCGTCGGGCGAGGCCGGCGACCCGCGGGCAGCGGTGCTCGCGAACCTCGTGGCCTCCGGGCGTGCGGTGCAGGTGCCACTCGAGCCGCTCTACCTGCGCCGGCCCGACGCGGTGCCGCAGGCCTCGTCCAAGCGGGCATGACCCGCGAGGCCACGGAGGCCGACGTCGCCGCGATCGCCGCGATCGAGCAGGCCTGCTTCGGCGGCTCCGCGTGGAGCGAGGCCCTGGTGCGCGAGGAGGTCGTCAGCGACCGGCACGTCGTGCTGGTGGACGACGACCTGACGGCGTACGGAGCCGTGTCGCTGGCGGGGGAGACCGCCGACCTGGACCGCATCGCGGTGCTGCCGGGTGCGCGGGGCCGGGGGATTGCGCGCGATGTGCTCGAGGAGCTCGTCGACCGCGCCCGCGATCTCGGCGCGGGGCGTCTGCTGCTCGAGGTCGCGGCCGACAACGTGCCCGCGATCGGCCTCTACGAGTCGTTCGGGTTCGACACGATCAGCACCCGGCGCGGCTACTACGCAGGCGGTGTCGACGCCCTCGTGATGGAGCTCACGATCGCGGAGTGGCAGTGAGAGCCGCACCACAGGATCCGGTCGCCCCAGCCCAGATTTGCGGACTCCTGCACCGAATCCGTAGCGCGGAACGGTGCAGGAGCCCGCAAATCTGGGCTGGGTTTTTTTGCTGGTCGAGGCGCCCGCTCCTCTTGCGTGTCGGCGTCGGCGTGCGACGCTGGAAGCATGACTGAGACACCCAACGAGCGCACGAACGAGCCCACGGAGATCCTCGATCAGGACGCCGTGTTCGCGGATCCCGACGAGGTCCTGGACTCGGGGTACTCGCCGCCGGAGAGCTACCGGGGCGAGGGATTCGGCACGACCGCCGAGGAGCAGCTGGAAGGTGAGACGTTGGACGAGCGACTCCGCCAGGAGGAGCCCGAGCCCGATCCGTACGCCGTCGCGGACGAGGAGGTCCTCGACGACGGTGAGGTCGGGGCGGAGCGCGCCGGCCGTCTCGTCGACCCCGACGGCGGCATCGGCGAGGACACCGAGAAGGACCTCATCGGCGAGGACGTCGGGATCGACGGCGCCGCATCGAGCGCCGAGGAGGCCGCGGTCCACGTCATCGAGGACTGACCGCCACCCACTACTGCACGCGTGCACTCGGCCACCCGCCGAGTGCACGCGTGTGCACTACTCTGGCGCCATGCGCGACTTCACGTATCCGGCCACGATCCTGACCGCCAAGACGCTGTTCAAGGTCCTCGGGATGAAGTTCCAGATGACCGGCACCGAGCACATCCCCCGCACCGGCGGCGCGATCCTGGCGGCCAACCACATCAGCTACGTCGACTTCATCTTCGACGGGCTCGCGGCCCAGCCGAGCGGTCGCCTGGTGCGGTTCATGGCCAAGAAGGACGCCTTCGACCACAAGGTCTCCGGGCCCGTCATGCGCTCGTACCACCACATCAGCGTCGACCGTGACAACGGCCAGCAGTCGTACGACGACGCGGTTCGCTACGCCCGTGAGGGCGAGATCGTCGGCATCTTCCCCGAGGCCACGATCAGCCGCGCGTTCGAGATCAAGGAGCTCAAGACCGGAGCCGTGCGCATGGCCGCCGAGGCAGGCGTCCCGCTGATCCCGATGGTCACGTGGGGCACGCAGCTGCTGAAGACCAAGGATCACCCGTCGGACCTGACGGGCCGCGGCAAGACGATCGGCCTGCACGTCGGTGCGCCGCTGGAGGTGACGGGGGAGGACCCCGTGGCCGAGACCGCACGACTGCGCGCGGCGATGAGCGAATTGCTGGACCGGGCGATCCTCGAGTACCCCCTCAGCCCCGTCGGCCAGTGGTGGGCCCCGGCTCGCCACGGCGGCACCGCCCCCACGCTCGAGGAGGCGGCACGGCTCGACGAGCAGGAGTACGCCGCCCGCGCTGCCCGGCGTTCTGCCGGCCGCTGAGACCTCGCGGGGCTCGACCCGCGGGTGCAGACTGGGAGGCACAGACCCAGGAGGCACACATGAAGGCAGTCGTCGGGTCCACGGTCGTCGCCGAGGCGCCCACCGAGGACCTCGTGAAGATCGAGGGCAACTGGTACTTCCCGCCGTCGAGCCTGGCCGACGGTGCGTTCGAGAAGAGTCCCACGGCCTACCACTGCCCGTGGAAGGGCGATGCGCAGTACTGGAACGTCGGATCGGGCGCCGACGTCGCGCGTGACGGCGGCTGGTCCTACCCCGACCCGATCCCGACCGCATTCGACCGCGTGGGCAGCGACTTCAGCGGCTACGTCGCGTTCGACCGGTCACAGGTCAGCATCGAGGAGTAGTCAATCGCCGGTCGAGCCGTCGGCGAGCTCGCGCAGGATGTCGAGGTGGCCGTTGTGGCGGGCGGTCTCCTCGATGAGGTGCTGCAGGATCCACCGCGCGGTCACCGGATGCTCGATGCGTCCGCCGCGGCGCACCATGTCGAGGTCGACCTCGGCGAAGACTGCGCGGGTGCGGGCGGCCTCCTGCTCGTACAGGTCGATCACCTCGGCGACGGTGAGGCTCTCGCCCTGGCGGAACTCCGCATCCGGGTCCTCCTCGCTCCACGGCGCGTCGTCCTCCCCGCCGAACAGATCGGCGTTGATCCACGATCGCTCGACCCAGCGCAGGTGGTTGAGCAGGTTGACGGGGCTCATCAGCGGTGACCCCGCGAGCGGCGCCCGGTGGCCCAGCTCCTCGCTCAAGCCACTGACCTTCATGACCGCGGTGTCCTGCGCGTAGTGCAGCACCTGCAGCAGGACCGACCGCTCGTCGTACGCCTGGGGGATGTCGTCGGTGCGTGCCATCTGCCCACCCTGACACAATGTGCTGGTGAGTGAACCGTTGGTGATGGGCATCGAGTCGTCCTGCGACGAGACCGGAGTAGGCATCGTGCGCGGCACCGAGCTGCTCGCGCACGCACTGAGCTCGAGCATGGAGCAGCACGTGCGCTTCGGCGGCGTCGTGCCCGAGGTCGCGAGCCGCGCGCACCTCGAGGCGATGGTGCCCACGCTCGAGCAGGCGTACGCCGAGTCGGGCATCCGGGTGCAGGACGTCGACGCGATCGCGGTGACCAGCGGGCCGGGCCTGACCGGTGCGCTGCTGGTCGGCGTCGCGGCGGCGAAGGCGCTCGCGCTGGCCCACGACAAGCCGCTCTACGGGGTCAACCACCTGGCCGCCCACGTCGCGGTCGACCAGCTCGAGCACGGCCGCTTCGACCAGCGGGTCGCGGCGCTCCTGGTCAGCGGGGGGCACACCGAGCTGTTGCTCGTGGACGACATCGTCACCGACATCACGATGCTCGGTCAGACGATCGACGACGCCGCGGGCGAGGCGTTCGACAAGGTCGCCCGCCTGCTGGACCTGCCCTACCCGGGCGGACCGCACATCGACCGGGTCGCCCGCGACGGCGATCCGACTGCGATCGCGTTCCCCCGAGGCCTCACGACCGGACGCGACCTGGACAAGCACCGCTACGACTTCTCCTTCTCCGGGCTCAAGAGCGCGGTCGCCCGCCACGTCCAGCACGAGCAGCGCATGGGGCGGAGCATCTCGACCGCCGACGTCGCCGCCTCGTTCCAGGACGCGGTCTGCGACGTGCTGACCAAGAAGACGATCGCGGCGTGCGTCGAGCACGACGTCGACACGCTGATCATCGGGGGAGGGGTGGCCGCCAACGGACGGCTGCGTCACTACGCCGAGGAGCGCGCCGCCAAGGCCGGCATCGAGGTGCGCATCCCGCGGATGGGGCTGTGCACCGACAACGGCGCGATGGTCGCCGCGCTCGGTGCCGAGGTCGTACGACGCGGTGTGGCCCCGTCCGCGCTCGACCTGCCGGTCGACTCGAGCATGCCCGTGACCCACGTGGTCGCGGCCTGAGGTGTCGGCCTCACGCCGGGCCCGTCGCCTGGCCGTCCTCATCGGCTTGACCGTCGTGGCGCTCGTCGTCGCGGGCGGCGTCGTGTGGTGGGCGGACCGCGACACCTCGTCGCCCGGCTCCCCAGCGGCAGCCCCGAGCGCGGGCGACGCGCCCCGGGCGAAGGCCGCGAAGGAGCCGGCCGGCTGGGGGCCGACCGCGGCCGAGAAGGACCAGGCGCGCTCTCTCGCGGAGGGGCTGTCGCTCAAGGAGCTCGCCGGACAGCTCATCATCGCGCGCAGCTTCTCCAACGAGTCGTCGCTCGAGCTCGTGCGCGACAAGCACTTCGCGGGCGTGATGGTGACGGGACAGCAGATCCTCGATGTCACGACCGACGACCCGCTGGACAGCGTCAAGGCGTTCAACCGACAGCTGCAGGACGCGGGCAAGGACCGCGGCTTCCCCGTCATGGTGCCGATCGACCAGGAGGGCGGGCTGGTCGCGCGCCTGGCCGATCCGCTCACGACCTTCCCGAGCTTCATGTCCGCGGGCGCGGCTGTCGCGGGGCACGGCGCTCGCGGCGAGGCCGTCGTGACCGCCGCGGCGCGGGCCTCCGGCGCCGAGCTGCGGGCCGCGGGCTACAACACGGTCTTCGCCCCCGACGGTGACATCACGATCGGCCCCGCCGACCCGATCATCGGCAGCCGCTCCGCAGGCTCGGAGCCCGAGACGGTGGCGCGCGCGGTGGTCGCAGCGGTGGACGGCTACTCCGAGGCCGGGATGATCTCGGCGGTCAAGCACTTCCCCGGCCACAACGTGGACGAGGACAGCCACGAGGGCCTGCCGGTCCTGCGCAGCGACCGCGAGCGGCTGCGGAGCCACGACCTGGTGCCGTTCGCGGCGGCGGTCGCGGAAGCCGCCCCCGGCATCATGACCGGCCACCTCGACGTGCCCGCGATCGACAAGGGCGTGCCGGCCTCGATGTCGCACAAGGTCATCACGCGCGGGCTGCGCGACAACCTGGGCTTCGACGGGCTCGTCATCAGCGACTCCCTCGGCATGGGCGCGGTCATGAACCGCTATCCGGGCGGCGACGCGACCGTCGAGGCGATCAAGGCGGGCAGCGACCTCGCCCTGATGCCGGCCGACAACGACGAGGCGTACGACGCGGTGCTCGAGGCGCTGCGGTCGGGGGAGATCCCCGAGCAGCAGGCCCGTCGCTCCGCGGCCCGCACGATCGCGTACCTGTTGCACGCACAGTCCTCGCCCGAGCTGCCGGGGAAGCCGGGCAGCCACGTGGCCGAGTCGCAGGCGCTGAGCGCCGCGGCCGCCACGATCGTGGCCCACCCGTGCCCCGTCCCGAAGATCACCGGGGTCGTCCCGGTGGGATCGCCCGAGGCGGTCACGGCCTTCCGGACCGCCGCGGAGGAGGCCGGACTGCCCGTCGGAGCGGGGACGACGGTCGTGTTCCTCGGGCCGGGGTCCTCGGGCGGGTCGGGCGACGTCGTGGTCTCGACCGACGCGCCGTACGGGCTGGCGTCCAGCGCTGCGCCGACCAAGATCGCTCTCTACGGTCGTGGCGTCCCCGCGATGCGGGCGTTGGTCAAGGTCCTGCAGGGCAAGGCTCGCGCGCAGGGGCAGCTCCCGGTCGACGTCGGGGTTCCCGCACCCAAGCGCTGCTGAGCCGGCGTGCGGTCAGGGCCGCCGCCGGAAGCGCACGACCTGCCCGGGGCGCGCCTGGGCGAGTCGGTCGGTGTGCGCATCGAGCACCACGGCGATGACCGGGTAGCCGCCGGTCACGGGATGATCGGGCCCGAAGACCATGGGCAAGCCGTCGGCAGCCACCTGGACGCTGCCCCGCAAGCAGGGCTCGCTGGGCAGCTCGGCGTCGCGTGCGCGTCGGAGGACCCCGCCGGTCAACCGGACGCCGACCCGGTCCGACACCGGGCTGACCTGCCACGGATCGTCGAGCAGGCGCCGCACGGCCGCGGGCACGAACCAGTCGTCGCGCGGGCCCAGCACGACGTCCACGGTGATCTCGCCGGTGCGCGCGAGCGCAGGCACGTCCTCGAGGTGCGGCGGGGGCCGGCCGACCCCGGTGCGCAGGGTCTCGCCGGCGCGAAGCGGTGCCGGCCCGAGGCCCGCGAGCGTGTCGGTCGAGGCCGATCCGAGCTCCGCCGCGACCGCGAGGCCTCCGGACACGCCGACGTACGTGCGCAGGCCCCAGGTCGGCGGATCGACGGCCAGGCGCTGACCGGTGTCCAGGCGCAGGGCGCGCCCGGCAGGGACCTGGCGACCGTCGATCGTCACCGGCCCGGCCGCGCCGGTCACCGCGACGACGTGCGGCGCTGCCGCGCGGAGCACGAGCCCGCCGGCCACCACCTCGATCGCGGCGGCCCCGTCGTCGTTGCCGAGCAGGGCGTTGGCCTGTCGGAGCGCGCCGCGGTCGAAGGCGCCCGAGGCGCTGACCCCGAGGTGGCCGAGTCCCGGACGGCCGCGGTCCTGCACGAGGCTGAGCGGCCCCGGCCGCTCGACGAGGAGCGTCATGCTGCCACGAACCTGACCGTGGCCCCGGCCGTCAGCAGCGCGGGCTCCGGGCGGCCGGAGTCCCACATCGTCACGGGTGTGCGGCCGATGAGCTGCCATCCGCCGGGGGAGGAGCGGGGGTAGACCCCGCTGAACTCACCGGCGAGGCCGACCGACCCGGAGGGGACGCTCGTGCGGGGTGAGCTGCGGCGCGGCACGGCGAGTCGCGGGTCGCCGCCCACGAGATAGGCGAATCCCGGCGCGAAGCCCCCGAACGCGACGGTCCACGGCGTCGCGGTGTGGGCCGTGACGACCTCGTCGGTTCCCAGACCGGTCAGCCGGGCGACGTCGTCGAGGTCCGGACCGTCGTACGCCACGGGGATCTCCACGACGGTCGCGTCGGGCCGCGAGCCGGGGGCCACGGGGGTGGTGCGCTCCACCAGCGCTCGCAGGGCGGACGGCTCGCCTCGCAGCAGCACGGTCCGCGCACCCAGGACGACCTCGGCCTGCCCGTGCAGGGCCGCGAACCAGCCCTGGGCCTCCTCGAGGCTCGTGCAGTCGAGCACGACCGCGCGGTCGCCGCAGGGGCGTACGTTCATGGGGCGCTCGCGACCTCGGCCCCGGCGCCCTCGAGCGCGGACCGCACCGCGCGTGCGAGCTGCAGCGCCCCGGGGCTGTCGCTGTGCACGCAGATCGACGCGACCTCGCCCAGGAGCCGGACCGCCTGCGCGGCGACCGCCTGCGGATCGTCCAGGACCGCGCCCGCCTCTGAGCGGGCCACGAGCCGCCCGTCACTCGTGTAGGCCCGGTCGGCGAAGCCCTCGTGGACGACGGGGATGCCGCGTGCGGCCGCGAGGTCCAGTGAGACCGCGCCCGGCAGCCCGAGGAGGGGGACCGGCGCCACGAGCTGCTGGATCGCGGCGACGACCGCCCGCGCGTGGACCTCGTCGTGCACGATCGTGTTGTAGAGCGCGCCGTGCGGCTTGACGTACGCGACCCGCCCACCGGCGGCGCGGGCGATCTCGTCGAGCAGCAGCACCTGGCCGAGCAGCTCGGCGGCCAGCTCGTCAGCCGGGACATTCCACGGCGCGCGGCCGAAGCCCGCGCGGTCGGGATATCCCACCTGCGCGCCGATCGCGACGCCGCGCTCGACCGCGGCCTCGCAGGTCACCCGCATGAGCTCCGCGTCTCCCGCGTACGCGCCGCAGCAGACGTTGGCGGACGTCACCACGTCGAGCAGCTCGACGTCCTCACCCGAGCGCCACCGCTGCCACGACTCGCCCAGGTCGGCGTTGAGGTCGATCCGCATGCCTAGATCCTCTCCACGAGGTACGCCGCGCCGATCCCCCGGACCCGGGTCATGACCACGAGCGCCGTCGCGGACCCCTTGAGCTTCATCCGGCGCACGACCTCCTCCGGCACGACGTCGACGCCGCGCTTCTTGATCGTCAGCGTGCCGACCCCACGCTCCTGGAGCGCGGCCTTGAGCGCCTTCTCGCGGAACGGCAGCTCCTCGACGATCCGGAACCCGCGGGCCAGCGGAGTGGCCACCGCGCGCTCGGAGCTCACGTACGCGATGTGGGGATCGGGCAGCCAGCCGTCGAGCGTCGCGGCGAGCTCGC
Organism: Aeromicrobium sp. S22; assembly: GCF_009661045.1. NCBI lineage: Bacteria > Bacillati > Actinomycetota > Actinomycetes > Propionibacteriales > Nocardioidaceae > Aeromicrobium > Aeromicrobium sp. S22. The sequence continues at coordinate 759,935 of NZ_WJWV01000001.1, forward strand.
CCACCAGGCCGGACCGGATGACCGCGTCGTCCGGCTCGTACAGGTACGTGCCGACGTCGCCGACCTGGACCGGCGCATCGCTCGCGACCAGGCCCGCGCCGGACGGGAGCACCGTGGCGCGTCGGGCCGCCGTCGCGAACGGGACCCCCCAGAGGCACGCCTCGACGAGGTCGCCGCCGTCGCTGACCCACTCGGCCTCCACGCCGTCCGGGACGGCGTCGTGGGCCAGCCCTGGCATGACCTTGGCCACGGCCCGGCCGGCCAGGAGTCCTCGGACCCAGTCCCACGGCGGCTGGAGGTCGGCGGTCGAGAACGTCCGTCCCCGGCCGTCACGCCGTGCGGGGTCGATGAACGCGACCTCGTCCGGCCGGATGTCCACCTCCCTGGCGTCCGCGCAGACGACCTCTCCGACCAGGCCGAGCGCGCGGAGGTTGGCCCCGGCGATCGCGGCCCGTACGGGGTCCTGCTCGACGCCGCGGACCGACAGGCCGGCGCGGGCCAGGGCGATGAGGTCGCCGCCGATGCCGCAGCCGAGGTCGACGACCGCCGTGGCGCCGGTCGAGGCCAGGCGCTCGGCGCGGTGGGTCGCGACGCTCATGCGGGTGGACTGCTCGAGGGCGTCATGGGTGAAGAACATCTTCGCGGCGTCGGCGCCGAACTTGCGGACGGCCTTGCCCCGCAGGTGGTTCTGCGTCACTGCCGCGGCCACCAGGTCGACCGGGTGGGTCCGGCGGAGACGGGTGCCGAGAGCCAGGTCGGACTCGACCCCGGCGCGCGCGGCGATCTCTCCGAGGAGCTCCTGTCCCCGGGGGGTCATGAGCTGGGCGAACGTCTCCGGGTCCATGCCCCAAGTCTGCCGGTCGCCCGGGACCTTTGGCGGGCGACGTCCGGGCGGGCCTGTGCAAGCGTCGGGCCATGGCAACGGCGACGGTGGAGGAACGAGCGCCAGAGGCGCACACGCTGAGCGGGCGGGCGCGCACGGTCGCCTTCCTGACCATTGCGCTGGGGATGTTGCTGGCGGCTCTGGACTCCACGGTCGTGTCGACGGCACTGCCCACGATCGTCGGCGACCTCGGTGGCGGCGACCACGTCTCGTGGGTCGTGACGTCCTACCTCCTGGCGCAGACCGTCGTCACCGCCGTCATCGGCAAGTTCGGCGACCAGTTCGGGCGCAAGACGATCTTCCAGCTGTCCGTCGCGCTGTTCATCATCGGATCGGCGCTGTGCGGCCTGGCCCAGGGCATGGGCTGGCTGATCGGCTCCCGCGCGCTCCAGGGTCTCGGTGCCGGCGGTCTCACCGTCACCGCGACCGCCCTGATCGCCGACATCATCCCGCTTCGGGATCGCGGCCGTTATCAGGGCGCGCTCGGCGCGGTCTTCGGCATCACCACCGTGCTGGGGCCGCTGCTGGGCGGCTTCTTCACCGACAACCTGAGCTGGCGATGGGTGTTCTACATCAACGTGCCGCTTGCGCTGGTGGTCATCGCGGTCGCCGGCCGCACGCTTCCTAACGTCCGGGCGAAGGGTCGCCAGGTCATCGACTACGTCGGGATCGTGTTCATCACGATCGGTTCGTCGTGCCTGGTGCTGGCGACCAGCTGGGGCGGCACCACGCATCCGTGGGGGTCGCCCACGATCATCGGCCTGTTCGCCGGCGGAGCGGTGGCCCTGGGGATCTTCGTGCTGGTCGAGCTGCGGGCGGTCCAGCCGATCCTGCCGATGCGCCTGTTCCGCGAACGGGTGTTCTGGACGTGCTGCGCGCTCTCGTTCGTCGTCGGGTTCGCCATGATGGGCTCGATCACGTTCCTGCCGACGTTCCTGCAGTACGTCGACGGCGTGAGTGCCATGGACTCCGGCGTGCGGATGCTGCCGATGGTGCTGGGCCTGATGCTCACCGCGATCACCTCGGGCAACATCGTGAGCAAGACCGGGCGGTACAAGATCTTCCCGGTGGTCGGGACACCCGTCATCGCGATCGGCCTGCTGCTGCTCAGCCGGCTCGACGAGAGCAGCCCGGCGCTCCAGGAGGCCGGGTCGATGTTCGTGCTGGGCCTCGGCATCGGGGCCTCGATGCAGGTCCTGACCATCATCGTGCAGAACACCGTCGACTACCGCGATCTCGGCGTCGCGACCTCCGCGGTGACCTTCTTCCGCACCCTGGGGGGTGCGTTCGGCGCGGCGGTGTTCGGCTCGCTGTACTCCAACTTCTTGTCCGGCCGTCTGCCCGAGGCGATCGCCGCGACCAAGGGAGCGGTGACACCCCAGGACGCGTCCACGCCGTCGGCGCTGCACAAGCTCTCGGACCAGACGATCCAGCCCGTCGTCCACGCCTATGCCGAGTCGCTCGACCACGTCTTCGCGTGGGCGGCGCCGGTGGCGCTGCTGGGACTCCTGATCGCCCTGCTGATCCCGCAGGTCACGCTGCACGGAAGCGTCAAGCCCGGTGCAGCCGACCTGGGCGAGGGCTTCGCGATGCCGGACTCCGCGAGCGCCGAGGACCGGCTGGCCACGCGCATCGCGCGGCTGGTGTACGCCGACCACGGACGCCCGCTGATCCAGATCATGCAGGACGCCGACCTGGGGCTCGACGAGGGCAGGACCTGGGCCCTGCTGGAGGTGCACGGGCGTGCCCGGACGGGCCATCCGGCCAGCCTGGGCGAGGTCGCGCAGGCGCACCGGGTGCCGGCGATCGTCATGCAGCCGACGTTCGAGAGCCTGCTGCACTCGGGACACCTGGCCGGTTCGCTGGGCGATCTCACGATGACGGCGAAGGGCACCGAGGTCATGGAGAGGCTCGGTGCATTCGCCAAGACCTGGATCGTCGGCCACCTGGAGGGCATCGACGACGTGGACGAACCGGTGATCGACGCTGCAATCCAGCGCATCATCGGGCGCCTGCTCAAGGAGATCGCGGAACGCGGCCAGGAGCCGGTAGCAGTCACCTCGTGAGAGTGCTAACTTTGGTACTGGCACTCCCACCATGAGAGTGCTAATTCACAGGTGAGCACGACCCCCGCGACGGCGTTCTCACCTACGTCCAACGTTTCACCGCCTGAAAGGGGAGGTCGACACGTGTCGGTCACCATCAAGCCGCTCGAGGATCGCCTGGTCATCCAGGTCGTCGAAGCAGAGCAGACCACTGCATCCGGACTCGTCATCCCGGACACCGCCAAGGAGAAGCCTCAGGAAGGCATCGTCGTGTCGGTCGGCCCCGGTCGGGTCGACGACAACGGCAACCGCGTCCCGCTCGACGTTGCCGAGGGTGACAAGGTCATCTTCAGCAAGTACGGCGGCACCGAGGTCAAGTACGCGGGCGAGGAGTACCTCATCCTGTCCGCGCGCGACGTTCTCGCTGTCGTTTCGTGATCTGACGCCCCGGCGCCCCCATGCGGGGCGCTGGGGCCTCTCACTTTTCGGACTGCTCCCAGTCCTGGCAAGACCCCCATTTTTCGTAGGAGAGGCAACAGATGCCCAAGATTCTTGAATTTGACGAGACCGCTCGTCGCTCACTCGAGCGCGGCGTGGACAAGCTCGCCAACACCGTCAAGGTGACGCTCGGCCCCAAGGGTCGCTACGTCGTCCTGGACAAGAAGTGGGGCGCCCCCACGATCACCAACGACGGCGTGACCGTCGCCCGCGAGATCGAGCTCGACGACCCGTTCGAGAACCTCGGCGCCCAGCTGGCCAAGGAAGTCGCCACCAAGACCAACGACGTCGCCGGTGACGGCACGACGACCGCGACCGTCCTGGCCCAGGCCATGGTGCACGAGGGCCTGCGCGCCGTCGCCGCCGGCGCCAACCCGGTCGGCCTGAAGAAGGGCATCGAGGCAGCCGTCAAGGCTGTCGTCGAGCGCCTTCACGAGCAGGCCCGCGACGTCGACGACATCAAGGACATGACGGACGTCGCCACGGTGTCCTCGCGCGACGCCCACATCGGTGAGCTCATCGCTGAGGCCTTCGACAAGGTCGGCAAGGACGGTGTCATCACCGTCGAGGAGTCCAACACGATGGGCACCGAGCTCGAGTTCACCGAGGGCATGCAGTTCGACAAGGGCTACCTGTCGCCCTACATGGTGACCGACACCGAGCGCATGGAGGTCGTCCTGGACGATCCCTACATCCTGGTCAACCAGGGCAAGATCTCCTCGGTCAGCGATCTGCTGCCGATCCTGGAGAAGGTCGTCCAGTCCGGCAAGGCGCTGTTCATCATCGCCGAGGACGTCGAGGGCGAGGCCCTGTCGACGCTGGTCGTCAACAAGATCAAGGGCACGTTCACCTCGGCCGCCGTCAAGGCGCCCGCGTTCGGTGACCGCCGCAAGGCCATGCTCCAGGACATCGCGACCCTCACGGGCGCGGAGGTCGTGACGCCCGACGTCGGCCTCAAGCTCGACACGATCGGCCTCGAGGCGCTCGGCACGGCGCGCCGCGTCGTCATCACCAAGGACGACACCACGATCATCGAGGGCGGCGGCGACAAGGCCGACGTCGAGGGTCGCGTCAGCCAGATCAAGGCCGAGATCGACAACACCGACTCGGACTGGGACCGCGAGAAGCTCCAGGAGCGCCTGGCCAAGCTGGCCGGTGGCGTCTGCGTCATCCAGGTCGGCGCAGCCACCGAGGTCGAGCTCAAGGAGAAGAAGCACCGCATCGAGGACGCCGTCTCGGCGACCCGCGCGGCGATCGAGGAAGGCATCGTCGCAGGCGGCGGTTCGGCCCTCGTCCACGCCGTGTCGGTCCTGGACGACAACCTGGGTCTGACCGGTGACGAGGCTGTCGGTGTCCGCATCGTCCGCCTCGGCGCCGACGCCCCGCTCGAGTGGATCGCCCGCAACGGCGGCGTCTCCGGCGAGGTCGTCGTGAACAAGGTCCGCGAGAGCGGACAGGGCTACAACGCGGCCACGGGTGAGTACGGCGACCTGGTCGGCCAGGGCGTCCTGGACCCGGTCAAGGTGACGCGCTCCGCGCTCGCCAACGCCGCGTCCATCACCGCGATGCTCCTGACGACCGAGACGCTGATCGTCGAGAAGCCGGCCGAAGAGGCCGACGACGCGCACGCGGGTCACAACCACTGATCCGCAGCTGATCGCACGACGCCCGCCCCGGTCCACCGGGGCGGGCGTTGTACGTTCGGGACGTGCCCCATGACTTCGAGTCCGTCCGTGCCGAGCTCGAGCTGCCGCCCGCCGGTGAGACCGACAGGTTCCCGGACGACGTGCTCACCGAGGCCGCGACGATCGCGGCGCGGGGGCCCGCAGAGGGGGAGGACGCCACGGCGATCCCGTTCGTGACGATCGACCCGCCCGGTGCGCGCGATCTGGACCAGGCGATGTTCCTCGAGCGGGTGGGCGAGAGCTTCCGGGTCCACTACGCGATCGCCGACCTCGGGTCCGCGATCGACCCGGGCGGGGCGATCGATGCCGAGGCCAGGCGCCGGGGCCAGACGATCTACCTTCCGGACGGCCGTGTCCCCCTGCACCCGCCGGTCATCTCCGAGGGCACGCTGAGCCTGCTCCCGGGCGAGGTCAGGTCGGCGGCGCTGTGGACCATCGACGTGGATGGTGGGGGTGTCGTGACCGACGCCTCGGTCAGGCGGGCCCGCATCCGGTCCGTCGCCCAGCTCGACTACGAGGGCGCCCAGGCCTCGTTCGACGCCGGGACGCCCCACCCCTCCGTCGAGGCGCTGGCCGACCTGGGTCGCCTGCGGCTCGACGTCCGCGTGGGTCTCGGCGCGATCGAGCTCGCCCTGCCCGAGCAGGAGGTCACGGCCGAGGGTGACGACTGGGTCGTCCGGATGCGCCGGCGCACCGACGTCGACGCCTGGAACGCCGAGATCTCCCTGCTCACGGGGATGGCGGCGGCCCGGCTCATGCTGGATGCCGGCATCGGCCTGCTCCGCACGCTCCCGCAGGCTGACCCGGACGCGGTCGCCGAGCTGTTGCGCACGGCCGCGACGCTGGGCATCCCGGTGGCCGATGGGACGACCGCGGCCGAGGTGCTGGCCGGTCTCGACCCGGACCTGCCGGCCTCGATCGCGCTGATGCGGGAGGCCACGGGTCTGCTCCGGGGGGCGGGCTACACCGCGTTCGACGGCGCCGCCCCGGAGCTGCCGGGCCATGCCGGGATCGGCGCCCCGTACGCCCACGTGACTGCCCCGCTCCGCCGCCTGGTCGACCGGTTCGGCACCGAGATCTGTCTCGCGATCTGCGGGGGCACGGACGTGCCCGCCTGGGTGCGATCGGCCCTGCCCGAGCTCGGCGACCTCATGAGGACGTCCGACCAGCGCGCCGCCAAGGCCGATCGCGCCTGCATCGACCTGGCCGAGGTCTGGGAGCTCGAGTCGCGCATCGGCGAGGTCTTCGACGCGGTCGTCCTGCGGGCGGGCGACGACGAGGGCGAGATCGTGCTGACCAGGCCGCCGACGATCGCGACGTGCCGCGGTGCCGGCCTGCCCGAGGGCGAGCACGTCCGCGTGCGGCTCGCGGAGGTGGACGAGGGGCGACGCCGCGTCGTGTTCACCTATGAGGGGACTCACACGGGAGACCACCTTCCCATAGGTTAGCCTTCCCTTATGAAGAAGACCTTCCTCGCTGCGCTCGCCGCGACGGCGCTCCTGACCCTGTCCGCGTGCGGCGGCTCATCCGACTCCGAGGGTGGTGGCTCCGCCTCCTCCTCGTTCAGCTACAAGGACGACCTCGGCAACCAGATCGATCTCGACAAGGCCCCTGAGCGCCTGCTCGTGCAGTCGTCGATGGCGGCGGCCCTGACCGATCTCGGTCTCGGCGACAAGATCGTCGGCACGTTCGGCCCGCTCAAGACGGCTGACGGGAAGCCCGACTCGCAGGTGGCCGGGCTCGACGTCTCCTCGGTCAAGGACGTCACCGGTGGCGGTGAGTACGGCTCGATCGACCTCGAGGGTGCTGCGGCGCTCAAGCCCGACCTGGTCGTGACGAGCGCCTATCTCGACGACGACCTGTGGTACATCAACGACAAGAGCGCGACTGCGCTGGAGAAGCTCGCGCCGATCCTGGTGGTCAGCTTCGACGGCAAGACCCTGCCCGAGCTGCTGGACGGCACCGAGCGGGCCGCGAAGGCCCTGGGCGCGGACCTGGAGTCCGACAAGGTCACGGCGACGCACGATGCGTTCAAGGCTGCGGCGGACCGGGTCAAGCAGGTCTCGGCCGATCTCGGTGACCGCACGATCCTTGCCGGCTCGGCCGCCACGGACTACTACTACGTCTCCAACCCCAAGGTCAGCCCCGATCTGTCCTACTGGAAGGACGAGCTCGGCCTGCCCCTGACCGTGCCGGACAACCCCGACGAGGGCGGCTACTTCGAGAGCCTCAGCTGGGAGAAGGCCGACAAGTACCCGGCCGACATCTTCTTGTACGACGACCGCATCGGCGAGGCCGGCATGCAGCTGTTCGAGAAGGAGAAGGTCTTCCAGACCCTCGACGCGGCCAAGAACGACGCCTACGTGCCGTGGACGTCGGTCGCGCCGCCGAGCTACCAGGCGTACGCCGACCTCATGGACCGGCTCGCGGACGACCTGGAGAAGCAGAAGTAGGTCCGCCGACCTGAGGGGTCGTGCACCGGGCAACCGGTGTGCGGCCCCTTCGTCGTGGGATCAGGCGTTGCGGCGGGTCTCGAGACCGGCCAGGAAGATGTCCAGCTTGCGGCCGTAGAGACCCCGGCCGGTCCACACCTCATCGGTGTCGTAGGGCTCGACGACGGGGACGTCGTTGCTCTGCTCGTACTTCTCCCGGATGCGGCGCAGACGCGCCATCTGCGAGGACGAGTCGAGGGCCAGGGCCAGCACGAACTCGACCGCCACCGCAGCGTCCTCGCGGGTGAATCCGCCCTTTTGGACCTGGCTGACCCAGCCGGGCATCTGCGCGAGGACGGAGGGCGCGGGGCGAGGTGCCATCTGGGTCGCCCGGTCGAGGCCGGGGTGGGCGTCGCAGGCGCGCCAGGTCGACTCGCCGAGCTCGCGCAGCAGCTCCTCCCACGACAGGTCGGAGCCGGGCCACACCGCGTCCTGGTAGGCGATGTCCATCGCGCGCACCAGGAGGTCGTCGCGATCGGTGACGTAGCGGTAGAGCCCGGAGTGCGCGACACCCAGCCGACGAGCGACCGAGGGCATGCTGAAGCTGTCGATACCGTCGTCGAGGGCCGCTTGGGCGATCACTTCGACAGTGAGGGCCCGCGGGCGCCCTGGCTTGCGCTCCATGGAACACACCCTACTCTGGTCCGGAAAGTGCCGAGTCCATCGCCGTCGTCGCCCCTGCGGGCGCCGGGGGAGGCCTTCGGCCGGGAGATAGCATGGGGTCATGGAGCAGACGGGCATTCCTGACAAGTTCGCATCTCTTGGACTCACGTACGACGACGTGCTCCTGTTGCCGGGGTACTCCGACCTCAACCCGGCGGAGATCGACACGACCTCGCGACTGACGCGGGAGATCACCTTGAAGGTGCCGCTGATCAGCGCCGCGATGGACACCGTGACCGAGTCGCGCATGGCGATCGCGATGGCGCGCCAGGGCGGGATCGGCGTGCTGCACCGCAATCTCTCCCTGCAGGACCAGGCCTATCAGGTCGATCTGGTCAAGCGGACCCAGACCGGGATCATCTCCAACCCCGTCACGATCGGCCCCGACGCGACGCTCGAGGACCTCGACCGGATCTGCGGGGAGTACCGCGTCTCGGGCCTCCCGGTCGTCGACCGCGACAACCGTCTGATCGGCATCATCACCAACCGTGACCTGCGGTTCACGCCGCTCGCGGAGTGGGCGACCACCAAGGTCGACGAGATGATGACGCCGATGCCGCTGATCACCGGTGACGTCGGCATCAGCCGTGAGGAGGCGACCCTGCTGCTGCGCAAGCACAAGCGTGAGCGCCTGCCGTTGGTCGACGCAGACGGGCGCCTCGCCGGGCTCATCACGGTCAAGGACTTCGTCAAGGGTGAGCAGTTCCCGCAGGCGTCCTACGACGGCGACGGCCGCCTGATGGTCGGCGCGGCGATCGGCTACTTCGGCGACGCGTGGGAGCGCGCGACGACGCTCATCGAGGCGGGGGTCGACGTGCTCGTCGCCGACACGGCCCACGGTCACGTGCGCCTCCTGCTCGACATCGTCAAGCGGCTCAAGACCGATCCGGCCACCCGCCACGTGCAGGTGATCGGCGGCAACGTCGCGACCCGCGAGGGCGCGCAGGCGTTCGTCGACGCCGGCGCGGACGCCGTCAAGGTCGGCTTCGGCCCCGGCTCGATCTGCACCACCCGTGTCGTGACCGGATGCGGCGTCCCGCAGGTCACCGCGGTCTACGAGGCGTCGCTGGCGGCCAAGGCGGCCGGCATCCCCGTGATCGCCGACGGCGGCCTCCAGCAGTCCGGCGACATCGCCAAGGCCCTCGTCGCAGGCGCGGAGACCGTGATGATCGGGTCCATGCTCGCGGGCGTCGAGGAGTCGCCGAGCGAGGTCATCTTCGTCAACGGCAAGCAGTTCAAGGCATACCGCGGCATGGGATCGCTCGCCGCGATGAGCAGCCGCGGCAAGAAGTCGTACTCGAAGGACCGCTACTTCCAGGCCGAGGTCACGAGCGACGACATGATCGTCCCCGAGGGCGTCGAGGGCCAGGTCGCGTACCGCGGGCCGCTGTCCGCAGTCGCCCACCAGCTCATCGGCGGTCTGACGCAGTCGATGTTCTACGTCGGTGCGCGCACGATCCCCGAGCTGCAGGAGAAGGGCCGCTTCGTCCGGATCACCTCGGCCTCGCTCAAGGAGAGCCACCCCCACGACATCCAGGTGACGGCAGAGGCGCCCAACTACTCGGCTCGCTGAGTGGGGCGCCCGGGTGGCTGTGGTGCGGGCCGCGGTCGATCACCGATAACCTCGACCTTGTGACCAGTCGCAACGTCGCCGTCTTCATCGACGCCGAGAATCTCTTCAAGGGCTACGGCAAGCTCGACATCCCCGATCTGTCGATGGCCGACATCCTCGACCAGCTCGAGCGCGCTGCGGCGCGCGAGGCAGGTGCCGGCGACATCGCGCTCGCCCGGGCGTACGCCGACTGGGGCGCGCTGGGGCTGGAGGACTTCCGCCGCGACGTCGAGCGGGCGGGCGTCCAGACGATGCAGGTCTTCTCGGTCAGCAAGGCCGAGAAGAACGCCGCCGACATCGTGCTCGTCGTGGACTGCCTGCGCGCCGCGGCGGATCTCGAGCAGCTCGAGGTCTTCATCATCGTGTCTGCGGACGGCGACTTCGTCCCGCTGGTGCGACGCCTGCACGAGCTGGACAAGTACGTCATCGGGGCGACACTGTCCGACCACCCGGTCAACAACGTGCTCGAGCAGGAGGTCGACCAGTACGTCCCGCTGAAGGTCAAGCCCACGCCGCCTGCTGCGGCGCTGCAGCCGATCTTCTCCGGCGACCCGTCGGCCAAGCTGCCGACCGGCCGTCCCGTGCGGTCGGATCGGCCCCGGTCGGAGCGTCCGGCCCGCCGGGCCGAGCAGGCCAAGTCCGAGCCCGCCGTGACCGAGTCGGCCGTGACCGAGCCCGTGAAGGGCGAGCGGGCGCCCAGGCGCGCGGTCAAGCACGAGCAGCCCAGGGGTGGCGCCAAGATCTCGTGGCACGAGATGGCCAAGGAGATCGAGGTCATCCACGAGGGGCCGGCGACGTCGCCGGAGGACTACAAGGCGATCATCAAGCAGATCCTGTCCGATCCCAAGGTCCGCAGCTTCTGCGACCAGCTCGCCAACCAGGGCGGCACCCTGCCGATCCTCGCGATGGCGATCAAGGCCGCCGCACCTCGCATCAGCCCGTCCGACGCCAAGGTCAGCTCGATGTCGCGTGCCCTGCGCTTCGCACTGGCCGACACGCAGTACGCCCTCGCGCGCGAGAGCGACGACACGCAGCCGGTCCTGGTGCGCCGCGCCAACAACCCCGCGGGCATGCTGACCGACCTGTCGCTCGACGACATCCAGCGCGGCGTGCAGTAGTCGGAGGCCCCCCGGGCGTCGTCTCGCCAACCACTAGGCTGGACCCATGGCAGACATCGAGATCGGCACGGCCAAGCGCGGTCGGCGGGCGTACTCCTTCGACGACATCGCGATCGTCCCGAGCCGGCGTACCCGTGACCCCGAGGAGGTGTCCACGGCCTGGCAGATCGACGCCTACCGGTTCGACCTGCCCGTCCTCGCGGCGCCGATGGACTCGGTCATGAGCCCCGAGACGGCGATCGCGCTGGGTCAGCACGGTGGTCTCGGCGTCCTCGACCTCGAGGGTCTCTGGACGCGCTACGACAACCCCGAGGAGCTGCTCGACGAGGTCGCGCAGATCGAGGGCCCCCGCGCGACGAAGCGTCTGCAGGAGATCTACGCCGAGCCGATCAAGGCCGAGCTCATCACGGCCCGGCTCAAGCAGGTGCGCGAGTCCGGCGTGACGGTCGCCGGCGCCCTGTCGCCGCAGCGCACCAAGCAGTTCGCCGACGCCGTGGTCGACGCAGGCGTGGACCTGTTCGTGATCCGCGGCACGACCGTCTCCGCCGAGCACGTCTCGGGCCAGACCGAGCCGCTGAACCTCAAGGAGTTCATCTACGAGCTCGACGTCCCGGTCATCGTGGGCGGCTGCGCGACCTACCAGGCGGCGCTGCACCTCATGCGGACCGGTGCGGCCGGCGTGCTGGTCGGCTTCGGTGGCGGCGCTGCGCACACGACCCGCTCGGTGCTGGGCATCTCGGTGCCGATGGCCTCGGCTGTCGCCGACGTCGCCGCGGCTCGGCGGGACTACCTCGACGAGTCGGGCGGTCGCTACGTCCATGTGATCGCCGACGGCTCGATCGGCCGCAGCGGTGACATCGCGAAGGCGATCGCGTGCGGTGCCGACGCCGTCATGATCGGCTCGCCGTTCGCCCGCGCGGTCGAGGCACCGGGACGCGGCTTCCACTGGGGCGCCGAGGCCTGGCACCCCGACCTGCCGCGTGGCGAGCGCGTCGACATCGGCACGGTCGGCGACCTCGAGTCGGTCCTGTTCGGTCCCTCGTCCGTCCCGGACGGCACCATGAACCTCATCGGTGCCCTGCGTCGCGCGATGGCCACGACCGGCTACACCGATCTCAAGGAGTTCCAGCGGGTCGAGGTCGTCGTCGGTTGATCCGCTGCGCGGCAGGTCTGTGATGCGCGTCGAGCGGGTCGACTTCGACCATCCCGACGCGGTGGCGCTGCGCGACGAGCACGTCGCATCGGGCAACCGGCTGTATGCCGACGATCCCGCCGCGGTCCACCGGGGCGGCTCCGAGGGCATCGACCCGAGCACGATCGTGGCGACGTTCGTGGCCTACGACGGGGACGAGCCGATCGGGCACGCGTGCGTACGACTCCTCGACGGCGACCTGGCCGGGGTGCCGGAGATGAAGCGGCTGTACGTCCGCGAGCCGTCGCGGGGCAGGGGAGCGGCCGATGCCCTGCTCGACGCGATCGAGCAGGTCGCGCGCGATCTCGGCGCCCCGCGCATCGTGATCCACACCGGGGACCGCCAGCACGCCGCGTTGAAGTTCTACGCCCGCCACGGCTACACGCCCATCCCGGTGTTCCCGCCCTACGAGGCCGTGACCTACTCGCTCTGCTTCGAGAAGTTGCTCGGCTGAGCCCTAGGGGTACGGACGGTCGCCCTGCTGCCGGGCGCGGACCTCCCTGGTGCCGAACGCCACCGCGAACGACGCCGCGCCCACGCCGATCACGAGCAGCGCGAGGCCGATGTCCGAGAGCCCGGACCCGTCGTCCGTGGTGGCGGTCCCGGCGCATGCGATCGCGTAGCCCGCTGTCGCCGCGAGCGCGACCTGCCCCGGGTCCCGGAAGACGAGGGTGGCCAGAGCCACGACGACGACCAGCGAGACCGCCGATCCGACGACCTGCCAGGCCGCGTACGTCCCGCTCTCGTCCCAGCCCAACCAGGCGAGCCAGGCCGCGGCGGCCAGCGCTGCGGGGACGATCCACGTCAAGGCCTGCCTCATGTCCCCATCCTCCATGCTCCGTCGACCCGGTGCCAGTTCGCCCGTCCCCGTCGCTTCAGCGGATGATCTCGCTTAGCATGGTGAGGCTTGCCTAATCGGCGGGCTCCACAGCGTCGAAGGAATGCCCATGAAGTCCAGCCTCGCCGTCCTCGGCGCCCTCGCCGCGATCGGTCTCAGCGCCTGCGCGTCCGATCCTTCGGACTCGACTGCGAGCGGTGACCTGTCCGTCGCCGCGAGCGACTCGAAGTGCGAGGTGTCGGCCACGAAGCTCAAGGCCGGACCCTCGACGTTCAAGGTCAGCAACAAGGGCTCCAAGGTCACCGAGTTCTACGTGTACGCGGACGGCGACCGCATCATGGGCGAGGTCGAGAACATCGGTCCCGGCCTGACCCGCAACCTGGTCGTCGACCTGCCCAAGGGGACGTACGAAGGAGCGTGCAAGCCCGGCATGATCGGCGACGGCATACGTCAGACCCTGACCGTCACGGGCGGCGCGGCCAAGAAGCTCTCGGACTCCCAGGAGCTGCAGGCCGCCGCCGACAGCTATGCCCGCTACGTGAAGTCACAGAGCGACACCCTGATCGTCAAGACCACCGAGTTCGTCGACGCGGTCAAGGCCGGCGATGTCGACAAGGCCAAGAAGCTCTACCCGATCGCGCGCACGTACTGGGAGCGCATCGAGCCGGTCGCGGAGAAGTTCGGCGACCTCGACCCCATCACCGACGGTCGCGAGCCCGACGCGAAGGCCGAGGGCGTCGACTTCACCGGCTGGCACCGCATCGAGAAGCAGCTGTGGGTCGAGGACAACACCGAGGGCATGGACAAGTACGCCGACCAGCTCCTCGCCAACGTCAAGAAGATCGTCCAGCTGGGTCAGGACACCCCGCTCACCGCCCTCGAGCTCGCGCAGGGCTCGAAGGGCCTGCTGGACGAGGTCGCGACCGGCAAGATCACCGGCGAGGAGGACGAGTTCAGCCACACCGACCTGTGGGACTTCAAGGCCAACATCGAGGGCTCGCAGGCAGCGATCGCGTCGCTGCGCCCCGTGCTCGAGAAGCAGGACCCCGCGCTCGTGAAGAAGATCGACGCGCAGTTCGCGGCGCTCGACAAGGAGCTCAACCAGCACCAGGACAAGACCACGGGCGACTGGATGTTCTACGACGAGCTGACCAAGGACCAGATCAAGGCGCTGTCCAACGCGGTGGCGGGACTGAGCGAGCCCATCAGCCAGGTCGCGGCCGTGGTTGCGAAGTCTGCGTAGCCTGACGACATGACCGCCCAGGACCACTCCGGCTCCGGCCTCTCCCGCAGGAAGCTGCTGGGGGCGGCCGGCGTCGGCGCGCTGGCTGTCGGTGCCGGTGGCGGCTACGCGGTCGGGCAGGCGGCCGGGGAGCCCGCGACGCCGGCGGGGGTCGCCGATCCCCACGCCGCGCCGGTCCCGTTCGAAGGGGCCCACCAGGCCGGCATCGTCACCCCGGCGCAGGACCGCCTCTACTTCGCGACGTTCGACATGACCTCGGACGAGCGCGAGGACCTGATCTCGCTGCTCAAGGACTGGACCGCGGCGGCCCGTCAGATGACGCAGGGCAACGACGTGGGCGACTTCGGCGCCGTCAGCGGCTCGCCGTACGCACCGCCCGAGGACACCGGCGAGGCGCTCGGCCTGCCGCCGTCGGGCCTGACCGTCACGGTCGGCTTCGGGCGCAGCCTGTTCGTGGACGACAAGGGCAGGGCCCGCTTCGGTCTCGACGGGCAGCTCCCCGAGCGTCTGCAGGACCTGCCGTCGTTCGCGGGCGACCGGCTGGACCCGGCGATCAGCGACGGGGACATCGCGGTGCAGGCCTGCGCCAACGATCCGCAGGTCGCGGTGCACGCGGTGCGCAACTTCGCCCGCATCGCGTTCGGACGTGCCTCGGTCCGCTACTCCCAGATGGGCTTCGGCCGTACGTCGTCGACGTCGACTGCGCAGGTCACGGCACGCAACCTGTTCGGCTTCAAGGACGGGACCGCGAACGTCAAGGTCGAGGACACCAAGGACGTCGACGACTTCGTCTGGGTCCACGAGGACGAGGGGCCTGCGTGGCTCGTCGGCGGCTCCTACCTCGTCTCGCGCAAGATCGACATGCGCATCGAGACCTGGGACCGCGAGCCGCTGGAGGGCCAGGAGGCGATCATCGGACGCACGAAGGGCTCCGGCGGGCCCCGCTCCGGTGGCGACGAGTTCGTACCGCTGGACTTCGACGCCAAGGACGAGACTGGCAAGCCCATGATCGACATGAAGTCGCACGTACGTCTTGCGCACCCCGACGTCAACAAGGGTGCCAAGCTCCTGCGCCGCGGCTACAACTTCGTGGACGGCTCCAACGGGCTGGGTCAGCTCTCGGCCGGTCTCTTCTTCATCGCGTACCAGCGGGACCCGGAGAAGCAGTTCGTGCAGATCCAGCGCTCGCTGGCGGGCCTGCAGAACGACCTCCTCAACGAGTACATCGTCCACGTCGGCTCGGGCCTGTTCGCGTGCCCGCCCGGCGTCGACACGAAGGGCTACTGGGGCGAGAAGCTCTTCGCCTGAGGCCGACGGCGCGTCGCCCAGGCGACCGCGAGCCCGATGGCCACACCAAGGAGCGTCTCGACGCCGCGCTGGGTGACCACGTCGCCCGCGGGGAGGGGGTGCACGAGCTGGCCCATCAACAGCGCCAGCGGCGTGATGAACACCAGCGCCAGCGCGTAGTGACGCATCACGATCAGCTCGGTCAGGAACTGCGCCGCGATGATCACCACGACCAGGGCCACCTCGCCGGGGTGGAAGGCGAGGATCGCTGCCGTCAGGCCCAGACCCAGCGCCGTGCCGATCAGCCGGTGGGCGCCCCGGAACGCCATCTCGCGCATCGACGGCGAGGTGAGCGGGACGATCGAGGCGACCATTCCCCAGTAGGGGTGGCCGATGTCGAGCGCCACCGCGACCGAACCGGTGAGCAGCGGCGCGAGCAGGTGCCGGACGGCGTGCCGGACGGTCGCCGGATCGGCCAGGTGGGCTCGCACGTCCCGCCGCTGCGGCACGGGACCGGTGCCCGCGGGTCCGATGCTGCAGACGAGGATCGCGAACGCGGCGGACGCGGTGCCGAGAGCAGCGGCGATCAGCACGGTGGCACACGTGGCGTCGGCCTGGGTTGCGCACACCGAGAACGCGAACACCGCGAACAGGCCGCCGGGAGGCTTCCACTGCCAGACGTCCGCCAGGACGGCCATGATCATGGCCGCGAGCGATCCGCCGACGACGATCCAGAAGGTCTGGTGCGGCGACAGTGCGGCCATCGTGCCGGTGGTGATGGCCGTGACGAGCGCGAGGCTCACCTGCACCTGCTGGACGGCGCGAACGCGACGCGGGAGCGTCCGTCCGTAGATCGCCGCGAACGCCCCGAAGGCACAGAACGCCGACCACTCCAGACGATCGAACGCGACGAGCGTGAGCAACGGGACCGCGACGGCGATGCCCACGCGGGTCGCGGTCAGCCCGTTCACCGCGCCCGGTCCGACCCTCCGGAGGTCCTCTGCGAGGAGCCGGAACAGCGGGGTGGTCACAGGGCAGTCTATCCGCGGGCGGCGCATGGTTACCGACCGGTAGCCATGTGACAGCGCCGATGTCATACTCAGGGTATGACCGCGTTCGACTACGACGTCCTGGTGATCGGCTCCGGCTTCGGCGGCAGCGTCTCGGCCCTCCGCCTGACCGAGAAGGGCTACAAGGTCGCGGTGCTCGAGGCGGGCAAGCGTTACGAGGACGCGGACTTCGCCGCGAGCTCGTGGCACCTGCGCAAGTTCCTCTGGCTGCCCCAGCTCGGCTGCTACGGCATCCAGCGCATCGACAAGCTGCGGGACGCGCTGATCCTGTCCGGCGCCGGTGTCGGCGGGGGATCGCTCGTCTACGCCAACACGCTCTACGAACCGCTCGATCCCTTCTACGAGGACCCCGCATGGGGCCACATCACGGACTGGAAGGCTGAGCTTGCGCCGTACTACGACCAGGCCAAGCGCATGCTGGGCGTGACCGTCTACCCGTACGTGTCGCCGGCCGACGAGATCGTCAAGAAGGTCGCCGAGCGGATGGGCGTGGGTGGCACGTTCCACCACACCCCCGTCGGCGTCTTCTTCGGTGAGCCCGGCGAGGAGCCGCCTGCCCCGGGCGGCGCCCCCGTGCCCGACCCGTTCTTCGGCGGCATGGGGCCCGACCGCAACGCGTGCCTCAACTGCGGCGAGTGCATGACCGGCTGCCGGCACAACGCCAAGAACACGCTGGTCAAGAACTACCTCCACCTCGCGGAGGCCGCGGGCGCGGAGGTGCACCCGCTCACGACCGTGGTGTCCGTCCGCCCGCGGGCCGGTGGTGGCTACGAGATCGAGACCCGCCGGACCGACAAGCGGTTCCGCAAGCACCGGGTGATCACGGCTGAGCAGGTCGTCTTCAGCGCCAGCACGATGGGCACCCAGAAGCTCCTGCACAGGATGCGCGACCAGGGCCACCTGCCGCGCGTCTCGTCCCGCCTCGGTGTCCTGACCCGGACCAACTCCGAGGCGTTGCTCGGATCGATCGCCGACGGCAACGACGTCGACTACAGCGAGGGCGTCGCGATCACCTCGTCGTTCCACCCCGACGAGTTCACCCACGTCGAGCCGACGCGCTACGGACGGCGGTCCAATGCGATGTCGCTGCTGCAGACCGTGCTCACCGACGGCAGCACCACGGTCCCGCGGTGGCGGGTGTGGCTCAAGGAGATGTGGCGCCAGAAGCGCAACCTGCGCAAGCTCTACGATCTGCAGCACTGGTCCGAGCGCACCGTCATCGCGCTGGTCATGCAGACGCACGACAACTCGATCACGACCTACACCAAGCGCGGCATCACGGGGCGGCGTCGCCTGACGTCCAAGCAGGGCCACGGTGCGCCCAACCCGGCATTCATCGAGCCCGGCCACCGCGCGGTGCAGATGATGGCCGAGGAGATGGGCGGCACGCCCGGCGGCACGATCGGCGAGCCGTTCAACGTCCCGCTGACCGCACACTTCATGGGCGGGTGCGCGATCGGGGACTCGCCCGAGAGCGGTGTCGTCGACCCCTATCAGCGGCTCTACGGCCACGAGGGCCTGCACGTCGCCGACGGCTCGACGGTCAGTGCCAATCTCGGCGTGAACCCGTCGCTCACGATCACCGCCCAGACCGAGCGCGCGATGTCGTACTGGCCCAACAAGGGCGAGGCCGACCCGCGTCCGGCGATGGGGGAGGCCTACCGCCGGATCGAGCCGATCGCGCCCAAGAACCCGGTCGTCCCCGAGGACGCTCCGGCCGCCCTGCGCCTGCCGATCGTCGGCGTGAGCTGAGCGGACCCCAGCCGATAGACTTGGGGCCGTGACCCCCGAACATGACCTTGTCCTCGTCGTCGACTTCGGGGCGCAGTACGCCCAGCTGATCGCCCGCCGCGTGAGGGAGGCTCGGGTCTACTCCGAGATCGTCCCCCACACCATGCCGGTCGAGGAGATGCTCGCCCGCAACCCCGCCGCGATCATCCTGTCCGGCGGCCCGTCGTCGGTGTACGAGGAGGGGGCCCCGCGGCTGGACGCGGCCCTGTTCGAGTCCACGACCCCCGTCTTCGGCATCTGCTACGGCTTCATGGCGATGGCGCAGGCGCTCGGCGGCACCGTGGCCCACACCGGGCAGCGCGAGTACGGTCGCACCGTGGTCAGCGTCATGGAGCCGGGCAAGCTGCTCTCGGGCCTGCCGACCAGCCTCACGTCCTGGATGTCGCACGGCGACGAGGTCGTCAGCGCCCCCGAGGGCTTCGTGGTCAACGCGAAGTCCCCGCGCGCCACCGTCGCGGCGTTCGAGAACGACGACCGGCGTCTGGCCGGCGTTCAGTGGCACCCCGAGGTGCTGCACAGCGAGCACGGCCAGCGCATCCTCGAGTCGTTCCTCGTCGACATCGCCGGCTGCCGCCAGACCTGGACCAGCAGCAACATCGTGGAGGAGCAGATCGAGCTCATCCGTGAGCAGGTCGGCGACGCCCGCGTCATCTCCGCGCTGTCGGGCGGGGTCGACTCCGCCGTCTCGACCGCGCTCGTGCAGCGCGCGATCGGCGATCAGCTCACCGCGGTGTTCGTCGACCACGGCCTGCTGCGTGAGGGAGAGGCCGAGCAGGTCGAGAAGGACTACGTCGAGGCGACCGGGGTCGACCTGAAGGTCGTGGACGCCAAGGACCAGTTCCTCGGCTTCCTCGAGGGCGTCTCCGACCCCGAGCAGAAGCGCAAGATCATCGGGCGCGAGTTCATCCGGGTCTTCGAGGCAGCCGAGCGCGAGGTCCTCGCGACGCCCGGCACGCCGGTCAAGTTCCTGGTGCAGGGCACCCTCTACCCGGACGTCGTGGAGTCCGGCGGCGGTGCGGGCGCGTCCAACATCAAGAGCCACCACAACGTGGGCGGTCTGCCCGAGGACCTCGAGTTCAGCCTGATCGAGCCGCTGCGCACCCTGTTCAAGGACGAGGTCCGTGACGTCGGTCGTCAGCTCGGGATCCCCGAGGCGATCGTCGGGCGCCACCCGTTCCCGGGGCCCGGTCTCGCGATCCGCATCGTCGGCGCGGTCGACGCCGAGCGGCTGCGCATCCTGCGCGCGGCCGACGCGATCGTCCGCGAGGAGACCACCGCGGCAGGCCTCGACGCAGAGATCTGGCAGTTCCCGGTCGTGCTGCTCGCCGACGTCCGCTCGGTCGGCGTGCAGGGCGACGGCCGCACCTACGGTCACCCGATCGTGCTGCGTCCCGTGTCGAGCGAGGACGCCATGACGGCGGACTGGAGCCGGCTGCCCTACGAGGTGCTCGAGCGCATCTCGACCCGCATCACCAACGAGGTCGACGAGGTCAACCGCGTCGTGCTGGACATCACGAGCAAGCCGCCGGGAACCATCGAGTGGGAGTGAGCGCCCGCGGGTGTTGACCTCAGCGCGTCTGGCGACGTGTACAACTTCGTAAATGGTGTCGCCGCCTGCACGGGTGCTTGTGTGCAGGAGTTTCGGTGGTCTCCTCGGTCACGTCGAAACCAGGGACACGGGGATTCGACGTGACTACCATCGCGGGAGGCGTCACCACTCAACGCCTGTGGCCATCACTGGTTCCATCACCGATTGGGCTCCGGATGACGAGCAGTACTTCAGAGAAACGTCGTCAGGCGGTTCTGAGTGTTGCGGTGCTTGTCGTTCTCTTCGTTCTCTTCGGGGTGATGACCAGCGATGCGCCTGGTGCGCTCCGGGTGGTAGCGGGGGTCATCCTTTTCCCACTGGGGATTCTTGTGCTGGTACGGAACTACAGGCTCTCCAAACGCCGTTGACCGCCGCCGGGTGTCAGTTCCTTGCCATGGCCCGACTCATCTCCATCCATGAAGGATCACCGATGCCAGCACGAGAATGGTTCCTCCTGAGCTGCGGCCTCGCGGCGGTCCTCGGCCTCATCAACAACCTGTCGATCATCGACGCACGCGATCCGGCGTGGAGGACCGTCGGGTTCATCCTGCTCGCCGTGGCAGTGGTGTCGGGGGGCCTGTGGTTGCGAAGAAGAGGAACTCAAGGGCAGTGATCCCCGGAAGGCACATCGGCCCAACGGGACCTGAGCGACGAGCGACCCTCGCCCTGTTTTGGTGGGAGCGGCGCAAGCCCTGATGAGACCCTTGGCTACCTAGGCAGCGCTTGACACTTGGACCAAAGCGCTCGGGGTGCCGGGGGCCGAGGCCACGATGCCGACGAGACGGCGCTGTCTTGTTAGGGTCGTGGCAGTCCACCGGAAGGCAACACCGTGAGTCAGTCCGCCTCATCGCGGCGCAAGCCCCTGCTCCTCCTCGTCGTCGCCCTCGCGGTCGCGGCGCTGGTGGCCGTGGCCGTGTGGCGTCTCGGCGGGGACGACGACGTGTCGCCGCTCGCCGCGGGCCCGAGCGGCGAGCCGACCTCCGCGTCACCCTCGCCCGAGGCGTCGACGACGCCCGCGCCGGAGAAGACGTCACCGAAGGCCGAGGCGCCTGAGAAGTGCGAGGGCCCGGACACCCAGTTCAACGTCGAGGGCATCCGCCAGGAGAGCCTGCTGCCGGACTGCGGCGCTCCGGCCCCGGTCACCCCGGCCGAGCAGAAGAAGTCCGGCCTCGGTCTCTCGTGCGGCGGTTCCTACCCGGTGATCCTCTACAAGACCACGACGACGGGCGCCAAGACGTCGATCTGTGGCAAGACGAGCTCGGGGGAGGAGTTCCGCTTCGTCACGCAGGCCGACGGCGGCGACACGGTCGACGTCAAGGGTGAGTACGACCCCCAGCTCGACGCGTTCGTGGCCAAGAAGGACGGCGTCTCCTACGCCGTGCAGGCCTACGACGGCACCCTGGTCGTGACGAAGGACGGCCGCACGACGAAGCAGAAGTCGTCGGACTGGATCTCGCTCGACAACGAGTCCGACTACGACTGATCGTTCCCGTTGCGCCTCCCCGCACGGTGCCTAGGCTGGCGGGGTGGCCCCTGACAACGACACCCCGTCCCCGCACGTCTTCGTCATCTTCGGTGCGACCGGTGACCTCGCCCGGCGCAAGCTGTTCCCGGGTCTCTACCGGCTCGCAGCAGCGTCGAGGTTGCCCGACGACTACGCGATCATCGGCTCGGGGCGCCACTCGCCCGGCTCCGACGAGGAGTTCCGCGACAAGATCCGCGAGTCGCTGACGGAGTTCGTCGACGACCTGGACGACTCGATCGCCGACGACGTGCTCGGCCGGCTGACCTTCTGCGTCTCGGACGCCGACGACGGCGCGGACCTCGCCGAGGCAGTGGATTCTGCTCTCGACGACCTGGGCGAGGGGGCGGAGAAGCTCATCTATCTCTCGGTGCCGCCGACCGCGATGGAGCCGATGATCGGGATGCTCGGCAGGGAGGGGGTCGCCGACGACGCCCGCCTCGTGATCGAGAAGCCCTTCGGCACCGACCTGTCGTCCTCTCGCGAGCTCGACGCGACCCTCAAGGACGTCGTGTCGGAGGACCAGGTCTTCCGCATCGACCACTTCCTGGGCAAGGAGGCGGTGCAGAACATCCTCGCGCTGCGGTTCGCGAACGGCCTGATCGAGCCCGCGTGGAACCGGGACCACGTGGTCTCGGTCCAGGTCGACATCCCCGAGGAGCTGACCGCCGAGGGACGCGGCAGCTTCTATGAGTCCACCGGCGCGTTCCGCGACATGATCACGACCCACCTGTGCCAGGTGATGGGCTTCGTCGCGCTGGAGCCGCCGGTCACCCTCGACCCGACGGCGCTGCGCAACGAGAAGTCCAAGGTCTTCGCCGCGATGCGCCCGCTCGACCCCGAGCGGGTCGTCTTCGGCCAGTACGAGGGATATCGGGACGAGGAGGACGTCGACCCCGACTCCGAGGTCGAGACCTTCGTCGCCCTCGAGGCGTGGGTCGACACCGAGCGCTGGCAGGGCGTGCCGTTCTACCTGCGCACGGGCAAGGCCCTCGGTGCGACCCGGCGCACCATCACCCTGACCTTCCGCACGCCGCCGATGGGTCGCTTCGGCGATGACGCGTACGGGCCCAACGAGCTCGTCCTCGAGCTCACCGACTCGCCGACCGTCAGCGTCGACCTGTACGCCAAGCGGCCCGGGCCCACGATGGCGCTCACGACGTCCACGCTCCACCTCGAGGTCGCCGAGGACGATCCGCAGGACGAGCCCCTCGAGGCGTACGAGCGGCTCCTGCTCGACGTCATGAAGGGCGACCAGACGCTGTTCACCCGCTCCGACGAGGTCGACCGGCTGTGGCAGATCTGCCAGCCGGTGCTCGACTCGCGGCCGCCCACGCAGCCGTACGCGCAGGGTTCGTGGGGGCCCGACGACGCGGTCGCTCTCCCCGGCAGCCGCGGCTGGCGGCTCCCGGATGCCTGAGCGCCCCGACAACCTGCTCGGCATCGAGGACCATGGCCTGATCGGTGACCTGCGCACCGCGGCGCTCGTCGGGACCAACGGGACGATCGACTGGTTCTGCGTCCCGCGTTTCGACTCACCCAGCGTGTTCGGGGCGATCCTGGACCCGGAGGAGGGCGGCTCCTGGGAGATCGCACCCCGCGAGGGCACGGTCCGCACCCAGCAGTTCTACTTCCCTGACTCCGCAATGCTCGCAACCCGGTTCCTGACCCACGACGGGGTCGTGGAGGTTCACGACTTCATGCCCGTGCTGCAGGCCGGAGACCCCGATCACCGGCAGCGGCTCGTGCGCCGCGTCGTGGCGGTGCGGGGCACCACGCGCATCCGGATGCGCCTGGACGCCCGACCCGACTACGGTCGGGCCCGCTGCACGGCCGAGCCGGTCGAGCACGGCGTCCTGCTGACCGGCGACGGGGTGCGCATGGGGCTCAGTGCGTCGTGCGAGGTCGAGAGCGACGACGACGGCGTGGTGTCAGCGGACCTGGAGCTCACGACCGGAGACGTCGCGCTGTTCGTGCTGGAGGTGCTCGGCCAGGACGAGGAGCTCCGGCAGGCCGACGTCCGGGACACGTCGACGCTGTTCGAGGCGACCGCGAAGTTCTGGCGCGGATGGCTCGGGCAGTCCACGTACACGGGCCGCTGGCGCGAGATGGTCAACCGCTCGGCGATCACGCTGAAGCTGTTGACCCACGAGCCGAGCGGGGCCGTGATCGCGGCGCCGACGACGAGTCTGCCCGAGGCGATCGGCGGCGACCGCAACTGGGACTACCGCTACGTGTGGATGCGCGATGCGGGATTCACGCTGTACGCCCTCCTGCGCCTCGGTTTCACCGACGAGGCCTCGGCCTTCATCCGCTGGCTGTCCGAGCGGCTCGGCAACGACACCGACGACATGGACGACGACCTCGGGCCGCTGCGCGTCCTGTACGACATCGACGGGAACGTCCCCCGCGAGGAGACGATCCTGGACCATCTGGCGGGCCACCGTGGCTCGCGGCCCGTGCGGGCCGGCAATGCGGCGGTCGACCAGCTCCAGCTCGACATCTACGGCGAGCTCATCGACTCGGTCTACCTGTTCAACAAGTACGGCGCGGGCATCAGCAGCGACGCGTGGCGCGATGTCACTCGGGTCGTGGAGTGGGTGTGCGACAACTGGGACCGCGAGGACGCCGGGATGTGGGAGGTGCGCGGCCGGACGCGGGCGCACACCACGTCCCGGCTGATGTGCTGGGTGGCGATCGAGCGCACGATCCGCATCGCCCGTCAGCGGGGTCTGCCCGGCGACATCTCGGCGTGGTCCGCGGTGCGCGACCAGATCTACGAGCGCATCATGACCGAGTCGTGGAACCCCGACCTCAAGGCGTTCACCCAGGTCGAGAACGGCGACGCCCTCGACGCGGGCGTGCTCCTCATGCCGATGGTCAAGTTCCTGTCGCCTGCCGATCCGCGCTTCCTCTCGACGCTCAAGGCGATCGAGGAGCGGCTCGTGGTCGACAGCCTGGTGTTCCGCTACGACCCCGACCAGGCCCCGGACGGTCTCGACGGCGAGGAGGGCACGTTCTCGCTGTGCTCGTTCTGGTACGTCGAGGCGCTGACCCGTGCGGGCCGCCTGGACGACGCGCAGCTCGCGCTGGAGAAGATGTTCACCTACGCCAACCACGTCGGGCTGTACGCCGAGGAGGTCGGTGCGACCGGAGACCAGCTCGGCAACTTCCCGCAGGGATTCACGCATCTGGCGCTGATCAGCGCGGCGATCAACCTGGACCGTGCCCTCGACGGCTGAACCGCAAGTTCACAGGGATACCCACAGATGTGGGTATGGCCACATCGAACCATCTGTGCTAGTGATTCGTGACCGGCGTCACATCGGTGGTCAGTCCTCGTACACGTCCGGGATGCCGTCCCCGTCCGCGTCGCGGATCTCGCGCTCGTGGACCCCGCGGTAGTGCCGGTTGCGGGCTCGCAGCAGCACGGCGGCAGCGGTCGCCGAGATCAGCGAGCCGAGCAGCACACCGACCTTGACGTGCTCGTCGGCCTGGGTCCCGACACCATACGCGAGCTCGCCGATCAGCAGCGAGACCGTGAACCCGATGCCGGCCAGCATCGCGAGCCCTGCGACGTCGATCCACGCGAGGTCCTCGTCGAGATCGGCCTTGGTGAAGCGGGACGCGAGCCAGGTCGCGCCGAGCACGCCGATGCTCTTGCCCGCGAACAGCCCCACGACCACGCCGATCGTGATCGGGTCGCGCAGCGCGGACCGCAGCCCGTCGAGCCCGCCGATCGCGACCCCGGCGGAGAAGAAGGCAAAGACCGGCACCGCGACGGCGGCCGACAGCGGGCGGAAGACGTGCTCGAGGTGCTCGGCCAGCCCGGGACCCTCGGACCCGTCCCTGCGCAGCACCGGGACCGCGAAGCCCATGAGCACGCCGGCGACGGTCGCGTGGATGCCCGAGGCGTGCACGAGCGCCCAGATCGTGACTGCGAGCGGCAGCAGGATCCACCAGGTCCGGATGCGGCGCTGCACGAGGATCGTGAACGCGCCCAGTGGCAGCAGCGCGACGAGGAGCCAGACGATCTGCAGGTCGCTGGTGAAGAAGACGGCGATGATGACGATCGCGAGCAGGTCGTCGACGATCGCGAGGGTCAGCAAGAAGGTGCGCAGCCCGGTCGGCAGGTGCGTGCTGATGACCGCGAGGACCGCGAGGGCGAACGCGATGTCGGTCGCCGTCGGGACCGCCCAGCCGTCCAGCGAGCCGCCCAGGTTGATCAGCACGAACAGGGCCGCGGGCACGATCATGCCGCCGACCGCGGCGAGCACGGGGATCGCGGCTCGCCGTGGATCGCGCAGATCGCCCGCGACGAACTCGCGCTTGAGCTCGAGTCCTGCCACGAAGAAGAAGATCGCGAGCAGGCCGTCCGCGGCCCAGGCGCCCACGCTGAGGTCCAGGTGGAGGGCGGACGGGCCGATCACGGTGTCGCGCAGATCGGCGTACCAGTCGCCGGTGTTCGCCGCCACGAGGGCAGCGACGGCGGCGACGATCAGCAGCGCCCCGCCGATCGTCTCCTGTCGAAGGATCTCGGCGATCCGCGAGGCCTCGGGCCAGGATCCGCGGTTGAACAGGCGATTGCGTGAAGTGGTCATGGGGCTTCCGGGGTCGACGACGTCATGCCGACCAGACTTCCCGGCGCACCAGCGACCATTCTACGGCCGACGCTGCTGCCGCGGCGCCCGGCACTCCTCCGCGCGCACGGGTAGCCTGCGGACATGCCTGACGTCGCGATCGCTGCTCCCAACGAGGCCGCGGCCGATGCCGGCGAGCAGATCGCCCTGGCCGGCGGCAACGCGGTCGACGCTGCGGTGGCGGCGGTGCTCGTCACGATGGTCAACGAGGTCGGCCTCGTCTCGCTCAGCTCAGGCGGCTTCGTCACGGTGCAGCCCCCCGACGGCGGGCCGCCGCAGACCGTCGACGGCTGGATGGACATGCCGGGCCGCGGCCAGGCGCTCGGTGGCGGCACGTGGGACACCGACACCGAGTACGGCGGCGGCGTGAGGGTCACCATCGGGCCGGGCTCGGTGGCCGCGCACGGCTCGGTCGCTGCGCTCGAGGAGACGCACCGGCGCTGGGGCAGCGTCCCGTGGCGCGAGCTGGTGACCCCGGCGATCGAGGTCGCGCGGCAGGGCTTCCACATGAGCTCGGCCTCCCGCTACTACCTCGATCACGTCCACCAGACCATCTTCGGCTGGGACGAGGAGAGCCGCACGGCGGTGCACGACGCCGAGGGTGAGATCGAGACCGGCCTGATCGTCGTCCCTGACCTCGCGGCGTCGCTCGAGCTGATCGCGGCGGACGGGGCGAGCGCGCTCCACACCGGTGAGCTCGCGCGGCTCATCAGCGCGGACGTCGTCCGGCGCGGCGGCATCCTGGGCGCCCAGGACCTCGCCGACTACCGTCCGGTCGTGCGTCCCTCGCTCGTGGCCCGCGCCGGCGACTGGACGTTCGGCACCAATCCGCCGCCGTCGGTCGGCGGGGTGTGCGTCGCGGCGATGCTGAGACTGCTCGACGGACGCCCGCGCGGCGACTGGGAGCCCGAGGACGTCCAGCACATCATCGACGTGCAGCGCGCAGTCCTGGGTCACCGACTCTCGGTGCTCGACCACACCGACGACCTCGAGCGCGACGCGGCGGCGTTCCTCGACCTCGTGGACCGTGACGACCTGGCTCTCCTGGAGTCCGGGTCCACCGCGCACGTCTCGACCACCGACAGCGACGGTGGTGCCTGCGCGGTCACAGTCTCGTCGGGCTACAGCTCAGGCATGATCGCGCAGGGGACCGGCATCTGGCTCAACAACTGCCTCGGGGAGCCCGAGCTCAACGCCCGAGGCCTGCACGGCCTCGCCCCGGGCACGCGACTGCTGTCCAACATGGCACCGACGGTCGGGCAGCACGTCGACGGCTCCGCGATGGCGATCGGGTCGCCGGGTGCGGACCGCATCACGACGGCGATCGTGCAGACGCTCGCGGGCTTCGTCAACGGCGGCCTCGGTCTGCAGGACGCGGTCAACCACCGCCGGGTCCACGTGCACCGGGCCGGCCGGCCCGACGAGGTGGTGCGGACCGAGACCGACCTCACGATGTACTACGGCGGGGTCGGCGCCACGCTGCGACGCCCCGACGGGCACCTGGTGGCCGCTGCCGACCCGCGCCGCGACGGTGCCGTGCGTCTGGTCCACGGTCCCGCGCCAACGATGCCGGGGTGACGGGAAGCATGCCGGCCACACCTGTCGTGATCGGCCACCGCGGGGTGCCCGGGGAGCGTCTCGAGCACACCAGGGCGTCCTATCTGCTGGCGATCGAGCAGGGCTGCGACTACATCGAGCCCGACGTCGTCGCGACTCGGGACGGGGTGCTCGTCGCCCGCCACGAGAACGAGATCGACGGGACGACCGACGTCGCCGAGCGACCCGAGTTCGCGGACCGCAAGACTCTCAAGGTCGTGGACGGAGTGCCCCGCGCGGGCTGGTTCACCGAGGACTTCACGCTCGAGGAGATCAAGACGCTCCGGACGCGCGAGCGGCTGCCCAAGCTGCGCCCGCAGAACATCCCACTGGCCCACACCGAGGAGATCCTGACCTTCGAGGAGGTCCTCGACATCGCCGAGGGGGCCAGCGTCGGCCGTGACGAGCCGATCGGGGTCTACGTCGAAACCAAGCATCCGACGTACTTCGCCGGTCTCGGCCTGAATCTCGACGACCTGCTGATCGCGGATCTCGAGCGGCGAGGGCTCAACCACGAAGGGGCTCGC
Source organism: Aeromicrobium sp. S22 (assembly GCF_009661045.1). NCBI lineage: Bacteria > Bacillati > Actinomycetota > Actinomycetes > Propionibacteriales > Nocardioidaceae > Aeromicrobium > Aeromicrobium sp. S22. The sequence continues at coordinate 788,225 of NZ_WJWV01000001.1, forward strand.
ATCGTCATCCAGTCCGACGAGACGACCCACCTGCGCGCCCTGCGGGAGCGGACGCCGCTCACGCTGGTGCAGCTCCTGGACCGGCAGGGCGCACCGTACGACCTGAAGGCGGCGGGCGACCCACGGTCGTACGCTGCACTGGCCACGCCCGAAGGCCTGCGGGACGTCGCCGCGTACGCCGACGGGATCGGGCCCAACAAGAGCCTGGTCATCGGGCGTGACCGCGCGCAGCGGCTGACCCGCGAGACCGGGCTCGTGCGCGACGCCCACGAGCTCGGACTGCTGGTGCACGTCTGGACGATGCGCAACGAGAACAACTTCCTACCGGTCGACCTCCGGCTCGGCCGCGACAAGGCCGCCCACGGCGATGCCGTGCGCGAGTACCTCGCGTTCTACGACGCAGGTGTCGACGGCGTGTTCAGCGACTTCACGCAGACGGCTGTCCGGGCCCGGGAGGCGTGGGCGGCACGTCGTTAGGCTGCACCCAGATCGTGTCGGAGCGCTTGGGGATCAGCACCCACGCGACCAGGTAGGCGATGATCAGCGATCCCGCTCCGAGGACCGTGAGGACGACCAGGACCAGCCGGACGACGGTGGCGTCCATGCCGGTGTAGTCGGCCAGGCCGGAGCAGATGCCGGCGATCCATCGGTCGTCAGTGTTGCGGGTCAGCTTCTTCATCGGGGACTCCTTCTGAGGTGGGGGACGTGGTGTGGGGGGTGGGTCGGGTCTGGCGGACAGTTGCTGCGATGCCGATCAGGCCGAGCAGGATCAGGACGGCCGACGCGGTCAGGCTGAGCTCCCGCGGAGTCAGCAGATCACGCTCCCAGACGGCCCAGTTGCCGACGACGGCCAGGAAGAACAGCCCGAACGCGAGGCTCTCCCAGCGGAACGGATGGCGGGTCATTCTCTGATCACCTCGATGTTGCCGAGCTTCTGCGCGATGTCGATGGTCAGGGCGGCCGACCGGTCGGGGGCTCCGGTCTCCAGCGAGACGTCCGTGCCGTTGTCGGTGAGTCCGAACAGGGAGATCTCGCCGGCCCGCAGGTCCGCGTCGACCCGGACGGCCAGACCGTCCGGCACGACGACCTTGGTGTGGCCGATCCCTGCGTGGATCACGATCCTGCGCCCGAGCAGGGCCTGGGGGTCCGCGACCTGTGACAGGTCGACCTCGAGCAGCCCCACCCCGTGACGGTAGTGCGCGTCGACCGCCGCGGCCGTGACCGGGGTCGGCTGCTGCGCACCGATCCGCCCGTTCGGGAGCAGGGAGCCGATGGTCAAGGCGATGGCCAGCAGCGCGCCGATCGCGATGAGACCGCCGCTGTTGCCGAAGAACGCGCCGACCAGGAGTCCCATCGCGACGACCGTCAGGGCGACCGCGATGTACGTCGTCCGGGGCACGCTCTCCTGCGTCACGTCGTAGATGACCGTCACCGCGACCGCGATGGCCACCCACGACATCGTGAGACCCAGGAGGGCCTGGGAGCGCCGGTCCCGCGGTGTGCCGGCCGTCTGGCGCTGGAACCGGCGGGTCGCCGCCGGGTCCGCCGCACCGCCGGGCGCGTGGACCGTCGCCGGCTGCTCGAGGCGCTCGCGCTCCTCGCGTCGGCGCCGCGGTCCGAGGTAGAACACCCAGACCACCAGGGCGACGGGGAGCAACCACCACGGTGAGCCGTCCCACCAGGACCAGCTGGTGTCGCCGACCAGCGCGAGCGAGGCCAGGACCACCGCCACGAGCAGACCCGCGACGCGCACCTGCTCCTCGTTGCGGTCCAGGTTGAACCACTCGGCGGCCAGGCTCCTGTCGGAGCCCTCGGACGGCAGCAGCACCCACGCCGCGACGTACAGGATCACGCCGGCGAAGCCCGCCACGGTGAGGACGACGATCGCGACGCGGACCACGACCGGGTCGATGCGCAGATATCGTGCGGCTCCCGCGCACACGCCGGCGACCACACGATCGTCCTGCGAGCGCTTCATGTCGATGATCGTCCGCAACCGGTGCGGGTCGAACTCGTCGTCCCGGGCGCCGGGCTGAGGGCCCGGGGCGGGCGGCGGCTGGGAGTCGGTCATGTCACCATCGTGGCGGAGACCGGCGCCCCGGGGCATCGGGTACGACCCTGAATCCCACCCGGGCACCCTGACGACGGTCGAGGGGCCTTCCTGGTGGCGGGCGCGCGCACGTACGTGTGACGATTCATGGGTGAGTCCAGACCCCCTGCGCGTCGCCGACGGCTATCGGCGCGCGTACCGGCCCGCGGACCACCGTCTCGTCGGCGGTGTCTCGGCGGGACTGGCCGAGCACCTCGGCGTCCCGGTCCTCTACGTGCGGCTGGTGTTCATCGTCGCGACGTGGATGCAGGGCGCGGGCGTCATCGCGTACCTCCTGCTGTGGCGGTTCCTGCCGTTGGAGCGCCCCGAGCTCTCGCCCGGCCTGGAGTCGGCGACCCGCCGCGGCCTGCGCACCCGAGACCGGACCGGACCGACCGAGATCGCCCAGACGATCGCCCTCGGAGCGGTCGGGGTCGGGGTCCTGTTCCTGATCCAGGCGACCGGACGCGGTATCGGCGGCGGACTGTTCGCACCGCTCCTGGTCGGCGTGGTGGGGCTGGCGGTCATCTGGCGCCAGTTCGACGACGTCGCGTGGGAGCGCTGGATGCGGCAGACCCGCGGCTGGGCGTTCGCGTCCCGCCTCGCGGCCGGCGCAGCGCTCGTCGCGCTCGCGGTGCTCTACTTCCTGGGCAAGGAGGGCGGCTGGGGTGCCGCGCTCAACCTGGCGTCCGCCCTGGTCATCGCGGTGCTGGGCATCGGTCTCATCCTCGGTCCGTGGATCTCGCGGCTCGTCGGCGACCTGGGGGAGGAGCGACGCGAGCGGGTCCGCTCCCAGGAGCGCGCGGACGTCGCGGCCCACCTGCACGACTCGGTTCTCCAGACGCTCGCGCTGCTGCAGAAGAACGCGGGCGACTCCGCGACCGTCGCCACGCTCGCACGCCGGCAGGAGCGAGAGCTGCGGGCCTGGCTCTACGGCGACGACGAGCAGGCCGGGGACTCGCTCGTCGCGGCGCTGCGGGCCGCGGCGGCAGAGGTCGAGGACACCCACCGCGTGCCGGTCGAGGTCATCGCGGTCGGTGACGCCCCTCTCGACTCCGACGCGCTGGCGCTGTCCCGCGCCGCGCGCGAGGCCATGATCAACGCCGCGAAGCACGCGAAGGTCGAGCGGATCGACGTGTACGCCGAGACGGACGGGCACGTCGCCGAGGTGTTCGTGCGGGACCGCGGCGTGGGCTTCGACCTCGCGACCATCGCGGCCGACCGCATGGGCGTCCGCGGCTCGATCGTCGACCGCGTCGAGCGCCACGGTGGCACCGCCTCGGTCCGGAGCGGTCCGGGCGAAGGCACCGAGGTCGCGCTGCGTGTCACGCTCAGTCCCGGCGAGCCGACGACCGGACCCGCTCCCGCTGAACCCCCACCGACCGAAGAGGCTCCCTCATGACCACCCTGCGCGTCGCGATCGTCGACGACCACGCCATGTTCCGCACCGGTGTACGAGCCGAGATCGACGGCCCCGTCGACGTCGTCGCGGAGGCCGAGGACGTCGACAGCGCCGTGGCGCAGATCGCGGCGACGAAGCCCGACGTCGTCCTGCTCGACGTCCACATGCCCGGCGGGGGAGGGCTCGAGGTGATCCGTCGGCTGCACCTGCGGCACCCCGAGACCAAGTTCCTGGCCCTGTCGGTCAGCGACGCGGCCGAGGACGTCATCGGCATCATCCGCGCGGGCGCGCGGGGCTACGTCACCAAGAACATCTCGGGCCCCGAGCTGCTGGACGCGATCGGCCGGGTCGCGGCCGGCGACGCGGTGTTCTCGCCGCGCCTCGCAGGATTCGTGCTCGACGCCTTCGCCGGGACGATCGAGATCGCCCAGGTCGACGAGGACCTGGACCGGCTGACCGAGCGCGAGCGCGAGGTCATGCGCCTGATCGCCCGCGGCTATGCGTACAAGGAGGTGGCCAAGGAGCTGTTCATCTCGATCAAGACCGTCGAGACCCACGTCTCCAGCGTCCTGCGCAAGCTGCAGCTCTCGAGCCGCCACGAGCTCACCCGCTGGGCCAACGACCGCCGCCTCATCTGACCCGAACCCGCGACTGGCGCAAAGTGAAGGAAATGAGACGGCGTGTCGTCCACTTCCGCGCCACTCGCGGATGGGTCCGCGCCACTCGCGGACGGGTTTGCGCCACTCGCGTACGCGGGCGGGCTGGGACATGATGGTCGCCATGACGTCTCTTGGCACCGCCCTGCTGGTCACCGTCGCGCTCGCCGTCCCCACGGCCGGGTCGACTGCGGTCGCCGCCGAGAAGCCACGGTCCGCGATCGTGGAGAAGAAGGTCATCGGCCAGAGCGTGAACGGCCGCGACATCGTGGCCTGGCGACTCGGCACGCCGACGTCGAAGAAGAAGGTGCTGCTCATCGCCGCGATGCACGGCAACGAGACCGGCCCGACGCGCACGCTGCGCGCCCTGCGCGACGGCCGGCCCATCAAGGGTGCCGACATCTGGGTCGTTCCCGTCCTCAACCGTGACGGGGTGGCCAAGGGCAAGCGACAGAACGCCCGCGGGGTCGACCTCAACCGCAACTTCTCGACCGGGTGGAAGAAGCAGGGCGGGGCGACCTACTCCGGACGCAAGGCCTTCTCCGAGCCCGAGTCGAGGGCCATCCGCAGCTTCGCTGACAAGATCAAGCCCGAGTACACGATCAGCTTCCACCAGCCGCTGAACGGCATCGACATCCGCGACACCGGCAACAACAAGTGGGCCAAGCGCCTCGCCGCGCAGATCCGGCTGCCCAAGAAGGCGTTCGACTGCTTCTCCTCGTGCCACGGGACGTACTCGATGTGGTTCCGCAAGCACCACAAGGCGGGAGCTGTCATCACGGTCGAGATGCCCGCGAAGGTGTCCACGAAGTATCTGACCCGGGTCGCGCCGCGAGCGATCCTGCGCAGCGTCAACGCGACCCGCTGAGGGCTCGCCGGGACCCGCCGGCGGGTCTAGCCTGTGGGCATGGACGAGCAGCCGCATCTGATCGTGATCTTCGGTGCCACGGGCGATCTGGCCCGCCGCAAGCTCCTGCCCGGAGTGATGCACCTGCTGCAGTCGGGTCTGGTCCCTGACTCGCGCATCCTCGGCGTCTCGATGGACGACTTCGACGACGAGGGCTTCCGGACGTTCGCCGGCGAGGCCTACCGCGAGTTCAGCACGCGGGAGATCGACGAGCAGAAGTGGCGCGACTTCGCGCCGAAGCTGTCGTACATCAACGTGAGCGAGGGCGCCGACGGGCTCGCGAGGGCTGCGGCGGAGCTCGAGAAGGACCTCGGCGGCAGCCCGCGCCGGCTGCACTACCTGAGCGTCCCGCCCAAGTCGGCGCTGGACGTGGTGCACACGCTCGACGAGGCGAACCTCGTGGAACGCTCGCGCATCATCATGGAGAAGCCGTTCGGGACGGACCTGGCCAGCGCGAAGGCCCTGAACGCCGAGCTCCACGAAGTCTTCGACGAGGAGCAGATCTTCCGCATCGACCACTTCCTCGGCAAGGAGGCGGCGCTCAACATCCTGGCCTTCCGCTTCGCGAACGGATTGTTCGAGCCGATCTGGAACCGCAACTTCATCGACCACGTGCAGATCGACGTCCCCGAGACGCTGTCGCTGGCGGGCAGGTCCGGCTTCTACGAGGGCACCGGAGCGTTCAAGGACATGGTCGTGACCCACCTGTTCCAGGTGCTCGCGTTCATGGCGATGGAGCCGCCGACGTCGCTGGACTCGGACTGGATCTCGGAGGAGAAGAACAAGGTCTTCCGCTCGATGCGGCCGCTGGACCCGCACCACGTCGTCCGCGGTCAGTACCAGGGCTATCGCGACGAGGACGGTGTCGCCTCGGACTCCGAGACCGACACGTTCGTCGCGCTGAAGGCCGAGATCGACAACTGGCGGTGGGCCGGCGTCCCGTTCTACCTGCGCACCGGCAAGAAGATGGCCGAAGGGGCGCGGATCATCTCGATCGCGTTCCGCGAGCCGCCCAAGAGCATGTTCCCCGCCGGATCGGGTGTCGGCCTCGCGGGGCCGGACCATCTGACGTTCGACCTCGCCGACGCCTCCCGGCTGTCGCTGTCGTTCTACGGCAAGCGTCCCGGTCCGGGGCTGCGGCTGGACAAGCTCAGCATGCAGTTCGCGATGCAGGAGACCGAGCGGGCCGGTGAGGTGCTCGAGGCGTACGAGCGGTTGATCCACGACGCGATGCGCGGCGACCGGACCCTGTTCACGACGGCCGAGGGCATCGAGCGGCTGTGGGAGATCTCCGAGCCGCTGCTCGAGGACCCGCCTCCGGTGCGGCCCTACCAGCAGGGCACGTGGGGACCCAACGCGATCCACCAGCTCATCGCGCCGGGCGCGTGGCGGCTGCCGTTCGAGCGCACGTGGCGCAAGCCCAACCCCAACGCCGAATGACTAGGCTTCGGGGTTCTCGCGCTTCTTGCGCTTCTCGATCACGTCGTGACCGGGCAGGCGGGGCGGGGCCTCGTGCGACCGGTCGCGGCTGCCGGCTCCGGTGAGGGCCAGACCGATGAGGACGATGCCCGCGACGAGCAGCAGGAACAGGACGAAGGTGAACGGCACGTCCTGAGGATATCCGGTCCGATCAATGGCCCGTACGCCCGTCAGGCGGTCCAGTGCCGCTCGACCAGGCGGAGCGCCTCGTCCCGCGAGAGGCCCTGCCGGCGGGCCAGCCGGGCGTACGCCTGAGCGGCCGCGTCGGACTCGGCGTCGTCCAGGTGGCGGGCCGCGATGAACGTCCCGCCGCGTCCGTGCGTCTCGATGATCCCGTCGGCCTCGAGCGCGCGGTACGCCTTGGCGATCGTGTTGGTCGCCAGGCCGAGGGTCTCGGCGAGGCCACGGACCGTCGGCAGCCGGTGGCCTGCGGCCAGCCGGCCGTCGGCCGCCTGCTCGGCGATCTGACGGCGCAGCTGCTCGAACGGGGCGTCGGGGGCGGTCGGGTCGATCCTGACGTCGAGGCTCATCGCTCCAGCACCACCATCGGGAACGGCCGGCCCGCCGCGTCGCGGTCACGCCGCCGCACCGCGACGAATCCCTGCGAGCGGTAGAAACCGAGGCCCGTGTCGTTGCCCTCGTAGACCTCGACGCTCGTGGCGCCCACGCGGGCCAGCAGGTACGTGCCGAGGCCGCGGCCGTGGAACGGCGGGTCGACGTAGAGCAGCTCGACGTGGGAGTCGCGGGCGCCGACGAATGCGATCGCGGCGTTCCCGTCCTCCACCAGCCAGACGTCCATCGAGGGCAGGTACGCATCGCGGATGAAGGGCCGCATGCCCGCGATCTCCTCGTCGCCCATGAAGGCGTGGGACGACCGGGCGGCTCGCTCCCACACGTCGGTCAGCGCATCGAGATCGCCCTCGCGGGCCTCCCGGACGGCATGGGCGGGGTGCATGGGCAGGAGTCTACGTTCGCTGGAACCCCCGCCCCCGATGTCGGGTGCGGCAACTAGGCTGGAAGGCACGATGACGCTGCCGTTCCCCGTGCCACCCGCCGCCTCCCTGACGCCCGCCGACGCGCGGCGTCCCCGCTCCGAGACCCTGCTGGAAGGCCTCAACGACGCGCAGCGGGCTGCGGTGTCCCATCCGGGTGGGCCGCTGCTCGTGGTGGCCGGCGCCGGATCGGGCAAGACCCGCGTGCTGACCCGGCGGATCGCCTGGCTCATCGCGGCCCGTGGAGCCCACCCCGGCTCGATCCTCGCGATCACCTTCACCAACAAGGCGGCCGCCGAGATGCGCGAGCGCGTCGCGGAGCTGGTGGGCCCGCGGGCCCGCATGATGTGGGTCTCGACGTTCCACTCCGCGTGCGTGCGCATCCTGCGCCGCGAGGCGACCAAGTTCGGCTTCACGTCCTCGTTCACGATCTACGACGCCGCCGACCAGCGGCGGCTGATGACCCTGATCTGCCGTGACATGGACCTGGACCCCAAGAAGGTCAACCCGCGCGCGGTGCTCAACTGGATCTCCAACCTCAAGAACGAGCTCGTGGACCACGAGTCGGCGGCCGGCCGGGCGACCAACCCCACCGAGGAGATCTACGCCGAGGCCTACAAGGCCTACCAGGGGCGCCTGCAGTCCGCCAATGCGATGGACTTCGACGACCTGATCATGAACACGGTCCACCTGTTCCAGGCCTGGCCCGACGTCCGCGAGACGTACCGCCGCCGCTTCCGCCACATCCTGGTGGACGAGTACCAGGACACCAACCACGCGCAGTACGCGCTGATCAAGGAGCTCACGGACGAGGAGTCCGATCTGCTGGTCGTGGGCGACTCCGACCAGTCGATCTACGCGTTTCGTGGGGCCAACATCCGCAACATCTTGGAGTTCGAGGACGACTTCCCCAACGCCGCCACGATCCTGCTCGAGCAGAACTACCGCTCGACCCAGACGATCCTGTCGGCGGCCAATGCGGTCATCAGCCGCAACGAGGGCCGCAGGGACAAGCAGCTGTGGTCCGCGGAGGGCGACGGCGAGAAGATCGTCGGCTACGTGGGCGACGACGAGCGCGACGAGGCACAGTTCATCGCCGATGAGGTCGACAAGCTCGTCGACTCCGGCGAGTTCGCGGCCAAGGACGTCGCGATCTTCTATCGCACCAACGCCCAGAGCCGGGTGTTCGAGGAGGTGTTCATCCGCGTCGGCCTGCCCTATCGCGTCGTCGGGGGTGTGCGGTTCTACGAGCGCAAGGAGATCAAGGACGCGCTCGCGTACGTCCGGGTGCTGGTCAACCCCCGCGACACCGTCTCGCTGCGCCGCATCATCAACGAGCCCAAGCGGGGCATCGGCGATCGGGCCGAGGCCTCGATCCAGCGCCTCGCCACGATGCACGACATCAGCTTCTGGGAGGCGCTGACCCGCGCGGACGAGGCACCCGACCTGGCCACCCGTTCCCTCAACGCGATCCAGGCGTTCACGACCTTCATGGGCGAGCTCATGGAGATGGCCGACTCCGGAGCTCCGGCCGACGCGGTGCTCGAGGCCGCGCTGACGCGCAGCGGCTACCTCGGCTCGTTGGAGCAGAGCTCGGACCCGCAGGACGAGACCCGCGTCGAGAACCTCGCGGAGCTCGTCGCGGTCGCCCGCGAGTTCGTGGTCGGCGCGAGCACCGTCGACGACGACACCGACGAGCAGCCGGCCGAGGAGCGTCCGGCCGCGGTCGAGGCGATCCCCGACGAGCCGAGCCTGGGGGAGGGGTCGCTCGCGGCCTTCCTCGAGCAGGTCGCGCTCGTGGCCGACGCCGACCAGATCCCCGACGAGGGTGACGGTGTCGTCACCTTGATGACGTTGCACACCGCCAAGGGCCTGGAGTTCCCGGTCGTGTTCCTCACCGGCCTCGAGGACGGGGTGTTCCCGCACATGCGCTCGATGGCCGACAACAAGGAGCTCGAGGAGGAGCGGCGGCTCGCGTACGTCGGCATCACCCGGGCCCGTACGCGCCTGTACGTCACCCGGGCGACGACCCGCTCGGCGTGGGGCGCGCCCGCGTACAACCCGGCGTCGCGCTTCCTCGACGAGCTGCCGGAGTCGCTCGTGCAGTGGCGCCGCCTCGCCTCGCCGCCGACCCAGTGGACGCCGAGCCAGCCGTCCGCGACCGCGCAGTCGTCGTTCCGCACGTCCAACGTCGCGGCGCGAGCCCGCAAGAAGGGCGACCGCGAGATCGTCTCGCTGGCACCGGGCGACCGGGTCAGCCACGACAGCTTCGGACTCGGCACCGTGATCACGGTGGAGGGTCAGGCCGAGAAGTCCGTGGCGTCGGTCGACTTCGGCTCGCAGGGCGTCAAGCGCCTGCTGCTGCGCTACGCACCGGTCGAGAAGCTCTGACCCGGGCGGGCAACGTTACGGGGTGACCTTGTGCTCGACCAGCGCCGCGTACGGGTCGATCGGGCCGCCGCCGCCGGGGCGGACCTCGAGGTGCAGGTGCGGACCGGTGACGTTGCCCGTCGAGCCGGTGTAGCCGATCACGTCGCCGGGTCCGACCTGGTCGCCCGGTGAGACGGCGATCTTGCTCTGGTGGCAGTACCAGACCTCGGTGCCGTCGTTGAGGGTGATGACGGTGCGGTTGCCGTATGCGCCCTCGTAGCCGGTGGACTTCACGGTGCCGGCGGCGATCGAGACGATCGTGGTGCCGGCGGGACCGGCGAAGTCCAGGCCCGTGTGGGTCGTGGACCACAGGCCGCTGCGCTGGCCGAATCGCGCCGTCAGGTGGTAGCCCGTGACCGGGATGACCCACTGGTTGAGGCGCTGCTTGGTCGCTTCCTTGCCGACGGCCTTGACCAGCTCCTGCTGGGCGCGCTGGGTCTGACCGGCCTGGGCCTTGGTCTGGCGCAGCTGCGTCGTGCGGTTGAAGTCGCGGCTGATGTCGACGTCGCCGCCGGCAGCCTCGTCCGGACCCGTGTAGCTCTGCGAGATGGTCTGGTACTTGTCGGCCCGCAACGAGTTGGCGTCCGTGTTGTCGCTGACGATGGCAGAACCAAAAGCAGCCAGGACGAGTGCGAAGGCACCGGCCATGGCTGGAGTGGGGGTGAAGCGCTTGCGGGTCCTGCGGCGTTCGGCCGCTCGTTTGCCGGCCACGCGGGTAGGGGTCTCGTGTCGAACGTCAAGTCGGCGTTTAGGCGCAGACGAAGACACGCAGAAAACCTCCGGGGGTGGAAACGGGAACTCGTGGAGCCTAGCCGACGGCTGGGTGCGGGGGAAACCGTATATGTACAAGTCTTGGTCTTGGCGCGCGTTTCCCGCGCCGAACCGCCCGAAACTGTGACAGCACTCACCACTGTGGGAGCATCGGGGCCATGGCGAGGGACCGGGTCGTGGTGGGGGCGTTCGGTGCCGACTCCCGCGCGCGGGAGATCGCGCGCAGGCTGCGGGACGAGGGACACGAGGTGGTGCTCGTCGGCGGTGAGCAGTCCGCCGAGCAGCTCGTCCGCACCGCGGTCGCCGAGGACGCGAGCCGCATCGTCGCGGACGGTGACGAGGACGACCTCGAGCGCCTGCGGGCCCTCTGCGCCGAACTGGGTGTCGACGCGCCGCAGGTGGGTACGCCGCGGTGTGACGCAGCCAACGCTCGTGAACGCTGAGTTAACGGCTAGAGTCGCAAAGGCTCATTTGAGGCGGCCTCCGGCCGACCGTGAGCACAGCGGAACTTCCAACTGAGGACGGACACCACCGTGGATTTGATGGAATACCAGGCGAAGGAGCTCTTCGCCAAGCATGGGGTCGCGACGACGCTCGGCGTTGTCGTCCAGACCGCCGACGAAGCCAAGGCCGCCGCCGAGCAGCTCGGTGGCGTCACCGTCATCAAGGCGCAGGTCAAGGCCGGCGGACGCGGCAAGGCCGGCGGCGTCAAGATCGCCAAGACCCCCGAGGACGCCTTCGAGCACGCCTCCAACATCTTGGGCATGGAGATCAAGGGCCTCACGGTCAACCGTGTGCTCGTCACGCCCGCGACCCCGCCGGTCGAGGAGTACTACTTCTCCTTCCTGCTGGACCGCTCGAACCGCAGCTACCTCTGCATCGCCAGCGTCGAGGGTGGTGTGGAGATCGAGGAGGTCGCCAAGACCAACCCCGAGGCCGTGCGCCAGATCCCGATCGACGCCGGTACCGGTGTCGACGAGGCCAAGGCCCGCGCGATCGTCGAGGAGGCCAAGTTCCCGGCCGAGCTCGCCGACCAGGCCGTGGCCATGGTCCAGTCGCTGTGGAAGGTCTTCGTCGAGGAGGACGCCACGCTCGTCGAGGTCAACCCGCTGGCTCGCCTCGAGGGCGACAAGCTCGAGGCGCTCGACGGCAAGGTCTCCCTGGACGAGAACGCCTCCGAGGTGCGTCACCCCGAGCACGAAGAGTTCGTCATCCACGAAGAGGCTGACCCGCTCGAGGCGAAGGCGAAGGCCAAGGGCCTGAACTACGTCAAGCTCGACGGTGAGGTCGGCATCATCGGCAACGGCGCGGGACTCGTCATGAGCACCCTCGACGTCGTCGCGTACGCCGGTGAGAAGCACGGCAACGTCAAGCCCGCCAACTTCCTCGACATCGGCGGAGGCGCGTCGGCCGAGGTCATGGCCAACGGCCTGGACGTCATCCTGAACGATCCGCAGGTCAAGAGCGTGTTCGTCAACGTCTTCGGCGGCATCACGTCGTGCGACGCGGTCGCCAACGGCATCAAGGGCGCTCTCGAGCTCCTCGGTGACGAGGCCTCCAAGCCGCTGGTCGTCCGTCTCGACGGCAACAACGTCGAGGAGGGTCGTGCGATCCTCAACGAGCTCAACCACCCGCTCGTCACCCAGGTGGACACGATGGACGGCGCGGCCGACAAGGCCGCCGAACTGGCGAACGGCTAAGGGGCAGACATGGCTATTTTTCTGACCAAGGACTCCAAGGTCATCGTCCAGGGCATCACTGGCGGTGAGGGCTCCAAGCACACCGCCCGCATGCTGGCCGCCGGCACGCAGGTCGTCGGCGGCGTCAACGCACGCAAGGCCGGCACCACGGTCGAGCACAAGGACGCCGACGGCAACACCGTCGAGCTCCCCGTGTTCGGCTCGGTCGCCGAGGCCATCGAGAAGACGGGCGCCGACGTGTCGGTCGCCTTCGTCCCGCCGGCGTTCACCAAGGACGCCGTCATCGAGGCCATCGACGCCGAGATCGGCCTGCTCGTCATCATCACCGAGGGCGTGCCGGTCCAGGACAGCGCCGAGTTCTGGGCGTACGCCCAGGGCAAGAAGACGCGCATCATCGGCCCCAACTGCCCCGGCATCATCACGCCGGGCGAGGCGCTCGCGGGCATCACGCCGGCGAACATCGCCGGCAAGGGCCCGATCGGTCTCGTCTCCAAGTCGGGCACGCTGACCTACCAGATGATGTTCGAGCTGCGCGACTTCGGCTTCTCGACCGCCATCGGCATCGGCGGCGACCCGATCATCGGCACGACGCACATCGACGCCCTCGAGGCGTTCGAGGCGGACCCCGAGACCAAGGCGATCGTCATGATCGGCGAGATCGGTGGAGACGCCGAGGAGAAGGCTGCGGCCTACATCAAGGCCCACGTCACCAAGCCGGTCGTCGGCTACGTGGCCGGCTTCACCGCTCCCGAGGGCAAGACGATGGGCCACGCCGGCGCCATCGTCTCCGACGGTGCGGGCACCGCGCAGGGCAAGAAGGAAGCCCTCGAGGCAGCGGGCGTCAAGGTCGGCAAGACGCCGTCCGAGACCGCCGACCTCATGCGGGAGATCCTCAAGGGTCTGTAAGGACCCTCTGACGGGTTTCGACTCCCGAACACAAGACCCCCGGCGCCTTGCGGCGCCGGGGGTCTTGTTCGTATGTGGTGGGGGCGCCTTGGGGCTGGGGGCCCGGTCAGCTCTTCGGCTTGGTGGTGGGGGTCGGGGTGGTCTTGGGGGTGGGGGTGGTCTTGGGGGCCGGCTCCTCGGCGTACTGGAGACGGGTGCCGGCGCGGGTCGCGATCTTGACGAACTGGCGCTGGGAGATGTCGTACTTGCCGGCCGGGGTGAAGGTCACCTGGGCCACGTCGTCACCGCGGCGGATGATCGCGGTGCGGTAGTAGACGCGCTTCTTGCTCTTGTCGGAGATGTCGAAGCCGACCCGCCAGATCCGGCCCGTGAAGCCCGGACCCCTGATCGTCGAGGTCTGGTCGATGCGGGCGGACGGGATCTTGTCGTCGCAGGTCCTGATCCGCCGCTCGACCGTGTCGACGAACGCGCGCGCCTTCTTGGTCGACCGGAACCGGGCCACGGTCTCGGCCACGCCGAACTCCCGGGGCAGGTCCTTGGCCTGGTAGAGCACGTAGATCCGCGAGCCGACCGACGAGACCGACTTGTTGGTGAAGTCCGCCCTGTCGCACAAGGTGGCGGCGGGGTTGTTGCGCGCATCGACCCGGGCAGCGGCCCAGACCTTGTCGATGTCGGCGATCGGCGGCAGGTCGACGATGCCGAGGAAGGCCGGCGCCTCGGACGTGGGCGGGGGATCGGTGCGCATGACCTTGATCGTGCGCGAGCACTTGCCACCGCTGTCCTTGCAGACCTTGGCGACCGACTCGTTGAGCGTACGGGCGAAGGCCTGCGTGCTGGGGCCCCTGGCGCCGTCGACCTCGTGCACCAGGGTGCTCGTGATGGTGCCGGAGTGGCTGAAGCCGACCGTGAACGTCCGCTCGGGCTGGCGGTGGGAGCGCAGCTTGAGGATCTTGAAGTCGCCGAACGGCCGCTTGACGGTGTAAGCCGCGACCAGCTCGACACGGGGGTGCTCGCAGTCGGAGTACCACTGCACGAGCCGCTCGTAGGACTGGGTGGCCACCGCATCGCTCTTGGAGACCTCGATCGACTGCGCGACGCGCTCGTTGGTGGGCCCCGCGGCGTCGAACGTCCGGACGAAGACCTTGACGGGGTCGGGATCTGCGAAGCGCTTGGTCGGGCAGGTCGCATAGGGCGTCGTGTTGGTGACGTCCTCGTCAGTGCTCGTGACCTTCCAGGTGCGCGCGGGGTCCAGTGCGCTGACCTGCTTGGCGGACAGCAGGTTGTCGGCGCTGACCTGGCGCGCGTCAAGCTTGACGTCGGGGGTCTCGTCGCCGAACTTCTGCCGGGTCGGCAGGTCCGAGCTCGTCGCGAGGGCGTCGCCCTCGGTCGCGACGAAGCCGCTGCCCACGATGAGCGCGATCGCCGCGGCGACGAGCATGATCGTGTTGCGGCGCAGCCCGCGCCGGGCCGCAGTGCGGACGTCCGCGGGGGAGGGGACGGGTAGGGAGTCGGTCACGGCCGACAAGCCGTGCATGCGGCGCTCGATCGCGTCGATGCCCTCGCCGAGGGACGTCTCGAGCGCGGAGAGCGCGGTCGTGACGTTCTCGATGCCCTCCTCCGCCGGGAGGCCGACCTCGCTGGACGCCTCCTCCAGATCGGTGTTGCCGAGCGTCATGAGGACGATCAGTCGCCGGTCGTCGACCGCGAGGCCGTGCAGCGCGGTCAGCAGCTCGGTGTCGCTGTCGTCCTCGTTGCGCTTGCGCAGGGGGTGCGTGCCGCGGCTGAGTGCGGTGAGCTTCCAGGCCTCGTTGCGGACGTACGAGATGGGGTTGCGGTCGCGGATCTTGGACCAGTCGCGCCAGGCCCGTCGATAGGCGTCGACCGTCGCCTCGTAGGCGACCTGCCGGTCGCCGCTGACGGCGTACGTCACCTGGACGGCCTCGGCGAAGGTCGAGGAGTAGAAGTTGTCGAACTCGTCGACGCGGGTCATCCTCAGCCTCCTCGGTGATCGGCGTGCCTGTGTGCGACGCGCCAACTTTACAGGGGATGATGAAGCGGTGCCCGAGCCCGCTGAGTCCTCCTTCCTCCGGCCCGCCTTCCTGACCGCCCTCGTTGCCGCCCTCGTCTCGATCGGTGTCTCCGCGGTCCTGGTGCTGCTGGCCCGGGGCGCCTCCGACCTCTCGCTCGTGTCGTTCGGCCGGGCGAGCGTCCGCACGTGGCTGGTCTCGATGGGATCGGGCATCGAGGCCGGAGCGGTCTCCGTGGGGCTCGTGCCGCTGGGGGCGACGCTGGTCTGCCTCGTGATCGTGGCCGCGGTCGCCGCCTGGATCGTGGCCGAGCCGCTCCACGACCTCGTGGCCTTCGCGGCCTCGTCCGCGGGTGCGTACGGCGTCATCGCCGGGGTCGCGTCGACCGTCACCAATGCGGGCGGGGTCGACATCTCCACGACCCGCGCCGCGCTGGCCGCCTTCGTGGTCGGCGGGCTGGGGGCCGCGCTCGGATCGGCCGTCCGGCACCGGGACGCCGAGCGCTGGTGGTTCACCTCGTCGGACGACGTCCGCGCGGTGATCCGTGCCGCGGTGCCCGGGATCGCCGCCGTGCTGGTGAGTGCGACCGCGGTCGTGGCGGTGCTGCTGGTCCGCGGTGTGGCCCGCGCAGGCGACCTCTGGGCGCTGCTCGACCCGGGAACGGGCGGCGGAGTGGCGCTCGGGGTCGGGTCCCTGCTGGCCGTCCCGACGCTGATCCTGTGGACCACCTCGGTCCTGCTCGGTCCTGGTTTCGCACTCGGCACCGACACCTCGGTCGATCTCAGCGGCGCCCAGCTCGGCCAGGTGCCGGGCTTCCCCGTCCTCGCCGGTCTGCCCGCGCCGGGTCAGTTCCCCGACTGGGTCTTCGTGCTGGGGCTCGTGCCGCTGCTCGCGGGCGTCCTGTGCGGCTGGCGGCTCGTCCCGGGTGCGCGCGAGGGCGTCCTGGCCAGGGTGGTGCTCGGTGGCGCCGCCGGCGCGCTCGCCGGACTCGTCCTCGGGGTGCTGGTCGCACTGTCCGGAGGAGCGATCGGTCCGGGGCGCATGGCTGATGCCGGCCCGCCCGCCCTGACCCCCCTGCTCGTCGCCGTGCCCGTCATGGCGGTGGGCGGGGCCATCGGCGCGGCGCTCAACCACTATCGTGGTGGCCGTGCCCCTCGCCCCTCGGACACCAGCGCGACTGGTCGTCCTCGTCTCTGGCAGCGGGACGAACCTGCAGGCGCTGATCGACGCGTCCACTGACCCGGCGTACGGGGCGCAGATCGTGGCGGTCGGCGCCGACCGTGAGGGCATCGAGGGCCTGGCCCGCGCCGAGCGTCACGAGATCCCCACCTTCGTCCTGCGCACCGCTGAGTTCGAGGACCGCCAGGCCTGGGACATCGCCCTGGCCGACAAGGTCGCGTCGTACGATCCCGATCTCGTGGTCCTCGCCGGCTTCATGAAGCTCACCGGACCCGCGTTCCTGGCCCTGTTCGGCGGGCGCACGCTCAACACCCACCCGGCACTGTCCCCGGCGTTCCCCGGCATGCACGGACCCCGTGACGCCCTCGCGTACGGCGTCAAGGTCACCGGCGCGACGCTCTTCGTCGTCGACGAGGGGGTCGACACCGGACCGATCGTGGCCCAGGTCGCGGTGCCCGTGCTGGACGAGGACGACGAGAGCTCCCTGCACGAGCGGATCAAGACGAGCGAGCGCGCGATGCTGGTCGAGTGGGTCGGCACGCTCGCGCGCGAAGGTTTCCACCTCGACGACCGGGCCGTGCGGCTCGGCCCGGACCACCCCCGATGAAAGAGCTGGCATGACTGACGCACCCCGCCCCCTGAAGCGCGCCCTCGTCTCGGTCTACGACAAGACCGGCCTCGAGGAGCTCGCGCGCGACCTGCACGCCGCGGGTGTCTCGATCGTGTCGACCGGCTCCACCGCCAAGACCATCGAGGCCGCAGGCGTGCCGGTGACCCCGGTCGAGGAGCTCACGGGCTTCCCCGAGTGCCTGGACGGGCGGGTCAAGACGCTGCACCCGCGGGTCCACGCCGGCATCCTGGCCGATCTGCGGCTCGACTCGCACGTCGAGCAGCTGGCCGAGCTCGAGATCGAGCCCTTCGACCTGGTGATCGTCAACCTCTACCCGTTCCGCGAGACCGTCGACTCCGGCGCGACGCCCGACGAGTGCGTCGAGCAGATCGACATCGGCGGACCGTCGATGGTCCGTGCCGCGGCCAAGAACCACCCCAGCGTCGCGGTGGTCGTCTCCCCGTCGGCGTACGACGACGTCCGCGCCGCGATCGCGGCCGGCGGCTTCACGCTCGAGCAGCGCAAGCAGCTCGCGGGGCGGGCGTTCGCCCACACCGCCGCGTATGACGTCGCCGTCGCGGCGTGGTTCGCCAACGGCTACGCGGCCTCCGAGGACGGCTGGCCCGAGTTCGCCGGCGAGGTGTGGGACAAGTCCACGGTGCTCCGCTACGGCGAGAACCCGCACCAGGGGGCGGCCCTCTACACCGACGGCACCGGAGGGCTCGCCGAGGCCGAGCAGCTGCACGGCAAGGAGATGTCGTACAACAACTACGTCGACACCGACGCGGCGCGCCGCGCTGCGTACGACTTCGACCAGCCGGCCGTGGCCATCATCAAGCACGCCAACCCGTGCGGCATCGCCGTCGGCGCGGACGTGGCCGAGGCGCACGCGCGGGCCCACGCCTGCGATCCGGTCTCGGCCTTCGGCGGCGTCATCGCGACCAACCGCCCGGTCAGCGTCGCGATGGCCGAGCAGGTCGCCGAGGTCTTCACCGAGGTCATCGTCGCCCCGGACTACGAGCCCGGAGCGCTCGAGGTGCTGCAGGGCAAGAAGAACATCCGTGTCCTGCGCTGTGCCGGCGGTGACGACACGGTGGGCGAGTTCCGTCAGATCAGCGGCGGCGTCGTCGTCCAGGTGCGCGACCACGTCGACGCCGAGGGTGACGACCCGTCCACCTGGACCCTCGCGGCGGGTGAGCCGGTGGACGAGGCAACTCTGGCCGATCTGGCGTTCGCGTGGACCGCGTGCCGTGCGGTGAAGTCCAATGCGATCCTCCTGGCCAAGGACGGCGCCTCGGTCGGCGTCGGCATGGGCCAGGTCAACCGGGTCGACTCGTGCCGCCTCGCGGTCGAGCGGGCCGGTGCCGAGCGCTCGACCGGTGCCGTCGCGGCCTCCGACGCGTTCTTCCCGTTCGCCGACGGCCTGCAGGTGCTGCTCGACGCCGGGGTCAAGGCTGTCGTGCAGCCGGGCGGATCGGTGCGGGACGAGGAGTCGATCGCGGCGGCCGAGGCCGCCGGCGTCACGATGTACGTGACGGGGACCCGGCACTTCTTCCACTGAGCGGCGGCTGCTCCTCGGCGTCGTCGGGGACCCAGCGCAGCAGGTCCCCGGGCTGGCAGTCCAGCGCGACGCACAGGGCCTCCAGCGTGGTGAACCGCACCGCCTTGGCCCGGCCGTTCTTGAGCACCGCGAGATTGGCGGGGGTGATGCCCACGAGCTCGGCGAGGGTGGCGACCGACATCTTGCGGCGGGCCTGCATGACGTCGATGTCCACGACGATCGCCATCAGATCACCTCGCCGAGCTCGGACTCGAGCTGCTGGGCCCGGACGTCGCGCTCGACGGCCTGCACCAGCAGTGCGCGCTGCACGGTGACGATGAGCGCGACGCCCGCGAGCAGCACGCCGAGTCCTCCGATGAGCAGGACCACCCCGGGCGCGGCCGCCTCGCCGGGGGCCAGGACCGCACCGAGCGCGAACATCAGCGCAGCCGCCACCGCGATCGCACCGATGACCACGTCGACGTGGCGAAAGGCGCGAGGTGAGAAGACGGTGCCTCGCCGGACCATGGTCAGCAGGCGCCACACGCTGATCATCGAGACCTGCACGCACACGATCGCGAGCAGGATGATCACCACGACGGGGACCCGGACGGCTGCGACGTCGTCGTTGACGTCCTCGGACAGGTCGGTCGCCAGCAGCGGCACGATGACGACCTGCACGAACAACGAGCCGAGGACGATGGCGGCGATCACGAGACGCAGCACGAGGATGGTGGGTCGGGCCATGAGTGGATCCAATCGTCGGTCGATATTAATCTATCGACAAACAATCGAATTGAGAAGAGGGAACAGCGTAATTGCTCAGGCCGGCTCGGGCCGCAGCGTCGCGAGCGTGCGGTCGACTCCGTCCGGCCCGAGGGTGTGCGCGGCGACGAGGTCGCGGACCGCGGCGGTCAGGATGCGGGCCTCCTCGTCCTCGGCGTAGACGCCGGCCTGTCGGCGCAGTGCCGTGCCCGCGACGAGGGAGACGATCATTGCGGCAAGGCGTTCAGGCCGGTCGACGCCCAGCTGGCCGAGGACGCTGGTCGCCACCGCCTCGAGCGAGGTGATGGCCGCCTGGGCGGCGTGACGCAGCCCGGGCTCGCGCGCGGCCGCCAGGAAGATGGACAGCTCCACGGCCGCGGCCTCCGGGCCGCGGTGGGCGAAGACGTTGCCCATGAACGTCGCCGCCTCGTCCAGGCTCACGGACACGTCGATGTCGATCTGCGCGAGCGCGTCCAGCTCAACCGTCCACTGCGTGATGTGGGAGCTGAGGGCCTCACGGATCAGCTCGTCGATCGACTCGAAGTAGTACGTCGTGGTGGCGGGAGGAAGGCCCGCGCGGGCGGCGACGGCACGGTGCGTGATCGCCCGGGACCCGCCTTCGATGAACAGGTCGATCGCCGCCGCCAGCAGCTCGTCACGACGCACGCGGCTGCGTTCTTGGGACAGCTGGGCACGGGTGACCATCGATGCTCCCTCGGGAATTGTTGCGCATTCACGTGCCTGGACCTGCTCCAGACATCGCTACGCAGGAGAGTCTAGGCGTCCGTCCGGCTCGGCCCGTCGCCGATTTGGCGCCCCGGACGTGAAACACTCGTCCCGTGACAGCGCAGATCCTCGACGGCAAGGCGGCCGCAGCCGCGATCAAGAGCGAGCTCCGTGAGCGGGTGAACGCTCTTCGCGAGAAGGGAGTCGTGCCCGGCCTCGGCACGATCCTCGTGGGCAACGACCCGGGCAGCCAGTGGTACGTCGCGGGCAAGCACCGCGACTGCGCCGAGGTCGGCATCGAGTCGATCCGGATCGACCTGCCCGAGACCGCGAGCCAGGGCGACGTCGAGGCCGCGATCGACCAGCTCAACGCAGACCCGTCGTGCACCGGCTACATCCTGCAGCTGCCGCTGCCCAAGGGCCTGGACGAGAACGCCGCGATCGGGCGCATCGACCCCGACAAGGACGCGGACGGCCTGCACCCGACCAATCTCGGTTGGCTCGTGCTGGGCAAGGAGGCGCCGCTGCCGTGCACGCCGCGCGGCATCATCGAGCTGCTCCGCCGCCACGACGTCCCGATCGCGGGGCAGCACGTCGTCGTGGTCGGCCGCGGCATCACCGTCGGACGTCCCATGGGGCTGCTCCTGACCCGTCGCTCCGAGAACGCGACCGTGACGCTGTGCCACACGGGCACGAAAGATCTCGCCGCAGAGGTGCGCCGCGCGAACATCGTGATCGCCGCGGCGGGCGTCCCCGGCATCATCCGCGCCGACATGGTCAAGCCCGGTGCGGCCCTGCTCGACGTGGGCGTGAGCCGGGACGCGAATGGCATCGTCGGCGACGTCGACCCCGCGGCGTACGAGGTCGCGGGCTGGATCTCGCCCAACCCCGGCGGCGTGGGTCCGATGACCCGTGCCCTGCTGCTGGCCAACGTGGTCGACACCGCCGAGCGTCTCCACCCGTGAGGGGACCCCGCAGCCGCGGCTCGCAGCTGTACCTGCTGCAGCTGCTGGTCGTCCTCGTCGGGCTCGTGCTCGTCGTGGTCGGACCGTGGCGCGTGGGGATCGTCGCGATCGGGGCCGCGTTCGTCGTGGGAGCGCTCGCCCGCTCGGTCGTGCCGATCGACCACACCGGCATGCTGCGGGTGCGCGGCAAGGCGTTCGACATCTTCTGGATGGCGACCCTGGGGTCGGCGCTGATCGTGCTCGCCTGGGTCATCCCCGGCCAGCCCGGCTGAGGGCTCCGAACGCGAAAGGCCCCCGAACGCCAGTGGCGCAGCGCGGCTGGACTCCCTGGGGAACCAGTCACGCTGCGCCACTCATGGGGCGGGGTCGGCTCAGATGAGGCCGAGCTCCTTGACCGCGTCGCGCTCCTCGATGAGCTCGGCCGCGGTCGCGTCCATCTTGCTGCGCGAGAACTCGTCGATCTCGAGACCCTGGACGATCTCCCAGTCACCGTTCTTGGTCGTCACGGGGAAGGAGTAGATCAGGCCCTCGGGGACGTCGTACGAGCCGTCGGAGCGGACAGCCATCGACGCCCAGTCACCTTCGGGCGTGCCCTGCAGCCAGTCGCGGGCCGCGTCGATCGTGGCGGACGCCGCGGAGGCGGCCGAGGACGAACCGCGGGCCTCGATGATCGCGGCGCCGCGCTTGGCGACGGTCGGGATGAAGTCGTTCTCGATCCACGACTGGTCGTTGACCGTCTCGGCGGCGTTCTTGCCCGCGATCTCCGCGTGGAAGATGTCGGGGTACTGGGTCGCGGAGTGGTTGCCCCAGATCGTGACCTTCTTGATGTCCGACACGGCCGAGCCGGTCTTGGCGGCCAGCTGCGAGATCGCCCGGTTGTGATCGAGACGCGTCAGCGCGGAGAAGCGCTCCTGCGGGATGTCGGGGGCGTTCGTCATGGCGATCAGCGCGTTGGTGTTGGCGGGGTTTCCGGTGACACCGATGCGGACGTCGTCGGCCGCGACCTTGTTGAGCGCCTTGCCCTGCGCGGTGAAGATCGCGCCGTTCGCCGACAGCAGGTCGCCGCGCTCCATGCCCGGGCCGCGCGGACGCGCGCCGACGAGGAGGGCGAGGTTGACGCCGTCGAAGATCTTCTCGGCGTCGTCGCCGATCTCGACGCCCGCGAGGGTCGGGAACGCGCAGTCGTCGAGCTCCATGACGACGCCCTCGAGCGCCTTCAGCGCCGGGGTGATCTCGAGCAGCTGCAGCTGGATCGGGGTGTCAGGACCGAGCAGCGAACCGCTGGCGAGTCGAAAGAGAAGGCTGTAGCCGATCTGGCCGGCAGCGCCGGTGACGGCGACCTTGACGGGGGTTGTGCTCACGAGAGGTGCTCCTTGAACGGTGCGGAAATCTGGGAGATACCTTCCGAAAGTAGCGCAGCCGCGTCCCGAAGGCGCCCCGGGGGCGGTGCGGGTGCCGCGGACCGACACGGGCGTTTCGGCTCCCGGAGGGGACGGCAGCGGCCCGGCGCCGAGTGAGATATCTTGATGTCAAACAACTTTCCTGGCGTCCCACTCTGGAGGAGACACCGCTCTCATGGCCACGATCATCTACACCCACACCGACGAGGCCCCGCTCCTCGCCACCTACTCGTTCCTCCCCATCGTCGAGGCCTACGCCTCGACCGCCGGGGTCGAGGTCGAGACCCGCGACATCTCGCTGGCCGGGCGCATCATCGCCCTGTTCGGCGACCGCCTGAGCCCCGAGCAGCAGATCGGTGACGCGCTGGCCGAGCTGGGCGAGCTGGCCAAGACGCCCGAGGCCAACATCATCAAGCTGCCCAACATCAGTGCCTCGGTGCCGCAGCTCAAGGCGGCCATCGCCGAGCTCCAGTCGCAGGGCTACGACCTGCCCGACTACCCGGACGACCCGCAGACCGACGAGGACCGGGACGTCCGCGCGCGCTACGACAAGGTCAAGGGAAGTGCGGTCAACCCGGTCCTGCGCGAGGGCAACTCCGATCGCCGCGCACCCGCGTCGGTCAAGAACTACGCCCGCAAGCACCCGCACTCGATGGGTGCGTGGAGCAGCGACTCCAAGACCAACGTCGCCACGATGGGCGCGGACGACTTCCGCTCCAACGAGAAGTCGGTCGTCATCGACGCCGACACGACCGTGTCGATCCAGCACGTGGGCGCCGACGGCACCACGACGACGCTGAAGGACGCCTTCCCCGTCCTCGCGGGCGAGATCGTCGACGGCACGGTCATGCGCGCGGCCGCCCTCGACGCGTTCCTCGCCGCGCAGGTCGCCCGGGCCAAGGAGGAGGGTGTCCTGTTCTCGGTGCACCTCAAGGCCACGATGATGAAGGTCTCGGACCCGATCATCTTCGGCCACGTCGTCAAGGCGTTCTTCCCGGCGGTCTTCGAGCAGTACGGCGCCGACCTCCAGGCCGCGGGCCTCAGCCCGAGCAACGGCCTCGGCGGCATCCTGGCCGGCCTCGACAAGCTCCCCAACGGCGCCGAGATCAAGGCCGCGTTCGAGCAGGGACTCGCGGACGGCCCCCCGCTGGCGATGGTCGACTCCGACAAGGGCATCACCAACCTGCACGTCCCGAGCGATGTCATCGTCGATGCGTCCATGCCGGCCATGATCCGCACGTCGGGCCACATGTGGGGCCCCGACGGCAACGAGGCCGACACCCTCGCGGTGATCCCCGACAGCTCGTACGCGGGCGTCTACCAGACCGTGATCGACGACTGCCGCGCCAACGGCGCGTACGACCCGACGACCATGGGCTCGGTGCCCAACGTGGGCCTCATGGCGCAGGCGGCCGAGGAGTACGGCAGCCACGACAAGACGTTCGAGATCGCGGAGACCGGCACGGTCCAGGTCGTCGCCGCCGACGGCACGGTGCTGATCGAGCACGCGGTCGAGCCCGGCGACGTGTGGCGTGCGTGCCAGACCAAGGACGTCCCGATCCGCGACTGGGTCAAGCTCGCCGTGACGCGCGCCCGGGCGTCCGACACCCCCGCGGTGTTCTGGCTCGACCCGTCGCGCGCCCACGACGCCAACCTCATCGAGAAGGTGCGGACGTACCTGGCCGAGCACGACACCGACGGCCTGACGATCGAGATCATGTCCCCGGTCGAGGCGACCCAGTACTCGATCGACCGCATCCGCAAGGGTGAGGACACGATCTCGGTGACCGGCAACGTGCTGCGTGACTACAACACGGACCTGTTCCCGATCCTCGAGCTGGGCACGAGCGCCAAGATGCTCTCGATCGTCCCGCTCATCAACGGCGGCGGACTGTTCGAGACCGGCGCCGGCGGCTCGGCTCCCAAGCACGTGCAGCAGCTCGTGAAGGAGAACTACCTGCGCTGGGACAGCCTGGGCGAGTTCCTGGCCCTGGCCTCGAGCTTCGAGCACATGGCGACCACGACCGGCAACGCCCGGGCGCAGATCCTGGCCGACACCCTCGACCGGGCCACCGGCACGTTCCTCGACGAGAACAAGTCGCCGGGACGCAAGCTGGGCACGATCGACAACCGTGGAAGCCACTTCTACCTGGCGCTCTACTGGGCCAAGGAGCTGAGCAGCCAGACCGAGGACGCCGACCTCGCGGCCGCGTTCACCGAGGTCGCCGACGCGCTCGTCAGCAACGAGCAGAAGATCGTCGACGAGCTCCTCGCGGTGCAGGGCTCCCCGGCCGACATCGGCGGCTACTACCGCCCCGACGAGACCAAGGTGAAGGCGGTCATGCGTCCCTCGGGCACGCTGCTCGAGGTGCTGGCCACGCTCAGCTGACGTTCCGCGTCATGAAGTGAGGGGCACGGACTCTTCGTGAGTGTCCGGGACGGTGTCTGCGAGCCGTCCCGGACACCTCACGAGCAGAAGGTGTCCCATGAAGAAGCTCCTCCTCGCGCTGTCCGTCCTGGCCCTCGCGGCGGCCGGCCTCGTGCTGCCGAGATCCTCGGCGGACGCCGAGGGGGCGCTGGTGGCGCCCGTCATCTCGGGCACCGGACGCGTGGGCGAGACGCTCACGATCAAGAGCCTCGGCTCGCTCGAGGGTGACTCGGGCGGCTACACGTACGTCTGGTTGTGGGACGGTGAGCAGGTTCCCGGCCCCGGCGACACCGGCCCGGAGCACACGGTCACGCCCGAGGACGTCGGACAGCGCCTGAGCGTCCTGGTCCGACCGTACGACGAGAGCCGCGAGCCGCTGCGGTCCAACGAGATCGTGGCGACGAAGCGCGGGCTCGCCGCACCCGGTGTCAGGGTCAGCGGCACGGCCGCGGTCAAGCGCACCCTGACGGCCACGTTCACGAGCCCCGGCACGGAGGGCGCCTCGGTCATCTCGTCGTGGACCCGCGACGGGCTCGACATCCTCGGGGCGTCCGGGCAGACGTACCTGCTGACCACCGAGGACGCCGGACGCTCGATCGCGTTCCGGACGACCTCGGTCAAGGACGATGCACCTGAGCTGGAGACGAGCACGGCCGCGCTGCGGATCCCCGCGTACGCCGGGAGCCGGCCCACGGTCTCGGGCACGTTCAAGGTGGGCAAGAAGGTCAAGATCAAGAGCCGCGGGGCCTGGAGCGGTGCGGGCTACCGCTACACGACGTTCCGCTGGCTGCGCAACGGCAAGCCGATCTCGGGGGCGACCAAGTCGACCTACAAGCTGACCAAGAAGGACCGGCGCAAGCGGGTGTCCGTGCGGGTCACCGGCACCAAGAAGGGATTCGCGTCCGTCGCTGCGGTCAGCGCGAGCACCAAGGTGAGTTGACGCCGCCCGCGAGTGTGACGTGACACGCAGGTCGACCGGGGAACACCTCGGCGCCGGGACGGCTTGCACTGGAGTGTGACTGTTCTCGAGACCCCTCTGCGCACGCGGCACGTGTCGCTGGCCCTGATCGCCCTCGCCATGGGCGGATTCGCCATCGGCACGACCGAGTTCATGACGATGGGGCTGCTGGAGGAGATCGCCGACGGCATCCAGCGCACCAACGCCGAGACCGGTCACCTCATCACGGCGTACGCGTTCGGTGTCGTGATCGGCGCGCCGATCATCGTCTCCCTCGGCGCGCGCCTGCCCAAGAAGGGGCTCGCGATCGGGCTGATCCTCGCGCTCGGTCTCGGCAACGCGATCACCGCGCTGGCCAGCGGCTACCTGCCCGTCATGGCGGCGCGATTCGTCGCGGGCCTGCCGCACGGCGCCTACTTCGGCGTCGCCTCGCTGCTCGCAGCCTCCCTCGTACGTCCTGAGATGCGGGGACGCGCCGTCAGCTCGGTGATGCTCGGGCTGTCGGTCGCGACCGTGGCGGGTGTGCCTGCGAGCACGCTCCTCGGCCAGTCGCTGGGGTGGCGCAGCGCGTACTGGGCCGTGCTCGGCATCGCGGCCGCTGCCGCCCTCATGATCTTCGTGTTCGTCCCGCACTCGCCGGCCAACACCGGCGCCTCCGTGCGCGGAGAGCTCTCGGCCCTCAAGCAGCCCCAGGTGCTGTTCGCGGTCGCGGCCGGCATGGTCGGCTTCGGTGGCCTGTTCGCGATGTACAGCTACATCGCGCCGATCGTCACCAAGGTCGCCGATCTCGACGCCGGGTGGATCGCCGTCTTCACGCTCGCCTTCGGCCTCGGCTCGGTGGTCGGCTCCTGGGCTGCGGGCCTGCTGGCCGACTGGGACGTCGAGCGTTCGGTCCTGGCCGGGTTCATCGCCACACCGCTGGTCCTGGTCGCGTTCTACTTCGCCGCGGCGCAGGTCGTGCCGGCGCTCGTGCTGGTCTTCGCCGTCGGCGCACTAGGCTCGATCGTCGCGATCAACCTGCAGATCCGGCTGATGGACGCCGCAGGGGAGGCGCAGATGCTCGGCGCCGCGCTGAACCACTCCTCGCTCAACATCGCGAACGGCCTCGGAGCGTTCTTCGGCTCGGTCATCATCGAGGCGGGCCACGGCTATCGTGCGACCAGCCTCGTCGGCGTGGTGCTGGCCACCTTGGGCCTGGCGATCTTCATCGTCGGCCTGCGCTACCAGCGCCGCTCCGAGCCCGTCCCCGTCCCCGCGTAGGAGGCCACCCGCGGGTCAGAGGTGGGTGCGGACGTCGCGGAGCTCGGGGAAGAACGTGAGCTCGAGCGCCTTCTGCAGGAAGTGGACGCCGGACGACCCACCGGTGCCGCGCTTGAACCCGATGATGCGCTCGACGGTCTTGAGGTGGCGGAACCGCCAGAGCTGGAAGCTCTCCTCGACGTCGACCAGCTCCTCGCACATCTCGTACGCGTCCCAGTGGGCCTGCGGGTCGGCGTAGACCCGGCGGAACACCTCGACGACGCCCGGGTCCGCGGCGTACGGCTGGGTGAGGTCCCGGTCGAGGACGGTGGGCGGCACGTCGTGGCCGTGGCGCCGGAGATAGTGCAGGAACGCGTCGTAGAGGCTCGGCGACTCCAGGTCCGCCTGCAGCCCGGCGCGCAGCTCGGGATCGTGCGCGAAGACGTCGATCATCTGCGGGTTCTTGTTGCCGAGCAGGAACTCGACGGTGCGGTACTGGGGTGACTGGAACCCCGACGCCTTGCCGAGCGAGTCGCGGAACTGCACGTACTCCACGGGGGTCAGCGTCTCGAGCACCGACCACTGCTCGAACATCTGGCGCTGGATCGCCTTGACGCGTGCCAGCCGCTTGAGCGCGGGGGACAGCTCGTCCTCCGCCAGCAGGGCGATCGCGGAGCGCAGCTCGTGGATCAGCTGCTTGAGCCACAGCTCGGTCACCTGGTGCTGGACGATGAACAGCATCTCGTCGTGGTGGTCCGAGACGGGACGCTGGGCCGACAGCAGGGTCGGCAGCTGGAGATAGCCGGCGTAGGTCATCTCGCCGCGGAGGTCGGTGGTGACCTCGTCCTCGATGGGTCGAAATGTGGGGTCCATGTCTGAACGGTAGGCGGTGCCGGTTCGTGGCAGGGTGAGCGGATGGCACTCATCGAGGCACGCTCGCTCGGCAAGGCGTACGGGAGCAACCGGGCGGTGCACGACCTGTCGTTCACGGTGCGGCCCGGCAGCGTCACCGGATTCCTCGGGCCGAACGGCTCGGGCAAGTCCACCACGATGCGGCTCATGCTGGGGCTGGACCGGGGTGAGGGGACCACGACGTACGACGGCCTGACCTTCGGCGAGCTGGACCACCCGATGCGGCACGTCGGTACGCTGCTGGAGGCCAAGCCGTTCCATCCCACCCGATCGGCGCGCAACCACCTGCGGATGCTCGCGGCGCCCAACCGGATCCCCGACAGCCGGGTCGACGAGGTGATCGAGATGGTCGGCCTGACCGGCGTCACCCGCGGCAAGCCGGGCAAGTTCAGCCTCGGGATGGGGCAACGGCTGGGCATCGCAGCGGCGCTGCTCGGCGATCCGGACACCCTGATCCTGGACGAGCCGAGCAACGGGCTGGACCCGCAGGGCATCACCTGGCTGCGCCACCTGCTCCAGTCGCTCGCCGCCGAGGGCCGCTCGGTGTTCGTGTCCAGCCACCTGCTGCAGGAGATGGGGATGCTGGCCGACCAGCTGGTCGTGATCGGGCGGGGCCGGATGCTCGCGAACGGCCCGGTGCAGGACTTCGTGTCGCACAGCCGCCTCGGCTCGGTGACGGTGCGGACGCCCGACGCAGCGCTGCTGCGCCCGGCCCTGGACGCGTTGGGCGCCACGATCGCCCCCGAGGGGGACGATCTCGTGGTCCGGGGCGTCTCGGCCGAGCAGGTCGGCGATGCGGCGCAGGCCGTGGGTGCACGCGTCCACCAGCTCACGACCCGGCAGGCGACGCTCGAGGAGGCATTCCTCGAGGCCACCGGCCTGTCCGAGGAGTTCCGCGGGACCCAGGGGGAGCCGTCATGATGGACGCCCTGCGCTATGAGTACGTGCGCCTGCGGACGATCCGGTCGACGTACTGGCTGATCGGCATCGCACTCGCGCTGCAGGTGGTCTTCGCGGTGCTGATCGCCTGGTCGCTCGACCGCTCCACGTCGTTCGCCGGCGGTGACGAGACCTTCCAGGTGCTGGCGACGATCGGCGGCTCGACCGGTGCCCCGCTGCTGATGGCGTACGTCGTGGGCCTGCTGGGGGTGTTCTCGACCGGTCACGAGTACCGGCACGGCATGATCCGCGCAACCCTCACGGCGATCCCGAACCGCACGCACGTGTTCTGGGCCAAGGTGATCTCGACCGCCGTGATCGCCGCGGTGACGGCGGTGCTGTGCGTGCTGATCGGGCTGCTGTGCATCGCGGTCTACGGGCTCGACATGCCCAGCAGTGGGGCCTTCGTCGAGACGAGCGCCGGGATCGTGCTGTACACCGCGCTGTTCGCGCTGTCGGGCCTGGCGTACGCCGCGATCGTGCGCAACCAGACCGCGGCGGTCGCCCTGCTGATGCTGGTGCCGAGCCTGCTGGAGTTCATCGTCCAGAGCATCGTGGTCATCATCAAGACCAACTCGGCCGATCCGCGCGGCTCGGGAGGCATCACCGCGATCCTCAAGTACCTCCCGTACGACGCCGGCAGCCAGATGTACGTCCAGTCGTCGGTCGACGACTTCGTGCAGCGCGCCCTCGGTGCCGAGCCGTTCGGCGCGCTCGGTGGAGGGATCGTCATGGGGGTGTTCGTGGCCGCCCTGATCGCTCTCGCGTACACGCTGTTCGTGCGGCGCGACGCCTGAGCGCGCCGCCCCGACGTCCGGGTGGACCGCGGCGGACGCGATGATGTCGCGGTGGACCTGAGCCCCCGCCCGACCCTGTCCGTCGAGCACCGAGACCGCCTGCGGGCGGCCGGCGCCGACGCCCCGGCCCTCGACGGGACGACCTGGCACCTCGTGACCGACACGATGCCCGACTGGTGGCACGACTGCGGCAACGCCCTCTACCTGGCTGACGGCGCCTCGCTGCCCGACCACGTCCTGGCGTCGCTGCAGTTGTTCCCCGTGCGGGACGTGCTGGTCGCGGTCGGCTCGCACCTGGAGTGGCTCACCTCGCTGCTCGTCGGCGGCGACGGCGCGACGGTCTTCATCGGGCGCGGGTGCGCGCTCACGGCGGGGGAGCTCTACTGCGGAGCGGGCTCGCAGATCGTCCTGCACGGCCCGCTCGTCGCGACGCGCAGCGCGATCGTGGACGCCCGCAACGGCGGGAGCATCGTCGCGGAGCCCGATCAGCTCTGGGCCGCCGACGTGTACATCGCGACCGACGACATGCACCGCCTCGAGGACCGCCGGACGGGCGAGCGGATCAATCCGTACGGGGCACACATCCGCCTCGGCCGGCACGTGTGGCTGTGCCGCGACGCGGTCGTGACCGGCCACGTCGAGATCGGCGACGGGGCGGTCGTCGGGATGCGGAGCATGGTGCGTGGCCAGAAGGTGCCACCGCACACGGTCGCGGCGGGCTCGCCCGCGCGGATCGTCCGCGAGGACGTCGACTGGAGCCTCGACGACCTGCCCTGATCCCGGCTCGGGAGGCCGGCACGGCGATCGGCGTGACGCAGGTCACGTCGAGACGTAGACTCCGAGGATGGGTCGGACCAACGACCTCGCGATGCCACCGGGAGCCGACCCGGTCACCCTGTCGAGGTATCTCAACGCCGCGCACGACACGTTCGTGGCGTCGGGCCGAGGCGATCCCGCCCTTCGCGGTCTGGTGCTCGAGTCGTGGCGTCGCAGCGTCCGCAACGGGCTCGACCCCGAGCAGGTGCTCGCGGCCATCCGCCTCGACGACGCCGCGCTCGCGAGCATCCGCGACTCCCACCCGCTCGCTGCGGGCATGCCGGTGATCCGCGAGCTCCTGGTCGAGAGCGCCGCGGACGCAGGTCTCCTGGTCGCGGTGAGCGACGCCGCGGGGCAGCTGTTGTGGGTCGAGGGAGATGCGGCCCTCAGGGGAAGGGCCGAGGCCATGCACTTCCTGCCCGGCGCGGACTGGAGCGAGTCGAGCGTCGGCACCAACGCCCCCGGGACGGCGCTGGCCCTCGACCGGCCGGTGCAGATCTTCGGCCCCGAGCACCTCGCGCGGCAGGTCACCCCGTGGAGCTGCTCGGCGGCGCCGATCCACGACCCCGACACCGGTGCGATCCTCGGCGTCCTCGACCTCACCGGCGGCGTCGAGGTCGTGTCGCCCCAGAGCCTGTCGCTCGTCCGTGCGACGGTCGCAGCGGTCGAGGCCGAGCTGCGGATCGAGCGGCTGAGCCCACCGCGGCGTACGTCCGTCACGAGGCACGGGCGGCCGGCCCCGGCCCTCGAGGTGCTGGGAGTCCACGGAGCGACCCTGCGCCACGACACCACGACGACGCGACTGAGCCTGCGGCACAGCGAGATCATCCTGCTGCTCGCGGACTCGCAGGACGGGCTGACCACCGCCGAGCTCGCCGTCGCCCTCAACGATGACGACCAGGCGCCCGTGACGGTCCGGGCGGAGCTGTCCCGGCTCCGCGGTGTGCTGGGACCCGTCGGCCTGCTGTCGCGGCCCTACCGCGTCGACGGCGGCATCGTCACCGACGTCGCGCAGGTCAGGGACGACCTGGCGGCCGGTCGCCTGCGCCGCGCCGTCGCGCGCTACCGCGGGCCGGTGCTGCCCGCGTCCACGGCGCCGGGGGTCGAGCGGCTGCGCGACGAGCTGCACATGCGCGTCAGGTCGTGCCTGCTCGCCTCCGACGACGCCGACGCGCTGCTGTCGTTCGCCGACACCGATCACGGGCGCGACGACTTCGAGATCTGGGAACGGGTCCTGTCGATCCTGCCGCCCACGTCGCCGCGCGGTGCGCAGGTCGCGGGCCACGTGGCGAGGCTCGACGACGAGCTCGGCTGACGGCCCGTCGACATCCCAGGCTGCTGCAACGGCGCTGCAACGGGGCTGTGACTAGCGTCACGATCCCCGAGCCAAGGAGTTACGCATGACCGTGTACGCCCAGCCAGGAGCCGAAGGAAGCGTCGTCTCCTACAAGTCGCGCTACGACCACTGGATCGGCGGCGAGTACGTCGCCCCGGTCAAGGGCCAGTACTTCGAGAACGTGTCGCCGGTCAACGGCAAGGTCTTCACCGAGGTCGCCCGCGGCACGGCCGAGGACATCGAGGCGGCGCTCGACGCGGCTCACGCCGCTGCGCCCGCGTGGGGCAAGACGTCCGTCACCGAGCGCTCCGCGATCCTCAACCAGATCGCCGATCGCATCGAGCAGAACCTGGAGATGCTCGCGGTCGGCGAGACGTGGGACAACGGCAAGCCCGTCCGCGAGACGATGGCGGCCGATCTGCCGCTCGTGGTCGACCACTTCCGCTACTTCGCCGGGGCGATCCGCGCCCAGGAGGGTGCGCTGTCGCAGCTCGACGAGCAGACGGTCGCGTACCACTTCCACGAGCCGCTCGGCGTGGTCGGCCAGATCATCCCGTGGAACTTCCCACTGCTCATGGCGACCTGGAAGCTAGCCCCGGCACTGGCCGCGGGCAATGCGGTCGTGCTCAAGCCTGCCGAGCAGACCCCCGCGTCGATCATGCTGCTGATCGAGCTGATCGGTGACCTGCTGCCGGCCGGTGTCGTCAACATCGTCAACGGCTTCGGGGTCGAGGCCGGTGCACCGCTCGCCTCGAGCTCGCGCATCCGCAAGATCGCCTTCACGGGCGAGACCACGACGGGCCGCCTCATCGCGCAGTACGCGAGCCAGAACCTCATCCCGGCGACGCTCGAGCTCGGAGGCAAGAGCCCCAACATCTTCTTCGAGGACGTCGCGAGCAAGGACGACGCGTTCTACGACAAGGCCCTCGAGGGGTTCGCGATGTTCGCCCTCAACCAGGGCGAGGTCTGCACGTGCCCGAGCCGTGGCCTGATCCAGAACTCGATCCTCGAGCAGTTCCTGCCGGCCGCCACCGAGCGGGTCAAGGCGATCAAGCAGGGCAATCCGCTCGACACCGAGACGATGCTCGGAGCGCAGGCCAGCAACGACCAGCTGGAGAAGATCCTGTCGTACTTCGACATCGGGGTGCAGGAGGGCGCCCGCGTCATCACCGGCGGTGAGCGCGTGGACCTCGGCGGCGACCTGTCGGGTGGCTACTACGTCGCGCCGACGATCTTCCAGGGGCACAACAAGATGCGCGTGTTCCAGGAGGAGATCTTCGGCCCGGTCGTCTCGGTCACCGGCTTCGAGGACTACGCCGAGGCGATCGACATCGCCAACGACTCGCTCTACGGGCTCGGCGCCGGGGTCTGGTCCCGCGACTCCAACACCGCGTACAAGGCGGGGCGCGACATCCAGGCCGGCCGCGTGTGGACGAACTGCTACCACCAGTACCCGGCCCATGCGGCGTTCGGCGGCTACAAGTCCTCGGGCATCGGGCGTGAGAACCACAAGATGATGCTCGATCACTACCAGCAGACCAAGAACCTGCTGGTCTCGTACGACGAGAACAAGCTGGGCTTCTTCTGATGTCTCCGCTCGACCCCTCATCGGTCGAGCGGGTCGCGCTGACCCCGAAGGCTGCGGAGCTGCTCCGCGGCCTTCGGGCCTCGCACGACAAGCCGCTGATGTTCCACCAGTCCGGCGGGTGCTGCGACGGGTCGGCCCCCATGTGCTTCACCGAGGGCACGTTCCTCACCGGCCACCAGGACGTCCATCTCGGGGACCTGGAGTACGGGGCGCCCGAGGTCGCGCCGGTGTGGATCTCGCGCGAGCAGTTCGCGTACTGGTCCCACACCCACATCACGATCGACGTCGTGCCGGGACGGGGCGCGGGGTTCTCGATCGAGGGCCCCACGGGCAACCGGTTCATCATCCGCTCGCGCATCTTCACCGAGGAGGAGGCCCGGCTGCTCGCCGCCGAACCAGCCCGATGACCCCGGCGTTCCGGCAATCGGGTGCCGGCACGACGTCATGATGGGGCGTGTGGTGACTCTTTCCTCGTAGAAGGGTGCGGTGTCTCGTCGCGCCCGGTTCCGACATCCCGAGGATCCACCGTGAGCGCGTTCTCCCACCGCCCCCTCCGTGCGGCCCTGCTGGCTGCCCTCCTGCCGGTGCTGGTCGTGTCCGGCCTCGCCGGTCTCAGCTCCCCGGCCGGGGCCGCGACCCCGGTCGACGGTCTGTCGCCCTCGACCGCCGCGGCCTCGTGCTGGGAGGTCAAGCAGCTCGACAGTGCTGCACCGGACGGCGTCTACTGGATCCTCACCCCGCAGCTGCAGGTCCCGACGCAGATCTACTGCGACCAGAGCACGGACGGCGGTGGCTGGGCGCTCATCGGCCGCGGCCGCGAGAACTGGACCTACAACTACAACGGCAAGGGCACCCCGGCCGAGGTCGCCGGCACGGTCACGGGCCAGGCCGCCTTCGCCCCCCGTCAGCTCGACTCGACCGTCATCAACGGGCTGCTCGGCGGCAAACGGTTCGACGACCCCGCATACGGCAGCGGGGTGCGGGTCCGCCGCGCGGTCAACCAGGACGGCACCAGCTGGCAGGAGACGCGATGGTCGTACCGGGCCGGCTCCCGCGACAGGTGGAGCTGGGCGCTGGGGGCCGGTTTCCCCCTCGCGACGGTCACGATCGGTGGCTCGTCCATCTCCAACACCACGACGTACGAGTTCGGCGCCGACACGGCCTACAAGCGGCTGTGGACGCACGAGAACGCCAGGAACGGCTACGTGCGCGGCTTCAGCTTCGGCCAGAACGGCATCGGCTCGACCGCGGCCGGCAGCTACATCTACTCCAAGGCGTCCGGCGGCGCGTACGGCACGCCGTTCAGCCAGGTCTTCATCCGGCCCAAGCTGCGCAGCAGCGACCTGACGTTCACCGAGATCCCCGCCGCGGGCACGCCCGCACAGACCATCCGCGCGGTCCCCAAGAACGGCTCGCTCACCACGACGTGGGGCGTCACGGGTCTGGGCAACGGCGGCACGACCGAGAACGCGACCGAGGTGCAGGCGTTCGCCCAGATCGGCGGCACGATGTACGTCGGCGGCAACTTCACGACCGTCCTCAAGGGGGCCACGGCGACCGGGAACGACCGCGTGGCCCAGCCGTACCTCGCCGCCTTCGACGTCAAGACGGGGGAGTTCATCAGGTCGTTCACCCCTCGGCTCAACAGCATGGTCAAGTCGCTCGCCGCGCTGCCGGACGGCAGGCTCGCGGTCGGCGGGGAGTTCACGCAGGTCGCGGGCACGGCCCGCAGCGGCCTCGTCGTCCTGAACCCCACGACGGGTGCGCTCGACACCTCGTGGGCGACCAACCTGGAGAACCGCATGTCGGGTGGCAAGGTGTCGGTGCGTGGCCTCGACACCGACGGCACCTACCTCTACCTCACCGGTGCGTTCACGCACTTCATCAAGGCCGGGACGACGGAGCGCTACGCCAAGAACGGCGGCCGCATCGCCCTGTCGACCGGCACCGCGGACAACGGCTGGAACCCCGGTTTCAACGGCACCGGGACGGCGCTGGACGTCAGCGACGACAAGTCGACGGTCTACTTCGCGGGCTACTTCACCACGATGAAGGACGGCGCCCAGCCTGCGGACCGGGCCGCCGCGATCAGCACCGCGGCGGGCGGCAACAGGACCGCCGCCTGGCAGCCCACGTTCAGCACCAAGGGCTCGGCCCGCTACCAGCAGGCGGTGCAGCAGGTCGGCAGCAAGGTCTGGCTGGGCGGCTCCCAGCACAGCATGTTCTCCTACGACACCTCGACCTTCGCGCTGGAGAACACCCACATCACCAAGGCAGGTGGTGATCTGCAGGCCATCACGGGCGGCAACGGGGTCGTCTACGGCGGGTGCCACTGCGAGCACTGGAACTACTCGGACACCGCGGCGTACGACACCACGAGCCCCGGCTCGACCAACATCACCTGGACGCAGGCAGACAAGACCTACTACGTGGGCGCGTGGGACGAGCAGACCGGTGACTTCGCGATGGAGTTCACACCCGAGATGCGCGCGCGCAACGGTCTCGGCGCCTGGGCGCTGAAGGTCGCGAGCGACGGCACGCTCTGGGCCGGCGGCTCGATCACGTCGTCGGTCAAGGAGAACGGCGCCAACCAGTGGATCGGCGGCTTCGTGCGCTACGCCCCGAGGCCGAGCACCGCGCCCGGCCGGCCGGGTGGGCTCACGGTGGCGCGCAGCGGCAGCTCCGCGACCGTGAGCTGGAGCGCGAGCTCGACGTCCGGCGTCACGTACGAGGTGCTGCGCAACGACCGGGTCGTGGCGACCAGCACCTCCACGCGCGTCACGGTCCCGGGCGCGATCGAGGCCGATCGCTACGCGGTCCGGGCCGCGGACAGCTGGGGAAACCGCTCGGCGTCCACCGCGGTCGTCTCCGCGGCGGTCGCACCCGTCACCACGACCCTGG
The DNA here is from genome assembly GCF_009661045.1 of Aeromicrobium sp. S22. Lineage (NCBI taxonomy): Bacteria > Bacillati > Actinomycetota > Actinomycetes > Propionibacteriales > Nocardioidaceae > Aeromicrobium > Aeromicrobium sp. S22. The sequence continues at coordinate 824,683 of NZ_WJWV01000001.1, forward strand.
TGCCCACGGGCTCCACGTGGGCCTACCGCGTCGACCCGAGCGCGGTCGGCAGCGACTGGAACCGGTCGTTCTTCGACGACTCCGCATGGAGCACGGGAGCCGCACCCCTGGGCTGGGGCACGGGTCCGCTCGCGACCAACGTCGACGTCCCCGCGGGCCAGACCCGCCCCGTGACGTCCTACTACCGCAAGAAGTTCACGATCGCGCCGGGCAGCACCTTCGGGACCGTCACGCTCACGACGCGGGCCGACGACGCCGTCGCGGTCCACGTCAACGGTGTCGAGGTGGGACGGTCGAACCTCCCGGCCGGCGCACTCAGCGCGAGCACGTACGCCCTGTCCGCGCCGTCGACCGCGACCGCCGTGGCCAATCCGGTCACCTTCACGGTCCCGGTGTCGGCACTGCGTACGGGCTCCAACACGATCGGCGTCGAGGTCCACTCGATGTACAAGTCGACGCCGAGCTCGAGCATGGACATGTCGCTCGTCGCCGAGGCGGGCAACCAGGCGCCGGGCACGGAGGCGACGTCGACACCTCTCGTCCCGGCCGGGTCGACGTGGTCGTACCTCTTCGACAACGCGGCCACGGTCCCGGCGGGCTGGACGACGTCCGAGGCGGCCACGAGCGGGTGGCGGACCGGCGCGGCCCCCCTCGGCTGGGGCACGTCGGGTCCGATCATGACGAACATCGACGTCGCCGCCGGGGGCACGCGGGCGCTCACGTCGTACTACCGGCGCTCGTTCGCGGTGCCCGACGCGTCCGCGGTCAAGAAGCTCACGCTGGTGACCCGCGCGGACGACGGAGTCGCGATCCACGTCAACGGCGTCGAGGTGGGGCGGTCCAACCTGCCCGTCGGCGCGCTGACGCGCACGACGTATGCCACGACGGCGGTGTCGACCGCGTCGGCGCTGGCCGCCCCGGTGACGATCGACGTGCCGGTCAGCGTCCTGAAGGACGGCGCCAACAGCATCGCGGTCGAGGTGCACTCGAACTATCGGGCGACCCCGAGCGCCAGCATGGACCTCTCGCTCGTGGCGACCTCGTGAGCACGGCGCCCGGGCTGACCGAGTCGACGGGGGTGCGGGCCGCGTACGCCGCGCTGTCCCGCGCGCAGAAGAGCGGGGCCGGGGTCCCCTGGTACATGCGGGTGGTCAACCGCCGGCTGGGCCGGCTCATCGCGGCGGGCGCCGCCCAGACCCGGGCCACGCCCGATCACATGACGGCGGCCAGCTTCCTCGCATTCCTGGCCGGGGCCGGCCTCCTGGTCGGGGTCGAGCCGGGCCCGACGATGGCGGTCGCCTCGATGCTGCTGCTGCAGCTCGGCTTTGCACTCGACTCCGCCGACGGCCAGCTCGCACGGCTGCGCGGCACGGGATCGCCCGCAGGGGAATGGCTCGACCACGTCGTCGACTCGGCCCGGCACCTGCTCTTCCACCTCGCGGTGCTGATCGGGCTCCATCGCTTCACGGACGTCTCCGACGCGGTGCTGCTCGTGCCGCTCGTGTTCGCCCTGGTCTCGACCGTGCGGTTCTTCGCGCAGATCCTGGCCGAGCAGCTCGCGCGCAGGGACCCCGTGGCAGGTCCTGAGTCGGTGCCCCGGTTCGGCGTGTGGATCCAGGCGCCGGCCGACACCGGCCTGCTCAACCTGGTCGTGGTGCTGTGGGCCTGGACGACCCCGTTCCTGTGGGCCTACGGCGTGTTCGCGGCGCTCAACGCGCTGCTGCTGGCCGCGACCTGCGTCCGTCGCCGTCGCGAGCTCGCATCGCTCGCCCGCGGGGCCTGATGGCCACCGTGGCCCGCGTCCGGGAGCCGGACCTCGTCGTCGACTCGCCGGCCGAGGCCCTGCCGGGCTGGCCGGTCCTCGCACTGCTGTGGGGGTTCCCGGTCTTCTGGCTGCTCGGGGCGACCGTCATCACGGGTGTCCTGCTGACCGTCGTGATGCTGTCGTACCTCGCGCACTACGCAGCCACCCGGTTCGTCCCCGGCGTCCACGCCTTCACGGCGTTCGTGGTGTGGGTCGTGCCCTGCGCGGTGATGGTCGAGGGAACGTCCCGGCTGCTCGGATACGCCTACCGGTTCTCGATCCTCGTGATCGTCGGGACCGCGTTCGTCTACACGATCGCGGCCGGCAGCCGGCTGAGCCGCCGCAGGATCGTCGATGCGCTGACGTTCGTCTGGTTCTTCACGGTCGTCGGCGGTCTGGCCGGGCTCGCGTTCCCCACGGTGCGCCTGTCGACCCCGGTGGGCCTGCTGCTGCCGTCGTCGCTGACGAGCAACGAGTACGTCCATGACCTGTTCTTCCCGCCGTTCGCGGAGATCCAGTCGCCCTTCGGCTCGCCGACCGACTTCATCCGGCCGTCCGCACCCTTCCCGTACGCGAACAGCTGGGGGGTCGCGATCGTCCTGCTCACGCCCGTCGCGGTGGCGTGCTTCCTGCAGACCCGGTCGATCCTGCTGCGGGCGGGCATCGTGGCCGGGATGTGCGGGATGCTGGCACCTGCGCTCAGCACCTCCAACCGGGGGATGTTCGCGGGGCTCGTCCTGGCGGCCGTCTACGTGGTGATCCGCATGGCGGTGCGCAACCGGGCGGCGCCGGTCATCACGATCGCGGTGCTCGGCATCGGGGCGGCGGTGGTGCTCGTCGCCAACGGCCTGCTGACCCAGATCCACACCCGGCAGGAGTACGGCGACTCCAACGGGACCCGGTTCGGCCTCTACGAGGAGACGTTCCGCCGCACGTTGCAGTCGCCCCTGCTCGGCTACGGGGCGCCGCGGCCCTCCGCGGAGCCGGGCATCTCGCTCGGCACCCAGGGCTATGTGTGGATGCTGATGTTCAGCTTCGGCTTCGTCGGGCTCGCACTGTTCCTGGTCTTCCTGTGGGGCACCGCCGCTCGCACGTGGCGCGCTCCCGGCGACATCGACCTGGTGCTGCACAGCGTGCTCGTGGTCGCCAGCGTGATCATCCTCGTCTACGGCATGGACATCATGCAGCTGCTGACCGTGATGCTCGTGGCCGCCGTGCTCCTGCGCCGGCGCTACGGCCTCGACCCGTCCCGCCCCGGTGGCTGAGCCCGGCACCCGCGGCATCGCGTGGGCCGGGGCGGTCAACCTGGTGGGCGGCGCCGCGGGCTCGGTCGTGGGCCTGCTGCTCGCGGCCGTCGTGGGACGTGAGCTCGGCACGGAGGGCGCGGGCACCTACTTCCTGGTCGTCGCGGTCTTCATGATCGTCTCCAACGTCGCCGAGCTCGGGGCTGACACCGGTCTGGTGCGGTTCGTCTCGGCCGCGCGCGCCACCGGGAGGTCGGCGGACGTGCCCCACCTGGTGCGAACCGCGCTGCGTCCGGTCGTGCTGGGGGGTGTCCTCGTCGTGGCGGTCGCGGCGGCGACGGTCCGCACGTACCCGGGAGCGTTCGACGGTCTCTCGTCGCGCTTCGTGGTGGGTGCCGCAGCGCTCGCGGTGCTGTCGTCGCTGATCGCGGTGATGCTGTCGGTGTCCCGCGGTCTCGGCGACGTGCTGACGTACCCCTTGCTGCAGAACATCGCCCTGCCGTTCCTGCGCCTGGGTGCCGTCTTCGCGGTGGTCTCGGCGGGCGGGGGTGTCGCTGCGGTGCTGACGGCCTGGATGGCCCCGGTGCCGGTCGTCCTCGTGCTCGCGACGCTGGTCGCGGTCATGATGCTGCGGCGTCACGCGGGAACCGTCCGGGGGCGCCCGGCCCGCCCCGCCGAGCTGCGGCGGGCGTCCGGCGAGTTCTGGACGTTCAGCGCGACCCGTGGCGTGACGGCCGCGGTCGAGATCCTGCTCGAGTGGGTCGACGTCCTCATCGTCGGCGTGCTCACCTCGGCTGAGGAGGCGGGGGTGTACGCGGTGGTGACCCGGTGCGCCCGCGCCGGCGAGGTGATCCAGCAGGCGGCCCGCATCGCGGTGGGACCGCAGATCAGCGCGGCGCTCGCGCGAGGCGCGGTCCACGAGGCCCGGGAGATCTACGGCCTGGTGACCTCCGCGATGATCTGGCTCGCGTGGCCGTTCTTCGTGGTGCTGGCGGTGTTCGGCGATGCCGTGCTCTCGCTGTTCGGACCCGGCTTCGACGCAGGGTGGCCCGCCTTGGCGACGCTCGCGGTCGCGATGGGCCTGGCCACGGCCGCGGGGACCGTGCAGACCATCTTGCTGATGGGCGGTCGCAGCACGTGGCAGCTCGCCGACAAGTCCGGCGCGCTGGCGCTCAACGTCGCCCTCAACCTGGTCCTGGTGCCGATGTGGGGAATCGAGGGGGCGGCCGTCGCCTGGGCCGTCACGATCCTCGTGGACACCGCCGTCGTGGTGTACCAGGTGCAGCACCTGATGGACCTGCGCCCGCAGGGGAGACCGCTCCTGGTCGCCGCAGCGCTCTCGCTCGCGCTCACGGGGTCCCTGTGCCTCGCGGCGCGCCTGGTCCTCGGATCGTCCGTGCCGGTCATGCTCGGCACGGTCGTGGTCGTGGCCGCGGTCTACCTCGGGATCAGCTTCCCGCTGCGGCACCGGCTGGGCCTCGTCGACCTGGTCGCCCACCGCTCGCGGTGAGACGAGCGGCGGGCGGCGGCGTCAGCGGCTGAGGGCGAGCATCTCGGTGCGGGGCGGGAACAGCGCCGCCAGGGCGATGTCGACGCCCTTGGACGAGAGCAGCCCCGCGAGCCTGCGCAGCGCCGCTGCGTCGTCCGTCGTGGCGCGGGCCAGCAGGACCGAGTCCGAGCGGGTGGCCAGGGCGACCTTGTTGGCGTCGGAGGTCATGCGGGTCGTGTCGATCACGACGATCTCGCCGGCCCAGGACTGACGCTTCTTCTCGGTCGGCCAGCCGCGGCTGATCTTGCCCTCGTTGATCGCACCGGCGTCGACGAAGCGGGCGGCGCGGCCGCGGCGCGCCAGGGCGTCCACGAGCTCCTCGCCCGGGGTGAGCGAGCGCCCGTTGTCGTCCTCGGCGTCCACCATGATGATGAACGGGCCGTCGGCCCCGATCGTGGTCGGGATCTTCAGCATGAACGCCGCGATGTCCCACGTGTCGGCGCGGTTGCTGTCCTTGGTGCCGTCGAGGACGATCTGGTCGCCGAGCGCGTGCAACCGGTCGACGCCGCCGATCTCGGAGTCCTCCTCCTCCTTGCGGAACAGGGCGATCGGGATGCCGACCAGCAGGCCGAGGAACAGGCCCGCCGCGCCCAGCGGGACCGGGCCGGGGCTGGACGGGCTCGACGGGACGTCGGCGACGCCGACGACCTGCCCGGGGACCAGGTCGAATGAGCTCATCTGGGCGATCCTCTCGCCCAGGGCGTCGGCCTGGATGCGCAGGGACTGCTGGGCGAGCCGGCTCGCGTACGCGTCGGTGTTGGAGTCGATGCGGATCTTGCGCAGCTGCGTGTTCGCGGCCTTGACGAGGCGGTCGACCTGGCCTGCGGCCTCGTCACGGCGCAGCGTCAGATAGGCCTCCGCGACCGCGTCCGCGCCGGCGGCGGCCTGCTTCGCGGTGTCGCCGGAGAAGTGGATGCGAAGGATCAGCGAGCCCTCGGGGGAGTCGGTGGACGTCGCACTGCGGACCTGCTCGGTGCTGAGGTCATAGGTGGGACGAAGCAGTGCGGCCGCGGCCTTGGCGACCTTGCTCGACGTGACGATGCCGGCCTCCGTCGCCATGCTGACCGACTTGGAGGCGTCGGCACCCGAGCTGAGCGGATCGGCGTCCATGGGGTTGACCGACACCGTCGTGGTGGCGTCGTACGTCGGCGGGATCGCGAAGGAGGCGAGCACTCCGAGGATGAGGCCGACGATCGCCACGACGGCGACGACGGACCAGTGCCGCTTGAGCGAACCGACGAGGTCGGTCAGCTGCACAGGTTGCTGGGCGGAGGCCATCTGAATTCGTCCTTGAGGTCACGGTTCCCCTGTTCGGGGCTCTACTCCAAGAGAGCGGGGCACCACCCGGACATGACGCGCGTACAAGATTTTTCTTCCGCGACGGTCCGGAAAACCATTGGCGTCCCGTGGTGCCCGGGTAGTCGGTTTTGCCCAGGGCTGACGGGTGAAATCACCGGGAACAGGGGCCGTTCGAGCTATGGACGAACCCCGGGACGCGTGCCATGCTTCCGATTGCCGTGACAAGCGGTAGCTGATCCAGGGGAATCTCTCACGAGGTTCGATCGACAAAAATCCAGGGGACACCATGCAGGACGTTGACTTGGTCAACGTGCCTGGCGCCGACAGATCCGTCGAGGTCGACGACGGAGTGCTGCTGGCGCAGGCTCGTGACGGCCACGCAGAGGCCTATGCCGCCCTCTTCACGCGCTACAGCTACGCCGCGCACCGCCTGGCCCGAAATCTGGGGCAGTACGAGGACGCCGAGGACGTCGTCGCGGAGTCGTTCGCCCGAGTGCTCGACCTCGTGCGGCGGGGCAAGGGCCCCGAGACCGCGTTCCGGGCCTATCTGTTCACCACGATCCGGCATGAGTCGGCCCGGCGGGCGAAGGCGCGCAAACGGGTCACGCCCACCGACGACGTCGCCAAGATCGATCAGCCCGTGCCCTTCGGCGACGGCCAGCTCGACGGCTTCGAGCGTGCCGCGATCCGCGCGGCCTACGAGTCGCTGCCCCCTCGGTGGCGCACGGTGCTGTGGCACCTCGATGTCGACGGGCGCAAGCCGCACGAGCTCGTGTCCTTGCTCGACCTGTCGCCCAACGGCGTCTCGGCCCTGGTCTACCGCGCACGCAACGGTCTGCGCGAGGCGTACCTGCAGCAGCACGTGAAGTCCGCCGCGCCGGAGGACAGCCGTTCGTGCCGGGACGTGCGGGCCAAGCTCTCGGCGTTCGTGCGCCGTACCGCGTCCGCGCGTGACCAGGAGAAGGTCCACGGCCACCTCGCGGTCTGCCGCGAGTGCATGTCGATCTACCTGGACCTGCAGGAGGTCGACCAGGAGGTCGCCGCGCCACCGTCCTCCTGAGCCGGCTCGCGAATTCTCGTCACGTTCCCGTCACGAAGCAGCGGCAGCGGTCTCTTCCATGTCGACACCGAGTGAAGGCATGGAATCCGTGAGTGATGTGCGCCCCAGGTACGACGTCGGCTACTCCAGTGGCGTCTTCGACATGTTCCACGTCGGACACCTCAACCTGCTGCGGCGGGCGCGCAACCGCTGTGACCACCTCGTGGTGGGGGTCGCGAGCGACGAGTACGTCGAGAACCTGAAGGGTCGCCCCCCGGTCGTGCCCTGTGACGAGCGGATCGACATCATCTCCGCGCTCGGGATCGTCGACGAGGTCATCATCGACCGGTCCGAGGACAAGGTCGCGGCCTGGGAGCAGCGCCCGTTCGACGCGATCTTCAAGGGCAACGACTGGCAGGGGACACCCAAGGGCTATCGGCTGGAGCGCGCGATGGCCGCTCTCGACGTGGACGTCGTCTACTTCCCCTACACGCGGCACACCTCCAGCTCGATGCTGCGTTCGTTCCTGACGGAGCGCGGCGAGTGATCGCCTCCGAGCGGCGTCCGTCGACCGCGGGCACCGACGTGTGCCCGCCCATCACCGCGGTCGTCCCCACGCACCGCCGTCCCGAGCTCATGAGGCGGGCCGTGCAGAGCATCGTGGACCAGACCTATTCCGGCCCGATCGAGATCATCGTGGTCTTCGACGCGTGCGAGCCCGAGCTCCCCGCCGTCGAGACCTCACCCCTTCGCGTCCTGCGGGCCGTCACGAACGACCGCGTGCGGGGCCTGGCCGGGGCCCGCAACACCGGGATCCTCGCCGCCTCGCACGAGTTCGTGGCCTTCCTCGACGACGACGACCACTGGCTGCCCGGCAAGCTCGAGGCGCAGATGGCCGTGTTCGCGGCCCATCCCGAGGTGGGCCTCGTCGGCACGGCCATGGAGGTCGACGACGGTCGCCGCACCCACCAACGCCCCGTCCCACTGACCGTGGTCACCCACGACGACCTCGTGCGGGACCGCATCGCGGGGCTGCACTCGAGCAGCTTCGTCTTTCGCCGGTCCGTGCTCGTCGACACCGTCGGCATGATCGACGAGGAGCTTCCCGGGGCGTACGGCGAGGACTACGACGTGCTGCTGACGACCTCGCAGGTCGCCCCGATCCGGCTCGTCAACGAGCCCTTGGTCTCGGTCCGCTGGTCCGGGCAGTCGTTCTTCTACGGCAGGTGGGCGCAGTACGCCGAGGGGCTGACCTATCTGCTCGACAAGCATCCGGGCCTCCGTGAGGACCCCGCGGCGCTCGCGCGGATGAGCTCGCAGATAGGTTTCGCGCTCGCCGCGGCCGGTCGCCGACGTGAGGCGCGGCCCTGGCTCCGTCGGGCGCTGGGCGCACGGCGGCACGACGTCCGCGCCTGGCTCGGCCTGCTGATCTCGTTCCGGCTGCTGTCCGCCGACGTCGTGGCGCGGGTCGCCAATCTCGCGGGGAAGGGGATCTAGGCATGGCCGTGATGAACGTGAGCACCCCGCTGATGGGTCTCGAGACCGACGTCACCGCGCGTGCCGTGCGGGGCACCAGGCTGAGCCGCGCCCCGCGGGCGGTGCTGCGCCAGGGCGTGATCGGCTACGCCGCTGCCCTCGCGGTCACGTGGTATCTCGCGCACCGCCACTTCGCCCTGCCGCTGTCGTGGCAGGCAGGGGTCGTGGGGCTGGTCGCGATCTGGCTGCTCTACAGCTTCGCCGCCCTGCGCGCCTTCGAGCGGGCCCGCTCGTTCAAGCCGGCGATCCGTTTCGTGGAGATCCTCGGTCTCGCGTCCTTCGGCTTCGTCCTCGGTGACGCGCCGAACACCGAGCTCGTCCGGCAGGCGGCGGTCGCAGTCGCCGCCGCGCCGGTGGTCCTGTCGCTCTCCGCGGTGCTGCACCGCCAGCTCCTGCGGCGCACCCCGACCATCCTGGTGGGCCAGGTGGAGTCCGTGCGGCGGCTCGAGTCGCGCTGGGCGAAGCGCAAGGACGTCAACGTCGTCGCGACCTGCTCGTGGCGGTCGCCGCACGAGCTCGCCCCCGTCGGTGCGGTGTCCGACGACGGGCTCGCCGAGGTCGTCCGCGAGGTCCTCGCGGCTGTCGTGCAGCGCCAGGCCACGTCGGTCGTCATCGCCAGCGGGCGGGCGCTCTCCACGCCCGCGCTGCGTCATCTCGCGTGGGCGCTGCAGCGGGCCGAGGTCGAGTGCCTCGTGGTCGCCGACATGAGCGATCACGTCGAGTTCCTCCGCCCCCGGCGGGTGGGCGACCAGATCGCGCTGTCGCTGCGCGCCCCCAACGACCACCTCATGTCGCTGGCGCTCAAGTCGGTGCTCGACCGGGTCACGGCCGCCGTTCTCCTGCTGGTGCTGTCACCCCTCCTGCTGCTCATCGCGGTGCTGATCCGTCTCGGCTCCCGCGGACCTGCGATCTTCAAGCAGGAGCGCTCGGGCCAGGACGGCCGACCGTTCACGATCTGGAAGTTCCGCACCATGGTCGTGGATGCGGAGAAGCGCCTCCCGTCCCTCCGCAAGCGCAACGAGGGTGCCGGTCCGCTGTTCAAGCTGACCAACGACCCACGGGTGACCCGCTTCGGGCGCGTGCTGCGCAGCACCTCGATCGACGAGCTCCCGCAGCTGGTCAACGTGCTCCGGGGGGAGATGTCGCTCGTCGGGCCGCGTCCCGCGCTGCCGTCCGAGACCTCCCAGTACAGCGAGTGGGTCTGGCGACGCCTGCACGTCAAGCCGGGCCTCACGGGGCTGTGGCAGGTCAGCGGACGCTCGTCGCTCTCCTGGGAGGAGTCGATCCGCATGGACCTGCAGTACGTCAACAACTGGAACCTGCGGCTGGACCTGGCGATCCTCGCGCGCACCGTCCGAGCCGTGCTGGCCCGCGACGGAGCGCTCTAGCAGCGCTCTGGAAGATGCTGTAACTCGTTGTTACACTCGCTCGGGTCGTCCCGACGGATACGGTCGGGCCACCGCTGCGGAACGAGGATCCATGACTGAGCTGGGCTACACGCTGAAGGTCGTGCGCCGTATCGGCATGCTGCGGCCGGTCCCGCCCCACCGCCTGCTCGGCGCCGGGATCCAGCTCGCCAAGTGGGGGCCGGGCCTGCCGTCGGGGGTCCACTCCGCGGCCGCGCGCTTCCCGGGTCAGGCGGCGATCGTCGACGAGGCGGGCGAGATCACGTGGTCCGAGCTCTCGGCCGAGGTCAACCGGTTCACGCAGGCGCTCAAGGACCGTGGCGTGGAGCCCGGTGACTCGATCGCGGTGCTCGCCCGCAACCACCGCCACATGGTCGTCGCGATCGTCGCGATCATGCAGGTGGGTGCCCGGGTGCTGCTGCTCAACACCATGGCGAGCCGCTCCCAGCTCGCCGAGCTCGCGGAGCGCGAGGACGCCTCGTGCGTCATCGTGGACCAGGAGTTCCTGGACGTCGCGCAAGACGTCGACCGGTCCACGATCGTCCTCGGCTGGGCGGACGCCGACGCTCCCGCGGACCTGCCGACGGTGTCCGGGCTCGCCCGCGGGCTCTCGGCGAAGGCGCACCCGAAGCCGTCGCGCCACGGGCAGATCATCATCTTCACGTCCGGCACCACGGGCCTGCCCAAGGGAGCCCGCCGTGAGGAGCCCAAGGACCTGAGGCCGCTGATCGCCTTCTTCGGCGCGATCCCGTACCGCGGCCGCTCCACGATCGTCATCGCGGCGCCGCTGTTCCACTCGTGGGGACTGCTCAACTTCGCGTTCAACCTCTCGACCGTGCCGACCTACGTCCTGCGGCGGCGCTTCGATCCCGAGCAGGTGCTCCGCGACGTCGAGCAGCACCGCGCGGAGGCGCTGGTCGTCGTGCCGCTGATGATGCAGCGCATGGTCGACGCCGACCCGGACGTCATCGCCCGGACCGACGTCTCGTCGCTGCGCATCACCGCGAGCAGCGGCTCGGCGCTCGGCGGCGACCTCGCCAACCGCTACATGGACCTGTTCACGGACTCCGTCTACAACTTCTACGGTGCGACCGAGACCGGCTGGGTCACGATCGCCGGACCCCGTGACCTGCGCGAGGCGCCCGGCACCGCGGGGGTGCCGCCCTTCAGGACCACGGTCAAGGTCCTCGACCCCGACGGTCGCGAGGTGCCGCAGGGTGAGACCGGCGTGATCCACGTCGGCAACGACATGCCGTTCGGCGGCTACACCGACGGCAACAGCAAGGCGTTCGCGGACGGCCTGATGAACACCGGCGACGTGGGCCACTTCGACGAGAACGGTCGCCTGTTCGTCTCGGGCCGTGACGACGACATGGTCATCTCTGGCGGGGAGAACGTGTTCCCCCGCGAGCTGGAGGACGCGCTGGTCGAGCACCCGGACATCTCCGACGTGGTGGTCACGGGCATCGACGACGAGAGGTTCGGCCAGGTCCTCGCCGCGTACGTCGTCGTGCGCGAGGGCAGCTCGCTCAGCGAGGAGGACGTCGCGGCGTACGCCAAGGGCCGGGTGGCCCGGTTCGCGGTGCCGGCGCGCACGATGTTCCTGGACGAGCTCCCGCGCAACCCGACCGGCAAGGTCATGAAGCGCGACCTGCCCGCGTTCGAGCAGTAGGCCGCGCCGAGACCGGCGCCGCGAGCAGCAGCCCCAGGGCCAGCCCGCCGAGCGCTGACGTCGGGCGACCCGGTCCGAGCGGGGCCGTGGGCGTGCGTGCGGGGTCGATGACCTCGGCGGTCGAGGCCGCTCGCCCGCCGAGCCGTCTCGCGTCGACGGCCCGGACCGCGAGATATGCGTTGGCGACCGCGTCCGCCGCGCGGGCCGCCCGCCTCGGGTCGTCCGCGGCGTATGACACCTGCAGGACGCGGGACTCCTTGACCGTCGTGGCCGAGACCGCGTCCTCGAGCTCGCGGATCGAGAGGCCGGACTCCCCGAGGGCGTCCCGCGCCTCGGCCGTGACACGCCGCGACGAGGCCAGCGCCTCCTCGGCGGCCATGTCGATGCGCGCGGGGTCGGGCCCGTCGATCCGCAGGACAGCAACCGCCTCGTAGCGGGTCGGTAGCACGATGTGGGTCGCGAGCCCGAGGGCCAGCCCCGCGCCGGCCCCGGCCAGGAGCGTGACCCAGCGCCGGCCCATGCGGCGGGCCAGCTCGGTGAGGGTCAAGGTCTCCACGGCGCCAGTCTCGCCGCGACGGGCGCCGGCGGTCCCGGTTGTCCACAGGCAGGGGTCACGGCACTGGTGGCAGCCCTGCCGGGTCGGCGATAACTGGTCCCATGGACACAGACGCAGAGCTGGTGGTGCTGGCCCGGACCGGGGACCGCGAGGCGTACGGGGTGCTGTTCGTGCGCCACCGAGCGGTGGCGGAGCGGGTCGCCCGACGGTCCACGAGCCGCGAGGACGTCGACGACGTGGTGTCCGAGTCGTTCGCGCGGGTGCTGGCGCAGATCTGCGCGGGCCGCGGACCCGTGGCGTCCTTCCGGGCCTATCTGCTGACGGCAGTCCGCCACGAGGCGGCGCGGCGGCGGGCGCAGGGGCGGCGGTGCGAGCCGACCGCCGAGATCGAGGGGCTGGCGACGCCCACCTCGCTGCCCGAGCTCGACGACGAGGTGCGCGAGGCGTACCGGACGCTGCCGGAGCGATGGCAGCGCGTGCTGTGGCAGCTCGAGGTGGAGGGCCGACGGCCGCACGAGCTGGCTGCCGAGCTCGGCATGTCGGCCAATGCGGTCTCTGCGCTGGGCACTCGCGCCCGCGCGGGTCTGCGCAGCGCCTACCTCGGACGAACACTGGCCGCTTGAGCGCGCTGGCGTGCCGACGCGCTCCGCTGTGGCAGGCTTGCCGGGTGGACATCGCCTACGACCCCCATCCGGACGGGCGGCCGGATCCGGGGGAGGTCGTGTGGACGTGGGTCCCGTACGAGGACGATCCGGCCCAGGGCAAGGACCGGCCGGTCCTCCTGATCGCCCACGACGGGGCGTCGCTCGTCGGCCTGATGATGACCTCGAAGGACCACGACCGCGATCACGAGCAGGAGGCGCGGGACGGTCGGTTCTGGCTCGACATCGGAGTGGGTCCGTGGGACCGCGAGGGCCGGCCCAGCGAGGTGCGCCTCAACCGCTTCCTCCTGATCGACCCGGCCGACGTGCGGCGCGAGGGTGCGGTGCTCGACGAGCCCCGCTTCGACGCCGTCGTGAGCGCGCTCGAGCCGTACCTCCCCGTCCCGCCGAGGACGCCGTGAGCGAGGAGGGTCCTCGGCCGATCGGCAGGATCGATCGATTCCAGCGCAAGCACCCGGTGGTCGGCTTCCCGATCGCGGTCATCTACAAGTACTTCGACGACCAAGGCGCCTATCTCTCGGCCATCATCACCTACTACGCGTTCATCGCGATCTTCCCGCTGCTTCTGCTCAGCACCTCGATCCTCGGGTTCATCCTGCAGGGCGACGAGGGGCTGCGCGACCGCCTGCTCGACTCGGCGCTCAGCCAGTTCCCGATCGTCGGCGACCAGCTCGGCCGTCCCGAGGGACTGCAGGGCAGCACCGGCGCGATCATCGTCGGTGCGGTGACGGCGACGTACGGTGCGATGGGGCTGGGCCAGGCGATCCAGAATGCCGCCAACATCGCCTGGTCCGTGCCGCGCAACAGCCGTGCCAACCCGTTCCTGCTGAGGCTGCGCAGCCTGGCGTTCCTGCTCGTCGGTGGCATCGGCATCATGGCGCTCGCGATCACCACGTCCGTGCTGTCCAACCCAGGCGTCATCGGCACGGACCTCGGGCCCGCGCTCGGCCGCCTCGTGCAGCTCGCGAGCTTCTTGCTGACGGTCCTCATCTTCACCGCGATCTTCCGTCTCGTGAGCCTCGGACGCGCCAAGCCGCGCGCCGTGGTCCCCGGGGCGGCTGTGACCGGGGCGCTGTGGCAGGCGCTGCAGTGGATCGGCAACACGTACGTCCGCGAGGTCATCGGCAAGGCGGACAACCAGGTCAACCAGACGTTCGCCCTGGTCCTCGGCCTCGTCGCGTTCATCTACATCGCGTCGATCATGGCCGTGCTGGGCCTGGAGGTGAATGTGGTGCTCCGTCGTCGCCTGTACCCGCGAGCCCTCCTGACGCCGTTCACGGACAATGTGATCCTCACGCCCGCGGATCAGCGGGCCTACGTGGCGTACGCCAAGGCGCAGCGGCACAAGGGGTTCGAGTCCGTCGAGGTGACCTTCGCCGACCGTACGCCGCAGGTGCCGCGCGAGGCCGACGAGACCGCTCAGCAACCCTCCGCCGACGCCTCCTGAGGCGCCGCGACGTGCTCGCGGTGCCGGGGGGACCACCGGCCGACTAGTCTGGGCGTACGACCATCGGTCGTCCTGATCACAGCGACATGAAGGTGGCATCATGCCCACGGGCAAAGTCAAGTGGTACGACGCAGGCAAGGGCTTCGGCTTCCTGACCCAGGAGAACGGTCCTGACGTCCACGTGCGCTCAGACGCGCTGCCCGACGGGGTGACGACCCTCAAGGCCGGCACCCGCGTCGAGTTCGGGATCGTGCAGGGCAGCCGGGGTGACCAGGCCCTGCAGGTGCGTGTCCTCGAGCCCGTCAGCTCGGTCTCACGGGCGCAGCAGCAGGCCCGTCGCAAGGATCCCGAGGCGATGGCCGTCATCGTCGAGGACCTGATCCGGATGCTCGACTCGATCGGCGAGTCCTACCGTCACGGCCGGCACCCCGACGCCAAGAAGGCCAAGCCGGTCGCCCAGGTGCTGCGCGCCGTGGCGAGCGAGCTCGAGCTCTGAGCGGAGCGGCTCACGTCTGAGGGCGGCGTGACGTCGCGACCGCCGGCTCGGGCCGACGCGCCCGGGTCAGCACGAATCCGAGCCAGACGATCAGCAGGCCGCCGATCACGAGCGCGCCGACCTGGGGCGTCGCGTCGAGGCTGAACAGCCCGATGCCGATCAGGCCCCCGGTCACCCAGCCGAGCTGCAGCAGCGTCTCCGACCGCGCGAACATGCTGGTGCGTACGCGCTCGGGCACGTCGCGCTGGATCAGCGCGTCGAGGCTGAGCTTGCCCAGGGACTGGCAGATGCCGACGGTCAGGCCGAGGATCACCGCGGTCCACCACGTGAAGAACACGCCGACCACGGCCAGCACGACGACGTCGAGGACCAGGACGCCGACCACGACCTGCTCGGGGCGGCGGGTGCTCGCGGCCGAGCCGATGAGTGTGCCGATCGTGTTGCCCGCGCCGGCGCCGCCGACCACGAGGCCGAGCAGGATCGTCGCGTTGCCGTCCCAGCCCATCGACGCGGGGGGCTCACGCAGCGTGAACGCCATGAAGATCGTCAAGAACCCCGAGAGCAGCCGCAGCCCCGAGTTGCTGCGCAGGGCGTTGACGACCGCGCGGCTGATGCTGAGACCCTTCTGGGGGCCGGAGGTGGCGTGCCCGGCCAGGTCGACGGGCTCCTCGCCCTCGCTGGAGTCGACCTTCGCCGGCAGCAGGATCGCCAGGATCGTCCCGATCGCGAACAGCAGCGCCGCGTAGCGCAGGGCCCAGTCGGCACCGATCGTGGCCGCGCCGACGGCCAGCGGTGCGGAGATCGCGGCGGCGCCCGTGCCCGTCAGCGAGATGCGCGAGTTGGCCTTGACCAGCGTGAACGTCTCGGGCAGCAGCCGGGGGACGGCCGACGCCCGCGTCACGCCGTACGCCTTGGACGACACGAGGCAGCCGAGCGCCGCGAAGTAGAACGCGGGGGAGGCGTCGGCGACCGCGCCCGCCAGGACCCAGCAGCAGAACGCGCGGATCGCGAGGGTCGCTCCGATGGCCCACCTGCGACCACGGCGGAAGCGGTCGAGGAACGGCCCGATCAGGGGAGCGACGATCGCGAACGGCAGCATCGTCAGGACGAGGAAGAGCGCGACCTGGCCCGTGGCCTCACCGGTCGGCACCGTGAAGAACAGCGTCCCCGCCAGCGAGATCGCGACGGCGGCGTCACCTGCGGTGTTGAACGCGTGCAGCTCGAGCAGGCGGGAGAAGCCGCTCTCGCCCGCTCCGCCGGAGTGCGTGAAGCGGCGGGCGCCGGTGAACGCGACGGTGCTGCCCTTGGCGACGACGTGGGCGGTGCTGCGCGACGCCCGCCCGATCCCGTGCGCCGTGCGAGCGAGTCGGGAGGGCGAGGAGGGGGGTGGGGTCCCGGCCCCGGACGGCTCGCGTGCGTACGCCGGATCGCTCGCGTAGTCGTACGGCCCCTCGGGTTCCTCCATGCTCTTCATCCTGCCTCACCCCGGGATCGGCGTGCCCCCGGACATGGGTCACAATTGACGAATGTCCAGTGATTCCCAGCTGTCCGCAGCCGTCGACATCGCCCGTGCGGCGGCCGACGGCGCTGCCGACGCCGGAGCCGTGGGCGATCACCTGCGGGTCGTCGAGGACGGCGAGCGTCTGGTCTCGCACCACTTCGCGTGCCTGATGCCCGGCTACGTCGGCTGGTACTGGTCGGTCAGCGTCTCGCGCGCCCCCGACAGCGATGTCGTGACGATCAACGACGTCGTGCTGCTGCCCGGTGACGACGCGATCATCGCGCCGGCCTGGACGCCGTACCGCGACCGCATCCGCCCGGGCGACCTGAGCCCTGGTGACGTGCTGCCGCCCGACGAGGACGATCTGCGACTCGTGCCCGCGTGGTCGGCCGGCGACGGTGAGGAGCAGACGCCTGACCGCTTCTTCGCCCGCGAGGTCGGCCTCGGCCGCGAGTGGGTCCTGTCGCTCGAGGGCCGCGAGATGGCCGCCGATCGCTGGCAGGGCGGCGACCAGGGACCCGACGCACCCATCGCCCAGCAGGCCGGGGGAGTGTGCCACTCCTGCGGATTCCTGGTGAGCCTGGCCGGCCCGCTGTCGGACCGGTTCGGGGTCTGCGCCAACGGCATGGCCAATGACGACGGCCGCGTGGTCTCGTTCGACCACGGGTGCGGGGCCCACTCCGGTGCCCGGCTCAGCCGCGCGGCGAGCGCCCAGGAGCTGCCGCCGCCGGTCTTCGACACGCTGACGCTCGACGAGGTCGACGGACTCTGACACGTACGCCCGACAGCCCCATGTGAGACTGCTCACGTGGGGCTGTCGCTGTTGCGGACCCTTCGGCGCCAACGTATGGTTGCTGCATGCAACTAAGCACCGAGGCCGGCGCCGGCCGGGCACCAGCCGTCCAGGGCGAGCTGTCGCACCGCGAGATCATGGAGGTCCTGTTCGGCCTCCTCGCGGCGCTGTTCACGGCGATCATCAGCAGCACGATCGTGTCGAATGCGCTGCCGACGATCATCGCGGACCTGGAGGGCTCGCAGACCCAGTACACCTGGGTCGTCACGGCCTCGCTGCTCGCCATGACCGTGTCCACCCCCGTGTGGGGCAAGCTCTCGGACCTGGTCAACAAGAAGGTCCTGGTGCAGATCTCGATCGTGCTGTTCGTGATCGGCTCGATGCTCGCGGGGCTGTCCCGCAACGTGCCCGAGCTGATCGCGATGCGCGTCGTCCAGGGTGTCGCGATGGGTGGCCTGACCGCCAACGCGCAGTCGATCATCGGCTCTATCATCCCGCCGCGCCAGCGCGGCCGCTACAGCGGCTACATGGGCGCGACGATGGCCGTCGCGACGGTCAGTGGACCGCTGCTCGGCGGGCTCATCGTCGACACCCCCGGGCTGGGCTGGCGCTGGACGTTCTTCGTCTGCGTGCCGCTCGCGGTCATCAGCCTGGTCGTGCTGCAGAAGTACCTGCGCATCGCCACGGTGCGCCGCAAGGTCAACTTCGACTACTTCGGCGCGATCTTCATCGCGATCGCGGCCAGCCTCCCGCTGCTCTGGGTCACCTTCGCAGGTGACTCGTTCGACTGGGTCTCCTGGCAGAGCGCCGCGTACCTCGGCGGCACGCTCCTGGCCGGCGCGATCGCGGTACGGGTCGAGCTGCGTCACCCCGAGCCCCTCGTCCCGCTGTCGGTCGTCCGCGAGCGCACCACCGCGCTCGCGATCGTGGGCAGCGTCGCCGTCGGCATCGCGATGTTCGGTGGCTCGGTCTTCATCGGCCAGTACTTCCAGGTCGCCGGCGGTCGCACCCCCACCCAGGCGGGTCTGCTCACGATCCCGCTGATGCTCGGCTCGCTGGTCGGCACGATCGTCTCGGGCCAGCTGATCACCCGCTACGGCAGGTGGAAGCGCTTCCTCGTGATCGGCTCGGTCTCCCTGATCATCGGCTGCGGGCTGCTCGCCACGATCGACCACACCACCCCGGAGTGGCACGCGATGGTCTTCATGGCGTTCCTCGGCATCGGCATGGGCATGCTGCTGCAGAACTACGTGCTCGCGGTGCAGAACACGGTGGACGTCTCCCAGGTCGGCGCGGCCAGCGCGACGGTCGCCTTCTTCCGCTCCCTCGGTGGCGCGGTGGGCGTCTCGGTGCTGGGCGCGATCCTCGCCTCGCAGGTCAAGGGCGACGTCACGTCCAAGCTCGCGGCGCTCGGGGTCGAGTCCTCCGGTGCGGGCGGCTCGCTGCTCGACGTCAAGAACCTGCCGCCGCAGGTGGCCGAGATCGTCCGCGAGGCGTACGGCGACGCGACCGGCACGATCTTCATGGTCGCCGCGATCGTCTCGGTGCTCAGCCTGCTCGCCGCGCTGCTGATCCGCGAGGCGCCGCTGCGCCTCACGGTCCGCAAAGACGCCGACGCCGGCACCGACGCCTGACCCCCCCAGATTTGCGTACTTCTGCACCGTTTCCGCGAGGAATTCGGTGCAGGAGTCCGCAAATCTGGGCTGGGGCTGGGGTGGGGCTGGGGGCGGGTCAGTCGCCGGCGCGGCGGCGGCCGGGCTGCATGCGCAGGGCGTTGCGACGACGGCGGCAGTACTCGATGCCGATGCAGCCGAGGCCGAAGCCGGCGACCGCGGTCCACAGCCACCACGTGCGGCCGTTCTCCTCCAGCGTGCCGAGGAACGGCAGCAGGGCGATCGCGAGCACGCCCCAGGCGATCGTGCCGACCGTCATGGTGCGGACGCCGTCGACGTCCATCGGCTCGACCTCGGCGACGCGGTGCGTCGTCTTGCCGATCTCGAGCTCGGTGAGCTCGGGCCGGCCGAACTCATGACGGCGGGCGGCGCGCTCCAGCCGGGCGATCTCCCGGTGGCCCATCTTGCGCTCGATGGTCTCGGGTCCGTCGCTCTGGCGGATCGCCCACTCGTCCTCGTCGCTCACACGTTCACACTACCCGCCGCGATCATCGCGCCGGCTCCCTGCTGTCATGCTGGAGACCCATGAATCCGCGTCACCGTCGCCTCCTCATCCCGGGCCTCCTGGTCGCCCTGCTCATCATCGTGGTGGTGAGCTCGCTGGCCGACAGGGCCGGAGCCGCGACGTCCGGAGAGCCGGTCAGTCGCATCTCGGACGCGCGGATCACCGAGTCGAGCGGTCTCGTGATCGATCGTGCGGACGCCGGCCTGGCCTACACGATCAACGACTCGGGCAACGCCGCCGCGGTGTACGCGGTGGACGTCCCCACGGGGCGGGTCGTCGGCAGCGCGACGCCGGCCGCGACCTTCACCGACACCGAGGCGCTGTCGGCTGACCGCGCGGGCACGCTCTGGGTCGCCGACACCGGCGACAACAACCGTCAGCGCTCCGACGTCGCGCTCTACTCGCTGCCCGCGTTCGGGCGTGAGGACGGGGGAGCGGTCAGCGTGAAGCGCTTCCCCCTCACGTACCCCGAGGGGCGCCGTGACGTCGAGAGCCTGGTCGTCAACCCCCGCACCGACGAGAAGTTCCTGCTCACCAAGGGGCTGCTCGGTGGAGAGGTCTTCGCCCTGCCCGACCGGCTGGAGCAGGACGAGCCCAACCGAGTGAGGGTCCTCGACGCCACGGTGCCGGGCATGCTCACCGACGCGGCGTTCACGCCGGACGGCGCGTACGTCGTGGCGCGCAGCTACTCGCGGGCGTACGTGCTCGACGCCCGCACGTGGAAGCAGGTGGACACCCTCGCGCTGCCCTCGGTGCGACAGGGCGAGACGCTGGCGATGGAGCCGGACGGCCGCTCGATCCTCGTGGGCAGCGAGGGTGGCGACTCCCCGCTGTTCCGGGTCGCGTTCGCCGCGCCGGTGCCCGAGGTGGAGCCGACCGAGCGCGCAGGGACGGCGCCCGCCGCGGGCGCTCCCGCCACGCCCGACCAGGGACCGCCCGAGGGTGGCAACGGCTTCGCGGGAGCGACGTGGCTGTGGGCAGGCGTCGTCATCGCGCTGCTGGCGGTCATCAGTGCTGCCGCGACGAGGAGCCGCTAGCAGGAGGCAGTGTGCGAGCCGCGGCGCGGTTCTGGCATCATCCATCCGTTCACACCGGTCCGGAACGGGAGCCCCATGCGTCAACACATCGACAGCTACTTCAAGATCGGCGAGCGCGGGTCGACCGTCAGCCGTGAGGTCCGCGGCGGCGTCGTGACCTTCTTGACGATGGCGTACATCATCGTGCTGAACCCGCTGATCCTCGGCTTCGTCAAGGACGCCGACGGCCAGTACCTCGGCGGCGGGTCCGCCCCGGACCTGCCCATGATCGCGGCCACCACGGCCCTCGTCGCAGGTGTCCTCACGATCCTCATGGGCGTGGTCGCCAACTTCCCGCTCGCCCTGGCCGCGGGCCTCGGCCTGAACGCGTTCGTCGCGTTCTCCGTCGCCTCCCAGATGACCTGGGCCGACGCGATGGGGCTGGTCGTGCTCGAGGGCCTCGTGATCCTGGTGCTGGTCCTCACGGGCTTCCGCAAGGCCGTCTTCGACGCGGTGCCCCGAGCGCTCAAGACCGCGATCGCGGTCGGCATCGGCCTGTTCATCGCACTGATCGGCCTGGTCGACGCGGGCTTCGTGCGCACGACCGGCAATGCGTCCCCGCCCATCGGCCTGGGCACGGGTGGAACGCTGTCCGGCTGGCCCGTCCTCGTGTTCTGCATCGGCCTGCTCCTGATGATCGCGCTCCACGCGCGTCGCGTCCCGGGCGCGATCCTGCTCGGCATCGTCATCACCTCGATCCTCGCGCTCGTCGTGGAGAAGATCGTCGACGCCGGTCCGAGCGTCGTCGACGGCAAGACGAACCCCAAGGGCTGGAACCTCAACGTCCCGACGCTCCCCGACTCGATCGTCAAGACTCCCGACTTCGGCCTGCTCGGTGAGTTCAGCCTGTTCGGCTCGATCGAGCGGGTCGGGATCGTCACGGTGATCCTGCTCGTCTTCAGCCTCCTGCTCGCGGACTTCTTCGACACCATGGGCACGATGACGGCGATCGGCGCCGAGGCGGGGCTCAACGACGAGGACGGCGCACCCGCCGGCGCCCAGCGCATCCTGATCGTCGACTCGATCGCCGCCGCGGCCGGCGGAGCCGCAGGCGTCTCGAGCAACACGTCGTACATCGAGTCCGCCTCGGGCGTCGGCGACGGCGCGCGGACGGGTCTGTCGGCGGTCGTGACGGGCCTGCTGTTCCTGCTCGCCACGATCTTCACGCCGATCGTCGAGCACATCCCGAGCGAGGCCGCAGTGCCCGCGCTCGTGCTGGTCGGCTTCTTGATGATGACCCAGGTCGCGGACATCGACTGGCGCGACGAGGAGATCGCGATCCCCGCCTTCCTGACGATCGCCCTCATGCCGTTCACGTACTCGATCACCGCCGGCATCGGCGCGGGCTTCATCGCGTTCGTCCTGCTCAAGATCGTCAAGGGCAAGATCGGCCAGGTGCACGCCCTGATGTGGCTCATCGCGGCGCTGTTCGTGGTCTACTTCGCGATCGACCCGATCTCCCGCTGGGTCAGCTGACCCGGGGAGTCCTCGTCCGGGTGCGGTCGCACGTCGCTAGGTTGGCGTCATGCAGATCGCACTCGGAGACAAGGTCCCCCAGGTCGCGGACGGCGCGTGGGTCGCGCCGACCGCCGTGCTCGCCGGCTCGGTCGTCATCGGCGAGGGCGCGAGCATCTGGTACGGCGCAGTCCTGCGCGCCGACAACGAGCCCATCACGATCGGCGCCCGCAGCAACGTCCAGGACAATGCGGTGTTCCACGTCGACAAGGGCAAGCCGGTCGTGCTGGGCGAGGGTGTCTCGGTCGGCCACGGTGCGGTGATCCACGGGGCGACCGTCGAGGACCACGTGCTCGTCGGCATGAGCGCGACGATCATGAACGGCTCGGTCATCGGCGCCGAGTCGCTCGTGGCTGCCGGGGCGCTCGTGCTGGAGGGCACGGTCGTGCCGCCCCGCTCGCTCGTGGCCGGCGTGCCGGCCAAGGTGCGTCGCGAGCTGAGCCAGGCCGAGATCGACAAGCTGCACCACAACGCCGCGATCTACGAGGAGCACCGCGACCTCCACCGGGCCGGCACCCCCCTCGGCTGACCCACCCGCGAGTCGGGCTAGAGGTTGTCGACGACGTAGTCGATGCAGCGGGTCAGCTGGGTGACGTCCTCGGGCTCGATCGCGGGGAACATCGCGACCCGCAGCTGGTTGCGACCGAGGCCGCGATAGCTGTCGACGTCGACGATGCCGTTCTCGCGCAGCGCGGCGGTGACGGCCTCCTGCGCGACCCCGTCGAGGTCGATCGTGCCCACGACCTGCGAACGCTCGGCAGGCGCGGTGACGAACGGCGAGGCGTACGTCGAGGCCTCGGCCCACGCATAGAGGCGTGAGGACGAGTCCGCGGTGCGGGACACGGCCCAGTCGAGCCCACCCTTGCCGAGCAGCCACTGCACCTGCTGCTCCATGAGGAACAGGGTCGCGAGCGCGGGCGTGTTGTACGTCTGGTTCTTGCGCGAGTTGTCGATCGCGACGGGCAGGTCGAGGAAGCCCGGCACGTGCCGACCGCTCGCCTTGATCCGCTCGGCCCGCTCGATCGCCGCCGGCGACATGAGGGCGATCCACAGCCCTCCGTCCGATGCGAAGCCCTTCTGCGGGGCGAAGTAGTAGACGTCGGTCTGCGAGACGTCCACGGGGAGCCCGCCGGCACCGGAGGTCGCGTCGACCAGGACGAGGGCGCCCGGGTCCGCGTCGCACACGCGCTCGATGGGCAGCATGACGCCGGTCGAGGTCTCGTTGTGTGCCCAGGCGTAGACGTCGACGCCGGCCGTGGCGTGGGGGAGCGGGTGGGTCGAGGGATCGCTCTCGAGGATCTCGGGGTCCTGCAGGAACGGAGCTGCCGCGACGGCGGTCGCGAACTTGCGGGAGAACTCGCCGTGCACCAGGTGCTGTGACCGCTTGTCGACCAGGCCGAACATCGCGGCGTCGAAGAAGGCGTGCGAGCCGCCGACGCCGAGCACGACCTCGTAGCCGTCCGGCAGGGAGAACAGGGTGCCGAGCCCTTCGCGGAGCCGGCCGACGAGGTCCTTGACCGGTGCCTGGCGGTGCGACGTGCCCATCAGGGAGGTCCCGGTCGCGGCGAGGGCGTCGAGGGCCTCGACGCGGACCTTCGACGGACCGGACCCGAAACGTCCGTCCTTCGGCAACAGCTCGGCGGGAATCTTCACCCGTCCAGTGTCTCAGCCCGTCGCCACGTGGGGCGTGCCCGTAGGGTCGGCGGCATGTGGACATGGGTGGACGGGGCCGAGGACATCGTGGTGGAGGGCGGCTTCGCCGTCGGCGACGAGGTGGCGTGGACCGCGCTCTCGGACGACTTCGCCGAGCTGCTGCCCCAGCTGCCCGACGGGCTCGACGTCGAGGTGACGAGTGCGGTCGACGACGACGGCGACGTCGAGATCGCCGGCACGGTCGGGCGCATCGTGATGCTCACCGGACGGCGCCGCACCGTCGCGCACGAGATCGGCGGCACGCCGGCCGAGCACGTGCAGGTGCTCGACATGGCGGGCTTCCTGGTGCAGCTCGACGAGGACGCCTCGTAACACTGTCGTCACATACGTCACATTGGGTGGCCGGTGCCGGGCGGGGTTCGTACGATGCCCCCTATGGCATCTGACGGCTCGACAGTCGACGTCCCGCTCTCCGAAGGGCTGGAGCACACGCAGCAGGAGTGGGAGCAGGCGACGGCAGCCGTCCTTCGCAAGTCCCGCCGGCTGTCCGACGACGCGGCCGACAGCGACGTCTGGTCGACGCTGGCCACGACCACGCTCGACGGGATCGCGGTCACGCCCCTCGGCACGCCCACGCTGAGCGCGGACGTCCCCGACGGCGGCCTCCCCGGGCAGGCGCCCTTCACGCGTGGTGCGGTCGCGTCCCGCGAGCTGGACGGCTGGGACGTCCGCGCGTGGTTCACCGATCCCGATCCCGAGCGCACGGCACGCGACGTCGTCACCGACCTCGAGAACGGTGTCAACTCGCTCTGGATCTCCGCCGGCACCGGCGGCGTCCCGCTGGACGCCCTGGGCCGCGTGCTCGAGCCGGTCTTCCTGGACCTCGCGCCGGTCGTCCTTGACGCTCCGTTCGAGCCGTTGGAGGCCGCGCAGGCCCTCGTCGACGTGATCGGCGACAAGGGCGTGGACCCCGCCCCGGGCACGAGCCTCGGTGCGGACCCGATCGGCGCCGCGTTCCGCGGCCGCGGGGTCACCGACCTCGACGTCGCGGTGCAGGTCGCCCGTCTGGCGCAGACGGTCGGGGCGCGCGGCATCACGGTCGACGCGACGGCCGTGCACGACGCCGGCGCCTCGGACGTCCAGGAGCTGGCCTACTCGCTCGGCGCCGGGGTGACGTACCTGCGCCTGCTGGTCGACGCCGGCCTCGACGTCGACACCGCGGCCGGGCTGATCGACTTCCGCTACGCCGCGACCGACGAGCAGTTCCCGACGATCGCGAAGTTCCGCGCAGCCCGCCGCCTCTGGAACCGCGTGGCCGAGCTCAGCGGCGTCACCTCCGCTGCGGCCGGGCAGGTCCAGCACGGGGTCACCTCCCGCCCGATGATGGCCAGGTACGACCCCTACGTGAACATGCTCCGCACGACCGTGGCCTCGTTCGCGGCCGGCGTCGGTGGCGCCACCTCGGTGACCGTCCTGCCCTTCGACGAGCCGCTCGGCCTCCCGGAGCCGTTCAGCCGCCGGATCGCCCGCAACACGTCCAGCCTGCTCATCAGCGAGTCGCACGTCGCGGCGGTCACCGACCCGGCCGGCGGCTCCCACGCGGTGGAGAAGCTCACCGACGACCTCGCCCGCGCCGCATGGGCGCTGTTCGGCGAGATCGACGCGACCGACAGCCTCGACGCCGCGCTGTCGCTCGTGCGCGGCAAGGTCGAGCAGACCGTCTCGGACCGCGCGCTCGCGATCGCCAAGCGCCGCCGCCCCATCACGGGCGTCTCGGAGTTCCCCAACCTGGACGAGCAGCTGCCCGAGCGCCGTCCGTACGCCGAGCCCCTCGAGGTGCACCGCTACGCGGGCGAGTTCGAGGCGCTGCGTGACGAGCCGACGAGGCAGCCGGTGTTCCTCGCCTCGATGGGACCGATCGCGGCCCACACCGCGCGTGCGACGTTCGCCGCCAACCTGCTGGCCGCCGGCGGTGTGAAGACCGTCGTCGCCGGTGCCACCGACGGCCCCGACGACGTCCTCACGGCGTACGACGCGGCGGGCAAGCCGTCCGTCGTGTGCCTCGTCGGCAACGACGCGGCGTACGAGCAGTGGGGCGCAGACCTCGTCACGGCCCTTCGCGGCGCCGGGGCGACGTACGTGATCCTGGCCGGCAAGGCCGACGTGGGTGCCGACACGACCATCGCGATGGGGCTGGACGCACTGGCCTTCCTCCGTTCAATCCGAGAGGAGCTGGGAGCATGAGCATCCCGGAGAGCTTCAGCGACCTGCCGCTCGATCCCGAGCAGCCGTACGAGCCCGACCCCGAGACGTACGCCCGCGCGACTGACGGCGCCGAGCCGTGGGCCTCGCCCGAGGGCATCGAGGTCGAGGGCCTCTACACGCCCGCGGACCTCGAGGGCCTCGACGCGCTCGACACCTATCCGGGCCTCACCCCGTTCCTGCGCGGCCCCTACCCGGCGATGTACACGACGCAGCCGTGGACGATCCGCCAGTACGCCGGCTTCTCCACCGCGGAGGAGTCCAATGCGTTCTACCGCCGCAACCTCGCGGCCGGGCAGAAGGGGCTCTCGGTCGCGTTCGACCTGGCGACCCACCGCGGCTACGACTCGGACAACCCGCGCGTCGTGGGCGACGTCGGCATGGCCGGTGTCGCGATCGACTCGATCTACGACACGCGCAAGCTGTTCGAGGGCATCCCGCTCGACGAGATGAGCGTGTCGATGACGATGAACGGCGCGGTCCTGCCGGTGCTCGCGCTCTACATCGTCGCGGCCGAGGAGCAGGGCGTCCCGCCCGAGAAGCTGTCGGGGACCATCCAGAACGACATCCTCAAAGAGTTCATGGTCCGCAACACCTACATCTACCCGCCCGCGCCGTCGATGCGGATCATCTCGGACATCTTCGCGTACACCGCGCAGAAGATGCCTCGGTTCAACTCGATCTCGATCTCGGGCTATCACATCCAGGAGGCCGGGGCGACGAACGACCTCGAGCTGGCGTACACGCTGGCCGACGGCGTCGAGTACATCCGAGCCGGCCTCGACGTGGGCCTGGACATCGACGCGTTCGCACCGCGCCTCAGCTTCTTCTGGGCGATCGGCATGAACTTCTACATGGAGATCGCCAAGATGCGCGCCGCGCGCGCTCTCTGGGCGCAGCTCGTGGCGGACTTCAACCCCAAGAACCCCAAGAGCCTGAGCCTGCGGACGCACAGCCAGACGTCGGGCTGGTCGCTGACCGCGCAGGACGTCTACAACAACGTCGGGCGCACCGCGATCGAGGCGATGGCCGCGACCCAGGGACACACGCAGTCGCTGCACACCAACGCCCTCGACGAGGCGATCGCACTGCCGACCGACTTCAGCGCCCGCATCGCGCGCAACACCCAGCTGCTGCTGCAGCAGGAGTCCGGCACGACCGACATCATCGACCCGTGGGGCGGCTCCTACTACGTCGAGCGCCTGACCCACGACCTCGCGAACCGCGCCTGGGCGCACATCCAGGAGGTCGAGAAGGCCGGCGGCATGTCCAAGGCGATCGAGGCCGGCATCCCCAAGATGCGCATCGAGGAGGCGGCCGCGCGTACGCAGGCGCGGATCGACTCGGGCCGGCAGGCCGTGATCGGGGTCAACACGTACCGGCTCGCCGACGAGGATCCCCTCGACGTGCTCAAGGTCGACAACAAGGCGGTCTACGCCTCGCAGATCGCCAAGCTCGAGCGGCTGCGCGCCGAGCGCAACCAGGACGACGTCGACGCGGCGCTCGCAGCGCTGACACGCAGCGCGGAGCGTGGCTCGGCCAGCGACGGATCGCTCGACGACAACCTGCTGACGCTCGCGGTCAATGCGGCCCGCGCCAAGGCGACGGTCGGCGAGATCTCCGACGCGCTGGAGAAGGTCTACGGGCGGCACCAGGCGGTCATCCGTACGATCTCAGGTGTGTACCGCACCGAGGCAGGGCAGGCCGACAACGTCGCCAAGGTCATCGAGGCCACCGACGAGTTCGAGCAGGCCGAGGGCCGTCGCCCCCGCATCCTGGTCGCCAAGATGGGCCAGGACGGGCACGACCGCGGCCAGAAGGTCATCGTCACGGCGTTCGCCGACATGGGCTTCGACGTCGACGTGGGCCCCCTGTTCTCGACGCCCGAGGAGGTCGCCCAGCAGGCGATCGACGCCGACGTGCACATCGTCGGCGTGTCCTCGCTGGCTGCGGGTCACCTCACCCTGCTGCCCGCGCTCAAGACGTCGTTGGAGGAGCTCGGCCGTCCCGACATCATGGTCGTGATCGGCGGCGTCATCCCGCCCGACGACGTCGAGACGCTCAAGGACATGGGTGCGGCCGCGGTGTTCCTGCCGGGCACTGTCATCGCCGACTCGGCGCTGGACCTGCTCGACAAGCTGCGCACGACCCTGCAGTCGTGAGCGGACAACGCTGATGGTCGACGTCGCGGAGCTCGCCGACGACGTGCGCGTCGGCAAGCGCGCGGCCATCTCGCGGGCGATCACGCTGGTCGAGTCGAGCCGCGGCGACCACCGCGCCGAGGCACGGGAGCTGCTGAGCCTGCTCAGCGACCCCGAGCACGGCGGTGGGGTCGGCGGCGCGATCCGGGTCGGCATCTCGGGCGTCCCCGGAGTGGGAAAGTCGACCTTCATCGAGGCGCTCGGCACCCACCTGATCGACGAGGGACACCGCGTCGGCGTGCTCGCGGTGGACCCGTCCAGCGTGCGTACGGGCGGCTCGGTGCTGGGCGACAAGACGCGCATGGCGAAGCTGTCGGTCACTCCCGACGCGTTCATCCGCCCGTCGCCGAGCGCGGGCACCCTCGGCGGCGTCGCGCGGGCGACGAGCCAGGCGATGACGGTGCTGGAGGCCGCGGGGTTCGACGTCATCCTGGTCGAGACGGTCGGGGTGGGACAGTCCGAGATCACCGTCGCGGGCATGGTCGACACCTTCTTGTTCCTGACGATCGCGCGAACGGGTGACCAGCTCCAGGGCATCAAGAAGGGCATCCTGGAGATCGCGGACGTCGTGGCGGTCAACAAGGCCGACGGCGACCGGGCGCAGGAGGCCGAGGGGACGTCGCGGGAGCTCGCCGGCGCCTTGCGGCTCGTGTACGCCGGGGGGACCGGGTGGGTCCCGCCCGTGCTGAGCTGCTCGGCGCTCGAGGGCACCGGCATCGACACGGTGTGGGCGCGCGTCATCCGTCACCGCGAGTTCATGGGCACCCGTGGGCTGCGCGAGAAGCGGGCGCAGCAGCAGCTCGACTTCACCTGGGCGCTCGTGCGCGACGAGCTGGACCAGCGCCTGCGCACCAACCCCGCCGTCGCGGCCGTACGTGAGGAGATCCGCGAGGCGGTCCTGTCCGGCGAGCTGCCCGCCGCGTCCGCCGCCGACAGGATCCTCGAGGCCTACGACTCCTGACCTGATCCGCGACTGGCGCAACCCGATCCGCGACTGGCGCAAGGTGGAGGAAGTGGGACGGCGTGTCGTGCGCAACTGCGTCACTCGCGGGGAGGTGTGCGCCACTCGCGGGGAGGGCGGGATGTGAAACGATCGGCTTCGTGAAGCGATCAGTGACGGCCCACCTCGAGCTCTACCTGCACGGCGAGGCCGACCTGATCTTCTCGATCGCGGTCGCGGAGGGCAATGACTGCGACGAGACCCTCCAGATCACCTCCGGCGGCAGCCCGCTCGAGGCGCACGTGGTCGCCGGACGGCACGGCACGCGGCTGCACCGCCTGACCGGTCGCCCCGGACCGATGGTCATCGACTACTCCGCCGAGGTCAGCGGCCAGGCACCTCTGGCGCCGGTCGAGGAGCTCGACATCATCGAGTACCGGCGTCCGAGCCGCTACTGCGAGTCCGACACCCTCTTCGCGACCGCTCGCTCGGAGTTCACGGGCCTCGAGGGCAAGGAGCTGCTCGACGCGGTCAGCTCGTGGGTCGGGGACCGCCTGACGTACGTCCCCGGTGCCAGCCAGCCGACCGACGGGGCCGTCGCGACGATGCTCGCCCGGGCCGGGGTCTGCCGGGACTACGCCCACCTGGTGGTTGCCCTGCTGCGCGCCCTCGACATCCCCGCGCGCCTGGCCTCGGTCTACGCGCCGGGGCTGTTCCCCATGGACTTCCACGCGGTCGCCGAGGCGTACGTCGACGGGGGCTGGCACGTCGTCGACGCCACCGCCCTCGCGCCGCGGAGCTCGCTCGTGCGCATCGCAACAGGTCAGGACGCGTCCGAGACCGCGTTCCTGAGTCAGCACGGCGCCGCGGTGGACCTGCGGTGGATGGCGGTCAGCGCCGTCGTCGACGAGCTTCCCCGCGACGACCTGTCCCAGCTGGTCCCGCTGCGCTGATCAGCCCTGGTCGCGCTGCGCAGAAGCCGCGGCCTCGCGCAGCTGCTCCGCGGTCATCCGCGGACCGTAGGCGGGGGTGCCGGGCTGCACGCGCCACCCCTCGGCGAGAGGTCCGAGGTCGACGACGTCGAAGCCGATCTCGTCGATGAACGTGGACACCGCGGCCTTGGCGTCCGCGTCGTCGCCCGCGATCGCGAGAGCCCGGCGGTCCGGGGTGCCGGCGGGTGTTGCGTGCTCGGAGAGGTGGGCCGCGCTGATGTGGTTGAACGCCTTGACGACGTGCGCCCCGACCAGACGGTCCTGGAGCAGCTCGGAGCTCGTGGTCGACTCGTCGTCGAGCCCTGCCACCTGCCCGTCGCGCTGCGGGTAGTAGTTGGTCGTGTCGATGACGGTCCTGCCCGCCAGCGGCTCGACCGGGACGGTCGAGATCGCGCGGAAGGGGATCGTCACCACGACGAGATCGCCCGCCGCGGCGGCCTCCGCAGGCGTGGCGGCCCGGGCGTGCGGGCCGAGCTCGTCGACGAGCCCCGCGAGCGTCTCGGGTCCGCGCGAGTTGCTGAGCACGACGTCGTGGCCGTGTGCGGTCGCGGCGCGAGCGAGCTGACTGCCGATGAGGCCTGAGCCGATGAGTCCGATGGTGGTCATGTGGATGGAACCGCCGCTCGTCCTCAGACATTCCGCCCTGCCGAGCCGGCGGCCGCGACCCGACCCGGAAGGACTAGTGACGACTAGTTCCAAATAACTAGTCCCATCCCGAATGTCAAGACTGCACTTTCCCTCCGGGGTCCGCTACTTTTCATGCGAGAGACACAGGACGCACCAGCGTCGCGGGGTCGGCCGTCTCGGGGGGATGGCCGACCCCTCTGCCTGTCCATGGGCCCGTCGCCGGTTGTGTACGCTGATCGGAAACGATGTGGGGGTCCTAGTGGCATCGGGCAGAAGGCTCAGGAGCGTGGTGCGCCGCGTCGAACGATCAGCGTCATCAGAGCTCCAGCCGCTCGTCGACTCCAGGCTCGTCGACCCGTGGTACTACTCGCTCCAGACCGGCAGGTCGATGGACGCGCACGAGGCCGCTCGGCACTACCTCGACGTCGGTGCCGCCGAGGGGCTGCTGCCCAACCCGCTGACGGACGTCGAGGCGACCGGGCTGGCCCCGGACGCCGTCGCGGCCGCCGTGCGGGACGGGTCCGCGCGGCTCTTCCCGGTGCGGCCGCTGCTCGACGACGTCGCCCTCGTGGCGGACGCGGTGGGAGCGGCCGATCACCCCGGAGGACCCGTCGGCTTCTATCTCGAGCACGCGCACGCCGGTGCGCCCGTCCCCCAGCTGGGCACCCGCAGCTGGAGGCGTTTCGTCGCCCACCGTCAGCAGCAGGGTGACGCCCTTCGCAGGATCGTGAAGTCGGGGCTGTTCGACCGCGACTACTACGAGCTCCAGGCCGGGCGCACGTTCCTGTCCGGCACGGCTGCGGTGTGGCACTTCCTCGAGATCGGCGAGTCCGCAGGGCTCACCCCCCAGCCCCTGTACGACCGGCTCTGGTACCGAGGATCCGCGAACGCCCACATGCCGCTCAAGTTCGCGAGCTTCCTGCGGACGGGCCAGGTACGCGGGGCCGCCGGGCCGCACTTCGACGGCACGACGTACCTCGAGCGGCGTCCTGAGGCGGCGGACCACGTGGGCGGCCCGCTGGGGCATTTCCTCGAGCACGCGGACGAGTCGACGCCCACGGTCCCCGCCCCGGCCTCCGGGATCGAGCCCACCGAGCTCGGCGCGCTGGTGGCCACGATGCGTCGCGTCGCCGCCGACCTCGGGGAGCAGGAACGGATCGCGCGCCGTCCCTCCACGACGTACGCCCGCTGGTGGCTCGACGCAGCCGTGCCCGAGGCGGGCGATCCGACGGTCCCGGTCGCGATCGTCAGCGATGCGCGCGAGTGGACCAAATGGATGCCCAAGAACGTCGACACCGTCCTGCGCCAGGAGCATCCGCGGTGGACGCTGCGCGTGGCGGTGGACGCCGGGCAGCCCGTGCCGCTGTCGCTGGCCGAGCTCCACGAGGGAGGGCGCGTCGTCCTGGTGGAGACGACCTCGACGTCGTGGGCCGAGCGCGTCCACGACGTCCTGTCGACCGCGGACGAGCCGTGGGCCTGCTTCTGGCAGCCTCAGGAGGCCTGGTCGCCGCACCACCTCAGCGGCCTGCTGTCCGGTGTCGCCGACGGCGTCGGCGCGCACGCCGCGACCGTCGACAGCGGCACCGGGGAGGCCAAGGACGCGGGACCGCTCTGGCGGGCCGAGCTCCCCGCCCGCGACACCCTGCTGTGGGACCTGCCCCGCGGACTGGCCGGGATGTTGTTCCCGACCGAGCAGCTCCGTGCGGGTGATGGTGCCTTCCGGGCCGAGGCCGAGGACCAGTACGGCTGGGACCACCTCCTGCGCAGCGACCTGCCGAGCACGTTCGTCCCGTTCGTCGCGGTGCGTGGGTCCGATCTCGGCGCGCTGCCGCTGGCCCCGGGGCTGCGCAGCACGCACGAGCACGTCATCCGTGCCGAGCACATCCTGGACTGGCCCCTCATCGAGCAGCAGGTCGCCGAGCGCGTGCCCGGCCGGGTCTCGATGCTGATCCCGGCCTTCCGCGATCGCCTGCTCGTCCGGGCCGCGGTCGAGCACGTGCTGGCCCACTCGCCGGCCGACATCGAGGTCGTCGTGGTCGACAACGGCTCCGACCGCGACCTGACGTCGGTGTTCGCGGGGACGTTCGCGGGCGATCCGCGGGTGCGGATCCGACGTCTGCCGCGCAACACCAACTTCGGCACGGCGTCCAACGTCGCCTTCGCGGAGTCGACCGGTGAGGTCGTGGTGTTCCTCAACAACGACACCGAGGTGCAGGCGGGCTGGCTCCCTCCGCTGGTCGAGGCGCTGGAGGGCCCCGACGTTCTCGGCGCCCAGCCGCTGCTGCTCTACGGGGACGGGACGGTGCAGTCCGCCGGCACGGTCTTCAACGGGCCCGACAGCATCCCCGGGCACCTGCTCGCAGCCCATCCGGTCGAGGACGTGAAGCCCGAGATCGACCTGCGCTTCCCGGCCGTCACGGCCGCCTGCATGGCCGTACGCGCCGACGTGCTCGCGCCGTCCCGCGGCTTCGATCCCGTGTTCGCCAACGGGATGGAGGACGTCGACCTGTGCCTGCGCCTCGCTGAGGAGCGCGGAGGCAGCTTCGTCACGGTGCCCGCGTCCCAGGTGGTCCACCTGGAGAGCAAGTCACCCGGTCGCTTCGCCCGGGTCGAGTCCAACCGGCTGCGGCTGCTCGACCGCTGGCACGGTCGGCTGCCCACCCCGGACACGTCCCAGTGGGAGCAGGCCGGCTTCGAGGTGCTGCGGCTCGCGGTCGACGCGGGCCTGCCCCAGACGGGACGGCGTACCGCGGTCAAGCCCGTGCTGCGGCGGCGCGCCACCGTGGTCGAGAGCGGACCGGCCGCCGGGCTGCCGCGCCTGCGCTGGGCGATCAAGAACCCGGCCACCTGGGGCCCGCTCGGCGACGTGTGGGGCGACACCTTCTTCGCGGGCGACCTCGCCCACGCCCTGCGCCACTGGGGCCAGGAGATCGTCGTCGACCGCCGGCCCGCCTTCCAGCGGCCGGGCAGCGACGACCACGACGACGTGACCCTGCTGCTGCGTGGACGCGTCCCGTGCGCACCCCTGCAGGGAGCGACCAACGTGGTGTGGGTCATCAGCCATCCTGACGAGGTCCCGGTCCAGGAGCTCGCCGACGGCTACGACCTGGTCTACGCCGCGGGCGTGCCCTGGGCCGAGCACATGAGCGCGACGGCCGGGGTCGAGGTGCGGCCCCTGCTGCAGGCCACCAACCCCGACCGGTTCAGGCCCTCGGTGGGTGCCGCGGACGTGGGCGGCGCCCTGTTCGTGGGCAACACCCGCGGCCACATGCGCCAGATCGTGGGCGACGCGATCGAGGCCGGGCTCGACCTGCGGCTGTACGGCCGGGGGTGGGAGGCGTTCATCGACGAGTCGCACGTCGCCGCGACGTACCTCGACAACGTCAACCTGGCTCCTGCCTATCGGGCCGCGCACGTCGTGCTCAACGACCACTGGGAGGACATGGCCCGCAACGGCTTCTTGTCCAACCGGCTCTTCGACGCCGCCGCGTCCGGCGCGCGCATCGTCTCGGACCGGGTGCCGGGGCTGGAGGAGATCTTCGGTCCCTCGGTGCAGACGTACGACTCGCTCGAGGACCTCAGCGACCTCGCGAGCGCCGATCTGCACCGGTGGCCCAGCCAGGACGAGCTGGACGCCAATGCCGTGGCGATCGCGTCGCGGCACTCGTTCGTGGAGCGGGCCAGGGTGCTGCTCGCCGACGTGCTCGACGTCCGGGGCGTGGCTCACTCGTTGCACGAGCTCGCGCGATAGCCCGCTGGGAGTCGCCCGACATGCCAAGCGCCCCGCTCGACAGGTCGAGCGGGGCGCTTGGGGGGTGGCTCAGGCCTTGGCCCAGTCCGGGTTCCAGCCCTCGACCTCGTCGGCTCCGCGCGAGGCGGGACCGGTGTAGATCGCGGACGGTCGGATCAGGCGTCCGGTGCGCTTCTGCTCCAGGATGTGTGCGCTCCAGCCGGCCGTGCGCGCCGAGGTGAACATCGCGGTGAACATGTGCGGGGGAATCTCGGCGTAGTCCAGGACGATGGCGGCCCAGAACTCGACGTTGGTCTCCAGGACGCGGTCGGGGCGACGCTCCTTGAGCTCCTTGAGCGCCGCCTCCTCCAGCGCGATCGCGACCTCGGCACGCGGGGCGTTGAGCTCCTTGGCCGTACGTCGCAGGGTGCGGGCGCGGGGGTCCTGGGCGCGGTAGACGCGGTGGCCGAAGCCCATGAGCCGCTCGCCCTTGTCGAGCAGGTCCTTGACGTACTTGGTGGCGTCGCCGGACTTCTCGACCTCCTCGATCATCGTCAGCACACGGGCCGGGGCGCCGCCGTGCAGCGGGCCCGACATCGCGCCGACCGCACCCGAGAGTGCGGCAGCTGCGTCGGCACCGGTCGAGGCGATGACACGGGCCGTGAACGTCGAGGCGTTCATGCCGTGCTCGGCCGCCGAGACCCAGTACGCGTCGATGGCCTTGGCGTGATCGGGGTTGACCTCACCCCGCCAGCGCGTCAGGAAGCGCTCGGTGATGGTGCCGGCCTTGTCGACCTCGCTCTGCGGGACGAAGGGCTGTCCGACACCGCGAGCCGCCTGGGCGACGTACGACAGGACCATGACCGCAGCGCGGGCGAGGTCGTCGCGCGCCTGGGCGTCGTCGATGTCGTACAGCTGCTTCATGCCCCACGCGGGGGCGGTCAGTGCGATGGCGCTCTGCACGTCGGCGCGGATGTCGCCGGAGTGCACGGGGATCGGGAACGGCTCGGCCGGGGGAAGACCGGGCTCGTACGCCCCGTCGACCAGCAGGCCCCAGATCTTCTCGAAGGGGACGCGACCGACGAGGTCGTCGATGTCGACGCCGCGATAGCGAAGCGCAGACCCTTCCTTGTCAGGTTCGGCGATTTCACTCTCGAAGGCGATGACGCCCTCGAGTCCGTGATGGACTTCAGTCATACGCTGCATTCTGCCCTGCGCGGATACGTTGTACACATGGAGACACCCGATCTCGCCCGGATGCGTGAGGACTACGCCCGCGCGGGCCTCGACGAGACCGACGCAGGGGACGATCCGCTGGCGCTGTTCGGACGCTGGCTGGACGACGCTCTGACAGCTCGCCTGTACGAGCCCAATGCGATGGCCCTGGCCACGGCGACCCACGACGGACGTCCCTCGGTGCGGATCGTCCTGCTCAAGGGCATCGACGAGCGCGGGCTCACGTTCTTCACCGGGTACGAGTCGCGCAAGGGCTTCGAGCTCGCCGAGAATCCCCGCGCCGCCGCGACGATGCTGTGGCACCCGCTCCAGCGCCAGGTGCGGATCGAGGGGGCCGTGAGCCTGCTCGACGAGGCGGAGTCGGATGCGTACTTCGCCTCCCGACCGCGGGGATCGCAGATCGGTGCCGTCGCGTCGCCGCAGTCACAGCCGATCGCGAGCCGCGCCGTGCTGGACGAGCGGGTCGCGGAGACCGAGCGCACGTTCGAGGGCCGCGACGTCGAGCGTCCCCAGGTCTGGGGCGGCTACCGCGTCTCGATCGAGTCGATCGAGTTCTGGCAGGGACGGCTGGGACGCCTGCACGACCGCATCCGCTTCACCGAGGTCCCGGGCGGCTGGGTCCGCGAGCGCCTCGCCCCCTGACCCCCAACCCCAACCCCAACCCCGCCCAGACCCCAACCCCGCCCAGATTTGCGGGCTCCTGCACCGAATTCCGCCCGCAAAGCGTGCAGAACTCCGCAAATCTGGGCGGGGCGGGGCGGGGCTGGGCCAGGCGGGGACGGGTCAGGTGAGGTCGCGGTAGTGCTCGAGGAGCCGGCTCATGACGGCCAGCGCCTCCTGCATCTCGGTGATGTGCTGGGGATCGAGCACGCGGAGCATCTGCTTGATCTCGGTGCTGGAGATGCCGTCGGTGCGGGGGAGGTAGACGACCTCGCACAGCTCCTTGAGGTCGTCGAACTTGCCGCGCCAGTCGTCGCCGATCGCGAAGACGTCGACGTCGTGCTCCTTGATGTCGGAGACCTTTTGATCCCACGACGTCTCGGGGATCACCAGGTCGACGCCCTTGATGCTGGCGATGATGCGAGCGCGGTCCTCGTACGACACGACGGACGTCTTGCCCTTGCCCGCGTTGAACTCGTCGGTCGACACCCCGATCACGAGGCGGTCGCCGAGCTCGGCGAGCCGGTTGATCAGGTTGAGGTGACCGATGTGGAACAGGTCGAACGTCCCGTAGGTCAGCACCGTAGTCATGGGGCGAGCCTACTCACGGCGGCGTGCAGCCGGTCGGTACCTGTCGGGCGGAGTTCACCTCACGGCCACCCGGGCGCCGGTGGGGGTACGCCTCGGCCTCGCAGGCTCGGACCATGACCGGAATCGCCCTGACACTCGGGCTGGGCCTTGCCCTCGCCTTCGCGGAGTCGGGACTGGGGCTCGGGATGCTCCTGCCCGGCGAGACCGCCGTCGTCGTCCTCGCCGCGGGCCTGGACACGCCGGCGGAGCTGATCCTGCTCGGCCTGGCCGTCGCGGCGGGTGCGAGCCTCGGCGACCACGTCGGGTACGTCCTGGGTCGCCGCTACGGCGACGCCCTGCGCGACACCCGGGCGGTGCGACGGCTCGGCCGACGCCACCTCGACCACGCGATGGACCTGCTGCGCCGCCGAGGTGGCACAGCTGTGCTCCTGACGCGCCTCGTCCCCGTGGTCCGCACCCTCACCCCGGCCGCGGCGGGCGCGTCCGGCCTGGAGTACCGCCGGTTCGCCGTCGCCTCCGTCGCCGGCTCGAGCCTGTGGTCCGCGGTCTACGTGGGCGGAGGGACGGTCGTCGCCGGGCTGGTCGGCGCAGCCACCGATGCGTTGGGCCGTGCGGCCTGGCTGTTGCTGGTGCTGGTGGGCGTCGGCGTGCTGCCGGTGCTCCTGGTCCGCGCCGCGACCGGCGTCCGCCCCGGGCGGGCGGCTCCGGACACCGCGTCCCTCGAGCGGGCGACGGGCGTCCTCGCACGACCGTCCCTGCAGACGCTGGTGGGGGAGCCGCTCGTGTGAGACCCGCGCAGGGGCCACGGGTCGGGTAGCCTCCCGCCGTGACCTCCGCCGAGCCCCGCCGCCGTTCCTGGCCGGGGCTCGCACAGCTCGTCGGACCCGCCCTGCTCGCCGCGCTCGTCGGCGCGTGGTCGATCACGAGACCGGCGCTCTGGCGGGACGAGTCGGTCAGCGTGCACTTCGCGCGGGAGCCCCTGGGCGATGCATGGCGTGAGTGGGGAGAGGTTGATGCGGTCCATGCCGCGTACGACCTGCTGCTGCGCCTCACGATCTGGATCGATCCGGTCGAGCTGGGGGTGCGGCTGCCGTCCCTCGTGGGGTTCGTCGTCGCGACGGTGGGTGTCGTCCTGGTCGGTCGGCGGCTCATGGGCCGGACGGCGGCCACGTGCGCGGGGGTCGTCTACGCGATCCTGCCCGTCACGAGCCGCTTCGCGCAGGAGGGCCGGTCGTACGCGCTGGTGAGCATGGTGGCCGTCCTGTCGGCGCTGGCCCTGCTGCGGATGGTCGAGCAGCCCTCCCCGGGGCGGGTCGTCGCGTACTCCGCCTCGGTCGCGGCCCTCGGCTGCCTGCACCTCTACGCCTTGCTGCTGCTCGCGGCCCACGGCGCGTACGTCCTGCTCGCCGCCCGGCAGATCGCGCGCAGGGTGGCGCTCGCGTGGGCGGGCGCAGCCGTCGTCCTGCTGCCGCTGGCCGTGGTCGCGGCGGGGCAGCGGGCGGGCCAGCTCGGCTGGATCCGGCGCCCGGGCCTCAGCGAGCTTCGCGGGCTCGTCGACCAGATCGGCGGCACCGACGTCGCCACGGTCGTGCTCGCGCTGCTCGCTGTCAGCGGTGCGTGGGTGCTGCGCAGGTCGCCGCTGCCCCTGCTGTGGGCCGTGCTGCCCGTCGCGGTGTCGTGGCTGGTGTCCCAGGTGCAGCCGGTCTACGCCGACCGCTACGTGCTCTACGTCGTGCCCGCGGTCGCGCTGCTGGTGGGCGCGGGCGCCGACGGGGTCGCCCGCCTGCTCGGCCGGGGCCGCCCCGTCGCCCTCGGCGCGATCCTGGTCGTGGTGGCACTCGCGGTGCTGCCGGGACACCGCGACATCCGGGCACCGGACCGGCGTCCGGACGACCTGAGGTCACTGACCCGCGATCTCGCGGCGGAGATCGCACCCGGTGACGCGGTGGTCGCGGTACCTGCCTCGTTCCTGAAGTTCGTGGACGCGTACGAGGGACCGTTCGAGCGGCTCGTCGTGGCCCAGGCGGACAGCGTCCCCGTGGGAACGGACCGGGTCTGGGTCGTCACCCGTGGCTACCCGTCCCACCGGGGCGCGCCCGAGCTGGCCAGGCTGAACCGTGACTTCCACCGCGAGCAGGTGCGCTCGTACGGCGTGACGAGCCTGTCGCTGTGGACGCTCAGGACGCCGAGCGCGTGATCCGGTAGCGCACGAACGAGGGCACCGCGAGCGACGCGATGACGACGCCGACGACGACCAGGACGCCGCCGCCGGCCGCGGCCGCAGCGGTCCCCACGGCCGCGGCCGACGCGCCGTGCAGGGTGTCGGCGATGCGGGGCCCACCGGCGACGACCACGATGAACACACCCTGGAGGCGTCCGCGCATCGCGTCGTCCGCGGCGGACTGCAGCATGCTCGATCGGAACGCCGCCGACGCCATGTCCGCGGCACCCCCGACGACGAGCATCAGCAGCGCCACGACCAGCATCGGGGTCATCCAGTGGTCGGCGAGCGCGACGGCCAGCCCGAACCCGGTCATCGCGACGCCCCAGACCCCGATGCAGATGACGACGGCCCGGCCCTGCCGCTCGACGTGCGAGACCCAGCCGCTGAAGACGCCGCCGATCACCGCGCCGGCGGGGATCGCGGCGAAGAGCAGGGCGAACACGATGCCGCCGTTGTCGGGGCCGTCGAACGACACGTGGGCGATCTCGGGGAACAGCGCCCGTGGCATGCCGAACACCATCGCGATGAGGTCGACCACGAACGACATCAGCAGCACGGGCTGCGTGCGCAGGTAGACGAAGCCGTCGATCACCGCACGGATGCCCGGGGCGCCGGCCGCCGCCTCCAGCACCTGCAGGCTCGGCAGCCGGAGCACCGCGCCGAGCGTCGCGAAGAGCGTGATCGTGTCGATCAGGTACATCCACTCGAAGCCGATGACCGGGATCAGTATCCCCGCCACGAGCGGGCCGGCGATCGCGCCGGCCATCGTGACGGTCATGTTGAGCGAGTTGGCCGCAGGAAGCAGCTCGGGCTCGATGAGGCGGGGGAGGACTGCGCTGCGGGTGGGCTGGTTGACCGCGAAGAACGCCTGCTGGACCGAGAACAGGCACAGCAGGAGCCAGACGTTCCGGTTGTCCGCGGCGGCCTGCGCCCAGAACAGTGCGCTGGTCACGATGAGGCCGATCGTCGTGACCACCAGGATCGTGCGCCGGTCGAAGACGTCCGCGAGGGCGCCACCGTACAGACCGAAGATCACCAGCGGGACCAGGCCGAAGACGCCGGCCAGCCCCACGTAGAACGACTCGCCCGTGTCGGCGTAGAGCTGTGCGGGCACCGCGACGACCGTCAGCTGGGCCCCGATCACCGTGATGATGTTGGCGACCCAGAGCCGCCGGAAGTGGTGGTTGCGCAGGGGGCGGACGTCCGCGAAGAAGTGGGAGACGGACCGCGGCACGTCAGGTCACGTTACGCCCGCTCCCACGGCTTCGCCTCAGCAAGCGCTCAGCCGAACGAGGTGACGTCGATCTCGATCCAGACCTGCTCCGCGCGACCCAGCAGCTCGCCGTCCAGGGCGTACAGCGCGGTGCCCGTGAAGAACTTGCGCCCACTCGTCCCGGAGAGCTCTCCGGTCGCGATGAGCGACTCCCCGGCGCGGGGACGGCGCAGCACCTCGGCGGTCATCCGGCCCAGCACCATCGTCTGACGGGTGAAGTCGGCGGCCCACCCGCCGGGGCAGTCGAGGGCCGCCCACGTCGTCGGGACGTCCAGGAGACCGTCCTCCGCGGCGAAGGCGGCGTCGGGGACCCACGGCCCCGCGGTGCGGCCCTCGGCGAACGGACCGGTGAACAGGCGCAGCCCGTCGCCATCGCCGCGAGCGGTGCCGCACGTGAAGCAGCGGTCGAACGGGTGGTGGTCGAAGCCGGGGTACGCCGCGAGGCCGGTCGTGGCCTCCGCGGCGGACGGCATCGCGGGGACGTCGGACCCGAGCTCTCCCGGTCCGGCCTCGCCGACGACGGCGCCGCCGGCGGTCAGTAGGCGCACGTGGTCGCCCTCGCGCTCCCAGCTCAGGGGGACGTCGAGCGGCGGGGGGATGCGCAGCGTCGAGGTGACCGGCCCGGTCCCCACCTCCTGCGCGATGAGTCCGGCGACGTAGCCGCCGTTGCCGGAGTGGTCGGGTCCGTTGAACTGTGCCGGGATCGTCACCATGGGGCCCGACCCTACCGACCCGGCCTGATCTCCTCGTAGCGCCGCAGGGACTCGCGTCGTTCCTCGGCGTGGTCGACGATCGGTGCGGGATAGTCGGCCGG
Organism: Aeromicrobium sp. S22; assembly: GCF_009661045.1. Lineage (NCBI taxonomy): Bacteria > Bacillati > Actinomycetota > Actinomycetes > Propionibacteriales > Nocardioidaceae > Aeromicrobium > Aeromicrobium sp. S22. The sequence goes on from NZ_WJWV01000001.1 coordinate 865,659, forward strand.
CGGCTCGGCCATCTCCCACGGGGTGTGCACGTGTCTGGCAGGCACGTCGGCGAGCTCGGGCACCCAGCGGCGCACGTACTGGCCGTCGGGGTCGAACTTCTTGCCCTGCGTCATGGGGTTGAAGATCCGGAAGTACGGCGAGGCGTCTGTGCCGGATCCGGCGACCCACTGCCAACCGTGCTGGTTGGACGCGAGATCGGCGTCGACGAGCAGGTCGAGGAAGTGCCGGGCCCCGTGCTGCCACTCCAGGTGCAGATCCTTGACGAGGAAGCTCGCGACGATCATCCGCACCCGGTTGTGCACCCAGCCCTCCCCGCGCAGCTGTCGCATCCCGGCGTCGACGATGGGGATGCCGGTGCGGCCGGCCTTCCAGGCCTCGAGGTCGCCGCCGGGCTCGTCGTACCGCATCTGCTCGAACGCCCGGTTGTAGTAGCCGAAGGTGGAGTCCGGTCGCTGGTGGAGCACGTCGGCGTAGAACTCCCGGAAGGCGAGCTCGCGCGCGTACGCGGCTGCGCCCTCGGAGCGCAGGGGCGCCAGATCGGCCAGCATCGTGCGCGGATGGATCGTGCCCCACTTGAGGTGGACGGACATGTGCGACGTGCGGTCCGGACCCGGGAGATCGCGTGCCGAGGCGTAGTCCGCGACGTCGTCGGCGAGGAACTCGGCCCATCTGGCCCGGGCCGCGTCCTCCCCGTGCGGCGGGAGCGTCATCCCCTCGGGCACGGTCGCCTCGGGGAGCCGGGCCGTCCCGCCGTCGGACCGCAGCCACGGGACGTCGTCGGGGGCGTCGGCGGGCTGTCGCCACCCGTGCTCCTGCCATGCGCGGAAGAACGGGGTGAACACCCGGTAGCCGGTGCCGTCGTCCTTGGCCACCCGACCCGGCGAGACCGCGTACGGCGACCCGGTGCGGACGAGCGGGATGTCGTGGTCGGCCAGGGCTGCCTCGACGTCCCGGTCGCGCTCCGCGCCCATCGGCGTGAAGTCGGCCGACACGTGCACCGAGGAGGCGTCGACCTGCCGAGCCACCCGGAGCACCTCGGTGACCGGGTCGCCGTGCACGAGGTGCAGGCCGCCGATGCGGTCGGCGAAGTCGCCGATCAGGCGCACGAGGTACGCCTGCCGGGTCGACGCTCCGGGTCCCCAGTAGCGGTCGTCCAGCACCAGCAGCGGCACGACACCGTCGCGGCCCTCCTCGATCGCGGCGCGCAGGGCGGGCTGGTCGTGGAGGCGCAGATCGGTGCGGAACCACATGACTGACGTCGGCATGCGCTCCATTCTGCGGCGTGATCGAGCAGTGTGCCCGACGTGGGACAATGGACGTGTGAGCGAGCTGATCGACACCACCGAGATGTATCTACGCACCGTCTACGAGCTGGAGGAGGAAGGCATCGTGCCCCTGCGGGCGCGCATCGCCGAACGCCTGCACCAGAGCGGACCGACCGTGTCCCAGACCGTGGCGCGCATGGAGCGTGACGGTCTGCTGGCCGTCGAGGGCGACCGCCACCTCGAGCTGTCCGAGAAGGGACGCCAGCTCGCGACCCGCGTGATGCGCAAGCACCGTCTCGCGGAGCGCCTCCTGATCGACGTCATCGGTCTGGAGATCGAGTTCGTCCACGAGGAGGCGTGCCGCTGGGAGCACGTGATGTCCGAGCAGGTCGAGCGTCGCCTCGTCGAGATCCTCGAGCACCCGACCGAGTCCCCCTACGGCAACCCGATCCCGGGCCTGGCCGAGCTGGGCGAGGCCGAGGTGCCGGCCCAGTTCCTCACCGGCGTGCAGTCGATGACGGGTGCGGTGCGAGGCGCGGTCGAGCCGGTCCGCCTGGTCGTCCGCCGCATCGCGGAGGAGCTGCAGAAGGACATCGAGGTCATGTCGGTGCTGCGCCGCGTCGGCGCACTGCCCGGCAACGACGTCCTCGTCTCGCGGGGGCACGACGGCGTGATCGTCGCCCGCCAGGGCGAGACCGCGGAGATCGACGCCGAGGCAGCCGCCCACATCTTCGTCTCGGCCTGAGCAACGGGCCCAGGCTGGCGCGCGTCAGCGCTCGGCCGCAGGCGGCCTCGGCTTCCGCGGGACGAAGTAGCTGGTGCGCCGGGCGTAGTCGTCCCAGCCCGGCTTCCTGCGCTGGCTCTTCTCGTTGAGCTTGGCGCCGGTGACGTTGACCAGTGAGTACGTCATGACGGCCGGCCCGATCAGCGCGACCAGGCCGGGCCACGAGCCCGCCCCCACGAGTCCCAGGCCCCACCAGACGCACGCATCGCCGAAGTAGTTCGGGTGGCGGGTCAGGCTCCACAGGCCCGTGTCCATGATCTTGCCCTGGTGAGCCGGATCACGCTTGTACGCCTTGAGCTGCGCGTCGCCGACGGCCTCGAAGAACAGCCCGACGGCCCAGACCAGCACGCCTGCGACGGTCAGCGGCAGCGACATGCGCTCGTTGTTGGGACCGACGATGAGCGGGGCCGAGACGATGAACATCGCGACGCCCTGCGGCACGAACACCCGGGTCACGGCCGTCCGGGTGAAGGACCGGCCCTTCTGCTCACCCTGCTCGAGCAGATCCGCGTAGCGGGGGTCCTCGCCCGTGCCGTGGTTGCGCCCGCCGACGTGCCACGCGAGGCGCAGGCCCCAGACCGCGACCATCACCAGCACGATCCAACGCTGGACGGTCCCGCCGCTGCCGCCGAGGGAGACGATCGCGGCGACCGTCGCGACGACGACGAAGCCGAGGCCCCACAGCGTGTCGACGATCGAGAGCAGCCGGCGGCGAAGTGCGTACGCCAGGCCGAGGCCCATGAAGACCAGCAGGGCACCGAGGCACGCCGCCGCGGTGGCTGCTGTCTGGGACAGGTCGTTGGGGATCACGGCAGCCACGCCAGGGGAGAGGCCGGCATCCCGCTGACGCCGCGGCGGGACGGCTTGACGGCCAGGATCTGGTCGACGCCCATGCGGTTCTCCTCGAACGCCAGCGCCCCGCCGACGAGGTACAGGCGCCACACCCGCGCGCTCTCCTCGCCGATCAGCTTGACCGCGCGGTCCCAGCTCTCCTCGAGGCGGGCGGCCCACCCCGCGACCGTCTGTGGGTAGTGCTCACGCATCGCCTGCACGTCGCGGATCTCCAGGCCCGACGCCGCGATCAGCCCGATCGTCCTGGCCAACGGCTTCATGTGCATGTCGGGGGCGATGTAGGTCTCGATGAAGGGGCCGCCGCCCGGGCTGTCGCCGGGGGCGTCGTTGCTGCGGGACATCTGCTGGATCAGCGCCCGGCCACCGGGGCGCAGATAACGGTGGATCGAGTCGACGAAGACGACGTACTCGGCGTCACCCACGTGCTCGCCCATCTCGACCGACGCGATCGCGTCCACCTGCCCGTCGCGCACGCCCGAGGCCTCGAGATCGCGGAAGTGGCGCAGGCTGACGTCGACCCGGTCGGCGAGACCGCGGTCGGCCGCCTTGGCCATGACGTAGTCGCGCTGCTCGACCGACAGGGTCACTCCAGTCACGTGGACGCCGTAGTGCTCGGCCGCGAAGAGCGTCAGCGAGCCCCACCCCGAGCCGATGTCGACCATCTTCATGCCCGGCTCGAGGCCGAGCTTGCGGCAGATCAGGTGCAGCTTGGCCGTCTGGGCCTCCTCGAGCGTCATCCCCGGCGTGTGGTGGAAGCCGCTGGAGTAGGCCATGTGCGGGTCGAGGATCAGCTCGTAGAAGTCGTTCGACAGGTCGTAGTGGTGCGAGATGGCCGCCTGGTCGCGCTCCTTGCTGTGCAGCTCGCCGGTCAGGACGGACTCGGCGGCCGGAGCGGGCGGACGTGGGCCGATCACTCCCAGGCGTACGGCGAGCGCGGCCCCCTTGAGCAGCTGCCGTGGCCCGATCCGCGGCCGACCGGCCGAGGCGTCGGCGACCCGGGCGTCGCGCACCGCGTCCCACATCGCGCGCAGACCGTCCCCGAGATCGCCCTCGACGTCCAGGTCGCCCTGGACGTACGCCCGCGCGACACCGAGCTCGCTGGGCTTCCAGATCACGTGGCGCAGGGCGCGCTTGCTGCGGATGACCACGACCGGAGCGCCGGGCACGCCGGCCTCGCTGCCGTCCCACGCCCGCAGACGGATGGGCAGGGGCAGGCCGAGAGTCTCCTCGGCGAGCCCGAGGAGGGAGGATGCGATGTTCACGGCGACAAGTCAACCGGGGGCCGCAGGGTTGCGCCATCTGAGTTCAGACGATGCGGCAGACTGTTCTCATGAGCGTCGGAACCAGGTTGAAGGGCTGGTCCCAGCGCACGGGCACCGAGGTCCTCGGCTGGATCCTCATCGCGCTCGGCGCTGTGCTGTGGCCCTTGCCGGGACCGGGCACGATCGTCGTGGTGGCCGGTGTCGCCCTGTTGTCACGTCACTACGTCTGGGCGCAGAAGCTGCTCGACCCGCTGGAGCGCAAGGCGATCGACGCCGCCAAGTTCGGCGTCGCGACCTGGCCCCGCATCTTCGTCAGCGTCCTCGGCGTGCTGTGGCTCGTGTTCCTCGGCGCCGTGTGGTGGGTGAAGCCCGACATCCCCGAGTTCGAGATCCTCGGCGTGGGCTTCGGGCCCGAGCTCCCCGCCGCCGGGTGGGGCACCGCGCTCGGCCTGTGGACCTCGGCCGTGGCCGCGCTGGTGCTGCTGGTCTACAGCATCGTGAAGTGGCGCGAGCCCCGCGACCGGACAGCGGCCGCCGACCGCACGAGCGCCGAGAGGTAGCTCTCCGGGGCGTCCTGTCCTCGACCTGTGGCCATCGTCGTCCTCATGACTGAGGATGGGGCATGGCAGAAATCGCGTGCGACGTCGTGGTGGTCGGTCTCGGTCCCGGTGGAGAGGCGCTCGTCGCCCGCCTCGCGAAGGCGGGTCTCGACGTCGTCGCGGTCGAGGCCGAGCTCGTCGGCGGTGAGTGTCCCTACTGGGGCTGCATCCCGTCCAAGATGCTGATCCGGGCCGCGAACGCCCTCGCGGAGGCTCGTCGGATCGACGAGCTGGCCGGCTCGGCCTCGGTGACACCGGACTTCTCCCTCGTCGCCCGGCGCATTCGGGACGAGGCGACCGACGACTGGGACGACACCGTCGCCGCCGACCGCATCACCGACGCGGGGGCCCGGCTCGTCCGCGGGCACGGCCGCCTCGCCGGCGAGCGGCGGGTCACGGTGGGCGACGACACCTACGTCGCCTCGCGCGGGGTCGTGCTCAACACCGGCACGACGCCGGCGGTGCCGCCGATCGAGGGCCTGGCCGGCACCCCGTTCTGGACCAACCGCGAGATCCTCGAGACCGAGACGGCGCCGGCGTCGCTGATTGTCATCGGCGGCGGGGCGATCGGTCTCGAGCTGGCCCAGGCCTTTGCCCGCTTCGGCACCGCGGTGACCGTGCTGGAGGTCGGCGAGCGCATCCTGGCGGTCGAGGAGCCGGAGTCGTCCGAGCTCGTCGCATCAGTGTTCGAGGCGGAGGGCATCGGCGTCCACGCCGGCATCACGATCGACGGCGTGGCTCACGACGGCGAGGTCTTCCACGTCACGAGCGGTGCGGTCACCTACGAGGCCGAGCGGGTGCTGGTCGCCGCCGGCCGTCGGTCCCGTCTGGACGACATCGGCCTGGAGAGTGTGGGCGTCGAGGCGGGCCACCACCTGACGGTCGACGACTCGATGCAGGTCACGGACGGGTTGTGGGCGATAGGCGACATCGTGGGGCGCGGCGCGTTCACCCACGTCTCGATGTACCAGGCCGAGCGTGTCGCCAAGGCGATCCTCGGGGAGCGCCTGCCGGACTACGACACGAGCCTGCCGCGGGTCACGTTCACCGATCCGGAGATCGGGGCGGTGGGGATCACCGAGAAGCAGGCCCGCGAGCAGGGCCTCACGGTCCGGGTCGGGTCGACCGACCTGGCGGCCAGCAGCCGGGGGTTCATCCACGGCCCGGGCAACCGGGGACTCATCAAGCTGGTCATCGATGACGACCGGGGGGTCATCGTGGGCGCCACCAGCGCGGGCCCGGACGGCGGGGAGACCCTCTCGGCGCTCGCGTTCGCGGTGCGCGCCGAGATCCCCGTGGACACCCTCGCCAACACGATCTACGCCTATCCGACGTTCTGGCGCGCGATCGAGTCCGCCCTCTGACCGACCCCGACTGGCGCAACCCCGACCGCGAGTGGCGCGAAAATGGACGACACGCCGTCTCATTTTGTCCGGGTTGCGCCAGTCGCGGATCGGGTTGCGCCAGTCGTCGGGTCAGGCGTTGCGCAGGAGGCGGAGCACCTGGCGCTCGAGGGTACGGCTCGTGGGTGCGCCCGGCGCGACGCGTCGGTGCTCGGCCCCCACCGTGACGCCGTTCTCGAACTCGTCGACCACGCGAGGGTCGACGTACGAGGAGCGGGCGACCGCGGGAGTGTTGCCGAGGTGCTCGGAGACCTCACGCATCGCGGCAGCGGCGGCCCGCTTGCGAGCGGTCGCCGACGTGGCGGTGGAGCGGGCCAGGGCGAGTGCGGCGATCGTGGTGCCACGCCAGGTGCGGAAGTCCTTGGCCGAGTAGTCGGGGCCGAGGCGCTCCTTGACGTACGCGTTGACGTCGGTCGCGTCGAGCCACTTCCACTGTCGCCCGCTCTTGTACGCGAGCAGCCGGTCACCGCCGCCACGCCGGCGGCGCAGCTGCTCCAGCACGGCCTGCACCCGCTCGTCGCGCACGGTCACCTCGACGTGCTGCCCGGACTTCGCGGCGTACGAGAAGCCGAGGCCGCGTCCCTCGGGGTGCACGTGCTGCTTGAGCAACGTGGTGAGCCCGAAGCTGCCGTTCTCCTCGACGTACCGGTCCGAGCCGATGCGGAACATCCCGAGGTCGAGCAGGCTGAACGCGGTCGCGGACACGCGCTCGAGCGACATGTCGTCGCCGCCGAGGTCCCGCCGGGCCGCCGCGCGGTTCTGGAGCAGGGCGGCCGCGAAGCCCTCCATGCGGGCGAACTTCTCCTGGTCGCGACGTTCGCGCCAGTACGGGTGGTAGAGATACTGGCGGCGCCCCGCATCGTCGGTGCCGACGGCCTGCAGGTGACCGTTGGGCACCGAGCAGATCCACACCTCGGTCCAGGCCGGCGGGATGACGAGCTGCTTGCAGCGCATGATCTGCTCGGGCTCGAGCGGCAGCCCGTCCTCGTCGAGGTAGCGGAACCCACGCCCGTGGCGGACCCGTGACCAACCGGGAGATGACGGGGACGTGCGGCGGAGTCGGACCATGGCCAAGGAGCCTTACCCGTCGCACGTCCCTCGAAACCGGGCGGGAGGATCAGGCGATCCGTGTGGTGTGCCGGGAGACCTCGATCATCGTGACGACCAGGGCGAGGCAGAGATCGGTGGCCGATCCCCGTCGTGGCGCGTGCTCGGCCAGCGCGGCGAGCGCGTCGAGGAGCTCGTGCCCCGCGGCGACGTACGCGCGATCGAGCACGGGCCGGGGCGTCGACTCCGCGAACTGCCGCAGGCGCTGTGCGCCGACGCGCCGTGCGACCTCGACGCGGGCGCGGTCCCGGTCGTCCAGCGTGCCGGCCGCTCCCGAGGGCGCGGCGATCACGAGCTGGGCGATCTGACCCAGCAGCCGGTTCATCCGCATGAGGTCGGCGATCACGACCAGCTGTGACGCCGGACGCCGGCTCGTGCCCGTGGGCCGCAGGGACTCGTCCCACTGCAGGTGCTCGTGCGCGGTGCGCAGCATGGACCTGCGGGTGGTCGCCCCCCGCATGACCTGCCGGGCTGCCCGGACGTCGTGCTCGAGGACGGCCTCGAGACCAAGGTCCCAGGCCTCGGCCAGGTGTCGGTACGCGTGGTGCGTGAGCTGGAGGTGTCGGTCGGCGTCGTCGGTGAGAGTCACTCCACGATCCTGCGCCGGGCTCGCCTGTGGGGACAGGTGCTTGACGCAACCCTGCCGCCGTCTTGACGCGATCCTTGCGGCCGGCCCCGGATCAGACGTCGACGTGCGATCCGAGCACGACCACCCGGTCGCGAGGCAGGCTGAAGTGGTCGGCGGCGTCGGCGGTGACGTGCGACGTGGCGATGAACAGCCGCTTGCGCCAGGTCGCCATGGTTTCGTCGGACCCGACGCGCAGCTCGATCCGCGACAGGAAGTAGGTCGCGTCCTCCAGGTCGACCGGTCCCTCGGTCTGCTCGGGACTGAGCAGCGCAAGGGCAGCCGGGACGTCCGCGTGCTCGGCATAACCGAACCGGACGATCACGCGGGTGATGCCGTCCTGCTCGTGGCCGAGCGAGTCGGCCTGGACGCGGTCGGCCGGGTCCACCCGGGGCACGGGCTCGATCTCGATCGTCGCGATGACCACGTGCTCGTGCCGGACGTGGTTGCGCTCGACGTTCGCACGCAGCGCCAGGGGAGTGGTCGTCCCTCGGTTGAGGAAGATCGCGGTGCCCGGGACGACCGCGGGCGCCTTGGCCTCGTCGTCGAGATCGTCCACGAAATCCTGCAGTGGTCCCTCCATCTGCTCACGGCGTGAGGTCACGAGCGACCGGCCGCGCTGCCAGGTCGTCATCACCGTGAAGGCGGTGACCGCGATGGCGAGCGGCAGCCACGCGCCGTGGACGAGCTTGGTGAGGTTCGCGCCGATGAACAACGCGTCGACGGCCAGGAGCGGGACCGCCGCCAGCGCCAGGACCCACGTGGGTGTGCTCCACACCCGGTGGGCGACGTAGAAGAACAAGATGGTCGTGATGGTGATCGTGCCGGTGACCGCCATGCCGAACGCGTACGCGAGCGCGGCCGAGGTGCGGAACGCGAAGACGAGCGTGAGCACCGAGATGAGCAGGAGCCAGTTGATGCCGGGCACGTAGATCTGTCCACGCGCCGACGACGACGTGTGGAGGATGCGCAGCCGCGGCAGGTAGCCGAGCTGCGCGGCCTGCGAGGTCACGGAGAAGGCGCCCGTGATCACCGCCTGCGAGGCGATCACCGTCGCGGCTGTCGCGAGGACGATCAGCGGGATCCTCGCCCACTCCGGGGCGAGCAGGAAGAAGGGGGCGCTGATGTTGTCCGGATCCTCCAGGATCAGTGCTCCCTGTCCCATGTAGCTGAGGGCGCACGCTGGAAACACCAGGAAGAGCCAGCCGGTCGCGATCGGGCGGCGTCCGAAGTGGCCCATGTCGGCGTACAGCGCCTCGGCGCCGGTGACCGCCAACACGATCGCGGCCAAGGCGAAGAACGCGTAGTGGAAGCTGCCGGCCAGGAAGTCGATCGCGTAGACGGGGGAGACGGCCTTGAGGATGTCGACGTCCTTCGTGATGCCCCACGCGCCGCACGCACCGATCGCTGCGAACCACGCGATCATCACAGGCCCGAAGAATCTGCCGACGACGGCTGTGCCGTGACGTTGCACCGAGAACAGCAGCACGATGATCGCGGCCGTGACCGGCACGATCCACGGCTCGAAACCGGGCTCGATCGTCTTGACGCCCTCCACCGCCGACAGCACCGAGATCGCCGGGGTGATCATGCTGTCGCCGAGGAACAGGGACGCGCCGAAGAGCCCGAGCCCTGCGAGCACGACCGCTGCACCGCGCCTGCCGTCGCCCAGCCAGCGGCGTACCAGCGAGATCAGCGCCATGATGCCGCCCTCGCCGTCGTGGTCGACACGCATCGCCAGCATCACGTACGTGATGGTCACGATCAGCGTGATCGACCACAGGATCAGCGAGACCACGCCCAGCACATGGGCGTCGGTCACCGGGACGGGATGCGGGTCGTCGGGGTTGAAGACGGTCTGGATCGTGTAGATCGGGCTGGTGCCGATGTCGCCGAACACGACTCCGAGGGCGCCCACCACGACCGCGAGTCGAAGGACGTCGCGTGAGGCCGGGCGGGAAGAGGTCACCTGCTCAACCTAGGCCCGGCTCGCGGCGTAGGCCCCACATCTTGACGCGATCTTGACGCCGGTCGCCGGCAGGGGGTCTGCAGGCGTCGCAGGACGCCCGCGCTAAGAACGCGTCAAGGCCCGCTAAGAGGCTGTCAAAGTCGGCGGATCCGCCCGGACCCGGCGATTGACTGACGCCCATGAGTATCGAAAGCGGTTTGTTGATCGTCCTGGTCGTCGCGCTCGTGGCGTACCTGCTGGCGGCCCTGATCTTCCCGGAGCGTTTCTGATGTCCGACACCTGGAGCGGCCTCCTCACCCTCGTCACGCTCGTGGGCGTCCTCGCCCTCGTCTACGTGCCGCTCGGTGACTACATGGCCAAGGTCTTCACGACCCCGCGTCACTCCCGCGTGGAACGACGCATCTACCGCCTCGGCGGCGTCAACGCCGATGCCGAGCAGAGCCCGCGCGCCTACGCGATGAGCGTGGTCGGCTTCTCGGTCGTCAGCGTCGTGGTCCTGATGGCCATCCTGCTCGGCCAGGCGCACCTGCCGTTCAGCCGTGACCTGCCCGGCATGCCGTGGTGGATGTCGTTCAACACGGCGAGCTCGTTCGTGGCCAACACGAACTGGCAGTCGTACGGCGGTGAGTCGACCTTGGGCTTCGCCGCGCAGGCCGGCGGGCTGGCGGTGCAGAACTTCCTGTCCGCCGCCGTCGGCATCGCGGTGGCCGTCGCGCTGATCCGTGGCTTCGTCCGCGTGCGCAGCGGCGAGCTCGGCAACTTCTGGGTCGACCTGACCCGCGGGACCCTCCGGATCCTGCTGCCCATCGCCGTCGTGGGCGCCCTCGTCCTCGCCGGCAACGGCGTCATGCAGAACTTCATGGACAGGTCCGTCGACACGTTGGCCGGTCACAGCCAGACCATCACGGGCGGGCCCGTCGCGAGCCAGGAGGTCATCAAGCTCCTCGGCACGAACGGCGGCGGGTTCTACAACGCCAACTCGGCCCATCCCTTCGAGAACCCCAACGGCTTCACCAACCTGTTCGAGATCTTCTTGATCCTGCTCATCCCGATCTGCCTCACCCGCACGCTCGGCACGATGCTCGGCAACCGCCGCCAGGGCCTGACGGTCCTCGGTGCGATGGTCGCGCTCATGGCCACGTTCGTCGCGGTCGTGACCTGGGCCGAGGTCGGCGCGCACTCGCAGGCCGCTCAGGTCGCCGGGGCGTCGATGGAGGGCAAGGAGACACGTCTGGGGGAGTGGGCGTCGTCGCTCTTCGCCGTGATGACGACCGGCACCTCCACGGGCGCGGTCAACGCGTCGCACGACTCCATGACCCCGGTCGGCGGCGGCATGGCGCTGCTCAACATGATGCTCGGCGAGGTCACTCCTGGCGGCGTCGGCTCGGGCATCTACGGCATCTTGATCATGTCGATCCTCACGGTGTTCATCGCGGGGCTCCTGGTCGGGCGCACGCCTGAGTTCCTGGGCAAGAAGATCGGCTCGAAGGAGATGACGTACGTCGCGCTGTACGTGCTGACTGTCCCGGCGATCATCCTCGTCGGCGTCGGAACCGCCATCTCGCTGGCCAGCACGCCGGACGCGATGGGCAATCCGGGCGGCCACGGGTTCAGCGAGGTCGTCTACGCGTACACCTCGGGAGCCAACAACAACGGCAGCGCGTTCGGCGGCATCACCGTGACCTCGGACTTCTTCCAGATCACGATCGGCCTCGCGATGCTGCTGGGTCGTCTGATCCCCATCGTGCTGGTCCTGCTGCTCGCCGGTTCATTGGCCAAGCAGGCCAAGGTGCCCGAGACCGCAGGCACCCTTCCCACCACCACACCCCTTTTCGGGGGCCTGCTCGTCGGCGTCATCCTGCTCATCACAGGCCTGACCTTCTTCCCGGCGCTGGCTCTCGGTCCCATCGCGGAGGCACTGTCATGACGTTTTCCATCCTGCTGAAGCAGATGCTGGCCCAGCTGCCGGCAGCGCTTCGCAAGCTCGACCCGCGCCACCTGTGGCGCAGCCCGGTGATGTTCATCGTCTGGCTCGGCTCGGTCGCGACCACGATCGCGGTCTTCGCCGATCCGAGCACCTTCACGATCTCCCTGGCGATCTGGCTGTGGCTGACGGTCATCTTCGGCAACCTCGCCGAGGCCGTCGCCGAGGGCCGCGGCAAGGCGCAGGCCGCCTCGCTGCGCGCGGCCCGCACCGACACGATCGCGCGCGTCGTCGGGCCCGACGGCACCGAGTCGTCAGTGCCCGGCACGCAGCTGAAGGTCGGTGACCTCGTGCTCGTCGCGGCGGGCGAGGTCATCCCCGGCGACGGTGACGTCGTGGTGGGAGTCGCCTCGGTCGACGAGTCGGCCATCACCGGCGAGTCCGCCCCGGTGATCCGGGAGGCCGGCGGCGACCGGTCAGCGGTGACCGGCGGCACGAAGGTGCTGTCGGACGAGATCACCGTCAAGATCACGTCGGCCCCCGGCAGCACGTTCCTCGACAAGATGATCGCGCTGGTCGAGGGCACATCGCGCCGCAAGACCCCCAACGAGATCGCCCTGTCGATCCTGCTGGTCAGCCTGACGCTGGTGTTCGTCCTCGCGGTCGCCACCCTGGCACCGATGGCCGACTACGCCGGAGCCCCGCAGGACCTGACGGTGCTGATCGCGCTGCTCGTGTGCCTCATCCCGACCACGATCGGAGCGCTGCTCAGCGCGATCGGCATCGCCGGCATGGACCGCCTCGTGCGGGTCAATGTGCTGGCCATGTCCGGCCGCGCGGTCGAGGCCGCGGGAGACGTCAGCACGTTGCTGCTCGACAAGACCGGCACCATCACGTACGGCAACCGGCAGGCCGCCCGCTTCGTCCCGATCGGCAGCGTCACCGACACCGAGCTGCGCGACGTCGTGCGGCTCTCCAGCCTGGCCGACCAGACCCCGGAGGGACGATCGATCGTCGCGCTGGCGCTGGCCGAGGGTGCGGACGACAACGACCTGCCGCAGGGTGCGTCGTTCGTCGAGTTCACCGCACAGACCCGCATGTCGGGTGTCGACCTCGCGGACGGCACCCAGATCCGCAAGGGCGCGGGATCGGCGATCCACGGCTGGGTCGGCGGGACGATGCCGTCGCAGCTGACCGACGTCATCGAGTGGATCTCCAGCGACGGCGGCACCCCGCTCGTCGTGGCGTCCAAGCACGGCGACACGAGCACCGTGCTCGGTGTCATCCACCTGAAGGACGTGGTCAAGGAGGGCATGGTCGAGCGCTTCGCCCAGCTGCGATCGATGGGCATCCGCACCGTCATGGTCACCGGCGACAACGCCCTCACCGCCAAGTCGATCGCCGCCGAGGCCGGTGTCGACGACTTCCTGGCCGAAGCCACGCCCGAGGACAAGATGGACCTGATCCGCAGGGAGCAGGCCGGGGGGCGCCTGGTCGCGATGACCGGCGACGGCACCAACGATGCGCCGGCGCTGGCCGCCGCGGACGTCGGCGTGGCGATGAACACGGGCACGTCGGCGGCCAAGGAGGCCGGCAACATGGTCGACCTCGACTCCGACCCGACCAAGCTCATCGACATCGTCGAGATCGGCAAGCAGCTGCTCATCACCCGCGGCGCGCTGACCACGTTCTCGATCGCCAACGACGTCGCGAAGTACTTCGCGATCATCCCGGCGATGTTCCTGGTCGCCTACCCGTCGCTCGACGCGCTCAACATCATGGGGCTGGCGACTCCCCAGTCGGCCATCCTCTCGGCGGTCATCTTCAACGCCTTGGTGATCGTGGCGCTGATCCCGCTGGCCCTGCGCGGCGTCAAGTTCCGTCCTGCGTCCGCCTCGGCGGTCCTGCGGCGCAACATCCTCGTGTTCGGTGTCGGTGGCGTCATCGCACCGTTCATCGGCATCAAGCTCATCGACCTGCTCATCTCCACCATCCCAGGAATCGGGTAATCAGCATGATCAAAGACTTCGGCCGTCAGTCCCTGGCGGGACTGCGCATCCTCCTGGTCTTCACCGTGATCCTCGGCATCGTCTACCCGGCGGCCGTCTGGGGACTCGGTCGGACCGTGCACCACCAGACCGACGGGCAGCCGGTGACGATGGACGGGCGGGTCGTCGGCTCGGGCATCATCGGCCAGAACTTCGAGGGCGACGAGTGGTTCCACTCGCGTCCGTCGCCCAACGACTACGACACCCTGGCCTCGGCTCCCTCCAACCTCGGGCCGTCCAACACGGATCTGATCGCGGCCATCGAGGAGCGTCGCGCGGCGGTCGCCAAGACGGAGTCGGTCGATCCGTCCGAGGTCCCGCCCGACGCCGTCACGGCGTCCGGGTCGGGACTGGACCCGCACATTTCTGTGGCGTACGCCGACATCCAGGTCGACCGGGTGGCCGAGGCCAACGGACTGAGCGCGTCTGCGGTCCGGTCCCTGGTCGACCGCTTCACCGAGGGGCGTTCGCTCGGCTTCCTCGGCGAGCCGGGCGTCAACGTCCTGCGGCTCAACGTGGCCGTCAAGGACGCCGCGACGCAGGCGGCGAGCTGACCGTGGACTCCCGAGGCAAGCTCCGGGTCTACCTCGGCGCTGCCCCAGGAGTCGGCAAGACGTACGCGATGCTCGACGAGGCGCAGCGGCGGGTCGCCCGGGGGACCGACGTGGTCGTCGGCGTCGTGGAGACGCACGGCCGCGAGAACACCGCCAAGGCGCTCGCGGGCCTGGAGGTGGTGCCGCGGCGGTCCATGGACTACCGCGGCACCACCTACCTCGAGATGGATCTCGACGGCATCCTCGCGCGGCGGCCCGAGGTGGTGCTGGTCGACGAGCTCGCGCACACCAACATCGGCGGCTCGCTGCACGAGAAGCGGTGGCAGGACGTCGAGGCGATCCTGGCAGCCGGCATCCACGTGATCACGACGGTCAACATCCAGCACCTGGAGTCGCTCAACGACGTCGTCGAGGCCATCACGGGACAGCGTCAGCGCGAGACCGTGCCTGACCGGGTGGTGCGCCAGGCCGATGCGATCGAGCTGGTCGACATGAGCCCGCAGGCACTGCGTCGGCGCATGGCGCACGGCAACATCTACAGCCACGACAAGGTCGACGCGGCCCTGGGGCAGTACTTCCGTGAGGGCAATCTGGCCGCGCTGCGGGAGCTCGCCCTGCTGTGGCTCGCCGACCGGGTGGACGAGGGGCTCGACCAGTACCGCGAGAAGCACGAGATCGACTCCACCTGGGCCACCCGCGAACGCATCGTGGTCGCGCTGACCGGCGGACCGGAGTCGGCGGCGCTGCTGCGCCGGGCCGCCCGCATCGCGTCCCGCGGGTCCGGAGGAGAGTGGATGGCGCTCTACGTCGCACGTCGCGACGGGTTGTCCGGGGTCACCCCGGACCAGCTGCTCAAGCTCCGCAGGACCACCGAGGACCTCGGCGGCACGCTGCACACCGTCGTCGGCGACGACACGGCCACGGCGATCCTGGACTTCGCTCGTGCCGAGAACGCGAGCCAGGTGATCATCGGGGCCAGCCGCCGTGGCCGGCTCTCGACCCTGCTGCGCCCTGGGGTGGGCGAGCTGGTCATCGCCGCGTCGGGCGACATCGACGCGCACGTGGTCACCCACGACTACGCGCGACGCAAGAACACGACGGTGCGCGCCTCCAGCAACCTGAGCCGCGGGCGCCTGTACCTGGGATACGCCTTCGGCATCCTGGCGCCGCTGGTCGCCAGCGAGCTGCTGGTCCTGACCGATTCCCTGCACGGCCTGCCGACCGAGGCCATGGTCCTGATGGCGGTCGTCGTCGGCACCGCACTGGTGGGCGGCATCGTCCCGGCGATCATCGCGGCCGTCGTCAGCAGCCTGGCGCTCAACCTCGTCTTCACACCGCCGTTGTGGTCGCTGACGATCGCCGATCCCGAGAACGCCTTCGCGATCGGGTTGTTCCTCGTGGTGGGCATCGCGGTCGCCTCGGTCGTGGACCGCGCCGCCCGCAACACGGTGCTGGCCCGCAAGGCGCGGGCGGAGTCCGACGCCCTGACCGTGCTCGCCCACAGCCTCCTGCACGCGGGTGACGACGTGGAGACCCTGCTGGCGAGCGCATGTGAGCTGTTCGGCGCCAGGGGTGCGGCGGTCTTCGGCGCCGTCGACGGTCGGCAGGAGGTCATGGCCGCGTCGGGTGCTCCTCCTGCCTCGTTGGATTCCGCAGACGTCACGGTCTCGATCGACGAGTCCACGACGCTGGCCCTCTGCGGACGAAGGCTCGACGCGTCCGACCGGCGTCTGCTCAAGGCGTACGCCGCGCACGCAGCCGTCCTGGCCGAGCGGACCCGAGCCCACCAGGCCGAGACGGAGCGGGCCCAGCTCGCGGTGGGCAACAAGACACGGACCGCGCTCCTCGCGGCCGTCTCGCACGACCTCCGCTCGCCCCTTGCGGCGGTGAAGGCGGCGGCAGGCAGCCTGCGCAACACGGACATCCGGTGGTCCCCGGACGACGAGGCGCAGCTGCTCGAGACGATCGAGGACTCCGCAGACCGGCTCAACGCGCTCGTCGTGAACCTGCTCGACATGAGTCGCATCCAGACCGGCGCCGTCAGGCCCACCCTCACCGAGGTCGACCTGGACGACACGGTGCACCAGGCGATCGGCACGGTGGCCGAGGGCAGCCGCATCGCGGTGCGCCTGGATGAGTCGCTCGTCGCGCTCGCCGATCCGGGCCTGCTGGAACGTGTCGTCGCCAACATCTGCGAGAACGCGATCAAGTACTCACCGCCGCCGGCGCCGATCACGGTCGACGGGTCCCGGACGTCTCGGGGCGTCGTGATCCGGATCGCGGACAGCGGCCCGGGCATCGCCGAGGAGAACCACGAGCGTCTCTTCGCGCCGTTCCAACGCCTCGGCGACGTCCCGGCCGGGGACGGCGTCGGCCTCGGGCTCGCGGTGGCCCAGGGCCTCACCGAGGCCATGGGCGGCACCCTCACCGCTGAGGACACCCCGGGCGGGGGACTCACCTTCGTCCTCGAGCTCACCACACCTCAGGAGCAGTCATGACCCTCGTGCTGACCGTCGACGACGATCCGGCAATCCTTCGCACCTTGAGCATCAACCTGAAGGCGCGGGGCTACGGGGTGGAGATCGCCACCGACGGTCGTTCGGCGCTGCAGATCGTCCACGAGTGCATGCCCGACGCGATCCTGCTGGACCTGGGCCTGCCTGACCTGGACGGCATCGCGGTCCTGCGCCAGGTCCGGTCCTTCAGTCAGGTGCCGGTCATCGTGGTGTCCGCGCGGGCCGAGTCCGACGACAAGGTCGAGGCGCTCGACCTCGGCGCGGACGACTACGTCTCCAAGCCGTTCAGCATGGAGGAGCTGCTCGCGCGCGTGCGGGCCGCGACGCGGCGCAACATCACCGGTGCGGTCGAGCCGGTCGTGCAGGTGGGCGGGCTGCTGATCGACTCGGCCGACTCCAAGGCCACGCGTGACGGCGTGATCATCCACCTCACGCCGACCGAGTGGAAGATCGTCTCGGTGCTCGTCCGCAACCGCGGGCGGCTCGTGCGGCAGGCGGACCTGCTGCACGAGGTGTGGGGACCCGGCTACGAGCAGGAGACGAACTACCTGCGCGTGCACCTCGCGAGCATCCGGCGCAAGCTCGAGCCGGACCCGGGCGAACCGCGGCTCTTCATCACCGAGGCAGGTCTCGGCTACCGGTTCAATCCCGCATGAGCCTCATCGACAACGCGATCTACGTCGGCGGGCGACGCACGGCCAACCCCGAGACCCTCGAGGCCACGTTCGAGCTGTTGCGGTCGCAGCAGGGGATGGCCTGGATCGGGCTCTACCGGCCGGACGTCGCCGAGATCTGCGCGGTCGCGGCCGAGTTCGAGCTGCACCAGTCGGCGGTCGACGACGCGATCGCCGCCCACCAACGTCCCAAGCTCGAGCGTTACGGCAGCACCTTGTTCGCGGTCCTGCGACCTGCGAGGTACGTCCAGGAGACCGAGAAGGTCGAGTTCGGCGAGCTGCACGTCTTCGTCGGGCCGGACTTCGTGGTGACCATCCGGCATGCCGAGTCGCCTGATCTCGGCGGGGTGCGGCAGGACCTCGAGGCCGATGCGGAGCTGCTCCGTGCCGGTCCGGAGTCGGTCCTGTACGCGATCATCGACCAGGTCGTCGACGAGTACGCGCCGGTCCTGCGTGGGCTCGAGGACGACATCGACGAGATCGAGGACCAGCTGTTCCGTGGCGAGGCCACGGTCTCGAGGCGGATCTACGAGCTCGCGCGTGAGGTCATCGAGTTCCAGCGGGCGACCCACTCCTTGCTGAACATGATCGCGTCCCTGGAGGACGGCTTCGACAAGTACGGCGTCGAGCACGAGCTGCAGCACCGCCTGCGCCTCGTACGGGCGCACTGTGCCCGCATCGCCGAGCGCGCTGACTCGTTCCGGGCGATCCTGCAGAATGCGCTCACGGTCCACAGCACACTGATCAGCCAGCGGCAGAACGACGAGATGCGCAATCTCGCGGAGACGAGCCTCGCGCAGAGCGAGGAGGTCAAGAAGATCTCCGGCTGGGCCGCGATCCTGTTCGCACCTACGGTGGTCGGCACGATCTACGGCATGAACTTCGAGCACATGCCCGAGCTGGCCTGGAGATTCGGCTTCCCGTCCGCGCTGGCGGCGATGGCCCTGACGAGCCTCGTCCTCTACGTCGTCTTCAAGCGGCGGCGCTGGCTGTGAGACGTCAGGCGCAGAGGGGGCGATCGGGGGCCGAGCTGCGCAGATCGGCCACGATCAGCTGGGGATCGACCTGGATCGTGACGATGTCCAGGGGCGCGAGCAGCGCATGGAGCGCGCCCTCGCTCAGCCTGATCCAGTCCCGTCCCGGCTGGACTGCCTCGAGCGCAGCGATCGAGCTGAAGGCGATGCCGACCCGCGTGCCGCTCTGTTGACGGGCCGTCATCGGGGTGAGGGTCCCGAGCGGCGAACGGCGGACGGGGACGACCAGAGTCTTCATGCGGTGGTGCTCCTCGAGCTGGTGACGTGCTGACATCACGAACGTAGGACCGCTGCGGGACGGGCGGAAGCACCTTCACGCAACCTTGACACGACCTTGGCGAAAGCGTCGACGTCACGCGTCTCGAGGTGGCGAGTGCCATGGGGTGCCCTCGACAGGAATCGAACCTGTGGCCTACCGCTTAGGAGGCGGTCGCTCTATCCGACTGAGCTACGAGGGCGTGGGTGTCAGGCTATCGGGCCTTGCCCCGAGCACCTACGATCGCCCTGTGCCCTGTTGTCCCCAGCCTCCGTCATGCCCGGGGCGTGAGTCGTGAGGCGGCCCCTGATCGGGCTCGCGATCCTGACGCTGATCCTGGGCGCGCTCGCGGCGTGCGGGGCGCCGGCCGACACCGCGGCGTCGGGCGCCGTGCAAGCCGGCTGCACGACCGCGCGCCCGCTTCCGGCAGGTGACACGGACCGCTCGATCGTCGTCGGCGGTCGCGAGCGGTCGTACCTCCTGCACGTGCCGCCGGGCTACCGGCCGACCGAGCGCACCCCGCTGGTGCTGATGTTTCACGGGCTCGGCGGCGATCCCCGCACTGTGCTCGAGTCCACCGAGATGGGGGTGATGGCCGACAAGGCCAACGCGATCCTGGCGGTGCCGTTGGGTCGCGGCAAGCCCTCGCAGTGGCACTTCCGCTCACCCACCTCCAACCCGCGGTCAGACCTCGCCTTCGTCCGCGCGCTCGTCAAGCAGCTGAAGAAGGACGCGTGCGTCGACTCCTCGCGCACGTACGCTGCAGGCTTCTCCAACGGCTCTGCGCTCACCCTGGCGCTGGCGTGCGACGCGTCGACGCAGTTCGCGGCGTACGCGGCGGTGTCGGGCCCCTACTACGAGCCGCAGTGCGCCGAGGCCCCCCCGGCGTCGATCGTCTACTTCCACGGGACGGCCGACACGACCGTGCCGTTCAAGGGCGCCAACACGGTGATCGGCCACCTGCCGCCGGTCAACGACATCATGTCCCAGTGGGCGAAGCACGACCGCTGCCCCTCCGACGGGGCCACGACCCGGGCGACGAGCACGGTGCGGCACTTCGCCTGGGCCGGCTGCGAGGACGGCACGTCGGTCGAGATCTACGCGGTGGTCGGGGGCGTGCACGGATGGCCCGGCGGCGGCCCGATGTCACCTGGTCGCACCTCCCGCACCAAGGACAGCCCGGTGGACGCGACGGCGCTGATCTGGAAGTTCTTCGCCCAGCATCCCGCTGGTGGACAATAGGTCCATGAGCAACCAGCAGGTCGTGGTGACGCGATGACCAAGCCCATCGAGACCTGGCTGACGGACATGGACGGGGTGCTGGTCCACGAGGAGAAGGCGATCCCCGGCGCGGCGGAGTTCATCGGGCGGCTCAACGAGACGGGTCGCAAGTTCCTGATCCTGACCAACAACTCGATCTTCACGCCACGCGATCTCTGCGCACGGCTGCGCGCTGCGGGCATCGACGTGCCCGAGTCCGCGATCTGGACCTCGGCCCTGGCGACCGCGAAGTTCCTCTCCGAGCAGCGCCCCGAGGGCACGGCGTACGTGATCGGCGAGGCCGGCATGACGACCGCGCTGCACAACGTCGGCTACATCATGACGAGCAGCGCACCGGACTACGTCGTGCTGGGGGAGACCCGGACGTACTCGTTCGAGGCCATCACCCGGGCGATCCAGCTGATCGAGAAGGGTGCCCGGTTCATCGCGACCAATCCGGACGCGACCGGCCCCTCGCCCACGGGCTCGCTGCCCGCGACCGGATCGGTCGCGGCCCTGATCACGAAGGCGACCGGCGTGGAGCCCTACTTCGTCGGCAAGCCCAATCCGCTCATGATGCGCAGCGCCCTCAACCAGATCGAGGCGCACTCGGAGGTCACGGTGATGATCGGTGACCGGATGGACACCGACGTGCTGTCCGGTCTCGAGGCCGGGCTGCGGACGTTCCTCGTGCTGACCGGGTCGACCCCGGCCAGCGCGGTCGACCGCTTCCCGTTCCGGCCGACCGAGATCTACTCCTCGATCGCCGACATCGTGCCTCTCGTCGTCTGATCTGCCCGACGCGCAGTTGTTACCTGCGGGTAACGCATCCGGGGCGAAATTTGTTATCGTTTCGTAATCTCCTGACCGGGCCCACAGGTCCATGAGGGGGACGCCCGGGCCGTTCGTGCCTGGGCAACTCACCAGGGAGCGAAGCGTGAAGGTTTTTCTCACGGGTGCGAGCGGAGTGATGGGCCGATCGTCCATCGAGGCCTTGCACCAGGCAGGTCATGACGTGGTCGGGCTGGTCCGGACCGAGGAGCACGCCGCCATGGTGGCCGCGACGGGCGCCCAGCCGTGGAAGGGTGACCTGTACGACCGGCAGACGCTCGCGGCCGGCATGGCCGGGTGCGACGCCGTCGCCAATCTCGCCACCAAGGTCCCGGTCGGCGCCGCCGCCCTCAGGCCCGGATCGCTCAAGGCGATCGACCGCATCCGGCTCAACGGGTCCCGGGTCGTCGCGGACGCCGCGACGCGAGCCGGAGTCGGGCGCCTCATCCAGCAGAGCCTCAGCTTCATCTACGCCGATCAGGCGGACGAGTGGATCGACGAGCACAGCCCTGTCGACGTGACCCGCGCGACCGAGCCGGTCGTCGTGGCGGAGGACAACGTGCGCGCGTTCGGCGACCGGGGCGGCGTCGCGGTCAGCCTGCGCTTCGGGCTGATCACCGGGGACGACGCCAACACCGCGTGGCTGTTCCGCCGTGCGGCGGCTGGCAGGTCCATCGGACTGGGGAGGGAAGACACGTGGATGCACGTCGTCCACCCCGACGACGTGGGCACGGCCGTGGTCCACGCGCTGTGTGCCCCGGGGGGCTACTACAACGTCGGCTCCGAACCGGTCCAGCGGCGCGACTACGTCGACACGATCGCCCAGGCGGCCGGCCGCACGGGCGGGCACTTCCTGCCCCCGTGGATCCTGCGCCTCGGCGGCGAGAAGCTCGAGATCCTCACGCGTTCGCAGCGAGTCAGCTCGCACCTGTTCAGCGAGCGCACGGGGTGGCACCCGCGCCATCCCCAGCTCACGTCAGCGTGGTTCGATGAGCTCGTCGAAGCCTGACCGCGCCGAGCAGGAGCGCCGCCGCCGGGCGGCCGAGCTGCTCGGGGACCTGCTGCCCAGCACGACCTCCGACGAGACCGACGAGGGATGGGGCGAGCGTGGGGCGAAGTCCCGCGACGAGGAGTACCTCCGCGACGTCCCGCCCCACCACGGCTGAGCCGGGAACCAGGCTAGAGCTGGGTCGTCCCTCCGGGGCGGCTCTTGAGGGAGTCGCGGATCTCGCGCAGCAGGGCGATGTCCTCGCTGACGCCCTCGGGCTCGGGCTCCTTGCCCGCGTCCCGCCTCTCGTTGATCTTCTTCATCGGCACGACGATGAAGAAGTAGACGACAGCCGCGGTGATCACGAACGTGATGACGGAGTTGATGAAGCCACCGACGTCGACCAGGGTCTCGTCGTTGCCGCTGAAGATCTTGAACCCGAGCCCGTTGGCGGAGTCCCTGCCACCTGCGGCCGCGAGCAGCGGGTTGATGAACGACGAGGTGAACGAGGACACCAGCGCCGTGAACGCAGTGCCGATGACGACAGCGACCGCCAGGTCGACGATGTTGCCGCGCAGCAGGAAGTCCTTGAATCCCTTGAGCATGGTGCCCCCTCTGTGGGTTCGATGGGTGGCTCGACCCTAGCGAGAACTCCCAGCGTGAACTAGGGACTCCCGGGGGTGGACGTGATCACGCTGAACCGAGACGTCAGCCCCGCCCCGGCCAGCCTGAGCGCATTCTTCTCGGTGGTCACGAGGCCCAGGGCGGTCGCGTCGGAGTCGTCGTCGGACGGCACGGTCACGACCTCGACGTCGCGGGCGACCACGCTCGCCTCGTTCTCGCCGTCGGGGTCGACCGCGACCACGTCGACCCGGTCACCGACGCGTACGGCTGCTGCACCATCGGCCCGGTCGACCCGGATCGTGGTCAGCACGGCCCCGGCCCCGTAGCCCGACAGGGAGCCGGCCCGCACGATGCGGAAGTCCGTGACGACCTCGCCTGCGCGCATCGGGCCGGCGATCCGGCGGCCGACGGCCTCGGCCCGCTCGAGGGCGTGTGCCGGCGCCACGGCCGCGGGCACGACGGTCGTGCGCAGGTCGCCGGCTCCGATCACGTGCCCGCTGAGGAGATCGCGGTGGACCACTTGCACCCGTACGCCGTCGACGTCGTGGCGAAGCGACGTGAGAGCGGCGAGGACTGCGAGACCCGCGAAGAGCGCGGCGAGCAGACGACGGTGCTCGAGCACGAGCTCCTGGATCCGGTCCATGACCGGACTCTAGGCAGGTCCGGCCGGACGGTGCCGCCCGTCGTCCACAGGCCAGGCCCGCGGAGCGGACGTCAGGCGGCGGAGTCGCTGCCCGACGTGGAGGCCGGGGTGGACGCGGCCGGCTTGCTGTCGCTCGAGGACGTCGACGCTGCGGACGACGAGCTGTCGCCCGAGGACGAGGACGAGCTCGAGGACGAGGACGAGCTCGAGGACGAGCCCGACGAGCTGGACGACGTGGAGCCCGAACGGCTGTCGGTCTTGTAGAAGCCCGAGCCCTTGAACACGACACCCACGGCGTTGAACACCTTGCGCAGATCGCCCCCACAGGTGGGGCAGACGGTCAGCGCATCGTCGGTGAAGCTCTGCTGGACCTCCAGCGCTTCTCCGCAGTCCTTGCACTGGTACTGGTACTTCGGCACGACTTGCTCCCGCTCGATCGAAAATGCTTCACAAGGGTACAGTTGGCCCCACCGTGACCGAATCCGTCCCTCCCGGAGCCCATCGATGACCGAATGGCTTCTCCTGGCCACGTCCCTGCTCCTCATGCTCGCGTGCGGCATCTTCGTTGCCGCGGAGTTCTCCTTCGTCACGGTCGACCGTGCCACGATCGAGCGCGACGCCGAGGCAGGTGACCGGGGCGCGCAGGGCACCTTGATCGCCCTGCGATCGCTGTCGACCCAGCTCAGCGGCGCACAGCTCGGCATCACGATCACCAACCTGGCGATCGGCTACCTGGCCGAGCCGGCGATCGGCAACCTGCTGCGCGATCCCCTCGAGGCCGCTGGCCTGGAGGGCGGCGCGCTCCGGGGCGTCTCGTACGGCATCGCGCTCGTGCTCAGCACCGTCGTGACGATGCTCGTCGGCGAGCTCGTGCCCAAGAACTTCGCCCTGGCCCTGCCGCAGCGCACCGCCGCGATGACCCAGCTGCCGCAACGTCTGTTCACCAAGGCGATGGCGTGGCCGATCCGGCTCCTCAACGGCATGGCCAACGCGATCCTGCGGGCCCTCGGCGTCGAGCCGCAGGAGGAGCTGCGTTCGGCCCGATCGCCGGTCGAGCTCCGCTCGCTCGTGCTCCGCTCCGCGATCGAGGGCGCGATCGACGATGAGACGGCCGACCTGGTCGCCCGCAGCATCGCGTTCGGCGACCGCACCGCCGCCGACGTCCGCACCCCGCGCGTCCGCGTGCACTTCCTGGAGGGGCGCGACACGGCGCACGACGTCATCGAGGCGGCGCGGCAGACCGGCCACTCCCGGTTCCCGGTCATCGGCAAGGGCCCCGACGAGATCCTGGGCATCGTCCACGTCAAGGACGCGGTCGGCGTCGACCTGAACCGCCGCCGCAACGTACGCCTCGTGGACATCCTGGTCCCGGCGACGACCGTTCCGGACAGCATCGAGCTGGACCCCCTGCTCTCGGTGCTGCGTGAGCAGGGCATGCAGATGGCGATCGTCGTCGACGAGTACGGCGGCACCGACGGCGTCGTGACCCTCGAGGACCTCATCGAGGAGATCGTGGGTGACATCGCCGACGAGCACGACCGGCTCTCCTCCCGCAGCCGGCACCGCCGTGATGGCACCTGGTCGCTGTCGGGCCTGCTGCGTCCCGACGAGGTCGAGGAGCAGACCGGCATCGCGCTCCCCGAGGGCGAGGACTACGAGACGATCGCAGGTCTGATCCTCGAGAAGCTCGGACGCATCGGCGTCCGCGGCGACGTCGTGGTCCTCGACATCGACCGCACCCCCGACGACGACGAGGACGATCCCGAGCCGCTGCACGTCGCCCTGACCATCGAGCGGATGGAGGGGCGCCGGATCGACCGTGTCTCCCTGACGGTCATCGACGACGAACCGGCCGACGCGACGACCACGGGGGCCACGTCATGAGCGACTGGGGAGGCGTCGCACTGACGTTCGTGCTGCTGGCGCTCAACGCGTTGTTCGTCGCGGCCGAGTTCGCGCTGATCTCGGCGCGGCGGACGCAGCTCGAGCCACGCATCGCGGCTGGCTCACGTCCCGCCCGCATGGCGATGCGAGCGATCGAGAGCATCACGCAGGTGATGGCCGCCGCGCAGCTCGGCATCACGATCTGCTCGCTGGGCCTCGGCGCCGTGGGAGAGCCCGCGGTCGCCCACCTGATGGAGCCCGTGTTCGAGGCCCTCGGGATGCCCGAGAACTTCGTCCACCCCGTCTCGTTCATCATCGCGATGACCCTGGTCGTCGGTGCGCACGTGGTCCTCGGCGAGATGGTCCCCAAGAACCTCGCGCTCGTGGGACCCGACCGGGCTGCCTTGTTCCTCGGCCCGTTCATGCTCGGCGTCGTGTTCGTGCTCAAGCCGTTTGTCGTGGTGCTCAACGGGACCGCCAACCTGGTCGTGCGGCTGTTCCGGGTCGAGCCGGTCGACGAGGTCTCCTCGACGTACACGCACGACGAGGTCGCCGGCCTGGTCGAGGAGTCCCGCCGCGAGGGTCTGCTCGACGAGGACGAGTACGGTCTCGTGTCCGGTGCCCTCGACTTCTCCGACGGCACGATCGACCAGGTGCTGCTCCCGCGCGACGGCCTCGTCACGATCCCGCCGAGCGCCACGCCGGCCGACGTCGAGCAGGCCTGCGCCCAGACCGGCTTCTCGCGGTTCCCGGTCGAGGACGAGGACGGTGACATCACCGGCTACCTGCACATCAAGGACGTGCTGGAGACCGACGAGCGGTCGCGCCTGGTGACGATCGCCGACAAGTGGCTGCGCCCGCTCGCGACGGTCGCGGCCGGTTCGGGCCTCTACGAGGCCCTGCGGACGATGCAGACCCGCGGCTCCCACATGGCGCGCGTGGCCGACGAGAGCGGCACGGTGCTGGGCGTCATCATGCTCGAGGACGTCCTCGAGGAGCTTGTCGGCGAGATCCGCAGCAATCGGCCCGCGGCCGGCCGCACGTCCTGAGCGACCGCGGCCGGGTCGTGGTCCAGACTGTCTCCGTGCGCCGCCTCCTGATCGTCATCTCCGGTCTGCTCGCCATCGTCGTCGTCGGGGTCGCGATCTTCTCGTTCGTG
Organism: Aeromicrobium sp. S22; assembly: GCF_009661045.1. Lineage (NCBI taxonomy): Bacteria > Bacillati > Actinomycetota > Actinomycetes > Propionibacteriales > Nocardioidaceae > Aeromicrobium > Aeromicrobium sp. S22. Next base: position 891,921 of record NZ_WJWV01000001.1, read on the forward strand.
ACGGTGCGCAAGTCGTTCCCCGACACCAACGGCCAGGTCCAGATCTCGAGCCTCGCGGGCGACGTGGAGGTCAAGCGCGACGGTCTGGGCATCCCGCAGATCTACGCCGACACCCCCGAGGACCTGTTCCTCGCCCAGGGCTACGTGCACGCGCAGGACCGGTTCTACGAGATGGACTTCCGCCGGCACGTGACGTCCGGGCGGCTCGCGGAGCTGGTGGGGGACGCGGCCCTCGACACCGACAAGTACGTGCGCACGCTCGGCTGGCGCCGGGTGGCCGAGAAGGAGGTCGCCCTCCTCGACGACACGACGCTGTCGTTGCTCAAGGCGTACGCGCGGGGCGTCAACTCCTACATCGACAACCGGTCGAGCTCCGAGCTGTCGCTCGAGTACGCGGTCCTGGAGCTGACCGGGCCGGACTACACGCCCGAGCCGTGGACGGTCGTGGACTCGCTCGCCTGGATCAAGGCGATGGCGTGGGACCTGCGCAGCAACATGACCGACGAGATCGACCGCGTCCTCGCCACCGAGAAGCTGACCGTCGCGCAGGTCGAGGAGCTCTATCCGGACTACCCGAAGGGCCACCGCACGATCGTCGGCGACGAGGGCACCGTCCGTGACGGCGCGTTCACCGCACAGGCGCCCGCCCCGACCCAGGAGGGCCTGGCGCGCTCGGCGGTCACGTCGCTGAAGAAGGCCAGGTCGAGCGCAGAGGCGCTGCCGGCCCTCCTCGGCATCGGCGACGGCATCGGCTCGAACTCCTGGGTCGTCGACGGCGACCACACGACCACCGGCGAGCCGATCCTGGCGAACGACCCGCACCTCGCGCCGTCGATGCCCGGCATCTGGTACCAGGTCGGCCTGCACTGCCGGACCGTCGACGAGGCCTGCCCGTACGACGTCGCGGGCTTCTCGTTCTCGGGCCTGCCCGGTGTGGTCGTGGGGCACAACGCCAAGATCGCGTGGGGCGTCACGACGATGTACGCCGACGTGGCCGATCTCTACCTCGAGCGGGTCACGGGCGACACGTACGAGTACGACGGCAAGCAGGTGCCGCTGAAGACCCGCCGCGAGACGTTCAAGATCGCCGGCGAGGAGTCGCAGACCATCACGGTGCGATCGACCCGTCACGGCCCGATCCTGTCCGATCTCGACGAGGACGCCGAGGACGTGGGCGAGGCCGCGCAGAAGAATGCGACCCGCGGCTCGTACGAGGTCGCGCTGCGGTGGACCGCGCTCACGCCGGAGCCGACGATCAAGGCGGTCTTCGCCCTGGGCCGGGCCCAGGACTGGGACGACTTCCGGGCCGCGGCGAAGCTGTTCACGGTGCCGTCGCAGAACCTGGTCTACGCGGACGTCGACGGCAACATCGGCTACCAGTCCCCGGGCACGATCCCGGTCCGTCGCCAGGGCGACGGGCGCTGGCCGGTGCCGGGCTGGGACCCCGCCTTCGAGTGGAAGGGCTCGATCCCGTTCGACGAGCTGCCGAGCGTCCTCAACCCGGACGAGGGCTTCATCGTCACGGCCAACAACAAGGTCATCGGGGACCAGTACCCGAAGCTGCTGGGGGCGGACACCGCCGCGGGCTACCGCTCGGAGCGCATCCGCGAGCTGATCGAGTCTCGGATCGGCAAGGGCGGCAAGGGCCTGGACGTCCAGGACATGTCGAGCATCCAGAACGACACCTACAGCGCGAACGCCGCTCGTCTGGTGCCGGCGCTGCTCAAGGTCGAGCTGGGCAGCCGCTACCACCGCCAAGGGCAGGCCACCCTCGAGAAGTGGGACCTCAAGCAGGACGCGGACTCACCCGGAGCGGCGTACTTCAACTCGGTCTGGCGCCACCTGCTGGAGCTGACGTTCCACGACGAGCTGCCCGAGGCCGTGTGGCCCGAGGGTGGGGAGCGCTGGTTCAACGTCGTGAGCGGCCTGCTCGACAAGCCCGGCAGCCACTGGTGGGACGACGTCTCGACCCCCGAGAAGGAGTCGCGCGACCAGATACTTGCCACGGCGATGCAGGACGCCCGCGACGAGCTGACGATGATCCAGTCGCGCAATCCCAGCCAGTGGCGCTGGGGGACGATGCACAAGCTGGAGCTGGTCAACCCGACGCTCGGCGACTCCGGCGTCGGGCTGGTCGACAAGCTGTTCAACCGTGGCCCGTACCGCGTCGGCGGCGGCGGCGGCATCGTGGACGCGACGAGCTGGGACGCGACGGAGGGCTACGAGGTCACGTCCGTGCCGTCGATGCGGATGATCGTCGACCTCGCGGACCTGGACCGGTCACGCTGGATCCAGCTCACCGGCGCCTCCGGACATGCGTTCCACGACCACTACGTGGACCAGCAGGAGCGGTGGCGCAAGGGCGAGACCGTGCCGTGGGTGTTCGGCCGCCGAGCCGTCGAGGACGCCACCGACGACACCCTGACCCTCACGTCGCGCGGCTCGGCCTGACGCGGAACAGGCCCGAGGGGGTCACGGCCATCTGGACGGGGACGTCGTGGGCCTCGTGGGGGACCTCGGGCAGCAGCTCGTCGGTGAAGACGATCGCGCACAGGGGTGCCGTCGTGGCCGCGAGGGCCCGGTCGTAGTAACCGGCCCCACGTCCCAGCCGGTGACCTGCGTGGTCGACCGCCAGGGCCGGCAGCAGCACGACGTCGCAACCCGCCAGCGCGTCCGCGCCGAGGCGCGGGCCGTCCGGCTCCGCGATGCCCATCGGGGTCACGGTGAAGGACCCTGCCGGGTCGTGGACGGCCCAGTCGAGCGTTCCCCCGGGCAGGCTCACGGGCACCACGACCTCGATGCCCCGCTCGTGCAGCCCAGCAAGGGTCGGGGCGGTGCCGGGCTCGGACGGCATCGAGAGATAGCAGGCGACCCGGCGGGCGCGGACCACGGCCGGCATGGCCAGCACGTGCAGCGCGATCGCCTCGGCCGCCTCGGCACGCTCAGCCCCGGTCATGGCGCGTCTGCGGGCGAGCAGCGCCGTGCGCACCTGTGCCTTCGTCACGGCCTGACGCTAACCTATGGGCGCGGACGAACAGGGAGATTTCGTGAGCGGAGGCGCTGACATGGACGGACTCGAGCAGGCACGGCAGCGGATGACGGACGCCGGGGTGCCGCAGCGCGCGATCGACGTCTTCGCGTCCTTCTACGGCCAGCTGCAGCAGGGCGAGACGGGCATGATCCGGGAGTCGGACGTCGATCCCCTCACGGACATCGACCACGCGGGCGCGATCACGCTGAGCGACGAGCAGTGCCGCGAGGCCGCGTCGGTCACGGCCGTCATCAAGCTCAACGGCGGTCTCGGCACCTCGATGGGCCTGGACCGCGCCAAGACGCTGTTGCCCGTCCGGCCCGACCTCAGCTTCCTCGACGTCATCGCCGGCCAGGTGCGTCACGTCCGTGCGGAGCTCGGCGTCACGCTGCCGCTGCTGTTCATGAACAGCTTCCGCACGCGTGACGACACCCTCGCCGCCCTCGCGTCCTACGACGACCTCGAGGTCGAGGGGCTTCCTCTGGACTTCCTGCAGAACCGCGAGCCCAAGCTGCGCGCCGACGACCTCACGCCGGTCGACTGGCCCCAGGACCCGTCGCTCGAGTGGTGCCCGCCGGGACATGGCGATCTCTACACGGCGCTCGAGGTCTCCGGCATCCTCGACGCCCTGATCGACGCGGGCTACCGCTACGCGACGGTCTCCAACGCCGACAACCTGGGCGCCGCGCCCGATCCGGCCATGATGGGCTGGTTCGCCGCCTCCGGAGCGCCCTACGCCGCCGAGGTCTGCCGCCGCACGCCTGCGGACGTCAAGGGCGGCCACATCGTGGTCCGCAAGAGCGACGGACGGCTCGTCCTGCGCGAGACCGCCCAGACCGCCGACGAGGACGCGGCCGCCGCCGCGGACCCTGACAAGCACCTGTACTTCCACACCAACAACCTCTGGTTCGACCTGCACGTCATGAAGGCGACGCTCGAGGCGCGCGACGGCATCCTCGGCCTGCCGCTGATCCGCAACTCCAAGACGGTCGACCCGACAGATCCGTCCTCGACCAAGGTCGTGCAGATCGAGTCCGCGATGGGTGCTGCGGTCGAGGTGTTCGACGGCGCCACCGCGATCGAGGTCGACCGCTCGCGCTTCCTGCCGGTCAAGACGACCAACGACCTGCTGCTGCTGCGCTCGGACGTCTACGGCGTGGGGGACGACTTCCGGGTGCGGGCGACGGTGCCCACGCCGCCCCTGATCGATCTGGACCGCCGGTTCTACACCACGATCGCCGACTTCGACGCGCGGATCCCGACCCCGCCCTCGCTGGCCGAGGCGACCTCGCTGACGGTCCGTGGCGACTGGCGTTTCGGCCGCGACGTCGTGGTGCACGGTGACGTGACGCTCGACGACACGGGCGCCGCCGAGAGCGTGGCATCCGGGTCGCGGTTAGGCTGATCGGCATGTCGACAGGAGGATCCGACGACGGATCGGAGCAGGGTGCGTCGCCGACCGGGCCGGGTACCCAGCCCACGCGGCCCCGCCCCGCCAGCATCCGCGAGGGTCTGCTGACCGTCGAGGACCACCTCGAGAAGATCCTGCGGGGCGTCGGCCCGCTGGCGGCGTACGACCAGCCGCTCGTCGAGTCGCTAGGACTGCCGCTGCACGAGGCCTTCGTGGCCCCCATGGACCTGCCGCTGTTCGACAACTCCTCGATGGACGGATATGCGGTACGTGCCGAGGACGTCGCCGCGGCCGACCGCGACCACCCCGTCATGCTCCCTGTGGTCGGCGAGATCCAGGCCGGCTCCGCGCGACCGTTCGCGATCAGCGCAGGCACCGCGGTCAAGATCATGACCGGGGCCCCGATCCCGCGCGGCGCCGACGCTGTCGTCCCGTTCGAGGACACCGATCGCGGCAACGCCCGCGTCCAGATCTACGCCCCGGCGCGGCCCGGGGCCCGCATCCGGCCGAAGGGCGACGACGTCACCAAGGGCGACGTCGTGCTGCCCGAGGGCACCGTCCTGGGCCCGCGCGAGATCGGCCTGCTGGCCGCGCTCGGGGCGCCCCGGGTCAAGGCCCGCCCGCGACCGCGGGTCGTCGTGATCTCGACCGGTAGCGAGCTGCGCGAGCCGGGCACCCACCTCGACTACGACTCGATCAACGACGGCAACAGCTACATGCTCGCCGCAGCCGTCCGCGAGGCCGGCGCGATCTGCTATCGCGTGGGCGCCGTCGACGACAACCCCCGCACGTTCCAGCGGGTGCTGTCCGAGCAGCTCGTGCGCGCGGACCTCGTCGTCACCAGTGGCGGGATCAGCAAGGGCGACCACGACGTCGTCAAGGAGACGCTCTCGGCCCTCGGCACGGTCGAGTTCAACGAGGTCGCGATGCAGCCGGGCAAGCCGCAGGGATTCGGGCGGGTGTTCGACGAGCAGACGCCGATCATCACCCTGCCGGGCAATGCCGTCTCGGCCTACGTCTCGTTCGAGGTCTTCGTGCTGCCGGCCATCCGTCGCATGATGGGCCGCACCCCCTATCGCCGGCCCATGGTCCACGCGGTGCTGGCCTCGGACATCCAGTCACGCCCCGGTGTCCGGCAGTACGTCCGCGGCGTCTTCGAGGTCACCCACCGCGGTGCGAAGGTCACCCCGCTGGCCGGTGCCGGCTCGCACCTGATCGGCACGCTGGCCAAGGCCAATGCCCTGATCATCGTCGGCGAGGACCAGACTGCCCTCAACATGGGCGACACGGTCCGCACGCTCGTGCTCGACAGGCCGTTCTAGTGGCTGACCGGCTGACGCACGTCGACGACTCGGGCGCGGCCCGCATGGTCGACGTCACGGCCAAGCAGGTCACCGCCCGCACCGCGACCGCACGCGGTCGCGTCGAGGTCAGCACCCAGGTCGTCAGGCTCCTGCAGGGCGAGGGCGTGCCCAAGGGCGACGCACTCGCGGTCGCCCGCATCGCCGGCATCATGGCCGCCAAGCGCACGCCCGATCTCATCCCGCTGTGCCATCCGCTGGCGATCGGCGGCGTCGAGGTCGACCTGGAGGTCGACACGACCCCTGAGGGGCAGGGCGTGGTGCTGGTCGAGGCCACCGTCCGCACCGCGGACCGCACGGGAGTCGAGATGGAGGCCCTCACGTCGGTCAGCGTCGCGGCCCTGACCGTGGTCGACATGGTCAAGGCGGTCGACAAGCTCGCGCGCATCACCGACATCGAGGTGGTCGCGAAGTCCGGCGGCAAGAGCGGCGACTGGCGCCGATGAACGGCTCACCACGGGCGGCGGTCGTCGTCGCCTCCAACCGCGCCGCTGCCGGGGTCTACGAGGACGAGACGGGGCCGTTGATCGTGGAGGCGCTGACGTCGTGGGGCTTCGAGGTCGCCGAGCCGGCCGTCGTCGGTGACGGCGACCCCGTCGCGACCGCGATCGCCGCCGCACTCGCCGACGGGGTCTCCGCGGTCGTCACGACGGGCGGCACCGGCATCAACCCGACCGACCGCACGCCCGAGGCGACCCGCCCGCTCCTCGATCGCGAGCTGCCCGGCGTCGCCGAGGCCGTGCGGGCGCGTGGTGTCGCGGCCGGGGTGCCCACCGCCGCCCTCTCGCGGGGGCTGGCCGGTGTCGCCGGCAGCGCGGTCGTCGTCAACCTCCCCGGATCGCGGGGTGGCGTCAAGGACGGGCTCGCGGTGCTGGCCGAGATCCTGCCGCACGCCGTCGACCAGCTGCACGGCGGCGATCACCCGCGGAGCGACTCCTGAGCCCCGGCTGGCCGGTCGAGCTGCAGCACGGCTCGGTGGGCGTACGTCCGGTGCGCCGCCGTGACGCCCGCGCCTGGGCCCGGCTTCGCGCCGACAACGCCGACTGGCTCGGCCCGTGGGAGGCCACGCTGCCCCGCGAGGCCGGGAGTCCCGCGAGCTCGTACGTGGGCATGATCAGCACGCTGCGACGTCGCGCGCGGCTCGGGCACACGATGCCGTTCGCCCTGACCTGGGACGGCGAGCTGGTCGGCATGCTGACGGTCAACGGGATCACGTGGGGATCGGCCCGCTGGGCCAACATGGGCTACTGGGTCTCTCGCAGCCACGCAGGGCGCGGGATCACGCCCATCGCGGTCGCGCTGGTGTGCGACCACTTGCTCACCACGGTCGGGCTGCACCGCGTCGAGATCGCGATCCGCCCCGAGAACGCAGCAAGTCTGCGGGTCGTGGAGAAGCTCGGCTTCACCGAGATCGGGGTGGCGCGTCGGTTCCTGCACATCGCGGGGGAGTGGCGCGACCACCGGATCTTCCAGATCCTCGCCGAGGACGTCCCCGGTGGCTTGATGGCCCGGGTCCAGGCACCCGGACAGGAGCCCGGCGGGTCCTGAGCCGTCTCGCCGGGTCCCTCTCGCCACACCCGTCACAGACTTCTCCCGCGACACACGCGGCGGGTGCGGACGATCGGGGTCGCGACGGCCTAGGGTTTTGACCGTGGGTCCTAGCAGCGGGTTGATCATCGCGTTCGTCGTCGTTGTCTGGGCGGCGTACTTCATCCCGCTCGCCCTGCGCCGCTACGACGACGCCACCAAGAACGAGTCGGTCGAGACGACCGGGACGCTCAGCCGCGTCGTCACCAAGCCGTCCGCGGCCACGCAAGCGGCCGCACCTGCGGCTCCCGCCGCGTCCGTTCGTGCGCCCGCCGCCCCCAAGCGCGACCTCGATCGTCCCGCCGCGAGGCTGGCCGCCCGCCGCCGCCGGCGCACCCTGCTGACCCTGCTCGGCCTGACCGCCGTCGTGACTGTCCTGGCCGTCACGGGAGTCCTGCCGACCCTCGCGATCGCCGCCCCCGTCGCACTGGTCGCCGCGTGGCTCGTGGCCTGCCGCATCCAGGTGCGCGGCGAGCTGGGCATCGTGCGCGAGAAGAAGCCCCGCACGGGCGTGGCGACGTCGGACGCTGCACCGAGCGCCAGGACCAAGAGCAAGACCGCCGCCAAGGTCACGCCCCGGCTCAGCCCCGACGAGGAGGAGACGGTCATCGTCTCGGGCCTGTTCGAGGACATCGACCCGGGCCGCAAGCACGAGATGGAGGTCGTCGACCTCGAGGCGGATGCGCTCGACGATCAGATCGTCATCGCGGTGCCGTCGGTCTCGTCCTCCGGCGAGGCCCTCTGGGACCCGCTGCCCGTCACCCTGCCGACCTACGTCACCAAGCCCCGCGCCGGCCGCACGGTCCGCACGATCGACTTCTCGCAGCCCAACACGTGGACCTCGGGCCACATCGAGGGCGAGGAGGTGGAGCTGCCGAAGCGGGCAGATGACACGGGAGAGGAACGCCGCGCGGTGGGCCACTGACGGGCCTGATAAAGTTGCGGAGCACTCGCACGTTGAGTGCGTGAAGGACCAGCACTGGGGCATTGGCGCAGTTGGTAGCGCGCTTCGTTCGCATCGAAGAGGTCAGGAGTTCGAATCTCCTATGCTCCACCAGTGGAAGAGGCCCGACCGTCACCGGTCGGGCCTTCTTCATCTTGTCGGGAGACACGCCACGGCCACCCCTGGATCGTCACCGTCCCCCATCTGACGCTGGAATCGACGCCCGCCGACGACCCGGGAGGTCCACGTGCACGACTCGCCTCATCGTTACCGGAACGGGGTCAGGCTGCTACTTCTGGGCGCCACCACAGCAACGCTCCTCGCAGGTTGCGGACCCACCGCGTCCGACTCCTGCGTCACGTCGAAGCCGATGGCTGAGGGAGCGAAGCAAGACGTCTCAGTCCTGGTCGTGACCAAACCCGGACTCGACGTGAACATCGTGGGGACGCTCGACGTCGACGGCGGTCTCTACACGACACCGAGGAAAGACCTCGGCCCGGAGACGGACGTCCCCGTCGGCACCTACGACGGAACCGTGACCAAGTCCGACGGGCGACTCGTGCTGAACTACGAAGGCGAGTCGGTTCGGCTGGTCGGACCGATGGGGTGCGACTGACCTCGGTCAGCGGTCTGCGACTCACTTGCCGCTGTAGACAGGGAACGCGGCGTGCTTGCCGTAGTCCCTGGCGTCGAGGTCGCGCAGAGCGGTCATGTCCTCGTCGCTGATTGTGAAGTCGATCTGGGCGTTGCTGCGCATGTGATCGGGGTTCGCGGTCTTCGGCAGCGAGACGGTCCCGAGCTGGATCGTGTACCGGATGCACAGCTGCGGCACCGACACCCCGTACCGCTCCGCAATCGCTGCGACGGCGGGGTTGCGCAGGATCTCGCCGTGCGCGATCGGCGAGTACGCCTCCACGAGGATGTCCCTGCTCCGGCAGTACTGGATCAGCTCGGTCGGGGTGTTGCCGGGGTGCACGAGGATCTGGTTCACGTGTGGGACGACCGTGCCGCGGGTCAGGATGTTCTTCAGATCGGCCTGCAGGAAGTTCGACACCCCGATCGCCCTGATCCGGCCCGCCGCGTGTGCCACCTCCAGCGCCTTCCATGCCTGGAGGTTGCCGTCGGCGTAGTCGCCGCCGCGGAAGTCGGCCCACGGCTGGGGCGCGTGGATGAGCATCAGGTCGATGTGGCCCAGACCCAGCGTGTCCAGCGATCCCTCGATGGCGGTCACGGCCCCGTCGTGGTCCTTGATCTCGGCAGCGAGCTTGGTCGACACGAACAGCTCATCGCGGGGGACGCCGCTGGTGCGGACGCCCTCGCCGACGCCGCGCTCGTTGCCGTAGGCCTGGGCGGTGTCGATGTTGCGGTACCCGATCTCGATCGCGGCACGGACGGCGTCGGCGGCCACCGCATCGTCGATGAACCACGTGCCGAGCCCCAGCTTGGGGATCTGGACGCCATTGGCGAGGGATGCGGTCTCGTTCAGGATGCTCATGCGTCTCTCCGTTCCTCGGAAGGGTGCCCTGCGCCGGGCAGTCGGGGGGCCTCCACCGTCGCGGCCTTCGGGCCGGCACGACGTCGGTTCCATGGAACGCCTGTGTGCCGGGCCTGGGAAGGGTCCAGTGGCCCGGCCGGAAGGCCTGCCTCAGCCGTGCGCCCGGCGCCGGGTGACGAGCCGGACCGCGCCAGCGACCACGACCGCGACGGCGGCCCAGGGGAGCAAGCGGCCTGCGACCTCGACGACGGCGTTGACCGTCGTGACGAGGCCGTTCCAGCCGTCCCGCAGGCCGCCGGAGAATCCGCCGGGCTCGACCGAGTCGACCCGCGGCTCCTGCGCGAGGTCGATCGTGATGGTCGACAGCTCGACCTGCCCGGCCAGTGAGCGTCGTTGCGACTGCAGGCTCTCCAACTGCTCCTGCCGCTTCGTCAGGGCCGACTCGGCTGCGATGACCTCCTTGCTGGTCTCGCTCGCGCCGAGGATCGACTCCAAGCGATCGACCGAGATCTCCAGTGCGTCGATCCGGGCGTCGAGGTCCTGCGAGACCGAGGTGACGTCCTGGTTCTCGAGCGAGACGTCCTCGACGGTGCCCTGCTCCTCCAGACGGGCGATCGTGGCGGCGACCTTCGTGGCCGGCACGCGGACGCGGAGGGTCGCCGTGGCGTCCTCGCCGTCTCCGCTCTCGCTCCGGTCGTCGACCCGCCCGCCGATCCCCTCGACGTACGTGCTGAGCCGCGCCGCGACCTGACGAGGACGGGTCACCGTCACCGAGACCGAGCCCGTGGTCACGACCTGTCGGTCCGCGTCGGGCACAGCCCGGTTGGTGGTCCCGCCGAGACGCTTGTTGGTCGGCGCATCCGCCCTGCCGCCCGCGGCGTCGGAGCCCTCGCTGTCGAGCGACGATGAGGACTCGGAGCTGGAGGAGGCCTCAGAGCTGGACGAGGACCCCTGCAGGTCGATCGACGAGAGCGCATAGCCGCCCACGCCGACGACCAGCACACTCGCAGCAGTGAGACCGATCGCGCGTCGGGCCCGACGGCCGCGTCGCCTGATGTCGCGGTCGACCGCGGTCATGACGCTTCCGCGCATGGCCTCGATGCGGTCGTCGTTCAGTCCGGGGCTCGTCATGATGTCTCCCTCATGGATCGCAGGTCGGCGCGGAGCCGGGTGCGCAGGCGCGAGAGCCGGTTGCGGACCGCCGCGTGGCTGACGCCCAGCTCGCGCGCCGCCATCTCGTAGGTGTGGTCACCCTCGACGCACAGCTCGTAGAGCCGCCGGTCCGCCGGGGTGAGGGCCGCCGCGGCCTTGTCGATCTCCGCGCGGACGAGGCCGGCTTCGACCTCGTCCTCCACGGTCATGTCGGCCGGCGCCTCGGGGTCCAGCTCGCGAAACGGCGTCCGCATCCTGCGGCGTCCCGCGTTGAGGGCGGTGAATCGCGACGTGACGAGCAACCACGGCAGGACGGACTCGTCGACGACCGTGATCGTGCGGATCTTGCGCCACATCGTGATGAAGACGTCCTGGGTGACGTCCTGGGCCTCGTCGGCGTCGTGCACCACCGCGTAGGCCTGCCAGTAGACCGGGCGGACGTGCCGGTCGTACAGCAGGCCGAACGCGCCCCGGTCGCCGGCAGCGGCCCGCACGAGGAGATCCCGGTCGGTGGCGGCCGTGCCGTGCTCGGTCGTCGGTGGTGCGGTCACCGGGCGGCTCCGATCTGTGCGGGTGTGCAGACATGTCTCTGCCCCCAGATGTCGGGACGTGACCCATCGTCTCGCGCGGGACGGTCAGGCGGGGTGCGGTGGCGGGAGGTCCCAGTCGGCGATCGGGACGGGTTCGGGACGTCGTGTGTAGCGGTGCCCCGTGTGGGTGGTCCATGCGAAGACCCCGGGTGTGGGCTGTCGCAGGTCGATGAGGCCTTCGGTCTTGAGCCGGTGGGCGCGGCGGTTCAGCGGGCCGGTGTTGGCGGCGTGGGTGGGCGCGGGCCAGGGATCGGTGTGGTCGCTGTCGCAGTGGGCGGCGGGCACCGAGCTGGTGGGGAACACCGAGGTGCCGTCGCGAAACGCCAGGACTTGTCGGAGGCGGGCGGGGGCGAAGCGACCCAGCCACTGCACGGTCAGCAGGTTGCCGATGTCGTCGGTGACCAGGCGATACAGGAGGCTGTGCTCGTCGGCCACGGCCTCGCGCACGATGAAGGCGGGGATGGTCGCGGACCGGTCGGTCAGCTCGCCGGGGGCGTCGCTGAAGCCCAGCAGCGATGACAGGGGCACGGTGATCCCGATGACCGCGCGGTAGCCCAGGGCTCCGTCGCGGCGATCCAGCAGCACGTCGCACACGATGTCGGCGCGGGCCTGATCGAGGGTCCGGGCGTCGTCGGAGGCCAGTGCGTGGGCGGCAGCGGTGAGCCTTTGGGCGATCGCCGCGGCCTCGGTGGCCGGGATGTCCACGGTCAGCCGGGTCATCGCGTCGCCCAGGGGACGCAGGCGCACCGCCCGGTCGGCACGGGCGGTCTCGTGACGGGCGCGGGCGGCGTGGGCCTCGGTGCGTTCGACCCACCGGTCCAGCCACCGTGACAGCTGGCCCGGGGTGCGGCCGCTCGCGGCGTCCACGGCTTGGCCGTCGAGGTCGACCCGGGAGGTGGGATGGGTCAGGCGCCGGGCGGCCCGGTCGATCTCACCGACCGCGCTCGTGCTCAGGCGTCCGTCCTGCCAGGCCTGCCAGACCGTGGGCATCGTGGACCGCAGCCGCCGTGCCTGGGCGATGCGCCGCTCGATCGTGGGCACCGGCTGGGTCAGTGCGAGCGACAGCTCGTGGACTGCGGCATCGGCCCGGCGCGGGCCCCGGGCGCGGTCGACGTAGTCCACCAGATCGGCGGCCTCGGCAGCGTCGAGGGAGGCCATGGCCTCGCGGCGGATCACGATCTGATCGATCATCTGGTGGTCGTCGAGCACGGGATCCTCCTCTCCTTGCAGCCTTTCCTTCACTCTAGGGACGGGCTCCGACACCTCATCCGACGCTCACCGGCACGGGTGGATCATTGTCAGCGAGGTTTACATTCGCTACTTTCATGTAAAGCACATCTCCGAGAGTGCACGAGAGGAACAGATGACGATCGAGGCCACCGTCGACGGGACGGTCATCCAGTGGCGTGACCGCAAGCGCCACCTGTGGGTCATCGGGGCCATCGTCCCGTTGATCCCTGTCGCGATGTGGGGCATCTACGCCGTCACCGACTCGACCCTCGCGTGGTACTTCGGACCGTTCTTCATGTTCGTGGTCGTCCCGCTCGCCGACCTGGTGGCGGGCCGGGACGGCGAGAACCCGCCTGACGAGGTCCTCGAGCAGCTCGAGGAGGATCGCTACTACCGCTGGGTGACCTACTTGTTCATCCCTGCGCAGATCGCCGGACTCGTCTGGGGTGCGTACCTGCTCGGCGGTGGCACCCTGCCGGGCATAGAGGACCCCTTGACGATCGCCCAGAAGATCGGCCTCTCGCTCGGGCTGGGCATGGTCGCCGGTATCGGCATCAACACCGCGCACGAGCTGGGCCACAAGAAGCAGGAGCACGAGCGCTGGTTCGCCCGCGTCGCTCTCGCGCAGACGTTCTACGGACACTTCTTCATCGAGCACAACCGCGGCCACCACGTCCGCGTCGCCACCCCCGAGGACCCGGCGAGCGGCCGCCTCGGCGAGACCGTCTGGGAGTTCATGCCGCGCACGGTGACCGGCAGCCTCAGGAGTGCGTGGGAGCTGGAGAAGAAGCGCTTCGGACGCCTGAAGACGTCGCACTGGTCGCCGCGCAACGACGTGCTCAACGCATGGGCGTTCTCGGTCGTCCTGTGGGGTGCGCTCATGGTCGCCTTCGGCTGGCAGATCCTGCCGTACCTCGTGCTGCAGGCCGTCGTCGGCATCTGGCTGCTCGAGTCGGTCAACTACCTCGAGCACTACGGGATGAAGCGCCAGAAGCTCGCATCGGGCCGCTACGAGCGGGTCAACCCGAGCCACAGCTGGAACTCCAACAACATCGGCACCAACGTGCTGCTCTACCACCTGCAGCGTCACAGCGACCACCACGCCAACCCGACCCGCCGCTACCAGGCACTGCGGGACTTCAAGGAGGCGCCGACGTTGCCCACGGGGTACGCGGGCATGATCGTCCTGACGTGGGTGCCGCAGATCTGGAGGTCGGTGATGGACGAGAAGGTGCTGGACCACTACGACGGCGACCTGTCCCGCACCAACCTGCATCCGCGCACCGCAGCGCGCTATCGGCGCCGCCACGCGGGGGCGGGAGCCTGACGTGGCACAGTTCATCTGCCCGAACTGCGAGTACGTCTACGACGAGGAGCGCGGCAACCCGCGCGAGGGGTGGCCCGCCGGCACCCCGTTCGCCGACGTCGACCCCGATTGGACGTGCCCCGACTGCGGGGTGCGCGAGCAGGTCGACTTCCTGCCCCACACCACCACCCCAGGAGATCTGTCATGAAGCGTTGGGAATGCCAGCAGTGCGGCTTCATCTACGACGAGGCGGAAGGCTGGGTCGAGGAGGACATCCCGCCCGGCACCAAGTGGGAGGACATCCCCGACGACTGGACGTGCCCCGACTGCGGTGCGGCCAAGGCCGACTTCGTGATGGTGGAGCTCTGAGCGCTCGATGACCCACCGCACCGTCATCGTCGGAGCCGGCATCGCCGGCGTCAGCGCCGCGGCCGCCCTGCGGTCCGCCGGCTACGACGGCACGATCGACCTGCTCGGCGACGAGCCCGGCCTGCCGTACCGACGCCCTCCGGTCTCCAAGGAGATCATCCGCGGTGACAAGACCGCGGACGAGGTCCGCATCAAGAAGGCCGAGTGGTACGAGCAGCAGGGCATCGCGCTGCGCACGGGCGTCTCGGTGACCTCGATCGACACCGAGGCGCGGGCGGTACGCCTCAGCGAGGGCGAGCCGCTGCTCTACGACCAGCTGCTGCTCGCGACGGGTGGTCGGGCCCGCAGCCCGTGGGACGCGGACGGCGTCCGCACGCTGCGTGGTCTCGCCGACGTCCCGCGACTCAAGGACGAGCTCTCGGCGCGCGGGCCGGTCGTCGTCGTCGGCGCGGGCCTGATCGGCTCGGAGATCGCCGCCAGCGCCCGCGAGCTCGGCTGCGACGTGACGCTGCTGGAGACCGCCTCCCTGCCGCTCCCGCGCCTGCTGCCGACTGCGCTGGGGGAGATGTACCGCGACCTGCACAAGGCCGAGGGCACCGACCTGCACACCGGTGTCATGGTCTCCTCGATCCAGGACGAGGCGGGCACCACGGTCGTCCGGTCCGTCGACGGGCGCACGTGGTCCGCGCCGGTGGTCGTGGTCGCGGTCGGCATGGAGCCCCACGTGGAGCTCGCGGACGCCGCGGGCATCGGCATCGCGCCGGAGTCCGAGGGCGGCGGGATCCTGGTGGACGACCGCGGCCGGACGTCGGCCCCCGGGGTCTTCGCTGCCGGCGACGTCGCCAACCAGCCCAACGGGGTGCTCGGCGGGCGCCATCGCGTCGAGCACTGGCAGGGTGCCCAGAACCACGGCACCGCGGTCGGCAAGGTCATGGCCGGCGGCGACGGTGCATTCGTCGAGGTCCCGTGGTGCTGGTCGGACCAGTACGGCGTGAACCTCCAGGTGGCGGGCTGGCCCCAGGGCTCCCACGACATGGTCGTGCGGGGATCGATCGGCGATCGCGACTTCATCGCGTACCTGCTCGACGACGGCGTCGTGCGGGGTGCGGTGTCGATCGGCAGGCCGCGCGACGTCCGCACCGCGCGGGCCTGGATCGCCGACCACGCGAGGCTCGACGAGGTGCTGGACCCCGAGGCCGGCGCGTGACGGTCAGGGTGCGGCTGCTCGATGCAGCCCACGCGGTCATCGAGTCGACCGGCTGGTCGACGGTCACGATGGCGGCCGTCGCCGAGGCCGCCGGAGTGAGCAGGCAGACCGTCTACAACGAGTTCGGCACCAAGCGCGGACTGGCCGAGCAGCTCGCCCTGCGCGAGCTCGACCGGTTCCTCGGGGTGGTCCGGGAGCGCATGGCGGCCGCCGACGACCTCCTCGACGGCATCCGGTCCGCGTGCGAGGGCGCGCTGGAGATGGGCCGGCGAAGCGTGCTGGTCCGTACGGTCGTGGGCTCGTTGCCCGGGGAGCACGACACCGACCTGCTGCAGATCTTGACGACCGAGTCGGGCGAGATCGTGGAGGCCGCGGTGCTGGTGGTGCGCCAGAGCATCGAGGAGCTCTTCGCGCCGACACCGTTCACGAGCGACGAGCTGGAGGTCGCGGTGGAGTCGGTCGTCCGCCTGGTGCTGTCTGCGCTCACCCGCCCCTCGAAGCCCCCCGCCGAGGCCGCGGACGACATCGCCTGGCTCGTGGGGCTGGCCCTGCGCGGCGCGGCCGCCCGGGGCTGAGGGGGGACGCGGGTCAGGGAACCGGGATGTCGGGCACGTCCGCGGACGGGACGTCGTCCGTCGCCGACGGATCGGCCGGGGCGGTGGGGTCGGCGGGAGACGTGGGATCGGTCGGGTCCGCGCCGGGGCTGACCGGCGCGGCGGTGCCGTCGCCCGTGACGTAGACCAGGCGGCCGTCCGCGAGGCGGTAGACCGTGCCGACGGGCGTGCCGCGGCCCACGGTCTTGACCCCCTCGTCGGGGACGTCCTCGACGGTCTCCCCGGGCTTGACCGTCACCTCGCCGAGAGCGGGCTTGGTCAGTCCGCCCTCGTTGACCGCCCCGGACAGGCCCAGGGACGACAGCGCGGCGATGAGGAAGCCCACGGCCAGGACGATGCCGATGTCGAACATGTTGACCAGCCCGTCGAGCGGGTCACCGGCCTTGTCCTGGTGGACGCGGGCCCGCGGCGTCACCTTGATCATGAGGAGACGTCCGTCCCGCTCGGGGCGGGGGCCGCCGGCGGAGCGGGCGGCACGAGCGGCGGGAGCGAGACGGTCTCCGAGCTCGTGACGGGTCGCGACGGCGTGGGCGGGACGCTCGGCGTGATCGTGCCGGTCGGGGCGATCGAGGCCGCAGCGGACCCGTCGTCGGTCAGGATCGCCGCGACGTACTCGAGATCGGAGAAGTCCTGGCCGTAGAGGCGCTCGCGGAGCAGCGACAGGGCGAGCGCGATGACGCCGATGAGGATGCCCAGCACGGTGATGCTGAACGCCAGGCGCAGGTTCTCGGTCAGCGCGTCGACGTCGCCGCGCGCCAGTCCGTCCAACGCCGGGGCGAGCGGGATGAGGGTGCCCATCAGGCCGAGGGCCGGGCCGAGGCGGACCAGGAGGCGGGTGCGGCCGAGCCGGGCCTGGCGGCCGAAGTCGAAGTCCGCGAGCTCCTTGGCGATGCGGGTGTCGGCGCCCGGCTTGTCGACCGCGCCCACGAGCACCTTGAACGCCTTGCCGACGGGCCCGGACCACGCGACGGTCTGCAGCAGGGCCGAGGCCTCGTCCATGCGCCGCTCGTCGACCGCGCGACGCGCGGAGGCGCCGGCACGGGCGAGGGCCGAGAACGTACGGCTGCGACGCTTGATGAGCTCGGTGATGAGTGCCCCGACCTCGACCAGGACGACAGCGAGGGCGAGCAGGGTGAGGATCACGACCGGGAGCTCGAGCACCTCCGCGACGCGGAAGATGAAGTCGTAGATCTTGTCGCTCATGCACGTCTCCTGAGTGGGCGCAGTCGGTTTCGGAACCATCGTGTCTCACTCGCGGCGCCGGCGCCGACGAGCAGGGCGATCGTGAGACCCGCGAGCACCCAGGTCGCGACGCGCTTGCGGAGCGACGCCTCGGACGCGGGAGTGGGCTGGCTGGTGTCCTGGGTCCCGGGGATGGCCTCGGGGGATCCGCCGGGCACGATCTCGGCGCCCGCCAGCACGTAGCCCTCGACCTCCTCGAGGCCGTCGTCGACCGGCGCGGTCTCGGTCGGCTCGTCGTCGGGGATGTCCTGGTCCGGAGAGATGTCGGACGGCGGGTCGAGAGGCTCCGGTTCGATCGGGGCCGGGTCGTACGGCGGGACGTATCCGCCGCCACCTGTTCCCCCGCCGGTTCCGCCCCCGGTGCCTCCACCGCCGCCACCGGTGCCGCCGGAGTCGGGCGCCTTCGGTGGCTTCGGTGGCTTCTCGACCTTCATCTCCACCGCGGACGAGCGACCGTACGAGCCGTTGGCGCCGTAGACGCTCACGGACACGGGGTAGGTGCCCTTCTTGGCATAGGTCTTGGACGGGCTCTCGCGCTTGGTCCCCTTGACCGAGCCGTCGCCGAAGTCCCACCGCGTCCTGATGATGCGGGTGCCGGGCTCCTTGGCGTACGAGACCGAGAACGTGTTCTTGGTCTTGGTCGTCACGTCGGTCTTGTCGACCTTGACCGAGGGCTCCAGGAGCTTGCCGGTGGTGTGGAACGTGAGCTCGAGGGGGCCTGACACCTTGAAGATGTCGGAGATGTTCACGTCCTTGTTGGCGTCGCGCAGCGGTCGGACGTAGCCGATCTGGTCGCCGGCCAGGTAGACCGCCGGGGGGAGGCTGTCGTCGAACGGGTAGTCGGCCTCGGCGGGGTCCGCGAGCTCGGCGTCGGAGAGGACCGAGGGGATCTGACTGGCGTTGGGCGTCTCGGAGAAGGTCGCCGGCCTGCCTGCCTCGGGGTGCAGCTCGCTGATCTTGGCCAACAGCGCGTGCAACGAGATGCCGCGCTTCGCCTTGACGGTCGGACCCTCCGAGACGTCGCCGGCGACGTTGCGGCGCTTGTAGTACTGCCGCGTCTCGTCGAAGTCCGACCATTCCTTGATCTGATCGGCCGTGACGGCGCCCCGGTAGAGGGTGGTCTGGTTCCCGTCGACGGTGCGGACGACGTTGACGATGACGCACGCGGTGCCACCCGTGCACTCGGCGGCCGAGACAGGTGACGGGGCGAGGCTGAGGCTGGTGCCCGCGAGGGCCAGGGCCGCGACCAGCGCGGCGGAGCGACGGCGTACGAGGCGCATGGGTGGACCCCCTCCGATCGCGCTGTGGATGTGCCTATCTTCCATCATCCCCGCGATGTGGGCGAGACGGGTGGTCTTGAAGTGACCCGTGGGACCCCCCGGCAACCGTAGGATGACGCGCGGGGTCACAGGAAGGCGGGGGATGACGGTTCGTACGCGCGCCGAGCGACGCTACGAGGTCCTCGTCATCGCTGTCGCCGTGACTGCGATCTGCTTCCGGACGTTCCAGTGGCGCACGGGTCCGCCGGACCTCAATGTCGTCGCGATCATCGCCCTGCTGCTGGTGCCGCTCGCGGTGCGTACGCAGATCACGGTGTCGCGAGGCGAGACGCGCCTGACGCTGGGCATGACGGCGGCTGTGCTGTTCTCGGCGGACGTCGACCGGCAGGCCTCGATCCTGCCGATCTGGGCGATCCTGGTCGCCGGCTCGTACGCGTTGTTCCACCGCGACGAGACCTGGGGACAGTTCCGTGCGGCGGTGCAGATCCTCGGCGGTGCGGTGCTGCTGCGGGTCGCGGAGGTCGCGGACATCGACTTCGCGCCGTTCGACCGGGTGTTCGCGGGCCTCGTGGCGTACTTCGTGGCCATCTGCCTGCTCGAGATCGTTCGTGCCCGCCTCGCGGCCCCGACCGGGGACGGCCACCCGCTGCGCCTGCGGTGGACCTGGGCCCTCGTCATCGGGCTCGCAATGTTCTACCTCGGTTGCGTCCTGGCGGCCCTGCGACGCCTCGAGGCCGGTCTGCACCTGCCTGTCGTGCCCAGCTTCATCGTGTCGATGGTCGGCCTCGGGGCGGTGGCCATCGGGCTCACGATGCGCAATCGCGAGCTCAACCGCAGTGTCGCGGCGCTGTCGCGCGCGGCCGTGGCCATGCCGTGGCGCCGCGACGAGATCGACGCGTCCCTCGGACGGTGGGGTGCCCAGGGCATCCGGGCCGAGCGGGTCGACGTCCGTGAGGAGCCAGGAGCGCGCGGGGACCTCAGCGTCCCCCTCGTGGACGGACGGTTCGCGGTCGCGGGCCGCAGCCCGGGTGACCTCCCGTTCACCCACGTGGAGCGGCAGGTGCTCGAGGCGCTGGCCCACATGTCCGAGACGTCCCGGCGAGAAGCGACCCAGATCGACCACCTGCGCGAGCGGCTCAACATCGATGCGCTGACCGGCCTGTCGACCTACACGTACTTCCGGGAGACCCTCTCGGAGGTCAGCCGCACCCGACGGCCGGGGGAGTCCATCGCGGTCGTGTTCCTCGACCTCGACGGGTTCAAGAAGATCAATGACCGCTTCGGCCACGTGGCGGGTGACGTCGCGATCCGCACCGTCGCGCAGCGGCTGCTCGAGCACAGCGGCGACGCCCGCTCGATCACGCGGTACGGCGGCGACGAGTTCGCAGTGCTCGTGCGCGACGTCCGCGACTACGCGGCACTGACCGAGGAGTGCGAACGCCTGACGGCCCTGGTCGCCCGACCCCTGCTGGTCGGGCAGAGCACCGTGAGGCTTCGCGCGAGCATCGGCTGCGCGCTGTCGTCGAGCGCCGACGACGACCTGATGGCGCTCGTGCGGGCCGCCGACCAGCAGATGATCCAGCGCAAGCGCGCGATCCACGCCGCGGATCCGCAGGTCACGTCGGGCATCGACGACGCGGTCCGCCACGCGATCGTCGACGGGACGCTCTGGACGGCGTACCAGCCGGTGGTCAACGTCGCGCGCGGCGAGATCCGGTGCCTGGAGGCCCTCGTGCGCTGCACCGACGCGCGACTCGGGTCGATCCCGCCGCCGGTCATCGTCGAGTCCGCGATCCGGCTCAACATGCTGGACGACATGACGGCCCTCGTGCTCGAGCAGGCCGTCGAGACGCTGCTCGAGTGCCGGCGCCACGTCGCGGATCTCACGATGTTCTCGATCAACCTCGAGCTCGAGCAGATGATGGTGTGGTCGCCCCTGCTGCAGCGCATCGCGGACTGCTGCCGCGAGCACGACCTCACCGTCGTCGTGGAGATCTCGGAGAACTCGATCGGTGACTGGACCGAGGCGAACGCCCAGGTCACGTCACGGCTGCAGGACGCCGGCGTGCTCATCGCGATCGACGACTTCGGCTCCGGGTTCGCGGGTCTCGGCTCCCTCTACCTGCCGCGGGTCGACACCGTGAAGCTCGACCGCAACCTGCTCACCGATCTGGCGAACCCCCGCCAGACGCTCGTCGTCACGCGCACCACGGCACTGCTCGAGGAGCTCGGCTTCTGGGTCGTCGCCGAAGGCGTGACCGCCGAGGAGGAGGCACGCGTCCTGGGTGACGCCGGCGCGACCCACCTGCAGGGCTTCCTCTACGGGATGCCCGAGGACCGGGCGACGCTGGTCGAGCGCTTCCGGGCCCACGGCCTGGCTCCGCTGGTGGACAGCGCCACCGCCGTGTGAACCCTCCGGTGGCGGCGCGTCAGATCCAGCGGGTCAGCCACATGCGGTCGCGCCACTCGTCGTACGGCATGAGCGTGTCGGTCCAGATCGGGTGGAAGTAGCAGAACGCGACCACCGCGGCGAGCACGTACAGCCCGATCACGAGGCCCACGGCGTACGTCTGGCGCGGGGTGCTGCGGGCCCGGAGCAGTGCGTTCGCGACGAGGGAGATCGCGATGGTCGTGAACGGGACGATCGTGACGGCGTAGAAGGAGAAGATCGGCCGGTCGGTGCTGAGGAACCAGGGCAGCCAGCAGGCCGCGACGCCGATCAGCGGCACGCCCCACACCCAGCGGCGGGTGATGATCCAGGCGCCGATCGAGCCCAGCAGGGCGACCGCGCCCGACCACCAGACGACCGGGTTGCCGAGGATGAGGATCTCCCGGATGCAGGTCGAGCCGGGGGCCTGTCCGCACTGGGTGGTCTTCGGCAGGTCGAACTGTGCGTCCGCGCCGACCGGGCGCCACTGCAGGAGCCAGCCGCCGGGATGGGACTGATAGGGGTGCGGCTCGGCGTTGACGATCTCCTTGGTGTGGAAGTCGAACGTCATGACGTGGAAGTGCCACAGGGAGCGCAGTGCGTCCCAGGCCTCGCCCAGGAAGCCCGAGCTCGGCCGATCGACGTACGCCCCCCAGGGCTTGGAGTAGTCGCCGTAGCCGCGGCCGAACCGGGCCTCGTACGCCTCGTGGTGCAAGAGGAAGCCGGTCCACGACACGAGGTAGACGACGCCCGCGAGCAGGACGATCGAGGCGAACGCCGGCACGCCGACCCGCAACGTCGTGCGGACCCAGCCGTGGTGCATCGCTGTGCGCGGATTGCGCATCCGGGCGAGCACCTCCCACACGACGCAGGTCAGGCCGAACGCCGCGAGGACGTACACACCGCTCCACTTGGTGGCGCAGGCCATGCCGAGGCACAGGCCCGCGGCCAGCTGCCAGGGGCGCAGTGCGTGGTAGCGGTCCAGCCGTGCCCGGATCCAGTCGCGGTCGGCGACGAGGCATGCGACGCCGCACACGATCCAGAACGTCAAGAAGATGTCGAGCAGGGACAGCCGGGACATCACGAAGTGCATGCCGTCCACCGTCAGCAGCAGACCGGCGAGGCAGCCGATGAACGTCGAGCCGGTCATGCGGCGCACGAGACGGGCCAGCACCAGCACCGTCAGCGCGCCGATCACGACGCCGGAGATGCGCCAGCCGAACGAGTCGAAGCCGAAGAAGTGCTCGCCGACCGCGATGAGCCACTTGCCGCCGTCGGGGTGGACGATCCAGGACGGCTCGCCGGTGAAGACGCCCGACAGGTCGCCCTTGAGGATCTGCGCGTCGGCCTTGTCGGTGTAGTCCTGCACGTAGCCGTGCTGGAGCAGCGACCACGCGTCCTTGGCGTAGTAGGTCTCGTCGAAGACGAACTTGTTCGGGTACCCGACGTTCCAGACCCGCAGGACGAAGGCCAGCACCGCCACGGCCACCGGACCGATCCAGCCCCAGAGGCGGTCGGACCACCTGTACGGGGACAGGCGGGCCAGTGACGTCACCCCGCAAGACTAGGACGTCCCGGTGGCGCGGTGCGTACGCCACCGTCTCCGGGGGCCGCGGTGCGGACGCCCCCCGATGAAGGCCGAGTAGTAGCCCCAAGGGGGGGTCCGCACCCCGCCCCCGCGGGTCCACAGCGCCGGCCGCGCCAGGACGGCGTCCACAGGTCCGACGTGCGTCGTTCCGCTCGGCACCTGTTCGCGGTCGGCTGGGGCATGCGAACTCCACGCCCCGTCCCCGAGCACCTGCGTGAGCGGACGTTCAGCCTCGCGGAGGCGCGGGCCGCCGGGATCTCGTCCCGGATGCTCGAGCACGCGCGGTTCCGCGAGGTCTATCCGCGCGTCTACTGCCTCGCGGACCTGGCCGTCTCCGACGCTGAGCAGATCGCGGCCGCGCGCCGCAACCTGCCCGCTGACGCTCGGACGACCCACGTCACCCGGCTGCGCGAGCTCGGCTACGAGCACGGCGAGCTGGAGCCCTTGCACTTCGTCGTGCCCCGCGACCTGCACCTGGTCGTCGCCGGCATCACCCTCCACCGCACGGTGCGCATGCCACCGAACGACGGGTCGGGGGTCTGCGCAGAGGCGGTGTTCGTGTCACTCGCGACGACCGAGCGCCTCATCGACCTGATCGTCATCGGGGACTGGATGCTGCGGACTGAGCACATGTCCGTGGAGTCGCTCGGCCGATTCGTCAGCTCGTCGACGTGGCGTCCCGGCGCGGCGGAGGCTCTCGCCGTCGCGGCGCGCCTCGACGCTCGGTCCCGATCGCCCAAGGAGTCCGAGACCCGCGCGATCCTCGTCTTTTCCGGCCTGCCGGTCCCCGAGGTCAACGTCGAGATCCATGACTCGGACGGCGTGCTCGTCGGGATCGGTGACCTCGTCTATCGCCGCTGGAAGCTGTTGGTCGAGTACGAGGGTCGGCAGCACGCGTTCGACGACGCCCAGTTCGCCCGCGACATCGACCGGTACGGCGCGTTCCGAAGCATCGGGTGGGACTACTGCCAGGTCACCGAGGCCCGACTGGCCCGACCACGGGCGATGGTGCTGCGGGTCCACGACCTCCTGGTCAAGCGCGGTTACGACGGCCCCGCCCCAGTCTTCGGGGCCCGCTGGAGCTCCTTGTTCGCGCCCCTTCCCCGGCGGCCCGGTGCGTACGCCACCGTATGAGGCCCGAATCGGCGCCAGAAGGTGGCGTACGCACCGCGCCCACGGGAAACGGTGGCGTACGCACCGCGCCCACGGGAAACAGTGGCGCAGGCACCGCGCCCGCTGGGGACTGAGAGGATGAGGACATGCTGATCCTCGCTGCGACACCGATCGGTCAGGTCGCCGACGCGAGCGGACGTCTGGCCGAAGCGCTGGTGTCCGCGGACGTCGTCGCGGCCGAGGACACCAGGCGGCTCAAGCGGCTCGCGTCCGATCTGGGCGTCGAGATCGGCGGCCGGGTCGTGTCCTACTTCGAGGGCAACGAGGAGCGTCGCACCCCCGAGCTCGCCGCGATGCTGGCCGACGGCCAGACCGTGGTGCTGGTGACCGACGCGGGCATGCCGAGCGTGTCCGATCCCGGCTATCGCCTGGTCGTCGCGGCGATCGAGGCGGACGTGACGGTGACCGCGATCCCCGGCCCGTCCGCGGTGCTCACCGCCCTGGCGGTCTCGGGCCTCCCGGTCGACCGGTTCTGCTTCGAGGGCTTCCTGCCCCGCAAGGCCGGCGAACGCACCCGCGCGCTGACCGAGCTGGCGACCGAGCGCCGCACGATGGTGTTCTTCGAGTCGCCCCACCGCACCGAAACGTCCCTTCGCGCGATGGCGGAGGTGTGGGGCGGCGACCGTCCGGCCGCGGTGTGCCGCGAGCTCACCAAGACGTACGAGGAGGTGGCCCGCGGTGGCCTCGCCGAGCTCGTCGAGTGGGCCGCCGGCCAGGAGCAGGGCGTACGCGGCGAGGTGACGATCGTCGTCGGGGGAGTGGTCGCCGAGTCCCGGACGTACGCCCCCGAGGACCTGCGCGAGCTGGTCGCGGCCCGGCAGGGCGACGGCCTCAGTCGCAAGGACGCGATCGAGCAGGTCGCCGGCGAGACGGGCGTCCGCAAGAAGGACGTCTACGACGCCGCGCACTCGTAGCCCCGTCCGCGCGCCCCACTAGGATCAAGGGGTGTCCGACCAAACGTTCTACGTGACCACGCCCATCTACTACGTCAACGACGCGCCCCACATCGGGCACGGCTACACGACGGTCATGGGCGACATCATCACCAGGTGGCACCGCCAGCGCGGTGAGGACGTCTGGTAC
The DNA here is from genome assembly GCF_009661045.1 of Aeromicrobium sp. S22. Classification (NCBI taxonomy): domain Bacteria; kingdom Bacillati; phylum Actinomycetota; class Actinomycetes; order Propionibacteriales; family Nocardioidaceae; genus Aeromicrobium; species Aeromicrobium sp. S22. Next base: position 917,011 of record NZ_WJWV01000001.1, read on the forward strand.
CTCACCGGCACCGACGAGCACGGCCAGAAGGTCCTGCGCAAGGCCGAGGCCAACGGCGTCTCGCCGCAGGAGTGGGTCGACAGGCTCGTCGAGGAGGAGTGGAAGCCGCTCCTCAAGACGATCGACGTCGCCAACGACGACTTCATCCGCACGACCGAGCAGCGTCACCTCGAGGGTTCCCAGGCGTTCTGGCAGGACCTCCACCAGCGGGACGCGGTCTACAAGGGCTCGTTCAGCGGCTGGTACAGCGTCGGCAGCGAGGAGTTCGTCAGCGATGACGACGTCGCCGACGGCGAGGGCGACGACGAGGGCTTCAAGGTCTCGACGCTCGACGGCAGCCGGGTCGAGCACATGACCGAGGAGAACTACTTCTTCCGTCTCAGCGACTACCAGCAGAAGCTGCTCGACTTCTACGAGGCCAACCCGACGTTCATCCAGCCCGAGTCGGCCCGCAACGAGGTCATCTCGTTCGTGTCGCGCGGCCTCAAGGACCTGTCGATCTCGCGCTCGACGTTCGACTGGGGCATCGCCGTGCCGTGGGACGACAAGCACGTGATGTACGTCTGGGTCGAGGCGCTGCTCAACTACGTCACGGCGATCGGCTACGGCAGCGACCCCGAGCGGTTCGAGAAGATCTGGCCCGCCAACATCCACATCGTCGGCAAGGACATCGCCCGCTTCCACGCTGTCATCTGGCCCGCGATGCTGATGGCCGCGGGCCAGCCCGTGCCGCACCAGGTGTTCGCCCACGGCTGGCTGCTGGTCGGCGGTCAGAAGATGAGCAAGTCCAAGGCCAACGGCATCCGTCCCGACGAGATCGTCGACACCTTCGGCTCCGACGCCTACCGCTACTACTTCGCGCGCGCCCTGACGTTCGGGTCCGACGGCTCGATCTCGTGGGAGGACATCAGCGCCCGCTACCACGCGGAGCTCGCCAACGGCTTCGGCAACCTCGCGTCCCGGGTCGCGGCAATGATCGGCAAGTACTTCGACGGGACGCTCCCGGCACCCGGCGCGCGCACCGACGCCGAGACGGTCGTGATCGACACCGTGGCCGAGGCCGTACGCGATGCGGACGCCGCGATCGAGGCGGTCGCCCCGCAGGACGCGCTCACCGCGATCTGGCGGATCGTCGACGGGCTCAACGGCTACATCACCGAGCAGGCCCCGTGGAAGGTCGCGAAGGAGGATCCCGACGGTGACCGCCTCGCCACGATCCTGCACACCACCGCCGAGGGCCTGCGCGTCCTCGCAGTGCTGCTCAACCCCGTGATGCCCAAGGCGTCCGCGGTGCTGTGGGACTCGCTGGGGGCCGAGGCCGCCCTGGGCGCGCTGGCCGATCAGCGCATCGACGCGGTCGCCGCGTGGGACCAGCTGCCCGCGGGCTCGACGATCACCAAGCCCGCATCGCTGTTCCCGCGGATCGAGACCGCCGCCGGATGACGCTCACCGCAGGCTGGCCCGAGACGCCCGAGGCGCTGCCGTCCCCGGTCGTCGACAATCACTGCCACCTCGACCACCGGGCGTACAGCAAGGGGGTCGAGGGCGGCGTGCTGATCCCGGTCGACGAGGCGCTCGACCGGGCCGCAGCGGTCAACGTGACCCGCATCGTGCAGGTGGGCTGCGACCTCGAGGGCTCGCGCTGGGCGGCCTCGACCGCGGCGGCGTACGACTCGGTGGTGGCAGCCGTCGCGCTGCACCCCAACGAGGCACCGCTGCTGGCGTCCGCCGGGGAGCTCGACGCCGCGCTGGCCGAGATCGATCGGCTGGCCCAGGCCGGCGAGCACGTGCGGGCGGTCGGCGAGACCGGGCTGGACTACTTCCGGACCGGCCAGGACGGCCGCGAGGCCCAGCACGCCTCGTTCCGCGAGCACATCCGCATCGCGAAGCGGCACGACAAGACCCTGGTCATCCATGACCGTGACGCCCACGACGACGTGCTCGCGGTGCTCGACGACGAGGGCGTGCCCGACCGGGTAGTGATGCACTGCTTCTCGGGCGACGCCGACTTCGCTCGGGAGTGCCTCGAGCGGGGCGCCTACCTGTCGTTCGCGGGCACCGTGACGTTCAAGAATGCCGACAACCTGCGGGCCGCGCTGCGCGTGACCCCCGCCGACCGGCTCCTCGTGGAGACGGATGCGCCCTTCCTCACACCATCTCCATACCGTGGTCAGCCAAATGCCTCGTTCCTGGTGCCGCTCACGGTGCGGTTCATGGCTGGGATCGCAGGCAAAACGGTCGACGAGCTCTGCCGCGACATCGACGCCAACACCGATCGGGCCTTCGGCGGCCCCTGGGCACAGCGCACTTGACCACACGCACACGCTGGCTATCGTGGAGGGTCGGTTCACTCATCGATCCTCGAGGAATGTAGTGTCTTCAGCTTCACATCAGCCCCCCACCACCGGCGGCGAAACGGCCGTACAGGCCAAGCGTCGTCCCCGTAAGTCCATCGTTCTCGGACTGGCGACCGTGCTCCTGGTGGGCGGCGGCACCGCCGCATACGGCGCTCTCAGCCAGACCGTGACGCTCACGGTCGACGGCAAGAGCCAGGACATCCGCACGTTCGGCGGGACGGTCGGTGACGTCCTGAAGGACCACTCCGTCTCGCTGCGTCCCGGTGACCGGCTCAACATGGAGAAGACGAGCGGCCTGTCCGACGGCGACACGATCGAGGTCGCGTACGCCAAGCCCCTCACGTTGACCGTCGACGGCAAGAAGACGACCCGCACGGTGTTCGACCGCACGGTCGACGACGCGCTGGACTCGCTCGACCTGGCCCAGCCGACGGGCTCGTACGTGTCGGAGAAGCGCTCGACCGTCATCCCGCGCGCGGGCACCACGCTCGTCGTCAGCACGCCCAAGGCGCTGACGATCGTGGCCGACGGCAAGAAGAAGACCGTCACCACCACGACCCCGAAGGTCGCCGGCGTCCTCGAGGAGGCCGGCGTGACGCTCGACAAGGACGACGAGGTCAGGCCCGCCAAGAGCCAGTACGTCAGCGCCGACGACAAGGTCCGCGTCGTCCGCATCAAGAAGGTCACCAAGACCCAGACCGTGGACCTCAAGCACGAGACGGTCGTCCGCAAGGATGCCGACGCGATGGTCGGCGAGACCGAGGTCGTCCGCCCGGGACGCGACGGCAAGGCCCGCCAGCAGGTCCAGCTGGTCTACGCCGACGGCAAGCTGCGCAAGAAGGCCGTCCTGTCCACCAACCGCGTCGCCAAGCCCGTCACGCAGATCGTCTCGCGCGGCACCCAGCGTCCCAAGACGCCCGCTCCTGACATGTCGACCGGCGACACCGTCTGGGACAAGATCGCCCAGTGCGAGTCCGGCGGCAACTGGTCGATCAACACCGGCAACGGCTACTACGGCGGCCTGCAGTTCAGCGCCGCGACGTGGAAGAGCGTCGGCGGCCCGGGCCTGCCGCACCAGAACAGCCGCGAGGTCCAGATCAAGTACGCCAAGATCCTTCAGGCCCGCTCGGGCTGGGGCCAGTGGGGCTGCGCCGGGGCGAGGTTCAACTGACGCCTCCCCGGCTGCTCGGAGCCGCTGACGTCCGTCGTCTAGCCGAGTCCTGTGGGATCCGCCCGACCAAGCAGCGTGGACAGAACTTCGTCCACGACGCCAACACGGTGCGCCGGATCGTCAATGCCTCGGGCATCACCGCTGACGACGTCGTCGTCGAGATCGGACCCGGGCTCGGCTCGTTGACCCTCGGGCTGCTCGAGGTCGCCGCGCACGTCACGGCGGTCGAGATCGACGAGGTGCTGGCGGGCCAGCTGCCGCAGACCATCGCGGAGCACGCGCCCGACCAGGCCGGATCGTTCGACCTGGTCACCGCGGACGCCATGAAGGTCACCTCGCTGCCGGGGCCGGCGCCGACGGCGCTCGTGGCCAATCTGCCCTACAACGTCTCGGTGCCGGTGCTGCTGACCTTCTTCGAGCGGTTCCCGTCGATCCGCACGGGCCTGGTCATGGTGCAGGCCGAGGTCGCGCACCGGCTCGCCGCGGGGCCGGGCTCCAAGACGTACGGCGTGCCGAGCGTGAAGTCGGCCTGGTACGCCGAGATGAGGTTGTCCGGGTCGGTCGGTCGCAACGTCTTCTGGCCCATGCCCAACGTCGAGTCCTCGCTCGTGGCGTGGACCCGGCGGGAGCCGCCCGGCGACGAGGAGCTGCGCGTGCGGACGTTCGCGGTCGCGGATGCGGCCTTCGCGCAGCGTCGCAAGACCATGCGCGCAGCACTCGCGAACCTCGCGGGCTCGGGCGCTGCGGCCGAGGAGGCCCTCGTGGCAGCCGGCATCTCGCCGCAGGCACGCGGCGAGCAGCTCACGGTCGAGGACTTCGCCCGGCTCGCGCGGCACCTCGTGCCGGCGGCCGGCGCCTCCCTGCGCTGAGTCGATCGGCCGCCGGGGCACCGGGCGCGCCCTACTCTGGGCCTGTGACCGCTCGCGACCCAGTTGCCGACCGCATCGGCGGGGTGGACGTCGCATGACGGACCCGAGGATCTGGCGGGTCGTCGGCGACCCCCTCGTCCGGCCGACCGGCTCGGGCGCGCTGACGGACCAGACCGTGGCGGTCAAGGACGTCCTCGCAGTCGCCGGGCAGCGGATCGGCGCTGGCAACCCGGCCTGGCTCGAGCACGCGGTGCCCGAGCTCGCCCACGCCTGGGCCGTGGAACGCCTGCTCGCCGACGGCGCGGCCGTGCGGGGCATCGCGCAGACCGACGAGCTCGCGTACAGCCTGGCCGGCGTCAACCCTCACTACGGCGCGCCGCCCAACCCCCTTGCACCGCACCGCATCCCCGGTGGGTCGAGCTCGGGGCCGGCGTCCGCGGTGTCGATGTCCGAGGCGACGATCGGGCTCGGCACCGACACCGCCGGCTCGATCCGCGTGCCCGCCGCCTACCAGGGGCTCTGGGGCATCCGGCCGACCGTCGGGGCCGTACGCGTCGACGGACTGCTGCCGCTCGCGAGCTCATTCGACACGGTCGGCTGGCTGACGCACGGCCCGACGCTGCTCGCCGAGGTCGGCCGCTCGTTGCTGCCGCCGGGAGGTGCCGCGGTGGGGGAGGTCGTGGTGGTCGACGAGCTGCTCGCGCTGGCCGACGCCGACGTCGCGGCAGCGGTGGGAGCGCTGGCGGCCGGGCTGCCGCGGATCGGCTGGCCCATGGCCTCGATGCCGGGGATGCTCGCCGCGATGCAGACCGTGCAGGCGTACGAGGCCTGGCGCGCCCACGGCGCGTGGCTCGCGACCCGGCCCGACGCTTTGGGTGCTGACGTGCGGTCGCGGTTCGCACGCGCCGCGGCTGTCACGCCTGCCCAGGCGGACGCGGCCCGTGCCGAGCTCGACCGCCATCGCACCGGCATGCGCGGATATCTCGGTGACCGGGTGCTGCTGCTGCCGGCCGCTTCGTCGGTCGCGCCGCCCGTGGGCCGGCCGCGGTCGCTGGACGCGGTGCGACAGGCCACGCTGCAGCTCACCTGCGTCGCGACGATCGGCGGGCTGCCGGCGGTGAGCGTCCCGGTCACGACGGACGGCGGGCTTCCCGCGGGCGCCTGCCTGGTCGGCCCGGCCAGCTCGGACCACGCGCTGATCGAGCTCGCCCGGCGGATCGGCGAGACCCGGTCGGACGTCCGGGGGCGGCGAGCAGGGGGGAGCCACTAAGTTGATCGGGTGAGCTCTGCCAACGTCCGCGTCCCCGCCAAGATCAACCTGTGCCTGGGTGTCGGGCCGGTCCGCGACGACGGCTACCACCCGTTGGCGACGGTCTACCAGGCCGTCGACCTGCACGACGAGGTGCGCGCGACGTCCCGCGCGGACGGCGAGATCAGGGTGTCCGTGCAGTCCGAGCTCGACGTACGTTCCGAGATCGCGTTCGTGCCCGAGGACGATGACAACCTGGCGGTCCGGGCCGCCCGCCTGCTGCGCGAGCGCACCGGCGTGCCGTTCGGCGCGGACCTGGCGATCCGCAAGGTGATCCCGGTGGCCGGTGGCATGGCAGGGGGATCCGCGGACGCTGCGGCGTCCCTCGTCGCGTGCAACGAGGCGTGGGGCACGGGCCTGTCACGGGCGGCGCTGGAGCAGCTCGCGGCACAGCTCGGCAGCGACGTGCCGTTCTTGCTGCACGGCGGCAACGCGATCGGCGGTGGCCGCGGCGAGACGATCAGCCCGGTGCTGGCGCGCGGCACGTACCACTGGGTCTTCGCGATGGCGCACGAAGGACTCTCGACCGCTGCGGTCTATGCCGAGTTCGACCGGCTCAACGCGGGCGCGACGGTGCCCGATCCCGTGGTGCCGGACGCCCTGCTCGCTGCCCTGCGGGCCGGCGACGCCCACGCGCTCGGCGGTGCCCTCTCCAACGACCTGACCGAGGCGGCGCTGTCGCTGCGTCCCGAGCTCGAGGACACCCTCTCGATCGGCATCGAGGCGGGCGCCCTCGGTGCGATCCTCTCGGGGTCGGGTCCGACGGCGCTGTTCCTGGCCTCGGACGAGCAGCACGGCCTGGACATCGCCTTCGCCCTCAGCAGCGCCGCCGCCTGCGCGGACGTCGTCCAGTCCCGCGGCCCCGTCCACGGCGCCCGCCTCACCTAGCCCTCCGTCAGGCCGCGGGCCAGCCGAGGGCCGCGAACATCCGCGTGAGCTGGGCGGCGACGACGTCGGGCGTGTGCCGGATCGCGTACGACGTGAAGATCAGCAGCCGACGTCCGTCGATCACGATCTCGTTGCCACGGATCAGGTCGGCGTCCCATCGCGCGACTGCCTGGTGCGGCGCGCCGTGGACCTCGACCGCGATGTGCAGGGCGTCCCACGACACGTCGAGGTAGTAGCGGCCGTCGGGGCCCCGGACGACCTTCTGGCGGGTCGGCGGTGGCAGGCCCGCGCTGCGTCGGATGTCGTCGAAGTCCTTCTCCGGCAGCGAGTGGATGCCTCCGGACGCGTCGAGGATCGACTCGCGGACGAGCCCGCGACGGCGGCACGCGCCGCGACGGTCGAGAGCCACGTGCATCAGGCGGTCGTTGACCAGGCCCTGCTGCACACCGGCGATGACGATCGTGCGCGCGAGTCGGTCGCTGTCGCACCAGCTCGCCGCGTCGATCAGGCTCCGAGCGGGGCGGGTGCGGCGCGGCTCCTTCAGGGGGTGGACGTCCTGCGGGCCGAGTTCGGTGCTCCAGTGGGTGCTGAACGGCGCGTCGCGCGGTCGGTCGGCGCCCTCGGGCAGCACCACGTACGTCGTCTCCGTCTCGACTCCGGTGAAGCCGTCGTGCCGCAGTGCGCTCAGTCCCGCCAGGGCCGAGGCCGGCGCGCACGTGTGGAGAGCGACCAGCTCGCGCTCGTCGAGGGAGAGGGGGCCGGAGTGGGTCACGACGACGCCGCGGCACGGTGACTGCCAGCGGCCCGACGCGATCGCGTGGCGCACCGCACCGCGACCACGTGCGGCGACGACCTCCGACGTACGGAAGACAGTTCTCATGCGTCCACGGTCGTCACGCCGTTGCCGCCGCGCGACGCCGATCTCGCCCGCTGTGGACGCCGCCCGCGCCGCGTCCCCCTGTGGACACGGACGAGCGATGAGGGTTTGCGGCAGCGCCCGCTACCGGAAACCCTCATCCTCGGTCCCGGCGGCGGCCGAGGGTGAGGGTTTGCGGCACCGGGGGCTACCCAAAACCCTCATCGTGGGTCCGGCCCCGCGCCCCGGCCCCGGGCCCGGCCGGTCAGCCCTCGAGGAGCTCGGTGAGCTCGAGCCAGCGCTCCTCGTGGGCGGCGACCTGGGCCTCGAGGTCGGCGACCTCCTTGGTCCGCGCCAGCAGCCCGGGGACGTCCGAGGGGTCGTGCTCCGCGAGCTCGACGTGGAGGGCGTCGATGCGGGCGGAGAGCTTTTGCATCTTGCGGTCGATCGAGCCGACCTCCTTGCGGGCGTTGCGCTCGTCAGCGCTCGACAGCTTCGAGGCCTTGACGTGCCCCGCGGTCGACGGGTTGGACGCCGCGGGGGTGTCCTGCTCCTTGCGCAGGCGCAGGTACTGGTCCACGCCGCCGGGCAGGTGCCGGAAGTGGCCGTCGAGGATCGCGTACTGCTGGTCGGTGATGCGCTCGAGCAGGTAGCGGTCGTGCGAGACCACGAGCAGCGTGCCGGGCCACGAGTCGAGCAGGTCCTCCATCGCCGCGAGCATGTCGGTGTCGAGGTCGTTGGTCGGCTCGTCGAGCACCAGCACGTTGGGCTCGTCGAGCAGGATCAGCAGCAGCTGGAGGCGGCGCTTCTGCCCGCCCGAGAGATCACGCACCGGGGTCGACATCTGGGCGCTGGAGAAGCCGAGCCGCTCCAGCAGCTGCGAGGGGGTCATCTCCTTGCCGCCCGACACGTACGCCGTGCGCTGGCGCCCCACGACGTCGCTGACGCGGTCGTCGCCGACGTCCTTGAGCTCGTCCAGCTCCTGGGTCAACGTGACGACCTTGACCGTCTTGCCCTTCTTGACCCGTCCCGAGGTGGGCTGGACCTTGCCGGTCACCAGCCCGAGCAGCGTCGACTTGCCGGCACCGTTCGCGCCGAGGATGCCGGTGCGCTCACCCGGCCCGATGCGCCACTCGACGTGCTTGAGCACCTCGTGGTCGTACGACACCGAGACGTCGAGGATGTCGACGACGTCCTTGCCGAGGCGCGAGGTGGCCATCTGCTTGAGCTGGATCGGATCGCGCGGCGGCGGCTCGTTGGCGATCAGCTCATTGGCCGCGTCGATGCGGAACTTGGGCTTGGACGTGCGCGCGGGGGCGCCGCGGCGCAGCCAGGCGAGCTCCTTGCGCATGAGGTTCTGCCGCTTGGACTCGGTCGCGGAGGCGTGCCGGTCGCGCTCGACGCGCTGCAGGATGTACGCCGCGTAGCCGCCCTCGAAGGGCTCGACGATGCCGTCGTGCACCTCCCAGGTCGCGGTGCAGACCTCGTCGAGGAACCAGCGGTCGTGGGTCACGACCAGGAGGCCGCCCGCGTTGGCCGACCAGCGCGACTTGAGGTGACCGGCGAGCCAGGTGATGCCCTCGACGTCGAGGTGGTTGGTCGGCTCGTCGAGGAACAGGACGTCGTCGTCGCCGACCAGCAGCCGCGCCAGGGCCACCCGCCGCCGCTGGCCGCCGGACAGGGTCCCGACCGTGGCGTCCCACGGGATGTCCGAGACCAGACCGGCGATGACGTCGCGGATCTTGGCGTCGCCTGCCCACTCGTAGTCGGCCTTGTCGCCGACGATCGCGTGACCGACCGTGCCGTCCTGGTCGAGGGTGTCGGTCTGGTCGAGCATCCCGATCGTCACGCCGCCGCGGGTCGTGACACGTCCGGAGTCGGGCTGGAGCCGGCCGGCGAAGATGCGCAGCAGCGTCGACTTGCCGTCGCCGTTGCGTCCGACGATGCCGATCCGGTCGCCCTCGTCGATGCCGATGGTGACCGACTCGAAGACGGTCTTGGTGGGGAAGTCGAGCGCGATCTGTTCCACGCCGAGAAGATGAGCCACTGCACGAGTCTAGGCGGCGGTGCCTCAGCCCCGTTCAGCGGTCGAACGGCTGGGACAGCTTGCGCAGCGCATCCGCCAGCTGGGTCGCCTCCGCGGGGGTGAGACCGGCCAGCAGCTTCTTCTCCGCCATGAGTAGCGCGTCGAGCGCGCCGTCGACGGCCTCACGGCCCTGGGACGTGAGCCGCACCTGCACGCCGCGGCGGTCCGCGGGGTCGGGCAGCCGGTCGACGAGCTCCTTGCGGACCAGGCGGTCGACCCGGTTCGTCATGGTGCCGCTGGTCACGAGGGTCTCCTGCACGAGCTGCCCGGGGGAGAGCTGATAGGGCTCGCCGGCCCGGCGCAGGGCGGACAGGACGTCGAACTCTGACGGCTCCAGGCCCTGGTCCTCGAACGCGTCCTTGCGGGCCCGGTCGAGGTGGAGCGCCAGCCGGGTGACCCGGCTGAGGACGTGCATGGGGGACACGTCCAGGTCCGGCCGCTCGTGCTGCCAGGCGGCGATCAGCCGGTCGACGTCGTCCTCCATGGCCTGAGCCTATCAAGATTCTTGATGTCGAGATTGTTTGCGCGGTACGTTCGTGCGATGGACGCATCCGAGGCCGTGAGCGCCGGACCCACTCGACAGGCCGAGCTGCTGAGGTCAGGCACGATGACGTCCCGCCAGCTGACCGAGGCGACGCTGACGGCGATCGAGCGCGAGAACCCCGCGATCAACGCGGTCGTTCAGGTGCTGGAGGGGGAGGCGCTCGCCTCCGCTGACGAGGCCGACCGGCGTCGCGCGTCGGGACAGGACGGCCCCCTCCTGGGGGTGCCGATCGCGGTCAAGGACGATCTCGCGATCGCGCGGCACCGCACGGGGCTCGGCTCGCGCGCGATGCTGCACGACGCCTCCCAGGACAGCGACCTGGTCGCCGCCCTGCGCGCGGAGGGCATGGTCGTGGTCGCCAAGTCGACCCTGCCCGAGCTCGCGATCTTCGGGTTCACCGAGTCCGAGGCGACCGGCGTGACGCGCAACCCGCACGACCACGGCCGCACCCCGGGCGGTTCGTCCGGCGGGTCCGCCGCGCTCGTGGCGGCCGGGGCCGTGGGGATCGCGACCGCGTCCGACGGCGCGGGCTCGATCCGCATCCCGGCCGCGTGCTGCGGCCTCGTCGGCTTCAAGCCGACCCAGGGCACGATGCCGAGCTCGGGCGGCTGGCACGACCTGTCGACCCAGGGCGGGCTCGCGCGTCGCGTCGCGGACAGTGCGCTGTTCCTCGACACGTTCGGCAGCTTCGCGGACTCGCTGGTCGAGGCCGCTGCGGTCGATCCCGCGCCGCTGCGGATCGGGGTGTCGTTCAGCGCCTCGGCCGCGACCAAGGCGGCGCCGCTGGATCCCGACGTACGCGCGGCGGTCCGGGCCGCCGCCGAGACCTTCCGTTCCGCGGGCCACACCGTCGTGGAGGTGGACGTCCCGTACGGGGTCGCGGCCAAGGCCCTGACCGTCCGCTATCTCGCGGGCATCCGGGACGGTGCGGACGGCGTCGACCGCCCCGACCGGCTCGAGGCGCGCACGCGGTCCATCGCCCGGCTCGGCCGCCCGTTCGGGCCCCGTGCGGTCGAGTGGGCCAAGCGCAAGGGACAGGAGTGGGGCGGCCGGGTGCACGACGACCTGGGCGTCGACGTGCTGCTGACGCCGGTGATGTCCGGCCCGGCGATCGAGGTCGAGCACTGGAAGGGCAAGGGCGGCCTGGCCACGGTCGTGTCGATGAACGCCTTCTATCCGTACACCGCCCAGTGGAACCACGCGGGCGTCCCGGCCGTCTCGATGCCGGCCGGCTCGACGGCGAACGGTCTGCCGCTCGCGATCCAGCTGATCGCCCGGCGGGACGACGACGCGCGGCTCATGGCGCTGGCCGGCCAGCTCGAGCGGAGCGCCTGATGCCGACCTGGGACCCGGCCCGCTACCTGCAGTTCGCCGATGACCGCTCCCGGCCCTTCGTCGACCTGGTGGGCCGCGTGCAGGGGACGCCGCGCAGCATCGTCGACCTCGGCTGCGGGCCCGGACACCTGACCGCGGTGCTGCGCGAGCGGTGGCCGCACGCGACCGTGCACGGGATCGACTCCTCGCCGGAGATGATCGAGCGCGCACTGGCCGGCAACCGTGACGACGCTGCGACGTACGAGCTCGCGGACGTCGCCGCATGGGCGCCGGACGCCCCGGTCGACCTCATGGTCTCCAACGCCCTGTTCCAGTGGGTGCCCGACCAGCTCGACGTCATCGAGCGGCTCACGGCCCACGTGGCCGCCGAGGGGACGTTCGCTCTGCAGGTCCCGCGCAACTACGACTCGCCCAGCCACACGCTGCTGCGGGACATCGCCGCCGAGGCCCCCTTCGCGGAGGCCACCGCCGACGTCCTCGCCGACCGCGGGACCGAGCCGACGGCATATCTCGAGCTCTTCGCCGGCCTCGGCTGGCACGTCGACCTGTGGGAGACGACCTACCTGCACGTCCTGCAGGGTGACGACCCCGTCCACGACTGGGTCTCCGGCACGGGCGCCCGGCCGTACGTGCAGGCGCTGCCCGACGACCTGCGCGAGAGCTTCGTCGCGGCCTACCGCACCGCGCTGCGCGGCGCGTACCCGCGACGCCCGTGGGGAACAGTGTTCCCGTTCCGCCGCACCTTCGTCGTGGCCCGCCGCCCGGTCTGACTCCGGTACGCTCGTGGGGCAGCCCCGGTCCGCCGGTTGCTGTTCCCCGGTTGGTCTGCCGGCAGGGCCCGCCGCACTTTGAATGCGGACAAGCGACGTAGGTTCGACTCCTACCCGGGGAGCCAGCACCGCCGAGGTGCGGGCAGGCGCGAGCGAGCAAGTGAAGGAGTCCCCGTGACCACTAGCCCACACGCGGCAGGCGTGACGGCAATCGTGCTGGCGGCAGGTGCCGGCACGCGGATGAAGTCCTCCCGAGCGAAGGTCCTGCACGAGATCGCGGGCCGCAGCATGATCGAGCACGCACTCGTCGCAGTGGCGGGCGCAGGGGTCGAGCGGACCGTCGCGGTCGTGGGCCACGACCGCGAGCAGGTGTCGGCGGCGATCGCGGCGTACGATCCCGCGATCGTGCTGGCCGTCCAGGAGGAGCAGAACGGCACGGGCCACGCGGTCCAGATCGCGCTGGAGTCGCTGGACTCGCCACCCGAGGGCACGGTCCTCGTGACGTACGGCGACGTGCCGCTGCTGACCTCGCAGACGCTCTCGGAGCTGCTCGCCGACCACGAGGCCGCGAAGCGCGCCGTGACGATCCTGACCGCCGAGGTCGACGACCCCACCGGCTACGGCCGCATCCTGCGGGGTGAGGACGGCGGGGTCACGGCCATCCGTGAGCACCGCGACGCGTCCGCCGAGGAGCTGGCGGTCCGCGAGATCAACAGCGGCATCCTCGCGGTGGACGCCGCGTTCCTGCGGCACGCCGTCGCGACGCTGGAGTCGGGCAACGCGCAGGGCGAGCTCTACCTGACCGACATCGTGGGCCGCGCCGTCGCCGAGGGGCGACCCGTCGGGGCTCACGTCCTGGAGGACGTCTGGCAGACCGAGGGCGTCAACGACCGCATCCAGCTCGCCCGTCTCGGGCGCGAGCTCAACGACCGCCTGACCCGGCACTGGATGTCCGAGGGCGTCACGATCGTCGATCCCGCGACGACCTGGATCGACTCCGCGGTGACCGTCGCGCAGGACGTCACCCTGCTGCCCGGCACGCAGCTGCTGGGCGCCACGGTCGTCGGCGAGGCTGCCACGGTCGGGCCCGACACCACCTTGCGCAACGTCGAGGTGGGTGCCCGGTCCACGGTCGTGCGCACCCACGGCTCGGACGCGGTCGTGGGGGCCGGCGCGACCGTCGGTCCGTACGCCTACCTGCGCCCGGGCGCCGACCTGCGCGAGGGCGGCAAGATCGGCACGTTCGTCGAGGTCAAGAACTCCGTCATCGGGGTGGGGGCCAAGGTGCCGCACCTGTCCTACGTCGGTGACGCCGACATCGGCGAGGGCGCCAACATCGGTGCGGGCACGATCTTCGCCAACTACGACGGTGTGAACAAGAACCGGACGACGATCGGGCGTCACGCCAAGACCAGCTCCAACAACACGTTCGTGGCCCCGGTGTCCGTGGGCGACGGCGCCTTCACGGGGGCGGGTGCCACGATCCGCCAGGACGTCCCGGCGGGGGCGCTGGCGGTGAGTGCCGGGTCACAGAGGAACATTGAGGGGTGGGTGCGGGACAAACGTCCCGGCTCCCCGTCAGACCAAGCGGCGCGCGCAGCCGACGCAGACACCAATCTGGAGGCCCCCGGTGAGTAGCCTGTCCAAGCGGACGCCGACCCGCAACATGCTGCTGTTCTCGGGCCGCGCCCACCCGACGCTGGCCCAGGAGGTCGCCGACCTCCTCGAGATCGACGTCGTGCCGACCACGGCGTACGACTTCGCCAACGGCGAGATCTACGTCCGCTTCGACGAGTCGGTGCGTGGCTGCGACGCGTTCGTGCTGCAGAGCCACTCCTCGCCCATCAACGAGGCGATCATGGAGCAGCTCATCATGATCGACGCGCTGAAGCGGGCCTCCGCCAAGCGCATCACGGTCATCCTGCCGTTCTACGGCTACGCCCGCCAGGACAAGAAGCACCTCGGCCGCGAGCCCATCTCCGCGCGCCTCATGGCCGACCTGTTCCTCACCGCGGGAGCGGACCGGCTCATGACGGTCGACCTGCACACCGCGCAGATCCAGGGCTTCTTCGACGGCCCGGTCGACCACCTGCTGGCGATGCCGATCCTCACGCGCCACGTCAAGAAGCGCTACGGCAAGAAGGACCTCGCGGTCGTCTCGCCCGACGCGGGCCGCATCAAGGTCGCCGAGCAGTGGGCCAACGCGCTCGGCGGTGCTCCGCTCGCGTTCATCCACAAGACCCGCGATCCCCGCCGTCCCAACGAGTCCAAGGCCAACCGGGTCGTCGGTGACGTCACCGGTCGGGTCTGCATCCTGGTCGACGACCTCATCGACACCGGCGGCACGATCGTCCAGGCCGCCGAGGCGCTCATGGCCGACGGTGCCGAGGACGTCGTGATCGTCGCGACGCACGCGGTGTTCTCCGGCCCGGCCGTCGACCGGCTCAAGAACAGCACCGCGTGCGAGGTCATCGTGACGAACACGCTGCCGATCGCGGACGACAAGCGCTTCGACAAGCTCACGGTCCTCTCGATCGCCCCGCTGCTCGCGCAGGCGACCGCGGCGGTCTTCGAAGAGGGCTCGGTCACCAGCCTCTTCAAGTCCTGAGGACTCGCTCGCTCTGCGAGCGAGAGCGCTCGCGCCGAAGGCGCCCGCAGCGAAGCTGGGTGCCGGGCCAGGAACCCCTAGGATCCAGCTGACGGGTCGGATCGATCAGCTGGGGGCATCCATGGGCAAGGTCGTGCTGCGCGGTGGCTTCGTGGGAGCGGCCGTCGGGATCCTGGTGAGTCAGCTCCTCGGTCTGGCGGTGATCGGCACCGATGACATCCCCTCGTTCGCCGATCGGCAGGACCTGCCGGCGCTGTACGTCATCGCGGCCCTGGTCGGGGCGGTGGTGGGGCTCGTCGTGGGCGTGGCGGGGCTCGCGGTCGGGCGCGGGGTGGCCGATGCGACGAGCGGCTCAGCCACGAGGCGGCGGCTCCGCGGAGCGCTCGCGGCCGGGCTCGCGTCGGGGGTGCTGTCGGTGCTCACGGTGTCGCCGCTGCTGTTCGTCGGGTCACTGATCGCGCTCGTCGTGCTCGGTGCCGTGGGAGCGGCCGCGACCTGGGTGCTGCTCCCGGGTGTGGTCGATCTGGACCTGCCCCGTGCTCCCCGGCACGAAGGCCCGGCGCAGCCCGGCCCGGTGGTCGCCGCAGAGCCGCCCTCGACGGCTCGACGCGTGCTCGTGACGCTGGCCGGCGCCGTCGTGGGAGCGTTCATCGGCGTCCAGGTGCTGATGACGATCGTGGGCGACCTGACGTCGCTCGGACGCACGACCTACGACGTGATGGCGTTCGTCGTGCTGGGTGTGCTGCTCATCGTGATCGGCGCGGTGCTGTGGCGGGCGACGGGGCGGCGCCCCCGCAGCTCAGGACCCGCGGCGTGATCATGCCTCCGGCGTCGTGGGGACCGATGTGGTGGGGACAGGCGTCGTCGGAGCCGGGGTGGTCGGAGTCGGCGTCGGGGTCTCGATCGGCTTGCGCTGCAGCCTGATCACCTTGGTGCCGTTCGGGAGCGTGTCCCCGCTGATCGTGTTGAGGTCCAGCGTCTGGTTGTCGGCGATCTGCAGACCCGAGAACGATCGCGGCAGGTAGTAGTGCTCGCCGATCTTGTCGTACGCGAAGATCGTGACCGTTACGCCGGACTGGGCGCGCAACGTCCCGCCGATCGAGAACGTCCCGGTGCTCGACGCCGGCAGCTCCTGCTGGACCTTGCCGCTGGAGTCCGTGAGCCGGACGCTGATGTTGGGGATCGGGTTGCCGCTCGTCGCGTCGACGACCTGGCCCGTGAAGGTCCCGGCCCTGGTGGGCAGGTTCACGTTGGGACGCCGCGTCTGGCCGGCCCTCAACGACGGCAGCGTGAGGGTGCGACCGAAGTAGCCGGCCGTGTCGGGGACCGTCAGGACATAGCTGCCGGGTGTCAGGCCGGTGAGCGAGAGCGCGCCTCGGGAGATCTTGCGAACCCAGTACTCGCCGGTGCGCCGGTTGACCGCGGTGACGGTCACGCTGCCCTTGGCAAGGGTGCCCCCGGTCGTGAGGAATCCCTTGTAGGCGGCGGGGCGGGTGCGAAGGACGAACGACACCTGGCGATATTTGCCGAGCTTCACGCCGCGGACGAGCTTGCCGGTCCCGACGCGGCGTCCCTGCTTGTCGTAGGCGAAGACCCGGTAGTTGTTCCGGGGCAGGCCACCCATCGCGTACTGGCCGGAGCGGTTCGCGGCGACCTCGTAGATCTGTCCGTCGTCGCTGACGGCCCGGATGCTCGCGGAGGCGGCAGCCTTGCTGCGGTACTTCCCACGGGACTTGACCCGGACCTTGACCGTGCCGCCGATCGCGCCGCCCCGCCGGACCGAGATGTTCTTCACGACCGCGGTGGTGCCTACGTTCACCGGGACGTCCGGGACGCGCGCATTCGAGCGAGTGTCGTACGCGGGACGTCGCTCGACGACCTGCAGGTGGTAGCGCCCCGGGCCGTCCGTGGGCAGCTCGTAGATTCCGCTCGAGCTGACGTCGTCCTTGCGCAGGTACGTCCAGCTCTTGTCGTCCGCGCCCGAGCGGAACAGTCGGACGGTCATGGTCCGCGCCGCCTTGCCGCTCGCGTCGGTCACGTACCCGTAGATCCGTGCGTGGGGGGCCGCGGCCTGCGAGGGGCCGGACACGGCGACCAGGCCGCCTAGGAGCAGGAGCATGGACGAGGCGGCGGCAAGCGCACGACGACTGGGCACGATGATTTTTCTCCCTCGCTCAGCAGGCGAGGACTCACCAGCGGTGGAGCAGATTTTATCGTCAGATGCCCGTCCTGTCCGACGGATCGCGAGTCAGTCGGTGGTGTCCTGACTCACCTGCAGGGCGACCGGGGATCGCCCGCCCGACCGCTACGCTGAGGCGTTCAATGACGTGCGCTGCCCAGGCGAGCGCTTCGAGATGAGGGAACGTGTCGATCAGGGCAGCCGAGCGATCCTCTCCCGCGCGCCGGGGGCTCCTGCTCCTCGTGCCGTTCCTGATCTTCGTGCTGGTGTTCGGCCTCGCCCGGTACGCCTCGTCGGTCGGCGTGGACTCCTCGGCGCAGGAGAGCAACCCCTTCGCCGACCGGACCCAGTTCACGTGGACCGGATCGGCGGCCCGCCAGGCTGCGGAATCAGCAAGCGGCACCGACCGCGCCGTCCTCGAACGACTCGCCGGAGTCCCCACGGGCATCTGGCTCACGCCGGAGGCCCATCCGCCCGGATCGGTCGGCGAGTTCGTCACCGGCATCGTCCGGGCTGCTGACGAGGCCGGGAAGGTGCCCGTCCTCGTGGTCTACGGCATCACCGACCGCGACTGCATCGACGGCGAGTCGAGCGGCGGGCTGCCGCCGGACCAGTACGAGGAGTGGGTCGAGCAGATCGCGGAGGCCGCCGGCACCGAGTCGGTGGCGATCCTCGAGCCGGACGCGCTGGCGACCGCGGAGGAGTGCGATCAACTGGACCAGCGCACCGAGCTGCTCGGCGACGCGGTCGACCGCCTCGTCGACGGCGGTCCGACGGTCTACGTGGACGCGGGGCACGCGAGCTGGACCGACCCGGGGGTCATGGCGTCGATGCTGTCGGCCGTCGGTGTCGACAAGGCGAGGGGCTTCTCGACCAACGTCTCGGGCTATGAGTCCGACGAGGACGAGGCTGCGTACGCAGAGGCGGTGAGCTCTGCGCTGACGTCCCCGACCCACTGGGTGATCGACACCAGTCGCAACGGGGCTGGATCCAACGGCGAGTGGTGCAATCCGGCGGGACGGGCACTCGGCCAGGAACCCGATCACGTGTCCGCGGGGGGCCTGGACGCGCGGCTCTGGATCAAGCCTCCGGGCGAGAGCGACGGCACGTGCGGTGGGGGCCCTGGGGCGGGTGAGTTCTGGACCGAGCGGGCGCTCGAGCTCGCGCGCAACGCGGGATGGTGACATTCGCCTCCCGTCCCTCAGTTTGTTTTTCGCTACGGACAAGATCTGTTCACCCTAGGATCGCTGCATGAACGCAGAAAAAATCGCGGTGATCATCGAGGATGACGCTGACGTCCGGCACCTGTTGAAGACTGTGCTGACCCAGAGCGGCTTCCAGACGATCATGACGACCAACGGAGCCGACGGCATCGAGGCCGTGCGCCTGCACGACCCCGTGCTGACGACGCTCGACGTGTCGATGCCCGGCATGGACGGCTTCGCCGCGGCGAAGCGCATCCGCGAGTTCAGCAACACCTACCTCGTCATGCTGACGGCGCTGTCCGACGAGATCGACATCGTCCAGGGGCTCGACTCGGGAGCCGACGACTACCTGCTCAAGCCCTTCCGTCCGCGTGAGCTCCGCGCCCGCATCGAGACGATGATGCGCCGCCCGCGCGAGCGCGCGGGCGTCACCAGCCCCGCCGAGGCGCCGGTCCAGGCCGACCGCATCCGCGTGCCCGCCGCCTCCGAGCCGTTCGTCCCCGCGTCGGCACCCGAGCCCGTCTTCTCCGCGGCGCCTCCCGCGCCCCTGCCGCAGGTCCAGCCGGCCGTGCAGGTCCAGCAGGCCGCCCAGATGCAGCAGGCCGCCCAGATGCAGCAGGCCGCACAGGTGCAGCTGCCCCCGGCCGCTGCGGTCGCCCACGCGGCGCCGGTGCGGATCTCCGGCCATGCTCTGTCGGCCGAGGCTCCTGTCCCGTCGACCGACGGCTGGCTCGAGCACCGCGGACTGCGGCTCAACACCAGCACCCGCATGACCGAGGTCGACGGACGCAGCGTCGACCTGACCCGCAGCGAGTTCGACCTGCTGGCTGCCCTGCTGAGCACGGGACGCCGGGTCCGCAGCAAGGCCGACCTCGTGCTGATGCTGCGCGGCGAGAGCTACGTGACGACCTACTACGTCAACGACGCCGACAAGCGTGCGGTCGAGGTCCACCTGGCCAACCTGCGCCGCAAGATCGGCGACTCGTCGTCGACGCCGCGATTCATCGAGACGGTCCGGGGCGTGGGCTACCGACTGGCCTCCGACCGCGATCCCGTCTGAGCACGCCTCACCTACACGACCACGAAGGGCCCCCGCCACGAGGCGGGGGCCCTTCGTCGTGTGCTGGTGCCGATCAGTTGGCGTCGATCGGGATCTTGGCGGCCACGGTCTCCTGGTCGGAGGCGAAGATCGCGATCGGCACGCGCTGGCGGATCGTCTCCTTGTAGTACGTCTTGGAGCCTGCGGAGCGCTGGATGTGGACCGTCGCGCGGAAGATCAGGTTGAGCCCGCTGGTGTCCATCGCGAGCGTCCCGATCTTCTGGTTGCGCAGCTCGAACGCTCCCTTGGGCGAGGTGATGAGCATGCCGCGCTTGGTCGTGACGGGCTCAGGGTCGAAGGTGATCCGCGAGGCCGTGGCATCGAGATCGTACGGCCGCTCGACCGCCCCGGACTTCGTCGTGGTCTCGGACTCGACCCGGATCCGGTCCAGCCACACCTTGCGCTTGGTCGAGAACTTGTCGCGCAGGTCTTGGTCGAGGTCGTATGCCTGGAGGGTGAACGAGAAGTACTTGTTGCCCTTGGGGAACCAGAGGTTCGTCCGCGGCGTCGACTTGGTCGGCCACAGCGTGTAGACGAAGTCCATGCCGTCGATGTCGACGTGCGACTGGAACGTGCCGTCGCGGGTGAACTGTGAGTCGAACGCCGGGGTGGGGGAGGGGGTGGGCTTCGTCGCGACCGGCTCGGGGTCCTGGGCGGCGAAGTCGCTGAGGCCGCAGCCGCTGAGGAGGAGCGTCGCGGTCAGCGCGATCGCGGCGGCCGCACGGCGGCGGAGGGAAGTGTGCACGGGAAGGCTCCTGGTGGCAGGGGGAACGGGTCGGACGGTGGGGGAGGAGGTCATGCCGTGAACCCCTTGTAACGCTTCAGCAGCTTGAGTGCCATCCACGCGGTCTGCAGGATCGTGACGACGCCCAGGACGGTCCAGCCCGCGAGCAGGATGTCCGAGCGGACGGCGGTCGTGAACTGCGACCAGATGGCGACGGCGGCGACGAGCAGGACCACGACGATCGCCACGGGCGCGAGGTGGGCGGGGCCGCCTCCGCCGCTCTCGGCCTTGGCCTGCAGCGCCCAGTTGTCGGTCTGCGAGCTCGAGGCGAACTTGGCCCACGACCGGGCGAAGTGGCCCAGGCGCACCCACATGTAGATCTCGGCAGGCAGCACCAGCAGGGCGAACAGGTAGTCGCGCCGGTTGCGGTTGTGCATCGCGTGGGCGATGCGGGCGTTCAGGAGCGCTGCCATGAGCGTCGGCACCAGCCACAGGGCGGCGAACACGTACGCGTGCAGCAGCAGCGAGCTGATGAGCAGGAAGCCGAAGATCATGCGGGTGAAGCCGTTGGTCGCCATCGAGATGTTCTCGAACCAGCGCAGGCGCAGGTTGGGGTGGAACGGCTGCCCCTTCGTGTCACCGCGCTGGCCGGGCCACATCAGATCGATCGCCCCGGTGTTCCACTTGACCTGCTGGGCGTCCAGCGACCGCAGGGTGGTCATGCCACCGACGTTGGCACGCGCCCGGGCACTGATCTTGGTCAGGTAGCCCGCACTCTTGATCTGCAGCGAGAGCAGCGAGTCCTCGATCTCGCTGTCGCGGACCCACGGGTAGCGCTGGTGGGTCTGGGCCACGACCCGGCGCAGGGCCTCGGTCGAGAAGATCGAGAACTGGCCGCCGAGCACCGCCATGTTGCGGCCGCGCAGGAGGTTCTGCATGTTGAACGCGGCGAACTGGGCGCGCTGCCCGGCGATGAGGAACTTGCTCGTCAGGGTGTCGAGCCCGCTGTCGTCGATGCTGTAGATCGCGGAGATGCCGCCGATGCGCTCATCGTCCTGGATCTCCTGCACGAGGTACTCGACCGCCCGGGGGTCGGCGGTCGTGTCACCGTCCACGCCCAGGAGGTAGTCCATGCCCTCGACCAGGGTGTAGCCGTAGTTGAGCGCGCCGACCTTCTTGTCGGGGTTCTCGCCGATGTCGTGGACGAAGATCTCGGTCATCTGCTCGTCGCGACCCTCGCCGCGCGTGTGCAGGCCTGCGTAGTGGCTGGCGATCTCGACCGTCGCGTCGGAGGTGTTGTTGACGATCACGTGGATCGCGTCGGGCAGGAGGGTCTGGGCGAGCAGCGAGTCGAGCACGCCGGCGATGGCGTCCTCCTCGTTGTACGCGGGGATCACGCATCCGACGGTCGACTTGAAGGTCGGCAGGGACTCGATCTCGGCCATGAACTGCTGCGCGTAGTGGTCCATCACCGGATCGAACGTCGGTGCGTGGTCGGCGTAGCCGATGCCGTCATCGTTCACGTGCTGCTCCTGCTCCCTGCGGCCGCGGACCCGTGCGCGGGTCCCTCCCCGCCATCGTCGCGGGCCGAGGTCAGGCTTGGGTCAGCGTTGGCACAAGGTCTGCTCAGGATTTGCGCAGTTCTCGCGCACCCGGCTCAGCCGTCGAGGACGCGCACCCGGTCCAGGTCGGCTGTCGCATCGGCGAGCAGGCCCTCGAACGTGGGGGCGACCTGGATGCCGCCGCTCGTGCCGAAGCGGGCGCCGGTGCGGATCTCGAGGCGCTCGCCGAGCGACTCCTCGACCAGGCCGGTGCGCACCGCGGACACGACCAGCGCCGTGGCGCCGGACATCGCGGAGTCGACGAGGACCGCGAACCGGCCGGCACCGAGGTAGCCGATCAGCGCCGAGGCGGGGACGTGGGAGCGCAGCACCTGCGTGAAGTGGATCAGCGCCCGGTCGCCGGCATCACGGCCGAATGCGGAGTTGAGCTCGTCGAGATCGCTGATCTCGGCCAGGACGAGGCCGACCTGCCCGCCGGTGAGTGCGGCTCTCTCGACCCGGTCCCGGGCGTCCTCGCGGAAGGACTCCGCGGCCAGCACCGGCAGATCGGACTGCCGGCGTGACTCGACGCTGACCGACCACCAGTTGCCCGAGCGCTCGACTCGCAGCGCCGACAGGCAGATCGCGGCCACCACGAAGATCGCCGTGAAGGGCAGGATCGTGCTCGCCTGGCCCGGTCGCCCGCCGTCCTCGCCCGCTGCGAAGAGTGCCGCGGCGGCAATGAACCAGCCCCCCACGACGAGCAGCGTGGTCTGCAGGATGCGGGCGTTCAGGTTGAGCCGCATCGGCCCACGCATCAGCTCGGTCGCGGCGAGCCACGCGAAGAACCCCGAGAGCCCGAGCCGCACGATCGAGACCACGTCGAGATCGGGGTCCGGGCCGCCGAGCGCCGCGGGCGCGGCCGCTGCGAGGCCGACCAGCAGGACCACCAGGATCAGCGAGCGCCGTCGACCGTCCAGGAGACGGCAGCCGGCCCAGAGGGCACCCGTCGCGAAGACCCAGGAGGCGTCGATCGTCGCGACGACCGCCGCCGGGGTCGAGCGGTCGAGCCCGTAGATCGCGGTGAGCCCAGTGGCACACAGGGCCGCTGCGAATGCCCCGACCCACGTGCGGTTGGACTCGTCGTTGTGCCGGAGCGCCGCGGTGATCGTGAACACCGTGGTCACGGTGGCGAGCGCGAGGGCGCACGCCACGAGCAGCGTGGTGAGGTCGATGTCCAGGTCCATGTCAGGCTTCCTTCGTACGGACAGCAGATGGGTGCGCGGCGGGCCGCTTCGGCAGCGTCACGACGACCTCGGTGCCGCGGTCAGGCTCGCTCGCGACCTCGATCGCCCCTCCGTGCATCACGACGATCTCGCGAGAGATCGCCAGACCGAGGCCCGTGCCGTGGGTCGTGGAGCCGCGGACCGACTCGGCGCGGTAGAACCGCTCGAACAGTCCCTTCTGCTCGTCCAGCGTCATGCCGCGCCCGGTGTCGCTGACCCGGATCTCGACGGCCTCGGACCCGTCGTCGCGCACCACGTCGTGGACGGCCACCGTGACCCGGCCGCCGATGTCGTTGTACTTGATCGCGTTGGACAGCAGGTTGTCCACGACCTGGCGAAGCCGGAACGCATCCGCGGGCGCCCGGACGGTCCCGCCGTCGGTCACGAGGTTCACCGGGATCAGCCGCTCGCTCGCGATGATCCGCTGCGCGTCGATCGACTCCACCACGATCGCGGTGATGTCGCAGTCCTGGAGGCTCACGGTGATCGCGTTCTCGGGGCTCCTGGAGCGGGCGGAGAGCAGGTCGTTGACCAGCGAGTTGAGCCGCTGCGTGTTGACGAGAGCGATGTCGAGCATCGAGCGGGCCTCGTCCGGGAGCCCGTCGACCTCGAGCGCCAGGTCGACGTAGCCGAGCACCGAGCTCAGCGGGGTGCGCAGCTCGTGCGACATCGAGGTGACCAGGTCGTCGCGGTCCGCGATGGCCCGGACCTCGGCCGAGACGTCGCGCAGCACCAGCACGACGCGGTCGACCTCGCCACTCTCGTCGCGCAGCATGCGGGCGGTGACGTGGATCGTGAAGCGGGTCCCGGTGCGGTGCCCGATGACGTACGTCTCGCTGTCGACGGTCTCGCCCCGCATGACCCGGAGGTGGGGCATCTCCTGCGCAGGAACGGGGGTGACCCGGTCCGCGCGGTAGAGGGGATAGCGTTCCCAGGGCGTGTCGTCCGGCAGCCCGAGGTGGGACAGCAGGGCGCGGGTCGCCCGGTTCGTCGTCAGCGTGGTGCCGTCCAGGTCGAGGCTGATGACCGCGAACTCCACCGCGTCGAAGGCCTCCCGCAGGATCGCCTCCTGGCGGCGGGCGCGCTGCAGCGCCTTCTCGAGCATCGCGGTCTGCCGCCGCAGCAGCACTCGCTGCGACTCGACCCGCTCGGCGGTCAGGTGGGTGATGACGCTGACGAAGGCCAGGGTGACGGTGAGGCTCGCGGCCGCGACAGCGCTGCCGGCCGACGTGCCCGCAGCGGGTCCGACGCCCAGCTGGGCCTGGGCGACGCCACCCCACAGCAGGACTCCCGCGAACAGGGGACCGAGCACGCTGCCGAGGCGACCGAACGCCATCGCGAGCCAGATCGCCGGGAAGATCAGCAGGATGCCGAATCCGCTCTCCGGGGACGCGTTGCGGAGCAGCACGATCGCGAAGATGTCGAGCAGGGGGAGGGCGATCTGCGCGTGCACCGGCAGCCGCAGCCACGGGACGATCGCCGCCGCGATCGTCGCCCAGAGGACGATCGTCAGGCCGGCGAAGAAGCCGGGGCTGTCGTCGAAGCGCCGCTCCGACAGGGCCAGCGTCACGCAGACCACGACCCCGAAGGCCCCGGCAAGGAGCGCCTGGGTGCGGAACACGCTGGCTCCGAAGCTGATCGCGGTGCGCTGCGGCTCGCGCGGGCGGAGTGCAGACGCCCTCATGGCCGCAGCGTATCCCAACCGCGGGTCCCGGCGGGGCCACTTCGCGGCCGAGGGCCGCACGAGTGGGTCACACCGTGAGAGCACGGATTTCATCGTCCCGGGACGCTGCGATAGACTGCCCCAGTTGCCTCGGCGAGGGTCCTTCGCGGACCGTGATCGACAGGGCGCTCCACAGGAGTGCTGTGTCGAGCGCCTTGCCCGGTGACCACAGACCATTGTTTCACCCCATGACGCACTCATCAGGAGAAGTTCCCCGTGGCCGAGATCAAGATCGCAGCCGAAACCCGCACCGAGTTCGGCAAGGGCGCCGCCCGCCGCATCCGTCGCGCTGACAAGGTGCCCGCAGTCCTCTACGGACACGGCGCCGACCCGGTCCACGTCGCCCTCCCGGGTCACCAGCTCATGCTGGCCCTGAAGAACGCGAACGCCCTGCTCACGATCGACCTGGGCTCCGAGCAGCACCTCGCGATCCCCAAGCAGGTTCAGCGTGACCCGCTGAAGGGCTTCATCGAGCACGCCGACCTGCTCATCGTCCGCAAGGGCGAGAAGGTCACCGTCGACGTCCGCATCCTCCCCGTCGGCGACGCAGTCAGCGGCAACCTCGTCGTCCTGGAGAACGCGACGATCGCGATCGAGGCCGAGGCGACCCACATCCCCGAGTCGTTCGAGATCTCGATCGAGGGCATGACTGCCGGCGACCAGATCCTGGCCAAGGACATCGAGCTGCCCGAGGGCTCGTCCCTCGCGGTCGACGAGGACCTGCTCATCGTCAACGTCACCGCCGCGCCGACCGAGGCCCAGCTCGAGTCCGAGCTCGCCGAGGCCGAGGCAGAGGCCGGCATCGAGCACGACGCTCCCGAGTCGGAGAGCGATGACGCTCCGGCCGAGGCTGAGGCTGCTGCCGAGTCGGAGTGACCTGGCTGGTCGTCGGGCTCGGCAATCCGGGCCCGACGTACGCTGCCACGCGCCACAACATCGGCTACATGGTGGCCGACGTGCTGGCAGCCCGCATGGGTGCATCGTTCAAGAAGCACAAGTCCGGCCGCGCTGACGTGGTCGAGGGGCGGCTCGCCGGCGAGCGGGTCGTCCTCGGCCGCGCGCGGTCGTACATGAACGAGAGCGGTGGCCCGGTGTCGACGCTCGCCAAGTTCTACGGCATCGACGCGGACCACGTGATCGCGATCCACGACGAGCTCGACATCGACTTCGGCATGCTGCGGGTCAAGCGCGGTGGCGGGGACAACGGCCACAACGGGCTCAAGTCGATCCGTCAGTCGCTGGACACCGGCGACTTCTACCGCGTCCGCGTCGGCATCGGCCGGCCCCCTGGCAGGCAGGACGTGCACGACTTCGTCCTCAAGCCCTACTCCTCGACCGAGCGCAAGGACCTCCCGACGTACGTCGAGGAGGCCGCCGACGCGGTCGAGAGCCTGATCACGGTCGGGCTCGAGCAGACCCAGAGCGCATTCAACCGCTGATTCTTGCGGCCCTTCGGGGTTTCGCGGATATTTGACGACCTCGCGCGACGCTTGGCCCTGCAATCAATTCGGGCTCTTGCTGTGGGGTGGATCTGTGACGGCAGTCGAACTCGGCGCGGGGTCGACAGGCGGCCGCGCCAGGACAGTCAGTGGACGCTGGGCGGGGCTCGCCCCGGGCCTGCGACGGTCCGGCGAGCGGTGGGCGAGGGCACGGGTCCAGCCGTACGTGTCCGCGTGCCTCGTGGGCACCGCCGCCGCCGCGGTCCTGACGCGCGCCGGGGGGCCGGTCGTGTGGACGGCAGCGGCGGTCGTCGTGCTGGCCCTGGCGTACGACCTCGTCATGTCACGGTCCCTCGGGCCGGTCAGCATCGCGGCACCGCTCAAGCGTCTCGGCCTGGTCGCGGGCACAGCCCTTCTCGCCGCCACCTCGTTCGCGTGGCTGACGCCGGGCCAGGCGCGCGCCGAGCTCGCGATCGTGCTGCTTGCGTCCGTCGCCTTCCTGGCCGGTGCGTGGCTGGCCCGCGCCGCGCGTGGCCCGCGCACGGTGCTGCTGGTCGGCGGCCGAGTCGGCGCCGCGCAGCTCATCACCCAGTGGGCGTCGTGCCCCGACGTCCGGGTCGAGGGGGTGTGCCTTCCGGAGTTCGTGGGCGACGGGGCGGACCAGATCATCGACGTCCCGGTGGTCGGGTCGATCGACGACGTCGTGGCGGCTGCGGCCGGCCTCGGGGTGGACGCTGTCGTCGTCGCGCCCGGCCCGCTGCTCACCGCGTACGACGTGCGCCGGCTGAGCTGGTCGCTCGAGAAGACCTCGGTGGAGCTCTCGGTGGCAGCAGAGGTCGACGGCATCCTGCCGCGCCGCATCGTCCCGCAGGTGATCGGCCACCGGGTCATGCTCTCGGTGCGGCCGGGCGGTCGATCGGGCCCGGCGCTGTGGGGCAAGGGTCTGCTCGACCGGGTGGCCGCGGCGCTCCTGCTGGTGCTGCTGTCGCCGGTGCTGGCCCTCGTGGCGGTCCTGGTCCGCCGGGACTCTCCAGGCCCTGCGCTCTTCCGGCAGACGCGCGTCGGCCGCGATGGAGCGCTGTTCGAGGTGTTGAAGTTCCGCACGATGGTCGTCGACGCCGAGTCGCTGCTCGCGGGGCTCCTGGCCGAGAACGAGGCCGCGGGCCCGCTGTTCAAGATGGCGGCAGATCCCCGCGCCACGCGTATCGGGCGATTCCTGCGGCGCAGCTCGATCGACGAGCTCCCGCAGCTCGTGAACGTCCTCAAGGGGCAGATGTCCCTGGTGGGGCCGCGACCGAGCCTGCCGGTGGAGACGATGGCGTACGACGAGTGGGTCCATCGTCGCCTGAGCGCCAAGCCGGGCATGACGGGCGCTTGGCAGGTGGGCGGCCGCTCGAACCTCAGCTGGTCGGAATCCGTCCGGCTGGACATCGACTACGTGGACAACGCGACGCTGCGCGACGACCTGCTCATCGCCATGAGGACCGCCCGCGTGGTCCTCACCCGCGACGGTGCGGTGTGAGCCTCGCGGGAGTCGCCCGACTCTCGGCCGCCGTCGTGGTGGCCGCGCTGGTCACGGTCGGGATCCGAGGCGACGGCGACAGGGGCACCAACGACGCACAGGCCCGGGACCGGTCCGCGGCACGCGCCGACACGCGCAGCTCGGCCGACGAGAACGCGTCGGAGATCATGCCGTCGCGACCGTCGACGTCCGAGCGCTCGGCGGACGAGGAGGTGGCGCCCGAGCGCCCTCGTGCGAAGGCGTCGAAGAAGCCGCTGCTGACGTCGTCACCACGTACCGCGAGCAGCCGCGGCGCGGTCGTGGCCGGCTTCCCACTGGCGGTGCTGCCCGTCCTGCCGGGATCGACCGTGCGGTCGAGCGGGGTGTCCTCGAGGTCGGACGTGGTCCAGGTGTCCCTGGTGGCCACGCACGAGCGGTCCCCCGAACGGATCCTCGCGGGGTACCGCAGGATCCTCACGGCGTACGGCTTCGTCGAGTCGCCGTCCCCTGCGGTGGGTGGATCGACCGCGTCGGCGTTCGCCCGTGGCCGCGATCACCTCACCGTGACGACCACCGGGGGCAGCGGACGCACGGGCTATTCCTTGTTCGGTGTCATCCGCGCCGGCGCGAAGGACTGAGCCGTGGCGAGCGGGCGCGAGGCGGGGATGACACGTGTACATATCGGTCAATGACCGTCCCGCGGGCGGACGGGGCTCAGCGGCAGGCAAGGGGAGCGGCAAGCGGGTCAGGGTCGCGCCGGTCGTCGTGTCCCTCGGCCTGGTCAGCCTGCTGACGGACATCTCGTCGGAGTCGGTCGCGGCGATCCTTCCGCTCTACCTGACCACCGTGCTGGGCCTGTCACCCGTCGCGTACGGCTTCCTCGACGGCCTCTACCAAGGAGCCAGCGCGCTGGTCCGGATCGCGAGCGGATGGGCGGCCGATCGCGGTGGGCATCCCAAGTGGGTCGCCTTCCTGGGCTACGGCCTGTCGGCCGTGGCCAAGGTCGGGCTGCTGGTCGCGAGCGGGTTCGCTGCGATCACGGCGGTCGTCGCAGTCGACCGCGTCGGCAAGGGCATCCGGACCGCCCCCCGCGATGCGATGATCGCGGCCTCGAGCCCGGTGTCGCACCTGGGACGCGCCTTTGCCGTGCACCGCACGCTCGACACGATCGGCGCCGTGCTGGGGCCGTTCATCGCCTTCGCGATCCTGTGGGCGGTGCCCGACGGCTACACGACCGTCATGATCGTCTCGCTGGCCTTCGCGCTGGTCGGCCTGGCGCTGCTGGGACTGCTCGTCCCGGACCAGCGGCTCACTCGCCCGGCCTCGCCGGCCCGGACTGCGCCGGCCTTCCGCTGGCGGCAGGTGTGCGATCCACAGCTGACCAAGCTCCTGGTGGCGGCCGGTGCGCTGGGCCTGCTCACGGTCGGGGACGGATTCGTCTATCTGGCGCTGCTGGACCGGGGCGGGTTCGCGGCCACCTGGTTCGCGCTGCTCTACGTCGGGACGAACCTGGCCTATCTCGCGCTCGCCGTGCCACTCGGCCGGATCGCCGACCGAGTGGGTCGCACGCGGGTGCTGGTCGGCGGCCACGTGGCGCTGATCCTGACGTACGTCTGCGCGGCGCTGCCGCTGGGCGGGCTCGCGGTCGTCATCCTGCCCCTGCTCCTGCTCGGCACGTTCTACGCGGCGACCGACGGCGTGCTGGCCGCGGTCGCCGGGCGCCTGGCCGCGCCGGAGGTGCGCGCGAGCGGCATCGCGTGCGCCCAGACAGTCGTGGCGCTCGCGCGCCTGGTCGCCTCGACCGGCTTCGGTCTCCTGTGGTTCACGATGGGTCCCCACCGGGCGTTGCTCACGGTCGCGGGCCTGCTGCTCGTCGTGGTGGTCGTGGCGTACGTCTGGGTCAGGGACCTCGACGCCCCGCCGCGGGCCTGACGCCAGCTCGCGACGTCACGCCTCCGCGGCGATCTCGTGGGGCACCGCGGTCCTGACCTGGCGCAGGAGCCGCGCCTTCACCGCGGGCCGGAGCCGGTGCTCGAACGCGTCGCGGAGCGCGCGGTTGCGCATCTCGTAGCCGCACGGAGAGACGCGCAGGATGCCGAGGTCCGCGAGCTCGTCGAGGCTCGACTGGAGGTCGTAGATGTGCGCGGGCCGATCGATGTCCGCAGCGACGATGTCCGTCAGTGCATCTCCCGAGGCGGGACGGTCCAGGACAGCCAGCAGCTGGCACAGCTCGGTCTCCGCGACGGACAGCTGCTCGAGCATGGTCCGGAAGTAGTCACCGACGGGGAAGCCCCCGGTGTAGGCGTTCGCGCCGTTGTAGAGGTCGACGCCGCTCATGGTCGAGATGATCCAGCCCGACGCGATCCACTCCCGCAGGATCGCGACGGCCTTGCCGGCCAGGCATCCGCTCTGGTCGCGGAGCTCCTCCAGCAGGCGCGGGCTCGGCGGCGCCGACAGCGTGACGGTCGCGAGGGCGAGCAGGTCGGCGTCGGACAGGGGGCCGACCGTCTGGCGGTAGACCGTGACCGCGCCGCCCCCGAGCTGCTGCGCGAGGAGCTCGCCCGCCTCCTCGGAGGCGATGACGGCGATGACACGGGGGAGGCGTGGGTCGAGGCCGGCGAGGAATGTCCGCAGCAGCTCCACGTCCGAGACCGCATCGTGGTTCGACGGGCCCCAGACCGTGATGTCCGAGCGGCGGTCGCTGGCCAGGCGAGCGAGCCTCTCCGCCGCCGACGAGCGGCGGCCGTCCTCGATCAGATGACGCAGGTGGGCGTGCTCGACCTGGGCCACGGCGGCGTCGAGCAGGGCCTTGCGCCCGGACCGGCTCGGCCCGGTCAGGCAGATCACGTCGCAGCCGTCCGAGGCGATCGCGGAGCGGAGGTCGGCAGCGAGCGAGGTGACCTGGGCACGACGGCCGATGAACGGTCGGCGCGTGAACTCGGGGGGCGTCTCGCAGGAGAGCATCTGGATGTGCAGCGCCCTGGTCTGGGGAGAAGGGTCCGCGCCGAGCTCCTGCAGGAGGCACACGCGCAGGTGCTCGAAGGCGCGAAGGGCCAGCTCGGTCTCGCCGAGCGCGCTGTGGGCCTGCATCAAGGTGCGGTGGGGCCGTTCGAAGCACGGGTCCTCCGCGACCGCGAGGGTCGAGAAGTCGATCGCGTCGCGCATCCACTGCAGCTTGAGGGCCGACTCCCCGGCGTCCGCGAGCACCGACTGCCGGCTCAGGAGCAGCGAGTCGCGCGTCTGCGTGGCCCAGAAGCTCTTGTCGTCGTGCGCGCGGAAGTCCGCGACGTACAGCGCCTCGGCCTCCCGGGCCAACGAGACGACGCGCGCGTGGTCGCCGGCGTGCAGCGCCGCGCTCAGATCGTGCGTCGCGGCCTGGAACGCCGTGACGTCGACCCAGGCGTTGCGCAGGACGAGACCGCCGAGATGACGTTCGATGCACGGCTCGTCGAGCACATGACGCACCCGGGACACGGCGGTGCGCAGACTCGCGCGGGCCTTGTCCTCGGCGACGTCGGGCCACAGCTTGTCGATGATGCTCTGGGGGCTCACAGCTCGGTTGTTGTTGAGTGCGAGCAGTCTGAGCAGATCGGTGGTCTTGCCGGTGCTCCACTCATCGGCCTCGACGACCTCGCCGTTGGACCTGCGGACGAACAACCTGCCGAACATACGAATCTCGATGCGGTCGTGCATGTGGCGAACCTCCGACCTGGATGCCCGGGCGCGGGCTTCTCGAGCAGTCAGCTGGCTGCGTCTTCGGCTTGTTCCTTGCGTCCTTGGCATGTCCGTGAGTTGGGACTTTTCCAGAGTACGACCACAATTCTGGGGCGTTGGAGAAACGAGAACTTTGTACAGATCGTGACTTAGTGCCCGGTCCCCGGAGGATGTTCGTCCCGGTTTGACGCTCCCTTGACGGGGTCGGTCCATCATGGTGCGCACGGCAGCAACGCACGTCAGATGGCGCGAAGAGCTTCCGTGAGCGAGGCAGTCATCGCCCCGAGGGTGTCGCTTCGCCGCGGGTAGAGGGAGGCTGCGCAGAACCCCTGGTTCAGCGCAGTCTCCTGCACGTCCAGGGGCTTGACGGCGAGAACGAGACAGCGTTTTCCGCTTTGACGCAAATTTTCTCGGGCCGTGCACTAATGAGCCGATCACCTTGGGGCTCGACTCGGATCCGTGCATGTGCGGGGGGCATTGCACGGAGCCATCCGACCTGGCTCCGCCACGCACATCCAGGGAGCCTCTGCATGACTGATCAAGGAACCGGCGTGCCTCGTACGCCGCGACGAGCCACCAGGCTCGTCATCGCACCACACGTGGGTGACGAGACCCTCGGGTGCGGGGGAGTGCTCGCCCGCCACGCGGACGACGCCGCCCTCGTGATCCTCGCCGAGCCCGACGAACGGCGCCGCGAGCAGTTCCTCGCCGCCCAGCTCGAGCTCGGCCGGCCGCCCGCCACGGTGCTCGGGTTCTCGCGCCATCGTCTCGGCGAGGACATGGACCTGCTCGTGGGCATGCTGGCCGATCTGCTCACCGCCGTTCAGCCCTCGACGGTGTACCTCCCGTTCCCGTCGAACCACCACGACCGAGTGGTGGCGTACGAGGCCGGCATGAGGGCCCTGCGGACCCCGTACGGCTACGGCGCCCGGCGTCCGGTGACGGTGCTCGCGTACGACGTGGGCGCGGTCGAGGTGGCGGACTACGCCGAGGACGTCCTGTGGGCGATCCACGAGCCTCTGGACGAGCGCGACGTGGAGCGCAAGTGCGCTGCCGCGCTCGCGTACGGCTCCCCGCTCGCCGGAGGGCTGCGAAGGAATGCCGCCCTCGTGGGGCAGTCGAGGCAGATCGCGTGGGCCGAGCAGTTCGCAGTCGTGCGGATGTCCGCGGGCCCACGGGTGAGGCCCGTGCGTGAGGCCGTGGGAGGCCGGCGATGATCATCGCGGGACACCAGGCGGACCTGCTGCCGTACTCGGGATTCTGGTACAAGATGGCCAAGGCCGACCTGTTCGACCTGAGGATCTTCGACCCCATCCATCCGCGCGGCTTCCAGCGACGGGTCATGATGCGGGGCCGCTGGGCCTCGATCCCGATCGTCGCGGGTCCGGCCGGATCGCTGATCTCCGAGGCCAGGATCCTGCCCCGCGAGACGCGCGAGGTGCTCACGTCCGTCGTGACCGAGCGCTACGGCGACGCCAAGCACTGGTCGCGCCACGGTCCGACGATCCTCGACATGATCGACGACATCCACACCGAGCACCTGTGGCAGCTCAACCTGCAGCTGATCCTCGGGATCCGCGAGCTGCTCGACATCCGCACACCGGTGTCGATCGCGCGTCCGCCGAGCGGCAGGGGCGCGGCCGGACTGATGTCGGTCATGGAGCAGTACAACGCGACGAGCTATCTGTCCGGCACGGCCGGTCGTGCGTACGTCGACGCCGACGAGGGATATCAGGACGGCGGCCTGGAGATCACGTGGTCGGCCCACCGGGCGGTGACCGGCGACTCGATCCTCTCGGTGCTGATGGACTACGACGATCCGATGGCCGTCGTGATGGCCGAGGAGCCGCGCGGACCCGTCCGCCGTGTCCAGCCGGGTGTCTCGGCATGAGGCGATGGCCGTGACGGGCAGCGCACGCCTGACGACGTTCATCGGCCTGACCACGGTGCTGGTGATCGGTGCGGGGCTGTGCGTCGTCGTCGCGGTCAACCGGGCGTCGGCCCGTGCAGATGCCGCGCCGAAGGTCGCGGTCACCCGCGTCGCGTCGCTGGAGGGCGCGCCGCACGTGGTGTTCCGCAACACCGAGATCGGCTCGCGCTACGGGCTGGTGTCGATCGTGAGCCTCGCCGACCCGCGCGGCCCCCGCGCCTTCACCGACGTCTCTTGCGACCGGGTCCATGCCGCGGCAGGCACCGCGAGCTGCCTGCGCACCAAGCGGGGCCTCGCGACGACCTTCAAGGCCGTGCAGCTCGACGCCGAGTGGGACGAGGTCGAGTCCTGGGGGCTGCCGGGCATCCCCAGCCGAACCCGCGTCTCTGCCGACGGCACGCTGCTGGCCACGACCTCGTTCGTCACGGGGCACACCTACATGCAGGTGGGCTTCTCGACCGCGACGGACATCCGCGAGGTGGGCGGGCGCGACCTGGGCAATCTCGAGCAGTTCCGGCTGGTCGTGGACGGCAGGACGGTCCGACCCAGCGACCGCAACATCTGGGGCGTGACCTTCGCACGCGACGACGACACCTTCTACGCGACGGTCGCGACCGGCGGCACGACGTACCTCGCGCGCGGCGACCTGTCCGCGCGAACGCTCACGACCCTGCGCAAAGGGGCCGAATGCCCTTCGCTGTCGCCCGACGGCTCGCAGATCGCGTTCAAGCACGACGTGGGCGGCTCGGCGCCGTACTGGCAGATCGTGGTCCTCGACCTCGCCTCCGGGCGGGCCGTGACCCTCGACGGGGAGACCCGCAACGTCGACGACCAGGTCGAGTGGCTCGACGATGACTCGCTGCTGTACGGACTGCCGCGCGAGGGCGAGACCGGCGTGAGCGACATCTGGAGGATCAGGACAACTTCCGGTGCCAAGCCCTCGATCTTCATCGAGCAGGCGTGGTCCCCGTCGATCGTGAGGAGTGCAGGACGATGAGCGCTGACGTGCAGGGGGAGGGGCGCGACGCCCCGAGCGCCGCGGGCCGGATCGCGCGGATCGAGAGCCCCGGCGCCGGGGAACAGGTGCGCCGGCTCGTCGAGGCCGCGCGTCGTGGGCTGCCGTCGGCGTACGACGTCGACAGCGGCGCGTTCGCGCAGACCGTCAGGCGCTCGGACGGGCCGGGCGCGCCGGTGCGACGGGAGGGGACGAGCCTGCGCTACGCGGCGATGGCGGCCCTCGGGCTGTCCCGGCTCCCCGTCGAGGAGCAGCGGTCGGTGCTCGGTGGCACGACGGCGGCCGAGCTGGCCCGGGCCACCGGGGTGCTGGCGCTGGAGCAGGCGGACCCGGGCGCCGTCGCGATCGCCGCCTGGGCGGTCGCAGAGGTGGCGGGCACGATCGACGTGGCCCTGTTCGCACGACTCGGCGCCGAGGTCTCCTCGGGACGTCCTCTGCCGACGGTCACGCTCTCGTGGATGGTCACGGCCGCCGTGGCGGCGGGCGGGGACCTGCTGGAGATGGCCACGGCCATGAGCGCGAGGCTGCTCGCGGCCCAGGGCTCCCACGGGATCTTCCCGCACGTGGTGCCGGCTGACTCGCAGAATCGCTGGCGGCGGCACGTCGGCTCGTTCGCCGACCAGGTCTATCCGATCCAGGCGCTCGCGCGGCTGTCACAGGCGCGCGGCGACGCCGGGCTCGTGCGCGCCGCGGAGGCCACCGCCGATCGGCTCTGCGAGCTGCAGGGAACAGCTGGTCAGTGGTGGTGGCACTACGACGTGCGCACGGGTGACGTGGTCGAGCGGTTCCCGGTCTACAGCGTGCACCAGCACGCGATGGCGCCGATGGCGTTGTTCGACCTCGCGGACGCCGGCGGCACCGACCGCACGCCCGAGATCGTGCGGGGGCTGCGATGGATCGAGGACCACCCGGAGGTCGACGAGCCGCTGCTGGCCGAGTCCCTCGGCCTGATCTGGCGGAAGGCCGGGCGGCGGGAGCCGGCCAAGACCGTACGCCGCATCTCGGCCGTCACCACCGCGATCCGCCCGGGGATGCACGTGCCGGGGCTCGACCGGGCGTTCCCCGTCAGCCGCGTCGACCACGAGTGCCGGCCGTACGAGCTGGGCTGGCTGCTGTACGCCTGGCGGCCCCCGCGACAGGGTGAGAGCGCATGACCGCGCTGCTCGGCCCGGCGCCCCGACGGCAGCTGTTCGGCCTGCGGGTGGACGCCCTGACGGCCGATGACGTGATCGGGCTGGCCGATCAGGCGGTGCAGTCCCGCAGGCGCCTGCTCATCGGTGTCGTCAACGCAGCGAAGGTCGTCCACCTGCGATCGGACCGGCTGCTGCGCGAGTCGCTGCTCGAGTGCGACGTCCTGCTCGCCGACGGCCAGTCGGTCGTCTGGGCGAGTCGGTTGCTGGGGCAGCCGCTGCCCCAGCGCGTCGCCGGGATCGACCTGTTCGAGCAGCTGCTGGCGCTCGCGGACCGTGACCGACGATCGGTCTATCTCCTCGGGGCCACGCCGAGCGTGCTGCGTGGGGTCGAGGAGGCCGTCGCGAGACGGTGGCCGGGTGCCCGCGTCGTCGGCAGCCGGGACGGCTACTTCGGCGCCGCCGCCTCGGCCGAGGTCGCGGCGGGCATCGCGGCGTCCGGGGCCGACATGCTCTTCATCGCGATGCCGTCGCCCCACAAGGAGATCTTCCTCGGGACGCACGGCCCGTCCCTCGGCGTCCCGGTGCTGCACGGCGTCGGCGGGTCCTTCGACGTCCTGAGCGGGCTCACGAAGCGTGCACCCGAGCGCTGGCAGCGCTGGGGCATGGAGTGGCTCTACCGGGTGCTGCAGGAGCCGGGCCGCCTCTGGCGGCGCTATCTCACCACCAACACCGCGTTCGTGCTGCTGCTGATCCGGGAGCGGATCAGTCGGACGCGCCCGTACGACCCACCCACCACCGCCAAGGAAGGCACCGCACATGAATGAGATCTTCGAGGGGCGCGTCGCGATCATCGGCCTGGGCTACATCGGGCTGCCGACCGCGGTCGCCCTGGCCACCCGGGGGGTCGAGGTCGTCGGTGTCGACGTCAACGAGGACACGGTCAAGGCCGTCGCGAACGGCCAGGTGCCGTTCATCGAGCCCGATCTCGCGGTCGGGGTCAGCGGCGCGGTCTCGATGGGATCGCTCACCGCCTCGACCGTGACGCCGGAGGCGGATGCGTTCATCATCGCCGTCCCCACGCCGTTCCTGGACAACCACGAGGCCGACATGTCGTACGTCCGGGCGGCGGTCGAGCAGATCGCACCGCGGCTGCGCGGCGGCGAGATCATCGTGCTGGAGTCGACCTCGCCGCCCGGCTCGACCGAGAACGTGAGCCGGTGGCTCGAGGAGCTGCGGCCGGACCTCAACCCCGCGCACGCCTCGGAAGGGCTGCCTGATCTCCACGTCGCGCACTGCCCCGAGCGGGTCCTGCCGGGCAAGATCATGATCGAGATGATCACGAACGACCGGGTCGTCGGCGGCATCACGCAGGAGTGCGCCCGCAAGGCCGCTTCGATCTACCGGGTCTTCTGCCTGGGCGAGATCCTCCTGACCGATGCGGCGAGCGCCGAGATGTCCAAGCTGGTCGAGAACGCGTACCGGGACGTCAACATCGCGTTCGCGAACGAGCTGTCCCTCATCAGCGAGGACCTCAACCTGGACGTCTGGGAGGTCATCAAGCTCGCGAACCACCACCCTCGCGTCAACGTGCTCACCCCCGGCCCGGGCGTCGGCGGCCACTGCATCGCCGTCGATCCGTGGTTCATCGTGGGTGCATCGCCCGAGCTGACGCCGCTCATCCGGGCAGCCCGCGCGATCAACGACTCCAAGCCCCACCACGTGGCCGAGCAGCTGATCGTCAAGACCGCGCGGTTCCGCGAGCCGACCGTCGCATGCCTCGGACTCGCGTACAAGCCCAACATCGACGACCTGCGCGAGAGCCCCGCGGTCGCGATCGTCGACGAGATCGCACGCGTGCTGCCCGAGCTGGACATCCGGGTCGCCGAGCCGTTCGTCCACGTGCTCCCGCAGTCGCTCTCGTCGCACGGGAACGTCCAGCTGCAGCCGGCCGCCAGCGCGATCGCCGACGCCGACATCGTGCTGCTGCTCGTGGACCACGACCACTTCAAGTCGCTGAGCCGGTCCCGGCTCGAGGGCAAGGTCGTCTACGACACCCGGGGCGTGTGGCGCTAGCAGGCGTCAGGCACGACTGAGGGTGACGAGATGACCGCTGCAGATGTCATGAGGGTCCTGCTACGCCGATGGCCGGTCGTGGTGACAGGCGCCGCCCTGACCCTCGCCGCCGTGATCATGCTGGGATCGGACCGGAGCGTGTACTCCGCACAGACGGACGTCGTGTTCCTGGCGCCGAAAAGTGCCCAAGCCCCGAACCCGATCGAGGCCACGTCGGACTCGCTCATCGCCACCGCGGGCCTGGTCTCCCGGATGGTCAGCCAAGGCGCGCCGCCGCCGGCCACTGCGTCCTCGACAGTCAGCCTGACAGGGCAGGGAATCCGCAAGGGGCACTCGGTCGAGCTTCCCGACTCAGGGGGCCAATGGGTGGCGAGCTTCGACCGCCCTGCTCTGGTCGTGCAGGTCGCGGGTCCCTCGGAGGCGTGGGTCCGCTCGACGTTGCAGGACCAGATCGGGCGGATCGAGAACGCCTTGGCCACCATGCAGCAAAAGGACGGCATCTCGGCAAGGAACACGATCACCACCTCGTCCACTCCCCGATCAGCAGCGGTCGACCGCGCAGGGGGCGACCCCGAGCGGGCTGCGGGGGCCGGACTGTTGCTCGGCGCCTCGTTGACCGTCCTCGCTGCCATCGGAATGGACCAGATGCTGCTCCGGCGCAGTGCCGGTCGAGCAAGCAGAACCCCTCCCAGCAGAACGGACATCACATGAGGACTCGCACCATCCTGGTGGTCTACGGGACGCGACCGGAGGCCATCAAGATGGCGCCGGTCGTCCAGGCCCTGGAGACGTCGCCCCACTTCGAGCCGGTGGTGGCAGTGACCGGCCAGCACCGGGAGATGCTGGATCAGGTCAACGCGCTGTTCGGCATCTCTCCTCGCCATGACCTCGACATCATTCAGCCACGCCAGGAGCTGCACGACATCACGATGCGGGCGCTGGGCGGCCTCACCGACGTGATGCGGGCTGAGCGGCCGGACGCGGTCATCGTCCAGGGAGACACCACGACGAGCTTCATCGCCGCACTCGCTGCGTTCTACCTGAAGACGCCGGTCGTACATGTCGAGGCCGGACTGCGGACCCACGACCGGCACAACCCCTTCCCGGAAGAGATCAACCGGCGGCTCACCTCGCAGCTTGCCTCCGTCCATCTCGCGCCCACCCCGATCTCGGCGGCGAACCTCCGCGCGGAGGGGGTCGAGGACGCCGACATCGTGGTGACGGGCAACACCGTGATCGATGCGCTGCTCGACGTTGTCCGCCGAGACCTGCCGCGCGAGAACCAGGATCTTCGGGTGCTCGACGAGGTGCCGGGCCGCCAGATCGTTCTGGTGACGAGCCACCGACGTGAGTCCTGGGGAGAGCCGATGGCGTGCACTGCTCGGGCCATCGCCCGGCTCGCGCGAGACCTGCCGGGGGTGCTGTTCCTGCTGCCTGCGCACCTCAACCCGGCTGTTCGGGAGGTTCTGCTGCCGCCGGTCCAGGGGCTGCAGAACGTGCTGGTGACGGATCCGCTGAGCTACGGGGACTTTGCCGGGGCGATGCGCGCCAGCGCCATCATGCTGACAGACAGCGGCGGTGTGCAGGAGGAGGCGCCGAGCTTGGGCAAGCCGGTGCTGGTCCTGCGTGACACGACTGAGCGCCCGGAGGCCGTGGATGCAGGAACGGTCCGGTTGGTCGGCACGGACGAGGACCTCATCGTCAAGTCCACGGCGACGCTGCTGACCGACCCCGTGGCCTACCGGGAGATGAGCCGTGCGGTCAACCCGTACGGGGACGGGTTGGCTGCGGGGAGAGTTGTCGGCGCGATCGAGCACTACTTCGACGTGGGGCCGAGACCGGTCGACTTCGATCCCTCGGGCGAGGTGGCGCCGTGAAGATGACGGCACAGGTCCGCAATGCAGTGACGAAGCTGTTCTGGGGTGTCCGGGCCGTGGGACCCAGCAGGACTCTTGTCGGCCTGATGCGACTGGCAGTCCTGCGGGTGCGCGCCCGCCCCGAAGGGGTCGTGCGGCTCCGGTCCGGGCCCATCCTCGGTTTCGCGAACCCGAGTCAGCTGGTGCCGACCCTGGTGGTGTTCGGCGACTACATCGATCCTGAGATGGCATTTCTGCGCAGGGTTTCCCGTGCCGACTGGGTCGTCGTGGACGTCGGCGCCGCCATAGGACAGTTCACGGTCTTCGCAGCGAAGCTTCCCGTTGCGCACGTCCACGCCTTCGAGCCGAGTGGCGACAACGTCCGCACGCTTGAGGCCAACCTGGACCGCAACGGCATCACGAGCCGGGTCAGCGTGCACCAGATCGCCGTTTCCGACTGCACCGGCAGGATGCTGTTCCCGACGGCGCAGAACCCGTTCCTCAGCAGGCTCGACCGCTCCGAGCGGCCTGGGGCGGGGGCGACCGTGGACGTCCGCACCCTCGGGGAGGTCCTCGAGGATCTCGGCCTCGACCGGGTCAGCTGTCTGAAGATCAACGTCGCAGGCTTCGAGGCCGAGGTGCTGGCAGGAGCCGAGCCCTTTCTGGCTCGGCAGTCCGCTGACGTCCTGATCATCCTGATCAGCGAGGGCTCGCTGCCGTGGTTCGCCAAGATCGCTTCCCACGGCTACCGGTTCTTCTTCTTCGCGCCGCCCACTGGGAGGCTCCACGAGGTGTGGGACGTGGACGACGTCCTCCGGCACGAACGACCGTGGCCCGCTCGCCACCTGATAGGGGCGAGTCGGGCCGCGATCGATCGTGGTCTTCTCGACGGGGTCGAGACCGTGCCGAGGCGAGGTTGAGAGTCAACCCCTGACGGTCTCGCCCGTCTCGACGTCGACGTTGCCGGACCAGACCGGGTCATTGCCGACGATCGACGCGTACCCGTAGCGGCCCTTGCCCAGCTGGTTGTTGGTGAAGGACACACCGGTGATCGGGCCGCCGGAGAACTGCCCGTCGGAGTAGACGGTGTAGCCCCCGCCGATCAGACGGTTGCCGTCGACCTTGATGTTCGAGATCGGACCGAAGTAGTTGTCGATCATGACCGCGGACGTCTGGCTGTGCTCATGCAGATCGACGTAGTTGCCCGTGACCGTGATGTTCGACAGGCCGCCGTCGATCTGGATGCCGTCATAGTGCGGCGAGCCCGGGGACTTCAGGTCGTGCACGTAGTTGCCCTTGAGCACCGATCCGCTTCCGGGAGTCAGGCCGTTCTCGACCCCGGAGATGTCGGCTCCGGTGACCGTCGCCGGGCCCATGATGCCCATCGCCCCGGCTTGCACTCCCATCCCGTCGATCTCGACGTCTGTGATCGTGACGTTCTTGGAGCCACTCTTGACCTGGATGACGGAGAACCCGCCTCCTGCGACCCGGCTGTTCTTGATCGTCACGTCGTCCGCGTCGATCCAGATGTTGCCGGAGATGTCCCGGCCGTCGATGACGGTGCCGTCCTTGGTGATGTTCACGTCGCCCTTGGCAGCGGTCAGATCGGTACCTGCCGGGACGCCCGTCGTGGCGACGCTGGCGATGCCACCGGACGGGGTCGGCACAGAGGGTTCAGAGGGGGCCGGAGTCGTCGGCTCGTCCGGAGTCGGCTCGGTGGGAGTCGGCTCAGTGGGCGTCGGCTCGGTCGGCGTGGGTTCCTCAGGAGCAGGGGTCGTGGGAACGGGCTCGACATCCGGTCGCGGCGGCTCGTCGGGGCAGACGCGGGTCCACGAACGACCCCAACCGGACCATGAGCGGGTCCAGTAGCAGCCGGCGGTCTCGTGGGATTCGTCCGGCAGCATGGCGCCCTGGCCTGACGGTCGGGCGTCGGACGGCGGAGCGTCGGCGTTTCGGGGATGGGCGAACGCTGCAGACGAGCCGGTGGTGAGAGCCAGGACGATCGACACGAGAAGGCCGGTCAGGAGCCATCGGTGCTTCGTCGAGGACGAGGTGGGCATGGAGGGGTCTACGAGAGATCCAAGAGGCATGCGGCAACTTTCGGGATTGGCTCAAGATAGGAAATGGACGTATCTGAGGCCGCAATGCCCGACTTTGCGACGTTTCTCCTTCGACCGTAACACCCTGGAATCGCAACACCCAGTTGCACCCAGGGGATGTCGGCCCGGGATGGTCAGCCATGTGCGGGAGGAATTTGTCGCTGGTTTGACGGTGGCGCCCTAGCGTGGCGGGACATCCTCAGGGAAGGGGCTCAGCTCCTGATGTACATGCTCGATCTATGGGACAGTCTTGTCCGACGGTGGCCGTTCGCGCTCGCCTGCTTCTTGGTGGCCGGGGGGCTGACCTTCTTCGTGTCCACGCAGGTCTCGCCCACGTACGAGTCACGCGCAGACGTGGTCC
This sequence comes from Aeromicrobium sp. S22, assembly GCF_009661045.1. NCBI lineage: Bacteria > Bacillati > Actinomycetota > Actinomycetes > Propionibacteriales > Nocardioidaceae > Aeromicrobium > Aeromicrobium sp. S22. The sequence continues at coordinate 958,682 of NZ_WJWV01000001.1, forward strand.
TGGTGCCTCCGAAGAGTGTCGAGGACCCGACGGCGAACCGCTACCTCTCGCTGAGCGGGTTGAGACAGGCGGTCGACGTTCTGACCCGGTCCCTCGATGCCGAGAAGACCCACGACGCCGTGAGGCGTGCCGCTCCGAGCGGCACGTTCGAGACGCAGGCGGATGCCACGACGAGCGCCCCCATCCTCATCGTCACGGCAACTGCGGCGACCCCGGCGGCGGCGCAGAAGGCCATCGATGCGGTCCTCGAGCAGGTGCCCGTGACGCTGAGGGAGCTCCAGGAGTCGGTGAGCATTGCCAGATCGGCATGGATCACCCCTCAGGTCGTGTCGACCGACGAGGAGCCTCGGGTGGTCAACAAGAAGCAGATCCGAGTGGTGACGGCAGCCGCGGCATTCCTGCTGCTGCTGAGCGCATTCGTCGTCGGCGCAGTGGACAACCGTCTGCTGGTGCGAAGTCGGGCTCAGCAGAGCGACAAGCACGATCCGCCGAGGCCGCCCGCCGTGCCGCCACGTCTCGCCGTGAACAACGGCAGCACCCACCACGCCGTGACGGCACCTGACGAGACGAGGAAGCGCGATGTGGTCCCCGCCCAGGGTCCGTCCTGACGGTTCGTCGAGGTTGATGGGTCCGCGACGACAGCAGCCCGATGCAGTGTCGCTCCTGTCCTTCTTCGTGCTGCTGCTGACAGCGGTCCCGTCCCGGCTGACCGTCGCTCCGTTGGGTGCGGCCGGCACACCCGCTCAGCTGGTGGGCCTCGCTGCGTTCGTGTGGTGGATCTACTACGAGATCCAACGCCCGACAGCCCCGGTCGCGGGCCCTCAGCCTGTTCGAACGATGTACGTGTTCATGAGCTGCGCGGTCCTCGCGAGCTATGTGGCGGCGATGTCCCGTCCGATCGAGGCAAGTGAGTCGAGCATGGCCGATCTGGGCATCGTCACGGTTGCCGGCTGGGGTGGGATATTGCTGCTCGCGAACGACGGCATCGGGTCGTGGCGGCGCCTCATCGTTCTCCTGCGGCGTCTTGTCCTCGCCGGTGGCGCCCTGGCCACCGTCGGAATCGTGCAGTTCGCAACGGGGACCGGGTTCGTGGACAAGATCGAGATCCCAGGTCTTCATGCCAACCTCGCGTTGACCGGGGTGTCCATCCGGAATGGGTTCAACCGGCCATCCGGTACGGCGCTGCACCCCATCGAGTTCGGGTCAGTCATCGCGATGATCCTGCCCATCGCCCTGACGATGGCGCTGAACGAGCGGAACCGCGGGTGGGTCCGACGGTGGTATCCCGTGGGCGCGATCGGCGTGGCAACGGCCCTGGCGATCTCCCGGTCGGCGCTCATCGCAACCCTGCTCGCCCTCGTGATCCTCGGGGCAAGCTGGGGTCGCGCTCGCCGCGTCGGGGGTGCGGCCATGGTGCTGGTTCTCGGCGGAGGTCTGTTCATGACCGTTCCGGGCCTGCTGGGCTCCCTCATGGGCATGTTCACCGGTATCGGCGACGACAGCAGTGCACAGTCCCGTTCCGGATCGTACGGGCTCGCGTTCGACTTCGTCGAGCGTTCGCCCGTGGTCGGTCGCGGGCTCTTCACCTTCCTTCCGCGCTACCGCATCCTGGACAACCAGTATCTCGGCCTGCTGATCGAGGTGGGTGTCGTTGGACTCGTCATGGTCCTTGGCTTGATCGTCGCGGCCATCGGATGTGCTCGCGCGGTGAGACAGCACGCGTCGGATCCCTACCGAGCGGAGATCGGTCAGGCGCTCGTGGCATCGATCGTCGCCGGTGCGGCAGGACTGGCCCTGTTCGACGGCTTCAGCTTCCCCATGTCGGCCGGCTTGTTCTTCCTGATGTTGGGGCTCGCGGGCGCCGCGTGGCGCCTCCAACGGGAGGACGAGAGCCGTGACCGGTCGCTGCCGGTTCGAGAGCTGGGTGCATCCTCAGCGGCCGGAGCTCAACACTCATGACGTGTCAGGCGCGCTGCGGGACCGACGGTGACGACTCGCTCGCCGTCGTGATCGTGACGTACAACAGCGCACCTGTGATCGGGCACCTCCTTGACAGTCTTCCGGCTGCGCTGGGCGGGCAGCACGCGCACGTCGTCGTGGTGGACAACGGGTCGATGGACGACACCTGCAGTGTCGTGGCGCGACGGACCGACTGCGTGTTGATCAGGGCGGAGAACAGGGGGTACTCGGCCGGTCTGAACCGAGGGGTCCGCGCACTACCTGGCGATGGGCCGATTCTCCTGCTGAACCCGGACGTCTGGATGCACCCGGGGTCCGTCCAGGCTCTGATGGAGGGGCTGGCAGCCCCTGGAACCGGCGTGGTCGTCCCACGGTTGATCGACGAACGCGGCAGGCTGGCGTTCTCCCGTCGCCGCGAGCCCACGCTGGCCCGAGCACTCGGACTCGGACGCACCGGACGTCCTTTCCTGAGCGAGGCGGACCTCGACCGCAACGGGTACGACTCGGCTGGGGTCACGGACTGGGCGACCGGGGCGGTGATGCTTCTCTCGCGGTCCTGCTACCGCGACCTCGACGGCTGGGACGAGTCGTTCTTCCTGTACTCGGAAGAGACCGACTACTGCCTGCGTGCGCGCGACCTGGGGTGGGTCACGCGGTACGAGCCGGCCGCAGTGGCAACGCATCTTGGCGGACACTCGGGTCAGTCTGCGCGGATCCATTCGATGCAGATCGTCAACAGGGTCCGCCTCTACCGTCGACGGCATGGCCCAGTGGCGTCCGCGGTGTACCTGCTCCTCGCAGTGGCCCGAGAGATGTCGTGGGTCGCGCGTGGTCGTGGGGATTCAATGAGCGCGCTGACGGCGCTGCTCATACCCGGCTCGCGCCCTCCGGAGCTCGGCTGCTCGGACCGACTCATTCCTCGTTGATGTCACTACCGGGAGTGAACCGGTCGAGCTCGTGCCTGGACGAGGACACGCCGAAGCTGGGACGCTCGCGCCTCCCAGCTGTGTGACTGCGCGAAGGCACGGCGGCGTGCCACCAGCTCACGGTCGACCGGTTGCTCGATCAGCTCTGCGGTCCGTTTCGCGAACTCGGCAGGGGTGGCAGCCAGATCCACGAGATCTGTTCCCAAGGCGCGAGCGGACGGGAGATCTGTCGAGACCACCGGGAGGCCGGCCGCGAGGTATTCGAGCGTCTTCAGCGGAAAGCTGGACTGGTTGAACGCCGTGGGTGTGTAAGGGGTGAGTCCGACGTCGATCGCTGCCATGTACGAGGGCAGCCGGTCGAAGGGCTGACGGTCGATCCATTGGACGTTGGGTCGTTCGGTCAACGTGTTGACGCGTTCTGTGGCGTGCGGCGTGGAGCTGTGGCGGGGACCCAGGAGCAGAAGGTTGACGTCCAGGTCGGCCACAGCTTCGAGCGCAGCGAGATCCAAGCGGTCGTTGAACTGTCCGACCACCCCCACCACCGGGCGGTCACGGCGTACGTCCGGCGATGGAGAGACGCGATCGACGTCTGCGAAGTGCTGACCGTCAGTACCGTTGTGCAAGGTCGCCGCAAGCCGTCCATCTCCGGCGAGCTCGTCCCTCAAGGAGTCCGTGACGGCGAGGACGACGTCGCTGCGCTTCACGTTCACCGCGCGGCACGTGACGGTGTGGCTGGTGCTGGCACCGAACAGCGAGGCGCCAGCAACGAAGTCGTCTGTCTCGTAGTACACCCGGACGATGTCCCCGGACCACGTGGGCATTTGCTGCCCCGGCTCGCTCAGGACGATGGCGGCCACCGGCAGCCCGAGAGTGCGGACCGCAGCCTTCGCGCGTCGTCGGGTGAGCCAGCGGGCGAGGCGGCGTGTGAGGGGACGGTTGACCCCCGGTGGACAGCTGGTGGAGACGCGCAGGATGCCTTCGGCGACATTGCCTCCGGGGGAAACGGAGACGCCCTGGCGTCGCCGAGCAGTCCACGACATCGGCGGGTCGACCCACACCACGTGTTGTTCCTTCGCCAGAGCACGCGCCAGGTGGTTGTCCGTGCCCGCGAGAGCGTCCCAGGACACCCCCGCGAAGTAGACGATCACGCCGTCCTCGCCCTCGACCGGCGATCGGGAACCGGAGGTGGCGACGGGTTTCGCGTTGAAGTCGTCGGTCGCGTGCCGACCTGTCGCTCGAGCGATCCGTTTGGTGAGGTGGTACCGGCCGAATCCGACCACGGCAGCGGCCTCGGAGGTGACGGCCGGGCCCGGCGGCGCCGCATCGAGAACAGTCCGATAGATCGCGAGCTGTCGGTCCGCCGCAGCGGCGAGGGAAAAGCGCTGTTCGACGGTGCTGCGGGCGAACCGTCCCAGATCCGCGCGCCGCTGAGGAGCATCCAGCAGCTCCCGCAGCATTGCTGCCAGAGCGGTGACCGGTGCTGAGCCGCCGTGTCCGTACCAGCCGGTCCAGAGGAAGTCAGGGAGCGTCTCGGGCGTGAGCAGGCGGAAGAAGCCTCCTTCGCCCTGGACGATCAGGGGTTTGGCGAATGACATGGATCGCAGCGCGGATCCGCCCATGCCGATGCAGACGTCCGCCAGGTCGTAGGCCGGACGTGGGTCCTCGAGCTCGCCGGTGAGGATGACGGCTCGGCGTCCCAGGGCCTGGTTGACCTCCGCGGCGCGGCGCGCCACCTCGTCGCGGGAGTCGCCGTCGCCCACGATGAGCAGCTGCACCGGGTGCTCGGGATGCAGGACCCCCACGGCGTCGATCGCGGTGAGCAGCCCCTCGAGCTTGAGCTGGCGGGCCAGCCTGGTCACGCACACCACGGTCGGTACGTCGTCGCGCAGGCCCCATTGCTCCCGGACGGCCCGGAGGTCGCCGGCCGCCCCGGGGTGGTTGGTCGTCAGGTCGACCGGAGGCTCGAGGACCGACACGAGGCAGCGTCCGTCGGCCCGCTCCTGGGCCGCGATCTGCTCGGTGCCGACCACCAGCGGCATCGAGCGCGGAAGGAACGGCGCGACTGCCATGGACATGACGGTGGTGACGGCCCGGGCGTGCGGACGTCCGCGACAGGCGAGGTACGCCTCGAGCCCGGGCGGCCACTCGTAGCCGTGCACGATGTCGATGTGACGCTCGTCGACGATGCGCCCGATGTCGTGCACCACGGACCGGGTCGGGCGGCGACCCAGCGGCGGGGAGGCGATCATCTCGAGTCCCAGGTCGGCGATCCTGGCGCTGAGCGCGCCCGGCTGGCCGTAGACGATCACCTCGTGGCCGAGCCGGCTGATCTCGTGGCCGATCTCGATCGCGTTGAGCTGGCTGCCCCCGATGCCCAGGTCGTGCGGGTACACGAGGATCCTCATGAGACCACCGCCGTCGGCCGCGACCGCAACATCGCAATCGTCGACCGCTCACGCCACAGCAGTCCGCCCGTCGTCGCCGCGCCCAGCAGCCCTGCGGCGGCCAGCGTGGAGAACGTCCCGAGGGTGGCAGCCGCAGCCGTCAGCACGACCCCGAGGGCGACGGTCACCGTCAGCGGGAGAGCCGCGTGCCGCCAGACGGCGCGCAGGTCGATGCCGACGCCGGCGAGCGCACGAAGGTACAACGGCAGGACGACGACCCCGGCCACGCCCGCGACGGCCAGCCCCGCCCCGCCTGCCCCGCCGATCCTCACGCCCACGATCACGGACGGGACGAGGGCCACGAGCCACACCAGCTGGATCGCGAGGATCGAGCGGGACCGCCGCAGGACGACGAGGTAGTCGTAGGACAGCTCGAAGAAGATGCGCAGTGCGGCCAGCAGGCAGAGCCATCGCAGGGGGGTCGCCGCCGGCGCCCACTCGGGTCCGTACACGAACCGGATGATGTCGGGGGCGCAGGCGCCGAGCACCAGGCAGCTGGGCAGGGCGACAGCGGCCACGGCGCGCAGGACGTGATGGAACGTCATGGCCATGGTTGAGGGGCCGTGCTGCAGGCGGGCGAACATCGCGGGCGCGACGCTTCGCAACGGCTGCGAGAAGATGCTGACGGGCCAGCTGGACAGGTTGAACGCCAGGACGTAGTAGCCCAGCACCACCGGACCGAGCAGGTGCCCGACGGCGAGCTGGTCGACGAAGCCGATCGCGAAGACGACGAGACTCGCGCCGGCGAGCGGACCGCCGAACCGCAGCAGCGCCCGGACGTGTCGGCGGTCGAGGCCGACCCGGTACGGCAGGGGGGAGTAGGCGAGCAGCAGGACGCCGGACGTCAGCGCCCCCGCGAGCCGGCCGATGACGAGGCTCCAGGCGCCCGCCCCGGACAGCGCCAGGGCCAGCGACACCCCGGCACCGACCCAGACGTTGACCTGGTCGCTGATCATCCGCCGGTCCTGCCGGAAGTAGCGCTGCAGCAGCGCGGCAGGGGTGGCCACCGCGCCGTTGATCAGGACGCAGAGGCTGAGCGCGCGGACCATGCCGGCCGCGCTCGAGTCGCCCATGGCGTCGGCGAACGGGCCTGCAGCCAGCAGCATCCCCACGGTGATCAGGGCGCTCATGGCGAGCGACACGGTGGTGACCGTCGGCGCGATGGCTCGCGGATCCTCGGTCCAGCGCACGATCGCCAGGCTGACCCCGAGCTCGTTGAAGCTCAGCACCGCGAGCAGGGCGATGAAGGCGACCGCGTACGTGCCGAACTCCTCGGGACCGAGCAGCCGCGCGAGAGCGATGCCGATGGCCAAGGTGCCGAGCCGCGCGATCACGGTGTTGGCAAAGCTCCAGGCGAACGCCGACGAGGCGTTCCCTGCGGCGGTGGCCTCCGCGTCGTGCCCGCTCGACGTCACCGCAACGCCTCCACGAGGCTCGCCACGACGTGCTCCTGCTGCTCGGGGGAGAGGTGGGGGAACATCGGCAGCGACAGGATCCGGTCCGCCGCAGCCTCCGCCACGGGGAAGCGCCCCCGGCCGAGGCCGAGGTGGGCGTAGGCCCGGGTGAGGTGCACGGGGGTCGGGTAGTGGATGCCCGCGCCGACCCCTGCGGCGTGGAGCGCGCCGAGGACGTCGTCGCGGTCGTCGACCTGGACGACGTAGAGGTGCCAGACATCGATGTTGCCCGGGGCCGAGCAGGGGCGGGCGACGCGGTCGACGGGCGAGAGCAGCTCGTCGTAGCGGGCGGCTGCCTTGCGGCGGCTCTCGTTCCACCCCGCCAGGCGCTTGAGCTTGGCCTTCAGGACGACGGCCTGGACCGTGTCGAGGCGGGAGTTCATCCCGATCACGTCGTGGACGTACTTGGCGGGGCTCCCGTGGGCGGCCAGCACGCGAACGGCCTGGGCGATGCCCGCGTCATGGGTGGTGACCGCGCCGGCATCGCCGGCCGCGCCGAGGTTCTTGCCCGGGTAGAAGCTGGTCGCCGCGACGAGACCCAGCCCTCCCGAGAGCTGATCGTGCCGGGCCGCCCCCTGCGACTGGGCGGCGTCCTCGACGACCGGGATGCCGGCGGGGGCCGCGATCTCGGCGATGCGCTCCATCGGAGCCATCTGGCCGAACAGGTGGACCGGCACGATGGCCTGGGTCCGCGAGGTGACGGCCTCCCCGACCCGGTCCGGGTCGATCAGCAGGTGGACCGGGTCCACGTCGACCAGGACCGGACGGGCACCGATGCGGGAGACCGCCTCGGCCGTGGCGATGAACGTGTTGGCCGGCAGGATCACTTCCCCGCCGGGGGTGACGCCCGCGACCCGGAGCGCGAGCTCGAGCGCGTCCGTCCCGTTGCCGACGCCGACGCAGTGCGCAACGCCCGTCTCGGCGGCATATGCCTGCTCGAACTCCTCCACGTCGACACCGCCGATGAAGGCGGTGGCGGCGAACACGCGGTCGAGCCCGGCCCTGACCTCGGCAGCGACCTCTGCCTGTTGGGCGCCGAGGTCCACCAGCGGGACCCTCATGAGACCGCCTCCATCGTGGTCGCCGCGGTCAGGCGGCGTCCGGGGGCGAGAAGACGTGCCGGGACCCCCGCCCACGTCTCGCCGTCGGGCAGGTCCTGCAGCAGGGTCGATCCCATCCCGAGCGTGCTGCCGGCGCCCACGCACACGTCCTGCCGCACGCTCGCGTTGGTGCCGAGATAGGCAGCCGGCCCCACCGAGACCCCGCCGGCGAGGCTCACGCCGGCGCACAACGTGGCGTAGTCACCGACGACGTCGTCATGGGTGAGCGTGACGTTGGGCATCGCGACGACATGACGGCCGATGCGCACGTCGGCGGTGATCGCGACCTGCGCGAGCAGCATGGACCCCACGCCGAGGAAGCACGAGCGGGGGACCTGCACGGACGGGTGGACCACGGTGCCGAACCGCGACGGCCCGATGTCGTGATCGGTGAGCCGGTCGACGATCGCCTGCCGTGTCCGCCCCTGTCCGGCGCAGACCACGACGTACGAGCTGCGGTCCCAGTAGACCTGGTCGAGACCGCCGAGCACGGGCATCCCGCTGACGGAGGTCCCGTGCACGCCCGGGTCGTCGTCGACGACGCCGAGGATCCGGTAGCGGCCCGAGGCGGTGACGGCCTCGCCGACCTCCCGGGCCAGCCCGCCGGCGCCGATCAGGATGAGGTTGTCCATCGTTCTTCCCCGCTTCCGCTGATGAGGGCTGCGATGACGCGGGCCTGCTCGCCCACGGACATCTGGTGGAACAGGGGCAGGATCAGCGTCGTGTCGCTCAGGTGCTCCGAGACCGGCAGGGGGCCGGTCCCGAGCGCCTCGTGGGCGTACGCCGGCTGGCGGTGCGCGGTCATGATGCCGCGGCGCGCCGAGATGTCCAGCGACGCCAGATGCGTCAGGAGGCCGTCCCGGTCGAGCGGGTAGGGATCGGTGACCTCGATCCAGTACGACTGGAAGTTCGTCGTGCCCCAGCTCGGGTCGGCGACCGGGCGCAGGCCCTCGATGTCGCTGACGTACTTGGTGTACACCCCGGCGAGCTCTCGCCGGCGTTCCACCAGGTCGCGCATCTTGCGCAGCTGCACGATCCCGACCGCGGCCTGCATGTCGGTCATGCGGTAGTTGAAGCCGATCTCGGTGTACTCCTCGATCGGCGCCAAGGTGGTCCCGTGGCGATCGGCCGCCGACACGCTCATCGCGTGCTCACGAAGGCGTCGCGCCCGGTCGGCCCAGTCGGCACGGGACGTGGTGACCATGCCGCCCTCGCCGGTCGTGACGATCTTGCGGGGGTGGAACGACCAGACCGCGATCTCCGCGCCCGCGGCGACCGGGCGCCCGTGATAGGTCGACCCGGCACCGCAGGCGGCGTCCTCGATCACCACGATGCCGCGCGGATCGCACAGTGCGCGGAGCTCGCGGAGGTCGACGGGAACGCCACCCTGGTCCACCGCGATGACCGCCCGCGTCCGCTCCGAGAGCGCCCGCTCCACCGTGTCGGCGGTCAGGTTGCCGGTCACCGGGTCGACGTCCGCGAACACCGGTCGGGCTCCCACGTACGTGGGGGCGTTCGCGGTCGCGATGAACGAGAAGGACGGGACCACCACCTCGTCGCCGAGCCGTACGCCCGCGACCTCCAGCGCGAGGTGCAGGGCGGTCGTGCAGCTGGACACGGCGATCGCGTGGTCGGCCTGCTGCAGGCGCGCGAAGGCGTCCTCGAATGCCGCGACTCGTGGACCCTGGGCGATCCAGCCGGACGAGATCACCTCGGTGAGGGCGGCGACCTCCTCCTTGCCGAGCCACGGCTGCATCACGTTCACGCGGCTCATCGGCGGGTCTCCATGCTGCGGCCGACCGAGATCTCCGCCCGCAGCGGCCGCCACCAGCTCACCAGCTCGGCCAGCCCGTCGGCGAGGCCCACCCGTGTCTCGAAGCCCAGGTCCCGGCGCGCGGCCGACACGTCCGCGAGCCGGCGGGCCACCCCGTTGACGGCCCGCTCCGGCCCGTGCTCGACCGGGACGTGCGATCCCATGACCTCGGACAGGGTCTCGGCCAGCTGCAGCAGGCTCGTCTCGGAGCCCGACGCGATGTTGTAGACGCCCTCGGTGACGCTGCTCTCGGCGGCCAGGATGTTGGCACGGGCGATGTCGGTCGTGAACGCGAAGTCCATGGTCTGCCTCCCGTCGCCGAACACGAGCGGCGCCTCACCGTCCTCGATGCGCTCCATCCACCGCACCAGCACCTCGGTGTAGAGACCGTGCACGTCCATCCGCGGCCCGTACACGTTGAAGTAGCGCAGCAGGACGTAGTCGAGCCCGTGCATCGCCCGGAAGCTGCGCAGCATGCCCTCGTTGAACGACTTGGCAGCACCGTAGAACGTGTCGTTGTTGTGGTGGTGGTGGCGCTCGTCGGTGGGGAACTCCTCCGCCATCCCGTAGACGGACGCGGACGAGGCCGACACGACCTTGTCGACGCCTCCGTCGACGGCCGCCTCGTAGACGTTGAACGTCCCGTCGACCAGCACCTCGAGCGCGAGCCTCGGCTCCTCGGCGCACTGGGTGATCCGCAGCGCCGCCTGGTGGAAGACGACGTCCTGGCCGAGGGTGACGTCGTGGACCAGGTCGCGGTCACGGATGTCGCCCTCGACCAGGGTCACCCGGCCGGTGGCGAGCGCCGCGTCGAGATTGCCCAGGCGCCCCCGCACGAGGTTGTCGAGGACGTCGACGTGGCTCGCGCCTGCGTCGAGCAGCTGGTCCACGATCGTCGATCCGATCGTCCCGGCACCGCCGGTCACGAGCACGCGGGCTCCGTCGAGTGAGGTCATGCGGCTGTCACCTTCCTGGTGGCGATCGGGGGTACGGGGACGGGTGCCGGCTCCATGCCGGTGAGCGCTCCGTCGGTGCGCAGGCTCCGGGCGGCCGCCTCGAGGACCGAGAGCACCCGCAGGCCCGACTCGCCGTCGGTGCGGGACGAACGGCCCTCGCGGATGCACGCCGCGAACTCGGTCGCCATCTGCCCGAGGGCCTCACGATGGGGCAGCGCCGGCGCCCAGGTGTCGCCGAGCCGGTAGGAGATGGTCGAGTCCCGCCGATCCGCGGCCGTGGACGACTGCCCGGCCAGGTCGACCCCGCGGTCGTACACGCTCAGGGGCTGTTGGGGGTTGAGGTCGTCCCACACGAGGGTGCGACGGGTCCCTCCGATGACCATCTGGCGGATCTTGGTCGGGCTGAGCCAGTTGACGTGGACGTGGGCGAGGGCGCCGTCGCCGAACGGCAGCGTCAGGTAGCCGACGCACGGCCGGCCGGCGCCGAGCGGATCGGCGCCGTGGGCCGCGACCCCGGACGGGCGCAGGCCGCCCGGCAGGATGAAGTCGAGGATCGACAGGTCGTGCGGCGCGAGGTCCCAGAACACGTCGACGTCGGGCTGGATCAGCCCGAGGTTGATGCGCACGGAGTCCACGAAGAGGATGTCGCCGAGCGAGCCGTCCGCGATGAGCTCGCGGATCTTCAGGACGGCCGGCGTGTAGCAGTACGTGTGATCGGCCATCAGGACCAGACCGCGGTCCCGGGCGATCGTGACCATCTGCGTCGCGTTCGCGAGGCTGTCGGCCAGCGGCTTCTCCACCACGACGTGCTTGCCGGCCTCCAGCGCCGGCAGGGCGATCGCCTGGTGGGTCCGCGCGGGCGTCGCGATGGCCACCGCGTCGATGTCGGGGCGGGCCAGCACCTCCTCCAGCGAGCTGGTGACGGTGACACCGTCCCCGGCCACCCTGCGGGCGCGGTCCAGGTCGAGGTCGCAGACGGCGCGCAGCTCCCAGTCGTCGCTGGAGCGGAAGTTGCGCGCGAGGTTGGGACCCCAGTAGCCCGCTCCGATGACGGCGACCCCGAGTGTGTTGTCAGTTGTCACGATGTTCCTCTCATCAGGACGCCGCCCGCACGATCACGTCGACGAAGTAGTTGGTGGCGTTGAACGAGCCGGTCGGGAACCCGCCGCCGGCCCCGTACGCGAAGACGCCGTTGTTGCTGGCGCGCGCGCTCAGCGGGCCGACCGTCCACGGCGAGGCGAAGAAGCGGGGCGTCCCGGAGTAGCGACCCTGCGGGGCGTAGTAGGACACGACGTACGTCGTCCCGGCCGTGATCGGCACAGGTGTCGACAGCTGCGCGGTCTGCCACCCGCCGGCCGTCTCGCCCGTGAAGGTCACCGTGGCGAGTCGCGTGCCGCTCGCCGACCACAGGCTGCCCACGTGCGTCCCGTTGTTGCCCGCGCCCTTGTAGAACCGGATCCCGGTGACGACCGCGTCCACGGAGGACGAGAACGCCGTGCCCAGCTCGACCGGGTCGCTGTCGTTGATCGCCGGGATGCTGGGCGTCTGCCCGTCGAACATCGTGTACGTCGTCGAGCCGGTCGCCTCGGTCCGGAACGACCAGGTCCTGACCGGCAGGGCAGCGCCCTCGGTCGACACCACTCCACTGAGTCGCGCGGTCAGATCGGCGCCCGCGGGCAGAGGGGACGACGGCTGGAAGGTGATGGTCCGTTGATCGCTGGCGATCGTGGCGGTGCCCGAGACCGGCGTCAGGCCGTCCCAGACAGTGAGCGACCAGCCGGACGTCGCGGGTGCCGAGAGCGATGCGGTGACCTTGCTCGGGCGCGGCACGTCCGTCGCCCCGTCCTGGGGGCTCACGTCCGTCACGGTGATCGTGGGGGCGTCGGCGACGAAGGCGACGTCGACGAAGTAGCTCGTCGCGTTCCAGTCGTAGATCGGGAAGCCGCCGCCCGTGCCGTAGAGATAGCGACCGTTCTTGCCGGCGGGCGCCGTCAGGTCGCCGTTCGTGAGCGGCGTGGAGAAGAAGCCGCCGGTGGAGGCGTAGTGACCCTGCGGAGCCAGGTACGACACGACGTACGACGTCCCGGCCGTGACGGTGAGCGGCTGGGCGAGCTTTGCGGTCTGCCAGCCGGCGGCGGTCTCGTTCGTGAACGTGACGGTGGCCAGCTGCTGTCCCGTGGCGCTCCAGATGCGACCCACGTGGGTGCCCGAGTTGCCGGCTCCCTTGTAGAAGCGGATCGAGGTGATCCGGCCGTTCTTCTTCGGCTGGAAGACCGTGCCGAGCTCGACCGCAGCGCCCTCGTTCACCGCCGGCACGGCCGGGACCTGATTGCTGAACAGGGTCTGCGGTGTCGTGGTGTCGTCGGATGCCGCGGTGCGGAAGGTCCACGTCTTCGTGGCGAGCGACGCGCCGCTGGTCGACGTCACGCCGCTGAGGGTCACGGTGATGGTGCTGTCACCGGGGAGCGATCCGCTGGGGTCGAACGTCAGCCGGCGCGCGTCCTGGCCGAGCCGCGTGGTCCCGCCGACCGGGGACGAGCCGCTCGTCACGGTCATCGCCGCTCCCGGCTTGATCGTGTCGTTGAGCTCCACCTCGATGCTGGTGCTCGGAGGGACGTCCATCGCGCCCGGTGCCGGATCCTGCGACGTGATCGCGATCGTCGGCACAGGCTTCTCGAAGACCACGTCGACGAGATAGTTCGCCGAGGAACGAGAGCTGGGGAAGCCTGCACCGTACGTGTAGGAGCCGCCACTTGACGGCGTCCGGAGGGGGGAGCCGGGCCGGTCCGCACTGAAGCCACCAGGCGTGGCCGAGTAGCGGCCCGCCGGGGCGCGGTAGGACGCGATGTACTCGGTGTCCTTGGCGATCTCGACGGGCTGCGTGAAGGTGAGGGTCTGCCAGCCGCTGCTGCTCTCGCCGGTGAACGTGCCCTCCGCGAGCTTGGTGCCCGACGTCGTCCACAGCGTGCCGGTGTGGGTGCCGGTGTTGTTGGGGCCCTTGTAGAACTTGACCCCCGTGATGGTGCCCGCCGAGTCCGAGGCGAAGCGGACCCCCAAGGTGACCGCGACGGTGTCCGCGTCCTGCAGAAGGGTCGGGACCGTGGAGTCGGTGAAGAGGCTGCAGGGGCACACCCCCGGTGCGGGGGCAGGGCGGGCGGTCGTGAACGACCAGGTCCTGCCGTCGGTGACCGCAGTGCCCTGCGCGTCGACCCCGCCGACCTTCGCGGTGTACTTCACGAACCCGTCGAGCGGTGAGGCAGGCGTGAAGCTGATCGTTCGGCTGCCTGCGGCGTACGTCGTGCTGCCGGCGACCGCTGAGCCGTTCGCATCTGTGAGCGCCAGAGTCGCCGATCCGGCGGACACGGGCTTGGAGAACGTGGCCGACACCGTCGACCCGGCGGGGACGCTGGACGAGTCCGCGACGGGCCACTGCGACATGACGGTCAGTGGCGAGTCGTCGACGGCGGAAAACATCGCGTCCACGAAGTAGCTGCTGCTGCGATACGAGTTCGTGGGGAAACGACCCGGGTCGGCGAACGTGCCGGCCGGTGCGGCGCCGTAACCGCCGGCCACCGTCAGCGGCGACGAGTCGAGCCCGAGCGACGTGAAGGCACCCGACTGGACCGCGTAGCGGCCGTTGGGCGCGGTGTACGACACGACGTACGTCGCGTCCTTCACGACCGGGACCGCCGAGGCGAACGTGGCCTGCTGCCACCCGGTCGTGCTCTCGCCGGAGAAGGTGACGCCGGCGAGCTTCTGCCCGCTGCTGCTCCACAGCGATCCCTCATGGGTGCCGGAGTTGCCGGCGCCCTTGTAGAACCGCACGCCGGAGACGTAGCCGTCCATCGTCGGGGAGAACCGGAGGCCGACCTCGATGCCGGCCGGATCGTCGGCCGCCGGGATGGCGGGGACCTCCGCTCCGTACACGCTGCACGGGCAGGTGATGGTCAGGGACCGGCTCGTGGAGGCGCCGATGTTGGCACTGTCGTCGATCGCCCGGGCCATCAGCGGCGTGGGGCCGGTGCCGTGCTGGACGTACTGATAGCTCCACGTGGTCGTGCCGCTGGCCGGGTGCCACGTGGTCCCTCCGTCCGTCGACACCTCGACTCCCGCCACGACGCCTGCGCTGTCGGTCGCGGTGCCTGTGGCGGTGACCCGGGTGCCGTTCGCGACGGTCGCGCCTCCGGCCGGTGAGCTGATCGCGGTCGTCGGGCCGGTCGTGTCGGTCGACTTCGTCGCCGGGGTCAGGGTCGTGGCCAGCGTCGTGGGCTGGGCGCCCATGTCGGCGAAGAGGTTGACCTGGGCCTGCTGCATGCGACGGTCGGCCGCAGCACCGTTGCCGTCGTGGGTGGCGTCCAGGCCCCAGGTCCACTGGATCGATCCGGCGGAGAACACGAGGGCACCGCTCGCCGCCCGGTACAGGGTCACGTGGTGGGTCGTGGTGCCGGCGGCGACGTCGTTGCCGAAGTCCTGCAGATACTGGGGAGCCGGGCCGGTCGTCGTCGAGAGCCGGATCAGTCCGGGGGGCCGGGAGCCGTTGTCGATGTCCTCGTTGGACTCGTAGCCCACCGTGTGCGGTGCGAGCTGCGCGCTCGTGCCGGCGGGGAGGGACTGCAGCCCGGTGTCCCGCCACAGCCGCAGCTTTCCCTCCGCGGCGCTGACCGTGACCGGCAGATCGGTGTCGTTCGACATGTAGAGGGTGCCGGTCAGGCCGTTCTCGGGCCGACCTCCGCCCTTGTCCTTCGGGGCGAAGCGTGGATCGCGCCATGTCCCGGTCCACTCGGCGGAGGGGTCGATCTTGTCGTTGGACCAGGTCTCCTTGTAGGACGTGAGGGTCCGGTACGGGGTCTGACCTGCGGTGCTGGACGGCTCGTAGCGGGTCTTCCAATAGACCTCGTTGCCGCTGAGGAACATCAGGTTGACGCCCGCGTCGCGGGCCGCCTCGACATTCGCGCGCTGCGCCTTGCTCCAGTACTCGTCGTGGCCCATCGACACGAACGTCTTGTGCTTCTTGATCAGGGCCCCGTTGCGGTCCGAGTCGACGCCGGCGATGTAGCTGACGTCGTAGCCGTTCTTCTCCATGAACCGCACGAGCGGGTACTCGGCGCCGAAGTAGAAGTCACGCGCCTCGACGCCCTGCCGGGTCGCGAACGGTCGGTTGTAGCTCAGCTTGTACGCGCGCCCGTTGCCGCCGCCGCTGTAGAAGTTCGCGCCGCCGTACTCGTTGTAGGCGTGCCACGTCGGGTCCGAGGTCTGGGCGACGATCGCCGAGGTGCTGGAGTCGTCCCGGACGATGAAGGTGATGTGGCTGACGCCGCCGGTGTCCGCCCGGCGCAGCTTGGCGATGTAGACGCCGGAGACCGCCGTGCTGGGGACGTCCCACGACGCCGAGACGCCCCAGGTGCCGCAGTCGTACAGCTCGGTCGCGACGTCGGTGAGGCACGCGGGCTGCTGCTGCGGCAGGGCGGCGGACGGAGTGAGTGTCGCGATCTTGCGCGCTCCGTCACCGCCGTAGTAGCCGGTGCGGTAGATCGTGACGGAGTACGCGCGGGCCGTGGTGTCGATCTTGAAGTCGACCCGGCTGCCGACGTTGACGCTGATGTCGGTCGCGAAGCCCTGGATGTCGTCGTCGCCGGCGCCCTCGATGTCCCACTCGGTCGGCGGCGAGCCGGGCTTGCTGTTCTCGCACGAGATCTTGTTGCCGGCCGGTCCGCAGGGATCGACGGCGGCGGAGGACGGCGCGCTGCTGACGGCGGTGAGCAGGCCTGCGAGCAGGAGTCCGCCGGCCAACGCCACCACGGCACGGCGGGGCGCCAGGTGGCCCCTGCGGGAGTTCGACATCTCTACCTCTGCTTCGTGACCCACAGTCACCCTCCGAGGACCGCCGAGAGCGCCGTTCCTGCTGTGACTCCTGCCAGAATCGCCTCCGCCGGGAGCCAGTGGCAGGTGTTTGGCGGACGACTTCGAGCGCGGCCGGCGTTTTTGACGCTCCTTTCACGATCGTGCGGACACTCGTCCCATGGGGCGATCATGAAAGACCTGCGTGCCGCGCACATCGCGGCGACTGCTGACATCGATCCCCGTGCCTCGATCGGCACGGGGACCGTTGTCTGGGACCTCGCACAGGTGCGCGAGGAGGCTCGGCTGGGCGAGCAGTGCGTCATCGGCCGGGGCGCGTATCTCGGCCCCGGCGTGGTGCTGGGGGACCGGTGCAAGGTCCAGAACCATGCACTCGTCTACGAGCCGGCGGTGCTGGGGGACGGCGTCTTCGTCGGCCCCGCGGCGGTGCTGACCAACGACCTGTTCCCGCGGGCCGTGACGCCGGCCGGCGAGCTGAAGCGGGCCGAGGACTGGGACGCCGTGGGAGTCGTCGCGATGACGGGTGCGTCGATCGGGGCCCGTGCCGTGTGCATCGCCCCGGTCCGCATCGGCCGCTGGGCGATGGTCGCGGCCGGCTCCGTCGTCACGAGGGACGTGCCCGACTTCGCCCTGGTCGCCGGCGTGCCGGCCCGTCGGATCGGTTGGGTCGGCCGCGCGGGGGTGCCGCTGGAGGACGCGGGTGCAGGGGAGCTCACCTGCCCGCGGACCGGTGAGGCGTACGTCCAACAGGGGGACCTCCTCGAGCCACGGGCGGAGTGAGACCCACACATGCTGATGCCCGCTCCCCGGCGGCGACGCCGGTGTCATCGCCTGCGCCGCGTCCTCGTGGTCGTGACGGTCTGCCTGATGGTGCCCGTCCTGCTGTCGCTGGGCTTCGCGCTGTACCTGCAGCACCGGCTGACCAGCCAGATCGATCGCATCGACGGGGTGTTCGCGGCGGGCCCCGGGGAGCGTCCGGAGCGCGCGTCCGGAGCGGCGGCGGGCGCGGTCAACATCCTGCTGCTCGGCACCGACGGGCCCTCGGCGCAGTGGAAGCGCGGCGCGCAGCGCTCCGACGCCATCATGATCCTGCACATCGACGCGGACCGGCGTGGCGCCTCGGTCGTCTCGATCCCGCGGGACTCCTGGGTCACGATCCCGGGGCACGGGCCTGCGAAGATCAACGCCGCCTTCTCCTACGGGGGGCCTGCACTCGCGGTGCGGACGATCGAGAACGTGACGGATCTGCGGATCGACCACCTGGCCGTCGTCGACTGGAGCGGGTTCCGCGAGCTCACCGACGCGCTCGGCGGGGTGACGCTCGACGTCCCCGAGACCGTGCACGACAGCTACCGCGACATCACCTGGACCGCCGGGCGTCACACGATGAACGGCGACGAGGCGCTCGACTACGTCGGCCAGCGTGCGGGGCTCCCCGGGGGCGACTTCGACCGGATCCACCGACAGCAGCACTTCCTGCGCACCCTGCTGGACGAGACCCTGACGCAGGAGCTGGTCAGGGAACCCCGCCACGCGTACCGGATCCTCGACATCCTGACGACGAACCTGTCCGTGGACAGCGACTGGTCGGTGGGTCAGATGCGCAGCCTGCTGCTCTCGCTGCGGCACCTACGCTCGGCGGGCATCGGCTACCTGACCGTCCCTGTCAAGGGCACCGGGATGGAGGGATCGCAGAGCGTCGTCCACCTGGACCGGTCCGGCGGCGAGGAGCTGTGGTCGGCCGTGCGGGACGACGCTGTCGCGGAGTGGCTGGCCGCGAACCCGGACAGCCGGACCCCTGCGATCGTCGACTGAGGCTCAGCTGCGGGACGACTCGTCGCGATGCCAGGTCGTGAAGTCGCCGGACCGGACGAGCCGGCGGGCCCGCGCCCGGGCGACCACGGTGACGGCCAGGAAGACGATGACGCGCGGCGCCAGTGCCGGACGGTCGCGGACGATCTGCCCGAGGGTCGAGAGCCCGGTGGCCGAGCCCGCCCGGCGTACGCCGACAGCTGTGGCCTGGGCGTTGCCGGTGGCCACCCGGACGCGTCGGCGCAGGAGGTCGCCCACGGTGCGCGGTGGGCGGACGATCACGGTGGCGGTGTCGACGACACGGCGCTCGTGCGCGGCGAACGCGTCCGAGATGGCGAGATCGTCGCTCATGACTCGGGGCAGCGCATCGACCCGGTCCTGACCGGGGCGGCTCAGCGCGATCACTCCTCGGGCGAAGAGCCCGTCCGCGACCTGGGGGAGCTGCTCCCACACGTCCAGGTACCACCGCACGAGGGGGTGGCACCCCTCACGGGGGACCAGGCGACGGGGCGCAGTGGCCAGGACGCCCTCGTCGTCGAGCGCCTCGACGAGCCGCACCACGTCGGCCCCGGACACCTCGACGTCGGCGTCGAGGTGCACCCGCGGGAAGACGTCGGTCGCTGCGTTGCCGGCACGGACCGCAGCGCTCTTGGAGGCCTCGGCGATCTCCAGGACCCGCACCGCAGGACCCATCGAGCGGGCGAGGTCGGCGGTGCGGTCGGTGCACCCGTTGCAGACCACGACGACGTCGAAGCGGCCGCTGCCGTCGAGCAGTGCGCCGAGCGTCCTGCCGATCACGCGCTCCTCGTCATGGGCCGGGATCACGATGCTCGCGACGAAGTGCGGACCCTCGTCGGTGGCCGGCGCGCTGCTCACGCTTTCATCGTGGCACGCCAGGTCGCCCGGTTGCCGCTGAACGGTAGATTGGGCTGGTCATGAACCTGCAGCCTCTCGCGACTCTCGTCGCCACCGAACCGACCATCGCGCAGGCCCTGACCGATCGGCAGGACGGGCTGCGGGAGCTTCACCTCCAGGCCCCCGAGCCGCTGCGGCCCTTCCTCGCGCACGCCCTCGCGCAGCAGTCGACGGTGGTGGCCGTGACCGCGACGGCCCGCGAGGCCGAGGACCTGACGACCCAGCTGGGTGAGCTGCTGGGCGGCGACGCGGTCGTGTACTTCCCGGCGTGGGAGACGCTCCCGCACGAGCGGCTCTCGCCGCGCTCGGACACCGTCGGCCGGCGACTCGCGGTGCTGCGCCGCCTCGTGCACCCGACGGATCCCTCCGCGCTGGACTCCGACACCAGCACCGGGCCCGTGCGCGTGGTCGTCGCGCCGATCCGCTCGCTGCTGCAGCCGCAGGTCAAGGGGCTGGCCGACCTGGTCCCGGTCGAGCTGCACCAGGGCGACCGGGTCGAGCTCGAGCAGGTCGTGCGCGACCTGGCCGCGGCGGCGTACTCGCGCGTCGACCTGGTCGAGCGCCGCGGGGAGTTCGCGGTGCGAGGCGGCATCATCGACGTGTTCCCGCCGACCGAGGAGCACCCGCTGCGCATCGAGTTCTTCGGCGACGAGGTCGACGAGATCCGGCGCTTCGCGGTGGCGGACCAGCGGACCCTCGAGCAGATCACGCACGTCTGGGCCCCGCCGTGCCGCGAGCTGCTGCTGACCGACGAGGTGCGCGCCCGGGCCGCCCAGCTCGCGATCGAGCACCCGTCCCTGGTCGAGATCTTCACCAAGATCTCCCAGGGCCACGCGGTCGAGGGCATGGAGTCGCTGACCCCCGTGCTGACCGACGAGATGGAGTCGTTCGTCAACCTCCTGCCGCAGCGCTCGGCGATCCTGCTGATGGACCCCGAGCGCATCAAGGCGCGCGCCGCCGACCTGGTCGCGACGAGCGAGGAGTTCCTCCAGGCCTCCTGGGCCGCGGCAGCCGGGGGCGGCGAGTCACCGATCGACCTCGGCTCGGCGGCGTTCCGCTCGCTCGAGGACGTCCGCGAGGAGACCATGGGCCTTGGGCACACCTGGTTCACCCAGTCCCCGTTCGGCCTCGATCTTGACGAGGGGACCCGGGCGGTCGAGATGGAGGCCGCCGCTGCCTATCGCGGCGACACCGCCGCCGCGCTGGCCGACATCAAGGAGTGGGTCGGCGCCGGCATGCGGGTGGTCTTCGTGGCTCCCGGGCACGGCCAGGCCCAGCGCACGAGCGAGTGGCTGGGCGAGAACGACGTCGCGTCGGCCCTGGACGACGAGGTCACCAAGCCCACGCCGGGCGTCGTGCAGGTCAGCTGCGGCGAGCTCCAGCACGGCTTCGTGTCGTCGGCGCTGCAGCTGGCGGTCATGACGTACGACGACCTGGTGGGCCAGCGCACCGCAGACCGTACCGAGCGCAAGATGCCGGCCCGTCGCCGCAAGCAGGTGGACCCGCTCGAGCTGAGGACCGGCGACTTCGTGGTCCACGAGCAGCACGGCCTCGGCAAGTACATCGAGCTGACGCAGCGGGTCGTGCAGGGCGCGGCGCGCGAGTACCTCGTGATCGAGTACGCGCCGTCCAAGCGCGGACAACCGGCCGACCGTCTCTTCGTGCCGATGGACCAGCTCGACCAGATCAGCCGCTACGTCGGTGGTGAGTCGCCGTCCCTGGACCGCCTCGGCGGCTCGGACTGGACCAGCCGCAAGAACAAGGCCCGCAAGGCCGTCCGCCAGATCGCCGGCGAGCTCATCAAGCTCTATGCCGCCCGGCAGGCGACCAAGGGGCACGCCTTCGGGCCCGACACCCCGTGGCAGGCCGAGCTCGAGGACGCGTTCGCATTCGTCGAGACGCCCGACCAGATGATCACGATCGACGAGGTCAAGCGCGACATGGAGCGCACGGTCCCGATGGACCGGCTGGTCTGCGGCGACGTCGGCTACGGCAAGACCGAGATCGCGGTGCGCGCGGCGTTCAAGGCGATCCAGGACGGCAAGCAGGTCATCCTGCTGGTCCCGACGACCCTGCTCGTGCAGCAGCACTTCGCCACGTTCGCCGAGAGGTTCGGCCAGTTCCCGGTCACGATGAAGCCGCTGTCGCGCTTCCAGACCGAGAAGGAGACCAAGGAGACCCTCGCGGGCCTGGCGGACGGCTCGATCGACATGGTCATCGGCACGCACCGGCTGCTGCAGCCCGGCGTGAAGATCAAGGACCTCGGCCTCGTGATCGTCGATGAGGAGCAGCGGTTCGGCGTCGAGCACAAGGAAGCGATGAAGATGCTGCGCGCTGCGGTCGACGTGTTGTCGATGTCCGCGACGCCGATCCCGCGCACCCTGGAGATGGCGATCACCGGCATCCGCGAGATGTCGACGATCGCGACCCCGCCGGAGGAGCGCCACCCGGTGCTCTCGTTCGTGGGTCCCTACGAGGACCGCCAGGTCATCGCGGCGATCCGCCGCGAGCTGCTGCGCGAGGGGCAGGCGTTCTACATCCACAACCGGGTGCAGAGCATCGACAAGGCCGTCGCGCGGATCAAGGAGCTCGTGCCGGAGGCGCGCGTCG
Source organism: Aeromicrobium sp. S22 (assembly GCF_009661045.1). Classification (NCBI taxonomy): domain Bacteria; kingdom Bacillati; phylum Actinomycetota; class Actinomycetes; order Propionibacteriales; family Nocardioidaceae; genus Aeromicrobium; species Aeromicrobium sp. S22. The sequence continues at coordinate 980,530 of NZ_WJWV01000001.1, forward strand.
CTGCGGCGCACGGCCAGATGGGCGAGCACCAGCTCGAGGAGGTCATGGTCGACTTCTGGGAGAAGCGCTACGACGTCCTGGTCTGCACCACGATCGTCGAGTCGGGTCTTGACGTGTCCAACGCCAACACCATGATCATCGAGCGCGCCGACACGCTCGGTCTGTCGCAGCTGCACCAGCTGCGGGGCCGGGTGGGCCGCTCGCGCGAGCGCGCCTACGCGTACTTCCTGTACCCGCCGGAGAAGCCGCTGACCGAGACCGCGCACGACCGCCTGGCGACGATCGCCCAGCACTCCGAGCTCGGCGGAGGAATGGCGGTCGCGATGAAGGACCTGGAGATCCGCGGCGCGGGCAACCTGCTCGGCGGTGAGCAGTCGGGCCACATCGCGGACGTCGGTTTCGACCTGTACGTCCGGCTCGTCGGTGAGGCCGTCGCGGAGTTCCGCGGCGACGCCGAGCCCGAGCGCGAGGTCAAGATCGAGCTGCCGATCGAGGCGCACCTGCCGCACGACTACGTGGGCAGCGAGCGCCTGCGCCTCGAGATGTACAAGCGTCTCGCTGACGTCCGCGAGCTCCGCGAGGTGGACGAGATCCGGGTCGAGCTGGTCGACCGCTACGGCGAGCCGCCCGAGGCCGTCGACGTCCTGCTCGACGTCGCCCGGCTGCGCGTACGCGTGCGGGAGGCCGGACTCACCGAGGTCACCGCGGCGGGTCCCAACGTCCGGTTCGCTCCGCTCAAGCTGCCCGACTCGGCGCAGATGCGTCTGCAGCGGGTCTACCCCCGCAGCACGTACAAGGTCGCCGCCGAGGTCGCGCTCGTCCCGAGGCCCAAGACGGCGGCGGTCGGCGGCAAGCCCCTGGTCGGCCGCGAGCTCCTGGAGTGGACCCGCACCGTCATCGACACGCTCGTCCCGGCGCCCGTGCCGGCGGCCTGAGCACGCCCGGCGGGCGGGGAGGGCTGGTGATCAGTCGAGCGCAGCCGCGCGCGCGGCAGTCCTCCAGGCCGCCTCGTCGGCGAAGGCGACGCGCGCGACCCGCACCGCGCCCGGGTGGAAATCGAGCCGGGGCGCGTACGCGACGTCGCAGCGCGCGCTGAGGTACTCGGTTGCCTGGTCGAGCGAGTGGGACGTGAAGAAGAGGCTTGCCCTGGCCGACAGCGAGATGACGTGCTGCAGGTTGAGGACGGCGTAGAAGCCCTTCTCGACCGCCCGGTGCCGGTTCATTTCGTACACGTTCGTCTTGGTCCACCCGACGTCGACGAACGGCCGGCCCTCCTGCACCGATGAGGAGATGAACGGCGTGAGCTCGCCGTCGACCAGCAGGTCGATCCCGCAGCTGTCTCGGGTGTCCAGCACGATGTCGAGAGCGGCGGAACGGATCCAGCCGTCGAGCTCGGCGACCTCCAGCTCGGTCACCTCGACGGTCGAGTCGTCGAGGACGACCGACAGACAGTGGTCGTCGACCGCCCCTGCGAGCTGGATCATCAGGTCGTCCTGGGTCCGGTCCGCGTCGTCCTGGTTCGTACGGTCGAACGGCGTCGGCATCGTCTTGATGCTGTGGTCGTGCCTCGTGGAGTGCCCCTCGGGAACCGTCGCCTCGAGGTGGTCGAACGACATGAGGGCGAATGCGCTGTGGGTGGCGAAGGTGTCGGACGGGTCGTCCTCGTCGAGGCGAACCGTCTCGTTGCGACCGACGTCCGTCACCGTCAACCCTCTTCGCGCAGGCGCGGGGGAGTGGCGTTCTTGGGCTTGATGCCGAGCTTGTCGGCGTAGAACTCGCGGACGATGTCCATGTCGGAGCTGACGTCGTCGGAGGCGTGGAACGTGGGGCCGAATCCCATGGTCCGGGTCGGCGGGTCGAAGAAGGCGAGCGTGATCGGCAGCCCAGTCTCCCTCGACAGGCGCAGGAAGCCGGACTTCCAGTACTCGCCCTTGGACCGGGTGCCCTCCGCGGCGAGGATCAGCCGGAACGGCTCGCCCGATCCGGCCTCGTCGACCAGCTCGCGCACGACCGTCCCGGCGTTGTCGCGATCGAGCGGCACGCCGCCGAGCGCCGTGATGAGCCAGCCGAGCGGTCCCTTGAACAGCTGCTTCTTGACCAGCACCCGCGGGTGCGCGCCGCCGTGCCACATCACGAGCAGCATCGTGACGAAGTCCCAGTTGGACGTGTGGGGCGCGCCGACCAGGATTCCGGTCTGCGGCACCTCGCCCACCATGCGGTAACGCATCAGCCGGACGATCGTGCGGGCCAGTCGCTGACGAATCATGGACCAACCCTATGGCTATGCGGCACGGGGCTGTTGTCGGGTGAATCTGGCGTGGCGCCTGGGACGTCTGTCGGGGTCGATGCGTGGTGGCGGGATGATCTCGGGGATGCCGTCGGCGCCCATCCGCGCCTCCCATTCCCCTTCGTGGACCAGGAAGTGGTGGAAGTGGCACAGCAAGGCTGCGTTCTTGAGATCGGTCGGTCCGCCCTCGGACCAGAAGCTCAGGTGGTGGGCCTCGCACCAGGCCGGTGGCCGATCGCAGTCCGGGAACACGCAGCCCTTGTCACGCACGGCCAGCGCGAGGCGCTGGTGCCGGTCGTACAACCGCTTGGTCATGCCGTGGTCGATGACGCGGGTGCCGTTCTCCAGGTACATCGCCACGAGGTGCGCGTTGCAGGCCATCCGCTGCGCCTTGGTCGCTGACATCGTGGTGTCCGAGGTGTTGGTCGCGACGCCCTGCCCCGTCCGGAGATCGTCGACGTCGACCGTGACTGCCACCGTGGCAGCGAGACCACCTGCGACGGGGAGTGCCCCGGTGGGCAGGTGATCGATCAGCTCCACGAAAGCGTGGCCCATCTTTTGATCCCGTGGCAGCGCCAGCCAGTCATCGGCTCCTAGGCCGTGCCGGTCGGCGTTCTCCGCGGTCCGGCGCGGGGCGATGATCCCTTCGATCGCGGCTCGCAAGGTGTCGGCGTCCGCGTCGGGGATCGTGAACGCTCCGTGCGTCGTCCCGTCGCCGCGGCGACGCACCGACAGCTTGGTGGCGTCCCAGGCCTTTTGCTCCTGCTTGCGCAGCTGCTCCCCGAGATGCTCGTCCGCACCGTCGGGATCGATGACCTCCAGGACCCGGTTGGCCAGCCGCCGGAGGTCGTCCAGCGAGTACTGGCCAGCAAGCGCGATCAGGTGCGCCTCGGCATCGGCCCGCTCCTGGTCGCCGCACCAGTCAGGCAGCGCGTCGATCGCCTTCATGATCACGCCGGCCTGGTCGGTCGACAGGTCGCCTGACGCCCATGCCTTGCGCGTGGTCTCGGTGTCAGACGTGCTGACCCGCGCCATCGCGACCAGCTTGGCCGCCTCGCCCTTGCTGATCCCGGTGCTGTTCGCCAACCACGCGGCCGTCGAGGTCGCTCCCTCGTCCTTGGGCAGCCCCATGCCCTCGGCGCAACCAGCCACTCGCGACAGCGCCGCATCCAGGCACGTCCGCGCCCTCACGATTGACAGGGACACCTGCTTGACCTCGGCGCCGGTCAACGTCCACGGCTCGAGCGCAGCCAGATCATCACCCAGTGACAACAGCTGGTCGACGATCATCGGGGCCTCCAGAGCCGCTAGAACATATGTTCGATTCTAGTGCTCCTTCGCGTCTTCGGCAAGGGTGTTGGGGCAGATTTCTACTGATATTCCAGAGAGAATCGTGTCTGACGATTCGCCGACGATCGCCGGCCGGGGTGACCGGGACCACGTCGCCTACAGTTGCGGGCGACAACTGCCGGTCTACGATCGACCCCATGCCCATCCGCGGATCGCTCAAGCACCTGGTGCGCACCAAGGACGTCGACGACGTCATTCACCAGAACGACGACGATCCCTCCGGGGATGACCACCACACCCGGCTGAGCCGCCGACTGACGGTGTGGGACCTCATGGGATTCGGCATCGGCATCGTCATCGGTACGGGCATCTTCACCCTGACCGGCACCGCCGCGAAGGACAATGCCGGACCGGCGGTCATGATCTCGTTCCTCATCGCCGGCATCGTGGCGATGCTCGCGGCGCTCTGCTACGCCGAGCTGGCGGCCGCCGTCCCCACCGCCGGCAGCTCGTACACCTATGCGTACACGACGATCGGCGAGATCTTCGCCTGGATCATCGCCTGGGACCTGATCCTGGAGTTCGCGCTCGGCGCCGCGGTCGTGGCACGTGGCTGGTCGGGCTACCTGCAAGGTGTGTTCGACCTGCCGAGGGCGTTCTTCGGCGAGGACGACAGCGTGGTCAACCTCGGTGCGGTGTTCATCGTGCTCGTCCTGGGCGTCGTCGCCGCGATGGGCATCCGTGAGTCAAAGCTGGTGACCAACTCGCTGGTGGTCATCAAGGTCTCGATCTGCCTGTTCATCATCGCGGTCGGGCTGTTCTACGTGAACATGGACAACCAGAAGCCGTACATCCCCCCGAGTGAGAAGGTCGAGGGAGCCAGCGGGCTCAAGCAGCCCCTGTGGCAGTGGGTCACCGGCGTCGACCAGACGGCCTACGGCGTGACCGGCGTGCTGGTGGCGGCGGCGATCGTCTTCTTCGCCTACTCGGGCTTCGAGGCCGTCGCCAACCTCGGCGAGGAGACCAAGAACCCCGGCAAGGACATGCCACGCGGGCTCATCGGCACCCTGATCGTCTGCACCGTGCTCTACGTCGCCGTCTGCTTCGTGCTGACCGGCATGGTCAAGTACACCCGGCTGAGCACGGGTGAGCCGCTCGCCGACGCCTTCGACCAGGCGGGTCTCGGCTGGGCCAGCATCATCATCGGGACGGCTGCGGTCGCGGGCCTGACGTCGGTGATCCTGGTCGACATCGTCGCGATGGGCCGCATCGGCTTCGCGCTGTGCCGCGACGGGCTGCTCCCGCCGGCGATCGGCCGGATCCACCCGAAGTACCAGACCCCCGTCGTCATCACGGTCGGGACGACCGTCGCGGTCGCAGTCCTGGCCGCATTCGTGCCGCTCGCGGTGCTCGCCGAGATGGTGTCGATCGGCACCCTGTTCGCCTTCCTCGTCGTGTCGGTGGCCGTCGTCGTGCTCCGTCGCACCAAGCCGCGGATGAAGCGGCCCTTCCGCACCCCGCAGGTGCCGCTGCTCCCGGTCGTGTCGGGCGTGCTGTGCATCGCGCTGATGACCAACCTGGCCGTGGAGACCTGGCTGCGGTTCCTGGTGTGGCTCGCGCTCGGCCTGATCGTCTACCTGGCGTACGGCCGGCACCACTCCAAGCTGCACACGAAGATCCCTCTCGAGAGGGACGGCGCCGACCGGTGACCCCGCGCGGATAGTCTGTGACCATGCTCACTCGCGTACGTGCTGTCGTCCTCGCCGTGGCCGGCCTGTCGCTCGCCGCGTGCGGCAACGTCCACCCCGGCTCGGCCGCGGTCGTGGACGGGAAGACGATCTCGATGAAGACGCTCGACGAGACCGCGCAGGCGTACTGCACGCTCACCCTCAACGCGGCGCAGCAGCAGGGAGGTGCGGTCCAGGCGATCAGCAACGCCGACATCCGTCGTCAGGCGGTCGTGGCCCTCGCGACCTCGGTCGTGGCGGAGGACCTGGCCAAGCGGGAGGACCTCGACGTCAGGCCCAGTGCCTGGGAGGTCACGCCCAGCATGCGCGACCAGCTCGCCAAGGCGTTCCCCAACGCGAACGTCGACGAGCTCGCGAGGGCCATCGAGGAGGACAACAAGGTCTCGGTGATCGCGATCGCCCTGGCTGCCAAGCGGACCGGTCAGGCCCCGTCGGACGCCAATCAGCAGCAGCTGCTCCAGATCGGCCGCGACGAGATCACCAAGGCGTTCGCGGACGAGGACGTGAAGTTCGCGCCGCGCTTCGGCCTGAGTTCGTCCGGACAGGTCCGTGCGGACACCGGCTCGATCTCGGTGGCGCCGGTGGATCTCGAGGCCACGCCGGCCGAGGAGCTCCCGGACACGCAGCGCTGCTCCTGATGCAGATCCTGGTCCTCAGCCCGCGCGTCGCGCCGGGCATCCTCACGCTCGCGGCGTGGGACGCGCTGCGGGCGGCGACCGTCGTGCGCGCAGCCGAGGACGGACCGCACGTGCGGGCTGTCATCGCCTCCGGGGTGGCCGTCGAGGTCACGCCGGGGACGCCGTCGCTCGACCCGGGCACGGTGTGGATCGCCCCCGTGGGTGATGCCGCCTGGGCCCGAGCGGTTGCGGACGACCTGATGGGCGGCTCCGCACCGGACGAGGAGTCGGTCGAGGTGGTGTTCGGCTCGTACGACTTGCCGGGCTCGGCCCTGCTGGACGTCGTCGAGGTCATGGACCGGCTGCGGCGGGAGTGCCCGTGGACGAGCCGGCAGACGCACGCGAGCCTCAGCCACTACCTGCTGGAGGAGGCGCACGAGACGCTCGAGGCCCTCGACAGCGGCGACGGCGAGCACCTGCGCGAGGAGCTCGGCGATCTCCTGATGCAGATCGTGTTCCACGCGCGGATCGCGGCCGAGGAATCGGCCGAGGAGGGCGGCGGCTGGGACATCGACGACGTCGCGGCGGGCATCACGGCCAAGCTGATCCGTCGCAGCCCCCACGTCTTCGCGGACGGAGCGGCGAGCACGCCGGAGGAGGTCGACGCCGCCTGGCAGCGGCTCAAGGCCAGCGAGAAGCAGCGGTCCTCGCCCCTCGAGGGCGTCCCCGCGACGCTGCCCGCTTTGGCGTACGCCGACAAGATCATCGGTCGCCTGGGTGACGTCGACGTGTCGGGCGACGATCTCGGGTCGCGCCTGCTCGCGCTCGTGGCCGAGGCGCGTGCGCAGGGCCTGGACGCCGAGGAGACGCTGCGCCAGGCCGTGCGCCGGCTCGTCCAGGACCCCCGGGCGAGGCGGGTCGGAGTGCAGGCGCCGCGGGACTAGGCTGTCCACGCAGGTTCTTTCACTCAGAGGAGCGGTCTCTTGGCACGCATCGACGCCGTCGGCGCACGGGAAATTCTGGATTCACGGGGCAACCCGACCGTCGAGGTCGAAGTCGCCCTCGACGACGGCACGATCGGCCGCGCGGCGGTGCCCTCCGGCGCGTCGACCGGGGCCTTCGAGGCCGTCGAGCTCAGGGACGGCGGATCGCGCTACCTCGGCAAGGGCGTGCTCAAGGCCGTCGCGGGCGTCAACGACCGCATCGGCCCGGCCCTGGTGGGCTTCGACGCCGACGACCAGCGCGCGCTCGACCAGGCGATGCTGGACCTCGACGGCACGGCCAACAAGGCCACCCTCGGCGCCAACGCGATCCTCGGCGTCTCGCTGGCCACGGCCCGCGCCGCCGCCGAGTCGGCCAAGCTGCCGCTGTTCCGCTACGTCGGCGGCCCCAACGCCCACGTGCTGCCGGTGCCGATGATGAACATCCTCAACGGCGGCTCGCACGCGGACTCCAACGTGGACGTCCAGGAGTTCATGATCGCCCCGATCGGTGCCGAGTCGTTCTCCGAGGCGTTGCGTCACGGCGCCGAGGTCTACCACGCGCTGAAGTCGGTGCTCAACGAGCGCGGGCTCTCGACGGGCCTCGGCGACGAGGGCGGCTTCGCCCCCAACCTCGACTCCAACCGGGCCGCGCTCGAGCTCATCTCGGTCGCGATCGAGAAGGCCGGCCTGCGGGTCGGCACCGACATCGCGATGGCGCTCGACGTCGCCGCGTCGGAGTTCTTCACCGACGGCGCCTACGCGTTCGAGGGTGCGCAGAAGTCGGCCGAGGAGATGTCGGCCTACTACGCGCAGCTGGCCGCGGACTTCCCGATCGTCTCGATCGAGGACCCGCTGGACGAGGACGACTGGTCCGGGTGGGCGACGCTGACCGAGACGATCGGCGACGACGTCCAGATCGTCGGTGACGACCTGTTCGTCACGAACGTCGAGCGCCTGACCCGCGGCATCGAGGAGGGCGCGGCCAATGCGCTGCTCGTCAAGGTCAACCAGATCGGCTCGCTCACCGAGACGCTGGACTCCGTCGACCTCGCCCACCGTCACGGCTTCGCGTGCATGATGAGCCACCGCTCGGGCGAGACCGAGGACACCACGATCGCCGACCTCGCCGTCGCGACCAACTGTGGCCAGATCAAGACCGGCGCCCCGGCCCGGTCCGACCGGGTCGCGAAGTACAACCAGCTGCTCCGCATCGAGGAGCTCCTCGGCTCGTCGGCGACGTACGCCGGCGCGTCCGCGTTCCCGCGGCTGGCGCTCTGACCCATGGCCGCACGTTCACCTCGCGGTCCCGGTCGGCCGCCTCGTGGGGGAGCACCCACGGGGAAGCCGACCGGGCAGCGGGGTGCGCGTCCGGCCGACCGGCCCGAGTCGCCGTCGCGGCCGGGCATCTCCGCGGCGTCCGTGCCGCGGCTGACCACGCGCGCGATCGTGCTGCTCGCAGTCGTGCTGCTGCTGCTCGCGTCCTACACCTCGACGCTGCACGCGTGGTGGCAGCAGCGAGGCGAGATCCAGCAGACGCGCGCGCAGATCGCCTCGACCCGCGACGACATCGCCGAGCTCAAGGACCAGAAGCAACGTTGGAACGATCCCGCGTACGTCAAGCAGCAGGCCAAGGAACGCTTCGGCTGGGTCTCGCCCGGTGAGGTGGGCTATCGCGTGATCGGCAGCGACGGCAAGGTGCAGGGTGCGGACGTCCCGACCCTCGACGCCCCGCCCGAGGCCGAGCAGCCGCAGTGGTACGACAAGCTCTGGGGAAGCGTCAAGGAGTCCGGCAAGGACCCGAAGCCGCGCCCCACCACGACCCCCGACCCGGACAAGGTGCTGAAGGACCAGTGAACGTCGCCCAGACCGACCTCGATGCCGTCGCCGAGCAGCTCGGCCGCCCCCCGCGGGGCATTCTCGAGATCATGTCGCGCTGCCCCTCGGGGCACCCCAACGTCGTCAAGACCGAGCCGCGCCTCGACGACGGCACCCCGTTCCCGACGATGTTCTACCTCACGTGCCCGCGCCTCGCGGGCGAGATCGGCACGCTCGAGGCGTCGGGTCTCATGCGCGAGATGACCCAGCGCATCGCCGACGACCCAGAGCTCGCGGCGCACTACGCGCGCGCCCACGAGTCGTACCTCGCCGAGCGCGAGGCCCTCGGCCACGTCCCGGAGATCGCGGGCATCTCGGCCGGCGGCATGCCGACCCGCGTCAAGTGCCTGCACGTCCTGGTGGCCCACTCGCTCGCGAAGGGCCCCGGGGTCAACCCGCTGGGCGACGAGACGATCGAGCTGCTCGGCGCGTGGTGGGAAGGCACCCCGTGTGCCGCGGACTGGGTCGAGCCCGACCCCGATCCCGCCGCCGGCTGATCTGCACGTGCGCCCCTGCCCCATCCGGGTGAGGATGGGGGCAGTCGGGGGGCTGTGACCCCCGTCACGTCCCCGGGAGCGTCCATGAGCAGCAGCACGCCCAAGGTCCGCAAGGATCGCAGCCACTACCTCTACATCGGCGTGATCGTGGCGGTCGTCGCCGGCATCACCCTCGGCATCGTCGTCCCGGACTTCGCAGTCAAGCTGCAGCCCCTGGGTGACCTGTTCGTCAACCTGGTCAAGATGATGATCTCGCCGGTCATCTTCTGCACGATCGTCCTCGGGGTCGGTTCGGTCGCGAGCGCGGCGCAGGTCGGCAAGGTCGGCGGTCTCGCGCTCGGCTACTTCATCACGATGTCCACGTTCGCCCTGGCGATCGGCCTGGTCGTCGGCAACCTGATCAAGCCCGGCGAGGGCCTGAACCTCACTGACGAGCTGCGGTCCGCAGGCTCCGAGCAGGTGGGGGAGAAGGAGAGCGGCTGGGACTTCGTCCTCGGCATCGTCCCCGACACCCTGGTCTCGGCCCTGACGTCCGGCGAGGTCCTGCAGACCCTCTTCGTCGCGCTGCTGTTCGGCTTCGCGCTGCAGGCCATGGGCTCGGCCGGCCAACCCGTCCTCACGGGCATCGAGCACATCCAGAGGGTCGTGTTCCGGATCCTCGCGATGATCATGTGGCTCGCGCCGATCGGCGCCTTCGGTGCGATGGCGGCGGTCGTCGGGGCCACGGGCGTGGACGCGCTCAAGAGCCTCGCCATGGTGATGATCGCGTTCTACATCACCTGCGTCCTGTTCGTCTTCGGCATCCTCGGGACGCTGCTGCGGGTCGCCTCCGGCGTCAGCGTGTTCTCCCTGCTCAGGTATCTCGGCCGCGAGTTCCTGCTGATCGTCTCGACGTCGTCCTCGGAGTCTGCGCTCCCGCGGCTGATCGCCAAGATGGAGCATGCGGGCGTCGACCGCACGACGGTCGGGGTCGTGGTGCCGACCGGCTACTCGTTCAACCTCGACGGCACCGCGATCTACCTCACGATGGCCTCGCTGTTCGTGGCGGAGGCGATGGGTGACCCGCTGTCGATCGGCGAGCAGATCTCGCTGCTGATCTTCATGATTATCGCCTCGAAGGGAGCCGCCGGCGTCTCGGGCGCGGGCCTGGCCACCCTGGCCGGCGGCCTCAACTCCCACCGACCCGACCTGGTCGAGGGCGTCGGCCTGATCGTCGGGATCGACCGGTTCATGTCCGAGGCGCGGGCTCTGACGAACTTCGCGGGCAACAGCATCGCGACCGTGCTCGTGGGTCACTGGACCGGCTCGCTCGACCGGGCCCAGCTCGATGCCGTGCTGGCGGGGGAACGGCCCTTCGACGAGGCGACGATGCTGGACTCACCGGACGAGGAGGAGCAGCGCGAGGTGACGCCTGCCTGACGCCTCCCGCGGCAGCCGATACGATCATCGCCATGCCTGCCGACTCCCGTCGCCGCGTTGCGGCGATCGACTGTGGCACCAACTCCATCCGCCTCCTGGTCAGCGACATCGACGGGGAGACCAAGACCGACCTGCTGCGCGAGATGCGCGTCGTCAGGCTGGGGGAGGGAGTGGACCGCACAGGGCACCTCGCCGACGAGGCCGTCGCGCGTACGCTGCAGGCCACGCGCGAGTACGCCGAGCTCATCGCGATGTTCGGCGTCTCGGACATCAGGTTCTGTGCGACGTCCGCGATGCGCGACGCCGACAACGGTGCCGAGCTCGAGGACGCGGTCGAGGGCATCCTCGGCGTACGACCGGTGGTGCTCGCGGGTGTCGACGAGGCCCGCGCGTCCTTCCTCGGGGCGACCCGCGACCTGGAGCAGGTGCGGACCCTCGTGGTGGACATCGGGGGTGGATCGACCGAGCTCGTGGTCGGCACGGCCGACGAGATCGAGTGGTCGGTGTCGCTCGACGTGGGATCCGTGCGGCTGACCGAGCGGTTCCTCGCAGGTGACCCCGCACGCGTCAACGAGGTCGCCGACTGCATGACCCACCTCGACGACGTCTTCCGTCCCGTGCTCGCGGGCCTCGCCCCGATCAGCTCGTTCGTGGGGGTGGCCGGCACCATCACGACCGTCGCCGCGCACTCGCTGGGCCTGCCGTCGTACGACTCGGCGATCATTCACGGCGCGAAGCTGGCCCTGGAGGACGTGCAGGCCGCGTGCCTGTCGCTCGTCGGCATGTCCGTCGCGGACCGGCGCGCCCTGCCGTTCATGCACCCGGGCCGAGCCGACGTCATCGGCGGCGGCGCACTGATCCTGGACCGACTGATCGAGCTGCTGCCCCTGGAGACCGACACGCTGGTGGTCAGCGAGCACGACATCCTCGACGGCATCGCGTGGGACATGGTCTCCTGACGGGTGCTCGGCTGCGGATGCGGCGGCGCTGAGCCATGATGACTCCATGAGGCTGAGCGACGCGTCGTTGGCAGACCTGCCACCTGAGGTCGCGAGGCCGACCTACGAGCGTTCGGCGGTGTCGCCGGGAATCGTGCACGTGGGGGTCGGCGGGTTCCACCGCTCGCACCAGGCGGTCTACGTCGACCGGCTCCTCGAGGCCGGCGCGACGGAATGGGGCATCTGTGGCGTGGGTCTGCTCCCGCCGGACCGGGAGATGCAGGCGGCGCTCGCGGCGCAGGACCACCTCTACACCGTGGTGGAGCGACACCCCGACGGCGACGTGCAGGCGCGCGTCATCGGCTCGATCGTGGACTTCCTGTACGCGCCCGACGACACCGAGGCCGTCATCGAGAAGATGGCGGCAGAGGCGACCCGCATCGTGTCGCTGACGATCACCGAGGGCGGCTACAACCTGATCGGCGGGGACGGGGAGTTCGACGCCGACGCCCCGGCGGTCACGGCGGATCTCGAGCCGGGTGCGACGCCCGCGACGGTGTTCGGCATCGTCGCCGAGGCGCTCGACCGCCGTCGCCGGCGCGGTCTGGAGCCGTTCACGGTCGTCTCGTGCGACAACATCGAGGCCAACGGAGCCGTGGCCCGTCGGGCGATCCAGGGTTTCGCGGCTCTGCGTAATGACGAGCTGGCCGCGTGGATCGAGCAGCGCGTCGCCTTTCCCCACAGCATGGTCGACCGCATCACCCCGGTGACGACCGATGCGGACCGCGAGTTCCTGGCGGAGCGGTTCGGCATCGACGACGCGCGTCCGGTGACCTGCGAGCCCTACCTCCAGTGGGTCATCAGCGACGAGTTCAGCGCCGGCCGGCCCGACCTCGAGGGCGTCGGGGTGACCGTGGTCGACGACGTCCGCCCCCACGAGCTCATGAAGCTGCGTCTGCTGAACGCGAGCCACCAGGTCATGGGCTACCTCGGATCGCTCGCCGGGCTGACTTACGTCCACGACGCCGCCCACGACGATGACTTCGCGGCGCTGGTCGAGGGCTACATGGAGCACGAGGGACAGCCGACCCTCGAACCCGTGCCCGACGTCGACTTCGCCGCCTACCGGGCCACGCTCATGCAGCGGTTCGGCAACGCCCACATCGCCGACACGCTGGCCCGTCAGTGCGTCGACGGATCGGAGCGGCTGCCCAAGTTCCTGCTTCCCGTCCTGCGTGCCCAGCTCGCGGCGGGCGGCGAGATCGACCGCGCGGTGCTGGCCCTCGCGGGGTGGGCGCGCTACGCCGAGGGCGTCGACGACGAAGGCCGGCCGCTGGAGCTCGTCGACGTCCGGCACGACGAGATCACCACGGCGGCCGCGAGACAGGACGGCGATCCCGCCGCGATGCTGTCGCTCTCGATGTTCGAGGGCGTCCGGGACGACGAGCGGTTCGTGACCGTGTACGTGACGGCGATGCAGGGGCTGCGCGACCACGGAGCCCGGGCCTCGGTCAGGGAGCTCGGGGACCCCCTGCTGTCGCACGGACGCTGATGGTCCGGCGTCGGGCGCGGCGCTGGACTAGCCCCCGGTCGAGCGGCGGACGACGAGCTGCGGCTTGAGCGTGACGTGCTGGACCTTCGAGCCCGCGGGGTCGGCGATGACGCCGATCAGCGTCCTCGCGGCGACCGAGCCCATGTCGTGTGCCGGCTGACGCACCGACGACAGCGGGATGGCCGCCGACGCGGCGAAGTCGATGTCGTCGTAGCCGATGATCGCGATGTCGTCCGGCACGCGTAGCCCGGCGAGCGTCAGCGCCTGCAGCACGCCGAGGGCGATGAGGTCGTTGGCTGCGAAGACCGCATCGGGACGCTGCTTGGCGGGCAGCGCGAGGAGCTGCTCGACGCCGGCGCGACCCGCCTCGGCGTTCATGGCATCGGTCTCCACGAACGTGAGCTCGGCGGCACCACCGTGCTGCTCGACGGCGAGCCGGGCGGCAGCGAGACGGGTCTTGACCTGGGTGATCTTGGCCGGCCCGCCGATGAACACGATGCGCTCGCGGCCCGTCGCCAGCAGGTGCTCGGTCGCGATGCGACCGCCCATCTTGTCGTCGAGGGCGACCGAGGAGAACTCCTTCGCGCGGGTCATGCGGTCGACCAGCACGACGCTCGTCCCACGGTCGCGCAGTCGCCGCAGCCGGTCCAGGACGTCACCGACCGGCGTGATGAGCACGCCGTCCATGCGCTGCTGCTCGAACAGGTCGAGGTAGTTGGTCTCGCGAGCGGGCTGCTGGGCGCTGTTGCCGAGGATGAGCGGGCGCTGCTGGTCGAGCAGGACGTCCTCCACGCCACGCGCGACGTCGGTGAAGAACGGGTTGCCGATGTCGAGCACGATCATGCCGATCGCGCGGTTGGTGCCGGCCCGGAGCTGCCGCGCTGCATCGTTGCGGATGTAGCCCAGCTCGTCGATGGCCGCCTGGATGCGGGCGAACGTGTCGGGGGAGACCTTCGACGGGTGATTCAGCGCATTGGACACCGTCGCGGGGGACACGCCGGCCAGAGCGGCGACGTCACGCACCTGGGCCACGGGCATGTCGAGGAGGTTAACACGATTTAACCAAACGGGTTGACGAACCCGCGATTGCCGACCTACAGTCTCGGAGTTGTACATTAAAACGATTCAAAGACGCCGTACAGATCACGGAGATCACATGAACACGAGCGGTCCTGTCGCTCTGCAGCTCCAGCAGGTGCGCAAGTCCTTCGGGCCCGTCGCCGCGCTGCGATCGGGCAGTCTGACGGTGCACTCGGGGTCGATCCACGCCCTGGTGGGCGAGAACGGCGCCGGCAAGTCGACCCTGGTCAAGATCATCGCGGGGCTCTACCAGCGCGACGGTGGCGAGTTCCTGCTGCACGGCAAGAGCGTCGACTTCTCCTCGACCGCCGCGTCGAAGGACGCCGGCATCGCCGTCATCTACCAGGAGCCCACGCTCTTCCCCGACCTGTCGGTCACCGAGAACCTGTTCATGGGCCGTCAGCCGCTCGGCGCGGGTCGTCGCATCGACCGCAAGGCGATGCACGCCGAGGCGCAGCGGCTGTTCCAGCGACTCGGCGTCAACCTGGACCCGCGGCGCCTGGCCGAGGGCCTGTCGATCGCGGACCAGCAGATCATCGAGATCGCCAAGGCCATCTCCCTGGACGCCAGCGTCCTGATCATGGACGAGCCGACGGCCGCCCTGAGCGGTGTCGAGGTCGACCGGCTGTTCGCGGTCGCGCGCAGCCTGCGCGACGAGGGACGTGCCCTCGTGTTCATCTCGCACCGCTTCGAGGAGGTCTTCGCGCTGTGCGACATGGTCACGGTCATGCGTGACGGCGAGTACATCTCGACCGACCCGATCGCCGAGACCACCAGCGGGGAGATCGTCGCCAAGATGGTCGGCCGCGAGGTCGGCGACCTGTTCCCCAAGACGCCCGCCGAGATCGGCGACCCGGTGCTGCAGGTCAGCAACCTCGAGCGCGCCGGCGTGTTCCACGACGTCAGCTTCGAGGTCCGCTCGGGTGAGATCGTCGCACTGGCCGGCCTGGTCGGGGCTGGGCGCAGCGAGATCGCCCGCGCGGTCTTCGGCGTCGACGCGTACGACTCCGGCACCGTCGTCCTCGGCGGCACGCCCGTCCCGGCGCGCAACCCGCGGGCCGCGATCCGCCTCGGCATGGCCTTCGTCCCCGAGGACCGTCGCCAGCAGGGACTCGTCGTCGACGCGTCCGTCGCGCACAACGTCGCGGCCGTGATCCGGGGCAAGCTCGCGAAGCTCGGGATCCTCACGCGTGCCGCGGAGAACAAGGCTGCCGCGCCCTGGGCCGGACGGCTCGAGGTCAAGACCAACGCGCTCAGCATGAACGCCGCGACGATGAGCGGTGGCAACCAGCAGAAGGTCGTCATCGCCAAGTGGCTCGCGACGGATCCCCAGCTGCTGATCATCGACGAGCCGACCCGCGGCATCGACGTGGGCACCAAGTCCGAGGTCCACCGTCTCCTCTCCGAGCTGGCCGGCCAAGGCATGGCGATCCTCATGATCTCCTCCGAGCTGCCCGAGGTGCTGGGCATGGCCGACCGCGTCCTCGTCGTCAACGAGGGACGCATCACCGCAGACATCGACCGCGCGGACGCGACGCCCGAGAGCGTCATGACCGCCGCCACGAACGCTGGAGTCCCCGCATGACCGACACCCTCGTCGCCCCGAGCAGGAAGTCGTCCGCCCAGCGGTTCGTCTCGACGCTCCTCACCTCTCGCGAGTCAGCCATCGCGCTGGTGCTCGTGCTGGTCGTGCTCGCCGCGACGTCGCAGCGCCAGTCGTTCCTGTTCAGCAGCGACAGCTGGCGTGACCTGCTGCTGGCCCCGGCGATCCTGCTCCTGCTGGCGGTCGGCCAGTCGGTGGTCATCATCACCCGCAACATCGACCTCTCGGTCGGCTCGACGCTGGCACTCACCGCATACCTGACGGGCCGGCTCTTCGTCGACAACCCGGGCATCCCGATCGTGCTGGTGTTCGTCATCGGCATCGCCGTCGGCGCCGGGCTCGGACTGATCAACGGTCTGCTCGTGGCGTTCGGAAGGGTCCCCGCGCTGGTCATCACCCTCGGGACGCTCTACATCTACCGCGGCGTGGTCCTCGAGTGGGCCGGCAGCAACCGCATCAACGCCTCCGACATGCCGTCGGGATTCCTGTCCCTCGGCACCAAGTCGATCCTTTCCATCCCGGTGCTCACGATCATCGCCGTCGTGGTGCTGGTCGCGGTGGGCTACTACCTGCGGACCACCCGCGGCGGGCGTGAGCTCTACGCGATCGGGTCCGATCCTGATGCCGCCCACCTCTACGGCCTGAAGGTGCGCCGTCGCGTCGCCGGTGCGTTCGTCCTGTGCGGCGCCCTGGCCGGTCTCGCCGGCGTGCTGTTCGCGGCCCGCTACGGCACGGTCGCCTCCAACGCCGGCAGCGGCATCGAGCTGCAGGCGATCGGCGCGGCCGTGATCGGCGGCGTCGCGATCTTCGGCGGCAGCGGATCGGTCTGGGGCGCCGCCATCGGAGCCTGGCTGCTCATCACGATCAACCGTGCTCTGCCCATCATCGGCGTGCAGGACTTCTGGCAGCAGGCCGTCGTCGGCGTGCTCATCATCGGCGCGATCGTCCTGGACCGGCTCCTCGCCGTCCGTAGATCGCGCAAGCTCATCGAGGCGAGGGACGCATCATGACCACCACCACAGACCCCGCGACCACGACCAGGCGCACGTACGCGTCCTATGCCAAGCCGTTGTGGCAGCGCGTCATCCTGACCCGCGAGTTCGCCGTCATCGCGCTGCTGCTCGTCGTGTTCTTCTACTCGCGCAGCGAGGTCCCGGCCTTCGACGGCCCGCTGACGGTCTACTACCTGCTGCTCGACCTCGCACCGATCCTGCTCATCGCCCTGCCCATGACGCTCATCATCATCACGGGGGAGATCGACCTGTCGGTCGCCAGCGTGGTCGGGCTCAGCAGCGTCCTGGTCGGCGACCTGCACCAGAGCGGCTGGTCGATCCCGTCGGCTGCGCTCGTGGCGATCGCGGTCGGCATCGTGTGCGGGGCGTTCAACGGCTTCCTCATCGCGTACGTCGGGCTGCCCTCCCTGGCCGTGACGATCGGCACGCTCGCGCTCTACCGCGGTCTCGCGGTCGGCCTGCTCGGCACCACGGCCGTGACCGACTTCCCCGAGAAGTGGACTGATCTGGCCAAGGACCGGATCGGCGACAGCAGCTATCCGGTCATCATGATCCCGTTCCTGGTGCTGGCGATCTTCTTCATCGTGCTCCTGCACTTCACCTCGTTCGGCCGGGGGATCTTCGACATCGGCCTGAACGACGAGGCCGCCCACTTCACCGGCGTCAACGTGGCCCGCACCAAGTTCTTGCTGTTCGTGATGGCCGGAGCGGTCGCCGCGTTCGCAGGTGTCTACTTCACGTTGCGGTTCGGCAGTGCGCGTGGCGACAACGCGACCGGCATGGAGATGCGCGTCATCGCGGCGGTCCTGCTCGGCGGCGTGTCCATCTTCGGCGGACGGGGGGCGCTGCACGGCGTCATCCCCGGCGTCCTGCTGATCGGTGTCATCTCCAGCGCACTGCGTCTGGAGGACGTCACCGACAACATCATCAACATCATCATCGGCTTGCTCCTCGTGATCTCCGTGATGTCCACCAGCTTCCTGTCCGCGGTCTCTCGGGCGACGACAGGGATCAAGAAGCGGGGCGGCTCTCGCCCCGATGAGCGCCAGCAGCTGGCGTCAGCTCACACCGAAGGGAAGAACGAATGAAGTTCAACAAGAAGCGGGCCAGCGCCCTGACGGCACTGGTTGCCAGCGCTGCGCTCACGCTCTCCGCGTGCGGCGGCAGCGACAGCAGCGAGGGCAGTGGAAGCGGCACGGACGGCAAGTCCGTCTCGGTCACCTTCTTGCCCAAGAACCTGGGCAACCCGTACTTCGATACCAGCGACAAGGGCGGCAAGACCGCCGTCAAGGAGTTCGGCGGCAAGTTCTCCGAGGTCGGCCCGCAGGAGGCCAGCCCCGACGCGCAGGTCCCGTTCATCAACACCGCGGCGCAGCAGGGCGTCAACGCGCTCGTCGTCTCGGCCAACGACCCCAAGGCCATCGGTGACGCACTGGAGGAGGCTCGCGACGCGGGCACCAAGGTCGTCACGTTCGACTCCGACGTCGAGCCGGAGTACCGCGACCTGTTCATCAACCAGGCCAGCGCCGAGGGCATCGCCAAGGTGCAGGTCAAGATGATCGCCGAGCAGATCGGTGGCAAGGGCCAGATCGCGATCCTGTCGGCCGCGGCCAACGCGACCAACCAGAACACGTGGATCGACCTCATGAAGAAGGACCTCGAGGCCAACCACCCCGACATCGAGCTCGTCGACACGGTCTACGGCAACGATGACGACCAGACGTCGTTCGACAAGACGTCGGCGCTGCTGCAGAAGTACCCGAAGCTCAAGGGCATCGTCTCGCCCACGACCGTCGGCATCGCCGCGGCCGCGCGCTACGTGTCCGACTCGGACTACAAGGGCAAGGTCAAGGTCACGGGCCTCGGCACGCCGAACCAGATGCGTGAGTACGTCGAGAACGGCACCGTCGACGCGTTCGCGCTGTGGAACCCCGAGGACCTCGGCTACCTGGCGGCGTTCGCGGCCAAGGCGCTCGTCGACGGCGACATCTCGGGCAAGGAGGGTGACAAGTTCACCGCCGGCAAGCTCGGTGACTACACCGTCGGCAAGGACGGCGTCGTCGTGCTGGGCGACCCGTTCGAGTTCACCAAGGACAACATCGGCGACTTCGACTTCTGAGTCGATGAACCGCGCCCGGCCGGCGGCCTCGTGCCGCCGGCCGGGCACCCCCTCACACTTCCCCGGCGAGAAAGGCCCCGTGCGATGCGTCGCGTCTGCTTCCAGCTCCAGGTCAAGCCCGAGCGCATCGAGGAGTACAAGCGGCGCCACGCGGCGGTCTGGCCGGACATGCTCCGAGCGCTGGCCGACACCGGCTGGCACAACTACTCGCTCTTCCTGCGTCCCGATGGCCTGTTGATCGGCTACTTCGAGACCCCGTCCCTGCGGGACGCGCAGGAGGGCATGGCGCGCACCGAGGTGAACGGACGCTGGCAGGCCGAGATGGCCGAGTTCTTCGTCGACCTCGGCGACGCCGCTCCCGACACGGGCTTCCTGGAGCTCGAGGAGGTCTTCCACCTGGAGGACCAGCTGGACCGTCCCACCGCCTGACGTACGTCGGTGGCGGGACGCATGACCGTGTGATTGAATCGATTTAACGCGCAGGCGCCGAGCGGGCGCCGCGGAACGAGAGAAGCAGACGATGACGACTTTCAGCGCGATCAGCGCGCAGCTCGCAGGACAGGCCATCGAGGTCCCGTCCTGGGCCTACGGCAACTCCGGTACCCGGTTCAAGGTGTTCGGCTCGGCCGGCACCCCACGTACGGTCGAGGAGAAGATCGCCGATGCCGCGACCGTCAACCGCTTCACGGGCCTCGCGCCGCTCGTCTCCCTGCACATCCCGTGGGACCTGGTCGACGACTTCGCCGCCCTGCGGCGCTACGCCGAGGATCTCGGCATCGGGCTCGGCACGATCAACTCCAACACCTTCCAGGACGACGACTACAAGCTCGGCGCGCTGACGCACACCGACAAGCGCATCCGGCAGAAGGCCATCGATCACCACCTGGCATGTGTCGACGTCATGGACCAGACGGGCTCGCGCGACCTGAAGATCTGGCTCGCCGAGGGCACGAACTACCCCGGCCAGGGCGACATGCGTGGCCGGCAGGACCGGCTCGCCGAGTCGCTCGCGACGATCTACGACCGCATCGGCGACGACCAGCGCCTCGTGCTGGAGTACAAGTTCTTCGAGCCGGCGTTCTACCACACGGACGTCCCGGACTGGGGCACGTCGTACGTGCAGGTCGCCGCGCTGGGCGAGAAGGCGTTCGTGTGCCTCGACACCGGCCACCACGCGCCGGGCACCAACATCGAGTTCATCGTCGCGCAGCTCCTGCGCCTCGGGAAGCTCGGCTCCTTCGACTTCAACAGCCGGTTCTACGCCGACGACGACCTGATCGTGGGCTCGGCGGACCCGTTCCAGCTGTTCCGCATCATGGTCGAGGTCGTCCGTGGCGGCGGCTACGGCCCCGACAGTGACGTCGCGTTCATGCTCGACCAGTGCCACAACATCGAGAAGAAGATCCCGGGGCAGATCCGCTCGGTCCTCAACGTGCAGGAGATGACGGCGCGGGCGCTCATGCTCGACACCGCAGCGCTCCAGCAGGCTCAGGACGAGGGCGACGTGCTGGGCGCCAACGAGATCTTCATGGACGCGTTCTACACCGACGTCCGCGCCGATCTCGCCGCGTGGCGCGAGGAGCAGGGACTGCCGGCCAACCCCATGCAGGCGTACGCCGAGAGCGGTTACCAAGAGCAGATCGAGGCCGAGCGAGTCGGCGGCACCCAGGCCAGCTGGAACTAGGACACAGGACACCCACATGACACTGAACTCCACGACATCGGGCACCGCAGCCGAGCTGATCGCGCGGTCCAACCGCCTCGGCAGCGACCCCAAGAACACCAACTACGCGGGCGGCAACACCTCCGCCAAGGGCACCGAGACCGACCCCGTCACGGGCGAGGACGTCGAGCTGCTCTGGGTGAAGGGCTCCGGAGGAGACCTCGGCACGTTGAAGGAGCAGGGCCTGGCCGTGCTCCGGCTCGACCGCATGCGGGCGCTCGTCGACGTCTACCCGGGCCTCGAGCGCGAGGACGAGATGGTCGCCGCGTTCGACTACTGCCTGCACGGCAAGGGCGGCGCCGCGCCGTCGATCGACACCGCGATGCACGGTCTCGTCGACGCGGCGCACGTGGACCACCTGCACCCGGACTCCGGCATCGCGATCGCGACCGCTGCGGACGGCGAGCAGCTGACGCAGACGATCTTCGGCGGGAAGGTCGTGTGGGTGCCGTGGCGTCGTCCCGGCTTCCAGCTGGGCCTGGACATCGCGGAGATCAAGGCGAAGAACCCCGACGCGATCGGCTGCATCCTGGGCGGTCACGGCATCACCGCGTGGGGCGACACGTCCGACGAGGCCGAGAAGAACTCGCTGTGGATCATCGAGACCGCTGCGGCGTACATCGACGAGCACTCGCGTCCTGAGCCCTTCGGGCCCGCGCTGGACGGCTACGCGCCGCTGCCGGAGGCCGAGCGTCGCGCCAAGGCTGCCGCCCTCGTGCCGACGATCCGCTCGATCGCCTCGCAGGACAAGCCGATGGTCGGTCACTTCACCGACAGCGACGTCGTCCTGGACTTCCTCGCCTCGTCCGAGCACCCGCGTCTTGCCGCGCTCGGCACGAGCTGCCCCGACCACTTCCTGCGCACCAAGGTCAAGCCGCTCGTGCTGGACCTGCCGTCGGACGCCTCGGTCGAGGACTCGATCTCCCGTCTGCGCGAGCTGCACGTCGCGTACCGCGAGGACTACCAGGCGTACTACGACCGCAACGCGGTTGCGGACAGCCCGGCGATCCGCGGCGCCGATCCGCTCATCGTCCTGGTGCCGGGCGTCGGCATGTTCAGCTTCGGCAAGGACAAGCAGACCGCTCGCGTCGCCGGTGAGTTCTACGTCAACGCGATCAACGTGATGCGCGGCGCCGAGGGTCTGTCGACGTACGCCCCGATCGACGAGGCGGAGAAGTTCCGCATCGAGTACTGGGCGCTCGAGGAGGCCAAGCTGCAGCGCATGCCCGCGCCGAAGCCCCTCGCGACCCGCATCGCGCTCGTGACCGGTGCCGCGTCCGGCATCGGCAAGGCCATCGCCAAGAAGCTCGCCTCGCAGGGTGCGGTCGTCGCGATCGCCGACCTCGACCTGGCCAAGGCTCAGGCCGCGGCCGCCGAGATCGGCGGCACCGACGTCGCGATCGGCGTCCAGGCCGACGTGTCCGACGAGGACGCCGTCCAGGCCGCTGTCGATGCGACGCTGCTGGCGTTCGGCGGTCTTGATCTCGTGGTCAACAACGCTGGTCTGTCGCTGTCGAAGTCGCTGCTGGACACGACCGTCGCGGACTGGGACCTGCAGCACAACGTGATGGCCAAGGGCTCGTTCCTGGTCTCGCGGACCGCCGCCAAGGCACTGATCGAGCAGGGGCTGGGTGGCGACATCGTCTACATCTCCAGCAAGAACTCGGTGTTCGCCGGGCCCAACAACATCGCGTACTCCGCGACCAAGGCCGACCAGGCCCACCAGGTGCGCCTGCTGGCCGCCGAGCTCGGTGGCCACGGTGTGCGGGTCAACGGCATCAACCCCGACGGCGTCGTGCAGGGCTCGGGCATCTTCTCCAGCGGTTGGGGCGCGAACCGCGCCGCGGTCTACGGAGTCGACGAGAAGGACCTGGGTGCGTTCTACGCGCAGCGCACGCTGCTCAAGCGCGAGGTCCTGCCGGACCACGTCGCGAACGCGGTGTACGCGCTGGTCGGACCCGACCTGACCCAGACCACCGGTCTGCACATCCCCGTGGACGCCGGCGTGGCCGCCGCGTTCCTTCGCTAGAGGACCCGTATGCACCCCGTCTCCGTCGCCGCCATCGATCTCGGCGCCTCCAGCGGCCGCGTGATGGTCGGCGACGTGGGGCCGGGGCGCCTCGAGCTGCGCGCTGTCGCGCGCTTCGCCAATGAGGTCGTCACCCTCCAGGACGGCCTCCATTGGGACCCCCTCGAGCTCTACCGCCACGCTCTCGACGGACTGTGGACAGCCGTGAGCCAGTCACCCGACGGGCTCGGGAGCGTGGCGGTGGACTCGTGGGCGGTCGACTACGCCCTCATGCGGGACGACCGCATGCTGGGCGTGCCGTTCCACTACCGGGACGAGCGGACGACCGCGGGTGTGGAGCGCATCCACGCCCGGGTGTCGCCGGCCGAGCTCTACGCCCGCAACGGGCTGCAGTTCCTGCCGTTCAACACGATCTACCAGCTCGCGGTCGACCCCCTCGTGGACGAGGCCGACCGGATGCTGCTCATCCCCGACCTGGTCGGCTACTGGCTGACGGGGCGCTCGGTGACCGAGCTGACGAATGCCTCGACGACGGGCCTGCTCGACCCGCGTACCGGCGCCTGGGACCTCGACCTCGTCGAGCGCTCCGGCCTGTCGCCGGCCATCCTCACCGAGCTCGTCGCGCCGGGGGACACCCTCGGTCCGGTGACGCCCGAGGTGGGTGCCCGCATCGGGGCCCCCGGACTGGACGTCACCGTCGTCGGCTCGCACGACACCGCCTCGGCCGTGGTCGGCGTGCCGATGCAGGGCGACGACGCGGCGTACATCTCGTGCGGCACCTGGGGCCTGGTCGGGGTCGAGCTCGACGCGCCGGTCATGACCGAGGACGCGCGCGCCGCCAACTTCACCAAC
Source organism: Aeromicrobium sp. S22 (assembly GCF_009661045.1). NCBI lineage: Bacteria > Bacillati > Actinomycetota > Actinomycetes > Propionibacteriales > Nocardioidaceae > Aeromicrobium > Aeromicrobium sp. S22. The sequence goes on from NZ_WJWV01000001.1 coordinate 1,004,155, forward strand.
GAGGGCGGCGTCGACGGTCGTACCCGCTTCCTCACCAACGTCATGGGCACATGGCTGCTCAGCGAGACCCTGCGCCAGTGGCGGTCAGAGGGCGACGCCGTCGAGCTGTCCGACATCCTGCGCGCTGCGGCGGCCGTCACCGACGAGGTCCCGGTCTTCGACGTCCAGGACCCGCGGTTCATGCCGCCCGGTGACATGCCGACCCGGATCGCCGAGTGGTGCGCCGAGCGCGGCGTACGGGCGCCGGCCGGCAAGGCGGCCCTCGTCCGCTCGATCGTGGAGAGCCTCGCGCAGGCATTCGCCGACGCGCTGGACCAGGCCGCGAAGCTCTCAGGTCGTACGATCCGGACCGTCCACGTGGTCGGCGGCGGCTCGCTCAACCACCTGCTGTGCCAGGCCACGGCCGACCGCAGCGGTCGTACGGTGCTGGCCGGCCCGGTCGAGGCGACCGCGCTCGGCAACGTGCTGGTGCAGGCCCGCGCCCTCGGCGCGGTCGGCGGCACCCTCGAGGACATGCGCGCCCTCATCGCCGCGACCCACGACCTCGTCCGTTTCACCCCTCGCAGCTAGCCACCCGTCCCGCGAGTGGCGCAACCCGTCCCGCGAGTGGCGCAGAAGTGGACGACACGCCGTCTCACAAACGTCACTACGCGCCACTCGCGGTCCTGGTTGCGCCAGTTGGTGGTCAGGGGCGGGCGCGGGGGACCAGGCGCTCGAGCTGGGTGACGTGGGCGGGCTCGAGCTCGGCGATCGACGACGCGCCCAGCAGCTTCATCGTGCGGACGATCTCGTCCTCGAGGATCGCGATCGTGCGGTCGACCCCGGCGCGTCCGCCTGCCATCAGGCCGTAGAGGTACGCGCGACCGATCAGCGAGAAGTCGGCCCCGAGTGCGGACGCGGCCACGATGTCGGCGCCGGACATGATGCCGGTGTCGACGCCGATCTCGAGGTGGGCGCCCACCTCGCGCTTGACCTCGGGCAGCAGGTGGAACGGGACCGGCGCGCGGTCGAGCTGGCGTCCGCCGTGGTTGGACAAGATGATGCCGTCGACGCCCTGGGTCGCGAGCAGCTTGGCGTCCTCGACGTTCTGCACGCCCTTGATGACGATCTTGCCGGGCCAGATCCCGCGGATCACCTCGAGGTCCGCGTACGAGATCGTCGGATCCATCGCGGAGTCGAGCAGCTCGCCGACCGTGCCGCCGGTCGAGCTCAGCGACGCGAACTCGAGCTTGGGCGTGGTCAGGAAGTCGTACCACCACCACGGACGGACTGCCGCGTTGAGGACCGTGCGCAGCGAGATCTGCGGCGGGATCGAGAAGCCGTTGCGCTTGTCGCGCAGGCGAGCGCCCGCGACCGGGGTGTCGACCGTGAACTGCAGCGTGTCGAAGCCGGCCGCAGCGGCCCGGCGGGTCAGCTCGTAGGAGACCTCGCGGTCACGCATCACGTAGAGCTGGAACCAGTTGCGCCCGTGCGGGTTGGCTGCCTTGACCCCCTCGATCGAGGTCGTGCCGAGCGTCGAGAGGGTGAACGGGATCCCGGCCGCGCCCGCGGCTCCGGCTCCGGCGACCTCGCCCTCGGTCTGCATGAGGCGGGTGAAACCGGTCGGCGCAATCGCGAACGGCAGGCGTGACGGCCCGCCGAGGATGGTCGTCGACGTGTCGACGTCCAGGGCCGGGCGCAGCACGCGCGGGCTGAACTCGACGTCCTCGAAGGCCTGACGCGCACGGGCGAGCGACAGCTCGCCCTCCGCCGCGCCGTCGGTGTAGTCGAAGGCAGCCCGCGGCGTACGACGTTGGGCGATGCGCCGCAGGTCGTGGATCGTGAGCGCTGCCTCGAGGCGGCGGCGCTTGGGGCTGAGCACCGGCTTCTTGAACTGCAGCAGGTCGAAGACCTCGCGGGGACGGGGGAACTGGCGCTGCACCATCTGGATCACCTTTCGTGGGTGGCGTCGTAGTGGGCGACCAGGCGGTCGCGGGAGGCAAGGACGTGGGCGCGGGCGAGCCGGCCGGCGGACTCGACGTCGCCGGCGCCGATCGCGTCGAGGATCAGCTGGTGATCCGCGGTGACCTCGGCGACCGAGCGCAGCCCATGTGCCTCGACCTGCGCGATGCCGAGCTCGATCTCGCCCATCAGCAGGTCGTGGAGCCGGGGGAGCCGGGTCGACGTGGTGCCCCGCACCAGCGCCCGGTGGAAGGCGATGTCGCGAGCGGCGTACGACTCGTCGGCCGGGAGGTCGGCGAGCGCCCGGTTGGCGTCGCGGGCCTCCGACGGGGAGGTGGAGGTCGCGGCGAGCAGCTCGACGGCGGCTGCCTCGATCGCGGCCCGGGTCGTGAACAGGTCGTCGATGTCGTCGCGGCCGAGGCGGCGTACGCGCGCCGCGTGGTGCGGCTCGCGCGTCAGGAGGCCGTCGGCGACCAGGCGATCGATCGCGATGCGGGCCGTGGGACGAGCGACGGCGTACGTCGTGGCGACGTAGGCCTCGGTGACGGCGCCGGCCGGTGCGAGCTCGCGGCGCAGGATCGCGTCGCGCAGAGCCGCGACGACGGCGTCGGGGCGGACCGCGGCATCGGTCGGGTCAGCAGGCATGATGGGTCGACGCTACCAGATTGTCAGACAATCCTGGGTGGCGCATGAGGGTGCTGTCGCAGCGAGCTCCGGGTGCCTGCATGATCGAGGCATGGCCCCTCGTACGCTCCGCGTCACCGTGCCCGACATCGGCTGGATCGACCGGCTCTCGGATCTCCAGGACGTCGACCTGACGGTCTGGGACTTCTCGGACCCGCAGCCCGAGCGCCACATCGACCTCGCGGTGCGCCCGTACACCGTCGCGGCGGCCGGGCTCGAGACCCTCGACCCGTCACGCCTGTCCGTCATCCAGTCACAGGCGCTGGGCTACGACGGGGTCGCCGAGACCCTCCCCGCGGGCATCACCTACTGCAACGCGGTCGGCGTGCACGAGGCCTCGACCGCCGAGCTGGCCGTCGCGCTGCTGCTGGCCTCGCAGCGCGAGGTCGACCGGTACGCCCGCGAGGCCGGTCAGTGGAACCGCCGCTTCACCGCCAGCCTGATCGACCGGCGGATCCTGCTCGTCGGGACCGGCGGGATCGGCGCAGAGCTGGAGAAGCGCCTCGACGGCTTCGACGCCGAGATCGTCCGGGTGGCGACCCACCGGCGAGAGGACGATCGCGGCGTGGTCCACGGCAACGACGAGCTCGCGTCCCTGCTGCCCACGGTCGACGCGGTCGTGCTGGCCGTGCCCCTGACCGACCGGACCGAGGGCATGGTCGACGACGCCTTCCTCTCGGCGCTCCCCGACGGGGCGATCGTCGTCAACGTCTCGCGCGGCAAGGTCGCCGACACCGACGCGATCGTCCGTCAGGGCGGCCGCATCCGATTCGCGGCAGACGTCACCGATCCCGAGCCGCTGCCCGCGGACCATCCGTTGTGGAGCGTCCCCGGCGTCCTCATCTCCCCGCACGTCGGGGGCATGTCGTCGGCGATGCAGCCGCGCATCGACGCGATCGTCCGCGCCCAGGTGAAGCGCCTCCTCGAGGGGCGCGAGCCCGAGCTCGTGGTGGTCCGCGGCTGAGCCGGCAGCTCAGCCCCGCCGCCGGCGGAGCTCCTCGTTGATCGCCGGCACGACCTCGTGCAGATCGCCGATCACGGCGTAGTGCGCCTGGGTGACCATCGGGGCGTCCGGGTCGGTGTTGATCGCCAGGATCGTCTTGGCGCTCTGGCAGCCGGCCCAGTGCTGGATCGCCCCGCTGATGCCGCACGCGACGTAGAGATCCGGCGAGATGCGGCTGCCGGTCTGGCCGACCTGCTCGTGGTGCGGGCGCCAGCCCAGGCTCGTCACGACGCGGGAGACGCCGAGCGCACCACCCAGCAGGTCCCTCAGCTCCAGCAGGTCGGTGAATCCCTCGGCACTGCCTGCACCCCGTCCGGCCCCCACGACGACCCTCGCACCAGTGAGTGCGGAGGTGTCGTCGCCCTCGGCCTTCTCGGTGCGCACCACCCGGGTCGACAGGTCGGCGTCGGTGAGCGTGGGCACGTACGTGCGGACGTCCGGTGTGCCGGGGTGCGCCGCGGGTGCGGGCTCGACCGCGTGCCCGGCGACCGCGACGCATGCGACGTCGCCGTCCAGCCGCATGCGCTCGAAGACCCCGCCGCCCATGACCTGGCGGGACACGACGAGCGGGTCAGTGTCCTCGACCGCGACGACGTTCGCGGCCATCAGGCAGTCCATGCGGGTGGCCACGTGCGCCAGCACCTCCATGCCGCGCGGGGTGCCGGAGGCGACGACGAGGCGGGCCGCCGCGGACGTGGCGGCGTCCACCACGGCCGCTGCCCAAGCCGCGGCGCCGTAGGGCGCGAGGCGTTCGTCGTCGGCGTGGTGCAGGACCGCGACGCCCTGCTCACCGAGCTGGGCGAGGGTTGCGGGTGCGTCGGGCAGGGGGCCGAGGGCGACGGCCTCGACCTGCTGGTCGCCCATCCGCTCGGCCGTCGTCCGGGCGAAGGTCAGCGCCTCGCGGGAGGTCAGGGTCACACCTTGCGCGTCGGTCTCGACGAGGACGAGGATCATGACGACACCACCCCGATGCCGACCAGCATGTCCACGACGGCCTTGGCGGCCTCGGGCCCCTCGCCGAGCACCTCGACCGTGCTCGGCTTCTCCGGAGGGGAGGTCAGCCCGAGCCGCTGGGTCGTGGGCGACACGCTCGTCGAGATCGTCTCGATCGGCAGCTTCTTGGCCTTCATCCGGCCCACGATCGAGGGGTAGCGCGGTGCGACACCGCCCTCCTGGATCGCGATGACCGCGGGGCACGGCAGCTCGTAGATCTCGTCTCCTTCGGGGCCCGAGCCCCGCGCGGTGAGCCTCTCGCCGTCGATCGTGAGGGTCGAGATGCCGGTGACCACCGGGCGTCCGAGGGCGTACGCCAGCCGGACCCCGACCTGGAAGTCGCCGCTGTCCGCCGCGTCGTTGCCGACCAGCACGAGCCCGAAGTCCTCGCCGCGGACGAGCTCGGCGACCGCCGCGGCGACGTCGGCGGGTCCGAACGCCTCGGAGTCGGCCTCGATGTGCACCGCGCGGGTGCACCCGAGCGCGATCGCGTCCCGGAGCTGCTCGACCGCGTCGGCCGGGCCCAGGGTCAGCACGGTCGCGGTCCCGCCGCTCGCCTCGGCGACCTGGACCGCGATCTCGATGGCCGCCTCCTCATGGGGGCTGATCGTGTGCCCGACGTGCCGGGCGTCGACCGACATCCGGTCGTCGGACAGCAGCACCTGGGTGGAGGTCTCGGGCACGCGCTTGATGCAGACCAGGACGTCGGTCATGTCAGGCCCGGACCCGGTCGTTGCTGGGGTCGAACAGTCCGGTCGCGTCCGCCGAGCCGACCGTCACGGGATAGCGCTCCTCCATGTAGTCGACTGCCAACCGGGTGCCGACGACAGCCTTCTCGGGCGGGAGGTAGGCCATGAGGAGGTGCTTGCCGAGCGACGGCGCCGAGCCGGCCGAGGTCACGTAGGACCGGCGGCCGCGGCCGTCGATGAGAGGCTCGCCGTCGGGGGTCACGACGGGCTCGCCGCCCAGCATGTAGCGCTCGACGCCGCTGGCCGAGGTGTGGTCGTCGACCGCGAGGGTGCACATCACCGCCAGCGGGTCCTCGCCGCGCTGCTTGACGTACGCCTCGCGGCCGATGAAGTCGGCGTCCTTGACCTTGGGCCGCTGCATCCCGGCCTCGACGATGGTCCGCTCGCTGTCCAGCTCGGCCCCGTACGCCCGGTAGCCCTTCTCGATGCGCCCCGTCGTCCCGTAGACGCCAATGCCCACCGGGACGAGGCCGTGCGGGCGCCCGGCCTCGCTGACCTGGTCCCAGAGGCGGGCGCCGCCCTCCATGGGGACGTACAGCTCCCAGCCGAGCTCGCCGACGTACGAGATGCGGGACGCCAGGACCTGGGTCGAGCCGAGCTCGATGTGGCGGCACGTCCCGAACCCGAACGCGTCGTGCCCGATGTCGCTGTCGGTCAGCGCGCCGAGGACGTCGCGGGCCCGGGGGCCCCACACGCCGATGGTCGTGAACGCCGAGGTCTGGTCGCTCACCTGGGCCGAGCCGTCGGCGGGCATGTGGTCGCGGAACCACTTGCGGTCGAGGTTGCCGTGCGCGCCACCGGTGACGACGCGGAAGTGTGACTCGCCGAGCCGCATGATCGTCAGGTCCGCGCGGTAGCCGCCGCGCTCGTCGATGACGGGGGTGTAGACGACGCGACCCGGTGCGACGTCCATCTGGGCGACCGCGATGCGTTGCACGGCGTCGAGCGCGCCGGGGCCCGTGACGTCGAAGAGCGAGAACGCCGACAGGTCGACCAGCCCCGCGCGCTCGCGCATCGCGAGGTGCTCGGCGTTGATGATCGGCGACCACCAGCGTGCGTCCCACTCGTGGGCCCGGGGCATGACCGCATCGCCGTAGTCGCTGAGAAGGGCCTCGTTCGAGGCGTACCAGTGCGGACGCTCCCATCCGGCCGTCTCGAAGAACGTCGCCCCGAGCTCCTGCTGCCGGGCGTGCATCGGCGCGAGGCGGGCCTGCCGATCGCTCTGCCACTGCTCGAAGGGGTGCACGATGCCGTACGTCTTGTTGAAGCCCTCGCTGGTGCGCGCCGCGACGTGCTGCTTGGTCTGCTGGTGCGGGTAGAACCGCGCGATGTCGGACTGGTGGATGTCGATCTCGGGATTGCCGTCGGTCATCCACTCGGCGACCGCGCGGCCGACGCCGGGACCCTCCTTGATCCACACCGCGGCGGCCGACCAGAGGCCCTTGACCTCGGGCGTCTCGCCGAGGATCGGGCTGCCGTCGGGGGTCAGCGACAGCAGACCGTTGATCGCGTAGCGGATCTCGACGTCGGGGTTGCCGAGCACCTCGGGCATCAGCTCGAGGGCCTCCTCGAGCTGCTGATCGAAGTCGTCGGCCGTGAACGGCATCTCGGTCGGCGACAGCTTGGACTGCTCGATCGAGGGGATGTCGTCGGGATCGTGCAGGATCGCGCGGTGGGCGTACGAGCCGACCTCCATGTCGCCGCCGTGCTGTCGCTCGTAGCAGAACGTGTCCATGTCACGGACGATCGGGAACGAGATCTCGCCGACCGTGCCGGCGAGCTGGGGGACCGGCCCGACGCTGATCATCTGGTGCACCGCAGGCGTCAGCGGGATGTGCGCCCCGGCCATCCGGGCGATGCGCGGGCTCCACACGCCGCACGCGATCACGACCGTCTCGGTCTCGATGTCGCCGCCGGACGTGCGCACGCGGCGGATGCGGCCGCCCTCGACGTCCAGTCCCTCGACCTCGACGGTCGGCACGACCTGCAGGGCACCGAGCTCCAGCGCGCGCTCACGCATGATCGTGCCCGCCCGCAGGGAGTCGACCACGCCGACGCTCGGGGTGTAGAACGCGCCGACGATGACCGATGGATCCAGGAACGGGACCTTCTCGGCCACCTGCTCCGGCGTCACGATCTCGGAGGGGATGCCCCAGGCCTTGGCCGACGACATTCGCCGCCGGAGCTCCTCCATCCGCTCCTCGGTGCGGGCCACCTCGTAGCCGCCGGACTCGGTGAAGACGCCCATCTCCTGGTACTGCCTCATGCTGTCCAGCGTCAGGTCCGTGATCTCGCGGGAGTGGTCCACCGGGAAGATGAAGTTCGAGGCGTGCCCCGTGGACCCGCCCGGATTGGGCAGCGGCCCCTTGTCGATCTGCACGATGTCGCGCCATCCGAGCCGGGCGAGGTGGTAGACGAGGCTGTTGCCGACGATGCCGGCGCCGATGACGACCACGCGTGCGCTGGAGGGCAGCTCTGCCATGGGATGACCCCTTCGGTCGTTGCGAAAGACGCAACATGGTTCGCTATGCGAGACAAGGTGGGTCCATCGTGTGCCCGCCGCTCCGGGGTGTCAAGGGTCGTGGGGCTCCGGACGCACCGCACCCCGGGAGTGCGGCTCCCGGGGTGCGGCGATCGTCGTGCGGGGTGGCCTCAGCCGAGCCAGGTCTTGACCGTGTCGGGGTTGGCGTCGATCCACTTCTGGGCCGCGTCGTCGGGGTCCATCTTGTCCTCGGCGATGTACTTGGCGACCAGGTTCTGGTCGTCATTGGTCCAGGTGAAGTTCTTGACCACGTCGTACGCCGGGCTGCCGGACTCGGAGAACTTCGTCGCCACGATCTTCTTCAGGTCCGTCTCGGGGTAGTCGCACGCGACCTTCGCGGCGTCCGCATCGCAGCCCTCGGTCCACTCCGGCAGGTTGACCTTCTGCAGGTCCACCTCCGACAGGAACCACTGCGGAGCGTAGAAGTAGCCCAGGAGCGGCTTCTTCTGCTTCTCGGCCTGACGGAAGGCCGTGATCAACGCGGCCTCGCTGCCGGCGTACACGACCTTGAAGTCCAGCTTCAGGTTCTTGACGAGCGCCTCGTCGTTCGTGACGAACGACGGGTCGCCGTCGAGCATCTGACCCTTGTCGCCGGACTCGGAGGTCTTGAACTCGCTCGCGTACTTGTTGAGGTTCTTCCAGTCCGTGATGTCGGGATACTTCTCGACCATCCACGGCGGGACGTACCAGCCGATCTGGCCCACGTTGCCGTTCGGGCCGGCGTCGATCGCGGACTTGTCGCCCTCGATGTACTTCTTCTCCAGAGCCGGGTGCCCCCAGTCCTCGATCACGACGTCGACCGTGCCCTTGCCGAAGCCCTGCCAGGCGACCTCCTCCTTGAGGTCCTTGTACTCGACCTTGCACCCCAGCTCGTTCTCGATGACCTTGCCGACCACGTGCGCGGAGGCCTCGTAGCCCACCCACGGGTTGACGGCCATGTTGACGGTCTGGTCGCACTTCTTGCCGCCCGAGGACCCGGTGTCGTCCTCCTCGATGTCTCCGCCGCCACACGCAGACAGGGTCAGCAGGGCGCTGGCGGCGATGACTCCGGCCAGACGCACCCGTCGTGTCGTTGTTCTCATCTGTGCTCCTTCATCTGGTGTCGCTCAGGTCCCCGGGGCCGAGGATCGGAGGAAACTTCATGTGCCCGTCCGCGCCCGGCGGGCCGACGTTCCTTGTGCCATCCGGTCGAGCATGATCGCGAGGGCGACGATGGCGATGCCCGCGGCGAGCCCCTTGCCGAACAGCTCGGCCTGGGTGAACCCGGCGTACACGAGATAGCCGAGCGCCCCGGCGCCGACGAGGCCGCCGATCACGACCATCGCGAAGACGTAGAGCATTCCCTGGTTGGCGGCGAGCTGGATGCCCTTGCGCGCCATGGGCAGCTGGACCTTCGTGATGATCTGCCAGCGGCTCGAGCCGGCCGACTCGGCGGCCTCGATGACGGTCGGTGAGACGTCGCGAATCGCGTCGCAGACCAGCTTGATCGCGACCGGGGACGCGTAGACGATGCCGGCCACGATCGCGGTGAAGCGCGTGGGGTCGAACAGGGCGAGGGCCGGCACGAGGTAGACGAACGGCGGCACCACCTGGGCGGCGTCCAGGACCGGCCGCAGCACGAGGTCGACGCGTCGGCTCTGCGCCATCCACACGCCGAGGACCAGGGCGAGGATCATCGTGAGGATCGTGGCCACCAGGGTCATCGTCAGCGTGACCATGCTGTCCTGCCAGAGGCCGACGCCGAGGATCACGCCGATGCACACGATCGTGGTGATGAGCGAGCGCAGCCCGCCGATCACGTAGGACAGCCCGATCAGCACGATCGCGACGAGCCACCACGGTGACTGGGCGATGAGCTCCTGCAGCGGGTTGAGCAGCCCGTACGTGATGGCGTCCTTGATCGCCCCCGTGACGGCCGCGGCGTTGTCGGAGAGCCAGACCGAGACCGAGTCGGCACCCTCCGCGAACGGGCGGCCGAGATCAGGCTTGTCGGGGAACTCGGCGAGGTCGAGGTACTGGCGCGAGAGCACGACGCACACGATCGCCGCGACGCCGCTCGCGGCGAGGCCGATCCAGCGGTTGCGGCGCCCGTGAGGGGTCGGGATCGCCTCGCTGCGGATGCTCGCCGCGGTGGTGACGCGGTCGAGCATGATCGCCATGATCACGATGCAGAGCCCCGCCGTCGCGGCACGGCCGACGTCGAGCGACTCCAGGGCCTTGATGACGGGCTTGCCGAGGCCGGGTCCGTCGATGAACGCGGCGATGGTCGCCATCGACAGGGCCGCCATGATCGTCTGGTTGACGCCGACGATGATCGTGCGCTTCGCCATCGGCAGCTGCACCTTGCGCAGCATCTGCGACCTGCTGGTGCCGAGCGACTGCATCGCCTCGATCGTCTCCTGCGAGACGCTGCGGATCCCGTGGGCGCTGATGCGGATGACCGGCGGCAGGGCGTAGATGAGGGTCACGATCACGGCCGCGGCGACGCCGATGCTGAAGAACAGGGTGATCGGCAGCAGGTAGACGAACGAGGGGAGCGTCTGGAGGCCGTCGAGGATGGGCGTCAGGACGCTCGTGGCCCGTCTGCTGCGGCCCATCCAGATGCCGACCGGGATGCCGATGACGAGGCAGATCGCGACCGACATGAACGTGACGATCAGGGTCTCCATGCTCTCGGTCCAGAAACCGAACAGGCCGAACGCAGCGAAGCTGACACCGGTCAGGACGGCCATCCGCCAGCCGGCGACGGCCAGGGCGATCCAGACCGCGACCGCGATGACCCCGAGCCAGCCGATCTCGGGCACGGGGCGCGGGAACGCCGGCTCGCTGACCAGCTCGGCCAGGAACTGTGCCACCGAGTCGAGGGCGTCGCTGATGTGGCCCAGTCCCTGCAGGATCGCGCTGGAGTCGCGGGCGGACTCGAGCTTGTCGCTGAGCTCGCCGAGCCAGTCCTGGAAGCCCGTGAGGTCCGAGCGCGCGAGCGGCCGGGTGTCCTTGCCGTTGAGGAGCGTCGCGACGACGGCGAAGACGATGAGGATCCCCGCGACGATCACGGCCCGGTTGGGCCGCCGGCCCTCGGGCGCCGGCGGCGGCGTCCGGACCTCCGGTTCCTCGGGTGCCAGCGTCGCGGTGCTCACGCCGCGCCTTTTTCTTCCGCGACGATGACCCGCAAGATGTCCTCGTCGGTCACGACGCCCAGGAGCCGGTCGTTCTCGACGACCTTGATGGGCTTGTCGGAGGCGAGCACCTGGCGGGCGGCGGTCTGGACGACGACGTCCGGGGCCAGCTCGGGTCCGTCGAGGGCCTCCCCGTCGAGGGGCGGCCGCATCACCCACTTGAGCGTCAGGACGTGCGACTTGGGGACCTCGCTGACGAAGTCGCGCACGTAGTCGTCCGCAGGCGCACCGACGACCTCGTCGGGAGTGCCGACCTGCACGACCTCGCCGTCGCGCATGATGAGGATGCGGTCACCGAGCTTGAGCGCCTCGGAGAGGTCGTGGGTGATGAAGACCATCGTCTTCTTGACCTCGTGGTGCAGCCGGATGACCTCGTTCTGCATGTCGCGGCGGATCAGCGGGTCGAGGGCCGAGAACGGCTCGTCGAACAGCAGCAGCGACGGGTCGACCGCGAGCGCCCGGCCGAGGCCCACGCGCTGCTGCATGCCGCCGGAGAGCTGGTCGGGGTACGACGAGGCGTTGCCCGACAAGCCGACGAGGTCGAGCACTTCCCGGGCCTTCGCGTGACGCTCCTTGCGGCCGACGCCGCGGACCTCCAGGCCGTACGCGACGTTGTCGAGGACACGGCGGTGGGGGAGCAGGCCGAAGTGCTGGAACACCATCGCGACGTGCTTGCGCCGCAGCTCGCGCAGCGCCGACTCCGACATCGTCAGCACGTCGGTGCCGTTGATCATGACCTCCCCGTCGGTGGGCTCGATCAGCCGGGTCAGACAGCGCACGAGGGTTGACTTGCCCGAGCCCGAGAGTCCCATGACGACGAACACCTCGCCCTGCTGCACCTCGAAGCTGACGTCCTTGACAGCTGCGACGCAGCCGGTCCTGCTGCGCAGCTCCTCGCGGGACAGGTCACCTTCGGGGCTGCCGGGGATCCGTGCGGCCCGGGGTCCGAAGACCTTCCAGAGGTTCTCCACCTTGACTGCGGGATCGGTCATGATTTCTCCTGCTTCGAGGGGACCGCGTTGCGCGGATCGCCCGGCGGGTGGAGGGGCGAGCCGTCGCGGAACCGATAGAACGGCACATCGGTCTCGGGCGGCAGGGGCGTGTTGCCGAGGATCAGGTCGGCGGCCTTCTCGGCGAGCATCATGACCGGCGCGTAGATGTTGCCGTTGGTGACGTATGGCATCGAGGAGGCGTCGACGACGCGCAGGCCCTCGACCCCGTGCACCCGCATGGTGAGGGGGTCGATCACGCTCATCTCGTCGGTGCCCATGCGCGCGGTGCACGACGGGTGCAGGGCGGTCTCGGCGTCCTTGGCGACCCAGTCGAGGATCTCCTGATCGGTCTCCACCTCGGGCCCCGGTGAGATCTCCCCGCCGTTGAACGGGTCGAACGCCGGCTGGTTGAGGATGCGCCGCGCGATGCGGACCATCTCGATCCACTCGCGCCGGTCGGTCTCGGTCGACAGGTAGTTGAAGCGGAGTGCGGGATGCCTCAGCGGATCGGTGGAGGTGATCTTGACCGATCCGCGCACGTCGCTGTACATCGGGCCGATGTGCACCTGGTAGCCGTGCTCGGCGGCCGGCTGCGATCCGTCGTAGCGGATCGCGATCGGCAGGAAGTGGAACATCAGGTTGGGGTAGTCCACGAGATCGTTGCTGCGCACGAAGCCGCCGGCCTCGAAGTGGTTGGTCGCGCCGACCCCCCGGCGCAGGAACAGCCACTCGGCGCCGATGCGCGGCTTGTGCCGGTGCTTGAGCCACGGACCGATCGAGACCGGCTGCGTGCTGGCGTACTGGATGTAGACCTCGAGATGGTCCTGCAGGTTCTCCCCGACGCCCGGCAGGTCCACCACCGGATCGATGCCGAGGGCACTGAGCTCGTCGGCGTTGCCGATGCCCGCCAGCTGCAGGACCTGGGGGGAGTTGATCGCGCCCCCGCACAGGATGACCTCTCCCGCAGTGATGCTGCGCCGCAGCCGTCCGCCGCGCAGGTAGTCGACCCCCACGACCCGGGTCCCCTCCATCCGCAGGCCGGTGACGTGGGCGAGGGTCTCGATCCGCAGGTTGGGCCGGTGCTTGACCGGATGCAGGTACGCGCGGGCCGCGCTCAGCCGGCGTCCCCGGTGCACGTTGCGGTCGAACCGGGCGAACCCCTCCTGCCGGTAGCCGTTGACGTCGTCGGTCGGCGGGTACCCGGCTTCCTCGGTCGCCCGGAGGAAGGCCCCGAAGAGCGGGTTGGTGCCGGGCCCGCGCTCGAGGATCAAGGGACCGGAGCCGCCGCGCCAGTCGTCGGCCCCGGCCAGGCAGGTCTCCATGCGCTTGAAGTACGGCAGGCAGCTCGCATAGCTCCATGACTCCATGCCCGGATCGGCGGCCCACCGCTCGTAGTCCAGGGGGTTGCCGCGCTGGAAGATCATCCCGTTGATGCTGCTCGAGCCGCCGAGGATCTTGCCGCGAGCGTGGAAGACCCGGCGGCCGGCCATGAACGGCTCTGGCTCGGACTCGTACTTCCAGTCGTACAGACGGTTGCCGATCGGATAGGGCAGGGCGGCCGGCATGTGGATGAACGGGTCGAGCCGGCTGTCGCTGCGGCCGGCCTCCAGCACCAGCACGGTGGTCGACGGGTCCGCGCTCAGGCGGTTGCCCAGTGCGGAGCCCGCGGAGCCGCCGCCCACGATGACGATGTCGTAGCGCTCGCGCTTCATGAGGGCCCCTTGCCGTCGAACCAGGCCTGGGGGGCGGGGTCGATGTTGTGCCAGATGTGCTTGGTCTCGCGGTACTCCTCGAGTCCGGCCAGGCCGAGCTCGCGTCCGAAGCCCGACTGCTTGTAGCCGCCCCACTCGGCCTGGGGGACGTACGGGTGGTAGTCGTTGATCCACACCGTGCCCATGCGAAGGCGACCGGCCACCCGCTCGGCGCGACCTGCGTTGCTGGTCCACACCGCGCCTGCCAGGCCGTAGATGCTGTCGTTGGCGGTGGCCACCGCATCGTCCTCGTCGACGAACGTCTCGACGGTCAGCACGGGGCCGAAGGACTCCTCGCGCACGACCTGCATGTCCGCGCGGCACGAACCGAGGATCGTGGGCAGGTAGTAGAAGCCGTCGTCGTACTGCGGACCCTCGGGGCGCGCGCCGCCGGTCAGCAGCTCGGCACCCTCGGCCAGTCCTGCCGCGACGTACGCCTCGATCTTGTCGCGGTGCGCCGCGCTGATGAGCGGACCGGTCTCGGCGTCGTCGTCGAACGGCCCGCCGATGCGGATGCGTTCGGCCCGTCGGACCAGCTCGGCCACGAACTCGTCGTGGATCGAGTCCTGCACCAGCAGTCGGGCGCCCGCGGAGCAGACCTGGCCCGAGTGCAGGAACACCGCGGTCAGCGCGAGGTCGAGCGCAGTCTCCCGGTCGGCGTCGGCGAAGACGATGTTGGGATTCTTGCCGCCGAGCTCCAGAGCGATCCGCTTGACCGTCGGAGCCGCCGAGGCCATGATCCCGCGTCCGGTCGTCAGGCCGCCGGTGAACGACACGAGGTCGACGTCAGGGTGCGACGTCAGCGTCGGACCGACATCGGGGCCGGCACCGAGGACGAGGTTCGCGACTCCCGCGGGCAGCCCGGCCTCCGTGAGTGCCTGCATCAGCCAGATCGCGGTCGAGGGGGTCAGCTCGCTCGGCTTGAGCACGAACGTGTTGCCGGCCGCGAGCGCCGGCGCGACCTTCCACGCCGTCTGCAGCAGCGGGTAGTTCCACGGGGAGATGAGTGAGCAGACGCCGACGGGCTCGTGGACGATGCGGCTGACCACGTCGGCGCGTCCGGCGTCGACCACCCGACCGCTCTCGGCGCCGGCGAGCCCCGCGAAGTGGCGGAAGACCCCCACGACGTCGTCGACGTCGTAGCGGGACTCGACGACCCGCTTGCCGGTGTCGAGCGACTCCAGCCGGGCGACGGTCTCCTTGTCCCGCTCGAGCAGGTCCGCGACACGGTGCAGCAGCGCTCCGCGCTCCAATGACGAGGTGGCGGGCCAGGGGCCGCCGTCGAACGCGCGCCGCGCTGCGGCGATCGCCAGCTCGGAGTCCTCGGGCCCACCTTCGGGGACCGTCGCGACCAGGCTGCCGTCCGCGGGGCAGCGGATCTCCCGGGTCCTTTGGGACGCTGCCTCGTGCCACGCCCCATCGACGAACAGTCCGGTCACCGCGGCTCCTCGCTATCGCGCGCCCAACGGTATGGGGTGCACGAGGGGGTCTACGTGTTGCTTATCGTGCAACATATGCCGGGCTACGCAACAACCTTGGCGGCAGTGGGCCGCCACGTCAAGCGTTTTCGGCAACCCCGCCGCGGTCGCGCGCGCGCCACCCCAGTCTTTCCGAGACCTCCTGGGCGGTCTCGACGACCGACCGCACGGTCTCGGACAGTCGCTCCTCGTCGAACCGGAACGTCGGCCCGGAGACCGACAGCGACGCGATCACGTCGCCGTGTGCATTGCGGACGGGGGCGGCGACGGCGGTGAGGCCGTGCTCGAGCTCGTCCATCGCGATCGCGTACCCGGCTTCGCGCACGGCGGCGACATCGGTGAGCAAGGCCTTGACCGTGGTGACCGTCGTGTCGGTGTAGGCCCTCAGCGGGGTGCTGACCGCAGCGCCGATCTCGGCGGGGTCGAGCCCGGACAGCAGCGCCTTGCCGTTCGCGGTCGCGTGCAACGGGATGCGCTGGCCGACCCAGTTGTGCGACTGCAGGGACGATCCCCCGGCGATCTGGTCGAGGTAGAGCGCGGCTCCCTCCGACAGCACCGCGATGTTGACCGTCTCACGGGTCGCGGCGGCCAGCGCCCGCGCGAGCGGCCGGGCCTCCTGGACCACGTCGAGACGGGCCGTGGTGGCGCCGGCCAGTCGCAGGATGCCGACGCCGAGGCGGTACTTGCCGCGGTCGTCGTTCTGCTCGACCAGGCCGCGGCGCTCGAGGGTGGCGATGAGCCGGAACGCGGTGGACTTGTGCACCTCGAGCTGAGCGGCGATGTCGGTGACTCCGGACTCGCCGTCGTGGGCCAGGATCTCCAGGATCGCCAGCGCCCGGTCGACGGACTGGACGGCGCTGGTGACCGCCTTCGCCCCGGCAGGGCGCGTCGCCTCGTTGCTCATGCCGTGACCATATTGCACGATCAGCAACACTGACGAGCGGGTCGGCCGGGGTCAGCGCGGGAAGACCACGACCCGTGAGCCGTCGAGCAGCAGGCGCTGCTCGGTGTGCCACTGGACGGCCGTCGCCAGCACCTGCGCCTCCACGTCCCGGCCGGCTCTGACCAGGTCGTCGGGCGTCATCCGGTGGTTCACCCGGGTCACCCCCTGCTCGATGATCGGCCCCTCGTCGAGATCGGGAGTCACGTAGTGCGCGGTCGCGCCGATCAGCTTGACCCCGCGGTCGTGCGCCTGGTGATAGGGCTTGGCGCCCTTGAAGCTGGGCAGGAAGGAGTGGTGGATGTTGATCACCTGGCCCCGCAGCCGCTGGCACGTGGTGTCGGACAGCACCTGCATGTAGCGGGCCAGGACGACCAGGTCGATCCGCAGCTCGTCGACCAGCTCGAGCAGGCGCGCCTCGGCTTCGTCCCGGGTGTCAGGGGTGACCGGCACGTGGTGGAACGGGACGTCGTACGAAGCCGCGAGGCGCTCGAAGTCGCGGTGGTTGGACACGACCGCGGGCACCACGATGTTGAGCGCGCCGGTGCTCTGGCGGAACAGCAGGTCATTGAGGCAGTGGCCGAACCGGGAGACCAGCACCAGCGTGCGGTAGGGGGCGACGGCCGAGAACAGGTGCCACGTCATGCCGTGCTCGTCGCCGACGCCCGCGAACGAGCTGCGCAGCTGCTCCAGCGGGACGTCCGCGGCCTCGAAGTGCACCCGCATGAAGAACTGGTTGCCCAGCGGGTCGTCGAACTGCTGCGAGTCCACGATGTTGCCCCCGACCTGCATGAGCCAGGACGACACCGCGAAGACCAGTCCCGGCCGGTCCCCGCAGGACAAGGTCAGCAGGTACGCCGGTGCGCGCCCCTCCTCGGCCGCCATCCTCAGTCGCCGAGCTCGGCGCGGCGACGGATCACGTACCGCTCGAGCTCCTCGCGGATGCCCTCGTCCAGCGGCGGCTGCTCGTACTCCTCGAGGCGCTTGCGATAGACGACCGAGGCCCGGTCGTTGGTGTCGAGGGATCCGTTGCGGGTCCACTTGTCGAAGTTGTCCGAGCTGGACAGGAACGGACGGTGGAAGCAGGTGCGGAAGCGCTCCATCGTGTGCATCGCGCCGAGGAAGTGCCCGCCGTGGCCGACCTCGACGTGGGCGTCGAAGGCGAGCGACGACTCGTCGATCTCCAGCGGCGTGAACTCGGCCCGCAGCATCTGCAGCAGCTCGACGTCCATCACGAACTTCTCGTAGCCCGCGACGAGCCCGCCCTCGAGCCATCCGGCGGAGTGCATGACCCAGTTCGCACCCGCCAGGAACGTGGGCATCAACGTCATGAGCGACTCGTAGCCGGCCTGCGCATCGGCCTGGTGCGCCGAGGTGAGGCCACCGCCGGAGCGGAACGGCAGGCCGAACCGGCGGGCGATCTGACCCGTGCAGAGCAGGCCGATTCCCGACTCCGGCGTGCCGAAGCACGGCGATCCCGACTGCATGTCGATGTTGGACAGGAACGAGCCGAAGATCACCGGCGTGCCCGGCCGCACCAGCTGGGCCAGAGCGATGCCCGAGAGCGCCTCGACGATCTGCTGCACGAGGGCTGCCGGGATCGTGACGGGGGACATCGCGCCCATGAGGATGAACGGGGTGAGGACGACCGGCTGGCCCGCGCGGGCGTACTCCAGCAGGGACTCCAGCATGCGGTCGTCCCAGCGCAGTGGCGAGTTGCAGTTGATCAGGGAGATCGAGACCGGCGTCTCCTCGATGGCCTCGCGGCCGCCGAACAGGATCTCGCCCATCGCGATGGTGTCGCGCGCATTGACCCCCGACACCACGTTGCCCATGTAGACCTTGTCGGTCAGGGTCTGCAGGGCGAGCAGCATGTCGAGGTGCCGCGAGTCGAGCGGGGTGTCGTACGGCTCGCAGATGATGCCGCCGGCGGAGTCGAGCTCGTCGTAGCCCTGCGCGAGCTTCGTGAAGTTGCGGAAGTCGTCCATCATGGCGTCCCGCCGGACCGCGCCCTCGCGGACGAACGGCGGGCCGTAGACACCGCTGAACGACATGAAGTCGCCGCCGATGTGCACGTTGTTGGCGGGGTTGCGGGCCTGGACGTCGAACTCGGGTGGCGCCTTGGCGACCTGGGCGAGCACGAACTCGGGGTCCAGGAAGACGGTGTTGTCGACGACCTTCTGGCCGGCCTGGCGGAACAGCTCGAGCGCGTCGTCGTGCATGAACTCGACGCCGACCTCGGTCATCAGCCGGCGCCAGGCCGTCTCGAGGGACGCCATCGCGTCCTCGGACAGGATCTCGTAGCGCGGCATCGTGTTCTTGAACATCGGACCTCCAACGACGGAGCGGGGCCGGGAGAAATCGCTGCACCGTTGTGCTTGACCCCTGCGATTCGGGATCCTACCCTCAAGTTGTGGAATTGTGGTTCCACAATATGGAACAAATGTGGCGAAAGGTCGCACCGCGATGAGCAACGGCACCCAGTCCCTCGATCGAGCCGCCGAGCTGTTGTCGCTCGTCGTGCGCGCCGAGGAACCGGTCACCTACACCTCGATCGTCGAGCAGACCGGACTGGCCAGGTCGACCGCGTCGCGCCTGCTGCAGAGCCTGGAGCGCAACGGCCTGCTCGAGCGCGATCCCGACGGGGCGTTCCGCGGCGGGACGTTGTTCGAGCACTACGCGCGCCGGTTCGACCGCGTCGAGGCGCTGGTCGCGACGGCCCAGCCCACGCTCGACCGGATCGCGGACGCGACGGGGGAGACGGTCAACCTCGCGGTGGCGCGGGCGGGCACGGTCGTCCAGGTCGCCCAGGTGGACTCCAGCTACATGCTCGGCGCGATGAACTGGGTGGGGATCGACGTGCCCCCGCACTGCTCCTCGCTGGGCAAGGTCATGCACGCCTTCGGGGCGCTGCCCATGCCCAGGGGGGAGATGGAGCGCAGGTCGCCGGCCACGATCACCGATCCCCACGCGTACCGCGAGGAGCTGGAGCTGGTGCGCGGCCGAGGGTTCGCGATCACGCGCGGCGAGCTGGAGCAGGGCCTCGACGGGGTCGCGGCTCCCGTGCGAGGAGACGACCAGCGGGTCGTCGCAGCGATCGGGGTGTCCGGACCGGCGTTCCGCCTCGAGGACTCCCACAAGAGCATCGGTGACCTCCTGGTGGCCGAGTCCCAACGGCTGACCGGGCTGCTCGCCCGGCACGCACGAAAGGTATCCCCGGCATGACTCCTGACGAAGTGCTGCAAGGGCTGTACGACGAGACGCTGGTCGGCAACGCCCCGCGGGTGCTTGAGCTCACCACCATGGGCATCGACATGGGGATGGGGCCCGAGACCCTCCTGTTCGACGCGCTGATCCCCTCCCTGGAGGAAGTCGGCGCCCGGTTCGAGCGGGGCGACTTCTTCGTCCCGGAGATGCTCATCGCCGGCCGCGCGATGAGCGGGGCGCTCGACGTGCTGCGCCCGCTGCTGGCCGAGACCGGCGCCGAGACGGTCGGCACGTTCCTCATGGGGACGGTCAAGGGCGACGTGCACGACATCGGCAAGAACCTGGTCAACATCATGCTGGAGGGCGCCGGTTTCCACGTCATCGACCTCGGCGTGCAGGTCGCGCCCGAGAAGTTCATCGAGGCGATCACCGAGCACCAGCCCGACATCGTCGGCATGTCGGCGTTCCTCACCACGACGATGCCGATGTTCAAGGCCAACATCAACGCCCTCGAGAAGGCGGGCATGCGCGACCAGGTGATCGTCATGGTCGGCGGCGCCCCGGTCACGCAGGAGTACGCGGATGCAGTCGGCGCCGATGCCTATGCGCCGGACGCCTCCGCCACGGTCAAGAAGGCCAAGGACCTGATCGCCAAGCGCCGCGCGTCCGTCGCGGTCTGACCACCGACCCACAGCCAGGAGCCGCCCCGTGCACACCGTCATCCGATCGGCCAGCAAGGAGGTCGTGCTCGGTCACGACCAGAAGTTCTGCATCATCGGCGAGCGCATCAACCCGACGGGGCGGCGCATCTTCCAGGAGCAGCTGCGAGCGGGCGACCTGTCCGCGATCGAGCGGGACGTCGCAGCGCAGGTGGCCGGGGGAGCGATGGTGCTCGACGTCAACATGGGTGTCCCCCTGACCGACGAAGCCGATCTGCTGGGCCGGGCGATCACGCTGGTGCAGAGCACCTGTGACCTGCCGATCTGCATCGACTCCTCGGTCGTCGAGGCGCTCGAGGTGGGCCTGAAGGCGTACGAGGGACGCGCGCTGGTCAACTCCATCACCGCCGAGGACGACCGGATGGCCGCGATCCTCCCGCTGGTCAAGAAGTACGACGCGGCCGTGATCGCGCTGCCCAACGACCACGACGAGATCCCGATGGAGCCCGAGAAGCGCATCGCGCTGGTCGAGAAGATCGTGCGGGTCGCGACCACCGAGTACGGCATCGCGATCGAGGACATCGTGATCGACCCGCTGGCGATGCCGATCGGCGCCGACCCCCAGGTGGGCCGCTCGTTCTTCACCACGGTCTCGATGATCCGCGAGCGGTGGGGGCTCAACACGACGTGCGGCGCGGGCAACAACTCGTTCGGCATGCCGGGCCGTGACGACCTCGGGGCCTCGTTCCTGCCCATGGCCATCGCGTCGGGCCTGACCTCCGCGATCATGGACGCCCGCAGCCCTCGCATGGTCCGCGCGGTCCGCGCCGCCGACGTGGTGATGGGCAACGACGAGTGGGGCATGGCCTGGATCTCCGAGCACCGGGCGGCCCAGGCTGCGGAGAAGGCGGCCCAGGAGGCCGCGAGCGCCTGATGAGCGAGCCGCCGCGTCGCTCCCGGGCGATCCACGTCGACGAGGACGCCGAGCAGGCGGCCCATCCCGAGTGGGACGGGACAGGGCGCCTGCGGCTGCACTTCACCCCGGCCGACCGGGAGGTGCGCGTCCCGCCCGCGGTGTCGGTCTTCGATGCCGCCAGCTGGAACGGCATCGCGGTCGACTCCACGTGTGGTGGCCACGGCACGTGCAAGAAGTGCAAGGTCAGGATCCTCGACGGCTCGATCCCCGTGTCGCCCATGGACCAGCGCGCGTTCGGGCCCGATCAGCTGGCCGAGGGCTGGCGGCTCGCGTGCCTCGCGGCGGTCCACAGCGATCTGTCCGTCGAGATCCCGCCGCTGACGACGCGTCCCAAGGCCGCGACGGTCGGGGTGGGGCGACAGGTCATCCTGCGCCCCGCGATCCAGAAGCGGTACGTCGAGCTGTCCGAGCCGACGCTGTCCGACCAGGTCCCCGACGTCGACCGGCTGCTCGCGGCCATCGACGACCTGGAGCCGGCGGTCAGCCTGCACGCGCTGCGGCGCATCCCCACCGTGGTCCGCGCGGCCGACTGGAAGGTCACCGCGGTCATCGTGGACGACCAGCTGATCGACGTGGAGCCGGGCGACACCTCGGCGACCCATCACGCGCTGGCGTTCGACCTCGGCACCACGACCGTCGTCGCGACGCTGCTCGACACCACAACCGGCACGCCGGTGGCAGTCGCCTCGATGCTCAACAAGCAGCAGCCGTTCGGCGGCGACGTGATCACCCGCATCAGCGCCACCATGATGGACCCGGACGTCCTGCCGCGGCTCACCGAGCTGGCGAAGGACACGCTCGCCGAGCTCACCGACAACGTCTGCACCGAGGCGGGCATCGATCCCGGCCAGGTCTACGAGATCGCGCTCGCGGGCAACGCGACGATGGTCTCCCTGCTGCTCGGCATCGATCCCGAGCCGATCGGCGTCGCCCCGTTCATCCTCAGCTCGCGGACCACCCCGACCCTCGCGGCCGCAGACCTCGGGGTCGCGATCCACCCGGCCGCGCCGGCGTACGTCCTGCCCTCGCTCGGCGCGTACGTCGGGGGCGACATCGTGGCCGGCACCCTGGCCTCGGGGATGGACCGCGACAAGCGCCTGCGCCTGTTCATCGACGTCGGCACCAACTGCGAGATCGTCCTCGGCGACGGTGAGCGCCTGCTGTCCACCGCGGCGCCGGCCGGTCCGGCGTTCGAGGGCGGGCAGATCCGCTGCGGGATGCGCGCCGCCGACGGGGCGATCGAGGTCGTCGCGCTGACCCCCGAGGACGTCGAGCTGCAGGTCATCGGCGACGTCGAGCCCCGGGGCTTGTGCGGATCGGGTCTCGTCGACGCGGTGTCCGAGCTCGTGCGGATCGGTCTGCTCGACCGATCGGGCCGGCTGATCAGCGAGGAGGCCGCCCGGGAGCTCGTGCCCAAGCTCGCCGGACGGCTCGTGCAGATCGGGGAGGAGCGCGTCTTCGTCCTGCACTGGGCCGGCGCCGAGGGCGACGTCGCGGAGTCCACCTACATCTCGCAGCGCGACGTCCGTGAGCTGCAGTTCGCGAAGGCGGCCATCTCGACGGGCTGGACGCTCCTGCTGGAGGAGATGGGCGTCGAGGCGCAGGACGTGCAGCAGGTCCTCCTCGCGGGCTCTTTCGGCTCCTATCTCTCCCCGGCCAGTGCGATCCGGATCGGGCTCGTCCCGCGGCTTCCCGTCCTGCGCATCGTCAGCGCCGGCAACGTGGCGGGCGAGGGCGCCAAGATGACCCTGCTCAGCAAGGCCGAGCGGGCCGGCGCCGAGGCGCTGCTGAAGGAGGTGTCATATGTCGAGCTCTCGGACCGACCGGACTTCAACGACCGGTTCGTCGACCTCCTCGCCTTCCCCTAGCGGTGCGGACGCCCGCCGGACCGCCGTGATCGCGTGCGGGGCGATCGCCCGGCCCGTGGCCGAGATCGTCCGGTCGCACGACTGGCCGGTCGACGTCCACCCACTGCCGCCGCTGCTCCACAACGCCCCTCACCTGATCGCGTCGGAGGTCGAGGGGCTTCTCGTCACGCTCCGACCGGCGTACGCCACCGTGGCGATCGCCTATGCCGACTGCGGGACCTACGGAGAGCTGGACGCGGTGTGCGAGCGGCACGGCGTGCGCCGTCTGGCCGGACTGCACTGCTACGACGTCCTCGGTGGCCCCGACCGGATGCGCGCGATGTTCGAGCAGCAGCCCGGCACGTACGTCCTGACCGACTTCCTGGTGCGCTCGTTCCGGCGGACCGTGGTGCAGGAGCTCGGGCTCGACCGGTACCCCGAGCTGCGTGAGGACTACTTCGGGCACTACACCCGGGTGGTGTGGCTCGCGCAGGAGCCCGACACGGAGCTGCGGGCCCTGGCGGTGGATGCCGCGTCCCTGATCGGTCTCCCACTGACCGAGGTCGACGTCGGCCTGGGCGGGCTGGACCGCTCGATGCGGGCGTTGCTGCAGGTCTAGGCGATCGCGGCGGTCGCGAGTCGCCCGAGCAGCTCCTGGCGCCAGGCCTCGGTCTCGGCGACCTGGTTGAACGTGAACAGGTGGAGGCCCTCGACGTGGGACGCCGGCTCCTGGGTGGTCGGGGCGATGCGCTCGAGGAACTTCTCCGGGCTGAAGCCGCCGGGCATCGCGATCCGCGCGAAGACGGACTTGTTCTTGGCCAGGAAGCGGGTCGACTCGCTCACGCCGATCTTGGTGGCCATCGAGAGGAGCTTGGTGCGCTCGACCGGACCCGGCATCCCGATCAGCAGCGGCATGACGGCACCGCGGGAGCGCACCCGTTGCACCCAGGTGCGTACGAGCTGGGGATCGAAGCACAGGTTGCTGACCAGGGTCGTCGCGTGGTGGCGCTTGTCCCACATGGCCTGCACCGTGACGTCGTCGGCGATGGTGGGGTGGGACTCGGGATATCCGGTCACGCCCACGTGGCGGAACGGGCTGCCCATCGCGGTCAGGTCGTGCAGCAGGTCCAGCGAACCGGAGTAGTCGCCGACCGCATCGGCGTCGCCCGCCGGCACGAAGACGCTGTCGATGCCGGCCGCTTGGAGGCGCTCGACGATCTCGGTGAGCTCGTCGCGTCCGCTGATCATCCGGGCTGCCAGGTGTGGCACCGCCACGTATCCGTGACCGGCGAGCCGCTCGGCCAGGTCCAACGTCGCGCCGAGGCCCTTGCCCGGGGACGCGGTGATCGTCATCGTGTGGCCCCGGGGGACCGACGCGAGGATCTTGTCCTCGATCGACGCGGTGGGCAGGACCTCGTAGCGAGAGCTCTCGAGCAGCCGCCGCAGTTCTCGTGCTGTCGATCTGTTGCGCATGAGGCAACTCATTTCGTGATACGCACCGGATGGTCAGACTATCGGCAACGCGGGGATCGCGGAAGGGTTGCCGACCGGGCGGAGGTCGCCCCGCCGCTAGGCTGGCCACCCGCTCCCGTAGCCCAACTGGCAGAGGCAGATGGCTTAAACCCGTCACAGTGTGGGTTCGAATCCCACCGGGAGCACCGAAATTCCGCTGTGATCACGGCAGATGGGGTGTCGGTGGCGACCTCTAGGTTGGAGGTATGGCCACCACCACAGCACCGACGACAGAAGACCTGTCCGACGTCGTGCGCTGGCAGGCCCGGGCCGAGGCGTACGCGATCGGGCGGATGGTCGACTATCGCGACGCGGAGATGGCCCGCACTGCACTGATCGAGTCGTCGCTTCGGCGCAAGATCGAGCGGTCGGCGATCGCGTTGACGATCGGTGAGGCGACTGGGATGTCCGAGGCGCAGATCCACCTGCGACTGTCGATCGCCGACCGCGTGCGCGAGAAGACACCACTCGTGTGGGCCTCCTTTGTGGACGGGTTGATCGACTTCAACCGGGTGGGTGACATCAGCGCGACGATCGAGAAGCTGCACCGGGACGAGTCCATTGCCCGGCTCGAGGGCCGGGTGATCGGCTACGCCACCGACCACACCGGCGCCGAGCTACGGCAGTGGCTGCGGCGGTTCGTCCAGCGGGTCGAGGCTGACCTCGCCACCGAACGCGCCGACACCGAGCGCGCCGACCGGCATGTGTCCGTGGCTCACGGGGACGACTCGATGTCCTGGCTGAACGCCTACCTGCCCTCCCATCAGGCTGCGGCCATCGAGGCCCGTCTTCGCAAGCAGGCTCGCAAGCCGGTCGATCCCGATGACGACCGCACGGTCGCTCAGCGCGAGGCCGATCTGTTGGTGGCCTGGTGCACCAGCTCGGACGCCGTCACCTCAGCCGTTGACGCGAACATTGCCGTCACCGTCTCCGCCGACGTGCTCGCCGGGGCTACGCCCGGTTTCGCGGAGTCCACCGACGGCGCCTGGGCCGTCCCAGCCCCCTGGCTCGCCGAGCTGGTCGCCACCGGCAGCACGTTCTGGCACCGCATGGTCGTCGACCCCGTCACCGACGACGTCCTGGCCCACGAATACGTGGGCCGTTTCGCACCCGACACCCTCGCTCTGGCGCTTCGGTTCCTGCACGGCGTCTGCCAGGCACCCGGGTGCAGGGTGCCGTCCGAACGCTGCGATCTCGACCACCGAATACCCCACCCGGTTGGTCCGACGACCGGAGACAACATGGGACCGCTGTGCCGACGACATCATCACCTCAAGGGGCACGGCCTGCTGCACTGGTCGACCAGCCCACCGGGCACACCCATCGTGATGGAGTACGTCGCCGCCTGACCTCCGCCTGCGACTCAGCTGAAGAGATCGGGCCGTACGCCGTGCTCGACGATCTCGGCCGCGATGAGGTGCAGCTTGATGTTGCGTGTCTGGGAGACGCGGACGAGGGCCGCGAACGCTTGGTCGCCCGTGATGCCCAGGAGCTGCATGAGCATGCCCTCGGCCTGGCCGATGACCGTGCGGCTGAGAAGCGCGGACTCCAGGTCGTCCTGCTGCGTCGACGCGGCGACGGCCACAGCGACGTGCGCCGAGAGGGCCATCGCCGTCGCCCGCTGGTCCACGGGGAACGCTCCCGGTGCGCGGGAGTACAGGTTCAGGCTCCCGAGCGACTGGGAGCCGACGAAGAGCTGGAGCGCGAGGACGCTGCGCACGCCGAGCTCGTCCGCGGCTCGCTTGGCCCACTGGGGCCACCTGTCCTCGCTGAGCAGGTCCTCCGCGTAGATGGTCTCCTGCTCGGAGATGCTCTGCAGGTCGGGTCCCTCGCCAGCCTCCTGCTGCAGCTGGTCGGCCCGGGCGGCGATGTCGTGTGTCGGGGCGACGGTCTGGATGCCGCCGCGCTTCGTGACCAGTGAGATGCCTGCGTAGTCGCAGCCGTCGATGATCGCCACGGCGGTCGCGGTCGCGTTCTCGAGGGTGGCCGTGACGCCCGGCTCGTTGCTGAGGGCGCGGGCGATGTCGGAGAACTTGTCGCCGGACGCGTCGTTGGACATGCCTCGATTCTGGCAAGTAGCGGGCATCTGCGCCACGCGGATGGTTCGGATCGGCAGGCGGGGGTAGATGGCCGTGAGAGGTCCGCCGGGCCGGCCCCCACCTCGAAGGAGCAACGCCATGGAGACACGCACACTGGGTCGTACGGGACGGGACGTCTCGGTCGTCGGGCTCGGCACCTGGCAGCTGGGCGCCGACTGGGGCGACGTCGACCACGACGAGGCGCTCGCGGTGCTCGACGCGGCGGTCGAGGAAGGCGTCACGTTCTTCGACACCGCCGACGTCTACGGCGACGGACGCAGCGAGCAGCTGATCGGGGAGTACCTGCGCTCGCGTCCGGACGCGGACATCTTCGTCGCGACCAAGATGGGTCGCCGGGTCGATCAGGACCCCACGAACTTCACGATGGACGCCTTCCGGGCCTGGACCGACCGATCACGCGCGAATCTCGGCGTCGACACCCTCGACCTGGTCCAGCTGCACTGCCCGCCCTCTGCGGTGTTCTCCGACGAGCGTGTCTTCGAGGACCTCGACACCTTGGTGCAGGAGGGCGCCATGGCGGCCTACGGCGTGAGCGTCGAGACGGTCGAGGAGGCGCTCATCGCGATCCGTCGTCCGTACGTCGCCTCGGTCCAGATCATCTTCAACGCCTTCCGGCTCAAGCCGCTGGACGAGGTCCTGCCCGCGGCTCGCGCGGCCGGGGTGGGCATCATCGCCCGCGTGCCGCTGGCCTCGGGGCTGCTGTCGGGGCGTTACACCGCCGACACCACGTTCGCCGCAGACGACCACCGGACGTTCAACCGCTCGGGCGACGCCTTCGACGTGGGCGAGACGTTCTCCGGCGTCGACTTCGAGACCGGCGTCCGTGCCGCCCAGGAGTTCGCGGACCTCGTGCCCGAGGGCGTCGAGCCCGCGCAGGCCGCGATCGCGTGGATCCTCGCGCAGGACGGCGTCACC
Source organism: Aeromicrobium sp. S22 (assembly GCF_009661045.1). Taxonomy (NCBI): domain Bacteria; kingdom Bacillati; phylum Actinomycetota; class Actinomycetes; order Propionibacteriales; family Nocardioidaceae; genus Aeromicrobium; species Aeromicrobium sp. S22. The sequence goes on from NZ_WJWV01000001.1 coordinate 1,031,619, forward strand.
TCGGCGATCCCGGGAGCCCGCAACGTGAAGCAGGCGCGCGGCAACGCGGCGGCCGCGCAGGTCGTCCTCCCGGAGGGCTTCGATGCCGGCGTGCGCGACATCTACGACCGCCTGCTGCGCGACGAGATCCACCCGCGCTGGTAGCTCAGGCGTGGGCGGCGGCCAGCACGAAGTCGACCATTGACGCGGCCAGCTCCTCGATGTCGGCCCCGTCCATGGCTTGCGGTGTCACCAGCGCGTGCATCAGTGCGCCGCCCAGCAGGGTGTCGAGCACGAGCGTGACCGAGACGTCCGCGGGGACGTCGCCGCGCTGGATCCCGCGTCGTACGGTCGCGCGGGCGGCAAGTGCCTGGGACTCGCGCCAGGTGTCCCAGGTCTCGCGCAGCTCGGGTGTCAACGAGGCCTCGGTTGCCATGCGGAACGCGGCCTCCTTGAGGTCGCCGAAGTAGTAGCGCAGGTGGTGGGTGACGATCAGGCGCAGGTCCTCCCGCAGCGAGCCGGTGTCGACGTCCGCGACGGTGGCGAGCGTCGTGACGAGGGAGTCGACGAGGAGGTTCTTGCGGTCGGTCCAGCGCAGGTAGATCGACGCCTTGCCGACTCCCGCCTCGCGGGCGACCGCCTCGATGCTGAAGCCCGACCAGCCGGTGCGGCCGTAGACCCGGCACGTGGCATCGCGGACCCGTCGCTCCATCTCCGGATCACGCGGTCGACCCAGGGTGCGATTTGTGATGGTCGTCACCTCCTTATTACTGAACGGCAATCGTCAGTATCATCATCTCATGAGTGCTCCCGTGGATCCTCGAACTCCCGTCCTCGTCGGTGTCGGCCAGTTCGCAGAGCGGGTCGACGACCCGGACTACCGCGGTCTCTCCGCCGTGGGGCTTGCCGCGGAGGCGGCCCGCAACGCCTTGGCGGACGCGGGGGCCCCGGACCTGGCCGCCGCGATCGACACCCTCGCGGCGATCCGGCAGTTCGAGATCTCGACGCCGATCGGCTTCGCTCCGCTCGGGCGCTCGGCGAACGTCGCGCGTTCGATCGCGCGGGACATCGGTGCGGATCCGGACCGCGCGATCCTGGAGGTCGCCGGTGGCCAGGGCCCGCAGCACCTCGTGTCCGAGCTGGGGGAGACGATCACCCGCGCCGAGGCAGACGTGGTGCTGCTCGTGGGCTCGGAGGCGATCTCGACGGCCCGGCACCTGTCGCAGGCGGAGGACAAGCCTGACTTCAGTGACGAGCCGGGCGGATCGGTCGAGGACCGCGGCTACGGGCTGAAGGGCGTCGTGACGGTCGCCCAGGTGCGGCACGGCCTGACGGACACGCCCAGCCAGTACGCGCTGCTCGAGCACGCACGCCGAGCGAGGCTCAAGACCGACCGCGAGACGTACGCGCAGTCGATGGGCGAGCTGTTCGCGCCGTTCTCGCGCGTCGCCGCAGCCAACCCGCTGTCGGCGGCGCCGACGGAGCGCTCCGCCGAGGAGCTCGTGACCGTGACCGAGCGCAACCGCATGGTTGCCGATCCCTACACGAAGTTCTTGGTCGCCCGTGACCAGGTCAACCAGGCCGCCGCGGTGCTGATGATGTCGGTCGAGGCGGCGCGCCGACTGGGCGTCCCGGAGGACCGGTGGGTCTTCGTGCATGGACGCGCCGACACCGCGGAGCGCCCCATCATGGACCGCCCGGACCTCGGCGCAAGCCCCGCCGCGGTGCTCACGGTGTCGCACGCGCTCGACGTGGCCGGGATCGGGGTCGACGACCTGGCCCACCTGGACCTCTACAGCTGCTACCCGATCGCGGTCTCGGCCGTGTGCGACGGTGTCGGCCTCGCCGCGGAGGACCCGCGTGGGCTCACGGTCACCGGTGGCCTGCCGTTCTTCGGGGGAGCGGGCAACAACTACTCGATGCATGCGATCGCGGAGATCGTGGACCGTGTGCGAGCGACGCCCGGCTCGTACGGGATGGTCGCCGCCAACGGCGGGATCCTGTCGAAGTACTCGGTCGGCGTGTACGCGACCACGCCCCGGCCGTGGCCCGTCGTGGACAACGACGTGCTGCAGGAGGAGCTGGACGCGGAGCCGAGCGCCCACACGACGTCCACGCCCAACGGCTGGGCCACGATCGAGACCTACACGGTCAAGCACGAGCGCAGCGGACCGACGGGCATCGTCGTGGGCCGGCTCGAGTCCGACGGCAGGCGGTTCCTGGCCTCGACCGTCTCGGGGGACCAGGACGTCGTCGACCTGCTGCTGGGGGACGCCGAGCCGCTCGGCTCGCGGGTCTTCGTCCGGTCGTTCGGCTACGGCAACCGGGTCACCCTGACCCGCGAGCGGGCGGACGAGCTGCTCCCCGTTCCCCGGGTGGGCCTGCGCGAGGACTACGAGCACGTCGTCGTGCACCGTGACCATCACGTCCTGGAGGTCACGATCAACCGCCCGGACGTCCGCAACGCCCTTCACGCGGCTGCGCACGTCGAGCTCGAGCAGGTCTTCGACGCGTTCGAGGCCGATCCCGAGCTCTGGGTCGCGATCATCACCGGCGCCGGGAAGGACGCGTTCTGCGCCGGCAACGACCTGACCGCGACGACGGGCGACCTGCCGTGGTTCCCCGACAGCGGATTCGGCGGCCTCACGTCACGCCGTCTGCGCAAGCCGGTCATCGCCGCGGTCAACGGAGCCGCGATGGGCGGCGGCTTCGAGATCGTCCTGGCCTGCACGCTGGCGGTCGCGGACGAGTCGGCGACGTTTGCGCTGCCCGAGGTCAAGGTGGGGCTGTTCGCCGCTGCCGGTGGCGTCGTCCGGCTCCCGCGGGCTGTCCCGGAGAAGGTCGCGAACGAGATGATCCTGACCGGCCGGTCGATCGGCGCGGAGGAGGCGATCCAGCTGGGACTGGTGACCCGCACGGTCCCCAAGGGTGACGCGCTGGCGGCCGCCCGCCGGCTGGCGCAGGAGGTCGTCGCGGTCTCGCCGACGTCGGTGCGACTCTCGCTGGAGGCGATGGAGCAGACCCGCGGCATCGCCGACCCGGTCGAGGCGGCCCGTCACGAGACGGACGCGATGGACCAGCTGCTGATCAGCGAGGACACCCTCGAGGGGATCATGGCGTTCGGGGAGAAGCGCGCGCCTCAGTGGAAGAACCGCTGAGGCGGACGCGCACCGCGGGCTAGGACTGGTCGATCCGCAGCGCAGCCCAGGTGTCGTCGAGGACCACAGACTCCTCGGCGTACCAGCCGTAGTCCGCGGCGAGCTCCTGGATGGACTCCTCGTCGATGTCGGCGCTGTCGTGCTGGGGATAGCAGACCCAGACGAGGGGGATCGAGCCGATCTGCGGAAGGATCTCGTCGAAGCGGTCGGCGAGGACGAGCCGGTCGTCGGCCACCAGGATTGCCGCGTCGACGGACTCCGGGTCCTCCTCGTCGCGCACCTCGACCATCTCCGCGCCCTCGGGCATCGGGTCGAGCAGCGTGGTCTCCTCGACCGAGGTCCCGACGACCCACACGACGAAACCGTCCGAGATCCGCAGCTTCGCGGCATTGCTGAGATCGGTCATGCGGTCATCCTAGGGCGTACGCCGGACCGCGTGGAGATCACGGATGTCCCGCTCCACACGCAGCCCCTTGCCCTCGAAGCGCGTCTGCGGGCGGCCCTCGAAGCGCTCGGACCAGTCGCCGGAGAAGTCGAAGTCGGGGGAGCCGTCGAGCACCTCCCGCATCTGGTCGGCGTAGTCCTGCCAGTCGGTCGCGAGCCGCCACACCCCGCCCGGCTCGAGCACCCGTGCCGCCAGCGCTGCGAACTCCGGGGTCACGAGTCGCCTCTTGTGGTGGCGCTTCTTGTGCCACGGATCGGGGAACCAGATCCGCAGCTCGTGCACGGATCCCTCCGGGAGCGAGGTCGCCAGCACCTCTGCCGCGTTGACGATCGCGAGCCGCACGTTGGTCACGCCCTCGTGCCGCATCGTGACCAGCGTCTGGGCGACACCGGGGATGTAGACCTCGAGGCCGAGGAAGTCCAGCTCGGGATGCTGCTTCGCGGCGTGCACGATCGCCTCACCCCTTCCGCTGCCGATCTCGACGACCAGCGGCGCTCGGCGCCCGAAGAGCGACTCCTGGTCGAGCACGTACGACGGGTCGATCGAGGTGTTCGGTCCGTGCCGCGGCACGTCCACGACGTACGTCTCGGCGAGCGCGTCCCAAGCGGCCTGCTGGCGCTCGGTCAGGCGGCCTCCGCGGCGGGTGAACGAGACGGGCTCTGAGCGATAGAGGGTGGGTTCCACTCGGGCAAGCGTAGACGTCGAGCCCTCGGACCGGCACCGGGGAGAGGTTGCGAAGGGCAACGACCGATCAGGGATCAAAAAGGCTGTCGCGCGCGTTGGATAGGGTAGTCACAACGACTCCATCTTTCGGAGCCATCCCACGGAGGGAAACATGAAGAGCAGCAATCCTGTCTTCGCCCGCAGCGCCGAGTTCAACGGCCGCGGCGGCGCGATCGCCAACGACCCGTCCCAGTGGCAGGTCGACCTCAACGGCTCGCCCACCCACACCGAGCGCGGCACCGGCACCGGTCGCATGACGATGGACTCGGTCGTCGAGAAGACCGCCATCACGCTCGGCGTCCTGACCGTGGCCGCGGCCATCACCTGGTTCGCGATCGGTGACATCGTGAACCCGACCACCGGCGAGGCCGCGTACGGCAAGGCCGCGACCTTCGCGACCCTGGGTGCGATCATCGGCTTCGTCCTGGCGATGGTCAACTCGTTCAAGAAGGTCGTCAGCCCCGCGCTGGTGCTGGGATACGCAGTCTTCGAGGGTGTCTTCATCGGTGCCTTCTCCAAGGTCATCGCCGGCTACGTCAACGCCCCGTCGATCGTCTTCCAGGCTGTCCTCGGCACGGTCATCGCCTTCGCCGGCACGCTCGCGGCGTACAAGTTCTTCAACATCCAGGTCACGGACCGTTTCCGCAAGATCGTCACGATCGCGATGTTCAGCGTCGTGGGCGTCCTGCTGGTCAACTTCGTGCTCAGCCTGACGGGTGTGCTCGACAACGGCGGCCTGCGTGGCTTCAACACGCTCGGCCTGCTCGTCTCGTGCGCGCTGGTCGTGCTCGCGGTCTTCATGCTGATCATGGACTTCGACTACGTCGAGAAGGGTGTCGCAGCCGGCATCCCCGAGCGTGAGGCCTGGCGCGCGGCGTTCGGCCTGACCGTCACGCTGGTCTGGCTCTACATCGAGATCCTGCGCATCCTCGCGATCCTGCGCGGCGACAACTGATCGACGCAGCAGCCGTGAGCTGACGATGGCCGGCCCCCTCGGGGGCCGGCCATCGGTCTGTTCGGGGAGGTGAGGGTATGTCAGCCGGCGCGGCGGCGACGCAGGACGGTGGCCCACCGTCCGCCGCCGTGGCCGCCGTCCTGGACGACCTGGGTGCCGGCGTGCTGGGACGCCTCGGCTGCGGCGTCGCGCACCGACATGAGGTCGCGCGGGGGCTGCGGCGAGACGAGGTCGGCGTACGCCGAGGACCAGGCCCGCTGGCGCAGCGACGCCGTGACGGCAGGGACCAGGACCGAGACCATGTTGGCGTAGCCGGTCTCGGACGGGTGGAACCGGTCGGCGCCGAACATGACGTCACGGTTCTCGGTGAACAGGTCGCCGAGCAGATCGGCGAGCGAGACGGCGCGTCCGCCGGCCTCGACGACGGCGATGGTCTGGCGACGTGCGAGGTCGCGGCTGATCTGACGGGCGACGATGCGCAGGGGCTGCATGATCGGGCGGATGCTGCCGAGGTCAGGAGTGGTGCCGACGACGACCGCGCAGTCCGAGGCGACGAGGCGCCGGACGACGTCGCCGAGCTGCTCGGCGGACGTCCGCGGTGAGACCCGGTGGGTCACGTCGTTGGTCCCCACCACGATGACCGCGACGTGCGGCTCCCATCCGTCGACCGAGTCGATCTGCTCGGCGAGGTCGGAGGTCTTGGCCCCGACGACTGCGCGGGAGCGGATCTCGACCGGCGCGTCCATGACGTGGGCCAGGCCGATGCCCAGCATCGCGGGAGGTGTCGCGTCGGCGCGGTCCGTGCCGTAGCCGACGGCGGCGGAGTCGCCGATCACCAGCACCCGGATCGGGGCGCCGGGCAGGTCGTCGCCGTAGAGGCCGTCGGGCGACGGCGGACGATCGTCCGTGACCCCGATGGCCTTGCGTGCCAGGATCGCCTCGCCGATCAGGAAGCCGTAGAACCCGGAGACGGTTGCCCCGCCACCGATGAGGGCGGTCGTGGCGATTCTGCTGGTACGGGGCACGCACCGATTTTACGGTGTCACCCTGACACTGACGCGCCTGGCCACTGTCGCGGAGGCGTGACGTTGGATACCCCTGGATCGAGCGAGTCCGACCGGCTGCGACGTACGCTGCTGTCATGAGCGACATGACCCTCGGCGCGCGGGAGGTGCCGTTGGGAGGTCTGCGCGGTCTCACCGTGCACCGCACCTTGCCCCAGCGCGGGTTCCCGACCGTGGGGGCCTGGTGCTTCGTCGATCACTTCGGGCCGACGACCGACCAGATGACCCTCCTGCCGCACCCGCACATCGGTCTGCAGACCGTCACGTGGCCGTTGGCCGGCGAGATCCGCCACCGCGACAGCCTCGGCAGCGAGCTCGTGCTGCGTCCCGGCGAGCTCAACCTCATGACGTCCGGTGACGGCGTGTCCCACTCGGAGTTCTCGGTCGGTGACCCCGACGCCCCGATGCACGCGCTCCAGCTGTGGGTCGCGCTGCCGGCCGGGGCGCGACGTGGGCCCGCGGAGTTCGAGCACCACCCCGACCTGCCCACCGCAGGCGGCGACGGCTGGTCGGCGACGGTCCTGCTCGGCGAGGTCGCCGGGGCGGTCTCGCCGGCCACTACCCACACGCCGATCGTGGGGGCCGAGGTGCGCGTACGGCCGGGGTTCGTGCGGCTGCCGCTGCGGGACGACTTCGAGCACGCAGTCCTCGCGGTCGACGGCCCGGTCACCGTGGACGGTGAGGACATCGCCCATCGTGAGATGCGCTATCTGGCCGTGGGACGCTCCGAGGTCGGCCTGCAGGTCCAGCAGGACACGACCCTGCTGCTGATCGGCGGGGAGCCGTTCGACGAGGAGCTCGTCATGTGGTGGAACTTCGTGGGTCGCTCGCACGACGACATCGCCGATGCCCGAGCGGACTGGGAGGCCGGGGCCGCCCGTTTCGGCCACGTCCTCGGGCACGGCTCGGAGGTCGTGCCGGCCCCGCCGCTGCCGGACGTCCGCCTGACGCCGCGCCGACGCTCTGTCACCTGACCGGATCTTCTGCTAGCGTCCGATCCAGATACTCGCAGTATCTGGAATCGAGGACCGCATGACCTACTTCAGCGGCAAGGTCGCCGTCGTCACCGGCGCTGCGTCGGGCATCGGCCGGGCGCTCGCGGTCGAGCTCGCCCGACGGGGTGCGCGGCTCGCGATCTGCGACATCGACGTCGCCGGGCTCGCCGAGACCGAGTCGCTCGTGCGGGCTGTCGGCGCCGAGGTGCGTGCCGAGGTCCTGGACGTCTCCCAGCGCGAACGGGTCGTCGCGTACGCCGACACGGTCGCCGAGCAGCTCGGGGTCGTGCACCTGGTCTTCAACAACGCCGGCATCGCATTCACCGGCACCGTCGAGCAGATGTCGTTCAAGGACATCGACCGGGTGATGGACGTGGACTTCTGGGGCGTGGTCAACGGCACCAAGGCGTTCCTGCCGCACCTGGTGGCGTCCGGTGACGGACACGTCGTCAACGTCTCGAGCGTGTTCGGCCTGTTCTCCGTGCCGTCGCAGAGTGCGTACAACGCCGCGAAGTTCGCGGTGCGGGGCTTCACCGAGGCGCTGCGCCAGGAGATGATCAACGGCAACCGTCCCGTGAAGGTGACGTGCGTGCACCCGGGCGGCATCAGGACCAACATCGCGCGCAACGGCGGCGAGGTCGAGGGGGTCGACCACGAGCACGTGGCCTCGTCGTTCGACCGGCTCGCCCGCACGTCGCCGGCCAAGGCCGCCGACATCATCCTGGCGGGCGTGGAGAAGGACAAGGCGCGGGTGCTGGTCGGCCCGGACGCGTGGGTGCTGGACGCGTTCGTCCGGCTGACCGGATCGGGCTACCAACGGGTCGTCCGCGCTGTCAGCCGTCGCTCCGGTCTCTGATCGGTCGTGGTGCGCAACAACTGGTCGGGACAGGCCTTCCCGCACCCGCCCGGCCGGCGGCCCGTCGTCGGTGACCTGCTGGGCGCGGACCCGGCGGCCCCGCTGCAGAGCACGATGCGCCGGGCCGAAGGCCTCGGGCCGATCTTCGAGCTGAAGATCTTCGACCAGAAGTTCGTGTTCGTCACCTCGGCCGAGCTGGCCGCGGAGCTGGCCGACGAGAGCCTGTTCGAGAAGGCGTTGTCGCCCGCCCTCGTGGCGCTGCGCGAGTTCGCGGGGCAGGGCTTGTTCACCGCCTACAACGACGAGACCAACTGGGCGCTGGCACACGACCTGCTGAGACCGGCCTTCACCCGCGACGCGATGCGCCGCTACCACCCGATCATGCTCGCCGCTGCGCGTGAGCTCTTCGACACCTGGGACGCGCGCCCGGGACCCGTCGACGTCTCGGCCGACATGACCCGCCTGACGCTGGAGACGATCAGCCGCACCGCGTTCAGCCAGGACTTCGGCTCGTTCACCCGCGAGGACCCGCATCCGTTCATCCCGGCGATGATCGCCGCCCTCCGAGCAGGGCAGCGCAAGGGGACGCTCGCCTCGATGCCCGGCTCAGCGATGATGGCGCGCAGGATCGACCGGCGCAATGCGCACCACCAGGCGTACGTCGACCGGTTGCTCGACGATCTCATCGCGGCCCGGCGCGCCGGGGACGACGACAATGACGACCTGCTCGGCATCATGCTGCACTCGCCGCACCCCGAGACCGGCCAGCGGCTCGACGACGTCAACATCCGGCACCAGATCCTGACCTTTTTGGTCGCGGGGCACGAGACCACGTCGGGCGCCCTGTCGTTCGCGCTGCACCACTTGAGCCGGAGCCCCGCCGCACTGCAGCAGGCGCAGGCCGAGGTCGACCGGGTGCTCGGCCCCGATCCCGACGTCGAGCCGACCTTCGAGCAGGTGCCCAAGCTGCGCTACGTCCGCCGGGTGCTCGACGAGGCGCTGCGGCTGTGGCCGACCGCGCCCGCGTTCGGCCGCAGCCCGCGCCGAACGACCACGCTGAGCACGGGGCACGTCATGCGGCCCGGTGACTGGGCCCTCGTCCTGCTCCCGCTCGTGCACCGCGACCCGACCGTGTGGGGCGAAGACGCCGACCAGTTCGACCCCGACAGGTTCCTGCCCGGTCGGTCGCGCGGCCGGCTGCCCCACGCCTACAAGCCGTTCGGGACGGGGGAGCGGTCGTGCATCGGTCGGCAGTTCGCGCTGCACGAGGCGGTCCTGGTGCTCGCGCAGATGCTCCACAGCTACGACCTCGAGCCCGATCCCGCGTACGAGCTGCGGATCTCCGAGCGGCTCACCCTCATGCCGGTCGGCTTCGAGCTGACGCTCACGCCGCGGACGCCCGGCCCGGCCCCCGCGGCGTAGAGGGGTCACACAGCGGCGCGAAGCGTCTCGGCCAGTGGCGTGGTCGGACGGCCGATCAAGGTGCTGAGCTCGTTGCCGGCTACCTCGAGCTCGCCGTCACGGATCGAGGCGTCGGTGCTGACCGCGAAGTCGGCCCAGAACGGCGGGACGCCGGCCTCGGCGAGGATGGCAGCCTGCTCCTCGGGCTGCACCTGCGCCACCGACACGGGGGAGCCCAGCACGTCGCCGATCGTGGACGCGAGCTCGGCCTGCGACCAGGCCACGTCGCCGCCCAGCTCGTAGACCGGCTTCAGGGGCTCGTCGGTCGTCAGCACGACCGCCGCCGCCTCCGCGAGGTCGGTGCGGGCGGCGCTGGAGACCCGTCCGTCACCTGCGGAGGTGAGGACCGAGCCGGTCTGGCGCGCGGTCTCGAGGGTCGGCAGGTAGTTCTCGTGGTACCAGCCGTTGCGCAGCAGGACGTGGTCGATCCCGCTCTGGGCGAGATACTGCTCGGTCGCGAGGTGATCGGGCGCGACCGGCAGCGTGGACGTGTCGGCAGCGGGCGCGCTGGTGTAGGCGACGAGCGATACGCCGTTGTGAGCGGCCGCGTCGATGATGCCGGCGTGCTGCGCACGACGGTCGCCGAAGTCGGTTCCCGAGATCAGCAGCAGCCGGTCGACCCCGGCGAGCGCGCTGTCGAACGATCCGGCATCGGTGTAGTCGGCGACACGGACGTCGACGCCGCGGTCTGCGAGGGGCTGGGCCTTGTCGCGGTCGCGCACGACGGCGACGATCTCGGCGGCGGGGACCCGGTCGAGCAGGGAGCTGACGACGAGCGAGCCCAGGTGGCCGGTGGCGGCGGTGACGGCGATGGTCATGGTGATTCCTCTCCTTGGCACCGCGGACGTTCCGGGCACTGCCAGAGAACGTACACTAACTATTGGTTAGTGCCAACTAAAAGTTAGCACTAACCAAGTGATAGCATCGGATGACAGGAGGTCTCCCATGCCCCAGGAGTCGGTTCCGTTCGACGTCTTCACCGCGATGTGCCCGTCTCGCGAGGTGCTTGAGCACGTGACGAGCCGGTGGGGGGTGCTGACCCTCGCCGCGTTGTCGAGCGAGCCGGCACGGTTCGGCGAGCTGCGCCGCCGGGTGGACGGCATCAGCGAGAAGATGCTCTCGCAGACCCTCAAGGCCCTTGAGGGGGACGGACTCGTCGACCGGCGGGTGCACTCGACCCTGCCGCCTCACGTCGAGTACGTCCTGACGGCCGCGGGCCAACAGGTCGCGGAGGCGGTGCAGGCGTTGATCGTCTCGCTCTATGGCGTGATGCCCGACGTCATGCGCGTGCGCGACGGCGTCTGAGCAGGGGCTCAGACCACGCCCGCGGCCTCGGCGGCGGCGCGATAGGCGACCGCGAGCGAGTCGACCGTCTCGTGCGCGTTGAGGCCGCTCGGGTTGGGCACGACCCACACGTCCGCCCCCGCGATCGTGCGGTCCTGGCGGCCGGCGGCGGCCTTCTTGTCCGCGAATGCGATGCGGTACGTCGTGATGCCCGCGAACGCGACGACGCGCGGCCGGTGCCGGGCGACGAACGCCTCGAGCCGGGCTCGCCCGGCGAGGATCTCCTCGTCGTCCAGCTCGTCCGCGCGGGCGGACGAGCGGGCGACCATGTTGGTGATGCCGACGCCTCGCTCGAGCAGGACCGGTGCGGCGTCCTGTGGTGTCAGGACGTCGGCAGGAAGGATCCCGGCCAGCCGCAGCGCCGGGTAGAAGCGGTTGCCCGGTCGGGCGAAGTGCAGCCCGGTGGCCGCGCTGACCAGCCCGGGGTTGATGCCGACCAGCAGAAGGCGCAGGTCGTCAGGGACCAGGTCCGGGATCGTCCGACCGGCGTACGACTCGAGCTCGGCGCGGGTGAGGGCCACGTCGAACACCCTAGGTCAGCGGTGCACCACGGGGCCGGGCGCCTCGTCGTCCGTCAGGCCGTCACGGGGTGGCTCGCCCTGACGCAGGATGATCTCGCGCAGGCTGAGGATCTCCTGGTGGAGGACGGCGATGTCCCGGGCCGTCGCCGCCTCCGCCTCGTCGCTGGCCTCGGACACGCGCTCGACCAGCCACGAGGCGAAGGACGCCGTCACGACGCCGAGCACGGCGATGCCGGAGAACATCAGGCCGGCGGCGATGAAGCGACCGGTCGTGGTCACGGGGAAGGTGTCGCCGTAGCCGACGGTCGTGATCGTCGTGATCGACCACCAGACGGCGTCGCCGAAGGACTGGATCGAGCCCGTGCCGCCGCGTTCGACGTCCAGCACGGCGAGCGAGGCCACGAAGACGATCAGCGTTACCGATCCGACCAGGTAGATGCCGACCTTGCCGCGCATCGTGCTCCCGGCGTGCCGATTCAGGACGTGGAGGAGGCTGACGAGGCGCAACAGCCGCAACGGCCGGATCAGTGGGAGCAGCACGACGGCGACGTCCACCGGCGTGCTGCGCACGAAGGCCCATCGGTCCTCCGACAGGGCGATGCGCACGATCAGGTCGACCGCGAACATCGCCCACGTTATCCACACGATCCACCGGCAGGCCACGACCCACGAGCCCGCGAGGTCGGGCTCGAGGATCGGCCACGCGTACGCGGCGAGGAAGATGAGTGCCGATGCGGTCATGGGGACGTCGACCAGGCGCTCCCAGTTGTCTCGTCGGTGTTCTGCCACCCGCTGATGGTGACAGACTCTCAGGCCACCCGGCCCCGTGCGTCGCCCCTAGGCGTACGAGACGCCCGTGGCGTGCAGCGGGCAGTAGCCGAACGGGTTCTTGACGAGGTACTGCTGGTGGTCGTCCTCGGCGTAGTAGTAGCGCTCGAGCGGCTGGATCGAGGTCGTGATCTCGCCGTAGCCGGCCTCGGTCATGCGCTTCTGGTAGCGCTCGCGCGACTCCTCGGCCTCCTGCTGCTGCTCGGGGGTCGTGGTCAGGATGACCGAGCGGTACTGCGTGCCGCGGTCATTGCCCTGACGCATGCCCTGCGTCGGGTCGTGGTTCTCCCAGAACACTTGCAGCAGCTTCTCGAAGCTGAGCTTCGCGGGGTCCCAGATGACCCGGACGACCTCGGCGTGCCCGGTGCGGCCCGTGCAGACCTCCTCGTACGTCGGGTTGGGGGTCTGCCCTCCGGCATATCCGACCGACGTCGACCAGACGCCCGGGATCTCCCAGAACGTCTTCTCCTCGCCCCAGAAGCAGCCGAGGCCGAACACGGCCGACTCGTAGCCCTCGGGGACCTGCGTCTCGACGGGGGTGCCGAGGACCAGGTGCGTGCCGCCGACCTGGAACTGTCGGCCCTCGCGGCCCGGCAGGGCGGCGTCGGGCGTCGGGAGCTCTGACTTGCTGCGACCAAAGATCATGGTTCCACCTCTCACGTGGAGTCTACGAAGGCGTGCTCCACGACGTGTGCAACGCCGAAGGGGCGCCGCTGTGTTCCCGGCCCGTGGATGCCGGGACCTCGGCCCCGTGGCGGATAGTGTGACGCAGGAGGATGGTGAGGGTGTGAGCGAGAGATATCAGGTCCCCATCGGGGTGGAGATTGCCACCCAGTGGGCGTGGCGCCTGCTGGTCATCGGAGGCGCGGGGCTCGCCGTCATCTGGCTGCTGCGCTACTTCTCGGAGATCTCGGTCCCGATCGCGATCGCCTTACTGGGGACCGCCCTGACCGCCGGCGCGGTCAACTGGCTGCAGGACCGAGGGCTGCCGCGCCTGCTCTCGACCTTCATCGTCGTGATCTTCATGCTCGTGGCCTTCTTCGGCATGCTCACCCTCGTCGGGCAGCAGCTCTCGACCCAGGCGACCCAGCTGCGTGCCAATGTGGTCGACGGCATCTCCGAGGTCCAGCGGTGGGCCGAGACCGGCCCCCTGCACCTGACGGACAGCCAGCTCAAGGGCTGGGTCGACAGCGCCAAGGAGTCGATCTCCTCGAGCGACACCTCGATCCTCACCCAGGCCGGCGAGGTCGGGTCGACCGTGACGCACCTCGTCGCGGGATTCTTCATCGCCCTGTTCGCCTCGTTCTTCTTCCTCTACGACGGCAAGCGCATCTGGTCGTGGGTCGTGGCGCTCTTCCCGCGCGCCGCCCGCGACAAGGTGGATTCCTCGGGCCACACAGCGTGGACGTCGCTGACCGCCTTCGTCCGGGCAACGGTGCTCGTCGCCTTCACGGACGCCGTGGGCATCGCCCTGGGCGCCTGGCTCCTCGGCGTCCCCCTCACCCTGGCCATCGGTGTGCTGGTGTTCCTCGGTGCGTTCATCCCGATCATCGGTGCCCTGCTGTCGGGCATGGTCGCGGTGCTCGTCGCCCTCGTCTCGCAGGGTCCGCTGACCGCGTTGTTCATGCTCCTGGTCGTCATCGCCGTGCAGCAGCTCGAGTCGCACGTCCTGCAGCCCTTCCTGATGGGCCGGCTCGTCGCGGTCCACCCGCTCGCGATCATCCTGGCCATCGGGGCAGGCGTCACGGTCGCAGGCGTCGTGGGCGCGCTGATCGCGGTGCCTCTCGCGGCATGTCTGAACGGGATCGTGCACCACCTCGTCGCCAGTGCGAAGGAGTACCAGGACGAGCCCGAGCCCGACGTCCCGCTTGAGCCCCCAGAGTCGGCCGGACGATGACGGACGTCCACGCGTTCTGCGCGGCCCTGCCCGGAGCCGTGCTCACGTTCCCCTTCGGCGAGGACACCGCGGTCTACAAGGTCGGCGGCAAGATCTTCGCGCTGACAGGGGTCGCGGGTCCCGCCAGCATCAACCTCAAGGCCGAGCCCGCCGACGTGACCGGGCTCGTCCAGACGTACGCGTCGATCGAGCGCGGCTACCACATGAACAAGAAGCACTGGATCACCGTGCAGCTCGACCGGAGCCTGCCCGAGGGGCTGCTCGCGGAGCTGATCGAGGAGTCGTACGACCTGGTCGTGGACAAGCTCCCTGCCCGCGCCCGCCCCTGAGCGCCACCTCAGGCGGTGTCGCCGAGGGCTGCCGTGAGTCTGACCAGGTCGTCGCGCAGGTGCGTCCGGTCGGCGTCCGACCAGCCCTCGAGGGCCTCGCTGAGGAATGCGAGCCGCTCGTCGAACGTCCTGGCGAGGCTTGCCGCGCCGGCGTCGGACAGCGCGATGAGGCGGGCTCGTCCGTCTTCCGGATCGGGCTCGCGGTCGATCAGGCCGTGGTCCCCGAGCTGCTGGACGTGACGGCTGACCGTGGAGGCGTCGAGCTTCATCGCCTCGGCGATGTCGCCGAGGCGCATCGCCCCGTTGCACCTGAGCGTGTAGAGAAGAGACGCCTGGGAGGGGTCGATGACGCCCGCGGACCGGGCCCGGAAGCGTCGTCCGGCGACCATCATGAGGCGGACGAGCGCCTCCTCGGCCGAGTGCGGACCTGATTGCATGATGCAACCATAACGGGTCTGCTGAACCCGACGAGATAGGTTGATGGCGTGGACCTGAGCGACGTGCGACGAGCCCGCGAGCTCCTGGAGTCAGTCACCGAGACGACGCCGATGGCGCACTCGCGATGGCTGAGCTCACGCACGGGACAGGACGTGTTCCTCAAGGCCGAGAACCTGCAGCGCACCGGCTCGTTCAAGATTCGCGGTGCGTACGTGCGCATGTCCCGGCTCACCCCGGAGGAGCGGGCGCGCGGCGTCGTGGCCGCCAGCGCCGGCAACCACGCGCAGGGCGTTGCGCTCGCGGCCTCGCTGCTGGGCATCAAGTCCACGATCTTCATGCCGGTCGGGGCGGCGCTGCCCAAGGTCGCCGCGACGCAGAGCTACGGGGCCGACATCCAGTTCCACGGCACCGGCGTGACCGAGGCGCTCGTGCCGGCGCGGGCCTTCGCCGAGACGACCGGGGCGGTGCTGATCCATCCGTTCGACCACGAGGACATCATCGCGGGCCAGGGGACGGTCGGCCTGGAGATCCTGGAGCAGTGCCCCGACGTCCGCACGATCCTCGTTCCCCTCGGCGGCGGAGGGCTCGCGGCGGGCATCGCGCTGCTGCGCACCGAGCGCCCCGACCTGCGGATCATCGGTGTGCAGGCCGAGGACGCCGCGGCGTACCCGGCCTCGATCGCCGCAGGTCAGCCGCTCGCCTCCGACATGGGCGTCACGATGGCCGACGGCATCGCGGTGGCTCAGCCCGGTGACATCCCGTTCGAGATCCTGCACTCGCTGCTCGACGAGGTCATCACGGTCAGCGAGGAGTCACTCAGCGGCGCCCTGATCTCGCTGCTCGAGCGGGCCAAGATGCTGGTGGAGCCCGCAGGAGCCGCCGCCGTCGCCGCGCTGCTCGAGCGGCCCGAGGCGTTCGAGGGCCCGGTCGTGGCGGTGCTCTCGGGCGGCAACATCGATGCCCTGGTGCTGCTGGACGTCATCCGGCACGGCCTCGCGGCGGCCGGCCGGTTCCTCACGATGCGCGTGCGGATCGGTGACCGGCCGGGTGAGCTGATGCGGTTGCTCAGCGATCTCGCGCTCATGCAGGTCAACGTGATGACCGTCAACCACGACAGGTCGTCCGAGCTGCTGGGCGTACGCCAGGTCGACGTCGACATCCAGGTCGCCACGCGCGGTCCGCAGCACCGCGACGAGGTGCGTTCCCGGATGGTCGACCTGGGCTACCAGCTGCTCTGACCCGGCCCCGTAGGGGCCGAGTCGGGTCAGAAGGGCTTCGCGGCGACGATCTCCACCGAGAGGCTCTTGCCGTTGGGGGTCTCGTAGGTGACGGTGTCACCGACGGACTTGCCCGCGATCGCGGCACCGAGCGGCGAGGTGGGGGAGTAGACGTCGATGTCGACGCTGGAGTCCATGCTGAGCAGCTCGCGCGATCCCAGCAGGAACTGCTCGGTGTCGGAGTCGCCATCGAAGCGGATCGTGACGATCATCCCGGCCTCGACGAGTCCGTCGTCGGCTGGCTTGTCGCCGACCTCGGCACGGCGCAGCATGCTCTCGAGCTGGTCGATGCGTGCCTTGGTCTTGCCCTGCTCCTCGCGGGCGGCGTGGTAGCCGCCGTTCTCCTTGAGGTCGCCCTCGTCACGCGCAGCGGCGATCTTGTTGGTGATGTCTGCCCAGACGTCACCCTTCAGGTGCGCGAGCTCCTGCTGCAGACGCTCGTACGCCTCCTGGGTCACCCAGATGGTGTCGGTCTCTGTCGGCTGAGTCATGCGAGTGCTCCTTTACGTGCTGCACCCCAGGCCATCGCCTGGGGTGAACTTGCAAGGCTAGCACTCAATCAACGAATCACACACGTTCTCAGGACGCCGTTGACGGCCGGCCGCTCGGTCTCGATCTCCGCGGTCACCCGCATCTCCTCCTTGTCGGAGGCGGGCAGGTCGATGGTCTTCTCACCGACGATCGAGTGGTCCTCGGCCTGCGCGTAGACCGTGCACTGCACCGCGACGGGATCGGGCCGGACCACGTCGAGCGTCACCACGACGGAGGAGTCGTTGACAACGTCGTACGCCCAGAGGCGCGCGGTCACGGGGTCCTTCTGGAAGCCGACCCAGGCCGCGAACGCGACGCCGATCGTGATGCCGACGGCTGCGACTGCCGGCCAGAACCAGCGTGGGCGCTTGGTGGTCGCGTAGCGAGAGCTGAGGTCGGTCACGCCTGTCATTGTCTCAAACCGACCCAACCACGGTGCGCACGGGCTGGTGCGTCAGGAACACCCACCCCGCGTACGTTGTTGCCGCAGGTGCAAGGATTTGTGAACGCCCTCTGAAGGAGAACCGTGGCCGAGAAGCTCCGCCTCATGCACGTGCACGCCCATCCCGACGACGAGTCGAGCAAGGGGGCGGCGTCCACCGCGAAGTACGTCGCGGAGGGGGTCGACGTCCATGTGGTGACCTGCACCGGCGGCGAGCGCGGCTCGATCCTCAACCCGCAGTTCAAGCACCCCGGCATCGAGGACAACCCTGAGCTCATCACGTTGATCCGCCGCGAGGAGATGGACCGGGCGCGGTCGATCCTCGGCATCACCCAGGACTGGCTCGGCTTCGTCGACTCCGGCTGGCCCGAGGGCGATCCGAAGCCCCCGCTGCCCGACGGCTGCTTCGGCCTGAAGTCGGTCGAGGAGGCCGCCGAGCCGCTCGTCCGGCTGATCCGCTCGTTCAAGCCGCACGTCCTGACGACCTACGACGAGAACGGCGGCTACCCCCACCCCGACCACATCATGTGCCACAAGATCAGCGTCGAGGCGTACGAGGCTGCGGCCGATCCGACGCGCTATCCCGACGCCGGCGAGCCGTGGCAGGTCTCCAAGCTCTACTACCACCTCGGCTGGAGCTGGGAGCGCATGGAGGCGATCGCGAAGGCGATGGAGGCGCACGGGCTGGAGAACCCCTACGCCGAGCGGTTCAAGGACTGGGAGCGCAAGCCCGAGGACGAGGCCCGCCTCACGACACGCGTCGAGTGCGCCGAGTACTTCCCGGTGCGGGACGCGGCCCTGCTCGCCCACGCGACGCAGATCGATCCGGACGGCTGGTTCTTCGCGGTGCCGCACGAGATCCAGGCCGAGGCCTGGCCGAGCGAGGACTATCAGCTCGTGGACTCCAAGGTCGAGACGTCGATCCCCGAGACCGACCTCTTCGCAGGATTGCGCTGACGATGTGAACATCACCGTCATCGTCGCGTTCACGGCCAACGTCCTCGTGGCGCTGGCCAAGACGACGGCGGCGGTGCTGACCGGCTCCGCGTCGATGGTCGCGGAGTCGGCGCACTCGTGGGCCGACACCGGCAACGAGGTCTTCCTGGTGATCGCCGATCGGCGCTCCCGCCGGCACGCCGACCACACCCACCCGCACGGATACGGCCGCGAGGCGTACGTCTGGTCGATGTTCGCAGCCGTCGGGCTGTTCGTCGCCGGAGCGGCGGTCTCGATCGTCCACGGCATCCAGGAGCTCGGGGCAGACGAGGGCAACGACAGCTTCACGATCGCGTACGTCGTGCTGGGCGTCTCGTTCGTGCTGGAGGGGACGTCGTTCCTGCAGGCGTACCGCCAGGTGCACCGGGGCGCCGCTGCCGCCGAACAGACGGTGCTGCAGACCGCGCTGTCGACGTCGGACCCGACGCTGCGCGCGGTGTTCGCGGAGGACTCGGCGGCGCTGATCGGCATCGTCATCGCCGCGACCGGCATCGGGCTGCACCAGGCGACCGGCTCGCCGGTCTTCGACGCGATCGGCTCGATCCTGGTCGGCGTGCTGCTCGGGGTGATCGCGTGGGTGCTGATCGACCGCAACCGCAGGTTCCTGGTAGGCATGGCGGTGCCGCCGGAGATCGACGACCTGGTCCGCCGACGCATCGTCTCGATGCCGGAGGTCTCCAGTGTTGGCTACCTGCACGTCGAGTTCGTCGGCCCGCACCGGGTCTACCTCGTCGCGAGCGTCGACCTGGTGGGTGACGACAGCGAGTCCGTCGTGGCGGACCGGCTGCGCGCGCTCGAGCGCCGGCTCGAGTCCGAGGAGGCGGTGGTCGAGGCCGTGCTGACGGTGTCCCGGCCGGGACGGCCACCGGATGCGGATCTTGACGGGATCGAGCCACCCGACTGACGGCTACAGGTCGTACGCCAACGAGATCTCGTAGCCGTCGTCGCTGTGTCCCGCGAGCTCGACGGTGGCCTCGCCCCTCAGCCCTTCGAGGCCGCCCGTGCCCAGGCCCTCGAGCACGTGCAGGGTCGCCCGCACGGCCTCGGCGTCGTGCTCGCCCGCGTGCTGCAGGACCAGGGACCCGTCGTGGCCGTCGATCGAGCCGGTGAAGTGCTCGAAGCCGACGACAGGGGCCGCTCCCGGTCGGTACGAGATGAGGTAGGTCAGCGTCCCGGTGCCCTCGATGGCGCCGGAGTACGCATAGGTGACGTCGGCTCGGGTGAACCCTCGCTGGGGGAGCTGCTTGCCGTCGCCGTCGATGTCGACGACGACCTGCTCGTCCCATCCCGTGACGGTGAACCTGGCGGTGGTGGTGTGCTGTCTGGTCATGCCCTCGACGCTACGGACGAGGGCTGTGCCCAGGCTTGGACAAACGCGACACTGGTGTCATGACCGATCCGCACGGGCGGGGAGAGGCCGCGATCCTGCGCCCGACCGCCGCCGCGCAGCACTTCAGCGTGGCCCGGGTCGCGCCGTCGCAACGGTGGGCACGCTTCGTGGAGTACGTCTGGATCGCCCGGTGGGAATGCCCTGAGCCGTACGACCAGCAGGTCATCCCGCAGCCGTGCGTGCACGTGACGGCCGAGACCTGGCAGGGCGTGCCGCGGCTGCTGGTCAACGGCATCACGCGGGAGCCGTTCATGCGCACGCTCGAAGGAACCGGGCACGTCATCGGCGCCACGTTCCGGCCTGCAAGCTTCAGAGCAGTGCTCGGCGCGGATCTCGGTGTCGTCGCCGGGAGGGTCGTGCCGCTCGGCGACGTGGTCGGTCCGGACGACTCCGCGGTTGCCGCCGACCTGCTCGGGTCCGGTGCGAGCGACGAGGAGATGGCCGCAACGCTCGAGTCCCACCTCGACGCCTGCGGCGCGCAGCCCGATCCCCTCGCGGACGAGCTCAACGCCTTGGTCCGCAGGGCGGAGGTGGATCGCTCGATCACCCGCGCCGACCGGCTCGCGGACCTGGCAGGCGTGAGCCTGCGGACACTGCAGCGCCAGTTCACGGCGTACCTCGGCATCGGGCCCAAGTGGGTCGTCCAGCGATTCAGGCTGCTCGACGCCGCGGCGGCGGCCCACGCAGGACCCACCGACTGGGCCGCGCTGGCGGTCGATCTCGGCTTCGCCGACCAGTCGCACCTGACCCGGGCGTTCACCGCAGTCGTGGGGACGCCCCCGAGGACGTACGAGAGGCAGGCTCGGTCGGGCGCGTAGGATGGAGGCATGCGTTCCTACGTGTTCCTGGCCGATCTCGCGGCGAAGGTCGACGACAAGCAGCTCGACCCGAACGACGTCAAGCCCGGATGGGTCGCCTTGGGGATCGTGGTCCTGCTCTGCATCGCCGTCGCGATCCTCGCGCGGTCCTTCCTGCGGCACAGCAGGAAGGCGCTGGAGACCTGGGACGACGAGGACGCCGACCCGGGCGTCAAGCGCACCACCCCGCACGACCGCAGCTGATCGTCGGGCCGCGCGCCTAGGCTGGTCGTATGCCCAACCGCCTGGCCGAGGCCACCAGCCCGTACCTCCAGCAGCACCGGGACAACCCGGTCGACTGGTGGGAGTGGAGCCCTGAGGCGCTTGAGGTGGCCCGGACACTCGACCGCCCGATCCTGCTGAGCGTCGGCTACGCGGCCTGCCACTGGTGCCACGTGATGGCGCACGAGTCGTTCGAGGACGCGGCGACCGCGGCGTACATGAACGACCACTTCGTCAACATCAAGGTCGACCGCGAGGAACGTCCCGACATCGACGCGGTCTACATGCGCGCGACGCAGGCCATGACCGGTCACGGCGGCTGGCCGATGACGTGCGTCCTGACTCCCGACGGTGAGCCGTTCTTCGCCGGCACGTACTTCCCGCCCGAGCCGCGGCAGGGTGCGCCGGCGTTCAGTCAGGTGCTGCAGGCCCTCGCGGATGCGTGGGAGAACCGCCGCGACGAGGTGATGACCGTGAGCCGGGACGTGCTGGAGCACCTGCAGGCGTCGGTCGACCAGGGCAGCGGTGCGCTCGGCCCCGACGAGCTCGACGAGGCGGTCGTGACGCTCGCCGGGTCGTACGACCAGGAGGCGGGCGGGTTCGGCGCGAGCCCGAAGTTCCCGCCGTCGATGGTGCTGGAGTTCCTGCTGCGCACCGCCGCCCGCACCGGGTCGCAGCAAGCGCTCGACATGGTGGCCGGCACGTGTGAGGCGATGGCGCGGGGCGGCATGTACGACCAGCTCACCGGAGGCTTCGCCCGCTACAGCGTCGACCGCTACTGGCGGGTGCCGCATTTCGAGAAGATGCTCTACGACAACGCCCTGCTGATGCGGGTCTACCTGCACTGGTGGCGCGAGAGCGGATCGCCGCTGGCCGAGCGGGTCGTGCGGGAGACCGGCCGGTTCCTGCTCGACGAGCTGCGTACGCCCGAGGGCGGGTTCGCGTCCGCGCTGGACGCCGACAGCGACGGACACGAGGGCACGTTCTACGTCTTCAACCCCAACCAGCTCATGCGCACGCTCGGCGCCGCCGACGGGGCCTGGGCCGCGCAGCTGCTGTCCGTGACGGGGGCGGGGACGTTCGAGCGGGGGTTCTCGACGCTGCAGCTGCTGCAGGACCCCGACGACGACGCGCGCTGGCAGGACGTCCGGGTGGGGCTCGTGGCCGCTCGCGCGGAGCGGACCCGCCCGGCCCGCGACGACAAGGTCGTCGCGTCGTGGAACGGGCTGGCGATCTCGGCGCTCGCCGAGGCCGGTGTCCTGCTGGACGAGCCCGACTTCACCGCCGCAGCGCTCGCCGCGGCCGAGCTGATCCACGACGTCCACCTCGCTGACGGCTTCCGACGCACGTCCCGCGACGGCGTGGCCGGGGCCAACGCGGCGGTGCTGGAGGACCACGGCGCGGTCGCCGAGGCTTTCCTCTCGGTGCTGGGGGAGACCGGTGACGCGATCTGGCTCGACCGTGCCCGCGTGCTGCTGGACCGGGTCGTCGACCACTTCGCGGACCCGGCGGGCGGGTTCTTCGACACCGCCGACGACGCCGAGACCCTCGTCGTACGACCGCAGGACGCCTCGGACAACGCCTACCCGTCCGGCACGTCAGCCGCCGTGCACGCCCTGATCGCGTTTGCCGCGATCACGGGGGAGCACCGCTACCGGGAGGCCGCGGAGTCGGGCATCGCGGCGGCCGCGCCGATCGGCACGCAGCTGCCCCGCTTCGCCGGGTGGACGCTCGCCGCCGCCGAGGCGGTGGTCGCGGGGCCGCTGGAGATCGCGGTCGTGGGTGCACCGGAGCAGCGTGCCGAGCTGCATCGCGCGGCGCTCGGGCTCACGTCGCCGGGTGCCGTCGTCGTGGCCGGGGAGCCGGGCCTGGCGATCCCGCTGTTCGAGCAGCGAGAACTCGTGGACGGCGACGCAGCCGCGTACGTGTGCCGGGGCTTCGTGTGCCAGCGCCCCGTCACCACCGTCCCAGATTTGCGGGCTTCTGCACGTTCTTGACCCAAGAAACCGTGCAGGACTCCGCAAATCTGGGCGGGGTGGTGGGTCAGCGCTGCTGGTACGCCAGCATGCTGACGCCGATGTAGTGCACGATGAACGCCGCGATCGTGAACGCGTGGAAGACCTCGTGGAAGCCGAAGTAGCGCGGTGACGGGTTGGGCCACTTGAAGCCGTAGACGATCGCGCCCAGCGTGTAGAGGACGCCGCCGCCGACCAGCATCGTCATGACCGCCGTGGACGAGTTCGCCACGAACTCGTCGAAGTAGAGCACCGCTGCCCAGCCCAGCAGGAGGTACAGCGGGACGTACAGCCAGCGTGGCGCGTCGATCCAGAAGAGCTTGAACACCACGCCCAGCAGGGCCCCGCCCCACACGAGGGACAGCATGATGATCCAGTGCTGCCGGCTGAGCAGCAGCAGGGAGAACGGCGTGTAGGACCCAGCGATGAGCAAGAAGATGTTGGCGTGGTCGAAGCGCTTCCAGAAGCCGCGGACCCGATCGGACCACGTGCCGCGGTGGTAGACCGCGCTCACGCCGAACAGCATCATCGAGCTCACCATGAAGACCGCGACACCGGCACGGACGCGGATGTCGTCCGCGATCACGAGCATCACGATGAAGGCGAAGAAGGCCAGCGGGAGCGTCACCGCATGGAGCCATCCGCGCAGCTTCGGCTTGATGTCGTCGACGGTGTCACGGAGCCGG
Organism: Aeromicrobium sp. S22; assembly: GCF_009661045.1. NCBI lineage: Bacteria > Bacillati > Actinomycetota > Actinomycetes > Propionibacteriales > Nocardioidaceae > Aeromicrobium > Aeromicrobium sp. S22. Next base: position 1,055,028 of record NZ_WJWV01000001.1, read on the forward strand.
TCGCTCGCCTCGTGGACGGTGCTCTCGTGCTCCATGTTGACCATGCATCAAGAATATTGCACGGGTGGAAGCGGACCGCCGCGCGACCGTGCCACATGTGGTGGGCGTTACCCTCAGATCATGGGAGTCAGCGATCTCGCGTACGGCGTTTACGAACGGCGTCTCGCCAAACAGCTCGATCCGGCCAAGCTCCCGCACCACGTCGGAGCCATCGTCGACGGCAACCGGCGTTGGGCGAAGTCGGCCGGCGGCCGGTTCGAGGACGGCTACCAGGCGGGTGCCAACAAGATCGCGGAGTTCGCCGAGTGGTGCGACGAGCTGGGCGTCGAGATCGTCACGCTGTGGGTGCTGTCGACCGACAACCTGCAGCGCTCGCCCGAGGAGCTCGCGAGCATCCTCGAGGCCGTCGAAGGGCTGATGGAGCGGCTCGCCGCCGAGCAGCGCTGGCCCATCTCCGTCATCGGCAACCTCGACCTGCTGCCGTCCGAGTCGGCCGCTCGGATGAAGCATCTGGCCGAGTCGACCGTCGGCGTGCAGGGCATGCGGGTCAACATCTGCGTCGGCTACGGCGGACGCCAGGAGCTCACCGACGCGATGCGCTCGCTGCTGCTCGACCAGGCCGCCAAGGGGCGCTCGCTCGAGGAGGTCGCCGGGACGCTGGTCGTCGACGACATCGCCGAGCACCTCTACACCAAGGGGCAGCCCGATCCCGATCTCGTGATCCGTACGTCGGGGGAGCAGCGGCTGTCCGGCTTCCTGCTGTGGCAGAGCGTCCACTCGGAGTTCTACTTCTGCGACGCCCTGTGGCCGGCCTTCCGCCACGTCGACTTCCTGCGGGCCATGCGCTCGTACGCCCTGCGCCAGCGCCGCTTCGGCGCCTGACCCCACCGCCGACGAGTCACGCACGACCGCCGACGAGTCACGCACGGACGCCGACGAGTCACGCACGGACGCCGACGAGTCACGTACGGATCCCGTAGGTGACTCGCGAGCGTCCGTACGTGACTCGCCACGCGCCGTACGTGACTCGTCAGCGTTAACGCGGACGTCATGTGGGATTCAGCGTGTCGTGCCGCGAATCGGTGCCCCGCAGACCTAGCGTTCGAGATGTGTTGACGCTCGCGCTTGAGCCCGGATACCCCACCCACGAGTAGGGGCCGGCGCAGGCGCGCGCGGGCCCCGCCAGAGGAGACAGCTGTGGCCGCACCGCGCACGACGAGCAAGAGCCCGAGCTCCACCCGCCGCACGTACGTCCTGGACACGAGCGTCCTGCTGGCAGACCCCGGCGCCGTCAACCGTTTCCACGAGCACGAGGTCGTCATCCCCGTCGTCGTCATCACCGAGCTGGAGGGCAAGCGGCACGATCCCGAGCTCGGCTACTTCGCGCGCAGCGCCCTGCGCTTCCTCGACGACCTCCGGGTCGAGCACGGCACGCTCGACGTCCCCCTGCCGATCGGCGACGAGGGCGGCACGATCCGCGTCGAGCTCAACCACACCGACCCGTCCTCGCTGCCGTCCGGCTTCCGCCTCGGCGACAACGACACCCGGATCCTGTCCGTCGCCCGCAACCTGGCCAACGAGGGCCTCGACGTCACGATCGTGTCGAAGGACCTGCCGATGCGGGTCAAGGCCTCGGCCGTCGGACTGGTCGCCGAGGAGTACCGCGCCGAGCTCGCGCTCGACTCGGGCTGGACCGGCATGCGTGAGCTCGAGATCGACAGCCTCGACCTCGACACGCTGTACGACTCAGGGACGGCTGACCTCCCCGAGGCGCGTGAGCTGCCGTGCCACACCGGCCTCGTCCTGGTGTCCGACAAGGGCAGCGGCCTCGGCCGGGTCACCGCGGACAAGACGGTCCAGCTGGTCCGGGGTGACCGCGATGCGTTCGGCATCCACGGGCGCTCGGCCGAGCAGCGGATCGCGCTGGACCTCCTGCTGGACCCCGACATCGGCATCGTGTCCCTCGGCGGCCGCGCCGGCACCGGCAAGTCCGCGCTCGCGCTGTGCGCAGGCCTCGAGGCGACGATGGAGCGCGGGCTGCACAAGAAGGTCGTGATCTTCCGGCCGCTGTACGCCGTGGGTGGCCAGGAGCTCGGCTACCTGCCCGGCAGCGAGTCCGAGAAGATGGGCCCCTGGGGCCAGGCCGTCTTCGACACGCTCGGCGCGGTCACGTCGCCTGCGGTCATCGACGAGATCCTGGACCGCGGGATGCTCGAGGTGCTCCCGCTCACGCACATCCGGGGACGCTCGCTGCACGACTCGTACGTGATCGTGGACGAGGCCCAGTCGCTCGAGCGCAACGTCCTGCTGACGGTGCTGTCGCGCATCGGCGCCAACTCCAAGGTCGTCCTGACCCACGACGTCGCCCAGCGCGACAACCTGCGGGTCGGGCGGCACGACGGCGTCGTCGCGGTCGTCGAGAAGCTCAAGGGGCACCCGTTGTTCGCCCATGTGACCCTGACCCGGTCCGAGCGCTCGCCGGTCGCGGCGCTGGTCACCGAGATGCTGGAGGACCTGACGCTCTGACGCCGGGGGGAGAGCCCCCCTTTGTGGCACAGTGGCGTCGTGAACGGACAGGGGACACGTTTCGCGCAGTGCGCCGCTGCCGTCATGACGGCCTGTCTCCTGGCGTCGTGCGGTACGTCCGAGGCCCCGGCCGGCGACGCGCCCACACTGTCGTGGCACGTCGGCCCCGACCGGTTGGACGCGCCGGCGCTGGCGGCGACGTGCAACGCCGAGGCCGCGGGCGCGTACCGGATCGAGGTCGAGCAGCTGCCCGACGACGTCACGGCACGGCACGACCTGCTGGTGCGCCGGCTCCGCGCCGGCGACGACACGATCGACCTGCTGAGCCTGGACTCGTCGTTCACCGCGGAGTTCGCCGCCGCCGGCTTCCTCGAGCCCGTCCCGGACGATCTGGTCGGCCCGCTGAGCGAGGGCATCGCCGGGCCTGCGCTCGACGCCGCGACGTACGACGACCGGCTCGTGGTCGCGCCCTGGCTGCTCGACCCGCAGGTGCTGTGGTTCCGCGGCAACGTGGCCGAGCGCGCGGGGCTCGACCCCGGCAAGCCCATCAGCTGGGACGACCTCGTGGCGGGCGCCCAGCGTCTCGGCGTGAGCATCCAGGTGCAGGACCGCGACGGCAGCGGGCTGTCGGAGTGGGTCAACGCGCTGGTGGCCGGCGCCGGCGGCCGGATCGTCTCGGGCCAGGGTCGGGACGACGCCGAGGTCGCGCTGTCCGGGGACGCCGGTCGCGCCGCCGCGTCGACCATCGAGCTCTACCACGAGGCCCAGGTCGGTCCGGGCCCGTCCAAGGACGCCCTGTCGGCGTTCGCGGCGCCCGGCGGGGGATTCCTGCTCGCCTCCGCGTCCGCGATCGCCGACCCGGCGGTGGCATCGGTCTCGGCCGACATGGTCGCCGCGGCGTACCCGACCGTCGCCGACACCAGCATCGCTCCACTGGCGGGGGTGGGCCTCGCCGTCCCCCGGAACGCCCCGCAGCCGAGCCGGTCGTACGACGCGATCCGGTGCCTCACCTCGCCCGAGCAGCTGACGACCCTGATGACCCAGGCCCAGCACGGCGCGAGCCGCCTCGCGACGTACGACGACAAGGCGGTCGCGGCCGCCTACCCGCAGGGGGACGTCGCCCGCGCGGCGGTCAAGACCGGCGCGATCGTCCCGGCGACCCCTACCTGGTCGCAGATCCGCCGGGCCATCGACGAGACGTGGGCCCCGACCGCTGACGTCACGCAGGACGCGACCCCTGACGCCTCGCAGGCCGCGGTCGAGGCCGCTGTCGAGGGCAGGCTGCGATGAGGGGCTGGCGGTGGCTCGCGCCCGCGATCCTGGTGCTGCTCGTGGTGACGGTGTGGCCGATCGCGCGCCTCGTGTGGACCTCGCTGCACACCCAGCCGCTGACCCACCCGGACGATCGGTCGTTCGTCGGCCTCGACACGTACGTCGACGTGCTGACGACCCGCTCGTGGTGGATCGCCGTTGCCGCGACGCTCGCGATCGTGGCCGCCGCAGTGCTGCTCCAGCTCGTGCTCGGCCTGGCCTTCGCCGCCGCGATCCGGCGTCTGACGCTGCTGTGGCCCGTCACCCGCGTCCTCGTGCTGCTGCCGTTCACGATGCTGTCCGTCGTCTCGGCGGTGATGTGGCGCGACGCGGTGACCACCGGGTTCGCGGCCGCCTGGTTCGACCTCGACGACGTCGGTGCGACCGGCCAGCTCGTCGCGGTCGTGCTCGGTGAGGTCTGGCGGGGCACCGGCATCACGGCGGTGATCCTGCTGGCGGGTCTCCTGCGCGTCTCGACGTCGCTGATGGCGTCGGCCGTCGCGGACGGGGCCACGGCGTGGCAGCGCTTCCGCCTCGTCGTGCTGCCCGCGATGGCCCCCGCGCTCGCGGTCGCCACGACCTATCGCGCGCTCGACGCCCTGCGCATGCTCGAGGGCCCGCTGCTCGTCGACGACCCGCGCGCCGACGTGCGCACGGTGCCGGCCCTGGTCTGGGATGCGACGTTCTCACGCTTCGAGCTCGGCCTCGGCGCCGCGACGTCCGTGCTCCTGCTGCTGTTCGCGGCCGTGCTCGCCGCGGTGCTCGTGCCGCTGACGCGGGTCAGGAGGGTCGTGTGACCGCCTCGGTGAGGTCCCGGCTGATCGCGTCCGCGGTGGCGTTCGCGCTCGGGTTCGGGCTCGGCAACTACGGCATCCTCATGGTCTCGAGACCCGATCTGTGGCTGTGGATCGTCGTCTCGCTCGCGTTCATGGTGACGGGCGCGGCGGGCGTGATGTTCGCCGACACGAGCCGGGACGTGTCGTTCTGGGCCGTGCTGGGCCTGGAGGTCCTGGTGGTGCTGACGGTCGTCCCGCTGCTGTGGACGTTCACGGTCGCGACCGCACCAGCGGGGACCGCCCCGCAGGCGTTGTGGCCGCAGGACGTCACGTGGCGCGCGTTCGACGGCGCGATCCACTCCGACATCCTGCAGGACGCCGCACTGACCTCGCTGCTCGTCTCCGGGCTCGCCACCCTCATCGCGATGCCGCTGGCCGTCGCCGCGGCGTACGGCTTCGTGCGCGTGCCCGCGCGGGGCAAGCGCCTCGCGTACGGCCTGGTCGTCGCGGTGCTACTCATGCCGGTCGTGGCCCTCGCCGGGGCGTACACCGACCTGCTCGACGCGTTCGACGTCTACGGGTCGCGGCTCGCGCTGGTGCCCCCGACGCTCGTGCTCACCCTGCCGCTGGCGATCTGGCTCAGCGTCACGGTGCTGCGGGACGTCCCGTGGACGCTGCTGGACGCGGTCCGGGCCGACGGCGCGACCCCACGCCAGGTGCTGCGGCACTTCGCGGCGCCCGCGCTGCTGCCGGGGCTGGCGGTGGTCGCGCTGCTCGTGTTCGTGGCCGGCTGCAACGACGCGGTCCTCGGCGTGGCGCTGTCGCCCGACGAGCGCACCGCCCCGCTGCCCGCGACGCTGCTGCTCGCGACGGGACAGGTCGCGGACTCCAGCTCCGTGATCGCCGCGGCGGGACTGCTGTGGATGCTGCCCGCGATCGTCCTGCTCCTGCTGTTCCCGCGCCGGATCAACCATCTCCTCGGAAGGTCCTATCGATGAGCTCGATCGAAGTCCGCCACCTCACCACGGCCGGCCGCGCGGGGAGCCGTCCGCTGCTGGACGACATCTCCCTTCACGTGCCGGACGGCACGACCCTGGCCATCGCGGGGCCCCGTGGCGGCGGCAAGTCGCTGCTGCTGCGGACGCTGGCGGGGCTCGAGGACCACACGTCGGGGGACGTCCTGGTGGGCGACACCGTCGTCAACACGGTCGGACCCCGCGGGCGCGATCTCGCGATGGTGTTCCAGGACCACGCGCTGCACCCGCACCTCGACGTCTTCGACAATCTCGCGTTCTCGTCCCTGCTGCGCCGCGGCTTCGACAAGGACGAGCTCTCCGACCGGATCCACGAGGTCGCCGACTTCCTCGCCCTCGGCGACCTGCTCGAGCTCAAGCCCGCCGATCTCGACGACGCCCAGGCCCAGCGGGTCGCGCTCGGCCGCTCGTTGGTGCGGGACGCGCAGGCGTACCTGTTCGACTCGCCGTTCTCGGCCCAGTCCGAGCGGGTGCGTACGCACGTCAGGTCGGTCACGACCCAGTGGCAGCAGGAGCGCGGGCGCACCTCGATCTTCACCACCAGCAGCGTCGAGGAGGCGCTGAGCACGGCCGACCGCGTCGCGGTGATGCACCAGGGATTCATCCACCAGGTCGGGACGCCGCGCGAGCTGTACGAGCGTCCAGCCGACATGTTCGTCGCGGGCTACCTCGGCTCGCCGCCGATGAACCTCGTCCCGGCGTTCCCCATGGGCCGCGAGCTCGTGATGCCGCTGGCCACGATGGCGCTCGACGACGCCCTGCTCGAGCGCATCGGCGACCGCGGTGTCGTGGTCGCGGGCATCCGGCCCGAGCACTGCCACGACGCGACGGGCCCCGGCGGGCAGGCGGTCACCGAGCGCGTCGAGCTCACCGCCCGGATCGACGACGTCGAGTGGCGGGGCAGATCGCAGTTCGCGTACCTCGGCTACGAGATCGCACCGGAGGTCGAGGACCTGCTCGAGGAGGTCGAGGACCTGCTGGAGTTCGATCTGTTCCAGAGCTTCCTCGTGGCCGAGCTGGCCGCGGACAGCACGCTGGAGCCGGGCATGTCGATCAGCGTGGTCATCCCGCGGCACCGGGTGCACGTGTTCGATCCCGAGACGGGTGAGAACCTGACTCTGTGATGATCGCCACTCGCGCCCAGCGCGCTCTCGCCGCCGCCCTGGCGCTGGTGTGCGCGGTCGTCTACGGTGCGCTCACCCTGATCCGGTTCCACCGCTTCGCGATCAACTCGTACGACAACGCGATCTTCGAGCAGGTCATCAAGAGCTATGCGAGTCTCAGCGCGCCCGTCGCGGACGTCAAGGGGCCCGGCTACCACATCTTCGGCGACCACTTCTCGCCGGTGACGGCACTGATCGCGCCGTTCTACCGGGTGTTCCCCTCGGCGCGAACCGTGCTGCTCGCGCAGGTCGTGCTCATCGCGATCTCGATCTACGTCATCGCGGTGCTGGCGATGCGGCGGATCGGGACGGCCGTCGGCCTGGTGATCGGGGTCCTCTACGGATTCTCCTTCGGCCTCCAGTCGGCCGTGGAGGTGAACTTCCACGAGGTCGCGTTCGCCGCACCCCTCCTCGCGCTGGCCGGGGCCGCGTACGTCGACCGGCGCTACGACCGGGTCGTGTGGTGGTCCCTGCCGCTGCTGCTGGTCAAGGAGGACCTCGGCCTGACCGTCGCGGTCATCGGCGCGGTGCTCTGGCTCGCGGGTGAACGTCGCCGGGGGGTGCTCCTGGCCGTCGGGGGCGTGGTGTTCTCCGCGGCCGTGGTGCTGCTGCTCATCCCCGCGTTCAACAGCTCGGGGGAGTACACGCACTCCACGCTGGGGGAGCGGGGGATGCTCACGACCCTGTTCGACCAGGTCGACCGCAAGGCCGCCACGGCGCTGCTCACCGTGGCGGTCACCGGGCTCGCGGCCCTCGCCTCGCCCTGGGTCCTGCTGGTCGTGCCGACGCTGGTGGGGCGGTTCGTCAACGACGTGCCCTATTACTGGGGCACCGACTACCACTACTCGCTGGTGCTGATGCCGATCGTCTTCATCGCGATGATCGATGCGATCGTGCGGCGGCCGGTGCTGCGGTGGGCGACGCTCGGCGGCGTCGTCGTGAGCGGGTTCATGATGATCAACTCGCCGGTCGCGGTCCTGGTCGACCCCCAGACGTACGAGGACCCGCCCCGGGCCCAGAGCGCCCGGCTCGTGATGTCACTCGTGCCGAAGGGGGCGACGGTGGAGGGCGACATCGGTCTGCTGAGCCACCTGGTCACCGATCACACCGTCTACTGGATCGGGTCGATCGGCGACGGTGATGCCGACGTCAAGCCCGAGTACGTCCTGTTCGACGTGGCCGCGGGCATCGGCTCACCCGACGACGTCGTGGCGTACGCCGAGAGGGCCCACGGCGGCACGTACGACCTCATCTACGACAACAACGGCTACAAGCTCGCCCAACGACGCTGAGGCGCGCCTCCCGTCCGCTGAGGCGCGCCCGCGGTCCGGTGAGGCGCGCCCCAACCCACCCCTCAACGGACGGGAGGCTCCCGTCGGCGGACGGGAGCCTCCCCTCAGCGTTGGGGGTGGGGGGTGGGGTCAGGGGTGGGTCATGCTCATGACGTCGAGGGCCTGGTCGAGGTCGGCCTCGGAGATGTCGCCGCGCTCGACGTAGCCGGACTCGATGACGACCTGGCGGATCGTCTTCTTCTCCTTGACCGCCTGCTTGGCGATCTTGGCGGCGTTCTCGTAGCCGATGTGACGGTTGAGCGGCGTGACCACCGACGGCGAGGACTCGGCGAGCTCGAGGCAGCGCTCCTCGTTGGCCGTGATCCCGTCGATGCAGCGGTCGGCCAGCACGCGCGAGGCGTTGCCGAGCAGGCGCATCGACTCCAGGATGTTGCGGCCGATGACCGGCAGCATGACGTTGAGCTCGAACGAGCCTGACGCTCCCGCTGTGGCGATCGTGGCGTCATTGCCGATGACCTGGGCGGCGACCATGAGCGTCGCCTCGGGCAGCACCGGGTTGACCTTGCCGGGCATGATGCTCGAGCCGGGCTGCAGATCGGGCAGCGCGATCTCGCCGAGACCCGTGCGGGGGCCGGAGCCCATCCAGCGCAGGTCGTTGCAGATCTTGGTCAGGCTGACCGCGATCGTGCGCAGCTGGCCGGACATCTCGACCAGGCCGTCGCGGGCGCTCTGCGCCTCGAAGTGGTCGACCGCCTCGGTGATCGGCAGGCCGGTGTTGGCGGCGAGGATCTCGATGACGCGCTGCGGGAAGCCGATCGGGGTGTTGATGCCCGTGCCGACCGCAGTGCCGCCGAGCGGGACCTCGGCGGTGTGCGGCAACGCCGACTCGACGCGCTCGATGCCGCGGCGGATCTGCGCGGCGTAACCGCCGAACTCCTGCCCGAGGGTCACCGGGGTGGCGTCCATCAGGTGGGTGCGGCCGGACTTCACGACGGACGCGAACTCGGTCGCCTTCGCCTCGAGCGACGTCGCGAGGTGGTCGAGCGCGGGGATCAGCTCGTTGGTCGCGGACGCGGTCGCGGCGACGTGGATCGACGTCGGGAAGACGTCGTTGGACGACTGCGAGGCGTTGACGTGGTCGTTGGGGTGCACGTCCTTGCCGAGGGCCTTGGTCGCGAGGGTCGCGATGACCTCGTTGGTGTTCATGTTGCTGGACGTGCCCGAGCCAGTCTGGAAGACGTCGATCGGGAAGTGCGCGTCGTGCGCGCCGGTCGCGACCTCGTCGGCGGCCGCGATGATCGCGTCGGCGATGTCCTGGTCGAGGATGCCGAGCTCGGCGTTTGCCTTCGCGCAGGCGGCCTTGATCTGCGCCAGGGCGCGGATCTGGGCGGACTCGATGGGGGTGCCGGAGATCGGGAAGTTCTCGACGGCTCGCTGGGTCTGGGCGCGCCAGAGGGCGTCGGCGGGGACGCGGACCTCGCCCATGGTGTCGTGCTCGATGCGGTATTCGGTCATGCCCGCACGATAGCGCTGTCCCGCGGCCGCGACCCCGTGAGGATCCAGTAGTGCTCGTCCCGGTCCTGCAGCCGGACGGGGATGCCTCGCGCATCGACCTGCTCGAAGACCCGACCGAGGGTGTCCAACAGTGCCGGGGCGCGGTCCATCGACCAGATGCACACGTGACCGTCCGGGCGCAGCCGCTCGGCGCAGACCCGCAGGAAGGTCGACTCGTAGACACCGGAGTTCGTGTCGTGCACGAGGAAGCCGGGACCGTTGTCGACGTCCAGGACGATCGCGTCCAGAGTGGTGGGTGCCTGGTCCGCGACCACCGCGCGTACGTCGTCCAGGACGAGCTCGGTGCGGGGGTCCGCGAGCAGATCGGCTCCCGGCAGCGTCCCGTCACGCAACCAGCCGGCGATCTCGGGCTGCAGCTCGGCGACGACGACCCGGCGTACGTCCGCGGACGCCAGCAGCTCGCGCAGGGTGTGGCCGAGCCCGAGCCCGCCGACGAGGACGTCGGCCGCTCCCAGGTCGAGCACGATGCGGGCCAGCTCCCGCTCGGACGAGGTCTCCACGTCGTCCATCACGAAGACCCCGTTGACCCGCAGCTCGGTTGCGCCGTCGTCGCGGCGACGCCAGGTTGCACCGCTCATGCCGCCACGATAACCGCCGTCCTAGGGTGGACCCGTGCCTCATCCCGCCGCCCCGACCTCGCTCATCGGCGCCTGGACCATGTCCCGCACGATCGACGACCGGCTGAAGGCAGAGCAGTCGACGGTCGAGGGCACGACCGAGCTCGCGCTGGGCGCGGACGGCCGGGTCCGCTGGAGCGAGCAGGGCAGCCTGCGAACCGGCGAGCTCGTGCTGGCCGTCAGCCGGGTGCTGTTCGTCGAGCTGCGGGACGGCGAGTGGTTCGTGACGTTCGAGGACGGCCGCGACTTCCACCCGTGGGCGCCGGGCGACGAGGTCGTCCACCCCTGCGCCGCCGACACGTACGTCGGTCGCGTCGAGGTCGTCGATCCCGACCGGTGGACCGTCAGGTGGGACGTCACCGGACCGGCCAAGGACTACACGATGCGCACCACCTTGACCCGGGCCTGAAGGTCATCGGTCAGGCCGCGTAGATCGACACCTCGCTGGCCTTGACCGCGAGGAACACGGGCGTCCCCGGTGCCAGGTCGAGCTCGGCCACGACGGGGGCGGTGACCTCGGCGCTGACCTCGTCGGTCCGCACCCGCACCTGGGAGCCGTGCGGCTCGAGCTCGCGCACCGTGGTCGCGAACACGTTGCGGGGGCTGCCGCCGGGTGCCTCCCGGTGGACGCCGACCGCGCTGGGGCTGAACACCGCGACCGCCGGGGCCCGCTCGGGCACGGGGTCGTCGCCGTGGAGGCCCGCGACCAGCAGTCCGCTGGGAGTGCGCACGCCGCCGTGCTCGACGACGCCGCGGGCCAGGTTGAGCCCCGCGATGCCGGCCGCGAACGTGCTGCGCGGGCGGGTCAGCACGTCCCGCGTCGGCCCGGACTCCACGACGCGGCCGCCCTCCATGACGACCACCCGGTCCGCGAGCAGCAGTGCGTCGAGGACGTCGTGCGTGACGATCACGGCGCTGCGCCCGGCCAGCACCCGCTTGAGCACCTGACGCATCGCCGGCACGACCGTGACGTCGAGGGCGGCCATGGGCTCGTCGAGCAGCAGCAGGCGTGGCTCGGCCGCGAGCGCCCGGGCGATCGCGACGCGCTGGGCCTGTCCTCCGGACAGCTGGGCCGGGCGCCGGTCCGCGAGGTCGGCGGCGTCGACCTCGCCGAGCCAGGTACGTGCGAGGGTGCGCGCCTGCGACCGAGAGCGGCCCACACTGCGCGGTCCGAACGCGACGTTGTCGAGCACCGTGAGGTGCGGGAACAGCAGCGGGTCCTGGGCCAGCAGCGCGGTGCCGCGGAGGTGGGGCGGTCGCCAGGTGCCCGCGGCGACGTCGAACAGACAGGTCTCGCCCAGTGTGGCTGCGCCCTCGTCGGGGCGCAGGATGCCGGCGATCGCGGCCAGGAGGGTCGACTTGCCGGAGCCGTTGGGGCCGAGCACCGCGACGGTCTCTCCGGTCGCGACGTCCAGGCTCACGCGGACGTCGCGGGCCGCGACGGCGGCATCGAGGTGCAGGCTCACGTCGCCGCGCCCCGTCCACCGCGCACGAGCCCGATCACGAGCACCGCCACGACGACCAGCAGCAGCGACAGGGCGACGGCGGCGTCCGGGTCGCTCTCGCGCTGCAGGTAGATCTCCAGCGGCAGGGTGCGGGTCACGCCCTCGAGGCTGCCCGCGAACGTGATCGTCGCCCCGAACTCGCCCAGCGCCCGCGCGAACGACAGCACCGCACCTGCGGCCAGGCCCGGCAGCACGAGCGGCAGGGTGACCCGCCGCAGCACGGTCGTCGGACGCGCGCCAAGGGTCGCGGCGACGACCTCGTACTGCTGTCCGGCGGTGCGCAGCGTGCCCTCCAGGCTGACGACCATGAACGGCAGCGACACGAAGGTCTGGGCGATCACGACCGCGGTGGTGGAGAACGCGATCTGCCAGCCGAGGACGTCGAGGGTCTCGCCGAGCAGCCCCTTGCGCCCGAACGTGTAGAGCAGCGCGATGCCGCCCACGACCGGAGGCAGCGCCAGTGGCAGCAGCACGATCGAGCGCAGCACCGCCTGCCCGCGGAACGTCGTGCGCGCGAGCACCAGCGCCATCGGCACCCCCAGCAGGAGGCACAGCACGGTGCTCGCGGCGGACGTGCGCAGGCTCAGCCACAGCGCGGCCTGCGACGAGTCCGAGCCGATCAGCGAGAAGAAGCTGCCCCACTCGACCCGGGTCGCGAGGGCCACGAGCGGCAGGACGATGAACAGTGCGCCGGCCGCGGCGGGCACGAGCACCCACCGCGGGACGCCGGAGTGCTGAGACGTCAGGGCCATGTCAGCGCGGACCGAACCCGGCGGCGCGCAGCACGTCCTGGCCCGGTCCGGTCGCGACGAAGTCGACGAAGCTCTGCGCGAGGACGCCCTCGTCGCTGCGCGACAGGCTCGCGATCGGATAGGTGCTCACGACCTCGGCGGACTCGGCGAACGGCACTCCGTCCACGGAGTCGCCCGCGGCCTTGACGTCGGTGACGTAGACGAGACCCGCGTCGGCCTCGCCCGCGGCGACCTTGCTGAGCACGTCGGTCACCGACTGCTCCTCGCTGACCGGCTCGATGTCGATGCCGGCGATCTTCTCCACGCGGTGCGCCGCCGCTCCGCAGGGGACCGCGGGCGCGCACAGCACGACCTGGACATCTCGACCGGCGAGGTCGGCGAGGGAGCGTATGTCCGCGGGGTTGCCCGGCGGTGTCGCGATCTCGAGCCGGTTGGACCCGATCGAGTCGAGCACCTCGACCAGGCCGTCGTCCTGGGCGACGCGCATGGTGCGCTCGTCCGCGGTGGCCAGCACGTCGGCAGGCGCACCCTGCTCGACCTGGGCCACCAGATCGGCCGAGCCGGCGAAGCTGAGCCGCACCGTGACGCCCGGGTTCTCGGCCTCGAACTGCTCGGCGACTTCACTGAACGAGTCCTTGAGGGATGCCGCCGCGAACACCGTCAGCGTGCGGTCGCCCGCCGCGTCCTCGGAGGAGGAGCCGCACGCTGTCAGGCTCGCCAGCAGCAGGGCGACAGCCGCCGGCCACTTCATGCGGACGTCCCGGGCGACTCGATGATGACGTTGGTCGACTTGATGACGGCCACGGCGACCGACCCGGGCTCGAGGCCGAGCTCGTCGACGGCCTCGCTGCTCATGAGCGACACCACGCGGAACGGGCCGCACTGCATCTCGACCTGTGCCATCACGGTGTCGGCCTTGACCGCCGTCACGAGGCCGACGAACCGGTTGCGGGCCGAGCTCGCGGCGCCGGACGGATCGGCCATCGAGCGGGCCTGGTCCTGCGCGAACGCCGCGAGCTCCTTGCCCGCGATGGCCATGCGGCCGCCCGCATCGGGGACGGACGTCAGCGCCCCGCTGCTGACCCACCGCCGGACGGTGTCGTCGCTGACACCGAGGAACCGGGCAGCGTCCGAGATCCGTATGTGCGCCATGATCCTCACCTTAGGGGATCAGGTGCGGAGGTGCTCAGCCTTCGTGATCCGCAGATGCGGAGCCGACGTGCTCGGTCCGGGCACGTTCGATCTCGTCCGCGAGGTAGGGCTGGTGGTACGGGCCGGGTGCGCGCAGGTGATCGATCACGGACTGCACCGTGGCCGGGTCCTTGTCCTGGCTCATCTTGACCTTCGCGGTGAAGCGGTCGACCGGGATCCGCAGCCCGACCGTTCCCTTGGCGGCGCGGGCACCCAGCTCCTGGTCGAGCCACGCGGGGTGCTCGACGTGCTGCTCGAAGTGCGCGGTGAGCTGGGTCAGGACGGCGAGGTTCTCCTCCTCGCCGAGCACCTGGGGCGTGCCGTGGCAGTGCACCGTGCTGAAGTCCCACGTCGGGATCCGGCCCGCCGCGGGTGCGTACCAGCTAGGGGAGATGTAGCCGTGCGGCCCCTGGAACACCAGCAGCACCTCGCTCTCGCCGAGGCCGTGGAGCTGCTCGTCGGGACGACCCACGTGGGTGACGATCGTGAGGCCGTCGGCGTCCTCGTCGAGCAGCATCGGGTAGTGCGAGGCCACCAGGTCGCCGTCGTGGTGGCTGACGATCATGCCCCACGGGTTCTCGGCGATGATCCGCCGCACGACCTGCTCGTCGTCGGTGGCGTACGCCGGGTTGTGCCTCATCGCGCCTCCTCGGTGCCCGACGCCCTCGCGGCGGTGCGGGCGATCGTCTCGATGTACGTCGAGTAGAGCTGGGCCGGCAGGTCGTGCGCCATTCCGGCGATCTCGATGTGCTCCGCGTTCGGGATCGCGTCGGCCGTCGCCTTGCCGCCGGAGCGGTGCACGAGGGGATCGTTCAGGCCGTGGATCACCGCTACCGGGAGATCGAGCCGCCCCAGGGCCCGGGTGCGGTCGGGCTGGGTCAGCACCGCGAGCATCTGGCGGCGGACCCCGCTCGCCGACCACCCCCGGTCGTACGTCTCGTAGGCGCGCTCGAGATCGGTCTGCTCGTCGGACGGGAACCCGGGGGAGCCGATGACCTTCGAGCCCCTGACGGACCTGGCGGCGTACGAGTCGCGGGTCCGCCCGGGGGAGGAGAGCAGGACCGGCAGCACCTTGGGGTGTTGGAGGCCGACCGTGCGCTTTCCGGTCGTCGACATGATCGAGACCAGCGACAAGGCGCGCTCGGGGTGCTCGATCGCGATCGTCTGCGCGATCATGCCGCCCATCGACACGCCGACCAGGTGGGCCCGGTCGATGCCGAGGTGGTCGAGCACGCCGATGCCGTCGTCGGCCATGTCGCTCAGGGTGTACGGAGGCGTGACCCCCGCGGCACCCGGCAGGTTGGCGAAGGCGCGGACGATGTCGGCGCGGCTGACCGGGTGCTGGCGCAGCTTGGTGGACCGGCCGGTGTCGCGGTTGTCGTAGCGGATCACGAAGAAGCCGCGCTCGGCCAGCTGCTCGCAGAACGGGACCGACCACCACCCCATCGGCCCGCCGAGGCCCATGATGAGCAGGACCGCAGGGTCGTCCGGGCTGCCGAACGTCTCAAAGCAGATGTCGATGCCCGAGGGCAGTGAGGCGAAGAGCTCTCCGGACCGCGTCATCTCACCACGGTGACATATCAGTGTTCGTAGTCGATGGCCGAGTAGGCCTGGAGCTTGCCCAGCTGGTGCTCGCTCGTGATCTTGCGGATCGTGCCGCTGCGCGAGCGCATGACCAGTGACTCGGTGTACGCCTTGCCGGCGCCGTAGCGGACGCCGTTCATGAGCTCGCCGTCCGTGATGCCGGTCGCGACGAAGAAGCAGTCGTCGGCGGTGACGAGGTCGTTGGTGTGCAGCACCCGGTCGAGGTCGTGGCCGGCGTCGATCGCGCGCTGGCGCTCGTCGTCGTCGATGGGCCACAGCTTGCCCTGGATCGTGCCGCCGATCGCCTTGATCGCGCACGCCGTGATGATGCCCTCGGGCGTGCCGCCGACGCCGACCAGCAGGTCGACCCCGGTGTCGGGACGCGCGGCGGTGATGCCGCCGGCGACGTCGCCGTCGATGATGAACTTGATGCGGGCGCCCGCGGCGCGGATCTCGTCGACCAGGCCCTGGTGGCGGGGACGGTCGAGGACGCAGACCGTGACGTCGCTGTGGGAGATGCCCTTGGCCTTGGCGACCAGGGCGATGTTCTCGGCGACGGGCAGGCGGATGTCGACGACGTCGGCGGCCTCGGGGCCGGCGATGAGCTTCTCCATGTAGAACACGGCGGACGGGTCGTACATCGAGCCGCGCGGTGCGACGGCCATGACCGACACGGCGTTGGGCAGGCTCTTGGCGGTCAGGGTCGTGCCGTCGATGGGGTCGACCGCGACATCGCACGCCGGACCGGTGCCGTCACCGACCTCCTCGCCGTTGAACAGCATGGGGGCCTCGTCCTTCTCGCCCTCGCCGATCACGACGACACCGCTCATCTGCACGGTGTTGATGAGCGAGCGCATCGCGTTGACCGCGACGCCGTCGGCGCCGTTCTTGTCACCACGGCCGACCCACCGGCCGGCGGCCATCGCTCCTGCCTCGGTCACGCGGACCAGGTCGAGGGCGAGGTTACGGTCAGGCGCCTGGGCGGCGGGCTTGAGGCTGTCCACGGGGTCATCGTAGCGGGCCCGGGCCGTGGGGCAGTCGCGTGTGCAGTCCGTGGACGACGAGGTGGACCGGCCCCGTAGGGTGGACGCGCCGACGTCGCGAAAGGATGCCGATGAGCTCGACCGGTTCCTCCCGGGGCAATCCCGCAATGGGTGACATCCTGCGCTCCGTCGCAGTGCTCGGACTCATCGTGCTGGCGCTCTGGGCGTTCGGCAAGATCCTGTTCACCAACGACACCGCGAAGACGATCGACCCGATCGACTACGCCAAGGTCGTCGAGCAGGCCCGCCCGGTCGCGTCCTTCCCGCTGCTCGCGCCCACGTCGCTGCCGCGCGGCTGGGAGGCCAGGACCGCCCGCTTCGACCCGGAGGCGTGGCACCTCGGCGTCTTCACCGACTCCGGCGACTACATCGGCTTGGAGCAGATCAAGGTCAGTGCCGATCGTGCGGTCGACCGTTTCGCCGAGGGCAGCAAGCCCGCGGGCAAGGCCGAGGTCGACGGGCAGGAGTGGTCGGTCCGCTCGGGCCCCAAGGGCCGGTGGATCTACGTCCGCGCCGAGGACGGCGTGACGACTCTGATCAACAGCTCGGCCTCGCGCAAGGTCGTCGAGCGCTACATCTCCTCGCTGTCGACGTCCTGATCGCCCGAGCGCGAGGCGGCCGCCAGCCGGGCCTTCGCGCCGTCGAGCCAGGTCTGGCAGATCGCCGCGAGCTGCTCGCCGCGCTCCCACAGGGCAAGTGACTCGTCCAGGCTCGTGCCGCCGGCCTCGAGCCGCTGCACGACGGCGATCAGCTCGTCGCGAGCCTGCTCGTAGGGGATCTCCGGAGTGGTCTCAGTCATCGTCGGGCTCCTCTGGGGGCAGGGGGATGTCGGCAGGATGGGCGGGCAGGGCGGCCAGGGTGCGGGCGCGGATCGTGCCGTCGGCGACACGGACCGTGAGCTCGGTGCCGTCGGGGACCTGCTGGATCGACGTGATCACCGCGCCGTCGGCGAGCTGCGCCACTGCGTAGCCCCGCTGGAGGGTGGCGAGCGGGGACAGCCCTCGCACCCGGGCCAGGTGGTGGCCGATCTCGTCGCCGGCACGGTCCAGGCGGTGCCCGAGTGAGCGACGGGCGCGGTCACGGACGTCGTGGAGCCGGACCTCCTCGGCCTCGACGAGCGTCGCGGGACGGGCGAGGACGGGGCGCGAGCGCAGGTCCGCCAGGCCGCGCTGCTCGCGATCGACCCGCGAGCGTACGGCCAGCAGCGCCCGCTCGCGCATGGCCGCGACCCCGGCGAGCTCTTCGCGGACGTCGGGCACGATGCGCTTGGCGGCGTCGGTCGGCGTGGACGCCCGCAGGTCGGCGACCAGGTCGAGGATCGGGGTGTCCGGCTCGTGGCCGATCGCGCTGACGACGGGGACCGTGCAGGCGTGGACCGCCCGGATCAGCCCCTCGTCCGAGAACGGGAGGAGATCCTCGATCGAGCCGCCACCGCGGGCGATCACGATCAGGTCGACCGAGGCGTCCGCCGACAGCTCGGCCAGCGCCCGCATCACGTCGCGCGCCGAGTCGTTGCCCTGCATCAGGGCGTGCCGGACCACGAAGCGCACGTCGGGCCAGCGCAGCTGGGCGTTCTGCAGGACGTCGCGCTCGGCGGCGGAGTTCTTGCCCGTGATCAGGCCGATGCCGCGCGGCAGGACCGGCAGGGGCCTCTTGAGCCGCGGGTCGAACAGTCCCTCGGCCGCGAGCAGCTGCTTGCGACGTTCGAGCTGGGCCAGCAGCTCGCCCTCTCCCTGGGGTCTGATCTCCCGCAGCTCGAGGGCGAGGCTGCCGCGCGGGGCGTAGAAGCTCGGCTTGGCGTGCACGACGACGCGCGAGCCCTCGGTGATGGGGGCGTGCGAGGCGTCGAGCACGCTCGCGTGGCACTTGGCCTCGATCGAGACCTTGGCCTGCAGGTCGCGCAGCGTCAGGAAGCACATCCCCTGGCGCCGTGTGAGCGAGGCGATCTCGGCCTCGATCCACACGGCGCCCAGGCGGTCGACGTAGCCGGCCAGGAGCTGGGAGATCTGCCGCAGCGGTGCAGGGGTCTCCGCGCTCGTCTCCAGGGCCATGCGATCACCCTAGAGGTGGGGTCGGACTAGCCGTGCGTGCCGGCGATGGTCGTCTTGACGGCCTTGTTGGTGCTGGTCATCTTGAGACCGCCGCCGGGGCGGACCACGACGTAGCCCTGCGACCAGATCTTGTGCTTGCCGACCGGGACGCCGGTGCGCTGGGCCTCCCACATCTTGCCGCCGCCGGCGTAGATGGCCGAGTGGTACGCGCTGCCGCCGCGGCGGAACACGAGGATGTCGCCGGGCTTCTTCTTGCCCTTGGCGATCCGCTTGCCCTTGAGCTGGGCGCCGGACGTGCGGCCGATCTTCTTGCCGGCCTTCTTGTAGACGTACTGGACGTAGCCCGAGCAGTCGAAGGCGCGGGGGCCGGCGCCGCCCCACTTGTAGGGCTTGCCCTTGAGCTTGGCCGCCTGCTTGAGGACGGTGTCTGCGCGGGTCGTGGTGGTGGTCTTGGCGTTTGCGGTGCCCGTCAGGCCGGTCAGGACGACGACGAGGGCGGTGAACAGGGTCGCGAGGACACGTGTGTACGTGCGCATAGGGGTTCCTTCGTGCACGCCTGTGAAAGATGACCTGTCGGGTTCAGGCGCGAAGGATGCCTGTCGGATCGATACCGATTAACCCCAAGGCTCCGGTGGGAGCCGTCGTGCTGGGTCTTCCATGCCCGTCTCGTGTGTTGACTCCTGCGGACGTGACGGGCCTCGGCGCGTACGCAGTGCCGCCCCGGTGGAGGCAACCGGACCGACATTACAGGCCGAATCAACCTCGTGCGCCCCGAATGAGGTGTGAGGACCATCGCGTCGGGCCCGGGCGCATTGCGTGTCACCTAGGATGAAGGCATGTCTTCCCAGGTCTCCCTTGGCATGCCCCCGGTCGGTGGCAGCGTGCTGCTCGCCGATCCCCGTGGCTACTGCGCGGGCGTCGATCGCGCGGTCATCACGGTCGAGAAGGCACTGGACCTCTACGGTGCGCCGGTCTACGTGCGCAAGCAGATCGTGCACAACAAGCACGTGGTCAACAACCTCGCGGCCCGTGGCGCGATCTTCGTCGAGGAGCTCGACGAGGTGCCCGAGGGAGCCACGGTCGTGTTCTCCGCGCACGGCGTCTCGCCCATGGTCCACGCCGAGGCGGCCGAGCGTCAGCTCAAGACGATCGACGCGACCTGCCCGCTGGTCACCAAGGTGCACCACGAGGCCAGGCGGTTCGCGAGCGACGGCTACCAGATCCTGCTGATCGGCCACGAGGGTCACGAGGAGGTCGAGGGCACCGCGGGCGAGGCTCCCGAGCACATCACGCTCGTGCAGACCCCCGACGACGTCGACCACATCGAGTTCCCGCCCGGCACCCGCCTGTCGTGGCTCTCGCAGACCACTCTCAGCGTCGACGAGACGATGGAGACGGTCAGCCGGCTGCGTGCGAAGTTCCCGCAGCTGGAGGATCCGCCGTCCGACGACATCTGCTACGCCACGCAGAACCGGCAGGTCGCGGTCAAGGAGATCGCCAAGAACGCCGATCTGGTGATCGTGGTCGGCTCGGCCAACTCCTCCAACTCGGTGCGTCTCGTCGAGGTCGCGCTGGAGGCCGGTGCGAAGGCGTCCTACCGCATCGACGACATCTCCGAGATCGACGAGGCCTGGCTCGACGGCGTCCAGACGGTCGGCGTGACCTCGGGAGCGTCCGTGCCGGACGATCTCGTGCAGGAGGTGCTGGGCTATCTCGCCGATCACGGCCACCCGGACGCCGACGCCGTGCGCACCGCCGACGAGAGCCTGATCTTCGCCCTGCCGCCCGAGCTCCGCAAGGACATGAAGGCCGCAGGCGTCCCCTACAAGTAGCCAGCCCCCCAGCCCACCAGCCCACCAGCCCAGATTTGCGGAGTCCTGCACGCTTTCGCGGGCGAAAACAGTGCAGAACCCCGCAAATGTGGGCTGGGGGCGGGCTGGGGCTGGGGCTAGCTACCGCCCGGGGCGTACGACCTGGGCGCTGCCGCCCCCTCGGCGCTTGGGCTCGGCGGCCGCGATGAAACGGCCGCTCCTGTCCACCTCGATCGTCGCCGCGGCGCCGATCTCCGCAGCGGACGTGAACTGGTCGCCCGACGGCACGAGCCGCTGCCCGTACGGTGCGAGCGCGTCCTCGTAGGCCGCGATGAACTCCGGCTCGGCGGGGGTCGTGGCGGCGTTGCGCTGGGACGCACGCGGGGCCGCGACGGCCTGGGGCAGGGTCATGCCCAGGTCGATCCGGTTGAGCAGGATCTGCAGGACTGTGGTGATGATCGTGGCGCCGCCGGGTGAGCCGACGACGTACTTCACCTTGCCGTCCTTGAGCACGATCGTCGGCGCCATCGAGGAGCGCGGACGCTTGCCGGGGGCGATGCGGTTGGGGTCCTTCGGGTCGTACGCCGCGGTGAAGTCGGTCAGCTCGTTGTTGAGCAGGAAGCCGCGCCCCGGCACCGTCATCGCCGAGCCACCGGTCTGCTCGATCGTGAGCGTGTAGGCCGCCGCATTGCCCCAGCGGTCCACGACCGACAGGTGGGTGGTCGAGACGTTCTCGGTGTCGGGCTTCTCCGCGGCCGCCCGCGTCGCGCAGCCCCTGCCGTCCAGCGAGCCCGCCGCGACCGGCTTCGGCGCGGCCTGGGTCGGGTCGATCGTGCAGTCGCGCGAGTCGGCGAAGCGCTGGCTCAGCAGCGTCCGGGTCGGCACGTCGACGAACGCTGGATCTCCGACGTACGCGTTGCGGTCGGCGAACGCCCGCGCGGACGCCTCGAGATACAGGTGCAGGCTGCGGGCGGTGCGCGTCCCTCCACCGAGGCGGTGGTTCTCCAGGATGTTGAGCGCCTCGCCCACCGAGGTGCCGCCCGACGAGGACGGCGCCATGCCGTAGACCGACAGGCCGCGGTAGGAGACCTTGGTCGGGTCCTGCTTCCTGACCCGGTACGTCGCGAGGTCCCGGGTCGTCATCGAGCCGGCGGGTGCGGGCAGTGCGGAGGCGGGGTCCTTGCGCGGGTGCCGCACGACGTCCGCGATCTCGGCGGCCAGCGTGCCCCGGTAGAACGCGTCGGGTCCCCGGCTCGCGATGCGGGACAGCGTGCGGGCCAGGTCGGGGTTGCGGAACCGGGTGCCGACCTTGGGCGCGTCCCCGCCGGGCAGGAACAGCTCGGCCGTGTCGGGGAAGGCCGCGAACCGGGTCTTGTTGTCCAGGGTCTGGTTGCGGAAGGTGTCGTCGACGACGAAGCCCTTGCGAGCGAGCTCGATCGAGGGCGCCAGCGTGCGGGCGAGGGAGCGGGTGCCGAAGCGGTCGAGGGCGGACTTCCACGTCGCGACCGTCCCGGGGACGCCGACGGCCACGCCGGACGACACGAGGTCGGGCGTGAACGTGTAGGGCTTGCCCGTCGCGGGGTCGACGAACGCGTCGGGCTTGATGCCCGCCGGTGCGGTCTCGCGCCCGTCGATCGTGCTGACCTTCTTGCGCTTGGCGTCGTAGTAGACGAAGTAGCCGCCTCCGCCGATGCCCGCGCTGTACGGCTCGGCGACGCCGAGCGCGGATGCCATCGCGACGGCCGCGTCGGCGGCGTTGCCGCCCTTGCGCAGCACCTCGACACCGATGCGGCTGACATTGGCGTCGACCGAGCTGACGGCGCCCCCTCGGCCGTACGCGGTGGCGTCCGACGAGGGCGCGGACGGTGTCGCGCCGGCGTCCTGCGGGGCGACGCCCACCAGGGCGGCCCCCACGGCCGCGGCAGCGGCGACGGCGACGATCGGACGGCTACGACGTACGAGAACGGTCATGGTTGGCTTCCCCCCGGAAGTGGTGACGTCCTCACACCGTACGACTGCCGGGCCGACCGCGCGAGCCCGCGGAGATCGTTGCCGGCTGAGACAATGTCGAGGTGGACACTGCCTTCACCCTCGTGACATTGCTGGCCACCGTCGTCGCGGTGAGCGCGCTCGCCGGCAAGTACGGACTGTCCGCCCCCTTGGTCTTGATCGTGGTCGGCATCGCGGGCTCGTACATCTCGGTGTTCCCGGACTATCGGCTCACGCCGGAGATCGTGCTGGTGGGTCTGCTCCCGCCGTTGCTGTACGCCGCGGCCATCCGGACGTCGCTGATCGACTTCGAGGCCAATCTCAGACCCATCGCGCTGCTCAGCGTCGGCCTGGTGCTCTTCACGACGGTCGTCGTCGGATTCCTGGTCTCGGCGCTGCTCCACATCCCGTTGGCGGCGGGATTCGCGCTGGGGGCGGTCGTGGCGCCGCCGGACGCCGTGGCCGCGACCGCGATCGCGCGCCGGATCGGACTGCCGCGACGGGTCGTGACGATCCTCGAGGGCGAGAGCCTGGTCAACGACGCGACCGCGATCGTCACGCTGCGCACGTCGATCGCGGCGATCTCGGGGTCGGTCAGCGCCTGGCAAGTGGGTGCGGGCTTCGTGGTCTCGGCGGTCGGCGGGGTGGCGATCGGTCTCGCGGTGGCCATGGTCGTGGGCCGCATCCGCCGCCACATCCAGGACGAGGTCACCGACGTGGCGGTGTCGCTGCTGACTCCCTGGATCGCGTACCTGCCGGCCGAGGAGATCCACGTCCCCGGTCTCGACTCCCAGCCGTCGGGCGTGCTCGCGGTCGTCGTCGCGGGCATCATCCTCGGTCACAAGTCGCCGATCATCCAGTCCGGCGCTTCGCGGCTGTTCGAGCGGACCAACTGGGCCACGATCTCGTACGTCCTGGAGAACTCGGTCTTCTTGCTGATCGGCCTGCAGATCCGCACGATCGTCGACGACGCCCGCGGCTCCGACCTGTCCGCCACCCGGATCACGCTGTCGTGCATCGCGGTGCTGGTCACGGTGATCGTGGTGCGGATGGTCTGGGTGTTCCCCGCGACGTACCTGCCCCGGCTCATCCCCAGCGTGGCCGAGAACGAGCAGCGGCCCACGCCGCAGTCGGCGTTCCTCGTGGCATGGACCGGCATGCGCGGCGTGGTGACGCTCGCTGCGGTGTTCCTGCTGCCCGAGGACACCCCGCAGCGCGAGGTGCTGGTGCTGATGGCGTTCGTCGTCACGGTCGGCACCCTGATGATCCAGGGGCTGAGCGTCCCGTGGCTGGTGCGCCGGCTCAGGGTGCCCGGGCCCGATCGGCACGAGGACCACCTGCAGGAGGCGGCCATCTTCCAGGCGGTGACCGACGCGGGCATGGAGTACCTCGACAAGGAGGTCGAGGGGACGGTGCCCGAGCCGGTCATGGACCGGCTGCGCTCGCGGGCTACCGATCGCACCAACGCGGTGTGGGAGCGGCTGGGCGGCATCGAGACGCCGAGTGCGCAGTACTCCCGGCTGCGCGCCGAGATGCTGCGGCGCGAGCGTCAGGAGCTGCTGCGGATCCGTGCGTTGGGCACCGTCGACCAGTCCGTGCTGACCCGCATCATGAACGCGCTGGACGTCGAGGAGTCGATCCTCGACCGGCTGTCCGAGGGCGAGACGACGGCGGACCGCGACACCGACCTGCGTCCCACGTACGACCCGAACGGGGCGTGCGAGCACCTGGCCGTCGCGTGCGTGGTGCCGGACCCGGTCACTCCGCAGGGGTGCGAGGAGTGCCTGCGTGACGGCCTCGACTGGGTGCACCTGCGGCTCTGCATGGGGTGCGGCCACGTGGGGTGCTGCGACTCCTCGCACGGGCACGCCACCGCCCACTTCGAGCAGACCGGTCACCCCGTGATGCGCAGCTTCGAGCCCGGTGAGGCCTGGCGTTGGTGCTTCCTCGACGAGGCGACGGGCTGACCGCTCCGTCCCCGCCCAGATTTGCGGACTCCTGCACGTTTCCGCGCGCGGATTCCGTGCAGGACTCCGCAAATCTGGGCTGGGGGTCAGCGCTCGGGGGCGCCGATGATGCGCAGGGCGATCAGGACCAGCGCCAGCCCGTGGCCGATCACGAGCGTCAGCCCGTGGTCGATCGTGCCCGCGATGAGGCGGGCGAACGTGCCGGCGTCCTTGGCCATGCCGTTGACCTGGATCGCGTCGGGGGCGAACAGGCAGACCGCGAGCAGGCTGACGATCAGCAGCACAGGAGGCAGGACGCCGGTGGGGAACAACCCCCGGACGTCCACGCTGAGCGGCGCGGTGACGACGACCAGGACGAAGCCCACCGAGTAGAGCGGGCCGAGCCGGCCGTCCATCAGGTCGAGCAGGACGATCGCGGCCATCGCCACGCAGGACGCGACGAGGACCTGGCCGGCACTCAAGTCGTACCGGGCCACACGTGCTGGTGTGCGGGACACCGCCTGCGTCATGGCTAAGACGTTAGTTCATCGACCAGCTCAGGAGCGGTCAATGAACGGGGTGTCGACTCAACGAGCCTGGGGGACTCGACGGGCGTGGTGGACACGTGCAACGCGTTGAAACGCCGGGCCGTGACGAGGAAGCGCGACTCGATCGAGCTCACCGCGTCGTTGTACGACCGGACCGTCGACTCCAGCGAGCGGCCGAGCTTGTCGACGTGGCCGGCGACCGTGCCGATGCGCTCGTACATCTCGCGGGCGATCGTCTGGATCTCCCGGGCATTGGCTGCGAGCTGCTCCTGCGTCCACGCGTACGCCACGGTGCGCAGCAGCGCGATGAGCGTCGTGGGCGTCGCGAGGACGACCTTCTTCGCCGAGGCGTACTCGAGCAGGGTCGGCTCGGCCTCGAGCGCCGCGGACAGGATCGACTCCCCGGGCACGAACAGCACGACGAACTCGGGGGCCTGGTCGAACTGTGACCAGTAGGACTTGGCCGCGAGCTGGTCGATGTGGGTGCGCACCTGCCGGACGTGACGGCGCAGCTGAGCGGCGCCCTCCTCGTCGGTCTCGGACTGGACGGCGTCGAGATAGGCGTCGAGCGGGACCTTGGAGTCGACCACGACGCGCTTGCCGCCGGCGAGGCGTACGACCATGTCGGGGCGCAGGATCGAGTCGCCGTCGCTCACGCTGACCTGCAGGTCGAAGTCGCAGCGCTCGAGCATGCCCGCGAGCTCGGCGGTGCGCTTGAGGTGCATCTCGCCCCAGCGGCCGCGCACCTGCGGGCGGCGCAGCGCGGTGGCGAGCGACGCGGTCTCCTTGCGCAACGAGTCGCTGGTCAGGCGGACGGCGTCGACCTGCTCGCGCAGCTGGGTGTGCCACTCGATGCGGCTCGCCTCGAGCTGGCGCAGCCGCTCGCCGAAGCGGTCAAGGCTCTCCTTGACCGGCTCGACGGCCTGCGCGGTGGCGGCCGTGGACAGGCTCAGGTCGTGGGCCGAGGCACTCGGCGCGCGCCGGCCACCGAGCAGATAACCGATCGCAAGCCCGGCCACCAGCGCGAGGAGGGCGGTGAGAAGGAGGGGGAAGACGTCCATGCAAGAACAATGACCGCCCCCACCGACAAATCAGCCCCCCCATCCGCGAGGGTCAGCCCTCGGAGCCGCCGGCGACCTCGTAGCTCCAGACCTCGCTGTGGGTCGAGACCGGCTTGGGGGCGTCGCCGCCGGCCCGCTCGGCTGCGGTCCGGTGGCCCTCGGCGAACGACGGCGAGCTGATCCAGGCCTGGAAGTCGTCCTCGCTGGCCCAGCGCGTCAGCACGAGCCACTGCGTACGTTCGTCAGTGGGCTTGAGCAGCTCGAAGCCCTCGAACCCCTGCGCGCCGTCGACGGCACCTGCCCGAGCAGCGAAGCGATGGGCGAGCTCGTCGCCGGATCCGGCGGGGACGGTGATGGCGTTGATCTTGATGACGGTCATGCTTGGCAGCGTAGCCCGGGCTCCGCGCCGGCCACCTGGTTCGAGGGCTGGCTGGTCGCCGTCCCGGTGGTTAGAGTGACGGGCAATCGGGGCCCATCGGGGGGTCCGCCGACAGCGGCGAGGAGCTCGGCGTGGGCAGACAGCGACGACACCGTGGCGTCCTGATCCTCCTGCTGCTGGCCGGTTGGTTGTTGACGGCATGCGGAGAGGACGAGGACTCGACGATGAAGAACACGGCGGATCGACCGTCCATGGAGACGGTCATCGACGACTACACGCAGATGCGCACCGAGATGGTGGCCGCGGTCGACGCGATCGCCGGCGCCGGTGCCTGGGGGAATTCGTCGTCGATCAAGGAGCTGTCGCGCAGCGGGTGCCGTAACGGCGAGGACCCGGACGGCGAGCGCGCCAACCTGCCGAACTACACCCGGAAGGGGCCGCTGACCGGTGACGATCGCGACGCGATCATGGAGGCGGTGTGGAAGGTCGGACGCGCGCACGGCTTCGACGAGGTCGGCACGATCGTCGACCGGCCCGACGACTGGGAGATCTACGGTGAGGACCCCAACGGCGGGCGGTACGTCGTCGGGAGCTCGGCCAACACGGTGATCAGCATCGGCACCGGATGCCATCGCTGGGACACGCAGCCCGCACCGGCGCCGGCTCCGTCGGGGATTCCCGACCACGCCAAGAAGGACAAGGGCTGATCTCGGCGCCATGGGGGACATCGAGGTCGTGACCGCCGAGCTGCGCACCGCCGCCGGCAAGGTGGGGGAGGCAGTAGAGAGCGTCGGTGCAGTGACGCCCGGGACCGCGGTCGGGCGCATCAGCACCGCCCTGCCCGGCAGCGACTCCGCCAGCGCGGCGCGCACCTGCTCGACGTCGTGGACGAGGCGGCTCGAGGACTGGGTCACCGCCGCTGAGGCGCAGAAGTCACGCCTCGCGAGCAGTGCCGAGAACTACGACGGCGCGGACGCCGCGGCGTACAACCGGATGACCCGCCTGCTGAGGCTCCAATGACCACGATCGCGGCGGTCCTGTCCTGGAAGCCGGACCAGCTGTCCGGCGTGGTCGACGACCTGGTCGCGTGCCGCCGCACCCTGGTCGACCTGCAGGACGAGCTCGATGGTGGCCAGCCGCCGACCTCATGGATCTCCGAGGCCGCTGCCCTCGCCCGCCCGGCGCACCAGCGTCTCGGGGACGACCTGGCCGACACGGTCGCCGAGATCAGCTCGGTGCTGACCGCCGTCGACGCCGAGGGGCAGACCCTCGTGCTGGCGTGTCAGCAGCTCAGTGACGCGGTGCAGCACGCTCGGTCCAACGGGTTCAGCGTCGACACGACGACCGGTGCCGTGGTCGACATGCGCAGCACCGAGGGGCAGACCGAGACCGAGGCGGCCGACCGGCAGGCCGTCTGCAACGAGATCGTCGACCGGATCGAGCAGGCGCTGCGCAATGCGGTCAACGCCGACGAGCAGATGGCCGCAGTCCTCAGCTCCGCGGCGACCGGGCTCGACGTCGGCGGCGATCTGTCGGACGCGTCGGACACCGGCGCCGGCCAGGGCCGCAGCGACCTGCTGCCTCCGCCCGAGGGCGGTGCCGCGGACCAGAACGCCTGGTGGAACGGGCTGACGGAGGCCGAGCAGCTCACCGTCATCGCCGACAACCCGCGATGGGTCGGCAACTCCGACGGCATCCCGGCGTGGGCACGCGACCAGGCCAACCGCAACCTGATCGACGACTACCGCTCCGAGCTGCAGGACGAGGCCGACCGGCTGCAGGACAATCTCGACGACAACCGGTTCGGCGGCACGTTCACGAACGACGACGCGCGCCTGGAGGACGTCAAGAACAAGCTCAAGGCACTCGACGAGATCGACGACACGCTTGCGATGGGCAATCGGCAGCTCCTGCTGCTCGACCCCTACAGCGGTGAGCAGCTCCACGCAGCGGTGGCGATCGGCGACGTCGACACCGCCGATCACGTCGCGGCGTTCACGCCCGGGCTCACCAGCACCGTCCAGGACAGCCTGGGCGACTACGACTCCCACATGGCAGAGCTGCAACGCCTGTCCGAGGCGGAGGCCTCCCGCGCCGGTGGTGACGACGGATCCGTGGCCACGGTGACATGGATCGGCTACGACGCGCCGCAGATGGGGATGGATCTGGTCAACCCGGGTCGCAGCGTGCTGAACGACGACCTGGCCCAGGCCGGGGCGGGCGATCTGAACGACTTCTACAACGGCATCGACGCCTCCCGCGACGACGACCCGCACCTGACGGCGCTGGGGCACTCGTACGGCTCGCTGACGACAGGGCTGGCCCTGCAGCAGCAGAACGGCGTCGACGACATGGTCATCTTCGGGTCGCCTGGCCTCGGGACGAGTGACATCGGCGACATCGACGTTCCGGACGACCACTCGTTCCGCATCGAGGCCAAGAACGACGCGGTCGCGGACGGGGGAGTGTTCGGCATCGACCCCAGCCACATGGACGGCATGACGGGTCTGTCGGCCAAGGACGCCGAGCTCGGCGGTGAGGAGTTCGAGGCCTCGGGCGGGCACAGCGAGTACCTCAACGGCGACACCACGAGCCAGCACAACATGGCTGCGGTGATCTCCGGCAACTCCGACCGCATCGTCTACGACGACGGTCGCGGAGCCGGGGACGTGCTGAGCTGGCCCGTACCGGGGACCTACTGACCATGGACACGATCACCACAGAGCGCCTCCACCTGCGTCCGTTCACGTCCGACGACGCCCCCGCGCTGTTCGGGCTGTTCTCCCTGCCGGAGGTCGCACGCTGGAGCGGCACGGGCACCCCGATGCAGGACGTCTCGGAGGCGTACGCCCGCATCGAACGTGCCGGCCAGCGCGCCGGAACCCATCCGGCGGCGTCCCTGTTCGCGACCGAGCGGCGCGACACGGGCGCGTTCATCGGCATGACCCTGCTCGTCCCGATCCCGGCCAGCGGGGGAGCGGACCGCCACGAGCACGAGATCGGCTGGCACCTGCACCCCGACGCCTGGGGGCACGGGTACGCGACCGAGGCGGGTGCGGCCCTGGTGGAGCGGGCGTTCGAGGCGGGCATGCCGCGCGTGTACGCCGTGACGGACGTCGAGAACGTCCGCTCGCAGGCCGTCTGCCGGCGCCTGGGCATGACCGATCTCGGTCTGACGTCGGACTGGTACGACCAGGAGCTCCGGGCGTTTGGCCTCGACCACCCGTGAGCACGTAGGATCGTCCCTTGTGGCTCTCAGCATCGGCATCGTCGGACTCCCCAACGCGGGCAAGTCGACCCTCTTCAACGCACTGACCAAGAACGACGTCCTCGCGGCGAACTACCCGTTCGCGACGATCGAGCCGAACGTCGGCGTGGTCGGCGTCCCCGATCACCGGCTGGCCAAGCTCGCCGAGATCTTCGGGTCGGAGAAGATCCTCCCCGCGACGGTGCAGTTCGTCGACATCGCGGGCATCGTCCGCGGCGCCAGCGAGGGCGAGGGGATGGGCAACAAGTTCCTGTCCCACATCCGTGAGTCCGACGCGATCTGCCAGGTCACCCGCGTGTTCCGCGACGAGGACGTCACCCACGTCGACGGCGACGTGAACCCGGCCAACGACATCGAGACGATCTCGATCGAGCTAGCCCTGGCCGACCTGCAGACGATCGACAACGCCCTGCCGCGCCTGGACAAGGAGTCGCGCAAGGACAAGTCGCTCGTCGCGCCGTTCGAGGAGGCCAAGAAGGCCAAGGAGGCGCTCGAGGCCGGCACCGGCGTGCTCAAGGCCGGGCTCGACCTCGACCTGCTGCGCGACCTGCACCTGATGACGGCGAAGCGCTTCATCTACGTCTTCAACTGCGACGCGGGCGAGCTCAAGGACGAGGCGCTCAAGCAGAAGATGCGCGACCTCGTCGCCCCGTCCGAGGCGATCTTCCTCGACGCCAAGGCCGAGGCCGAGCTGGTCGAGCTGGGCGACGACGAGGAGGCCGAGCAGATGCGCGCCGAGATGCTCGCCGACATGGGTGTCGAGGAGCCCGGCCTGGACGCCCTCGCGCGAGTCGGCTTCGAGACCCTCGGCCTGCAGACGTACCTGACGGCCGGCCCCAAGGAGTCGCGTGCCTGGACGATCCCCAAGGGCGCCACCGCTCCGCAGGCCGCCGGCGTCATCCACACCGACTTCGAGCGCGGCTTCATCAAGGCCGAGATCGTCTCGTTCGACGACCTGGTCGAGGCCGGATCGATGGCTGCCGCCAAGAGCGCCGGCAAGGTGCGCATGGAGGGCAAGGAGTACGTCATGGCCGACGGCGACGTCGTGGAGTTCCGCTTCAACGTCTGAATCGCCGCGTTTGCGCAGGTCAGAGGCCTAAAGCGGGCTAGCGGTCCGCAAACAGTCCGCAAGATTTTCCGGAGGATCCGTCCGGATTCGGTGCCATTCGACGCCGGGACGCGCCTTCGATATGGGTTCCAGGATGGTCAATGGTGTCGGAATCGCGTGTCCATTTGTGGGTTCATTGTGAACGGTTGCTCTTGAAGCCCTAACCTCAGTGATCAGACCGCACTTCGGAGGGAACCGTTGAGTCAGCTTGTTGCGTATTACGACGAAAGCCCGGTTGAACTCAAAGGCCATGTAGAGATCCATCAGTCGCCAATATTGTCGGCTGACGGATCACGCTCGACCGAGGGTGCGACGCGAACAGCGCTTGTCTACGTTCGCGTGCCCAGCGAAGCGGGACCATTCTTGGTTCCATTCGGGGAGTACGACGATTGGTCGCTCCGCGATCGATACAACGAGGCAATCCGAATTATGAACACGCTGGGTGCTTCCTCGATCACTTGTGAGACGTACGGCGAGGTAACCGTTCGACGCGGAGTGCGAGCCAGGGTCCTCCGTCGCGGGGGAGAGCTGACTCAGCTGCGGATAGAAAACAGTGGCTTCGACTTCCGACACACTGGCGCGGGCAGCGCACCCCGGGATCCGCGGCCTTTACGGTGGCCGGCAGAACCCGGGTTCTCTGCCGCCGTGAGCAGCGTTCTGGAGAACGGAGCAACGGAGGTCGTGATAAATATCAGGAGCAACCGTACCCACTCGATCGACGGTTCTCTCGGAGTTCAGCTTAAGAAACTCGGCTTCGACCTTGGTGGGCTGACGCAGCATTCTGGCGCGACGAGTTTGCATATCCGCGCCAGTTTCCCCTCGGCCCGCAAGGGCTGGAAATAGTCAGGGCAGTCGTCCTTGCCCGAATACGAAGTCCAACAGCGCCTGGGGCGTGTCGCGTTGCCACCGACCGGCGACCCCAACGTGTACCAAGAAGTCACGGGCTGGGACGACTCGGAAGAGAATCTCGAACGGTTCGCAGCGGGTTTTGGTGTGCGTGACTACCGCGAGACCGGCATCCTCACGAATGCTGTCCTCGTCCGCCACAAACACAATAGATACAACCGAAACGCCATCAGCGTTTCTAGACCTGCGACTGCCGGCGGATCCCTTAAGAAGCGGCACCTCGGGTACCTCTCAGAACGATTTCTGAAATGGGCGGGTCAAGACACGCTTCCGGCACTTATTGATCACGCTGGCGGCGAAGTCGAGGTGGCTGTGATCGTGGTGAGTCCAGATACCCTCCTCATCGACATTCCCAAAGGCCAAGTTGTCGGGGCTGCGGTCCGTGCATTCCTTGAACCGCGTGGGGTCAAGGTGTCTGGAGGACCGTCGTGGGAAGTTCCGACCCCGCCCACGTTGCGTACTCACGCAGGGAACTCCCCGGACACTGCCCGAACTCTTGAGCTCATCACCGCCGATAGGAAGCCACGTGTCCTTTTCACCGATGTACAAATAGACGCTGCTCGCTCCTACGACCACGACGCCAGAGTGCTACGGATTTTGGATCGGCAGACCGCAAGTTATCTAGGTAGCGTGACTGAGGGCGTCCTTGAACCCGTCGACGAGCGAGACCGTGAAGACCTGCTTGTGCTGCTCGAAGAGCAGGACATCCGAGTCCGGCAGCCGGTAACCGACCCGATTTTCGCGGAGGACGGAACCTGGCCGGTCGATGTTGTCCCGAACGCCTGGGTCCGCAAACGCGCTGAAAGTCTAGACCTTCGTGCACACGACCCAGAGAACCCGAACTCTCAGGAGTCATTCGCCGTCTACAATCCAACCCTCGACATCCTCTGGGTTGAAGACAGCCGCTTGGTAGCACCAGCACTCAGATGCTTCCACCGGATGGGGATCGACCCCGCACAAGTTGGCCTCCCCGAGCGGTCTTGGGGGCTCGATCATGAGATCTCCTGGAGCTCGCTGCGTGCCCCGACGAGGCGTGGACAGGACGGCATCTACGTATCGAAGCCACGTCTGTTTGACGATCTCGCTCAAATCCTTCCTGATGGTCTCCTGACCGGCGACGTAACCTGGCTGGCCGAGCCTCTTCAGCTAACCGAACCCGATCCGGATTTCCTGAGACTTGAGGAATTCGTGGCTGCCCGCACCGACCTATTTCCTGAGCACGCCTTCACTGGGATTATCGAACCCTGCCGCCTCTGTGGTTACCACGCCGCGACGTTCACTACTCCGATCAGCACTCGTGAACTCACTTATTGCCATGTGTGTCTGAGTGCTGCCGCGACGGGCCTCGTCGAAGACAGGGCACGGGCCGCCACGGCGCTCAAGGCCATCAGCGATCTTGAGTTCGATTCTCAACCGATGCTCGAGGCGCAACTCGTAACGCTTCACGTCAACCCCGAAGACCCGGTCGAGCCAGCCATCATCGACCAGCTCCTCCTGCTCCGATTCGCGATCGGCCGCAAGCGCATTGCTTGGACCCTCCTGCTCGAAGCAGCAGGCTTCGCGGAGGGGGGCCTCCGAACCAGCCGCGGTACCCTCATCCGCTCCCGCGACGGGCATCTCTGCTACTCAATGCGCGAGAAGGCCGTCTGCGACTTCCTGCATCAGCACGGCATCGCTCACGACCGCGAACCGCTCTACCCCCAAGACCAGGACTTCAACCCAACCGGACTTCGTCGCGCCGACTGGATCCTCCCGGACGGTACGTTGGTCGAACTTTGGGGGCTCCCCAACGATCCGGCCTATGCCGCCAAGATGGAAGCCAAGCGTCTCCTAGCAGTACGCCACGGACTACGACTGATCGAAATCTTAGATAGAGATCTACCGAATCTGCCGGCGATCTTTGGCTCTTGGATTTCGCCGCGCGTCCGCACCGGTTGGACCTGGTCACCTCTGCTCATCGCCACTGCAGAAGCGGCTGCAAAGCCTCCGCCGGAGGTCATGGGAGACAATCGTGGCCGGAACGACTTCAATACTGCTGCCCGTCGGGAACGCCTCGAACGTTGCGCCCTAGTTGTCCGCCTCCAGGCCGACGGTCTGACGAGAGCAGAGATCGGACAGGCGATCAGTACTAGCGCAGAAGTCGTGAAAGGCCTCTTACGAGACGGCAAGTTCTACGCCGATCCGGCCAGTGACCCGCCAAGACATCAAAGTGCCAAGCAGGCGAGCGCGGCCCGCGAGCGTCAAGAGACTCGAGCTCAGTTCCAAGCCGCGCACTCACTTACGACACCCAAAGCTGCCGAGGCCTGGCGCGATGCCGGTGTCCTATTCGAGACGTAATCGTCCGCTCATCGGGTGACGGAAATTGGTCCATGGCTCAGGCGTTACGTACGCCGGACTTTCGTCGTACTGCATCGATCCAGTCAGGCGCTCTATCGCCAGGGCACCGACCGGCCAGCATGCGCGGGGCGGTCAAAAACTGTGAAGTCTAGACTCCGCGCCCACTCGGAGATCAGAAGGCCATGCGCCTGATAAAGGAACTCCGCCGCGGAAATCCAAAAGTTGCATGCGTAGCGACCCTCCTGGACATTCCATGGATCCCTGAAGACGTAGTCCTGCGCATCTTCGTCGACGTTGAGCTCGAGTAGGGAGCAGTTTTCTAACTCAGCAAAGGCATTCCACCACTCTTGCTCTTGGTGAGGCCCAATCCGGTTTCCAACCTTCGGCAACGGCACATACGGTCCACGATCGGATGGATCACCGAACTCGTAGGTGCCATTCGTAGCGACATAGCAGTGCTCCTGCCACACAGCGAGAATCTGAGCCAGCGCGTCAAGTCCAACTTGAGATAGACGTTGGAACACCGCCCTTGCGTGTGCGAGACCCCCCACCAAGGCGGAAGCGTCGTAGTCATACACCATCTCAGCCAGACCTTCAGCGGTCTCGGCCTCGGTGGAGGATCTGAATGAAGTGTCGAGAAGTGATGTTGCCGTCCGCACACCGGTGGCCTCGTACGTGATCGCTTGGGCGACCGCTTCTACGACCTTCGCCTCATGCGTGTCCTTCATTGTGCGGAGCAGATCGATTGGAAACTCGGACTCGCCGGTATCACGATCGTCGACCTCGCGGCCGTGAGTCCCGCACATCAGGATTAGATTGTCGCCCTTTCTCCGATCTTCGGCTGACATCGTGCCAGCGCCTCGTGGCCCACCGGGTTCAGCCGCGACGATGTGCGCGACGGTTCCGACCCAGCCACCCGACGGCGAGATCAATGAGAGGCCACAGTTCGTCATCGCACACCGGCCACCTGAGGCGAACATCAGTTCGCGCATCACGTTGGTCTTGATCGCGAGGCGCTGCTTCTTGTTTGCGCCGGTTTCAGGCTGATTCACGTGGCTCACATTGCCATACACACGTGTTCTCTCGACCCATCTCGAAACAAGATAGAGCGGATTCTCTAGAACGGCGGCTCGTCCACCCCGGCTGGCCCTGGGTCCTCTCCGGAAGCCAAAGAGTCATCGGTTTCCGAGGGCCGCTCCCCGTACGTGGCCGATACGTCCGAAGCGGCTTCGATATGCCACTCTGCTCTGGCGACGACCTCGTCGAACGTGATCACTTCTGGTTCGTTCAGGTTTCGTCGGAACAACTCGAAACTTCGAACCTTGTCCGGTATGGGGCCGCCGCTGTTACCGGTTAGCTCGTCGAGCGAACCGACGATCAAGTACGAACGAGGTTGCAGGAGGAATGTTCCTGTACCGAGGAACTCGCCGCTGTCTGCCTGGTCTTGAATGTAATCGCCGAGTTCTCGAGTTGCGAGATGCGCCGTCTGCTGGACCTGCACGACGGCACCCGCAACCTCTTTTGACGGACTCCAACAGCCTGAGCGGTATTCGCCCCCGAGCAGGGGGGTCTGGTGGTGTTTGATTTCGGCGAAAGCCAAGGAACGAATGATGCCTGCCGTTCGGAGTAACGCGTCGACCCGCTTTCCAACGCCCTTGATGCTCCGACCAACGACGGTCTGCTCCAGATTCCCCTCCTCCCAGGAGGTCATCAGTTGGCCACCGAGCCCGACACCGAGCACCCAGGGGTTTGCTTCGAGCAACGTCTGCCACGCCTTTTCGGGACCTCCCGCTGCGGCGCTAGCCTGCGCAAAGGCGTCGTCGTCCTCCAACCATTGGCGCATCGTCGCCGCGACCTCACGTCGGTGCTGGAGAGCGATCACGTCGCTGGCGTCTGCGTCGCTCTCGATGAGTGCACGGAAACGCTCGGGGTCGTCTGCATAGACGCTGGCCATCGCCGTGGGATCGGCGAACACGTCCCGGAGTAGTTGATCGTCAACATGGACGGTGCCTTTCACCTTCGATCGGTATGGAGTCGATTGACCGGAGCATGTCGATGAGCCGCGTGGACTGATCGCGGTTGAGCTCCAGCACCGTCTCCAGCCGGGCGAGATCACCAGACGTTGGAACCTTCTGGATGCGTAGTTTGCGAACGACGCCTGCCGAGCGGGCCACTTGGAGCTGCAACTGTTTGCGCCCGCCCGGGGTTGTGAAGACCACTTCGTTTGTCCAATCCCAGTCATTGTCGTCATCGGTGATGACCTCGTCGAAGACCCTGTAGATGTACCGCGAAAGATGCCCCTGATCTTGCCCGAACGCTGCCAGGAAGTTTCTGCTTGCGTATGTGCGCGTGGTGAGACGTCGCTCCGCAAACGTGACCTCGTTCGGGTCGGGGAGGTCTCCGAAGGTCAAGATCGGCATGGCTCTTCCCGTGTCATGTGATCGCTTCAGCAGCAAGGAAGTCGCGGAGCGTTTTCAACTGTCCGAGAATCTCGTCGTAGGTGACGAGGCGCACCCCGGATAGGTGCTCGCGGTACAGGTCGAACGACTTCTGCTTGTCCGCGGTGTCAAGCTCGCTGGCACGGCCCGCAACGACGAAACAGCGAGGGGCATTGCTAGCCCAGGACTTGTCGCTAGTCCGCGACTTGGTGTCAGTCTCGTGCCGGGTGAGTTGGAGCGCTTGATCTAAGACCTGAGTCACGGCTTCGCCAATTTCCGACTGAACGCCATAGACCCCGCCGCGATACGGTTTGCGCTTCATCAGCTTGGTGCTCGGCTTCTTGATCTCCACCAGGGAGGCATTGTTTGTCATCGCATTCCTGAGCAAATAGTCGGCAATCTTCTTACCCTTCGCTGAGTTTCCACCCTCACCAATCGGAAGCTGAGCCTCGACGATCACAGTTGGACCTCCAAAGAGGAGTTGAAGAGCGAACACGTTCTCCTCGAAGAATTTCTGCCACCAAGCCTCGTTGTGTCCGGCCGCGAGGGCAGCCGAGTACGACGCGATGAGCTGATCTAGATTCACCACCTCGATGTCGCGCTGCAGACGTGCCACCCTCGCGGGAACCTTCGCCGCAATTTGAGCAGCATTCGCAGCAGTGGCTCCGAGCAACTCCTCTTGCTCTTCGTCGCTGAGCGGTCGTCCGCCTGCGGCGACCCTCGTCATCCACTTCGATGTGGGTAGCCGCCCAAGGGAGAGTTGCCGCGGTTCGAGGCCTAGTGTCGTAGCCAGGTCGTTGTGGACGTGCGTTTCCTTCACTCGGCGAATTCCCAGGTCGCCACGGCTCTTGATCCTTCCCAACTCATCACGGAGGGCGTCGAATCGAGGGAAACCGATGCGGAACGTACTTCCGGAGACATTTGGATCGCCGGACGCAACGAACTCGATTACGCGGCAGTCGGTGAACTCCTCGATGAGGTCGACGATTACGTTGCACTCGCGCGCAAATCCGAGTCCGTACTCATAGTCCTTTGTGAAGCCAGACGGGAGCTCTTCCAAGATCTCCCGGACATCCAAGTCTGACTGTCCTTCGAAAGGGAGGACGATTGCCGAAATCTTCGCGTACTTCGGTCCCAGGAAGTCCTCACTCCGGGGGCGTGTATCGGTGGGGTAAAGAGTGAGTTGCCGATTGGCTGGATCTGCTTCGATGAGTTTGACACCGGCTGCAGCTCGGTCAGCAGCAGAAGTTCCCGGCGCAGGCCTCTCTTTGGGAATGAAGAATCCCTGGATCAGTCCTTGGCTGGTCCATTGCGACTCCAACTTTCCGCGGTCGCCCGGTTGTAACCCGAATCGTGCCATGGAGTTATTGGCCCTCCAGGAGCCCGCTCGAACTTGCCTGGGCCTTCCCATTGGCTCGATACTTGGCGGTGGCGCCATTGATGCTGAATACCCGCCCTGACCGATCCTGGGGCCGTGCAGAGCTGTCGCTCTTGGGACTGCTCTCGGCTCGAAGCTTTCCTTCCATCCTCGGATGCTATCTGCGGAAACGTCGTTGGACCGGCAACCATCGCGGATGGCTGAATTCGTCGTGCCTCGTCGTGCGTCGGGCTGTGCCGGTCAGGGCCGTCCGCAGTCGACTGATCGCCTAGCGATGCCTCGATGATCGATTGCGCGGCAGCGCGGGTGCGGTCTTCGGCGGTCGGCCAGAGGTGGGCGTAGGTGTTGAGCGTTGTCGTGGCCTTGGCGTGGCCGAGCGAGCGTTGGACAGTGACGACATCACAGCCGGCCGCGAGGAGTCCGGAGGCGTAGAAGTGGCGCGGGTCGTGGAGCTTGATCCCACTGAGCCCGGCAGCCTGCAGGGCCTTTCGCCACCAGTAGCCGACGGTGTTCTGGTGCGGGGGCTCGCCGTCCTCGCCGAACAGCCATTGCTCGGCGCCGACGGTGCCGATGTCGGCGACGTGCTGGGCGACGAGATCGATCAAGCCGTCGGCGAGGTGGACGACTCGCTCTGATCCGTACTTTGGAGACCGGACGTCGATGGCGCCGCCGGTGACGCGTTGCACCTGTCGGGTGACGTTGAGCGTCTTCCGGACGAAGTTCACGTCATTGAGCTGGACGGCGGCAGCTTCGCCGAGGCGTAGTCCGGCGAAGGCGCACAGCGCGATGAACGTTCGCGCCTGCTCCTCGGCGACGGCCATGAGCAGGCCGACTTCCTCGGGGGTCGGGATCGACATCGCCGCGTCGGCCCGACGCCGTCGAGGCAGACGAACAGTGTCGGTGGGATCCATCCCGATGACGCGATCCCTGACAGCGGCGCTTGTGGCACCGGTGGATTCCTGCTCGTCGCCTACGAACACGCCGCGCGAGGCGCGGAGTCGATGAGCCCAACGCTGCGCGCACACCTGCGCGACACGTTCGCGGCGGGGTTCGAACTGGTCGACGGCACAGCCCGACTCGCCGCCATGAACCTGCTGTTGCACGGCATCGGAACCGCCGATGGGGACTCGCAAATCGAGGTCCGGGACGCGCTCATCGCGGATCCCGGTGAACGTTGGTCGGTGGTGCTGTCGAACCCGCCGTTCGGGACCTCCTCCAGCGTGCCGGTGGAGGGACAGGACTTCGTTGTCACCACGTCGAACAAGCAACTCAACTTCGTCCAGCACATCATGACGATCCTCGACATCAACGGCCGCGCCGCTGTCGTGCTACCCGACAACGTGCTATTCGAAGGCGGGGCCGGCGAGACGCTGCGTCGCAAGTTGCTGGCCGACTTCGACCTGCACACGATGCTGCGCTTGCCGACAGGAATCTTCTACGCCCAAGGCGTGAAGGCAAACGTTTTGTTTTTCGACAAGAAGCCGGCGTCCGAGCAGCCGTGGACGTCGAAGCTGTGGGTCTACGACCTGCGCACCAACCAGCACTTCACGCTCAAGCAAAACCCTCTGCGCCGCCACCACCTCGATGAGTTCGTGGACGCTTACCTATCTGGAAAGAGTCGCCATGAGCGGGTTGAGTCCGAGCGCTGGAAGTCGTTCACTCACGACGACCTCATCGCGCGCGACAAGGTCAACCTCGATATCACCTGGCTCCGCGACGCTTCGCTCGAAGACTCTGACAACCTGCCGGCGCCTGAGATCATCGCCCGCGAAATTGTCGAGGAACTGACTGCCGCGCTGGTGGAGTTCGAGGCCGTCGCGTCTGCACTGGAGAGTCGACTGCAGGTCGATACGGGTGACAAGACCGAATGATGATTTGTCGGGGGAGTGAGTGTCCTCGGCCGAGGCCGAGCGGTCCGCAAACAGTCCGCAAAACAGCCCGATTTGGCCAATTTCAGTCAACCAATAACAACTGACGTTTCCGCAGGTCAGAGGCAGTTTCAACGGCTTTCGACACCAGTCCGGTACCCCAACCTCAGTTCCGCTCCAACGTCTGATCACGTCTGATTGGATGGCCCCGTGGGTGAGCAATCGGCCGAAGATCTCGGACCGGATTTCGACGGGATTCGGATCGGTCGACCTGCCGCGGGCGCGCTGCTGCGCGCCGGGTATCTCAGCGTCCGAGACCTTCCCGAGGACCTAGCCGGGCTGGTCCACCTGCACGGCGTCGGACCGAAGGCAGTCAGCCTTCTCCGGGCTGCGCGGGAGGAGTGAGCCTCCGCGGACGACCTGCCAGATTCGTCTGAATCGGCTCGCCATCACTCGGTGGCCGGCATGCGGGCGTCGAGCCCTTGTAGCCAGGACTGCCAGGCCGGCTCCTCGCGTCGCACGTAGTCAGCGGCGGCGGGGGAGAACAGGTACGCCCGGACGCCCGCGGTCGACTTGCCGTCGCCCTCGGGGTACGCGAACACGCTCATCATCCCGGGCACCGGCTCCGTCAGTCGGACCAAGGTCTGCCGCTCGCCGACCCGCTCGACCGTTCCGGTCGCGCCGCGTACGTCGACCGCCGCGCCCTCGCCCCCCAGGCCGAGCGTCTCGTGCATCGTCGACCACAGTGCCTCCGCCTCGCCGGGCAGGGACGCGGTCGCCTCGAGCTGGGTGGCCTCCTGTCCGGGGAAGTGCGACAGGTAGATCCGCAGGTTGTCGAAGAACGGCTTCCAGTTGGTGCCCATCTCCTCCCAGAACTCCGGCTCCCACTCGGCACCGGTGCCGAAGCCGCTGCTGGTGACGCGGACGACGCAGGAGCCACCGGACTGCGCCTCGACGAGGAACTCCGACGTGAGGGCGCTGAGGGCGTCGGGGTCGGCGCCCATGAGGGCGGCCCAGTCCTCCTCGTAGGCGAGGCGGCGCGGCGGGTCCCAGCCGGTCACCCGGCCGTCCGAGCCCATCTCGGGGCCCATCGAGAAGTGCAAGGAGCCCCCCTCGCGCTCCTCCATCCGGGTGGGCAGGAACCAGGCGCTCATGCCCTTGGCAGTGGCGATGGCCTGCCACACCTGTTCGGGCGTGCCAGGGACCTCGACGCTGAACTCCAGGCGGTACGGGACGTTCGGGGTGGTGCTCATGTGCTCTCCTCGGGAAGGGGGTGGGCGGCGACGAGCAACCGGTGGGGACGTCCGTCGTCATGGTGGTAGCGCGCGGCCAGGTCGAGCACCGCGGCGGTCAGGTCGTCTGCGAAGGCGGCACGGTCGGCGGCCGAGCGGAAGCCGATCTGGGTGTCGATGGTGAGCGTCGGCAGACGCTTGCCCGACGTGCCGGCCCGTCGTGCCAGAGCGCCGACCTCGCGCACCAGGCGGCCGGCCAGCGCGACGAGGTAGCCCGCCGAGAGGTGATCGTCGTTGGCGCTCGGATCGGCTGCGGCCGCGCTGACGGCGGCAGGTGACACGACGTACGACGCCGCAGAAGCCTGAAGCACCCGCTCGACGATGCCTCCGTGCCGGCGTTCCTCGGCCAGCTGAACGAGACCTTGAGCCTCCAGCGCCTTCAGGTGGTAGTTCACCTTCTGGCGCGCGATCCCGACTCGGGCGGAGAGGCCGGCGGCGGACGCCGGTTCGGCCAGCTCGGCGAGGAGCCGCGCCCGGACCGGGTCAAGTGCGGCGGCGGCTGCCTCCGCGCTCTCGATGACTTCG
The DNA here is from genome assembly GCF_009661045.1 of Aeromicrobium sp. S22. NCBI lineage: Bacteria > Bacillati > Actinomycetota > Actinomycetes > Propionibacteriales > Nocardioidaceae > Aeromicrobium > Aeromicrobium sp. S22. Next base: position 1,096,302 of record NZ_WJWV01000001.1, read on the forward strand.
ATGTCGTACACAGTGCGACTGTGCGCTTGACAAGAATATTTGTCAACGGTCGCCTCCCGCGCCTGCTCGGGATGGTGGCGCGCCGATTCAGACGTTGAGTCGGAACATCACTTCGAGCAGCGTGGCCTGGATCAGGCGTGGAGGAACTGGGCGACGGGTTCGCCGCGATAGTGCTCGACGACGGACGCGCCCAGGTCTCGCTCAGCCTGATGCGGGTTCGCCCCGTGCGCCATCAGGGTGTCGAAGATGCGGGTGAGATCGTCGACCAGGTCCGGGGTCAGAGGCTTTGGATCCACCCAGTCCGGATCGCTGTGGTGGTGCGTCGGGAGGATCTGCCGGGCGTCCAGCACGGCACGTCCGAGTGCGGAGTTGCCGTAGGAGTCGAGGCTGTGAACGTCAGCGCCGGACTCGAGCAGGAGGCGCAGCGCCACGTACGCGGCGTCGGCTTGTTCGGCGGTGTTCCGCGTCTCCCACGGATCCTCCTCGCGCCAGGTGGGTCGCAACCAGCGAGAACGCATCACGGCAGCCTTGATGGCGTGGTGGAGGGGCGGCATCGCCCACGGCTCTCGATCGCCATGCTCGATGAAGTTCGGGTCCGCGCCGTGCGCCAGCAGGAGCGCTGCGATCTCGAACTGAGCCTGGCTGTAGGCGACTTGCAGCGGAGACTGGCCGGTGTACTTCTTGGGAGGTGACGTCGCGACGAGGGTGACTGCGCCAGGATTCTTTGCCAGTCTGCGCCGGACCGCGTCGATGTCGCCCGCGATGATCTCCTTGAACATGAGCTGCATGGTGATTCCACTTCTCCCGCGGTCAGCCGTGGCGTCGCGAACGAGAGCGTAACGCTCAGGTCGGTGCTCCTGACCAGCCGCCTTCTTCTCGTGCATGGCCGTCAGGGCATCGACGTGGATACGATGCGGTCATGTCTCCTGGCCATCGGGCGCTCGCTGCCGTCAGCGTCCCCCTGACGATCGTCCTGATGGCTGCCGGCGGATCACCCGGGCGGAGCATCGACGGCGTATGAGCAGTGACGGGGAGCACGAGAAGTGCGCGATGACTGATGTCGTCGTGACTGGACAGCTGATCTGTGCGAACGAGGACGAGGCGGCCCAGGTGCGCCGCCACCTGCCGCTCCACACCCGGAACTCGCTGAGCGAGGCTGGCTGCCTCTCGTTCGTGGTCCGGCAGACGGCCGACCCTCTCGTGTGGCAGGTGGACGAGCGGTTCGTCAACGCCGCAGCATTCAAGGCTCATTATGAGCTGGCCGTGTCGAGCGAGTGGGGACGCGTCGTGCAAGGTATCAAGCGCCGCTTCACGACGAGTTGAGTCAGACCCGGCTCGACCGCGCGAGGCACGCAGACACTCGTGAGGACAGGAGCTCGTACTGCGCGTCGAGCCGGGTGGGGCCCGTGGGGCGTTCGACGGCAACCCCGCCGATGACTGATTCGTGCTGGCCGAACTGTTCGCGCGTGAGGTCGATCTGACTGCCGTCGGGCAGACGGTTCCACCAGTGATAGTCGACGTGCTCGCCGTTGACGAAGACCTCGCCCCCGACAAGGCAGCCGCCGAAGTGGTCGTGCAGCACCACCGCAGTGGTCGCGCACTGACCTCGAGCTGGGTTGTCCCGGCTCCAGGATCGGGTGTCCTCGGGCGAGCAGGTGTCCGGTCCCCAGGACTCGCGCAGCGCGGCAGCGACATGTCTCAGCTCCATGCGAATGACACTAGGTCCGTGGGCCGACAGGTGCCTAGGATCGGCTGCATGGGCCTGTGGACCGATCGTGTCGTGCCGCACCTCGTCGAGCGATCGCTGTCGGTCGGCGAGGTCATGGAGCGGCGCGAACAGCTGTGCGTCGAGCTGCAGGGCCGCGTCCTGGAGATCGGCTTCGGCTCGGGCCTCAACATCGAGAAGTACCCGGCCTCGGTCGAGTCGGTCGCGGCTGTCGAGCCGTCCGACGTGGCGTGGCGGATGTCGGCCGGCCGACGTGCAGCATCTCCCGTACCCATCACTCGGTCAGGCCTCGACGGACAGGTGCTCGCCGAGGACGACTCGTCGTTCGACGCCGTGCTCTCGACGTTCACGCTCTGCACGATCCCTGATGTGGACCGTGCCCTGCGGGAGGTCCGCCGCGTGCTGCGACCGGCTGGGAGCTTCGTGTTCTTCGAGCACGGGCTGGCGCCCGGGCCGGGGGTCGCCCGGTGGCAGCGCCGCCTTGACCCGCTGGAACGCCGCATTGCCGGTGGCTGCCATCTCTCGCGCGACGTTCCCGCACTGATCTCGTCGGTGGGCCTGCAGATCACGGGACTCGATGCGCACTACCTGGCGGGCCCCTCGGTCGGGCGTCCGTGGTCGTACGTCTACGAGGGCACCGCCCGGGTCGCCTGACGCCGGCCAGCGCACGGCCAGCTCCGGGACGTTCACCGTTTCCCGCCGACAGCGGCGCTGGCGTGGTTACGATGCGGCAATGTCCCCAGCTCGTCGCGCGTTCGCGGCCATCGGCGCCACCCTTGCGGTCCTCGTGCTGGGCCCGGTCGCCTCGGCGTACGGGGACACGCTCCAGGAGTGCATCGATCGGGGCTCCGAGCGAGACGGTGAGCCTCCCACGTGTACGCAGGTCGGTGACGGCTGGAAGGCGTCGTGGCCCGATGACCCGGTGGCGGGAGGCGGGGGCAGTGGAATAGTCGTCCTGATGGCGATCGCAGCCCTCCTCGGGGTCGCGTTCTTCGTGTGGAAGGTCGTCACCGCCCGGTCACTCGCCAAGCAGTCGGGCATGGACCCCGACCTGGCGACCCAGATGACGCTTCTGACGGGGAGCGGACTGGAGGCGACGTACCTCGCCGCCAATCTGCGTCGGCCCGACACGGCTCTCTCCGTGCCGGCCCCTGCCCCCGCGGTTCCTGCGGCCACGCGGCTGGCCGACCTCAAGAGCCTGCTGGAGGCGGACCTGCTCACCCAGGCGGAGTACGACGAGCGTCGTGCGGAGATCATCGATGGTCTGTGAGGAGTCGCCGCGATGAACTCTCAGAACGCGCTCGTCGCGTGCCTGGGCGTCGCCGGCGCCTGTTACCTGGTCGTGGCCGTGCTGGACCTTTTCGCTGGTGAAGCAGGCACGTTCATGTGGGCTTTGCAGCTCGTGTCCGGACTTGGCTTCATGGTGGCGGCAGGCGCGATGTGCCTATCTGCGAGTCGAGATCGCTAGCGGATTGAGGGTGGGCGTCCCCCCTGCGCTCAGGCGGCGACGTACTCCATGACGAAGTGGGTCGGGGGTGGGTGGATCTCGATGACGAGGGGCTCGGGTGGCGGTTGGGGTGGGCTGGTCGACCAGTGGAGCAGGCCGTGGCCCTTGAGGTTGTGATGTCGTCGGCACAGCGGTCCCATGTTGTCGCCGGTCGTCGGACCAACCGGGTGCGGTATTCGGTGGTCGAGATCGCACCGCTCCGAGGGCACCATGCACCCGGGTGCCTGGCAGACGCCGTGCAGGAACCGAAGCGCCAGAGCGAGGGTGTCGGGTGCGAAACGGCCCACGTACTCGTGAGAAAGAACGTCGTCGGTGACAGGGTCGACCACGATGCGGTGCCAGAACGTGCTGCCGGTCGCAATCACGTCCGCAAGCCACGGGGCGGGGACCGCCCAAGCCCCGTCGGTGGACTCGGCGAAACCGGGAGCCGCACCGGCGAGCACGTCGGCTGAGACGGTGACGGCAATGTTGGCGTCGATGCCCGCCTTCGCGGCCTCGGAGCCGGTGCACCAGGCCACCAACAGATCGGCCTCGCGCTGAGCGACGGTGCGGTCGTCGTCCGGGTCGGCCGGTTTGCGTGCCTCTTTGCGAAGGCGTGCCTCGATCGCGGCAGCCTCGTGCGAGGGCAGGTAGGCGTTCAGCCAGGACATCGAGTCGTCACCATGCGTGACCGTCACGCGCCGGTCGGCGCGCTCGGTGTCGGCGCGTTCGGTGGCCAGATCAGCCTCGACCCGCTGGACGAACCGGCGCAGCCACTGCCGCAGCTCGGCGCCGGTGTGGCTGGTCGCGTAGCCGATGACCCGACTCTCGAGGCGGGCGATGGATTCTTCGCGGTGCAGCTTCTCGATCGTCGCGCTGATGTCACGCACCCGGTTGAAGTCGATCAACCCGTCGACGAATGCCTCCCACACGAGGGGCGTCTTCTCGCGGACCCGGTCGGCGATCGACAGCCGCAGCTGGATCTGCGCCTCGGACATGCCGGTGGCCTCGCCGATCGTCAACGCGATCGCGGACCGCTCGATCTTGCGCCTCAATGTCGACTCGATCAACGCGGTCCGCGCCATCTCGGCGTCGCGGTAGTCAAGCATCCGCCCGATCGCGTACGCCTCTGCTCGGGCCTGCCAGCGCACAACGTCGGACAGGTCTTCTGTCGTCGGAGCTGTCGTGGTGGCCATACCTCAAACCTAGAGGTCGCCACTGACACTTCTTCCTGCGAGCGCAGGAGGTTTTCGGCACATCGGGAACATGTGCGGCACAATCGAGACATGCGCTCACGTCTGTACCTGGCTCCTTGGTGGGTGCAGGCGCTCACGTCGGGAGTCTTCTTCGGCGCGGCCATGGCGATCTGGGAGATACTTCGGGAACCCCAGGACTGGGGCTGGTCCTTGGTCGGCGGCGTGATCGGGGGCATGATCTTCGGGTCCGTCGTGGGGTGGGGGTCTGTCCGTGACCGGACTCGATGGCGCAGGGCGGCCGGCAGCGACCTCAGCGACGCGGAGCTGCTGGTCGTCTACCACGCCGAGGCGAAGGGTCCGATCCCGTCCGATCCGCGGCTGCGCCTGGCGACGGTCCGCGCCGCGAGATACCGCCTGGAAAAGCTCGACGACGACAAGTGGGTGGGGGGAATGGTGCTGGTTTTAGCCGCCGTCATGATCTGGCTCCAGTTCCGGGACTCGCTGTGGTGGCTGATCGCGATTCCGCTTTTCACTTACGCCTGCTACGGGATATGGGCGGAGCCGCGCCGATTGCGCGCACGGATCGAGGTGTTGTCGCGGGAGGTCGACCAGGCAGCCGGTCCGAGCGGGAGCGCCAACCGATAACGTCAAGCCATGGCACAGAAGAAGTGGTCGGACCTCAGCCCCGGACAGCAGCGAGCGATCTACGTCGCGGGAGCCGTCGAGACGGTCCTGACGGCTGTGGCACTGTGGGACCTGGCCCGTCGGCCGGCCGACGAGGTGCGGGGACCGAAGATCGCGTGGGCGCTGGCGTCGTTCGTGCAGCCGGTCGGCCCGCTGGCGTACTTCGCGAAGGGCCGTCGCTAGGAATCAGCCTCGCCGGACTCGCAGACCTCCTTCAACCGGTCGAGCCAGCCGGCCAGCGACAGGGTCAGGTTGGCGTGCAGGTGGGCGGGGTCGGCCTCCGCCGGCGTTCCCGACCATGACTCGGTCGTGTGCACCACGACGCCGTCCGCTGTCGGGGTGAACGTCCAGACCTGGATCGCGTCGATGCCCGCGGCCGGGCCGGCCCAGACGATGCGGCTGTTGAGGACGACCTGCGTGATGGTCGAGGTGATGTCGAGCCCGTGGGTCTCCCACTCGAACGTGGTGCCGGGCTCGATCGGGCCGTCGATCGTGGCACGGGAGATGGCCGGCTGCCAGGTCGGCCACGCGGCGATGTCGGTGTGGCGCTGCCAGACGAGCGGCAGGGGAGCGTCGATCGTCCTCTTCAGCTCGACCAGCACAGGGGCGCCGCGGTCGACGTCGAGGTCGCGTGGTCGGCGGTGAGGTGTCGGATCGGACATGGGCTGTCGCTCCTTCGCTGGGTCAGATCAGGTTGCGCAATCGGTCGAGCAGGGAGTCCTTCACGGCCTCGGTGACGGCGGCCTCGACCTGACGCTCAAGGTCGCCCTGGTCGTCGAGGTTGGCGAGAAGGTCACGCAGGTCCAGGTCCTCGATCGCGCGCTCGAGGACGTCGTCGGTCTTCAGGGCGCTGTCGATCACCGAGTCCGGGATGAGACGGATCGCCCGCTCGAGCAGGCCGTTGAGGTTCGCCGAGGCGAGTGCCTCGTCGACCAGGTCGGACGCGGGAGGCAGGGAGCCGTCCTTCTTCATCTGCCGCACCGCCTCGATCAGACCCGCGCGCAGGGCGTCGATCTCGGCGTCGGTACGCGTGCTGGTCTGCGCCAGCTCGAGCGTGAGCGCCTCCCGGGTGACGCCGAGGGTGCAGGCGGCGTTGTTGATGCCGAGCAGCACCAGCCGCTCGGTGAGGCCGTCGATGCCGTTGGCCCGTGAGGTGACCGTACGCTCGGCGCACGGGTCGGCCGGGCGCAACGGCTCGTACGTCCCGCCGCCGTTCGCGAGCTGCACGCCGATGACCCCGGCCACGAGCACGACTGCGGCGACCGGGAGCCCGATCCAGCGCGGCGCTCTCACGACGTCCTCCGCCGGAGGCGCAGCGAGCTGAGCAACGCGAGCAGGGCGATGCCGGCGCCGATGAGGAACGAGTCGCGGAACGCCCAGGTGGCGGCGCGCTCGAGCTGGGAGTCGAGGTCGCGCTCGAGCTGGTCGGTCGCGGCGCGATATCTCGTATCGACGTCGAGGGACGCGAACGCCGGATGCAGGTCCGGGACCTGTCCCCGCTCGTCGGACAACGCATCGCCCAGCGCCTGCGCCACGGCGATCTTGTCGTCCGGCGGCAGCGGGGCGTCGAGGACGAGGGAGGTGATGGCCTCCTGTGCGGGCTCCTGGGCGTCCTGCAGGTCTGCGGTGAACACCGGCGTCAGGATCGCCAGGCCCACGACGACCCCCACGTGGCGGGCGCTGATCGTCCACCCCGCGTGGCGGGCTCGCGGCAGCCGCATCTCCATGGCCTGGGACGTCAGCCGGTCGACGGTCAGCCCGAGCCCCAGTCCGACCAGCGCCTGCGGGGCGATCGTCCAGGCGAGGTGGGCCGACGGCGGGATCGCCAGGGCGGCGAGGCCTCCGGCGACCAGGAAGCAGCCGACCGCGACCTCGACGTCGTGAGGCGGCCGCAGCAGGCGTACGAGCGGGCCGGCCGCGAGCGCGGCGATCGGCACGACCGACACCGTCACGGCCGCGGCGGCGGGGGAGCGGCCCCACCCCTCGACGAGCAGCAGCACCAGCAGGAACAGCGCCGCGGTGAGCGCCGCCGACATCAGGGCGAGGGTGATGTTCGCGCGTACGGCCGGACGGTGCCGGTCGGCCTCCTGCGGAGGCGCGGACGCCACGCTGAGCGCCGCTGGCACGGCCAGCAGCGCGAACGGCACCTGCACCACGAAGATCGCCTGCCACGAGATGGCCTGGGTGAGCAGGCCGCCCGCGACCGGTCCGGCGGCCGTCCCGATGACGCCCGCGGTCACCCAGGTCGCGACTCCACGCCGCTCTCCGCGCACCTCGACCAGCTGCTCGAGGCAGCCGATCAGCGCCAGCGCACCGCCCACGGCCTGCACGCACCGCGCGATGATGAGCACCTCGATCGAGTCCGCGAGGGCGCACCACGCGGAGGCACCTGCGAACACGGCCACGCCGACTGCGCTGAAGACCCGGGGCTGCACCCGTGCGAACGCCGCGGCGGCGGGCACGGCGGCCACCCCCAGCACCAGGTTGTACGCGATCAGCACCCAGGCGACCTGGCCGACGGACGCGTCGAGGTTCTGCAGGATGTCCGGCAGCGCGAGGGTGACGACCGCAGAGTCCGCGAGCACCATCGCGACGGTGACGGCAAGCAGGGGAGCCACGGCACGACGCACCCGATCATCCTCTCAGCGGGTACGTCCGAGCGCGAGGCGCCGGGAGCGTCAGCCGACCGGCGCGACCGCCGCGAGGATCTCGACCTGACGCAGCAGGAACCGCCCCTCGTCGAGCTTCTTTCGCCGCATCCAGGTCGTGACCTCGAGATTCCACTTGCTCGCATTGCACGACGCGCACGCCGGCACGACGTTCGCGAGCGTGTAGCGGCCGCCGCGCGAGATCGGCAGCATGCAGTCCTTCTGCAGCGCGGAGCCCTCCGCCCCGCAGTACGCGCAGCCGCCCCACGCGGACGTCAGCGCGGCCCACTGCTCGTCGGTCAGGTCATGAGTGACCTTGGCCATCCGGCGCTGGCGGCGTCGAGCGTACGTGGCGGTCCGACTGCGAGATGGCACACGCCGATCGTACGGCGGGGGAGCCCCGGTCGGCGGGACCGCCGCGGCAGGATGGTCCGGTGAACGACGAACTACCGGTCATCATCCACACCGACGGCGGCTGCACGCCCAATCCGGGCCCCGGCGGGTGGGGCGCCGTGCTGCGGCAGGGCGACCACGTGCGCGAGATGTTCGGCGGCGAGCCCAGCTCGACGACCAACAACCGCATGGAGCTGACCGCGCCGATCATGGCGCTGGAGGCGCTGACGCGCCCGGTCATCGTGCACCTGCACACCGACAGCACGTACGTCCGCAGCGGCATCACGCAGTGGGTGGCCGGCTGGGAGCGCAACGGATGGCGCACCGCGGCCAAGCAGCCGGTCAAGAACGTCGACCTGTGGCAGCGGCTCCAGGCCGCGTGCGAGCGTCACGAGGTCGAGTGGTTCTGGGTCAAGGGGCACTCGGGCGTCGCCGACAACGAGCTGGCCGACGAGCTGGCGACCAAGGGGATGCTCGAGGCGATGGCGACGGCGGGCTGAGTCCCGCCGCCGCCGTCTCGGGTCAGCTGTTGTTGGCGACGACTGCGCCGAGCACCATGCCGACGACGGTGGCCACGATGCCGCCGATGCCGGCCCAGAGTCCGAGCTTCTTCTCGCCCTGTGAGTAGGCCACGAATCCGAGGACAGCACCGATCGGTCCGAGGATGATCGGCAGGAAGATCAGTGCCACCGCGTCGAGGACGAACGAGATGATGACGAGCGTGCGGGCGCTGCTGCTTCTGCTGGCAGACGGACTGGACATGCAGGGACCTCCTGGTCGGGCGATCCGCGTGCGGCGGACCGGAACACGCTGTTCCTTTCCCTGCGGCGGGGGATTCAAACCGTCGTCGGGTTGATCCCGGCGGTCGCGGGGTACGTCCGGACCATGACTGATCCCACCAACGCACGCAACGACACCGACGACAGCACCTCGGACGAGGGCGGACAGCTGGCCAACCCCGGACCCGTGCCTGCCGCGCCCGAGGACGCCTCCGACACCGGCGAGGGCCGTCCGGGTGACCTCGCCGCCGAGGCCGGTCCCGACCAGGACGATGACGGAGGCGTGCTCGGCGGCGAGTGACCCCGTCTGTCAGGCGCGGGCCTCGAGGGCCTCGGTCAGGAGGGCGACGAGTGCCTCGAGCTGGATGTCGGCCGACGAGGACACCTCTTCGTCCGAACCGTCCAGGGCCCGGGCGGCGAGACCGGCCTTGCTGTCGATCAGCTCGGCGATCTTGCCGTCGATCGTGTGCGCGGCGATGATGCGCCACGCGGTGACGGGCTCGCCCTGACCGATGCGGTGCACGCGGTCGATGGCCTGCGTCTGCTCCGCATCGGTCCACGACAGCTCGGCCAGGACCACGTTGGACGCGACCTGCAGGTTCAGTCCCACGCCGGCTGCGGTCAGTGAGCAGACCACGATCTCGACGTCCTCGTCATTGACGAACTCGTCGATGTTCTTCTGGCGCACCTTGGGCGTCTGGTCGCCGCGGATCGAGGAGTACTTGATGCCGCGCTTGGCGAACGTCTCCTCGGCCACGTCCATCACGTCGATGTGCTTGGCGAAGAAGACGACCTTGCCCACGTTGCGGGCCAGCTGGGCGGCGTAGTCGGCGGCGAGCCCGGCCTTGGCCTGACCGATGCGACGCATCATGCCGAAGACGTTCTCACCGGTCTTCTCGTCGTCGGCGTCCTCGCGCTCCCAGCGGGCGACGGCGCGGACCAGCTCGTGGTCGATGCCGTCGACCTTGGCCCGGGACGTACGCGTCTCGAGCGCGGAGTCGTAGCGGGCGACCAGGCGACGGGCGAGCTCCTGCTCGGCCTCGCGGATCGAGCGGCCGACCACGTCGTCCAGCTCGACCGGCAGGTCGGCGATGCGACGTGCCGGGATGTCGGCAGCGACGTCGACCTTGCGGCGCCGCACGATGCCCATGCTGATGACGCTGTTGCGCGCCGCGGAGTAGAACCCCTTGTCGGCCGGGGTCAGCCCGGTCTCCTCGAGCTTGTCCATGAGCTCGGCGAGGGGCTTCTTGTCGTCGATCCAGCCGAGGAACTGCCAGATCGCTCGGAAGTCCTCGATGTCGTTGATGAGCGGGGTGCCGGTCAGTGCCATGAGCAGCGGCCGGGCCGTGCGCGAGCGGATGCGCTCGGAAAGCTCGAGGGCGTGCTTCGAGCGCTGGGAGGACTTGTTCTTGATGAAGTGAGCCTCGTCCACGACCATGCCGCGGAAGCCGAAGTCGCCGAGCCAGCCGACGTGCCGGTCGAGCACCTCGTAGTTGACGATCACGATGTCGGCGAAGCCGTCGATCGAGTCGCCGTCGCCCTGGATGACCGTGGCCTTGCGGTTGGGCGTCCAGATCTCGGCCTCACGGGCCCAGTTGGTCTTGACCACGTTGGGCACGACGACCAGCAGGGGGTACGCGTCGGCGGCGTGTGCGGCCAGCAGCGCCTGGGCGGTCTTGCCCAGGCCCGGCTCGTCGGCCAGCAAGAACGTCCGGTGGCCCTCGGCTGCGGCCGCGACGACCTGCGCCTGGTGGGGCATCAGCTCGAGCCCGCCCGGCGTCATGAGGAAACCGGGCTCGGGCAGCGGCATGCACGAGGACGCGCCGCCGTACTCGAATGCGCGGAAGAGCGGACCGAGCAGCTCCCACGTCGCGAGCCGCTTGGGCCCGGCGGGGCGCTGCTCGACGGCCGAGAAGTCAGGGGCGAGGAAGGGGTTCGCGAGCTGGCGCGCAATGACGGACTGCGGGACGATCCGGCGCTCGGCGGCCGCAGGGGTGGCGGTCGCGTCGTCGGCGGCCTCGGTCTGCGCCTGCTCGATGCCGGCGGCCTCCAGCATCTCGGTGCGCAACGTGTCGGCGGCGTCGGTGAAGACGGCGTGCTCGTCGAGCAGGGGATAGACCGTCGGGTCGAGCGCGACGGTCTGGGCCAGGATCGTGGCGACGCCGTCGAGGCGCTTGAGCTGCTCGGCGCGGTGCGCCTCGGTCATGGTCTTGTCGGCCTTGACCCGGTTGCGCTCCTCGCGCACCAGGACGGCGACGACCTGGAACTTGGTGCGGCCGGACGGCGACAGCGGCCCCCGCTGGGCCTTGGCCTCGACCTCGCGGACGGCCCGCGCGAGGACGCGGATGATGTCGCCCTTCTCGAGGGGTCGGGCAGTGCGCTGGCGGGTGGCCGTCCGGGTCGATCCGGACTGGCGCTGGCCTCGTCGAGCCAAGAGTTCCTCCTGGGAAGAGCCGAGCGGGTGCGCGGCGCGTCACGGCACCGGATCTGCTCGTTGGACTCGTGGCCGCTGGAGCGGCGAGCGGTGGTCATACGGCGAGCCGCTGATGAAACGGGCGTCGCGTCACGGTCCTGAGCAGCCCCTGTCGCTGGATGAGCGACGTGCTGCGGTTCGGTGCTTCCTCCATGATACCCCTGCCGGGGCCGCGCTGTCGCTGAAGTCGGGCGAAGTGTCGGCTCAGCCGCCGCGCGGTCCGGCGTGCGAGCCCCGCGACGGTGGCTCCGTGGGCGGTACGCCCGCCGGCGCCGCGGCCGGCGCGTCCGCGACGCGCGGTGGTGCGAGCCAGACCGCGAACAGGGTCGTGACCGGGACCGCGAGCACCAGCCCGATCGCGCCGACGAGCGTACGGACGATCTCCTGACCGATCTCCTCGGTCGTGGCGATGTCGTTCAGGCCGCGCTGGTACGCCGTGGCCAGCAGGAGGACCGTCATGGCCGAGCCCGCGTACGCGAACACGAGCGTGTAGACGCTGGACGCGATGTGGTCGCGGCCGATGCGCATCGCGGAGGTGAACAGGGCCGCTCCCCGGGCCGCCGGCTGCACGGCGCGCAGCTCCCAGACCGCGCTGGCCTGGGTGACCGTGACGTCGTTGAGCACGCCGAGGCCGGCGATGACCATGGTGCCGGCCACGATGCTGGACAGGGAGATCTGCGGGACGGTCGCGATGAGCCGCTGGTCGTCCTCGGACCCGACGCCGCTGAGCTGGGTCCAATCGGTCGCGGCGAGGCCGATCAGGGCCGTCAGCGCGATGCCCACGAACGTCCCGAACAGCGCGGACGTGGTCCTGATCGAGATGCCGTGCGCGAGATAGAGCACGACGATCATGATGACCGTGGACCCGACGATCGCGACCGCCAGCGGTGACTCGCCGGCGAGGAACGCGGGCAGCATGAACTTGGTGAGTGCGAACAGTGTGACGCCGATGCCGGCCAGGGCGAACAGGCCACGCCAACGGGCGACCGCGACGACGAGGACCGCGAAGATCACGGCCAGGGCGGTGAGCGGCACGCCACGGCTGAAGTCGAGGAACTCGTACGACGCGGGCTGGCCCTCGGGCTCGATGCGGATCAGGCGGATGTCGTCGCCGGGGTCGATCCCGGCCCGGTAGCGCGAGGCGTCCAGGTCGAACGTCGCGGTGCCCTCACCGTCGACCTTCGCCGTGACGCGGGCGCAGTCGCCCGCGACCTCGATCGTCCCGTCAGGCCCCTCGCCGCCGCTGTTGCAGTTGAAGGGCTTGACCCCGGTCACGGTCGCGTCGACCGTGCTGACGCCCTCGGCGCCGTACGGGTTCTGGTCGCGCGGCACCTCGTCGGCGTCCGGCCACAGGGCGACCATCGCCGCGAGGGCGACGGCGGCGATCGACAGGACGACGGCCCCGAGGACGATCGCGAGCCGTCGGCGAGGTGGTCCGTCGTCGGGAATCGTGTGCGAGTGCGAATGTGCCACGATGAAAGCGTGCCAGAGGACGACATCGAACATCTCCCCGGAGCCGTCGGCGGGGCCACCCGCGTCGGACGGACCGTGCGCCGCCCCACCGGGCCGTGGACCCCTGCTGTCCACGAGCTGCTGACGTATCTGCACGACAGCGGGCTGCGCGGCATCCCTGCGCTGCACGGAGTCGACGACGAGGGTCGTGAGGTGCTCGAGTACGTCGAGGGTCGCGGCGTGCCGATCGACCGCGAGGTCGTCCTGGACACCGTGCTGCAGGAGGCCGTGGCCTGGCTGCGCGACTTCCACGACATCGTCGAGGGGTTCCAGCCCGACGGTCCCCGCACGTGGCGCGGTGGGGAGGCCGAGCTCGAGCCGGGCCAGATCATCTGCCACAACGACCCCGGGGCGTACAACTGGATCATCCAGAGCGGGCACTTCGTCGCGATGATCGACTGGGACATGGCCGGTCCGGGCCGCCCGATCGACGATCTCGCGTTCCTCGCCTGGACCGGCATCCCGCTGTACCGCGAGATCCCGGCGGACGACGTGGCGCGGCGGCTCGACCTCCTCGTCGACGCGTACGGCGAGTGGGGCCCCATGACGGTCCTCGACGCCGTCGTCGAGCGGATGACCGAGGCCGCGAACCGCATCGAGGCGGGCCAGGCGCGCGGCGACCAGGGCCATCTCAACCTGGCGGCGGTCGGCGAGCCGCAGCGCACCCGTGACCGGGTCGCGGCGTTCCGCGAGCGCATCCCGGCGATCGAGGCCGCGCTGTGAGGCTCAACGGCTCCTGATCGGCCTCGGCAGACCGAACACGGTGTGCACGCGGTCGGCGTGGACCACCGAGTCCGGGGTGCGGCGGGCGAGCCCCGGCACTCCTGCGGCCGCCACGAGATCGTCCTGCAGGTCCTCGAGGGTCGCGGTGCGCAGCGACCAGGGGACGTGGTGGTTGGGGATCCACCAGGTACGTCCGAGATGGCGCGTGTGCAGGCCGAAGCGTGCCGTCACGAACTCCTCGACGGGGGAGGGGCGCTCGATGGCCGGGCCGAGGGTCGCGACGACCCGGCCGCCGGCGCCGTGGGGCCCGGGCCAGCGCCGCGACGTCTCGTACTCGATGCGGTCACCGTCCTGCCGGATCCGCATCCGGGCCCAGGTGTAGGGAGTCGCGAAGGCGAGCCGCGCGCCGACGGCGATCAGCAGGCGGCTGGTCTCCAGCGAGCGGAACACGACGCCGTGGCGTCCGTCGTCGTCCACGGTGTAGAGCCGGACGTTGGTCTCGGGGAAGTCGCCGAGGAACGGGACGGCGGGGCCTCGGCCGAGACCTGCGCGCCGCATCTCGAAGGGGATGAGCCCGACGTACGTCGCGCCGTCCAGCGTGTCCGGTCGCGTCCCGCGGGGGACGAGGTGGGCGACCAGGTCGGGGTCGACCGCCCAGTGGACAAAGGTCAGCCGGGTCCAGTCCTGGCGCATCAGGCGCGGCCCGGTGAGCTCCGGCGCTCGCGGGTTGAACGTGTTCACTTATCCAGTGTGTGCCCGTGTGCCGCATTGCGCCGGACGAGCGCGGCGTCGGTGGTCGCACGATGCAACGATGTGACCTGCGTCACCCCTAGGGTGTCCGGATGGACTCGCCGCTCACCACCGTCGGGCTGCCGCTGGCGCTCGGCATCATCATGTTCGGCCTCGGGCTGTCGCTCACGATCGCGGACTTCCGTCGCGTCCGGCAGCACCCGCGCGCGGTCGTGATCGCCCTGGCCTGCCAGCTCCTGCTGCTGCCCGCGATCTGCTTCGGGCTCGTGGTCGCACTCGATCTGCCACCGCTGCTGGGCATCGGCATGCTGCTGCTGGCCGCATCGCCGGGCGGCACGAGCGCCAACCTGTTCAGCCACCTGTTCCGCGGAGACGTCGCTCTCAACGTCACCCTGACCGCGATCAACTCGATCATCGCGATCTTCACGCTGCCGGTCATCACGAATCTGGCGATCGACTACTTCGAGCGGCAGGACTCGGTGTCGCTGCAGTTCTCCAAGGTCGTGGAGGTGTTCGCAGTCGTGCTGGTGCCGGTGCTGCTCGGCATGCTCGTGCGCTCGCGCAACCCCGGGGTCGCGGCGCGGGCCGACAAGCCCGTGCGGATCGGCTCGGCGGTGATCCTCGCGGTGCTCGTGCTGGGCATCCTAGTGGACCAGCGCGACAAGATCGCGGACTACTTCGGCGACGTCGGTCTCGCGACCGGCCTGTTCTGCGCGATCAGCCTGGTCGTCGGCTACGTCGTGCCCAAGGCGCTGGGGGTGACCGAGTCGCAGGCGATCGCGTCGTCGATGGAGATCGGCGTCCACAACGCGACCCTCGCGATCTACATCGCGGTCGAGGTGCTCGACACGACGGAGATCTCGGTGCCCGCCGCGGTCTACTCGATCTTCATGTTCGTCTTCGCCGGCGCGTGGGGCTACGTCCTGTCGCGCCGGAGCGCGCCGGTCAGGACGACCTGAGCCACGACTCGGTCAGCTCGTTGGCGAGCTTGCCGTCCGGGTCCGCCTTGGCGACGAGATCGCGGAACTCCGGCAGCCGGGGGTACGCCGCGAGGAGCCGCTCGGGTGTCGTCTCGAACACCTTGCCCCAGTGGGGACGGGCGCCGAGCGGCGCGAGCGCGTCGTCGAGGGTCGGCAGGAATGCCGTGACGGCCGGGACGTCGAGGCGCCAGGTGAAGTGCAGCGCGATGCAGTCGGTGCTGTGGGCCGGGCTCAGCCACAGGTCGTCACCCGCGATCGTGCGGATCTCCGACACGAGCAGCAGCGGCTGCACCTGGGGCGCGAGCGCTCGCACCGCGGCGATGGCCTCGAGCGCGTGGGTGCGCGGCACCAGGTACTCGGTCTGCAGCTCGTCGCCGTCGCTCGGGGTGTAGCCGAGGCGGAAGTGCGGCAGCCGGTCCCACCACGGTCCGGAGCGGCCGAGCTGCTGCGTCGTGAACTCCGCCGAGATGCCGGGCAGCGGGTGGACCTCGTCCTCGGCCGGGGTCGCGCCGAAGAGCTCGGTCGGAGCGGGCTGGTCCGAGCGGGACTTGAGCCAGACCTGGTGCGGGCCGGTGTCGCTCCAGTCGGTGAACATGCTGACGCTGTAGGCCGCGGAGGTGATCTCGTCGAAGTGGTCCTCGACCTCCGCCCACGGCAGGTGCTCGAAGATGTCCTGGCGCGCCTCGAACGTCGGCACGACGTCCAGGGCGATCGAGGTGACGATGCCGAGGCGCCCCAGTGAGACCACGGAGCCGTCGAAGTCGGCGTCCCCACGGCGTACCTGGTGCAGGGTGCCGTCGGCTCGCACCATCTCCACCGCCGCGACCGCGCGGGCCAGGCTGCCGTTGCGGTCGCCCGATCCGTGGGTCCCGGTCGCGACCGCACCGGCGATCGAGATGTGGGGCAGGGACGCGAGGTTGGGCAGGGCCCAGCCCTGCAGGTCGAGCCGTTCGACCAGCTCGCCGTAACGGAGGCCGGCCGACACCGTCACGGTGCGCGCGGACTCGTCGACGTCGACGAGGACGGGCAGCCCGGCCACCGAGACCTGGGCGGCGTCGGTGTCGGCGATCGCGTTGAACGAGTGGCGCGAGCCGAGCGCCCGCAGGCGCGGTGTGCCCGCGACGAGGTCGATCAGCTCGTCGATCGACCGGGGCTCGTGGAGCTCGGTCGCGCTGTACGTCAGGTTGCCTGCCCAGTTGGTCCCGGTCACTCGTCCAGTGTGCGCCCTGGGCAGGCACCTGTCCCTCCGGACGGTGCCGCCTCGATGCGCCGGTTCAGGTCGAGATCGGCCAGGAACGTCTGGTCGTGGCTGACCACGATCAACGCCCCTCGGTACGACCTCAGGGCCTCGACGAGGTGCCGCACGCTCGGCAGGTCGAGATTGTTGGTCGGCTCGTCCAGCAGGAGCAGCTGGGGTGCCGGCTCGGCCAGCAGCAGGCAGGCGAGGGTTGCGCGCAGCCGCTCGCCGCCCGAGAGCGTCGACGCGAGCTGGTCGGCCGCCCGTCCGCGGAACAGGAACCGCGCGAGTCGGGACCTCCGGTCGGTCTCGGACGCGTCGGGTGCGATGCGCGCGATGTTCTCGGCCACGGTCAACGACTCGTCGAGCAGGTCCATGCGCTGCGGCAGCATCCGCCACGGGACGTGGACGTCGACCGTGCCCGCGGCCGGCTCGAGCTCGCCGGTGATCGTCCGCAGCAGGGAGGTCTTGCCCGAGCCGTTCGGACCGGTGAGGGCGATGCGCTCGGGGCCCCGGACGTCGAGGTCGAGCTCGATCCAGCCGTGCTGCGGCCGCACGCCCTGCAGCTGGAGCACGTCACGAGCAGGCGGCACGGTGGTGGCCGGCAGGTCGACGCGGATCTCCCGGTCGCCGCGCAGCCGGGCCTCGGCCACGTCGAGATGCTCACCGGCTGCGGCGAGACGGTCCTCGTGCGTCGCGCGGAGCTTGCCGGCGGACACCTGCGCGGACCGCTTGCGGTTGCCCATGACGATCTTCGGCTCGCGCTTCTGCGCGTTCATCTTCTGGCCGTACCGTCGCCGGTGTGCCAGCACGGCCTGCGACTCCGCGAGCTCCCGCTTCTGGGTGCGGACGTCGGCCTCGGCGGCGCGAACGGCGCGCTCCGCCGCTTCCTGCTCCGCCGCGACCGCCGCCTCGTAGTCGTCATAGCTGCCGCCGTACCAGTGGACCTGACCGTCACGGAGCTCGCCGATGTCGTCCATGGTGTTGAGCAGCTCGCGGTCGTGACTGACGACCACTAGGGTGCCGCGCCAGCCCGTGATGATGTCGATGAGGCGCTGACGTGCGGCGACGTCGAGGTTGTTGGTGGGCTCGTCGAGCAGCAGCACCGCCGGACGGCGCAGCAGCAGTGCCGCCAGCGAGAGCAGCACCAGCTCGCCACCGGAGATCGTGCCCACGGGCCGGTCGAGGCCCAGGTGTGCGAGCCCCAGGCGGCCGAGCTCGGCGGTGGTGCGCTCGGCGACGTCCCAGTCGTCGCCGACCAGGTCGAGGTCGTCCTGCCTGACCTCGCCCGCCTCGATGCGCGCCAGCGCGCCGAGCGTCCCGGTCACCCCCAGCACGTCGGAGACCGTGCGGCCGGGATCGAGCCCGGGGTCCTGCGGGAGGTGGGCGAGGGCGCCGTCGACGGTGACCGTGCCCTCGAGGGGGGTCAGGCGGCCGGCGAGCAGCTCGAGCAGGGTCGACTTGCCGGCCCCGTTGCGGCCCACGAGCCCGTGGCGACCCGGGCCGATCGTGAGCTCGAGGTCGCGCAGGACGGTGGTGCCGTCGGGCCAGGTGAACCCCAGCTGGTGGGTCGTGAGCGAGGTACGCATGAGCGCTCCATGAGGTCGATGGGTGCGCAGGCCGAAGCGGGCTGCTGCGCGGGATCTGACCTCAGAGCTTCAACGGACCGGTGACCTCGTCCTCGGGGATGCGTACCGCGCCATCATACGATCAGGTCATGGACGCGGTCTATTTCGACGAGGGCGAGGACGCGGACGAGCTCGTCGTGGCGCTCGAGCGCGAGGGCTACGCCACCACCCTGCGACGTGAGGCGTTCGCGGGCGAGGAGGACTGGGACGACCGGGCCTGGGTGCTGGTCGTCGAGCCGTTCGACGACCGGGTGGCCGAGCTGGTCGACGAGCACGGCGGCTGGCTCGCCGGCGACGATCGCGCCGCCCCGGAGCCGCCGCCGCTGCCCGACGGACCTCAGCGCCTCAAGCGCTGAGGTGCTCCTTGAGGAAGTCGAGCTGGAGCAGCTTGAGGTTCTCCGCGACGACCTCCTGGGGCGTCATGTGCGTGACCCCCGACAGCGGCAGGACCGTGTGGGCGCGGCCCGCCGCGAGGAGGGCGGACGAGAGCTGCAGCGTGTGGGCCGCGACGACGTTGTCGTCCGCCAGGCCGTGGATGATCATGAGCGGCCGCTCCAGGGCAGGCGCCATGGGGATCAACGAGTTGCGGTCGTAGACCTCGGGCTGTGTGCGCGGGTCGCCGAGGTAGCGCTCGGTGTAGCAGGTGTCGTAGAGGCGCCACTCGGTCACCGGCGCGCCCGCGACCGCGGCGTGGAAGACGTCGGGACGCTTGAGCACGGCCAGCGCCGAGAGGTAGCCGCCGTACGACCAGCCGGTGATGCCGACCCGGGAGGGATCGACATCCTCCGGGTACGCCGCCGCGACGGCCTGCAGGGCGTCGACCTGGTCGTCGAGCGTGACGGTGGCGAGCTCGTGCAGCACCGCGCGCTCCCAGTCGTACCCACGACCGGGCGTGCCACGACCGTCGGCGACGACGACGACGAATCCCTGGTCCGCTAGCCACTGCGCCTCGAGGAATGCGCGAGCCGAGGACAGCACGCGCTGTGCGTGCGGGCCGCCGTACGGGTCCATCAGGACGGGCAGGCGGGCCGAGCCGGGCTGGTGGTCGCGGGGGAACAGGACAGCGGTGCGGAGGCGGCGCTCGCCCGCCTCGATCATCGTGACCACGGGCTCGAACGGTGCGGGCTCGGCCACGACGCGGATCGCGCTGGGGTCGGTGTCCTCGCGGTGCACGACGACGGTCGTGCCCACGACGTCCAGACCGGACCGGACGATGACCGTGGTCGGACCGCCGAGGACCGCGCCGTGGACGGCCTGCCCCTCGGTCACGGGGGTCGCGGTGCCGTCGTACGAGAACCGCACGACCTGGATCTGTGTCGGGTCCTGCGAGGCGGTGGCGACGACGCAGTCCTCGAAGGCCTCGACGACCCCGCGCACCTGCCACCCGTCCGGCGAGACGGGTGTGCCGTCCACGACGACGCGCCGCCAGCCGTCGACGTCCTCGACCGTGACCAGTCGTCCGCCCGGCGCGTGTCGCGGGGCGGACGACAGCTCGACCCAGGACGTGTCGTGGAGCTCGCGCACGACCGTGGTGGCGCCGGTCGCGACGTCGACCGCCAGGATCTGCGAGGACTTCTGGTCGCGGCTCATGACCTGCAGCAGGGGAGCGCCGTGCCCGGTCCAGCTGACCCGGCCCAGGTACTCGTACGTCGCGCGGTCCCACCGGATCTCGGTGCGGCTGCCGTCGAGGGCCACGTGCCACAGGGTCACCTCGGCGTTGGACGTGCCCGCGGAGGGGTAGCGCTGGGCGACGGGCTCGCGCTCGGGATGCTCGGGATCGGCGATGTGCCAGATCTGCACGGGTGCGTCGTCGAACCGCTCGACCAGCAGCGACGTCCCGTCCGGCGCCCACCAGAAGCCGCGGAAGCGCTCCATCTCCTCGGCGGCGATGAACTCCGCCTGCCCCCAGACCTCGGTGGGCGACTCCGGCTCGACCAGCGCGCGCTCGTCCTGGCCGTCGACGCCGATGACGCGCAGCGCGCCGCCCGAGGCGTACGCGATGCGGGCCCCGGTCGGGTCCAGGTGCGGGTCGATGACCGCGCCGACGCTCGGCAGCGCGGTGACCGCTCGCGCACCGAGATCCACGGCCCACAGCTGGCCGGAGAGGGTGAAGCAGGCCCAGCGACCGGTGTCGTCGACGTCGTACGCCACGACGCCCGCGGCGGACTCGCGGCTGCGCTCGCGGCGTGACCGCTCCTCCGCGGACAGCTGCTCGCCGTCCTCGCCGAGCAGGGCGACCGGGTCGACCAGGATCGACTCCGTGCCCGTCTCGACGTCGTGCTCCCACAGCTGGCCCGTGCGGGTCACGCCGTCGGGCGTACGGATGAAGCGGACGGTCCGGCCGTCGGGCGACACCGTGATGTTGCGCGGGATGCCGAGCGTGAAGCGGAGCGTACGGGCGGCCAGACGGGGATAGGACACGGTCATGCCCCTACATAACCACCCTTGGCGGCGGGAGTGCTCAGTGGTCGCGGTCGTCCGACGGGGTGTCCTCGGCCTTCGCCTTGAACATCGTGAGCACGCGGGTCGCCGCGGCGGCGATGATCGCGACCGGCAGCACGGCGTACGCCCAGCCGCGGTCGAGCGTGCCGCGGTCGACCAGCACCAGGCGCGCAAACCCACGCATGTCGGGCCGCTTCAGTAGCCTTGCGGCATGCCCCTTGCTGACCGTCGGATCCTGCTCGTGCACGCCCATCCCGACGACGAGTCGATCAACAACGGCCTGACGATGGCCAAGTACGTGCAGGAGGGCGCCCACGTCACCCTCGTCACCTGCACCCTGGGCGAGATGGGCGAGGTCCTGGTGCCCGAGCTCGAGCACCTCGCCGCCGATCGCGACGACATGCTGGGCCAGCACCGCGCGGGCGAGCTCGCCGACGCGATGAAGGCGCTCGGCGTCACCGACCACCGCTTCCTCGGCGGGGAGGGGCGGTTCCGCGACTCGGGGATGAAGTGGGACGAGAACGGTCACGCGACCGCCGCCGACGAGATCCACGACAACGCGTTCTGGCACGCGGACCTGCTCGAGGCGGCCTCGCTGCTCGTCGAGATCATCCGCGAGGTGCGCCCGCAGGTCCTCGTGACGTACGACCAGTTCGGCAACTACGGCCATCCCGACCACGTCCAGGCCCACCGTGTCGCGCACTACGCGGCCGATCTCGCCGCCGCCCGGTCGTTCAGGCCCGAGCTCGGCGACGCGTGGGACGTCGCGAAGGTCTACTGGGTCGCGATGTCGGCCTCGCGCTTCCGCGACGGCCTGCGCGAGATCCGCGAGTCCGGTGACACCACGTCGTTCGAGGGCATGGACCCCGACAACCTGCCGCCGTTCGCGATCGAGGACGAGTACCTCGACGCGATGGTCGTCGGGCCCGAGCACGTGCCGGCCAAGATCGCTGCCATGAAGGCGCACAAGACGCAGATCACCGAGGACGGCGCATTCTTCGCCGGCGGGATCGACGTCGCCTCGATGGTGTGGGGGAGCGAGTTCTACCGGCTGGTGAAGGGGACCCGCGGGCCGGTGGGCGAGAGCGGGTTCGAGGAAGACCTCTTCGCGGGACTGTAGACCGCCGTGCGTCGTGCCGCCCTCGTGCTGCTGGGGCTCTACGTGTGCGTGCTGGGTGCGGTCGTGCACCGGCACGTATGGGTCGTCGGTGGGATCGACTGGCCGTGGGGTGCCGCGCTCGCAGTCCTCGTGGCGTACGCCGTCGCGGTCGCGTCGGGGGTGCTCGTCAGGCTCGGTGCGGCGTGGTTCGCGCTCGGGTGGGCCGTCGGCCTGCTGGCGTTGCAGTGGTCGCCGGGCGGTAGCTACCTCGTCGCGGCGGACTGGCTCGGCTGGGGATTCACCGTCTCGTCCTTGGGGGTCGTCGTCCTGGCCGTGCTCAAATCTCCTAGGCTGGTGTCATGACGGTGACGGTCGATCCCAGTGCATTCCGAGGGGCTCTGGGCCGGTTCGCCAGCGGCGTGACCGTCGTGACGACGGTCCTGGACGGGGTGGACCACGCGATGACCGCGAGCGCGTTCAGCTCGGTCTCGCTGGACCCGCCCCTCGTGCTGGTGTGCTCGCACAAGAGCAGCCGCTTCCACGACGCAGTCCTCGCCAGCGGCATCTGGGGGGTCTCGATCCTCGCGGAGGAGGGCATCGCGGCGTCTGCGTGGTTCGCGCACCGCGGCCGCCCGCTCGCGACGCAGTTCGACGACGTTCCGCACCGTCGTGGCGAGTCCGGGGTCGTGCTGCTCGACCAGTCGCTGTCCTGGCTCGAGTGCCGCACCGAGACCGTCGTCGACGGCGGTGACCACAGCGTCATCATCGGCGCGGTCGTGGGCGCCGGGGTGCAGGACGACCTGGACGACCCGCTGCTCTACTACCGTTCCCACTACGGAACGATCGTCAGGCTGCCGGAGTCGGAGAAGACCGTGTACGGGAGAGATGCATGACCGACCGTCCCGACCCCACCCCCGACGAGTCGCGCACGGACGCTGACGAGTCGCGTACGGACGCTGACGAGTCGCGTACGGACGCCGAGGAGTCGCGTACGGACGCCGAGGAGTCGCGTACGGACGCTGAGGAGTCGCGTACGGATGCTGAACCCGGGCTGGTCGTCGAGGACGATGAGCTCGACCTGGGCCCGGAGGAGGACCAGCGCCCCGCGCCAGCCGTCGCCGACGATGATGACGAGGATCCCGAGCCGGACGACGCGTTCACCGACGACGAGGTCGAGGACGTCCTCGGCAACGGCGACGACCCCGTCGGTCCCGAGGAGGACGAGGACGAGCCTGAGCCGGCGTACGAGCCACGCCCCGCTCACCAGCCGGATGACGTCGTCATCCCGGCCGGAGCCTTCCCGAACGAGGTGGACGAGCCCGACCAGCACGCCGAGCCGCCCGCGCCGCCGCCGCAGAAGCCGAGGCGTCACTGGCTGCGCAACACCCTGCTGCTGCTGGTGGCCCTGGTCGGCGCGGCGTACGTCGCCGGCTACTTCCTGACCGGCACCCGTATGCCCGCGAACGCGACGATCGGCGGCGTCGACGTCAGCGGCAAGTCGCCGTCCGCCGCGCGTACGCTCGTGGATCGCGAGCTGTCGCCCAACGCGGACCGCGAGATCGAGCTGACGCACGGCAAGAAGGACTTCCAGATCGCCCCGAAGGACGCCGGCTTGACGCTCGACGTCGAGGGTTCGGTCGAGGCGGCCGGCGGACGACGCAGCTGGGACCCCCGCGACATGGTGGCGCTGTTCGCGGGCGAGCACGCGACCGCTCCGGTGCTCGACGTGGACGACGCCGCGTTGGACAGCGCGATCGGCACGATCAGCGAGTCGGTCGACAAGGACGTGGTCGAGCCGCAGATCACCTTCCCCGAGGGCAAACCGGTCGCGCGAAAGCCCAAGGCGGGACTGGTCGTGTCGAAGTCGGACACCGCCGAAGCGATCCGCGCGACGTACCTGGTCAGCGACGAGCCCATCGCGGTGCCCACCGTCGAGGTCGAGCCATCGGTGGACGCCGAGGCGCTCGACGAGGCGATGGGCACAGTCGCGAAGACCGTGGTCAGCGGACCCGTGACCCTCTCAGTCGGGGACAAGGACGTCGAGCTGCCGGTCACGGCGTACGCCCCTGCGCTCGTCATCCGGGTCGAGGAGAATCAGCTCACCCCGCACATCGACGCCAAGAAGCTCGCCAAGCCGCTGACCGCGTCGACGACCGGCATCGGCAAGAAGGCCGTGGACGCAACCGTCAGGATCCAGAACGGCAAGCCCGTCGTGGTGCCGGGCAAGGAGGGCCTCGGCCTGCAGCCCAAGGAAATGGCCACCAAGCTGGTCCCGGCGCTCACCAAGACCGGCGAGGAACGGCGCGTCAAGATCGAGGCGAAGGTCGTCCAGCCGCTGTTCACGACCAAGGACGCCAAGGCGCTCAAGATCACTGAGAAGGTCGGCGAGTTCACGACCGAGTTCCCGTACGCCGAGTACCGCAACATCAACCAGGGCCGCGCCGCCGAGCTCATCGACGGCACGATCATCAAGCCCGGCGAGACGTTCAGCTTCAACGACGTCGTGGGGGAGCGCACCGAGGCCAACGGCTTCGTCAACGGCACGGTCATCAACGGTGGCGTGTTCCGTGAGGAGCTCGGCGGCGGCGTGTCGCAGGTCGCGACGACGATGTACAACGCCGCCTTCTTCGGCGGCATGGACGACGTCGAGCACCACCCGCACGCGTTCTACATCGATCGCTACCCGGTCGGCCGCGAGGCCACGGTCTACTTCGGCAGCCTCGACCTGCGCTGGAAGAACCCGACCAAGTACGGCGTGCTCGTGCGGTCGTACGTCGACAAGAGCACGCCGTCGTCACCGGGCAAGATGCACGTCGAGCTCTGGAGCACCAAGGTCTGGGACAAGATCGAGGCGGGCAAGTCCGAGCGGCGCAACGGACGCAGCCCCGGGACCCAGTACGACGACACGGACCGCTGCGTCCCCCAGGGGCCGGTCGAGGGATTCGACATCGACATCTACCGCACGTTCTTCCGTGACGGCAAGAAGGTCAAGACGGAGACCGACACGGCCAAGTACCAGGCCGCGGACCGCGTCGTTTGCGGCAAGAAGCCGAAGGACGACTGACGCCGAGGCTCCCGTCGGCGGACGGGAGGCGCGCCTCGGCGGACGGGAGCCGCGCCTCAGCGGACGGGAGGCGCGCCTCAGCGGACGGGGGCGGGGGGCTGGAGGTAGACGTAGTCGTGGTGGTCGGTGAAGCCGTAGGGCTCGTAGAGCGCGAGGGCCGCGGTGTTGGTGCGCATGGTCTGCAGGTACGCCTTGTCGGCCCCGTGCTCGACCGCCCAGGCGAGGGACGTCTCGACGATCCGACGGGCCAGGCCCTGCCGCCGGGCCGACGGGACGACCTCGACGGCCGACAGCCCGGCCCACTCGCCGATCACCACGACCCGGCCGATCGCCAGCACCGGGCCGCCGATCGACACGAACCCCACCCGGGACGGGGCCTCCATCACTGCGCGAGCGCTGGCAGGGTCGTCGACGCGCCCGTAGTGCGCGAGCCACTCGTCGTCCGCCCTCGGTGAGATCCGCGCCGCCGGATCGGCCTCGTACGCGGGCTCGAGATCGGCGACCTGCACGACCGCACCGCCGTAGTAGCCGTCCTTCCGCACCCAGCCGGCGTCGGAGAACGAGCGCTCGTGCGACGATCCCACGATCACCTGCGCCTGTGCGGGCAGCGACCGGGCGGCGTAGAACCCCTCGACTTCCTGCAGCGCCTGGTCGAACGGCACACCGGGGGAGCCGGTCGTCGCGACCGAGTTCGCTCGGCCCGTGAAGCGACCCGACGCCCGCAGCTCCCACTCGCCGAGAGCGACCGACTCGATCGCTGGCCAGCCGAGGGACGTGATCCGGGTCAGCTCGTCGGCGTCGATCGACAAGGCCCTCCGCCGCCGCAACGGCCGCTCCGGAACCGGCTTCCAGGCGACGATCGTGGACAGCGCGACGTCGGCCGTACGCCCGTCGCGCAGCTCGAGCGTGACGGACGTGGCGTCCACGGCCGTCACGTGACCGATCACGTCGCTCA
The DNA here is from genome assembly GCF_009661045.1 of Aeromicrobium sp. S22. NCBI lineage: Bacteria > Bacillati > Actinomycetota > Actinomycetes > Propionibacteriales > Nocardioidaceae > Aeromicrobium > Aeromicrobium sp. S22. The sequence continues at coordinate 1,122,077 of NZ_WJWV01000001.1, forward strand.
TCTCGGGACCGCCCGAGACACCGACACCTCCGGTCTCATGGCGCACGACGATGCGCCGACCGATCACCGCAGCGTCTAGAGTCATGGGGCAAGACTTCCACGTCGTCTCAGGTGAGCCTTACTAGAGGGGCTCGCCGGGTGGACGGGATACTGGAGTCAGCTCGCCGAAGGAGAACTGCCCGTGACGTACGTGATCGCCCAGCCGTGTGTGGACATCAAGGACCGCGCGTGTGTGGACGAATGCCCCGTGGACTGCATCTACGAGGGCAAGCGCATGCTGTACATCCACCCGGACGAGTGCGTGGACTGCGGTGCATGTGAGCCGGTCTGCCCCGTCGAGGCGATCTTCTACGAAGACGACACGCCGCCGGAGTGGAAGGACTACTACACCGCGAACGTCGACTTCTTCGACGACCTGGGCTCCCCGGGCGGTGCAGCGAAGATGGGCGTGATCGACAAGGATCACCCGATCATCGCAGCGCTCCCTCCGCAGAACCAGGAGTAGTCCGCGATGCCCTCCGTCTCGGAGCGGTTCCCCGAGTTCCCGTGGGACACCCTGGCCGGTGCCAAGGCACGCGCCGCCGCGCACCCTGACGGCATCGTCGACCTGTCGATCGGTACGCCGGTCGACCCCACGCCCGCGGTCGCCCGCGAGGCGCTGGTGGACGCGGCGGACGCCCCCGGCTACCCGACGGTGTTCGGCCCCGAGTCGCTGCGCCAGGCCGCGGTCGATTGGATCGAGCGGCGCTTCGGTGTCACCGGTCTCAGCCCCTCGCAGGTGCTGCCGACGATCGGCTCCAAGGAGCTCATCGCCAACCTCCCGGTCCAGCTGGGCCTCGGCGCCGGCGACCTGGTCGTCATCCCCGAGCTGGCCTATCCGACGTACGAGGTGGGGGCCCGCTTCGCCGGCTGCGAGGTGCTGGCCGCCGACTCCACGGTCGCGCTCGGTCCGCGCCGTCCCGCGCTGATCTACCTCAACTCCCCGGCCAATCCGCACGGGCAGATCCTCGGGCCCGACCACCTCCGCAAGGTCGTCCAGTTCGCCCGCGAGCGCAATGCGCTGCTCGTCTCTGACGAGTGCTATCTCGAGTTCGCGTGGGACGGCAGCCCGATGTCGGTGCTGCACCCCGACATCTGCGGCGGCTCCTTCGAGGGGCTGCTGGCTGTGCACTCGCTGTCGAAGCGGTCCAACCTGGCCGGCTACCGCGACGCGTTCGTGGTCGGCGACCAGGCCGTCGTCTCCGAGCTCCTGGCGGTCCGCAAGCACCTCGGCTTCATGCTGCCGACCCCTGTGCAGGCCGCGATGGCCGCAGCGCTGGCCGACGACACGCACGTCGAGCAGCAGCGCGCGGTGTACGCCGCGCGGCGGGCGGACCTGCGGGCCGCGCTGGAGTCGGCCGGCTTCAGGATCGAGCACTCCGACGGCGCGCTGTACCTCTGGGCCACCCGTGGTGAGCCGTGCCGGGACACGATCGACTGGCTGGCCGAGCGCGGCATCCTCGCGGCTCCGGGAGACTTCTACGGTGCCGCCGGGTCCCACCACGTACGCGTCGCGTTCACGGCCACCGACGAGCGCATCGCCGCCGCCGTCGCCCGCCTCACCGCCTGACCGCCACCCCAACCCAGATCTGCGGACCTTTGCACGCAATCCGCTGGCGGAAACGTGCAGGAGTCCGCAAATCTGGGCGGGGTGGGCGCTGGGCGGGGTGGGGTCAGTTGGTGGAGACCCGGACCTCGGTCCTGGGCACGTCGGGGTCCTTGACCCAGCCGCGGTCGGACGACGAGGCCTTCCAGGTGCGCCGCGCGAACGAGACCTCGCTGATGCCGAGCTCGGACGCATTGCCCACGAGGTAGTGCGCGATCGCCCAGCCCCGCGCCCGTACGTCCGCCGATAGCCCGGTGAGCGGGTAGCGCGCGTCGTCGCCGTCCTGCTCCACCGCGATGTCCCCGAAGGACTTCTGGACGTCCTGGACCACCTTCGTCGTGCTGCCCACGCCACCGGGGTTGATCTGGCAGGTGAAGCGAGCGGGACTGTAGCCGCGCAGCGCCGATGCGAGCGCCCGGGCGTAGTTCTCGTGCTGGGCGTACGCCCCGGGGTGCCCCGACCGCTGCACGAGCTGTGCGGCGTCGTTGATCTTCATCCCGGTGTAGTCGTCGACCTTCTCCAGCGCGTCGTAGAAGGCGCCCGTGGAGTAGTGGGGGTCCATGATCTCCGCGATCGAGCCCCAGCCCTGCGACGGACGCTGCTGGAACAGGCCGACGGAGTCGCGGTCGCCGTAGTCGATGTTGTGGATCCTGGACTCCTGGAACGCCGTCGCGATCGCGATCGTCGTGGCACGGGGCGGCAGGCCACGACGCTGGGCGATCGCCGCCATCAGCGACGACCAGCGGCCCTGCTCGAGATCGACCTGGGCGCGGACGCCGTTGACGTTCGCGACGCAGTACTCGGCGCGCAGGGGAGCGCGGTCCCGGAGGGTCGACCCGACCAGCACCACGGAGGCGACCAGTCCGAGGACGACGAACCAGCGGAATCTCACCAGCGACCGCTAGTTGGCGTGCAGGTCGGCGTTGAGCTCGATGCCGGTGCGGGCGCCGCGCGGGCGCGCCTCGAGCGCACCCGTCTCGCTGTTGGTGAGGAACAGGATGCCGTCCTGGCCGGACAGCTCGGACGCCTTGACGACCGCGCCGTCGGGCATGCGCACCTTGGATCCGGCCGTGACGTACGTGCCCGCGGCGACGACGCAGTCATCGCCCAGCGAGATGCCGATGCCGGCGTTGGCGCCGATCAGGCTGTTCTCGCCGACGGTGATGACCTCCTTGCCACCACCGGAGAGGGTGCCCATGATCGAGGCGCCGCCACCGATGTCGGAGCCGTCGCCGACCGTGACGCCGGCCGAGATGCGGCCCTCGACCATCGCGGTGCCGAGCGTGCCGGCGTTGAAGTTGACGAAGCCCTCGTGCATCACGGTCGTGCCCTCCGCGAGGTGGGCACCCAGGCGTACGCGGTCCGCGTCGCCGATGCGCACGCCGGTGGGCACGACGTAGTCGGTCATCCGCGGGAACTTGTCGACGCTGGTGACCTGGACGTGCAGGCCGGCGGCGCGGGCGCGGGCCCGGATCGCCTCGAAGCCGTCGACCGGGCACGGGCCGATCGAGGTCCACACGACGTTGGCGAGCAGGCCGAACTGGCCCTCCAGGCTGAGCCCGTGGGGCTTCACGAGACGGTGCGAAAGCAGGTGCAGGCGCAGCCACACGTCGTACGCGTCGGCGGGCGGAGCCTGCAGGTCAGGGACCTCGACCAGGACGACGGCCCTGCGGACGCCGCGCACCTCGTCGTCGCCGGACAGCGCGGTCAGCTCGGCCGGCTCCACCACGGCCTCGGGGGCCGGGCCGAGGCGGGGCTCGGGAAACCAGACGTCGAGCACCGTTCCGTCGTCGGTCAGGGTCGCGATGCCGTAGGCGTGGGCCCCGGCCAGATCCGCAGAAGTCATGCTCACAATCTATCGAGTCCCTCATCGCCGCTCGGGCGCCGCCTGCGGCGTGCCGCGAGGACCCGTCGGAGAACGGGCAGAACGGCCCTGGCGCGACCGTCGCCGCACTGAGACGATCGCACCGGCCGGACCGCCGACCGGGCCGTTGTCGAAGGGTGTGATCCGCATGCAGGACGTCGTGCTGGGCCTCCTGGCCGTCCTGGCCGGGGCGCTGCTGTGCTTTCGGGGCTACTGGGCGCTGCGCCTCGCCCTGTCGATGTGGGGGGCGTTCGTCGGGTTCTCCCTGGGCGCGGGGATCGAGTCCTCCGCCAGCGGCGACGGCTACCTGACGACCTGGCTCGGCTGGGTCGTGGCGGTGGTCCTGGCCGTCCTCTTCGCGGCGATCGCCTACGTCTACTACGCCGTGGCCGTCGTCGTCGCGATGGGCTCGGCGGGCTTCGTGCTGGGCTCGGCCGCGATGGTCGCGCTGGACGTCTCGTGGTCCTGGGTGCCGATCGCGGTCGGCGTCGTCGTCGGGGTGCTCGTGGCCGCGCTCGCGATCATGGTGCAGCTGCCGTCGATCCTGCTCGTCGTCGTGAGCGGCACGGCAGGCGCCACCGCCGTCGTCACGGGGCTCATGCTGCTCACGGGGGCGATCGACACCGCGGACTTCGAGTCGCGAGCGGTCACCAGCCGGGTCGACCACGAGGGATGGTGGGCCGTGCTCGCGCTCGTGATCGCGGTGGTCGGGATCGTCAGCCAGGTGCGCGCTGTCGGCCTCGACCAGGGCGCCCGCCGCTCGTGGTCCGGCAGCACGAACCCGACGGGGGCGCACTGACGGCTCAGCGCTTGGGCAGTCCGTCCTTGGTGCACAGGGAGCCGATCTGGTCGGTCCGGTCCTGCTTGATGTAGTCGAACATCTTCGGTGCCCGGTTCGCGTCCCAGTTGACCGCGAAGTCCTGCAGCGGCACGGTGCAGCTGAGCCCCTTGCCGCCCATCGCCGCGGACAGGGCGAGGGCGAACTTCCCGAGGGCGAGCGGGCTGACGTCGTCGCCGATCGTCAGCGATCCCGAGGCCCCCTTCGCGACGCGGACGTAGCGGATCGGGTTGAGCACGGTCCACGGCGACTTGGCCTCGGCCGCGATCGAGCCGAGCACCTCGCGCTGGCTCTGCACGCGCTGGATGTCCTGCGTCGCGTACGAGTGGCGGTTGCGCGAGTACGCCAGTGCGGTCGCGCCGTCGGCGGTCTGGCAGCCCTTCTTCACGTCGAGGCCCGAGTCCTTGTCCTTCAGGTCCTCCTTGGGGCAGATCTCGACTCCTCCGAGGGAGTCCACGACCTTGACCAGGCCGCCGAAGCCGACCTCGATGTAGTCGTCGACCTTGATGCCGGTGTTGCCCTCGATCGTGCGGACCAGCAGCTTCGCGCCGCCATACGCGTACGCCGCATTGATCTTGCCGCGGCCGTAGCCCGGGATGTCGACGAGGGAGTCGCGCGGGATCGACAGCAGGATGCTCGGACCGCTGCCGGTGTGCAGGAGCATGATCGTGTCGGTGCGGCCGCGTCCGCCGCTGTCGCCACCGGTGGAGAGCTGCTTCTGCTCCTCCTCGGTCAGTCCGCGGCGGCTGTCGGAGCCGACCAGCAGGTACGTGGTGCCGGGCTGGTCGTCGGGGCGTCCGCTCGCGGGCGACGCGTCGACCTTGGCAATCTTGCCCCAGGCCCAGATGGGGACCGCGACGAGGAAGACGATCCACGCGACCACGAGCAGCAGCACGATGCGTCGCGCGCCGAAGCGCTTCTTGCGCGGCTTGCCGGGCGGCGTCGCCCCGGCGTTGCGCTGCCCCGGCGGCGGGAGGTTCGGCGGGGGGAGGTCGCTGCGCGGGGGAGGGGGAGGACCGTCCGCCCGCGGCGCGGAACGGGTCGGTTCGTCGTCCCCGTACAGCCACCCGTAGTTGCCTTGGGGACGCTCGTCTGACATGCAGACGACCGTACCGGACCCCTGGCCGCGGTCCCGGGACCCGCCACACCGGACCCACCGAAATCAATTCGCGTGTCGCGGCGCGCCCTCAACCTTCGATTGAGAGTTTCTGTGGATACTGAGAGCGCCCCAGCTTCTTCCCCCACGTGAGGGCTCCATGTCTGACGTTCGCTCGAGTGTGATGGGTGGGTCCTACGACCGCCCGGCCGACACCTCGGCCCGCATCCAGTTCCGCCGTGCCCTGACCCTCATGGCGATGACTCTCGTCATGCCCGGATCCGCCCAGCTCGTGATGGGCAACAAGCGCATCGGTCGCATCTGCCTGCGCGTCTGGCTCGGATTCCTCGCCTTCGGGGCGATCGTGCTGTTCCTGGCCCTGTTCTCCCGGGACACCCTGCTCTCGTTCACGCTCGACTCCTCGGGCCCGCTCACGCTCGGCCGCTGGGTCCTCATGGCGGGCGCGCTGGCCTGGGTGGCGCTGATGGTCGACGCGTGGCGCCTCGGACGTCCGCTGGAGATGGCGCGCAACCACCGCCTGGCGATGACGGGCCTCAACAGCGTCCTGTGCTTCGTCACGGCCGGCACGATGTTCTTCGCCGCCCACCTCGTCGACACCGCGAACTCCTCGATCGGCACGGTCTTCGCGTCCGGCACGACCTCCGAGCCCGACGCCGGCCGCTACAACATCCTGCTGCTCGGCGGCGACTCCGGACCGGACCGCAGCGGTGTACGTCCGGACTCCCTCACGGTCGCGAGCATCGACAAGGACTCGGGACGCACGATCCTGATCGGCCTGCCCCGCAACCTCGAGGACGTCCCGTTCCCGGCCGGGTCGGTCATGGACAAGGAGTTCCCCAACGGCTTCGACTGCGACGGCTGCTACCTCAACGCGGTCAACACGTGGGCCAACGACAACGCGGCCAAGTTCGGCACCAAGAACCCCGGCATGAAGGCCACGATGGGCGCCGTCGAGGAGATCACCGGTCTCAAGCTCAACTACTACGCGATGGTCAACATGCACGGCTTCTCCAAGCTGATCGACGCGGTCGGCGGCGTGCAGATGAACGTGCGCGAGCGCACCGCGATCGGCGGCATCGGCTCACCGATCCGTGGCTACATCGAGGCCGGCGAGCAGAAGCTGACCGGCGACCAGGCGCTCTGGTACTCCCGCAGCCGCGTCCAGAACAGCGACTTCTCCCGCATGGGCCGGCAGAAGTGCGTCATGAACGCGATGCTGCAGCAGCTCAGCCCCAAGAAGGTGCTGCTCAACGTCGAGAAGATCGCCGACTCCAGCAAGGCACTGCTCACCACGAGCATCCCGCGGCAGGACCTCGACGTCTTCGCGGCGCTGGCGCTGAAGGCCAAGACGCAGAAGGTCTCCACGGTCTCGCTGGTCCCGCCGGTGATCTACACCGGCAACCCGGACTACCCCAAGGTGCGGCGCATGGTCGACAAGGCCGTCGCGAAGGCCGAGGGCCGCGCGAAGCCCAAGGCCGGCATCTCGACCGCGAAGCTGAAGATGCCGAAGGCCAGTGACAAGACGAAGGACCCGACCAAGGCCAACCAGAGCAGCGACCTCGGCGCCTCCTGCTGACCGTCACCCGCAGCACCAGGGCCGATCGTCCCGCGATCGGATTTCATGTCGCGCCGAGACACCCCTGTCACCCATAATGGAGCCTCGTCGGCCGCACCACCGTGAGGGAACATGTCGCATCGCGCGAGTCTCCTGGGCCGCGGCTACCAGGACCAGCACCTGGACTCGCCGCGTGTCCGCTTCCGCCGCGCCCTGCTGCTGTGCCTGATGACGGTCGTGGTCCCGGGCTCGGGGCACATCGCGGTCGGCAAGAAGATCGTGGGCTGGATCGCCGTGACCCTGTGGCTCGCGGTGCTCGTCGCGGGCGGCTGGCTGCTCGTGACGTACCGCACCGACCGCGCCCAGGTGCTCGACTGGTTCACCGATCCCGACATCCTGCTCGCGGCGCGGGTCAGCCTCGTGGCGGTCGCGCTGCTGTGGGTCGTGCTGTTCGTCGACGCGTGGCGCCTTGCCTCGCCGTTCCGGCTGACCTTCCTGCGCGCAGCCCTCATCACGGTGCTCAATCTCGCGATCATCGGCGGTGTCGCGGGGTCCACCGCGTACGCCTCGCAGGTCATGAAGGTGTCGCGCGAGACCGTGAAGACGGTCTTCCCGGAGAACGTGCCGACGTCCGAGCCGCTGAAAGGCCGCTACAACATCCTGCTGGTCGGCTCGGACGCCCGCGAGGACCGCACGGGCGTACGGCCTGACTCGCTGACCGTGGCGAGCGTGGACGCCGACACCGGGAAGGTCGTCCTCGTCTCCCTGCCGCGCAACCTGCAGAACGTGCCGTTCTCCGAGGGCAGCCCCATGCGCCAGCTCTATCCCAACGGCTACAACTGCGGGTCCGAGTGCCTGCTGAACGCGGTGCACACGACGGCGCAGGACCGCAAGGACCTCTACCCGGGCAGCGACGACCCGGGGCTGGACGCCACGATCGACGCGGTCGAGGGCGCGACCGACCTCAAGGTCAACTACTTCGTGATGGTCAACCTCAACGGGTTCAAGGGCCTCGTGGACGCGGTCGGCGGCGTGGAGATGGACGTCAAGACCCCGATCGCGATGTTCGGGCAGGCCGACGCCTACAAGCAGACGTTCATCCAGCCCGGCCGGCGCACGCTCGACGGCCAGGAGGCGCTCTGGTACGCCCGCAGCCGGATCCAGTCCGACGACTACACGCGCATGGGCCGCCAGAAGTGCCTCATGGCGGCGATGGCGGACCAGCTCAGTCCCACCAAGGTCCTCACCAACGCGACCAAGATCGCGAGCTCGGGCCGCGAGCTGCTCAGCACCAACATCCCGCGCAAGGAGCTCGGCCAGTTCGCCGACCTCGCACTGAAGTCACGCGGCTCCAAGATCCGCACGGTGTCGGTCGTCCCGCCGGAGTTCAACACCGTGACGCCGGACTTCCCGGCGATCCACGCCGCGATCCAGAAGGCGATCGACACGTCCGAGGGCGTTCGCAAGAAGCCGTCCACCGACGCCCCCAAGGACCCGAGTGCGCGCAAGGCCAACAACTCCGACGACCTCGAGGCCGACTGCTAGGCCGAACGGCTCGTTGCGTTACTTGTCCTGGGCCTTGTGGTACGCCGAGATGACCTCGTCAGGGTCACCGTCCATGACGAGCGTGCCCTGGTCCAGCCAGATGACCCGGCTGCAGGTGTCGACGATGGACTTCATCGAGTGGCTGACGAGGAACACCGTGCCGGCGTTGTCGCGGATCTCGCGGATGCGCGCCTCGCTGCGCTGGCGGAACGTCCGGTCGCCGACGGCGAGGGCCTCGTCCACGATGAGGATCTCGTGGGTCTTGACGCTGGCGATCGCGAACTTCAGGCGCGCGGTCATGCCCGAGGAGTAGGCGCGCATGGGCAGGTCGATGAACTTCTCGAGGCCTGCGAACGACACGATCTTGTCGTAGTTCGCCTCGATCTCCTCCATCGTGAAGCCCATCGCCAGGCCGCCCAGGATGATGTTGCGGTCGCCCGACAGGTCCTTCATGAGCGCTGCGCCCACGCCGAGGAGGCTGGGGCGCGAGTGCGCGTAGATCGCGCCCTGGCTCGTGCTGGTGAGACCGACGATGGCGCGCATCAGCGTGGACTTGCCCGAGCCGTTGGTGCCGATCACGCCGATGCTGTCGTTCTCGTACGCCGTGAAGGACACGCCCTTGAGCGCGTGGACCGTCCGCATCTGCTTGCCGCGTCCGCGCAGGTTGAGCGAACGGCGGTCTGCGGCGGTGGGCCGCTTGCCGGTCGCGAAGACCTTGTACTCGACGTGGACGTCGTCCACGATGACGACCGGGCGTCGCCCCGTCGGGGCGGTGCTCTGGGTGGGGGTGGGCTCAGTCGACACGGCCGTACCTCTCCTCGGCGCGCCAGAAGAACCAGACCCCGAAGGCGAACAGGCCGAGTGACCACAGCGTCACGAACAGCCAGTAGCGGTTGTCGACGTGGTAGTCGGGGCCCTGCAGCAGGAGCGAGCGCGCGATGCTCAAGAACTCGTGGATGGGCTGGGCGTCGGTGATCTTGACCAGCGTCGGGTGATCGGCGAACCGCTTCTCGATGCTGAAGAAGATGCCGGTCGTGTAGAAGAAGAATCGGGTCAGGAACGGCAGGAAGTTGTTGAGGTCACGCCAGTGCACCGACAGCCGGGCCGTGACGAGCGCCAGGCCGCAGTTGAACAGGTAGTACAGCGCCAGCAGGGGGACGATCAGCAGCCACTGGACCTCGATCGCGCCGAAACCACCGCTGATCACGAGGAAGACCAGCATGATCGCGATCGTGGGCAGGAACTGCAGGAAGCGCTGCGTGACCGCGGCCAGGGGCAGCGCCATGCGGGGGAACGCCAGGCTCTGCAGCAGGGCGGCGTTGCTGGTGATCGCCTTGCCGCCGCTGGTCCAGGACTGGGCGAAGAACTCGAACAGGAAGACGCCGATGATGAGGAACTCGACGAAGTGGTCGGGGCGTCCCTCGGTGCCGATGAGGAAGCCGAAGATGGCTCCGTAGACCAAGGCGTTGAGCAGGGGCTTGAGGATCACCCAGAACATGCCGAGCGAGTTCTGCTGGTTCTCGGACTCGATCTTGAACCGCGCCATCGAGAAGATGAAGATCCGGCGCCGCCAGACTTCGGCGACGTAGGTCTTGAGCGGGGGGCGTCCACCGACCTTGATCAGGCCCGCGCGCGCCGCATCCTCGGCGGTTGTCATTCGTGTGGTGTCCCTACTGTTCAGACGGCGAGACCGGCGGGGGCTCGTGCCGCGGCCTCGTCGAGTGTAGTGGACTCGCCTAGTCCGGACGGCCGCCCTCTTGGGCCGCCACGCGGGAGATCTGTTCCGGCGTGGCGGACGCCACGACGACGAGGGAGCCGCCGCCCAGGCACGCCGCGACGAGCATCTCGGCATCGCGCGCGATCGGTCCCGGCTCCACGACCCTGCGCGAGGCGTCGGGTGCGACCTGGGCGAGCAGCTCGGCATGCGTACGCGCGACGCCGTCGAGCTCGAGCGCGAGCGAGGACGGCTCCGGAGGGTCCAGCGCGACGAAGTGGTCCCCGTGCCCCGGCACCTCTGCGCCGAGGTCGAGGAATCCCTCGGGCGGGGTCGCGAACCTGCCCCCGAGCGGACGCAGCGACGCAGCGACGCGGACCGGTTCGTCCGCGACGAGGTCGGGACCGCTGAGGCCGATGTCGGCGTGCGAGTCGACGACCGCGGCGCCCACGTTCCACGCCGAGAGGATCCACACGGCCGTCAGCCAGTGGCTGGGCAGCCCGATGCGGATGCGCGCACCCGGCTCGACCTCGAGCTCGTCGACCAGGAAGTTGCTGGTCTTGGCCACCCAGTTGGCCGTGGTCACCGTGCTGAGCTCGACCCGCTCGCCCGTGGCCATGTCGTAGTAGGTCAGCAGCGGCTGCGTCGGATCGGCGCTGGCGCGCAGCAGCTGGTCGAGGGTCCTCATGCGGTGATCCTCCGGGCCAGGTCGACGACGGCCGCGGCGTCCGCGGGCGAGGTCCGGACGGCACCCGGATCAGGCTCGCGCAGGCCCGCGACGCGTACGAGATCGGCCGGGGCGGGGTCCTCGTGGTCGACGACGACGACCGGCAGGTCTGCGGACACGAGGTCCAGGAAGCCCGGGACGCGGAGCACGGGATCGATCGCGAGCGTACGGCTGGACGGGGCCAGGACGAGCACGTCGGTCTGCTGCAGCGTGGTGGTCACGGCCGGCGACACCGACAACGACTCGGCGACCAGGACGGTCTCGGTGGGGGAGTGCGCGGCGGGATCGGCGAGGTACTCCTCGACGTGGACCGCGCGCGGCTCGTCGCCGCCGACCACGACGTGCAGCTCGGCGCGCTGCTCGCACGCCGGCAGCAGGGCGTACGGGAGGCCGCTGCGGGTGGCCGCGGCCAGGGTCGCCTCGGTGAGGGAGAACCCCGTGCCGATGAGCTCGGTGCGCACGAGGCGCGTCGCGACGTCCTGGTCGCTGGTCCGCTGCCACGTGGGCGAGTACTCGATCGTGCGCAGCTGATCGGCCACCGCGTACGTCGTGGGGGTGCCCGGCACGAGCAGCAGCGCGTCCAGGTCGGGGGAGGCCTTGAGCCAGGCCGACCAGTGGTCGCGGACGGTCGGGGCGATGACCGTCAGCTGGTCGGCGGGTCCGAGGCGGGCCGCCAGGTCGTGGACGAAGGGGGCGCCATCGGCGCCGCTGACGATCGTGATCCGCATCCGACCATTGTGTCGTGCTCCCGAGGGCGTCCGGCACGGGGGCGACACGCCGGGGATTCCGAGAATCTTGCCATTCGGCTTGACATGTGAGAGGCCACAGGACTGTAATTCCACGTATGTCATTCGATCTGGGTCTGCTGCAAGAGCTCGATGAGGAACTCATGTGGCAGGAGCGTGCGCTCTGCGCTCAGACGGACCCAGAGGCGTTCTTCCCCGAGAAGGGCGGTTCGACGCGTGAGGCCAAGAGAGTCTGCCTGACGTGCGACGTCCGAGGAGAGTGCCTCGAGTACGCCCTGGCTCACGATGAGCGGTTCGGCATCTGGGGCGGTCTGTCCGAGCGTGAACGGCGCAAGCTCAAGAAGCGGGCCTAAGCGCGCCCTTCCACCGTCCTCTAGAGTCGATCTACGTGGACGGGACTGAAGCGACGCGCCCTTGGCACGACGATCCGCCCTCGGTCGGCGCGGTGCTCGTGTCCCACAACGGCGCCCGGTGGCTGCCCCAGGTGCTGGCCTCCTTCAGCGACATGACCTATGCGCCGTCGCACTGGCGCGTCGTCGACGTCGCCTCGACCGACGGCAGCGCCGATCTGCTGCGGGACTCCTTCGGCGCGGACCGCATCACGTACGCCCCCTCCGGCACGGGCTTCGGCGACGCCGTGCGCCTCGCGCTGCGCGACATGCCCGAGACCGACTGGATCTGGCTCCTGCACGATGACGCCTCGGTGCTGCCGGGGACGCTGTCGGGCCTGCTCGACACTGCGACGTCCGCCCCCGACATCGGGGCGGTCGGTCCCAAGATCCGCGAGTGGCCCTCGCTGCGCCGGCTCCTCGAGGTGGGGCTGACCGTCACGGGCACGGGTGCGCGGGAGACGGGCCTGGAGACGGGTGAGCCCGATGCGGGCCAGCACGACCGGCCGCGCGACGTGCTCGCGGTCAACACCGCCGGCATGCTGGTGCGTCGCGACGTGTGGCTCGAGCTGGACGGCCTGGACCCCGAGCTCCCGATGTACTTCGATGACATCGACTTCGGCTGGCGCCTCGCGCGGGCCGGCTACCGCACGGTCACGGCGCCCGCGGCCGTGATCTTCCACGCCGAGTCCACCCGCCGCGGCACCCGGCCCCGCACCGCCGGCGACGTCCCGCCGTGGGAGCGGCGCAGGGCCGCGCTCCACACCCAGCTCGCCAACACCCCGATGCCGCGTTTCCTGTGGCAGTACGTCCGGCTGTTCTTCGGATCGCTGCTCCGCGTCATCGGACTGATCATCGGCAAGGACCCCGAGGCCGCGAGCGACGAGCTCCTCGCGGTGCGCTCGGCGTACGTGCATCCCGTGCGGCTGGCCCGCGCCCGTCGACGCCGCGCCCGCACGGCACGCCGGCCCCAGCGCGAGATCCGCGATCTCTTCGCTCCCTTCTGGTTGCCCTACCAGCACGGCCTGGACGTGGTGCGCCACACCGTGACCAGCCTGGTCAAGCCTGAGGCGGTCGCCACGGTGGGCCGACGCTCGACGGTGGTCGAGCAGGCGCCCGACGATGCGGTCGGCCTCGACGACGGGCCGTCGCTGCTCGTGCGCAGGCCGTGGTTCACGGTCGTCCTGGTGCTCGTGGTGCTGTCGGTGCTGGCCGGCCGGGGACTGCTCAGCGGCGGCCTCAACGGTGGTGCGCTGCCGCCCGCACCCGACACCGCAGGCGGCTGGTGGCAGCTGCTGTTCGAGCGGAGCCACGACGTCGGGCTCCCGAGCACGTCCCTGCCGCCGTTGTTCGCGCTGCCGCTCGCGGTCGTGTCGACGCCGGTCTGGTTCGCCCCCGGGCTCGTCGTCACGGCGTTCATGGTGTTCGCGGTGCCGCTCGCGGCGCTGACCGCCCACCGCCTCGGCCGTCTGCTCAGCCCGCACCGTGGTCCCCGCATCGTGTGGGCCGTGTCGTACGGGCTGATCGTGCTGGCCACGGGTGCAGTCTCGGACGGACGCATCGGCACCGTGGTCGCGCTGATCATCCTGCCGATCGTGGTCAACACCGCGTGGCAGCTCGCGGTCCGGCCCGGCTGGCAGCTCGGTCTGCGGCTCGGCATCTGGATCGCCCTCGCCGCAGCCTTCGCCCCGATCTCCCTCGTGCTCGGCCTGGGTGCCCTCGTCGTCCTCGCGCTGACGGGGCGGCGTGCCGGTCGTGCGCTCGTGATCGCGCTCGTCGCGGCGATCGTCCTGCTCGGCCCGTGGCTGGTGCAGCGTGCCGCCCGGCCGTGGCGCATGTGGTGGGAGGCCGGCTATCCCCTCCCGGGAGCCGCCACGATCCAGGACGTCGTGCTGGGCCGCACCGGCGAGGGCCACGTTCCGGGCTGGCTCTCGGTCGCCCTCATCGTGCTCGCGGTCCTCGCGCTCGTGCCGCGCAGCACCCGTACGGGCGTCCAGCTCGCCTGGATCGGAGCCCTCCTCGGTCTCGGCGTCGCCCTGGCCGGGACCCTCGTGACCTACTCGACCCCCGCAGGCCCCGCGGACATCGTTCCCTGGGTGGGCGTGCCGACCGCGCTGTGGCTCGGCGGCCTGGCCACCGCGGTCCTCCTCGCCGTCCCGGCCGCGTCGTCGTGGCCGCGACCGGCGCTCGCGGCGGCCGTCGTGGCGGCCCTCCTGCTGCCGGTCGGCGCGGGAGTGGTCTGGGTCGTCCAGGGCTCCGGCGACCCGCTCGACGACGAGCGCCCCGACACGGTGCCGGTCTATCTCGCCGAGCGCCCGGGCAGCACCCTGGTGCTGACCGGCAGCGTCCAGGACGGCGTCGACTACCGCGTCGTGACCGGTGAGGGGCCGTTCCTCGGCCAGGAGGCCCTGACCCCCTCCGCCTCGGACACGAGTCGGCTGAGCGCGACGGTGCGCCGCCTGCTCGCCCAGTCGGCGGGCGAGGACGTCCAGGCGCTCAGCTCGTTCGGGATCGACGCGATCTACGCCCCGCGGGCCGACGACGAGCTGGCGCGACGCATCGACGCCGCGGCGTACCTCTCCCCGTCCGGCAGCGACGAGCCAGGCTCCCGGGTCTGGACCGTGACGGGCGACCCGGAGCGCGAGCAGGTGTCGGCGCCGCTGTGGCACGTGCTGCTGACGGGCCTGCAGGTGCTCGCCTGGCTGATCGCGATCGTGCTGACCCTCCCGGTGCGCCGGCGGACCGGGCCCGCGTCACCGACGACCGAGGAGGACACGACCGCATGAGCCATCTCAAGGCCCTCTCGCTGCCCCTGGTCGCGGTCCTGCTGGTCATCCTGGCGGCCGTGGTCCCGTCGGACGACGACGAGCAGACCCGTCCGCCCAGCTCGGTCCCGGTCAGCCAGACGACGTACGCGTGCCCGGCCGGCTCGGTCATCGACGTCACCGCGGGACAGGTCTCGGCGGGCTCGTCACGCACCGCCAGGGTCCTGCCCGGCCGTGAGGCGGTCGACGCCCTGGGCGACGCCGGTGCCTGGCAGAGCGACGTGGTCGACGGTCCCGGCGTGATCGTGCAGCAGGACGGACGTCGATCGGGGGCCGTCGGCTACTTCGCCGGCACCGCGCCCGCGAGCGGAGGCGGCGGTCTCGTCGTCGGATCATGCCCCGGCATCGTCGACGACGCCTGGCTGCTCGGGCTCGGCTCGGGCGATGAGCACTTCTCGACCCTGATCCTGACCAACCTGGCCGACTCGACCGCCTCGGTCGACCTGACGCTGTGGGGCCCCAAGGGCCGGATCGACGCGGTCGACACCCAGGGGGTCGTCATCGAGCCGTTCTCGGTGCGACGCATCCGGGTCGACTCGCTCGCGGCGGCCGAGCCCGAGCTCGCGGTCCACGTGCGCCGGACGAGGGGCTCGGTGGCGGTCGTCGCGAACGACACCTCCACGGCGTCCTCGAGCGGGACCGAGCCGGTCACGGCCACCCGCCCGCCGGGCCGCGACCAGGTCGTCGCAGGCCTGGTGAAGGCATCGGGGGGACGGACCCTCCTGCTGCTCAACCCGGGCAGCTCCACCGCCCGCGTCGACGTGAAGGTCATCGGCCGACGCTCGACGTTCACCCCCGCCGGTCTCGAGCAGCTGCGGGTCGCACCCGGCGCCCTGCGCCTCGTCACCGTGCCGGCGTCGGCCGGGGAGGGGGAACAGGCGTTGCGGGTGACGTCCGACAAGCCCGTGGCCGCGACCGTGCGCATGTCGCCGGGCGAGGAGGACTACGCGTACGCCGAGGCGGGCTCGGTCCTGACCGGGCCCACCGTGGTCCCGGTCGACGTCGGCACCGATGTCGAGCCCCCGCGTCTGCTGCTGACCGCTCCGGACGAGGACGCGTCTGTGGTCATCGAGACGTTCGACGCCGCGATGCGCCCGGTCGGGTCCCGCCGCGCCAAGGTCACAGGTGGCACGACCCGCGGGGTCACGGTCGCGACCAGAGGGGTGGCGTACGCCGTGCTGAGGCCCACGGGCCGCATCGTCGCGGCGGCCACGTACGTCGACGGTGACGGCATCAGCTCGTTGGCGCTGCGACCGGCCCCCGTCACCACGCCGGCGCCGCAGGTGCGACCGGTCGGCTGACTCAGCGCGGTCGCGGGTCGAGATCGTCGGGGGACATGTGCCAGACCTCGGCGAGGCGATCGAGCACGACCGACCAGGTGAGCTCCTCGAGCTCCTCGGTCGTCCCGCACCGCTGCGCGATCGGGATGCGGAACAGCACGACCCGGTGCCCCTCGGGGATGGTCACGACGATGCCCAACGGCACCTCGTCGGTCCATTCCGGCGGCAGGAGCGGAGCCTCGTCGAACCGGATCTCGACGTGGTCGGGCTCGACCGTGAAGTGGGGCTCGAGTGCCTCGACGATGTCGCTGACCAGCAGATGGAACGCCTCACGCGGCGAGCGGTGGGCCGGGACGCTCCGCGGCGACAACGGCCCCGGGAGCGCCATCGGGCCGCGCGGCCCACGACCGCGTCGATCCCGCATGCGGCCGGGTCGCGGACCCGTCACGATGCCGCCGAGATGATCCATGCGGTGAGCCTAACGCGATCCGCGCCGCCCGGGGACTAACCTCACCTCGTGGCAACCGTTCGACGCTGCACGCGATCTGCGTGCTCCCAGACAGCAGTGGCGACGCTGACGTACGTCTACGCGGACCAGACCGCCGTGCTGGGCCCGCTCGCGACCTACGCCGAGCCGCACACGTACGACCTGTGCGCCGAGCACTCGCAGAGGATGTCCGCCCCGCAGGGGTGGAACGTCCTTCGCCTGGCTCCGGACCCGACGGCGTCCGCGCCGTCGCACGACGACCTGCTCGCGCTGGCCGATGCGGTCCGCGAGGCGGGGCGCACGCCCACCACCATCCCTGACGGTCCGCCGTCCCTTCGACTCGTGAGGCCTGATTCGTGATCGATCCCCGTCTGGAGCAGGTGGTCAAGGCGTACGACGTGCGCGGCCGCTCGCCCGAGCAGCTCGACCCCGTGCTGACCCGCGCCCTCGGCGAGGCATTCGCGCTCGAGACCGGGGTGGACGGCGGCCGCGGCACCGTGGTGATCGGTCACGACATGCGTGACACCTCGCCCCTGCTCGTCGAGGCGTTCTCCGACGGCGTGCGCGCCCAGGGCGGCAACGTCATCAGCATCGGCCTGGCATCGACCGACCTGCTCTACTTCGCCTCGGGCGACCTCGACCTCCCCGGAGCGATGATCACCGCGAGCCACAACCCGGCGGAGTACAACGGCATCAAGCTGTGCCGCGCGGGCGCCAAGCCGATCGGCTACGACACCGGGCTCTCGGCCATCGCCGAGAAGGCCACCGAGCTGCTGACCCGCACCGAGCTGCCCGAGCCGACTGGTTCCTACGAGGAGAGCGACGCCCTCAGCCGCTACGCGGAGTACCTCCACAAGATCGTGCCCGTCCCGGCCGGCCGCCGGCTCAAGGTCGTGGCCGACGCGGGCAACGGCATGGCCGGGCACACCGTGCCCTCGGTCTTCGCCTCGCTCGACGTCCAGCTCCACCCGATGTACTTCGAGCTCGACGGCACCTTTCCGAACCACGACGCCAACCCGCTGGACCACTCGACCTTGGTCGACCTGCAGGCCAAGGTCCGCGAGACCAGCGCCGACATCGGTCTGGCCTTCGACGGCGACGCCGACCGCTGCTTCGTGATCGACGAGCGCGGTGAGGTCGTCTCGCCCTCGGCCATCACGGCGCTCATCGCCCACCGGGCGCTCCTGACCACGCCCGGCGCGACGATCCTGCACAACGTCATCACGTCCAAGGCCGTGCCGGAGATCATCACCGAGAACGGCGGCACCGCGGTCCGTACGCCGGTGGGGCACTCGCTGATCAAGGCCGAGATGGCGCGCACCGGCGCGGTCTTCGGTGGCGAGCACTCGGGGCACTTCTACTTCAAGGACTTCTTCCTCGCCGACTCCGGCATGATCGCGGCCCTGCACGTCATGGCCGCGCTCGCCGAGACCGAGGGCACGGTGTCCGAGCTGATGGCGCAGTACGAGCGCTATGTCGCGTCCGGCGAGATCAACAGCACCGTCGAGGACGGTCCCGCGATCCTGGCCGAGCTCACGAAGGCGTACGCCGACCACGACCAGGACACGATGGACGGCCTGACGGTCACCGCGGACACCTGGTGGTTCAACGTCCGGGCCTCCAACACCGAGCCGCTCCTGCGTCTCAACGTCGAGGGTGACGACGAGGAGACGATGGCGCGCGTGCGCGATGGCGTCCTCGCGGTCATCCGCGGAGACTGAGCGGGCGAACGTCAGCGCGAAGCCTCGTGAGCCTGGCACGCTTCCAGGCCATAGGCTGCACCCATGAACCTTGATCCCGCCCTGCTCGAGATCCTCGTGTGCCCGCAGTGCCGCGCGACGCTGTTCGTCGACGACGAGGCGAGCGAGCTGGTGTGCAACGCCTGCGCGCTGGCGTACCCGGTCCGCAAGGACATCCCGGTGATGCTCGTCGACGAGGCCCGTCCGATCAGCTGACCTCTCAGCGCTTCGGCGTCGCGAGCGGGTCGAGCACGTCGGCGACGTGGGGATCACCGGCGTCCACGAGGTAGTCACGCGGGCGCGTCTCGTCGGTGCCCGCACCGACATGCAGCGCACGACACACGAACGTGCCGAGCACTGCGACCAGCAGGTTGAGCACGAGCGCGGTGACGCCGAAATAGATCAGGTTCTCGCTGATCTCGATGCCGAAGACCTCGAGCGGACCGACCGAGCCGCCGAAGTGCGAGTCGGGCTTGCCCACCACCGGCTTGTTGTAGGCCGCGAAGGTGCCCCAGATCATCCCGATCGCCCACCCCGCCAGGAGCGCGTAGCGGTGGAGCCAGCGGGTGTAGAGACCGACGACGATCGACGGCAGCGTCTGCAGGATCCAGATGCCGCCGAGGAGCTGCAGGTTGATCGCGAACTCGTTGGGCAGAGCAAGAACGAAGACGAGGGCGCCGAACTTGACCAGCAGGGACGCGAGCTTGCTCTGCTTGGCCTCCTGCGCATCGGTGGCGTCGGGGTTGATGAACGCCTTGTAGACGTTGCGGGTCCAGAGGTTGGCCGCGGCGATCGACATGATCGCCGCAGGCACGAACGCGCCGATCGCGATGGCCGCGAACGCGACGCCGGCGAACCACGGGCTGAACTCCTGCTCGAACAGCTGGGGGATCGCGAGCTGCGGGTTCTTGACCTGGATGCCGGCGGCGATCGCGGCGATGCCGAGCAGTGCCAGCAGGCCCAACAGGAAGGAGTACGCCGGCAGCAGCGCGGCGTTGCGCCGGATGATGTTGCGGTTCTTGGTCGACAGCACCGCGGTCACCGAGTGCGGATACATGAACAGCGCGAGTGCCGAGCCGAGCGACAGCGAGGCGTACGCCCACTGGGAGACGCCCATGCCGGGGATGAGGCCCTTGGGGGTCGCCTCGCCGCTCGCGATCGCGTCGGCGTTGTCGGTGTTGAACGAGCTGAAGGCCTTCTCGGCGGAGTCGAAGATGCCACTCCAGCCGCCCAGCTGCGTCGGCAGGTAGATGACCGCGACGATGATGACGAGATAGATCAGCGTGTCCTTGACGAACGCGATCAGCGCAGGCGCCCGGAGCCCCGACGAGTACGTGTAGGCCGCGAGCAGGGCGAATGCGATGAACAGCGGCAGGTCCTTGCGGAACCAGCCTGCGTCCTCGCCGCCGCCGAGCCCCATCACGTCGAGCACCGCCTGGATGCCCACGAGCTGCAGCGCGATGTAGGGCAGCGTCGCCAGGATGCCGGTGAACGCGATGACCAGCGCGAGGGCGCGGGAGTCGAACCGGCCCTGGACGAAGTCGGCGGGCGTGACGTACGACCGCCGGTGCGAGACCGACCAGAGTCGCGGCAGGAAGATGAAGATGATCGGGTACAGGATGATCGTGTAGGGCACCGCGAAGAAGCCGGTGACGCTGCCCGCGTAGAGCGTGGCCGGAACCGCGATGAACGTGTACGCGGTGTAGATGTCGCCCCCGATGAGGAACCACGCCACGAACGTGCCGAAGCTGCGGCCGCCGAGGCCCCACTGGTCGAGGTTGTCGAGCTCGCCGACCTTGCGCCAGCGGGCGGCGAGGAATCCCAGGACGGTGACGAGCAGGAAGAAGAACAAGAAGACGACGAGGGCGACCGGATCGACGTCGTTCATCGCTCGTCACCCTTCCCGTCGACCGAGAGGCCCTCGGCCGCACGCCGTCGCTTCTCGTGGCTGCGGACCAGGCGGTAGGCGACCGAGGTCAGGACGACCGACACCAGGACGAGCACGAACTGGTACCAGAAGAAGAACGGGATGCCGGCGAGCTCAGGGTCCTGCCGGGCGTACGTCGAGACGAGAAGCGGGAGCGCGATGGCGACGGCCAGCGCGACCGCGGCTGCGTACAGCGGGCCCTTGCCGGGCGGTGCGTGCTCTGACATGGGATCCCCCGATCGCCGGCGACGTGACCCACGTCACGCCAGGATCCAACCTAATCGTTGCAGCGCGCGACGCAAGGGTCAGAGATAGGAGCTCGACTCGGGCAGGATCGCGTTCTCGGAGTCCGGCACCAGGGTGCAGGCGCCGTCCGGGACGGTGCAGGTCATCAGGGACCTGTCCTCAGGCTCCTTGAGGAGATCGGCGTTCTGGAGGTTGACGTTCGCGTACCCGACCACCGTCGTCGGGTCCAGCCACGAGTCGAGGCTCCAGCTGGCTGCGCCCGTCCGGGGGACGAGCACAGTTCCGTCGCTGGACTCCAGCTCGTCACGGGCGAAGTCCACGTCTGGATCGCTGGCCAGCTCCGGAACCGTCCGGTTGGCCGGCCTGATGCCCCAGGACCCGTCGGGGTTCGCCGGCCCCTCTGACGGGTCCCCGCGGAGGCGGGGAGCGTCCCAAGGGTTCTTCTGGTCCGACGAGCTCACGTCCGGCAGGGCGGCGACCTTGCCCGACTCCAGGTCGATCGACAGATCGTCTCCCGTCGCGACATCGATCCACGCGGTCTTGTCGCTCACACCGAGCACGCCGTAGCCGGCGTCCTCGTAGAGGTCGGTGAGGTCGTCATCCTCGAGGTCACCCATGCCCCGGGTGGAGCGAAAGATCTCGTTGCCGGTCTTGAGGTCGACCACGACCGACGTCAGCTGGTGCACGGACCCCTCGAACGTCGGGCCCGCCAGGCTGTCGATGAAGGCCAGATAGCGTCCGTCAGGGGAGGCCTTCACGTTCTGGGCGACGTGGGCACCCGTCGGCCGGGCGCCCTCAGTGGTGACCTCGACGAGTGCGTCGTCCTCATCGACGACGTAGGCGCCGTCGCCGGCGACGACGAACGAGCTGATGGCCCGATCGGCGTCGAGCATCCGTCCGTCCGAGAGGTGGATCTCGCCGGTCTGCGCGTCGGCCCAGACGAGACCGGTGTCCGTTCCGATCGGCTTGTCCGTCGACGACCAATCGAGCGCGGCTCGGTCGTCCGAGGACCCGCACCCGCCAAGCACAGCCGCGGTCAGCAGCAACGTCAGGGCCCGGCGCACGTCACGATCCTCCCATTCGGAAATTGAGGGTCTCGAAGAGGCTGCGAATCATCTGATCGGCGTCGACGTAGGACTGGGCGGACGTGACGAGGCCGTCCGCTGTCACCGCCGCCGAGATCCGCCCCTGCGAGATCCACTCCGAGGTCAGGTCGCAGTACGACGTGACGAACTTCGCGAAGGTGTCTCCCTGTGCGTTCCCGCCCAGGCAACCGGGAGGCAGGGCCACCTCGTCGATCGACGAGCCGGCCCTCTGCAGTCGGCGCCCGCCGGCGTCGAACTCGACCGACGCCTTGTCGAGCGTCACCGGGACGACATCGATGCCGCCCGTCATGCCGAGCGCGGAGAACGGAGTGATCGTCATCGACTGAGAGGCCCAGAGGTCCTCGAGCTTGACGTCATCCGTGGGCTTCGAGTACCCCGCGGCGCCCGACTCGTACGTGCTGATCAGTCCCTTCCCGTCCATCGCGACGACTCCCTCGGACATCGTTGGCAACGTGACCTCGCCGAGGCTGAAGTCATCGTCGTTGCCGTGTCCGCCGAGCACGTCGGCCAGCCGATACGCGCGCAGCTCGCTGGGGTTCCCCCTGCCGTGTGACGTCGAGAACACCATCTGTCCGTCGATGACCGCGGCACCCTGAGTCTTGGGCGGGGTCGCGTAGGAGCCTGGCTGGCTCGCCCACCTCCGCCTGTCGTCGTCCCAGGTGTAGACGAAGAGCTCCCCGGGTTTGTCCTCTTCGAACGTGCCCACGTAGAGCGTGTCCCCGTCGATGGTGGAGTACGCGCCTGCCAGCATGTCTTGGGGCTCACGTTCCGGGGACACGGTCTGCCCGGGCGATGCCTCACGGATGGCATCGAGGTCGTACGTGAACATGCGTGGCGGTTTGTCGGACGACATCACGTCCACTCGGTTGCCGTGCACCGTCACCCCACCGGCGTGGTCCGGTGGGTTTCCGGACCCGTGGCCGCCGAGGTCCACGAAGCCGAGCTGCTCGCCCGTCTCGGGATCGATCCGCACGAGCTGGGCCTTGTCGCCCGAATAGGAGGTCTGCAGCAGCGCCGGGGGGTCGCCGTCGGGGTCGTAGCCGAGTCCTTGCGGCGTCCACCCACCGTCGTCGTCGGTCGCGAGGGTGTTGGGAATCGTCGGACCTTGGTCGGTCGGGGAGCTCAGGTCGTGCAGCATCGACTTGATCAGCCCCGTGGTGCGCCACTTCTTCTCGTCGCCCGACAGGGGATCGGTCTGCAGGAAGTCCAACGCCTCTGCCAGCCGGCCGTTGAGCGCGATCCGCACCGCGTACAGCTGCAGTGATGCGATCGTGCGGGCCAACGACAGGACGTCGCCGCTCACGTCGGACCGCTTGGTGCTGCGCCACCAGTCGATGACGTCGGTGGCCGATTCGACCGCCGAGTCGTAGGCGGCGGCCGCCTGCCGGACGGCCAGCGACGTCCGGTTGACCCTGATGAACGCGACCTCCGCGGCGGCGTGGGTCGCCCAGGCGCGCAAGTTGTAGGCCTCGTGCGCCTCCGAGCTGTCCCACTCGGGCATGTCGGTCGCGGGGCCGATGAGGTCGATCGCGTCGGAGAGGTGGCGCATCGTCGTGCTGCAGATGTCGATAGCAGTGTCGAGCACGGCCGGCTGCCCGGACGTGATTTCGGCGAAGACCTGCTCAGGTCCGTCCCCCATGGTGCAGCCTCCCGATGACCTTGCGCCCGTTGGTGGTCGGCAGCCTAGCCGTGAGGACGACATCTGTCACAGCCTTTCGCAGTGCCGCCTCGACGAGCGGCACGCACAGATGTTCGGGGTGTGACGACGGCGTTTGATTGGGTGGTAGTGGGGGTGCGCCGGTAGGCTGGCGCAATGGATTACAACGTCGCTGACCTCTCCCTCGCGGAGTACGGTCGCAAGGAGATCGACCTCGCCGAGCACGAGATGCCGGGCCTCATGGCCATGCGCGAGCGCTATGGCAAGGACAAGCCGCTGGCCGGAGCCCGCATCGCCGGATCGCTGCACATGACGATCCAGACCGCGGTGCTGATCGAGACCCTCGTGGATCTCGGCGCCGACGTCCGCTGGGCCACCTGCAACATCTTCTCCACCCAGGACCACGCCGCCGCTGCGGTCGTCGTCGGCCGGGACGGCACCGCCGAGGAGCCGAAGGGCACCCCGGTCTTCGCGTGGAAGGGCGAGAGCCTCGCCGAGTACTGGGACGAGGCCGAGAAGGTCTTCGACTTCGCCGAGGGCGGACCCAACGTGCTCCTCGACGACGGCGGCGACATCACGATGCTGCTGCACCTCGGCGTCGAGTACGAGAAGACCGGCGTCGTCCCCTCGCAGGACAGCACCGACAACGAGGAGTTCAAGGAGGTGCTGCGCGTCCTCGCCCGCTCGGTCGAGACCAAGCCGCAGCACTGGACCAACATCGCCAAGGACATCAAGGGTGTCTCCGAGGAGACCACCACCGGCGTCCTGCGCCTGTACGACCGCTTCCGTGAGGGCACGCTGCTCTTCCCGGCGATCAACGTCAACGACTCGGTCACCAAGAGCAAGTTCGACAACAAGTACGGCTGCCGCCACTCGCTGATCGACGGCCTCAACCGCGCCACCGACGTCATGATCGGCGGCAAGGTTGCCGTCGTCTGCGGCTACGGCGACGTCGGCAAGGGCTCCGCGGAGTCCCTGCGTGGACAGGGCGCTCGCGTCATCGTGACCGAGATCGACCCGATCTGCGCGCTGCAGGCTGCGATGGACGGCTACGAGGTCCGCCGCCTCGAGTCGGTCGTGGAGACGGCTGACATCTTCATCACCACGACGGGCAACTTCGACATCATCCGGGTCGAGCACTTCGAGAAGATGAAGCACCAGGCGATCGTCGGCAACATCGGTCACTTCGACAACGAGATCAACATGGCCGGCCTGGCCAAGATCCCGGGCATCGTCAAGGACGAGATCAAGCCGCAGGTCCACCAGTGGATCTTCCCCGACGGCAAGAAGATCATCGTGCTGTCGGAGGGACGTCTGCTCAACCTCGGCAACGCGACCGGCCACCCGTCGTTCGTGATGTCGAACTCCTTCACCAACCAGGTGCTGGCGCAGATCGAGCTCTACAGCAAGGCCAGCCAGTACGAGCTGGGCGTGCACGTCCTGCCCAAGCACCTCGACGAGGAGGTCGCCCGCCTGCACCTCGACGCCCTCGGTGTCGAGCTCACCGAGCTGAGCAAGGAGCAGGCCGCGTACCTCGGTGTCGACGTGGCGGGTCCGTACAAGTCGGATCACTACCGCTACTGAGCCCACGTAGCAGCATGAACGAGCGCCAGGTGTTCGCATCTGGCGCTCGTTCGCGTGCGGGCCTCCGTACTATTGCCTCGTGAGCTACCGAAGAACGAAGCGTGACCGGGTGCTCGTCGTGGACGACGACGCCTCCCTGGCGGAGATGCTCACGATCGTCCTGGAGGGTGAGGGCCTGACCGCAGCGGTGTGCCGGTCCGGCGACCGGGTCATGGCGGCGTTCACCCAGTTCAAGCCCGACGTGGTCCTGTTGGACCTGATGCTGCCCGGTCTGGACGGCATGAGCGTGTGCCGGCAGATCCGGGAGAAGTCGGCCGTCCCGATCATCATGCTCACCGCCAAGTCCGACACCCCCGACGTGGTCGCCGGGCTCGAGGCCGGTGCCGACGACTACATCACCAAGCCGTTCAAGAACACCGAGCTGGTCGCCCGCATCCGCGCTCGGCTCCGTCGCTCCGAACAGCTCGCGGAGCCGCTCGTCTTCGGTGACATCGTGCTCGACCCCGCCGGCCACACCGTGACGCGCAAGGGTGAGCCGCTCGAGCTCACGCCGCTGGAGTTCGACCTCCTCGCGTGCCTGCTCGGCAATCCCTCGCAGGTGTTCACGCGCGAGACGCTGCTGCAGAAGGTCTGGGGCTATCACCACCCGGGGGACACCAAGCTCGTCAACGTCCACATGACCCGGCTGCGGTCGAAGATCGAGGACGACGCCGAGAATCCCGAGGTCATCCGCACCGTGCGCGGAGTTGGCTACCAGGCGATCAGCCCGACCCCGTGATGAGCAGCTGATGCGCAGCCTCGCGCGGGTCAACCTCGCGCGGATGTGGCGTCGCTCGATCCAGGCCCGGGTCGTCACCAGCACGATCCTGCTCAGCGCCCTCGTCGTGGGGCTGACCGGCTGGGCGCTGCTGCGTGATGTCGCGAACGGCCTCGCGGAGGATCGCCGCACGGCCGCGGTGTCCGAGGCCCGCTCGGGCTTCGAGTACGCCCAGACCCAGCTCGACGTCTCGCTCGAGACCGAGCCCGCGACGCAGGCGCAGACGCTGACCCAGATGGTGGACTCCCTGACGCGCTCGCGCGGGGCCGCGCGGACGTACGAGCTGGTCCTGGAGGGCCCCCTCGCCACCTCCGACGGCCAGGTGCCGGTGCGGTCGTCCGCCGCGATCGCCCCCGGCTCGTTGCCGGAGGACCTCGTGGAGTCCGTGCGGTCGGGCCCGGGCACCTACTGGCGCTACGCCGACCTCAGCCTGCTGGGCTCCTCCGATGCCGAGCCGGCGGTGGTCGTGGGCAGCCAGCTGCGGGCTCCCGGCAGCGACGACACCTATGCCTTGTTCTATCTGTTCTCGCTGGAGGACCAGCAGGAGACTCTCGACCTCGTACGGCGCGCGCTGCTGCTCGGCGGGCTCGCGATGGTGCTGATGGTCGGCGGTGTCGCCTGGCTCGTGTCGCGGCAGGTGCTCGATCCGGTGCGCATGGCCCGCCGGATCGCCGAGCGCTACGCCAGCGGCAGCCTCGAGCAGCGCATGCACGTCAGCGGCGAGGACGACATCGCCCGGCTCAGCACGTCGTTCAACCAGATGGCCGCGAGCCTGCAGAGCCAGATCCGCCGCCTGGAGAAGCTGTCCCGCGTGCAGCAGCGGTTCGTCTCGGACGTCTCCCACGAGCTGCGGACGCCGCTGACGACCGTGCAGATGGCCAGCGAGGTCATCTACTCCGCACGCGATCAGATGGATCCGCAGTCCGCGCGATCCGCCGAGCTGCTCAAGCGCGAGCTCGACCGGTTCGAGTCGCTGCTCGCCGACCTGCTCGACCTCAGCCGGTTCGACGCCAGCGCGGCCCAGCTCGAGCTCGACACGATCGACCTGACGCAGGTGGCGCGCCAGGCCGCCGACGACCCGTTGGCGGCGCGGGCGGGCATCAAGGTGCGCCTGATCGGCGTCGACCAGCCAGCGATCGTCGAGGCCGACATCCGCCGCATCGACCGCATCATCCGCAACCTGATGGCCAATGCCGTCAAGTACAGCGGATCGGACGTCATCGAGGTCGAGGTCGCCCAGAACGACGAGGCGGTCTCGATCGCGGTGCGCGACTTCGGGATCGGACTGTCCGGCGACGAGAACGTGCGGGTGTTCGACCGCTTCTGGCGAGCAGATCCCGCCCGCGCGCAGGGCGGCACCGGCCTCGGTCTGGCCATCTCGCGCGAGGACGCCGTGCTGCACGGCGGGACCCTGCAGGCATGGGGGAGGCCCGGCGAGGGGAGCGAGTTCATCCTCACGATCCCCAAGCCCGGCGGCTCCGCCAAGAACCCGCCCCTCGTCTCGGTGTACCTGTGATCACCCGCCGGCGTTCACCGTGGGTCGCGCTCCTGACGGTCCTCGCGCTCGCGGTGTCGGCGTGCGCGGGCATCCCGAACGGTGGGCCGGTCACCCGGGTCGAGGACGACACAGGGCTCGGCGAGAGCACCGTGCGCTACCTGCCGGCCAAGCCGGTCCAGGACGCGCCACCCGAGCAGATCGTGCGCGGCTACCTCGACGCGATGCTGGCCTTCCCGGCGTCGCCACGGACGGCGGCGGCGTTCCTGACACCCGACGCGGCCCGCAAGTGGGATCCGGCGGCCCGCGTCGAGGTCTACTCCAAGCCGGCGGTGTCCGGGCGGGTGCCGACCACGATGGGCCTGGAGGATCCGCGCGGTGTCTCGACGGGAGCCGTGGACGTACGTCTCGCCTTCTCCGACGAGGCGGTGCTGGACCGTCAGGGTCACTACACGCCGCGCTCGGGTCGCGGCTCCGTGACGTACACCCTGGAGGAGGTC
This sequence comes from Aeromicrobium sp. S22, assembly GCF_009661045.1. NCBI lineage: Bacteria > Bacillati > Actinomycetota > Actinomycetes > Propionibacteriales > Nocardioidaceae > Aeromicrobium > Aeromicrobium sp. S22. The sequence continues at coordinate 1,149,880 of NZ_WJWV01000001.1, forward strand.
GACGGGCAGTGGCGGATCTCGAACCCACAGCCCGGCGCGCTGGTCAACAGCAAGTTCTTCAGCGACTACTTCCGGCCCTTCAACCTGTTCTTCTTCGACCGCCCCGGCAGACGTCTCGTGGCCGATCCCGTGCACCTCGTCGTGGGTGATCAGCTCGCGACCAATCTCATGACCAGCCTGGCGCGCGGACCCGGGCGTGCGATCGCCCAGGCCACGCGCACGTACCTCCCGCCGCTGCCCGACCTGCGACCGTCCGTGCCGTTGACGGACGAGGGTGTGGCGGACGTCGAGCTCACCGACGACCTCGGCGAGCTGAGCGACTCGGCGCGTGACCACCTGTCGGCCCAGGTGGTCTGGACGCTCCGGCAGGTTCCCGACATGACCGCCGTGCAGATCATCGGCGGCTCAACGCCCCTGACGGCCGGGGGCCGAGAGGTCCAGCCGATGAGCGCGTGGGGCGGCTACGGCCCGAGCCTCGCCCGGGGCCACGGCTATGCGCTCAGCGGTGACCGGGTCGTCGAGATCGACGACGGCTCGGTGTCACGACTGAGCGGGGCGTGGGGGCGCGACGCGCTGGGGGCCGAGCTCATCGGCGTCTCCGCCGCGGGCGTGGCCGGAGTCCTGGCGGGACGGGACCAGGTCCGCGTCACCAACCGCAAGGGCACGGGCGCCCGGGAGATCGACGGCAACGGCTTCCTCGCCCCCCGGTGGGACGACGACGGCCTGCTCTGGCTGGTCGACGCCGCGGCGGCCGGTCCACGGGTGCGGGTCGTCGACGGCGACCGTCTGCGGCGTATCGACGCGCGGGCGCTGCGCGGGCTGGACGCCACCTCCTTCTCGCTGTCGCCCGACGGCACGCGCTACGCGGTGACGACACGGGCCGGTCGCGGCGACCGGGTCCTGGTCGGGATGGTGCTGCGCGATGCCAAGGACAGGCTGCTCGGGCTGGGGACGGCTCGCCGGCTCGCGATCTCGGCACGCAACGTCCGATCGGCCTCGTGGGCGTCCACCACGACGATCGGGTTCCTCGCGGACACCGCCACCGGCGTGGGGGTCGACGAGGTGGGGATCGACGGAGCCGACACCCCGGAGGCCCTGGACCGCGGCGCCGGGACGCTGCCCGCCACCGGCGTCAACGCCCTGGCGATCGGACCGGGCGATGTCCCGCGTCTCTACGTGACGGACACCCGCGGACGGTTGTGGTACCGCTCGTCCGACGGGTCCTGGCGTGCCATGAAGGCCCAAGGCGTCACAGGCCTGACCTTCGGCCGCTGACGTCCACAGGGCCCGCCCCGCCCCCTGTCGGCGCGCCGCCTCGAGGCGCACGCTGGGCGTGTGCACGACATCGTGGTCCCGGTCGCCGACCTGGTGCTGGGTGCGCGCTGCGCGGGCTGCGGCCGGGCCGCGCTCCTGCTGTGCCGGGCGTGCGGCCTGGCGATGTGCCCCGACCCGCGGACGGTCTGGCCCGACCCCGCGCCGCCGGGACTGCGCAGGCCCACGGCAGTGGTCCCCGTCGCGGCGGGCGTCAACGCCGACGTGCTGCGGCGGGTGCTCGTGGCCTGGAAGGAGGAGGGCGCGACACGGCTCACCGGAGTCCTGGATCTGCACCTCGCCAGCGCCGTGGTGCCGCACCTCGGCGCGGGGCGACCGCTCGTGCTGGTGCCGGTCCCCACGTCGAGACGGAGCCGTCGCAGGCGGGGGGCCGACGTGGTCGGCGACCTCGCCCAGGCGGCGGCGAGCCGCCTCGGACGGATCGGCGCCGACGTGTCCGTCGCGCCCGCGCTGACGTACGCCCGATCGACGCGCGACCAGGCAGGGCTGGATGCCGCCGAGCGGCAGGTCAACCTCACGGGCGCCTTCCGGATGTCGCGCGACGGTCTCCCGGAAGGTCGCGACGTGGTGGTCGTCGACGACATCCTGACGACCGGTGCGACGCTCACCGAGGCGGTCCGCGTGCTCACCGACGCCCGTCGGCGACCCCTCGGCGCGTCGTTCGTGGCGGCCACCCCTCGGGTTCCAGGGAGGAGGCGCCGTTGATGGACAGCGAACTGGCACAACGCCCCCGGGCGGTCTACCGTCACAGATATGGCATGAGTCGTCGCGCTGCCTCATGAGCGTGATCCGAGACAAGGGAGCTCCCATGGAAATTGTCGTCAACGGTCGCAACAGCGAGATCTCCGAGAGCTTTCGCGAGCACGTAGCCGAGAAGCTCTCCCGCATCGAGAAGTTCGACTCTCGTCAAAAGATCCTCCGCGTCGAGGTCGAGGTCACGCACGAGAAGAACCCCCGCCAGCACGACTCCGCCGCCAAGGTCGAGATGACGCTGCGCTCGCGCGGACCCGCGGTCCGGGCCGAGGCCACCTCCACCGATCAGCACTCGGCGCTCGACGCCGCCGTCGACAAGCTCGAGTCGCGTCTGCGCCGCGTGGTCGACCGCAAGCGCATCCATCACGGCGAGAAGCGCCCAGTCTCGGTGGCGGAGGCCACTGCGGGCCTGCCGCTCGACGAGGACCTGCTGCGCGACGAGCCCGAGGACGACACGAACCAGGCTGGCCCGATCCACGTCGAGGGCGACAGCCCGCTCGTGGTCCGCGAGAAGACCCACCAGGGATCGCCCATGACGCTCGAGCAGGCGATGTACGAGATGGAGCTCGTCGGGCACGACTTCTACCTGTTCATGGAGAAGGACTCGATGCGTCCCAGCGTCGTCTACCTGCGCAAGGGCTACGACTACGGCGTCATTCACCTCGACGTCACTGAGTGAGCCTGTCACCCACCGACACCCTGTCCGTGGCATGATCGGTCGCGTGACTTCTCGGGGCGACAGCATCCGCGTGCTCCTGGTCGACGATCAGGAGCTCTTCCGACGCGGAGTCAAGATGGTGCTCGGCGCTGACGACAGCCTCGAGCTCGAAGAGGTGGACGACGGCGACAAGGCTCTCGAGCTCGTGCGCGAGAACCCGTACGACATCGTCCTGCTCGACGTCCGCATGCCCGGTCGCAGTGGTGTCGAGGTCTGCGCCGCGATCAAGGAGATCTCGCCGACCACCGGCATCATCATGCTGACGGCCAGTGACGACGAGTCCGATCTCTACGAGTCCATCCGCAGCGGTGCCTCGGGCTACCTGCTCAAGGACGGTTCGACGTACGAGCAGGTGGCCGAGGCCGTGCGGCTCGTCGCCTCCGGTCAGTCGCTGATCAGTCCGAGCATGGCCACCAAGCTGCTCGACGAGTTCGTGCAGATGTCCAGGAGCCCGGCACCCGCGACGAATCTGACGCCCCGCGAGCTCGGCGTACTGCGGCACGTGGCCCGGGGGCTCAGCAACCGGGAGATCGCCGAAGAGCTGTTCATCAGCGAGAACACGGTCAAGAACCACATCCGCAACATCTTGGAGAAGCTGCAGATGAAGTCGCGCATGGAGGCGGCCATGTACGCCGTGCGCAGCAAGCTCGTCGACGACGTTCCGTGACCCAGACCCTCACTGTCCTGCAGGCGCGGCGCATCGCGCTGGCCGCGCAGGGGTTCACCCGCCCTCGGCCTGGCCGGGACGGTGAGGTCTCGGCGCGCCACGTGGCGCGGGTGATCCAGCGGCTCGGCTTCTTCCAGATCGACTCGGTCAACGTGCTCCAGCGCGCGCACTACATGCCGTTGTTCTCGCGCCTCGGCGCGTACGACGTGGACCTCCTGCACCGAGCGTCGGGGCGGGCACCCCGGCGCCTGTTCGAGTACTGGGCCCACGAGGCGGCCCTCGTCGACGTCGACCTGTGGCAGGCGTTCCAGTTCCGCATGGAGTCCGGCGCCCGCATGTGGGGCGGGATGATCCGCATCGCGCGCGACAAGCCTGAGTTCGTGGAGTGGGTGCTCGACGAGGTGCGAGCGAACGGCCCACTCACCGCACGCGAGATCGAGCATGACGTCCCGCGCGAGCGCGACAGCTGGGGCTGGAACTGGTCGGAGGTCAAGGCCGCGCTGGAGTACCTGTTCTACAAGGGTCGAGTGACGGCAGCTCGTCGCAACGCCGCGTTCGAGAGGGTGTACGACCTGCCCGAACGGGTCATCCCGCGCGCACAGCTCGAGGCGCCGGCCCTGGACGCGCCCGAGGCGCACCGGGTGCTGGTGGGGCACGCGGCCCGCGCGCTCGGCGTGGGCACCGCGCAGTGCCTGCGCGACTACTTCCGCATGGAGCCCGCGCCGACCAAGGCGGCGATCGACGACCTGGTCGCGAGCGGCGAGCTGGTGCCGGCCACGATCGCCGGATGGCGCCGGCCTGCGTACCTGCACCGCGACGCCGTCATGCCCCGCAAGGTCTCCGCGCGGGCGCTGCTCAGCCCGTTCGACCCCTTGGTGTTCGAGCGGACGCGCACCGAGCAGCTCTTCGACTTCCGCTACCGCATCGAGATCTACGTCCCGGCCGACAAGCGTGTGCACGGCTACTACGTCCTGCCGTTCCTGCTGGGCGACAGGCTGGTCGCGCGCGTGGACCTCAAGGCAGATCGGCAGTCCTCGACGCTGCTCGTCCATGGGGCGTGGGCCGAGTCGCACGCGCCGTCCCACACCGCCACAGAGCTCGCCGACGAGCTGCGTCTCATGGCCCGGTGGCTCGGGCTCGACACCATCGCGCCTCCGGTCAAGGGCGATCTGGCCGGGGAACTCACGTCCGCCCTTGTCTCTCGACTAGACTGAGAAGGCTCATACCTCATCTCGAGTACCCGCCGCTTCAGGAGTGCATTTTCGTGCCCAAGGTCATCGACAAGATTCTTCGCATGGGCGAAGGCAAGGTCCTCAAGCAGCTCGAGGCCGTCGCCAAGCAGGTCAACGCCCTCGAGGACGAGTTCCGCGGGATGAGCGATGAGGAGCTGCGCGGCATGACCGACGAGTTCCGTGGCCGCCTGGCCGACGGTGAGTCGCTCGACGACCTCATGCCCGAGGCATTCGCGACAGTCCGCGAGGCGGCGTCCCGCGTGCTCGGCCAGCGGCACTTCGACGTGCAGATCATGGGTGGCGCCGCGCTGCACCTGGGCAACATCGCCGAGATGAAGACCGGTGAGGGCAAGACGCTGGTGTCGACCCTCCCGGCGTACCTCAACGCGCTCAGCGGCAAGGGCGTCCACATCGTCACGGTCAACGACTACCTTGCGAAGTACCACGCGGAGTGGATGGGCCGCGTGCACCACTTCCTCGGCCTGTCGGTCGGGCAGATCCTGCCCAACATGACGCCCGCCGAGCGACGCGAGTCGTACGCCGCCGACATCACGTACGGCACCAACAACGAGTTCGGCTTCGACTACCTGCGCGACAACATGGCCGACGACATCGCCGACTGCGTGCAGCGCGGGCACAACTTCGCCGTGGTCGACGAGGTCGACTCGATCCTCATCGACGAGGCCCGCACCCCGCTGATCATCTCGGGCCCCACCGAGGACGAGGTCAAGTGGTACGGCGAGTTCGCCAAGATCGTCGGCGCGATGAGGCCCGACGAGCACTACGAGGTCGACGAGAAGAAGCGCACGATCTCGGTGACCGAGGCCGGCATCGACCGGGTCGAGGACCAGCTGGGCATCGACAACCTCTACGACGCGGTGAACACCCCGCTCATCAGCTTCCTCAACAACGCGATCAAGGCCAAGGAGCTGTTCAAGAACGACAAGGACTACGTCGTCATCGACGGCGAGGTCCTGATCGTCGACGAGCACACCGGCCGCATCCTGGACGGTCGTCGCTACAACGAGGGCCTGCACCAGGCGATCGAGGCCAAGGAAGGCGTGCGCATCCGCGAGGAGTACCAGACCCTCGCCACGATCACGCTGCAGAACTACTTCCGCCTCTACGACAAGCTCGGCGGCATGACCGGTACGGCCATGACCGAGGCGTCGGAGTTCGACAAGATCTACAAGCTCGGCGTCGTCCCGATCCCGACCAACCGTCCGGTCGCCCGCGTCGACCAGCCCGATCTGGTGTACCGCACCGAGCAGGCCAAGTTCGATGCGGTGGTCGAGGACATCGTCGAGCGCCACGCCAACGGTCAGCCGATCCTGGTCGGCACGACCAGCGTCGAGAAGAGCGAGCGGCTCTCCAAGCAGCTGCGCAAGCGCGGCATCCCGCACGAGGTGCTCAACGCCAAGCAGCACGACCGGGAGGCCGCGATCGTCGCGATGGCCGGTCACAAGGGCGCCGTCACGGTCGCGACCAACATGGCCGGACGTGGCACCGACATCATGCTCGGTGGCAGCGTCGAGTTCCTGGCCGACCAGGCGCTGCGCAAGCAGGGTCTCGACCCGCTCGAGGACTCCGAGGCGTACGAGGCGGCATGGCCCGCGACGCTCAAGCAGATGGAGCAGCAGGTCGCCGACGAGCACGACGAGGTCACCGCGGCCGGCGGACTGGCCGTCATCGGCACCGAGCGGCACGAGTCGCGCCGCATCGACAACCAGCTGCGTGGTCGTTCGGGCCGTCAGGGTGACCCGGGCGAGACCCGGTTCTACCTGTCGCTCGAGGACGACCTCATGCGGCTGTTCAAGGCCGACTGGGTCAACTGGGTCCTGCAGACCATGAAGATCCCCGACGACGTGCCGATCGAGAACAAGCGCGTCACGGGAGCGATCGCGTCCGCGCAGTCGCAGGTCGAGGCGCAGAACTTCGACACCCGCAAGAACATCCTCAAGTACGACGACGTCATGAGCGCGCAGCGTTCGGTCATCTACGCCGAGCGTCGCCAGGTCCTCGAGGGCCAGGACATGCAGGGCTGGGTCACCTCGACGATCGAGGACGTCGTCAAGGCGTACGTCACCGGCGCGACCGAGGGCTTCCCCGAGGAGTGGGACCTCGATCAGCTGTGGACCGCGCTCCGCCTGCTCTACCCGGTCGGCCTCACGATCGAGGGCGTCGAGGAAGAGGTCGGTGGACGCGACGGGCTCAGCCGCGAGCTGCTCCAGGAGCTGCTGACCGAGGACGCCCTGCGGGCGTACGCCGCCCGCGAGGAGGAGCTCGGATCCGAGGTCATGCGCGAGCTCGAGCGCCGCGTCGTGCTGAGCGTGCTGGACCGCAAGTGGCGTGAGCACCTCTACGAGATGGACTACCTCCGCGAGGGCATCGGCCTGCGGGCGTACTCGCAGCGCGATCCGCTGGTCGAGTACCAGCGCGAGGGCTATGAGCTGTTCAACGCCATGATGGAGGGCATCGCCGAGGAGTCGGTCGGCTTCTTGTTCAACCTCGACGTGCAGGTCGAGGAGCCGGCCGACGAGTCCGCGGACGAGGCGCTGCAGCTGAGCGCCAAGGGGCTGGGCGTGAAGTCGGCGCCGCAGGCCCTCGCGTACTCGGCACCGTCGGAGGACGGCGAGGTCGAGGTGCGCGCGGAGGCGGCGCCCGAGGAGGACTCGGCCGAGACCGAGGTTCGTCGCGCGGCCAACGCCAAGAACCGCGCGCGCCAGAAGGCCAAGCAGCAGCGCAAGTCGCGCAAGAACAACCGCTGACCCACCGCCTGGCCCCCCACCAGCACTGGTGGGGGACTAGGCCCAGGTGAGGGCGGTGCAGCGCCAGACCCGGTCGCCCCGGTGGGTGGTCTGGAGCTCCAGGCGTACGGCGATCGCGCGCGACCGTCCGCGGTGGACCATCCGACCCGCGACCTCCGCGGCCTCGTCGTGCACCATCGCGACGTGGACGGAGACGATGCGCGCTCCGCTGCCCGAGCGGGACCGCAACGGGACCCGTGCGTGCACCGCGAGGCGTGACGTGAGCTGGTCGTAGACGTCCGGCGCCATCCACGCGGCCATCTGGCGGACGGGCCGCTCGCCCGAGAGCACCTCGACCAGTGCCTGCATGAACCGCGCCGAACGCTCCCGGATCGGTCGAGCGTCCCCGCGCTCGACCGGCACCGGCAGCACGGGCGTCATGCCCGGGAACGGCAGCGGGATCTGGCCGGACGCGGGCACCACGGGCGTGGTGAACGAGGGATGGCCCGCGGAGGGGGCGAGCAGGGCGGTGGCGGTCTTCATGGGTGGTCCTTCCCGGTGGGTGGGGTGAGGTGTTGCCCGGGGAAGATGAGGTCGGGATCGCTCCCGATGGCGGTGCGGTTGGCCGCGTGCCAGCGCTCCACGGCGTGCGCGACGACGGCCGGTGAGGCGTCCGGAGGCAGGGACCGGGACGCGATCGCCCAGAGGGTGTCGCCGGGGCGGACGATCACGGGGCGCGGCGTCGCGCGTGCCCGGGAGGTCACGTCGGACGGTGCGGCCGCGGTCGGTCGGTCGGGCAGGCGCAGGCCGTTGACGGAGTGGGGAGCCCGGCTGCCCGGCGCGGCGATCTCCTCGGCATGCGCAGGTGCCAGCGTCATCGCACCGACGGCACCGACGAACAGGGCGCGCCGCATCGCAGCCGGCATGACGGCGCAGGCGAGACGGGAGGAGCGTGCCGCGAGCGTCAGCAGCACCGCGCCGAGGACCCAGCCGGACAGGGCCAGCTGCACGAGGGAGCCGAGTGCCAGGAGGGCCGCGGCGAAGGAGGGGCCCGCGAGCGCGTCAGCGCTGCTCGCCGCCTCGGGGGCCAGGACGTACACGCTGCCGGCGGCGAGCGCGGTCATGGCCCAGCCCCACCCCGACAGTCGCATGTCGACCCCTTTGGTAACGTTTGATGACGTTTGACCTCACACAAGACCGTTTGTATCGGGTTGTCAACGGTCCCGGGACCTGGCTGGGGACACTGTCGGCGCAACCGCGGATCGGTTAGCGTGCCGGTGTGCGCTGGGACCGACTGTTCGCGGATCTCGAGGGGCAGGCCGCCGACCTCGAGCTCGAGGAGCGCGACGCCCTGGTCGACGATCTCAGCGACGGTGAGTGGGCCGAGACGTCGTGGCGCGATCTCCTGGGCGGCCACGTCGTGATCGAGGTCCGCGGTGCGGGCCGGGTCGAGGGCGAGGCCGTGCTCGTCAACGGCTCCCTCATCCGGGTCCGCGGCGACACGACCGATCAGGTCGTCGCCGTGGCAGCCGTGGCCACGATCCTCGAGGCCCAGCGGAGGGCGGACGAGGGGACGCTGGTGAGCGCCCGCCTCGGGTGGGGTCAGGTGTTCCGGGCGCTGCGCGACGCAGGAGACACCGTGATGATCCGTCTGCTCGACGGCACGAGCCGCGAGGGCGTGGTCGACGTGGTCGGGCGCGACTTCGTCCGGCTGCGGAGCGGGTCAGGCCGCGATCAGGTCGTGCTGTGGAGCGCGTTGGCGCTCGTCAGCGGTCGGTCCTGATGTCGTCGTCGACCTCGTCCAGGTCGGCTGCCTCCGCGCGCGCGTACTGCCGCGAGATGTAGTCCTCGAGCTGGTCGTTCTCGATGCGCCACTGCCCGCGTCCACCGATCTGGATGCCGCGCAGATCGCCCGAGCGCACCAGCGCGTAGACCTGTCGCACCGTGACGTTGAGGATCTCCGCGACGTCAGCCAGCGTGAGGAAACGCGGGCTGGAAGGGGACATGCCTCAGTTTCCCACGGACTGGTGTCACCCAGGATTCCGGTCCGTCCAGCGCTGTGGACAAGGGGGAGAGGGGCTTTACGGACCGGCCCGGGGTCGGTAGACCTAGTCCATGACGAGCTGGCGGGGGCCTGGGGGATCAGGCAGGACGACGACGCGACTGCGCATCCGACCGTGGCGGGATCCACGCCTCGTGATCGGCGTGCTCCTGGTGCTGGGGGCGACCGTGCTGGGCGCGCGGCTCGCCGCAGCCAGCGACGACACCGTGGAGTACTGGGCCGTGCGGCAGGACGTCCGCCCCGGTGACCCGGTCCTCGACGACGATCTCGAGCCCACGCGGGTGCGGCTCTCGGGAGGGGCGGCGGGCAACTACCTGCGGACGGACGAGAAGTTCGCCGCCCCCCTCGACCAGCTGGTGTGGGCTCACGAGATGCGGTCGGGATCGTTGGTCGGCAAGGCGTCGCTGGTCGCCCGCTCGACCCAGTCGCGCAGCCAGCTTCCTCTCAGCGTGAACGACGGGGCGGCTCCGGCCGATCTCGCCCGCGGTGATCTCGTCGACGTCTGGGTGGGGCCCGGACCGGGCGACGAGCCGGGGCGCAAGGCCGTCCGGGTGCTCGAGTCGGTACGCGTCCTGCAGACGGGTGGTGAGGCCGCGGCGGCCAGCGGCTCCCTCGCCCAGACCGTGCTCGTCGACGTCGCCCGCGAGCGGATGCAGGAGAGCGTGATCAGCACCGTGGCGGCCGGCCACGTGACCCTCGTCCGGGTGTCGTGACGTGGACGTCGTGATCGCGGCCGGCGACGCGGCCTGGGAGTCCGCTGCGATCCGTGAGGTGGAGGGCTCGTCGACGTTGCGACTGGCCCGCCGCTGTGTGGACGTCGCGGACCTGCTCGCCGTGGCGCAGACCGGACGCGCCGCGGCAGCGCTCGTCTCGGCCGAGCTGCCGGGGCTCGACGTCGACGCGGTCCACCGTCTCGAGCGGGCCGGTGTGCGAGTCGCAGCGGTGGGCGCGGACTCGGGGCGCTGCGAGGCGCTCGGCATCACCCGCCGGCTGCGCCTGGGAGCGCTCGACGAGGTCGCCCGGGACGAGCCTGTGCTCCCCGCGTCGCCTCCCGGGCGTACCGCACCCGTGATCGCCGTCTGGGGCCCCGCAGGTGCTCCCGGACGCAGCACCGTGGCGCTGGGGCTGGCGTCCGCGACGGCTGCACGCGGCGTCGACACCGTCCTGGTCGACGCGGACACCCACGGCGGCGCGCAGAGCCAGATGTTGAGCGTGCTCGACGACGTGTCCGGTCTCGTCGCCGCGTGTCGGGCGGCCAACCAGGGACGTGGGCACGAGGTCGTCGACCACCTCGTCGAGGTCGATCCCGGGCTCCGCCTGCTGACAGGACTGCCACGCGCCGAGATGTGGGCCCAGGTGCGTGCGGGCGCCCTGGACGTGGTGCTGGCCCAGCTGCGGTCGGGCTCGCAGCTCGTGGTGGTCGACTGCGGGTTCTCGCTCGAGCCGGGCACGGGTCCCGGGGGTGGCGGGCGCAACCAGACGACCCTGCAGGTCCTCGGTCAAGCCGATCTCGCGGTCGCGGTGGGACGGCCCGAGCCGGTCGGACTGGCCCGCCTGGTGCGTGGGCTGCACGACCTGTCCGAGATCGCGCCCGGGCTCGACACGGTGCTCGTCATCAACCTGGTGCGCACCACGCTGGGGTGGGGCGAACGGGACATCCGCGCGACGGTCTCGCGCCTCACGGGCCTGGAGCCGGCAGCGTACCTGCCGCTCGACCAGTCGGGTCTGGACCTCGCGGCGGTGAGCGGGCAGGCGCCCCGGGAGGCGTCCCCGTCCTCGCCGTTCGTGGCGCGGGTGGAGGTGCTGGCGGGGCTCGTGCTCGACCGCATCGCGTCCACGGCGTCGCTCGCAGCGTCCGGGTCGTGACCCGGTGGTAACTTCTCAGGACGACGTCACGAGGAGGGTCATGCAACGGTTGAGCCCGCTGGATGCGATGTTCCTGCAGCAGGACAGTCCGACGGTCCCGCGGCAGGTCGCCTCCTTGGCGATCCTCGAGGCCGTGGACAACCCGCTCGACTACGACCGGCTGATCCAGGTCATCAACGAGCGCATCGACCTGGTGCCCCGCTACCGCCAGGTGCCCCGATCGGTGCCGGGTGCCCTCGGCACCCCGCTGTGGGTGGACGACGAGCAGTTCGACATCTCCTTGCACGTACGCCGCTCGGCCCTCCCGCGGCCCGGGACGGTCGAGGCGCTGCACGAGCTGGTCGGACGCCTGATCGCCCGGCGCCTCGACCTCGACCGGCCGTTGTGGGAGCTCTACCTCATCGAGGGCCTGACGGGCGGCCAGGTCGCCCTGTTGTTCAAGGCGCACCAGGCACTCGTCGACGGCTCCGAGACCGTCGATCTGGCCCAGGTGCTGCTGGAGGAGGCAGCGCACGAGAGGGACATCCCGCACGAGGAGTGGAACGCCCGGACCGAGCCGCGCGCGACGGGCCTCGTGGCCGAGACCCTCAGCCGCAACTTCCGCCGCCCCGGAGAGGCCCTGCGCATCACCGAGCACAATCTCGGTCGCCTCGCCCGCAAGCTGCCCCTCATCGGGGGCGAGGGGCAGACGCCCCAGGGCGCCCTGTCGACCGACCTGAGCCGGCACCGCCGCTTCGCGACGCTCGCCGCCGACCTCGAGGACTTCCGACGCGTCCGTCACGAGCACGGCGGCACGGTCAACGACGTGATCCTCGCCGCGATCACCGGCGGCATCCGCGGGTGGATGCTGACCAGGGCGGAGCCGGTCACCGCCAAGACCAGCCTGCGGGCCATGGTGCCGATGTCGGTCGTGGCCGAGGACGGTCTGCCGACGTCGCTCGGGTCGAAGGTACGCGGGCACCTGCTGTCCCTGCCGGTGGGGGAGTCCAACCCGGTCGTCCGGCTGCACCAGGTGTCCTATGCGCTGAAGGACCACCGCGAGACCGGCTCGGCCGTCGCGGCCAGCAAGCTCGCGGCCCTGCCCGGCTTCGCGACCTCCACGTTCCACGCCGTGGGCGCCCGCGTCGCGGACTCCGAGACGGGCCGGGGCCACCAGATCGTCATCACCAACGTCCCCGGGCCGCAAGATCCGCTCTACCTGGCCGGTGAGGCCCTGGCGGAGGTCTATCCGTGCATCCCGCTCAGCGGGCGGCGGGCCGTGTCGATCGGGGTGACCTCCTACCACCACAAGGTCTTCTTCGGCATCGTCGCCGACCGCGATGCCGTGCCCGACGTCGACGTCCTGGCGCAGTGCATCGAGGAGGCGCTCGCCGAGCTCGTCGAGACCGTCGAGGGGCGGCGCACACGTGCGCCGCGCGGGCGCCAGCGTCCGGCCGGCCGATGAGGGTCTACGTGAGCCTGACGGCCGACGACCTCGCGGGCCTCGAGGCGGGCGAGACCGTCACGCCCGCCGAGGCGTTCCTGGCCGCGTCGCTCGACGAGGAGGACGAGCTGGCCGCGCTGGAGGAGGCGGCCGAGCACGGTGCTGCGGCGGCCGCGGTCGAGCTGGACGACCCCGACGGACCGGTGCGCCCGATCGACGTGGCGTCGTACCACCTCGACGTCGACGGCAGCGGCGATCTCGCGTGGTACGCCCCGCAAGAGATCGACGCCGTGCTCCGCGAGGTGCGGCGCACGGCGTCGTAGGTGGGCGACCAGCTCTAGAGCTCTAGAGCTTGGACATCCCGTACTCGACCTCTTCGCGCAGCGAGGTGCGGATGGCCTTGGCCACCTCGGGCTCGATCTTCTTGCCGATGAACGGGATCGAGACCTTGACGTCGCCGTCGACGGTGAACTCGGAGCCGTCATCCTTGGCATACAGCTTGGCAGTGCCGATCATCTCGGCCGGCTGACCGACGATGCTGACCTTGACGTCCGCGGTCCGGTTGCCGGAAGCGTCCGGCCCGCTCCAGACCTCGGTCTGCCTGACCTTGACGGTGCTGCCGGTGAGCTTCTTGACGAAGTCGGGCAGGTCGGCCGGCTGCGTACGCGCGATCGTGACGGTGGCGCCGTCGCCCTGGGGCTCGACCGTGACCTCGTAGTCGCTCGCCCCCTGGTTGGCGCACGAGTCGGTGCGGAACGCCTGGTCGACGAGCAGCCCGTAGACCGCCTCGACGTCGGCGCCCTTGTAGGAGAACTTCTCGGAGAACTTCATGCGGCCGTCCTCTGCTCGTGGCGGGTGGGTGTCATTCGCCGGACTCGACGGCCGATGGCTGGCCCGAGCCGATGCCCTTGAGCTCGGCGAGCCGAGCCTCGACCTCGGTCATCGCGCTGGCGGCCTCGAGCTCCTCGAACTGCGAGTCGAGGCTGGACGAGGCGAGCTCGGCGTGCCCGGCGACCTGCGCCTCGTTGCGACGCACCTTCTCCTCGAACCGGGAGAGCTCGCTGGTCGGGTCGAGGATGTCGATCGACCTGACCGCGTCCTGCACCTTGGACTGCGCTTCGGCGGTCTTGGCCCGGGCGACGAGCTGGTCACGCTTGGTCTGCAGCTCACCGAGCTTGGCCTTCATGCCGATCAGGCCGGTCTTGAGCTTCTCGACCGTCTCGTTCTGAGCGGCGATCTGGGGAGCGGCCGCCTTGGCCTCCTGCTCGAAGCTGATCTGCTTGCTGAGCGCGACCTTGGCCAGGGCGTCGAACCGGTCGGCCTCGCCGGGCTGGCCGGCAGCGCGCAGGGAGTCGGCCTTCTGCGAGGCGGCGAGGGCCTTCGCGCCCCACTCCTTGACCGCTGCGACGTCCTCGGCGTGGTCGGCCTCGGCCAGTCGCAGGTTGCCGATCGTCTGGGCCACCGCGTTCTCGGCCTCGGCGATCGAGCTGGTGTAGTCGCGGACCATCTGGTCGAGCATCTTCTCGGGATCCTCGGCCTTGTCGAGGATCGAGTTGATGTTGGCGCGGGTCAGCTGACCGATGCGCCCGAGGATGGACTGTTTCTGAGCCATGGTGAATCACTTTCGTTCGGTCGGCGTGGGAGAGCGTGCCGTCGTCCCTCGATCTTGGTCCATTCGGCAGGTCCGTACAACCGATGTGACCCCGCCGGCCCCCTCAGGCCGTGCTTCCGGTCTCGGCCGGGCGCCGCCGGAAGATCCAGACCCGCATCAGGACGAACCTCATGACGGTGACCAGCAGGTTGGCCGCGGTGAGCACCACGACCTCGACGAGCGGGTGCTCGACGGTCCCCATTGCCCGCATCGCCCACAGGGTTGCGCTGGTGACGGCCAGGCCGCAGCCGAACACGAGCAGCCCCTGGAGCTGGTGCTTCACCGCCCCCGAGGGTCCGCGGAGCCCGAACGTGAACCGCCGGTTGGCCGCGGTGTTGGCCACCGCGGTGAGGCCCAGCGCGAGGACGTTGGCCTGCTGGGCGCCGAGCTCGCCACGCAGCGCGACGTACAGGACGCCGTACGCGAGGGTCGACAGCATGCCGATGAGCGCGAAGATGACCATCTGGGAGCTCAGCCGCCCACCGGCGCTGCTCGCGGTGGCCCGCCCGAGGCGCCGGGCGACCTCTGCGAGCGGGATCCGACCGCGCAGGAGCGACCAGCCGACGCGACCCATGCCGCGCAGGTCGGCCAGCGCCGTACGCACGATGTCGACGCGACTGTCGGGATCGTCGACCCAGTCCACCGGCACCTCGTGGATCCGCAGGCCGGCGCGCTCGGCGACGATCAGCAGCTCGGTGTCGAAGAACCACTCGTCGTCCTCGATCAGCGGCAGCAGCTCGTGGGCCACGTCGCGGCGGATCGCCTTGAAGCCGCACTGGGCGTCGGAGAACTTCGCGCGGAGGGTGCCTCGCAGGAGCACGTTGTAGCCCCGCGAGATGACCTCGCGCTTCGGGCCGCGCGTCGTGCGGGCCGTACGTGCCAGCCGGGAGCCGATCGCGAGGTCGGAGTGCCCCGTCAGCAGGGGAGCGACCAGCGGGAGGAGTGCGTTGAGGTCCGTGGACAGGTCGACGTCCATGTAGACCAGCACCTCGGCGTCGGACTGCATCCACGCCCGCTTGAGCGCGCGACCACGGCCCTTCTGGCCGAGGCTCACGAGCCGCACGTCGTCGTACGTGTCCGCGAGCTGCTGGGCGAGCACGGGCGTCTTGTCGGTGCTCGCGTTGTCGGCGATCGTCACGCGATGCGTGAACGGCAGGGTCGCCAGGTGGGCGCGGACGGTCTCGACCGAGCCCACGATCGCGTTCTCCTCGTTGTAGACCGGGATGACGACGTCGAGAGCGGGCGCCAGCCGGGGCAGGTCCTGCGTCTGGGCGGCGAGGGTGGTCGTGGTCATCGGACACCTCCTGACAGGTCGTAGATCGTGACGCCGTCGACGGTCTGGGCCTCGAACGTCTCGCTCACCCACGAGGCGATCTGCGAGCTCGTGCCGCCGCCGGGGGCCATGCCGCCGGGACCGCCGTCGCTGGCGATGAAGTAGTGGATCTCGCCGTCGGCGACGAGCTGCTTGAACTGCTCCAGCGTGGGGCTGGGGTCCGATCCGTTGAACCCGCCGATGGCCATGACCGGGAGGCCGGTCGCGAGCTGGTAGCCCGATGCGGTGTTGGAGCCGATCGCGGCTGCCGCCCAGGTGAAGGCGTCCGCGTCCGTGCTGAGCAGAGCGTCGATCTCCTCGGTCGACTCCGAGCCGGACAGCAGGCCGCCGGTGTTCCCTCCGCCGGGCGGACCGCCGGGCCCGCCCGGGCCGCCGGGTCCGCCGGTGCTGGGACCGGCGCTCGGAATCGATCCGGTGTGCGGGGTCGCGGCGGTCTCCAGCGCGTACGCCGTCGGGCCGGCGAGCATGGTCATCACGGCGGCGGTCACCACCGTGAGAGCGGTGCGACGCGTCAGCCATGGGTGCAGGACCAGCAGGAACGCCGTGGCGAACCCGACGATCACGACGACGTACTTGAGCCAGGGCACGAACCCTGACGCCCGGTCGAGCAGGACGAAGCCGACGGCCGCGGTCACGGCGACCACGAAGGCCGCGCCGAAGGTCGCGACGGCGTCCTCGCGCCGCTCCCACAGGATGCTGGCACCGCTCGCGACGATCGCGGCGATGGCCGGTGCGAGCGCGACGGTGTAGTACGCGTGGAAGATGCCGGCCATGAGGCTGAAGGTCAGCCCGGTGACGAGCAGCCAGCCGCCCCAGACGATGAGCCCGGCGCGCTGAAGATCGCTGCGACCGGCGCCGCGGCGGAACCACAGGCCGAGCGCCAGCAGCGCGATCGCGGCGGGGAGCAGCCAGGCGATCTGTCCCCCGATCTCGGCGTTGAACAGCCGGAGCAGACCGGTCTCGCCCCAGCCGCCCTGACCGCCGACGGATCCTGCCTCGTCCCCGTTGAGACGACCCAGGCCGTTGTAGCCGAGGGTCAGCTCGAGGATCGAGTTGTGCTGCGAGCCCCCGATGTACGGACGGCTGGACGCGGGCCACAGCTCGACGATCGCGATCCACCAGCCGCCGGCGACGATCATGGCGGCGAAGGCGATGAGGAGGTGCTTGACGCGGGTGCCGATCGGGGGTCGTGCCGCGAGGAGGTAGCCCAGTGCGAGCGGCGGCAGCACCAAGAACGCCTGCAGCATCTTGGCCAGGAACGCGAGGCCGACCAGCGCTCCGCCGAGCACGAGCCAGCGCACCGCACGTCCGGGGGACTCGATCGCGCGGATCGTGGCGTAGACCGAGCCGATCAGGAGGAGCGTGAGCAGGGCGTCGGGGTTGTTGAAGCGGAACATCAGCGTGGCGACCGGCGTGACTGCGAGGATCGCCCCGGCCAGGAGACCGGCCCAAGGGCTGCGGGTCGTGCGGCGGACCGTCGCGTACAGCAGGGCGACGGAGCCGACGCCCATCAGTGCCTGCGGCACGAGGATGCTCCAGGAGGAGAGTCCGAAGATCTTGACCGACACCACCATCGGCCACAGGGACAGAGGGGTCTTGTCGACCGTGATGGCGTTCGCGGCGTCGGACGAGCCGAAGAAGAAGGCCTTCCACGACTCGGAGCCGGCCTGGACCGCGGCGGAGTAGAACGAGTTGGCCCACCCGGAGGCCCCGAGGCCCCACAGGTAGAGCACCGCCGTCGCGAGGAGCAGTCCGATCAGCGCGGGTCGGACCATGGGTGAGTCGTCTGGACGTCCCCGCCAGAGTCTGCGGGCGGGCGAGGAGGCCGCTGGGCGTTGCGGAGCGGCAGCCGCAGGGGAGGCAATCGTCTGGGTCATGCCCCCAGATTCGTCCCCACCGCTGGCACCCCCGTGTGCCTCATCTGTGCCCGCCCTGTGACCCGGTGGTCGGTTTCCCACGGGACCGTGGGAATTCGTCACTCCCCTCGTGTTGAGACGCGAGGGGAGTGACAAAACCCCACGGGACCGTGGGAAACCGACCACCCGGGCAGCGGGCCCGGAGCGGGGTCAGGTGGGGAACGTCAGGGTGAACGTGGTGTCGCCGGGGACGCTGGTGACCGATGCGTCACCGCCGTGCGCGTGCATGATCGCCTTGACCAACGACATCCCCAGGCCGGCCCCGCCGGACGCCCGGGTGCGCGAGGAGTCGCCCCGGGTGAACCGCTCGAAGACCGTGGGCAGCAGGTCGGCCTCGATGCCGGGGCCGTCGTCGTGCACCTCCACCCTGACCGGGGCGCCGGCGACGATGCGGACGTCGACCCGGGTCCGGGGCGGCGTGTGACGGCTGGCGTTGGTCAACAGGTTGGTCACCGCCTGGTGCAGTCGCTGCTCGTCACCCTCGACCGTGACGGGCTCGTCCGGGACCTCGAACGTCCACTGCCGCTCGGGATCCACGACCCGCGCATCGTTCACCGCCTCGACGACCAGGCGGGTCAGGTCCACCGGTCGGCGCTCGACCTCCCGCCCCGCGTCGAGCCGGGCCAGCAGCAGCATGTCCTCGACGAGGGTCGACATGCGCCCGGCCTCCGACTCGACCTTGGCGAGGATCTCCTTGGGGTCGGCGCGCTCGGTACGCCGGCTCAGCTCGGCATACCCCTTGATGGTCGACAGCGGGGTACGCAGCTCGTGCGAGGCGTCCGCGAGGAACTGGCGGGCCTGCTGCTCGCTCTCGTGCCGGGCGTCCAGGGCGTCCTCGACGTGCCCCAACATCTGGTTGAGCGCCTCGCCGACCTGGCCGACCTCGGTCGTGGGGTCGGTCAGCGAGTCGGGCACGCGGACGATCTCGCCGACCTGCCCCGTCGCGAGGGGCATCGCGGTGACCCGATGGGCGGTCTCCGCGACCTCTCGCAAGGGCTGCAGCTGACGGCGTACGAGCATGCGTCCGGCGATCGCGGCGACGCCCGTGCCGGCGAGGGCCAGCAGCGTCTCCCACCAGATCAGGCTCGAGATCGTGCTGTCGACGTCCTCGGTCGGCAGCCCTTGGATGACGGTGCTGCCTTGGTCGGTCTCGGCTGCGACGACGCGGTACGAGCCCAGGGCGGGCAACCGGATCGTCCGCGGGTCATCGCCGACCTCGACCGACGTGAGCGCCTCCAGCGCACTGCGCGACAGCGCTCGCGGTCGACCGCTGCTTGGGATCACCAGGCCTGCGAAGCAGTCGGACGTCACGATGGCCGTCAGGCTGCCGGCGCCCTGACCCTGCGCGAGCGGAGGGGGCTCGCCGCAGAACTGGGCGTCGTCCTCGGCCGGGCGGAACCTCGGGCCGTTGGTCCGGAACTCGCCTTCGGCGCGCTCCTTGGACTGCTCGAGCTGATCGTCGAGGCGGCCCGTGAGGTACGAGCGCATGACCAGCGTGGCCGACAGCGCCACGAGCGCGCTCACCACGGCCACGAGTGTCACCGAGGTGACGATGAGCCGTCCGGTCAAGGAGGACGGCAGCAACCTGCGCATGCGCTTACTCAGCCGGTTTGAGGACGTAGCCGGCGCCCCGCTTGGTGTGGATCATCGGCTTCCGCCCGGCGTCGATCTTCTTGCGCAGGTAGGAGATGTAGAGCTCCACGATGTTGGCCTGGCCGCCGAAGTCGTAGTCCCAGACCCGGTCGAGGATCTGCGCCTTGGACAGGACGCGGCGCGGGTTGCGCATGAGATATCTCAGCAGCTCGAACTCGGTCGCGGTGAGCTCGATCGGCTCACCCCCGCGCGACACGTCGCGGCTGTCCTCGTCGAGGGTCAGGTCGCCCACGGTGATGACGTGATTGGGCCTGGAGTCCGTCGCACCGGCGCGCCGCATCAGCCCCCGGACGCGCGCGATGACCTCCTCGAGGCTGAACGGCTTGGTGACGTAGTCGTCGCCGCCGGCCGTGAGACCGGCCACCCGGTCCTCCACCGAGTCACGCGCGGTGAGGAACAGGACAGGGACGTCGGGGGCGAACGACCGTACCTTGCGCAGCACCTCCATCCCGTCGTAGTCCGGGAGCATGATGTCCAGCACGATCGCGTCCGGTGCGAAGTCCTTGGCCATCGCGACCGCCTTGCGCCCCGTGTGGGCGACCTGGACCTCCCAGCCCTCGTACCTCAGCGCCATCTGCAGGAGCTCGGCGATGTTGACCTCGTCGTCGACGACGAGCACGCGCAGGGGCGAGCCGTCGGGGCGGGTCAGGGAGGAGGCCATGCCCCCATTGTGCGCGCGGTGGAGCGGATCAACATGAGGGCAGCATGTGTGAATGCTGTGAATTCAGCGCCCAGATCTCACTGCGACTTGGGGGTGTAGGGACGTTCGTCCTCACCGTCCAGGCAGGTCCCACCGACCACGTCGGCCGGGAAGTCGTACGTCTCGAGAGTCGCGCAGTCCGTGAGCTGCTGCCCGCTCCAGGCCTCCTTCCACGTGCCTCCGGGCTTGGCCCACAGGCTCGCGGTCCCGCCGCACTGCGGGACGAGGCGCCCGCCGGCGGCCCAGCCCCGGGTGTCGACGCGGGACACGTAGACCTGCGGCTTCTCGCTGCACCCCGGCTCGGGCGACTTCTGGGCCCGAGCCAGCTCGGCCAGGACGAACGCCTTGAAGTCCTCCGGCGCGCCGGTCAGCCGGGCCGTGTCCGCGGCAGAGGCGATGTTGACGCCGTTGACGTCGTCGGTCTCGTAGACCAGCAGCCGTCCGCCCGGCTTCGGGGTCTCGGCGGGGGGTCCGCTCGGCTGCGGCCGCGGCGCAGGCGCTGCCTCGGCCTCGGGCTCGGGGGAGGGCTCAGGCTGTGCAGTCGTCGCGGTGGAGGACGAGGGCGCGGCCGTGGGCTCGCTGGGTGACTCATCGGAGCTGCACGCGGTCAGCAGGAGCAGGGACGCGGCCGCAGCCAGCGGCAGGAGCCGTGTGAACCTCATGCCCTCATGATGCCGGTCGTCCCGCCGCTTCCTGCGGCAGCCTCACCGTCCGGTCGTGCCGTCTATCGCCTCGCGCAGCAGATCCGCGTGACCGTTGTGGCGGGCGTACTCCTGGATCATGTGCAGGTGGACCATGCGCAGCGACATCGCACCGTGGTGGGTCTCGATCTCCAGGTCGAAGGGCAGATCGGCCACCGAGCTGGCTGCGGCACGCTGCTCCTGGACCAGCTCGTCGTACGCGCGCTCGGCGTCGGAGGCGTCGATGACGTTGAAGTCGGTGTCGTTGCGCGCGTCGAAGTCGTGCAGGTGCTCGACGTCCTGCTGGGCGACGCGCTTGCGGAACCAGATGCGCTCGACCTTGGCCATGTGCCGCAGGAGCCCGAGCAGGGACAAGTTGCTCGACGCGATGGGGCGGGTCGCGAGCTGTTCGTCGCTCAGACCCGCGCAGATGTTCGGCAGCGTCCAGCGGTGCCACTCCAGCATGGCCTCCAGCATCGGTCGGTCGTCGCCGGTGGTCGGTCCGTCGGTCAGGGCAGGCGGCGCGGGCGCGGTCCAGGTCATGGGCCGATCGTGCCATGAGGATCGGACACCGTGTCACGCGCGCGCAGTCGTCTGCGCATGGCCGCTTTCCACAGCTCGGGTGACGCCCCTTCCCAAAACCCCTGAAATGCGTGCAGTATCAGGTCACACATCATCTCTTCGGGGGAAGAGGCAGTGGAGATGGAATCTTCGACGCCGGCGCTCGCCGACCGTGTACGGGACCTGGTGCGACAGCGCCGGATCGACCCCCGCACGGATGCTGAGTCCGTACGCCGTGCCGCCCTCGACGCGATCGCCGAGCACGAGTCGCGCAGCCTGACCGGCGCGGTCAGGTCGCTGGACGAGCCGGATGTCGTGGTGGGGCAGATCGTCGCGGACGTGAGCGGCTTCGGGCCCCTGCAGGCGTACCTCGACGACGACACCGTCGAGGAGGTCTGGATCAACGAGCCGTCGCGGGTGTTCATCGCGCGAGCGGGGCGGCACGAGCTGACCTCCGTGATCCTGTCCGCCGAGCTGGTGCGCGAGCTGGTCGAGCGGATGCTGTCGACGTCCGGGCGACGGCTCGACATCTCCCAGCCGTTCGTGGACGCGATGCTGCCGGGCGGTCACCGCCTCCACGTCGTGCTGGACGGGATCGCGCGGGGCTTCGCGGCGGTCAACATCCGCAAGTTCGTCGCGAAGGCGCACTCGGTCAACGACCTGGTCGCCCTCGGGACGTTGGACCCGCCGAGCGCGGCGTTCCTCGACGCCAGCGTCCGGGCCGGTCTCAACATCGTGGTCTCCGGCGGGACCCAGGCCGGCAAGACGACGCTCCTGAACTGTCTGGCGGCATCGATCCCCGGCTCCCAGAGGCTGGTCTCGGTGGAGGAGGTGTTCGAGCTGCAGTGCGGGCATCCGGAATATAGATAATCACCCCGATGCAAGGAAGCGGACGGTCGGAAGGGTCACGATGACCATGCACGGACGCGGGATCGCAGTTCGACCTAGACTTCGAGCGTGATTCGTCGGCATGCGAGTGGACGATCGTGAACAGTCGACGTCGCCCACACGTCGGTTTCGGTGGACACGAGTGGGGCGCGTACGACAAGCAATGGGCGATGAAGATGGCCAGAGATCCAAAACACAGGCACCGCATCGGCGCGGGTACGCTTTCTGCCTGATGATCAGCGTCCTCGTGCTCGTGATCCCGCTGGCTCTCGCCGGGGCCGTCAGCCCCGTCATGCTCACCGAGCAGACCGTGCTGCTGGCTGGGCGCGACGGACGCCGCGTCGCGGGCTGCTACGCGATCGGGGTCGGCGGGACGTTCTTGGTGCTCCTGTGGCTCATGGTGGCCTTCGGCCATTCCATCGCTTTGCCCAAGGAGCCCAGGCTCAGCGCCTCCCTCGACCTCGTCCTCGGCTTGCTCCTGATCCTCATCGCTGCGCTGCTCCGGTACCGCCGGCGGCGTGCCCCCAAGGCCAAGAAGCCGCGCGACTACGGGCTCGGCCTGGTCCAGGCGTTCGGATTCGGCGTGTTCTCGATGGCGACGAACTTCACGACGTTGGCGATCATGGTCCCGGTGGCCAAGGAGATCTCCGCCAGCCATCTGGACGTCCTCGGACGCCTGACCGTGGTCTGCATCGTGGCCGTCGTGGGGGCGTTGCCGGCGTGGCTGCCCCTGGCGATGACGCTGGTGGCGCCCGATCCCACGCGCCGGGGCCTGCAGGTGCTGAGTGACTTCATCGACAGGCGCGGTCCCCTGATCACGATCCTGCTGCTGGCCGCGGCGGGCATCTTCCTGGTGATCCGGGGCCTCATCCACATGATCGGTCTGTGACCACCCGTCGGTCGTCACCTCGGCGCCCGACGCGGTCTACCGCGGTCCACAGGGACGTTGGTCCGAGCCTTCCAATATTCCCCGGCCTTGTGCACTATTTGTGACACGCACTCTTCGGGGGAAGGGCTTCACGATGGAATCGTCGACGTCGGCACTGGCGGACCGAGTCCGCGACCTCGTGCGTCAGCGTCGCATCGACCCCCGTACCGACACCGCCTCGGTGCGGCTGGCCGCGATCGATGCGATCGCCGAGCACGAGGCCCGCAGCCTGACCGGAGCGGTGCGCACGCTCGACGAGCCGGAGGTGGTGATCGGCCAGATCGTGGCCGACGTGAGCGGCTTCGGGCCCCTGCAGGCGTACCTCGACGACGACACCGTCGAGGAGGTCTGGATCAACGAGCCGTCGAGGGTGTTCATCGCGCGAGCGGGGCGGCACGAGCTGACCTCCTTGATCCTGTCCGCCGAGCTGGTGCGCGAGCTGGTCGAGCGGATGCTGTCGACGTCCGGCCGGCGCCTCGACATCTCCCAGCCGTTCGTGGACGCGATGCTGCCGGGCGGTCACCGCCTCCACGTCGTGCTGGACGGGATTGCTCGGGGCTTCGCGGCGGTCAACATCCGCAAGTTCGTCGCGAAGGCGCACTCGCTCGACGACCTGGTCGCCCTCGGGACGCTGGACCCGCCGAGTGCTGCGTTCCTCGACGCCAGCGTCCGGGCCGGTCTCAACATCGTGGTCTCCGGCGGGACGCAGGCCGGCAAGACCACCCTCCTGAACTGCCTGGCGGCGTCGATCCCCGGCTCCCAGAGGCTGGTCTCGGTGGAGGAGGTGTTCGAGCTGCAGTGCGGGCACCCCGACTGGGTCGCGATGCAGACCCGCCAGGCCGGCCTCGAGGGGACGGGCGCGATCGACCTGCGCATGCTGGTCAAGGAGGCGCTGCGCATGCGGCCCTCGCGGATCGTCATCGGCGAGGTGCGCGCGGCCGAGTGCCTCGACCTGCTGCTGGCGCTGAATGCGGGCCTGCCCGGCATGGCCAGCATCCACGCCAACTCCGCCCGGCAGGCGCTGGTCAAGCTGTGCACCCTGCCGCTGCTCGCCGGGGACAACATCGGCTCGCGGTTCGTGGTCCCGACCGTGGCCGCGGCTGTCGACATCGTGGTCCACACCGGACTCGACCCGGACGGGTCCCGGGCGGTCCGCGAGATCGTGGCCGTCACGGGCCGGGTCGAGAACGACCTCATCGAGTCGGACCCCGTGTTCGCGCGGCAGGACGGTCGGCTGGTCCGAGGGCACGGAGCGCCGCTTCGGCGCGAGGCGTTCGAGCAGGCGGGCATCGATCTCGACGCGGTGCTGGGGGTGACCCGGTGGGCGCCCTGATCGGGCTGGTGGCCGGGGCGGGGATCCTGCTCGTCCTGTGGACCTTCGCCGAGCCGGACTGGCAGCCGACCCGCCGTACGTCCGCGCGTCGTCACCCGGTCGCGGACCTCCTGGCCGCAGCGGGTGTCGTCGGGGTGTCTCCGGGACAGCTCGTCGCCACGTGCGTGGTCGCGTTCGTCGTCGGAGCGGTGGTCATGACCGGGGTCTCGGGCGTCGTGGCGATCGGGGTCGTGTTCGGTGCGATGGCTGGCGCACTCCCGGTCGGCGTCCTTCGGGGCCGGGCGATCCGCCGGCTCCGCGACCACGCCGCCCTGTGGCCCGATGCGGTCGACAACCTGGCCTCGGCCGTACGGGCCGGTCTCTCGCTGCCGGAGGCGCTGATCCAGCTCGGGGAGCGGGGGCCCGAGGCGATGCGTGACGCGTTCGTCCAGTTCGGTCGCGACTACCACGGCACGGGGCGCTTCAACGACTCGCTCGACCGCCTCAAGGACCGCCTCGCGGACCCGGTCGGCGACCGAGTCATCGAGGCGCTGCGCATCGCGCGCGACGTCGGTGGCGGAGACCTGGGACGGATGCTGCGATCCCTGTCGGGCTTCCTGCGCGAGGACCTGCGGACGCGTGGCGAGCTCGAGTCGCGCCAGTCCTGGACCGTCAACGGTGCCCGGCTCGCGGTCGCAGCGCCATGGCTCGTGCTGCTCCTGATGTGCCTGCAGGGCGACGTCGTGGGCCGCTTCGCGTCGGGCGCGGGGCTGGTCGTGCTGACCACCGGGGCAGTGCTGTGCGTGGTCGCCTACCGCCTGATGATGTGGATCGGCCGGCTGCCCACCGAGCGGCGGATCCTCGCATGAGCGGGGCGCTCGTCGGCTTCTGCCTGTCGGCGGGCCTGGTCCTGATCGTGTCGGGCTGGCTGCGCACCCGCCGGCCGTCGCTCGACCAGCGCGTCCTGCCGTACGTCCGCGACGTCCACCCGTCCCCGGCCGCACCCGGCCCCGCAGGTCCTCTCCTCGATGCCGTGCTCGGGCCGGCCCTGCAGCGCCTCGGCACCGTGGTGGGCGATCTGGTGGGTGGCTCGGCGAGCGTCTCGCGGCGCCTGGTCCGGCTCGGGTCGCCGCGATCGGTCGACGACTTCCGCATCACCCAGGTCATGTGGGGCGCGGCGGGTCTCGCGGTCGGCGCCGGGGTCTCGGCCGTGCTCTGGTCGAGCCGCGGCACGCCGGTGCCGTTGCTGCTGGTCGTCTCCGCGATGGGATTCGTGGTCGGCGTCCTGTGGTGCGACAGCCACCTGTCCTCGAAGGTCACCGCACGCGAGCGGGAGATGCAGGCCGAGTTCCCGGTCGTCGCCGATCTGCTCGCGCTCGCGGTCGCGGCAGGCGAGAGCCCCATCGCCGGGCTCGAGCGCATCCTCAAGGTCTGCCATGGCGCGCTGACCGATGAGCTCGCCCGGGTGATCTCCGACGTGCGCACGGGCACCCCGATGGCCGAGGCGTTCGACCGGCTGGCCGCGCGCACCGGCGTCACCAGCATCGCGCGGTTCGCCGAGGGCCTCGCCATCGCGGTCGAGCGCGGCACCCCTCTGGTCGACGTCCTGCACGCGCAGGCCGCGGACGTACGCGAGTCGGGACGTCGCGAGCTCATCGAGGCGGGAGGACGCAAGGAGGTCGCGATGATGATCCCGGTCGTCTTCCTGATCCTGCCCGTGACCGTGGTGTTCGCCTTCTTCCCCGGCTATGTCGGGCTCCATCTGACCTCAGGCACGTGATGAAAGGAACTCACATGATGCGACCACCAACCCATCGCCACAACGAACGAGGTGATGTCCCGGGCTGGGTCATGATCACGGTCATGTCCGCGGGCCTCGTCGCGATCCTGACCGCCGCTGCAGGACCTCAGCTGCGCAGCATGCTCAACCAGGCGCTGTCGGCCGTCGGCGGCTGATCGTGCAGCGGGACGATCCTGACCGCGGCGCCGCCGTGGTCGACTTCGTCCTGATCATGGTGCTCCTCGTGCCGCTCGTGCTCGGCATCGCCCAGGTCGCCCTCGTCCTGCACGTGCGCAACACGCTGGCCGCCGCGGCCTCGGAGGGTGCGCGCTCTGCCGCGCCGCTGGGGGCCACCCCTGCAGATGGCGCCGAACGTACCCGGACCATGATCCGCACCGCGCTCGACGACCGCTACGCCGACGACGTCGCCGCGTCGCTGACGACGGTGGGCGGGGCGCCGGGCACCGAGGTGGAGGTACGCGCACAGGTGCCGGCGCTCGGGCTGTTCGGGCCTTCGGTCTCCCTGACGGTGCGGGGGCACGCGGTGCGGGAGGTCGAGCCGTGAGGGAGCGCGAGGAGGGCACGGCCACGATCGAGTTCGTCTGGCTGACGCTGCTCCTGCTGGTGCCCTTCGTCTACGTCCTCGTCGCGGTCTTCGACACCCAGCGTGCCTCGTTCGGGGTGTCCACGGCCAGCCGCTCGGCCGCGCGCGCCTTCCTGCAGGCACCGGACCCGGCGACTGCGGAGCAGCGTGCTCGGCTGGCCGCACGGGTGGCGTTGGACGATCAGGGCCTGGACGGCGCGAGCGTACGCATCACGTGTCTGCCGTCGCCCGGAGAGTGCCTGCAGCCGGGGTCGTCCGTGCGCGTGGTCGTGCGAGCGACGCAGCGTCTGCCCCTCACGCCGAGCTCGCTCGGGGCGCAGCTGGGCGGCGTGACGGTGGACAGCACGCACACCGAGCCGTACGGCAGCTTCCGGAAGGAGCACTGACGCATGAGACGCGAGGAGGGCCAGATCACCGTCATGACGATCGGCTTCCTGGTGTTCATCGGCTTGCTCGCTGCGGTCGTGATCAACGCCTCGGCGGCCTTCCTCGAGCGGCAGGAGCTCGACAACATGGCCGACGGTGCAGCTCTGGCAGCAGCGGACGGCCTGAGCCGCGACATCTTCTACCGGCGCGGAGAGGTCACCCTCGACGACGCCGAGGCCCGCCGTCTCGTGGGCAGCTACGTCACCGGCGACGGGATCCGGATCGTCCGGGTCAGCACGGACGAGGAAGAGGTGAGCGTACGCCTCGAGCGCTCGATCGACCTCGCGATCTCGCCGCCGGGATTCACGTCCCGCACGACGATCGTCTCCGAGGCGACGGCTCAGCTGAGGCTGGGGGACTGACTCCCGATGACCCAGTGGCTGCTGTCCGGGGACACAGGATCCTGACAGGTGGGCCGCTCATCCTGGAGGCATGAATGAGGAGAGATCCATGAACCCCAACGACTCGACACGTGAGAACGACACCGTGATCGACCCCAGCAACATGTCCAACCAGTCAGACAGCACGAAGGAACACAGCACGATGAACGAGCACGAGACCACCACTCAGGAGAGCCCCAAGACCACCCGCTCGTGGTCGACCCGCACGGTTGCCGTGGGTGGCGTCGTCGCGGTGCTGCTCGGCCTGGGCGCCGGCGCAGCGATCGGGGCCGCCAGCGGCGGCGACGACGAGGGTGACTTCGGGCCCGGGATCGCCCGCGGATACGACGGACCGGGGCAGATGGGCCAGGGACCGGGCGGACCCGGCTTCGGGGATGGGCAGGGCCAGATGGGCGAGGGCCAGCAGGCGCCTGACCAGGACAGCGACGGATGGGAGCACCGCGGACCGGGTGACGGCGGCCGTCACGAGGGTGGCCCCGGCGAGGGCGGCCCCGGCGAGGGCGGCCCCGGCGAGGGTGGCCCCGACAAGGACGGCCAGGGCGAGGACGGCCAGCCCGGCCAGCAGGGCGGCCAGCAGGGTGGCGCCCAGGACAAGGGCGGCTCGAAGACCGACAAGCCCGCCGCCTGAGCGTCCAGCCCGGTCGAGGTCGGCCCTCAGCTCGCCCAGGCGGTCCAGAGATCGGCGTAGCGGCCTCCTGAGGAGACGAGCTCCTCATGGGTGCCCTGCTCCACGATCCGACCGCGATCCATCACCACGATCCGGTCCGCGGACTGCGCCTGGGCGAGCCGGTGCGCCACGACGATCGCGCTCCGGCCCGCGATCGCGGCGAGCGCGGCCTGCTCCAGCTCCCGGGCCCCCGACGACCCGGCCTCGGCAGTCGCCTCGTCCAGCACGACGACCTGGGGGTCGAGCAGCAGGACCCGGGCCAGCGCCAGCTGCTGCGCCTGGGCCGGGCTGAGCGGCGCCCCGAGATCACCCACCTGCGTATCGAGCTGCTCCGGCAGCGCCCGCGCCCACGGCTCCGATCCCGTACGGCGCAGGGCCTGCCAGAGCAGCTCGTCGTCTGCGTCCGCACGCGCGAGAACCAGGTTGTCGCGCAGCGAGCCCGCGAAGACGTGCACCTCTTGCGACACGAGCGCCACGTGCCGGCGTACGGTCGCCTCGTCCGCCGCGACGAGGTCGAGCTGCCCCAGGCGTACGGTCCCGGCGGTCGGCTCGATCGTGCCGGCCGCGATGCTTCCGAGGGTCGTCTTGCCGGCCCCCGTGGACCCGACGACGGCGACGTGCTCGCCGGGGGCTATCCGCAGGTCGATCGCCGAGAGGATCTCGCGGTCGGCCTCGTACGCGTGGTGGACCCCCTGCAGCACCAGGTCCGGCGCCGGGCCGGGCTCCTGCGTCGACACCGGGCGGCGGGGGATGAGCGCCACACCGGCGAGCCGTGCGAGCGCGGCGCCACTGGACTGCACGGAGTCGAAGACGAACAGCAGTGCGCCGATCGGGTTGAACAACCGGTGGAAGAACAGGGCCGCGGTGGTCGCCGCACCGACCGTCACGGCGTCGTCCCGGACGAGCAGGAATCCTGCTGAGAGGACCAGCGCCAGCCCGACGAACTCCGAGCTGTTCATGCGGGCCCCGAAGCGCGTGTAGAGGCGGAAAACGCCGACGGTGATGTCCACCGCCTCCTGCGACCGGCGGTCGATGCGCTCGAGGGCGTCGTGCTCACGGCCGAACGCGCGCAGGGTCGACGCGCCGTGCACGCCGGTCACGAGGGCGTCCGCGCGCTCGCCCTCCGCGGTGCGCTGGCGGGCGTAGAAGGGGGCCGAGCGGGGCAGGTACCAGCGGAGCGCGAAGACGTAGCAGGGGATCGCGCCGAGCCCGGCGAGGCCGAGTCGCCAGTCCAGCGCGAAGAGGCCACCCGCGGTGAAGACGACTGCCGCGAGCGAGTTGATGAGCAGGGGGATCGCCTCGTCGAGTGCCCGGGTCAGGTGCCGCACGTCGTCCCCGACGCGCGAGACGATGTCGCCGATGCCCGCCGCCTCGATGCGAGCGGTCTCCAGGTGCAGGGCGCGGTCGAGGACGTCCTCGCGCAGCTGGGCCAGTGCGGGTGCCACGGTGTGCGCGAGTGCCGCCATCGACAGCGTCGCGAACACGCCGCCGAGGATGCCCGACACGACCATCACGGCGACGGCCCGGTGGATAACGGACGCGTCGGAGCCGTCCCGCACGGCGTCCACGACCCGGCCGATCATGAGGACCGGGATGATCCCGGCCAGGCCGACGACCAGGAACGACGTGATCGTCAGCGCGAGTCCGGCGGCACGACCGCGGACCATGCGCCACGCGAGCACGGCGGTGTCGCGCGCCGACGCGACGGGCAGCAGGTCGTGGGTGGGTGCCTGGGTGCTCATCGCAGCACCGCCTCGCGGTAGGACGGGTCGCCGATCAGCTGGCCGTGTGGCCCTTCGGCCACGACGCGGCCGGCCTGGACGAACAGCACGCGGTCGGCCTGCTGCAGCATCGCGGGGCTGGAGGTGATCACGACCGTCGTGTGCCCGCGCCGGCCGCGTACGTCGCGCAGCCCGGCCGCGATCGCGTGCTCGGTCACCCCGTCGACCGCACTCGTCGGGTCCTGCAGCACCAGCAGCGGTGGGGCGGCCGCGAGCGCCCGAGCGAGGGCGACGCGCTGGCGTTGCCCGCCCGAGAGGCTGGAGCCACCCGCGCGTACGGGGCGGTCCAGACCGTCGGGATGGAGCGCCACGACGTCGTCGACCGCCGACGCGGCCAGCACCTCGTCCAGCTCGGCAGGCGTCAGGTCGTCGTCGGGATCGATCGCCGACCGCAGCGTGCCCTCGAAGATCTCGGTGTGGTGCGGGCTGACCAGCATGTTCTCGCGGCGGGACTCGATCGTGAGCTCTGCGAGGGGCACGTCGCCGAGGGTGACGGAGCCGGTGGCGGCCTGGGCCGTCCCCGCGAGCAGGTGCACGAGAGCGTCCGAGGTCGTCGGGTCGTCGATCGTGATCGCCAGCAGCTCACCGTCCCGGGTCGCGAAGGACAGGCCGTCCAGGGGCGCGTCCACCACCGCGTCGACCCTGAGCTGTGGGCGGTCGCCGTGCGGGACACGGTCGCCGACGGGGACGATCCGGGGCGTGGCCAGGAAGTCCGCGATCCGGCCTGCGGACGCACGGGAGGCCGCGAACTGGGCGCTGATGTCGCCCAGCGCCGAGATCGGCTCGGCCAGGAACTGGGTGAGGCCGACCAGGGCGATGAGCTGGCCCAGGGTGATCTGGCCGTCGAGGGCGAGGGTGCCCGCCACGAGCGTCACGAGGGCGAGGAGGATCCCACTCAGCCCGGTGGTCATGCCCAGCAGGTAGCCCCAGGAACGCGCGACGCCGATCGTGTCGTGGCGGGCGGCCTGGCTGGACGCGCGGTAGCGGCGCAGGGCGACGTCCTCCCCGCCGATGCCCTTGAGCGGACGCAGCCCCTGGACGAGGTCTCCGGCGAGCCCGGACGTGCGGGCAGTGCTCTGCTGCTGGCGGTGCGTGCGGCGCGCGACGAGCGGGGTGACGACCTGGATGAGGATCACGACGGCGGGCACCCCGATCAGGATCATCAGCCCGAGCTGCAGGTCGACCTGCAGGACGTACACCGCGACGACCAGGACGCTGGCCATCGAGGACACCGCGAACGCCAGCTGCCACATCACCTGCGAGACCAGCTCGGCGTCCGAGGTCGCGACCGACAACGTCTCGCCGGGCAGCATCGACGTGCGGGCGCCCCTGGGGTGCAGGACGTGCCCGGCCACCTCCGTGCGCAGGAGATGGGCCTCGTCCTCCAGGCTGCGGACGACGAGGCGGCCGCCGAAGCGGTAGCTGTTGGACAGCACCGCGAACAGCACGGCGAAGCCGAGAAGCGCAAGCAAGAAGGCGGATCCGTCCTCGCGTGCGATCCCGCGATCGACGATCACGCCGATGAGAACGGGCACGAGGGTCTCGCACATCTGCCAGACCATGATCAGCGAGAAGCCCAGCGACAGGCGCCTGCGGTGGCGGCGCAGGCTGCGCGCGATCAGGCGCAGACCGGTGCTCGGTGGGGAGGTCTCAGGCATGCGCTGCGGGGACGATCGTCGGGATCTCAGCGGTCGGGCCTTCCAGGTGCACCCGACCATCTTTCCGGATGGCCACCCGCTCCCCACCTCCGGGGACCACGCGGCGAGTCACCCACGGACGGTGAGGAGTCGCGTACGGACGGTGAGGAGTCGCGTACGGACGGTGAGGAGTCGCGTACGGATGACGGCCGAGTGACCGCATCCCGTGCGTGACTCGCGGGCGTCCGTACGTGACTCCTCAGGCGCCGTGCGTGACTCGTCGGCCGCCGTGCGTGACTCGTCGGCCGCCGTGCGTGACTCGCGGGCGTCCGTGCGTGACTCGTGGGCGGGGTCAGATGCCGGTGGTGGCCCGGGGGTAGGCGGCGTCGACGTCGGTCATGACGTTGACGAGGTACGGCACGCCGGAGGCGAAGGCCCGGTCGATCGCCGGACCGATCTCCTGCGGATCGGTGACCAGCTCGCCGCCGCCACCGAGCGCGGTCACGACCTGGTCGTAGCGGGTCTGCGGTGCGAGGTCGGCCGCCACGTCATAGCCGTACAGCCACTGCATGGGCCCCTTCTCCAGACCCCACGCCGAGTTGTTGCCGACGATCATGACGACCGGCAGCCGGTGCCGCACGAGCGTGTCGACGTCCATCAGCGACATGCCTGCCGCGCCGTCTCCGTAGAGCAGGACGACCTGGCTGGACGGCCGCGCGATGCGGGCGGCCATCGCAGCTCCCATGCCTGCGCCGAGGCAGCCGTACGGTCCGGGGTCCAGCCACCCACCGGGACGCTTCGGCTCGACGAACTTGCCCGCGAACGACACGAAGTCGCCGCCGTCGCCGATCACGACTGCGTCATCGGCCAGGCGGGGGAGCAGCTCCCCGTAGATGCGCGCGGGGTGGATGGGGTCGGACGCGGCGGAGAGCAGCCCGCGGTCGCGGTCGGTCGCCGCTGCCACCTCGTCCTGCAACGTCGACAGCCACGGCGTCCAGTCGGGCCGGCCGCCGGACGTCGACTGCAGCGCGGCCAGCAGCGTCGTGAAGACCGTGGTGAGGTCGCCGCTGGCAGAACCTGCGAGCTCGGCGTGGTCGGAGACCTGGCCGGGGGAGTCCGCGAGGTGCACGGTCCTGGCCGGCGTCGCCCCGTCCTTGCCGCCGAAGATGCCGTAGCCGAGGCGGAAGTCCAGCGGCGTCCCGACCACGATGACGAGATCGGCCCGGGTGAACGAGGTCGAACGCGCCTTGGTGACGAGCTGCGGGTGACCGCCGGGGACGATGCCGCGCCCCATGCCGTTCGAGATGACCGGGATGCCGGTCTCGGTGACGAAGTGCAGCGCCGCCTCCTCCGCGCGGTCGGCCCACACGTCGGTGCCGAGCACGAGGACCGGCCGCTCCGCCGCCGCGAGCAGCGCCGCAACCTCGCGCAGGGCGTCCGCATCCGGCTCGATCGCCGAGACGGCGTTGCCCTCGGAGGTGTACGTCGTGGGGGCGCTGTTGAAGAACTCGTCCATCGGGATGTCGACGAACGTCGGCCCGCGGTGCGAGGAGCCGGCAAGGGTGAACGCCTCATCGATCGTCGGCGCGATGTCGGCGACGCTGCGCGCGGTCGTGGCGGACTTGGAGATCGTGCTGAAGATCGGCGGCTGGTCGAGCTCCTGCAGGCTGCCGGTGCCCCACCGGTTGTTGGGCGCCCGCCCGCCGACGACGACGAGCGGCGACCCGGCGAAGCTCGCCTGGGCCACGGGGCTGACCCCGTTGGTCACGCCGGGGCCCGCGGTGAGCACGGCCAGCCCGGGCGTACGGGTCAGCTTGCCGATGGCCTCCGCGGCGAAGACTGCGGTCGGCTCGTGGCGGACGTCGATGATCGGCACGGCCGGCTCGGCCTGGACCGCGGCGTCGTACAACGGGAACACATGGGCGCCGGACAGCGTGAACATCTGCTCGACCCCGTGGGCGCGGGCCACGTCAAGCGCGTGGATGCCGCCGTGCGGCGGGGCGGGGGTCGTGGTGTCTGCCGGGCCGGCGGGATCAGTCGTCATGTGACGCAGGTTACTCGACGGTAGGGAGCACCGCCCGGACGAACGTCAGCCGAGGGGACGGGCCCGCGTCGTCGACCGGTAGAGCCACGGCTGCTCGGCGCGGATCTGGTCGAGCACCGCCAGGATGAGGTCGGCCCGGTGCGCCGGCTGCTCGGCGAACAGCTCGGCGTCCGCGCGCAGGTCGTCGCGTCCCTGCACGCCCAGCGCGAGCTGCAGGTGCAGGGCGCGCAGGAACGAGGACGTGTTGCGCACCGCGGGCGCGGGCCACTCCGCCTCGAGGTGCCCTCGCGTGCGGGGCGGCCTGATGGCGTCCCCGAGACGGGCGAGCCACGGCTCCACGATGCCGGGATCGAGCGCGTCGCGGTGCAGCAAGGTCATGACCGCGTACGCCAGGCGGTCCTCCTCGCCGTGGCGCCAGATGTACGCCGTGGGGGTCAGCACCCTGTCGGCGATGACGTCGAGCAGCACCGTGAGCTCGAGCCGGGCGAAGTGGCGCGAGCGCGCGAGGGCGGCCAGGAGGTCGGCGCCGTGGGCGATCGAGTTGGCCCAGCCCTGCTCGGGGATCCAGCCGCGGTGGTCCTGCTCGCGGACGTACCAGGCGGTGGCCCGGTCGCCCCAGTCCAGCACCGACGCCGCGGGCAGGAGGTGCTCGTTGTTGTCGCGGCCGATGATCTCGGCGAGCATCAGCGCGCTGTACGAGCGACGCATGACCGAGACGTCGCCGTCGTGGCCGAGTCCGTAGCGCATGCCCGGCGCGATCCCGTCGCCCAGGCCGGACAGCAGCTCGTCGTACACGCCGCGGGTGATCCACGTGGTCAGCAGGGGATAGGCCAGGTCCTCGCGCACCCGTGGATTGGGGTGTCCCAGCATCTCGACCAGCTCGACGGTGCACTCGTCCAGACCGCGGTGGGAGGGGACGGCCATCCCGCTCTGCATGACCGATTGCCAGTACGCCTCAGACACTCAGCCATCGTGCCACGCGGCGCGACTAGGCTGGATCAATGCCCTCGCTCGACGACATCGCGCAGTTCCAGACGTCGCTCTCAGGAGAGGACGTCGCCTGGCTGCACGCGCTGGTCACGGACTGGCAGATCATCGCCGACCTGTCGTTCTCCGACCTGGTCCTGTGGGTGCCCGACGGCGAGGCCAAGGGTATGTGGGCCGCCGCGCAGATCCGCCCGACCACCGGCGCGACGACGCTGCTCGAGGACGTCGCCGGGACGTTCTTGCCGACGGGACGCGGTGATGTGCTCGAGGCCGCCCTGAGGAGTGGCCGGGTGGTCCCCGACCTGGTGATCGAGGAGCGCGACGGCTTCCGCGTACGCGTCGCGGTGATCCCGGTCAGCCGGGCCGGCCGGACGATCGCGGTCATCGCCCAACGCAGCGCCGCGGCCGGCCTGCGCACGGCCAGCACCTTGGAGAGCTCCTACTTCGAGGCCGCCCACGAGCTGGCCGAGATGATCCGGCGCGGCGAGTTCCCGCTGCCGGGCACCCGCAGCGACCTGTCGGACTCGCTCCGGGTCGGCGACGGGTTCGTGCGCACCGACGCGTCCGGGGTCGTGCGGTACGCCAGCCCCAACGCGATGTCGGCCTACCGACGTCTCGGCCTCTCCGGCGATCTCGTCGGCACCCACCTGGGCAACGTCACCACGGGCCTCGTCGACCGCCGGCCCACCGATCGGGGCGCGGGCGGCCTGCTGGGCGGCGACGAGAGCATCGAGGCCGAGATCGAGAACTCGCAGGCCTCCCTGTTGCTCCGGGTCATCCCGCTGCGGTCGGCCGGTCGCCGCAGCGGATCGCTGATCCTGCTGCGGGACGTCACCGAGCTGCGCCTGCGCGAGCGCGAGCTCGTCTCCAAGGAGGCGACGATCCGCGAGATCCACCACCGGGTCAAGAACAACCTCCAGACGGTCGCCGCCCTGCTGCGTCTGCAGGGTCGCCGCATGGAGAGCCCGGAGGCGCGCGACGCGCTCGAGGACGCGGTCCGCCGGGTGGGGTCGATCGCCCTCGTGCACGAGACGCTCAGCCAGTCGTTCAGCGACTTCGTGGAGTTCGACGAGATCGCCGACCGGCTGCTCCACACCGTGCTCGACGTGTCGGACGGCCCGGCCGGCGCGAACCGGATCGCCGCGGAGCGGTTCGGCTCGTTCGGCCTGCTGCCGGGGGAGGTGGCGACGCCCCTCGCAATGGTGCTGACCGAGCTGATCCAGAACGCCGCGGCGCACGCGTACGACGAGGGCGGCGGCACGCTCACCCTCGCGGTCAACCGCATCCGCGACAAGGTGCGCCTCAGGGTCAGTGACGACGGTGCGGGTCTGCCGGACGACTTCGACCCCGCGGGAAGCCTGGGGCTCTCGATCGTGACGACGCTGGTGGAGGGCGAGCTCGGCGGCACCCTGGCGTTCGAGGAGCGCGTGGGCGGCGGCACGACGGTCGCGATCACGCTCGTGGTGTGAGCGCCCTGCGCCTGCAGATACAAAGAACCCCGCGGCCGTCAGGCCACGGGGTTCACCGATACGTGCGTACGCTCAGGCAGTACGAATACGTGCCCGAGCATTGCGACGCTTCAGCGTACGACGTTCGTCTTCGCTCAAGCCTCCCCACACACCGTGATCCTGTCCGGACTCGAGTGCCCACTGGAGGCACTGCTCGCGAACATCACAGCGGCGGCATACGACCTTGGCCTCTTCGATCTGCAAGATGGCAGGACCCGTGTTGCCGATGGGGAAGAAGAGCTCAGGATCCTCATCGAGGCATGCCGACTTGTGGCGCCAGTCCATGGGGACACTCCTTCCCGTTCGGTTGCGCCCAGGGCAGGACTGTTTGTCCGTCCCAGGGCTGAGACACCATGGTTTCAACATTCGGGACCGTTTACAAGGGCCAGAGGGCCAGGCGAATTGTCGCATCGGTCACATGGTGCCTAGGCTGGCGTCGTGACGTCTTCTGGACGGCCGTCCGGGACGGCCAGAACGCTGCTGCTCGTGGCCGCTGCGATCGTGGCCCTCGAGGCCGTGACCTTCCTGGTGCTGGCGGTGGTCGAGGCGGCCCACATCTCCGGCGACCGGGTGGGCCTCGGAGTGGGTACGACGCTGTTCCTCGTCGTGATCGGGGCAGGCCTGCTGTACGCGGCGCGGCGGGTGACCGAGGGGGACGCGTGGGCCCGCAGCCCGCTCGTGTTCGCCCAGCTCATCGTCCTCGGCCTCGCGTACAACCTGCGGGGGGACCCGGCCTGGCTCGCTCCCGTCGTCGCGGTTCCGGCCGTGATCGCGCTCGTCGCGCTGCTGTCACCGCCGGTGACCCGCGCGCTCAGCCGCGATTCACCCGTGTGAGAGAGTGAGAGCCGGGCACAACCCGTCGCTTCTCGCTCCTGCGGGACAGCACACCCTGCGGCACACCTGCCGCGTCGGCGACCTGATCGGTGCCGAGGACCAGCACGGACACGTTCCCGAGGATGCCCTTTCATGGTTGCCACAGACATCGACCTGCAGGACTCGAGCTTTCCCGATCCTGACGATCCCGTCTTCGCCCTGCACCGCGGCGGCAAGATGAGCATCAGCGCCACCGTCGACATCAATGACGCCCACGACCTGTCGTTGGCGTACACGCCGGGCGTGGCCCGCGTGTGCGAGGCGATCGCCGCCGACCCCGATGTCGCGCACGACTACACCTGGGTCTCCAACACCGTCGCGGTCGTCACCGACGGCACCGCCGTGCTGGGCCTCGGCGACATCGGCCCCGCCGCGTCGATGCCGGTCATGGAGGGCAAGGCGATCCTGTTCAAGCAGTTCGGCGGCGTCGACGCGATCCCCGTGGCCCTCGACACCACCGACGTGGACGAGATCGTCGAGACGATCGTGCGCCTCGCCCCGACGTTCGGCGGGATCAACCTCGAGGACATCTCGAGTCCCCGCTGCTTCGAGATCGAGCGCCGCCTCATCGAGCGCCTGGACATCCCTGTCTTCCACGACGACCAGCACGGCACCGCGGTCGTGACCCTCGCCGCGCTGATCAACGCCGCCCGACTGACCGACCGGTTCCTCGAGGACCTGAAGATCGTCATCTCCGGCGCGGGCGCCGCGGGCGTCGCGATCATGAAGATCCTGCAGTCCGCCGGGGCGAGCAGGATCTCGGTGGTCGACCGGGCCGGCGTCATCCACCCCGGTCGTGACGACCTCAACGAGGTCAAGCAGTGGATCGCCACCGAGACGGCCGACTGGGCACGTCCCGGGTCGATCGTGGACGCGATGGACGGCGCGGACGTCTTCATCGGGGTCTCCGGCGGCACGGTCGCCGAGGAGGCGGTCGCGAAGATGGCGCCGGACGCGATCGTGTTCGCGATGGCCAACCCGCACCCGGAGGTCCACCCCGACGTGGCCCACCGTCACGCCCGCGTCGTGGCCACCGGACGCTCGGACTTCCCCAACCAGATCAACAACGTGCTCGTCTTCCCGGGCATCTTCCGTGGCGCGCTGGACGTCCGCGCGACGCGGATCTCCGAGGGGATGAAGCTCGCCGCGGCCACCGCGATCGCCGATCTCGTCGGGGACGACCTCAGCGAGACGTACGTCATCCCGTCACCGTTCGACCCCCGGGTCGCCTCGGCCGTCGCCCGCGCCGTGACAGACACGGCACGTCGTGAGGGTCTCGCTCGTCGTCCGTACTGACCCCATCCAAGGAGCCCCATGTTCGCGGTCTACGCCGGTCAGATCACCCCCGACAACCCCCTGGACGGGCTGGTGGTCGGTGAGCGCCCCGAGCCCGAGGTCCCGGACGGCTGGACGACCGTCACGGTCAAGGCAGCCTCGATCAACCACCACGACGTGTGGAGCCTGCGGGGGGTCGGGCTGGGCGAGAAGTCACTGCCGATGATCCTCGGCTGCGATGCGGCCGGCTACGACGAGGACGGCAACGAGGTGCTGGTCCACGCCGTCATCAGCGATCCGTCGTGGCGCGGGGACGAGACGCTCGACCCGAAGCGCTCGCTGCTCTCGGAGCGGCACCAGGGCACGTTCGCGGAGAAGGTCGCAGTCCCGACCCACAACGTCGTCCCGAAGCCCGCGGGGCTGTCGTTCGCCGAGGCCGCGTGCCTGCCGACCGCGTGGCTCACGGCGTACCGGATGCTCTTCACGCAGTCCGGGCTCAAGCAGGGCGACACGGTGCTGGTGCAGGGCGCCGGCGGCGGCGTCGCCACCGCGGCGATCACCCTCGCCCGTGCGGCCGGCTTCCGGGTCTACGCGACGAGCCGTGACGAGGACAAGCGGGCCAAGGCGATCGAGATCGGCGCCCACGAGGCGTTCGAGTCCGGTGCCCGGCTGCCCACCAAGGTCGACGCCGTGATCGAGACCGTCGGAGCGGCCACCTGGTCGCACTCGGTGAAGTCGATGCGGCCCGGCGGCACGATCGTGATCTCCGGCGCGACGTCGGGTGACGCGCCCTCGCACGCCGAGCTCACCCGGATCTTCTTCCAGCAGATGCGGGTGCACGGCTCGACCATGGGCACCCGCGACGAGCTGCACGCCCTCGCCCAGTTCATGGACGTCACGGGCACCCGCCCGCTGATCGACCGGGAGATCCCGATGGAGCAGGCGGCGGACGGGCTGCAGAGCATCATCGACGGGTCGGTCTTCGGCAAGATCGTCCTGACCCGCTAGGAACCCCACCCAGATTTGCGGAGATCTGCACCGTTCTGCGGTGCAGAAACCGTGCAAGAGTCCGCAAATCTGGGTCGGGTTGGGTTGGGGTGGGGTCAGTCTTGGGCCAGGGTGTGCCGCAGGTAGCGCATCGGGGCGTCCAGGTACGCCTTCCAGTGGCGTACGAGGTCGAGCTCGTCCCACGACGTGGGGCGCAGGCCCCAGCTGCCGACCTCGAGGATGTGGGCCCCCGGCATCGCTGCGAGCACGGGGGAGTGGGTCGCACACAGCACCTGGCCGCCTTCCTGCACGACGTCGTGCAGCACTCCGATGAGCGCGAGCGTCGAGCTGAAGGACAGGGCCGCCTCGGGCTCGTCGAGGCAGTAGAAGCTCGGTGAGTCGAACTTGCGCGTCAGCACCTCGAGGAATGACTCCCCGTGGCTCATCGCGTGGTAGTCGGCATCACCGCCCCCGTGCTCGTCCATGTACGTGTACCAGCCGTGCATGGTCTCGGCGCGCAGGAAGAAGCCCCACCGCCTCGTGCCGATGCCGCGCTGCACGAGCAGGTCGCGGTGCAGCGAGGACTCGGTGGGCCGCGTCTGGTGCAGTCCATGGCTGCTGCCGCCCTCGGGGGAGAGGCCGTACGCGATGGCGATGGCCTCCACGAGGGTCGACTTGCCCGATCCGTTCTCCCCCACGAGGAAGGTGACACCGGGCGGGAGATCGAGTCCCTCGGACATCAGCTGGGCGACGGCCGGCACGGTGTGCGGCCACGCGGCGGGGTCGTACGTCGCGTGCGGATCACGGCTCACCCGCACGACGGGTGGCTGGTCGAAGATCACCGGCGAGCTGTCGGTGGTCGGGTCAGTCCGCGACGGTCTCGTCGGGCACGGAGGTCGCCATCGACAAGATCGCCTCGGCCGGGTAGGACCGTCCACCGTGGCTGTCACGCAGGTGCGTGTCGACCACGCTGACGAACTCGTCGTCGGTCCGTCCCTCGAGCCGCTGTCCGCAGGGACACATCATCATCTTCGCCATGACGCGAGCCTAGCCACCCCTGCCGACACACGGCAGGGGTGGCTCACTCGTCGTCGTCGTCCAGGCGCGCGAGCCAGGTGGCCAGCCGCTCCACCGGGATCTCGAAGTCGGGATTGAGGTCGACGAACGTGCTGAGCTGCTCCGCGAGCCAGGCGAAGGTGACCTCTTCGTCACCTCGCCGGCTCTGGAGCTCCTCGATGCCACGATCCGTGAAGTACATGACCTGTCCTCAGACGCCGATCAGCTGAAGGCCTGCTGCATGAGCGTGGCCTGCTCCTCGACGTGGCGGTTGTGCGAGCCGACCGAGGGTGCCGACGACTCCGGGCGCGAGACCCGCAGCAGGGGCAGTCCGTCGAGCTCACCGCTGAAGTGCAGCGCGATGTGCGGCCACGGACCCTGGTTGGCGGGCTCGTCCTGGACGAAGCGGACCTCGCGCAGGTTGGGGTACTTGGCGAGCTCGGCCTTGAGCTCGTCGAGCGGCCGCGGGTAGATCTGCTCGAGGCGGACGATCGCGGTGCGGGACTGGCCCGACTCGCGCTTCTCCCGCTCGGCCACGAGATCCCAGGTGATGCGACCCGAGCAGAGGAGCACGCGCTCGACCGCCGACGGATCGGCCACGTCGTCACCGATGAGGGGCCGGAACGATCCAGACGTGAAGTCCTCGGGCTGCGAGGCCGCGGCCTTGCTGCGCAGCATCGACTTCGGGGTGAAGACGATGAGCGGACGGTGCTGGCCCTGCAGGTTCTGCCGACGCAGCAGGTGGAAGTACGACGCGGGGGACGAGGGCTGCGCCACCGTCATCGCGTTGTCCGCGCACAGGTCGAGGAAGCGCTCGATGCGTCCCGACGAGTGATCGGGTCCCTGTCCCTCGTAGCCGTGGGGCAGGAGCAGGACGACGCCCGACTTCTGACCCCACTTGGTCTCGCCCGCGGAGATGTACTCGTCGATGACGGACTGGGCGCCGTTCACGAAGTCACCGAACTGCGCCTCCCACATCGTGAGCGCCTCGGGACGTGCGACCGAGTAGCCGTACTCGAAGCCGAGCGCGGCGTACTCGCTCAGCAGCGAGTCGTAGATGTAGAACGTCGCCTGCTCGTCGCCCACGTGCGACAGCGGGGTCCACTCGTGGGCGTTGTTGCGGTCGATGATCGTCGCGAAGCGGGACGAGAACGTGCCACGACGGCTGTCCTGGCCAGCAAGACGCACGGGGCGTCCGTCGAGCAGGAGCGAGCCCATCGCGAGGATCTCGCCGGTGCCCCAGTCGATCGGACCGGCCGAGATGGACTGCGCGCGACGCTGGAGCTGCGGCAGGACCTTCGGGTGGACCGTGAAGCCCTCGGGGACGTTGGTGTACGCGTCCGCGATCGCCTTCATCGTCTCGGGCGTGATCGCGGTGATCAGCTCGCCGTCGTGCTCGGGCTTCTCGGGGTAGTCCGGCGTGCGGGTGTAGTCCGGATCGGACGTGGCCTGCTTGACCTCGGCGAAGTTGCGCTCGAGCTGCGCCTGGTAGTCCGTCAGCGCGGCCTCGGCCTCCTCCAGCGTGATGTCGCCACGACCGACGAGGGCCTCGGTGTAGAGCTTGCGCACCGACTTCTTCGCGTTGATCGTGTCGTACATCAGGGGTTGCGTGAAGCTGGGGTCGTCGCCCTCGTTGTGACCGCGACGGCGGTAGCACACGAGGTCGATGACGATGTCCTTGTGGAACGTGCGGCGGTACTCGTACGCCAGCTGGGCCACGCGGATGCACGCCTCGGGATCGTCGCCGTTGACGTGGAAGACCGGCGCCTGGATCATGCGGGCGACGTCGGTGCAGTACGTCGAGGAGCGCGACGAGGACGGCGAGGTGGTGAAGCCGACCTGGTTGTTGACGATCAGGTGGATCGTGCCGCCCGTGCGGTAGCCGCGCAGCTGCGAGAGGTTGAGCGTCTCGGCGACGACTCCCTGGCCCGCGAACGCTGCGTCGCCGTGCACGAGCACCGGGAGGACCGGGTACTCCTGACCACGGTTGAGCCGGTCCTGCTTGGCGCGGGCGATGCCCTCGAGGACGGGGTCGACGACCTCGAGGTGCGAGGGGTTGGCCGCGATCGAGACCTTGACCTTGTCACCGTTGCCCGAGGTGAACTCACCCTCGACGCCGAGGTGGTACTTGACGTCGCCGGAGCCCTGCACGGTGCGGGGGTCGATGTTGCCCTCGAACTCGCGGAAGACCTGGCTCGGGCGCTTGCCGGCGATGTTGACCAGCGCGTTGAGACGGCCGCGGTGGGCCATGCCGATGCAGACCTCGTCGAGCTTGTCGGCCGCAGCGGCCTCGCAGATCTCGTCGAGGAACGGGATGGTGGTCTCGCCGCCCTCGAGGCTGAAGCGCTTCTGCCCGACGAACTTGGTCTGCAGGAACGTCTCGAAGGCCTCGGCCTGGTTGAGCTTCTGCAGGATGCGCAGCTGCTCCTCGCGCGGCGGCTTGGTGTGCGGACGCTCGACGCGCTCCTGGAACCACTCGCGCTCGGCCGGCTCCTGGATGTGCATGTACTCGATGCCGACGGTGCGCGCGTACGAGTCGCGCAGGATGCCGAGGATCTCGCGGAGCTTCATGAACCGCTTCTCGCTCTTGAACGAGCCGGTCGCGAACTCGCGGTCGAGGTCCCACAGGGTGAGTCCGTGCGACGCGGTGTCGAGATCGGGGTGCATGCGCGGGGAGCTGTCGAGCGGGTTCGTGTCGGCCATCAGGTGGCCGCGGACCCGGAACGCGTGGATGAGCTCGAGGACGCGGGCCTGCTTGTGGACCTCGTCGTCGTGGCTGACCGGGATGTCGCGGGCCCAGCGGATGGGCTCGTAGGGAATCCTCAGCGCGCGGAAGATCTCGTCGTAGAAGCCGTCCTCGCCCAGCAGCAGCGCGTGGATGCGCTTGAGGAACTCGCCCGACTGCGCACCCTGGATCACGCGGTGGTCGTAGGTCGACGTCAGCGTCATCATCTTGGAGATGGCCATCTGGGCGAGCGTGTGCTCGGACGCGCCCTGGAACTCCGGCGGGTACTCCATCGAGCCGACGCCGATGATGACGCCCTGGCCCTGCATGAGGCGGGGGATCGAGTGGTTCGTGCCGATGCCGCCGGGGTTGGTCAGGCTGACCGTGGTGCCCTGGAAGTCGGCGACCGTGAGCTTGTTGTCACGGGCCTTGGCGACCATCGTCTCGTACGCCGCCCAGAACTCGGCGAACGTCATGGTGTCGGCGGCCTTGATGGACGGCACCAGCAGGGTGCGCGATCCGTCGGGCTTCTTCAGGTCGATCGCCAGGCCGAAGTTGATGTGCTCGGGCTTCAGCTGATTGGGCTTGCCGTTCACGACCTCGTAGCCGGTGTTCATCTCCGGCATGGCCTTGAGGGCCTTGACGATCGCCCAGCCGATGAGGTGGGTGAACGACACCTTGCCGCCGCGTGCGCGGGCGAGGTGGTTGTTGATCACGATGCGCTGGTCGAACAGCAGCTTGACCGGCACGGAGCGGACGCTCGTCGCGGTCGGGACCGACAGGCTCGCGTCCATGTTGGCGACGGTGCGCGCAGCGGCGCCGCGCAGCACGACGTTCTCGACCTCGCCGGGACCGG
This sequence comes from Aeromicrobium sp. S22, assembly GCF_009661045.1. Lineage (NCBI taxonomy): Bacteria > Bacillati > Actinomycetota > Actinomycetes > Propionibacteriales > Nocardioidaceae > Aeromicrobium > Aeromicrobium sp. S22. The sequence continues at coordinate 1,193,909 of NZ_WJWV01000001.1, forward strand.
CGGCGGGAGCGTCCTTCGCGGCCGGGGTGGACGGGGCAGGCTTGGACTTGGCGGGCGGTGTCGCGGGCACAGGTGCGACGGGAGCAGGCGCGTCCTTGGCCTTCTCCTCCGGCACGGAGGCCGTGGCCGGCTGCGTCTTGGCGGCCGGCGGGGTGGACGACTCGGGGGACGTCGGCGGCGGGGTGGGCGCAGCGGTCACGACGGGCGCTGCCTTCGCAGGGGCGGCTCCGTTGGGCCCGTCACCGTTCAGGCCGGCACCGTCGCCCGTCCGGAAGAAGGAGACCCAGGTGTCGTCGACGGACGAGGGATCTTCCTGATAGCGCTCGTACATCTCCTCGACGAGCCACTGATTCGTGCCGAAGTCGGGGGTTGAATGGTCTTGTGAGGACTCGGCCACAGCCTCGATCGCCTCTTCCGAATTGTCGCTGGCGCGCATGCTCAAATGTCGCTTAACAGGGTAACGCGAAGGCCCAGCCGTCTGCAGGCAGGTTCGCCTCGGCCACCGCTCTGCCTCCACCGTGCCACGTCGCCGCGTCGAACGTGAGCAATCGCGGCCGAGATCGTGCTCACGAGACGACCGTCACGCGTGCTTCGCGCCCGAGGAACCGGCCGAACAGGGCGGTCTCCGCCTCGACGGCGCGCCGCGTCGTGCTGCGGACCGGGCCCGAGGCGCGCACCACGACGTCGACGGCTCGGGCCGATTGCTTGCGCGTCCACGTGCCGGCCAGCAGCCCGTCGACCATCAGCAGCCCGGTGCCTCGCATGACGTCCTGCGCGGCACCGGCGAACGCTGCGTAGTCGTCGGGCTCGCGGGCGTAGGAGACGTACTCGTCGAAGTTGGGCAGCAGCATGACGTGGGGGACCTCCGCGTCGACCGGCGGCTCGAGACGCCAGTGTGGCGTGCCGTCGACGTCGACGGGGGACAGGTCGGCCAGCTCGATCGCTCGACGGCTGTCGGTCAGCGTCAGGCTCGTCCACCACGCGAGGTCCTTGTCGCGGAAGGGTCCGTGCCCGCGGGCGTAGCGGCGGGCGGCGAGGGCCAGCAGGTCGTCGCGTGGTGGGGGGACCGGCCCCGGCCCGAGCAACCGGTAGGTGTGCTGCTTGCCGTCGAGCGGACCGTTGGCGACGACCGCATCGATCTCGGCGTGCATCAGGACGTGGGCCAGGGCGAGTCCGGAGTGCTCGAGACCAGCTGCCGCCAGATCAGCGCCCAGGTCGGCTCGGGTGCGCGTGGCGCCGTCGGCGAGCGAGGCGACGATCACCTCGGTGCAGCGGTCGAGCCGTGCGTCGGTGAGCCCCAGGCCCTGGTCGATCGGCGCCATGAGCCGGCTGATGCGGGGGGCCGTCAGGGCGAGCCATCCGTGGATGTCGGCGGCGTCGACGAAGTGCCAGGTCGGGCGCAGCACGTGGGTGCGCAAGAAGTCGCCGCGAGCGAACGCGTGCTGCAGGTCGGCGTGGGTGAGCCCGTCGGTGCGCCGGGCGATCGCCCACAGTGCCATGTCGTGGAGCTGCGACTGCACGCACCCGAGGTGGCGGACGACCTGGCCGGCCGAGTCGAACCTCGGGGCATCGAGCCCCTGCGCGTGCAGGCGGCCGACCACGGGTCTCATGCGAGGAGCATCCCGCACGCCACCGACAGGACGGCTACCGCTTCTTCTTGGCCGCCTCGGCCGCCTTCCTGATCTCGGCGTCGGTGAGCGGTCGCCAGGGCGAGGGCTCGTCCTGGGTGGCTCGCGCATCGGGACTGACGCCGGACGAGAACCACTTGGCCGTGAACGGCGTGCCTCGCAGCATGACGCGCTCGCCCTTGCGATAGGACTGGTCCTGCTTCCACTCGGGGTACGTCCCGCGGGGCAGCGTGGGGACGCGCACGGGCTTCTCACCCGGCAGCACGGGCCCGAGCAGCTGCCACGGAGAGGCGGCCTTGTCGACGACCGGGTCGTCCGGCAGGTCGCCGAGAGTCCACCACTTCGCGACGTACGCGTTGCGGTGCCACACGACGCGGGTGCCCTCGACGTAGGTCTTGTCCTCGGCCCACACCGGGTACGGGCTCTTGGCCGGGTCGTCGGTCAGGTCGACCTCGCGACCCTCGCGCCCGCCGGCGGGCCCGGGGACGACCGGCGTCACCTCGCTCATGTCGGGGCGACCGCTCATGCCCCCGCGGAGCGCCTTCGCGAACGTCTGGGTGCCCTGGTCCACTCCGCTGCAGGAGTTGGACACGATCGTCACGTCGGGGTAGTTCTCGCCGCAGGTCCGGTCGCGGTTGAGCGACCACATCGACATCCGGCCGAGTCCCTTCTCCTTCGCGAACGCACTGAGCCCCCGCGCGGCGGCGAGCGTGAAGATCTCGCCCGCGACATCGTTCTGACCGATCATCGGCGTCGCCCCCATGCGGCGCCACAGGGTCGCGGCGCCGACGCGCTCGCCCGAGTCGGCGTAGACCTGGCTGAGCTGGCGGTGGGTCTGCTCCAGGGCGGAGGTGGACGCGTCGAGCATCGACTGGCCCTTCGCCCGGCTGTCGCCGTAGTCCATCGTCATGACGTTGACGCCCGACAGCTCGACGTCGTTGTCCAGCATCACCTTGACCGCTGCCGTGCCCTCGGCGGTCAGGCCGCTCGGCGCGACGGGAAGCGTCAGCCAGACGCGCAGGTCGTGGCCGGCCTTGGCCCGCTCCTTCTGCAGCGTCCTCATCGCCACGGCCCGGCGCGTCGCCGCGGCGCGGTCGGAGAGGGCGGCACCCTCGATGTCGAGATCGATCGTGCGCAGGTCGTAGCGCTCGACCACGCTGCGGTACGCCTTCAGGAGCTTTGCGGGATCCGTGCACGTCGTGGACAGCTCGGAGTTGATGGCCCCGCCGAAGGACACCACGACACTGCCGCCGCGCTGGCGCAGGCGCGCGATGCGTCGATCGAGATCGAGGTCGTCGGAGGCTGCGTCGAGGGAGTACGCGGCACCCCAGGAGGGGGTGCAGGCCTCACCCGGGTCGGTGACGATGAACGACAGCACGACGTCCCGGGCGGCCTTGGACGCGGGCTGCTCGAACTCGTGGAGCGGGGTCACGGTCGCGTCGACGTATCCCGCGTACCAGGCGTCGCCGTTGGCCTCGGCTGCCTGGGAGTCCTGCACGTACCGCCAGCTCGACGTGCCGCCCAGCACGACCGCCGTCACGACGCCCATCAAGATGGTCAGACGTACCCACGACAGGCGCCGTCCCTCGAACCGACTCACGTACGACCCTCTTCTTCTCAAACGACCCCGAGCGGGCACATGGTGTCACCTTTTCGCAAAGCGTGGTCCCCGAACGCCGAGGTGTCGCTAGGCTGTCGCCGAAATCTTTGAGGAGACATGCTCTTGCTGTTGAGGTCGAGGTCCAAGCCCACCACCGAGCCGAGGACCCGACGTCAGTGGGGAGCCGAACGCCGCTCGGAGCCGTTGTCGATCGTCCATCCGGTGCCCAGCGGCGCCAAGATCACGTGGGGACGCGTCGGGATCGTCGTCACGATCTTGTCGTGGATCGGCTACGTCGTCTCGACGATCGTCCGCGAGTTCATCGACTACGGCGGCAACTTCCGCTTCACGATGGAGGCCTTCTCCTATCTCGTGGTCGTGACGTTCCTCACGTTCTCGGCGCTCATGTACCTCGTGGCACGCCAAGGGGCGCTGCTGCGGTTCCGTGACCACGTGCGCGCACCCCGCGGGATGATCGACCGGCACTTCGCCGACACGACCTCCGAGCGCCTCACGGTGCTGATCCCGTCGTACGCCGAGGAGCCGGACGTCGTGCGTCTCACGCTCTGGAGCGCGGCGCTGCAGGAGTATCCGGACCTGCACCTCGTGCTGCTGATCGACGACCCGCCGGCGCCGACGGATCCGGAGGTGCGGGCCAAGCTGGAGGCGACCCGGCGACTCGCGCCGGACATCATGGAGTCCCTGGCCGCGCCGCGCGAACGGTTCCAGGCCTCCCTCGAGCTCGCGACGGCAGAGCTGGCGAGCGGACCGGTCAGGCGCCGCTCGGTCAAGGTCCTGCTGAAGGAGTACCGGGCTGCCGCAGCGTGGCTGGAGGAGATGGCTTCCGCGGAGGACGTCGTGGACCACGTGAGCGAGTTCTTCGTCGACCAGGTGCTGATGGGACTGGCCAACGAGCTCAGCCTCACGGCCCTCGCGCTCGAGGCAGCCCTCGAGCAGGGCGGCCTTCCCGACAGCGGCCGGATCCTCGAGCTGCACCGTCGCCTCGCCTGGATCTTCCGGGCGGACCTGACGAGCTTCGAGCGCAAGGCCTACGGGTCCCTGTCGCACGAGGCGAACAAGGCGATGAACGTCAACGCCTACCTCGGGCTCATGGGCCACGTCTGGCGTCCCAACGAGACCGCCGCGGGCATCATGCTGGACGAGGTCGAGACGCCCCGGCCCGGCGACATCGTCATCCCCGACTCCGGCTACGTGCTGACCCTGGACGCGGACTCACAGCTGCTGCGCGACTACTGCATCCGGCTCGTGTACTACCTCGAGCAGACCGAGAACCAGCACGTCGCGATCATCCAGACGCCGTACTCGTCGTTCCGCGGTGCGCCGACGCGCATCGAGCGGATCGCGGGCGCGTCGACCGATCTGCAGCACATCCTCCACCAGGGCAAGACCCATCACAACGCGACGTTCTGGGTGGGCGCGAACGCGGTGATCCGCAAGCGGGCGCTCGAGGACATCGTCGAGGTCGAGAACGTCGCCGGCTACGACATCAAGACGTACATCCAGGACCGGACCGTCATCGAGGACACCGAGTCCAGCATCGACATCGGCTCCGCGGGCTGGGCGTTGGTCAACTATCCCGAGCGGCTCAGCTACAGCGCGACGCCCCCCGACTTCGGCTCGCTCGTGGTGCAGCGCCGGCGGTGGGCCAACGGCGGCCTGCTGATCCTGCCCAAGCTGTGGGAGCAGGTCCGGCACCGGCGACACAGCCGTACGCGCGTTCACCTGGTCGAGCTCGCGCTGCGGGTCAACTACATGGCCTCGATCGCGTGGGCGAGCTTCGGACTGCTGTTCCTGCTGTTCTACCCGTACGACAGTCGGCTCCTCAGCCCGCTCATCGTGGGAGCCGCGCTGCCGTACTTCATCGCGATGGGCAGTGACCTGCGCGCGTGCGGTCACCGGTTCACCGACATCTTCCGCATCTACGGCTTCAACCTGGTGCTGCTGCCGGTCAACCTCGCAGGCGTGCTCAAGTCGATCCAGCAGGCGTTCACGGGCGAGAAGATCCCGTTCGCCCGCACCCCCAAGGTGCGCGATCGCACGGCCGCCCCGGGACTGCACGTCCTCGTGCCGTACCTGATCGTGCTGTTCTCGTTGCTGACCGCGTGGCGCGACTTCCATCAGGAGAACTGGGGCAACTTCGGCTTCGCGATGTTCAACGCGATCCTGGCGTCGGCGGCCATCAGCGCCTACATCGGCGTCCGTGCGTCGTTCGTGGACATGGGACTGGGTGTCCTCAACTGGTTGTTCGTCGAGCCCAAGCCCAAGGCACCTGCGAAGCAGGTCGCGACCGACGACGACACGATCGACTGGGCCGCGATCCTGTACTACGGCGACCGCCGGCTGGCGCGCGACCTGCGCAGGCGCGGCGATCGACGCCGGCGCCTGCGCCGATCGGAGGGCTGAGCGCCGCGGGGGCGCCCACCCCTGGCCGTCTACGCGGTCTCGAGGGCCGCGTCGAGGGTGATCTCCGGGACGGATGCGAGGGCCTTGCTCAGCGGGCAGCCGACCTTCGCCGCCTCCGCGGCCTCGAGGAACCCCGCCTCGTCGATGCCCTCGACCTCGCCGCGGACCTTCAGGGCGATCTTGCTGATCTTGAAGCCGCCGTCGGCCGAGTCCTCGCCGAGCGTGACCTTGGCGGTCGTCTCGATCGAGATCGGGGTGGCGCCCTTCTGGCCGAGGACCGCGGTCAGCTGCATCGTGAAGCACGACGAGTGGGCGGCGCCGAGGAGCTCCTCGGGGTTGGTCGCGCCACCGCCGTCCTCGGACGAGCGCTTCTTGAACGACATCTCGAACGTGCCGAGGCCCGAGTCGGTGAGCTCGACCTGGCCGGAGCCGTCCTCGAAACCGCCGTCCCAAGCGGTGCGTGCTGTGCGTGTCGGCATGCTGGATCCCTTCGTCGATGAGATCTTGACGCTACTGCGACTCACGGACGGCGCAACCAGTCCGAGCAGGAGGGCTCGGACCTGCCGACCTGCGAGGGTGGGGCCATGAACGAGCCGGAGCGCCGTGGACACCCGTTGGGCGAGCTGATCGCGGCTGCCGCGGACGGTCGCTTCCCGGAGGTGGACGGCGGCTGGGAGAGGGTTCGGCCGTGGCGTCCGGGCCTCGAGGCGGTGGTCGCGTTCACCGGCCACGCGGTGCTCGCCGTGTCGGACGACGTCACCGACGCCCGGCTCGAGGCGCTGGGGGTCGACGGCTTCGGCGGCGCCCACGACCCACGCCTCATGACGGCCCTGGCGGGGCCGGACGCCTGGATCGACGTCCTCGACGTGCTGCTGGTCGCGCGCGGGCGGGGGAGTGCCGCGCACCCGTCGGGGCTCGTCGCGCGTCCGGACCTCGCGGGTCATCCTCGTGTCCTGCACGCTGCCGTCGTGCGTGACGACGTCGAGGTCTGGGGGCACGCGGACCCGATGCGGTCGGCAGTGGCGATCCTGGCCCGCGGGATCGGCGGACTGCGTGAGCTGAGCTTCGAGATCGAGCCCGCCCGCCGCAAGGGGGCGGGGGCGGCGCTGATCGAGGACGCCCTGCGCGTGGTGCCGTGGGGCGAGGTGGTCGTGGCGGCCGCGGCGCCCGGGAACGCAGCAAGTCTGCGCGCCCTCCTGCGGGCCGGCTTCACGCCGGTCGGCTCGGTCCAGCTCTTCCGTCGCAGCGGGCCCTCGGGGCCCGGCGACGCGTACGTGCGCCGACAGGAGTGAACCTGTGGCGCCCCCGGCAGGATTCGAACCTGCGCTTCCGCCTCCGGAGGGCGGCGCTCTATCCCCTGAGCTACGGGGGCCAATGCGGCCAACTGCGGTGTGAGCCTACCCCACGCCCACTACGGTGATGTCCATGCCCAGAGTGCTCGTCGTCGACGACACCCCATCGATACGTTTCCTCATCCGGACCAACCTGGAGATTGCCGGATTCGAGGTCGTCGAAGCGGTCGACGGCGCGGACTGTCTCGACGCCCTGCGACGGCTGGAGACCCTGCCGGACGCGATCACGGTCGACGTCATGATGCCGCGCCTCGACGGCATCGCCACGGTCTCCGCGATCCGTGAGGATCGCCGGCTCGCCGGCATCGGCATCATCATGGTCACGACGCAGGGGCACCCGGCCGACATCCAGCGCGCGACGCAGGCAGGGGTCGACGCCTACGTGACCAAGCCGTTCGATCCGGACTTCCTGATCCAGACCGTGCGGGACGTCATCGCCCGGACCGAGGACCGTCCGCCGACCTCTTGATCGTTGCCCCATCCCGACGTACGGTTTTCGTACACGGAGAGGAGGTGGTCCCAAGAATGAATTCGTCTTGGACTTGTGAGGTGGCTGTCCGCTAGCCACGAGGCCCGGCTCCACGGAGCCGTTCCTGGTGCATCAGGACCTGGTGGCGGCGAATACCCGCAGTCACCCGACCCGCAGGGCGTCGAGCTGTCCACTCGACCCGTGCCTCCGCCGCTGGGCTCGCCCGGCCGGGAGTGCACATCCCCTGCGGGTCGCCCACGTCCGGACGCTTTTCGCCGCCGTCAGGGCCGTGGAGACCGGGGGATACCCTAGAGAGGTGACCCCCGACCAGCTTTCTTCCACGATCATCAGTGCCCTGACCTCCCTCGTCGAGGAGGGCGCCATCACCTTGCCGGACGGTGTGCCGGCCGAGGTAGTCGTGGAGCGACCGAAGGTCAAGGAGCACGGCGACTACGCGACCAACATCGCGCTCCAGCTCGGCAAGAAGGCCGGCATGAACCCGCGTGAGTTCGCCCAGCTGCTGGCCGACCGCCTCGGCGACGCCGACGGTGTCGCGAGCGCCGAGATCGCCGGCCCGGGCTTCCTCAACATCCGCGTCGACGCCCGCGCACAGGGCGCGCTGGCCCCCCAGATCGTCGCGGCCGGCACTGCCTACGGCACCAGCGATCTCTACGCGGGGCAGAAGGTCAACCTCGAGTTCGTCAGCGCCAACCCCACCGGCCCGATCCACATCGGTGGCGTCCGCTGGGCGGCTGTGGGCGACTCGCTCGGACGCATCCTGTCGGCGATCGGCGCGGAGGTGACACGCGAGTACTACTTCAACGACCACGGCGTGCAGATCGACCGCTTCGCCCGCTCGCTCCTCGCCGACGCTCGCGGCGACGAGGCCCCCGAGGACGGCTACGGCGGCCAGTACATCCACGACATCGCGCAGAACGTCCTGGCCAAGCACCCGGACGCCGCGAGCCTGCCGGACGCCGAGGCCCTCGAGACGTTCCGCGCCGAGGGTGTCGACCAGATGTTCGGCGAGATCAAGAGGAGCCTGCACGAGTTCGGCGTCGACTTCGACGTCTACTTCCACGAGAACGACCTGCACGAGTCAGGAGCGGTCGAACGCGCGATCGCCCGGCTCGAAGAGCTCGGGATGATGTACGAGAGCGAGGGCGCCCACTGGCTCAAGACGTCCAAGTTCGGCGATGACAAGGACCGCGTCGTCATCAAGTCCGACGGCCAGCCTGCGTACATCTCCGGTGACCTGGCGTACTACCTCGACAAGCGCGAGCGCGGCTTCGACCGGTGCATCATCATGCTCGGCGCCGACCACCACGGCTACGTGTCGCGCATGCTCGCGATGTGCGCCGCGTTCGGCGACACCCCCGAGGTCAACCTCGAGATCCTCATCGGCCAGATGGTCAATCTCGTGCGCGAGGGCCAGCCGCTGCGCATGAGCAAGCGGGCCGGCACCGTGCTCACGCTGGAAGACCTGGTCGAGGCGATCGGCGTCGACGCGGCGCGCTACGCGCTGGCCCGCTACTCCACGGACTCCACGATCGACCTCGACCTGGACCTGTGGGCCAGCCAGACCAGCGACAACCCGGTCTACTACGTCCAGTACGCCCACGCGCGGCTGTCGTCGATCATCCGCAACGCGGCCGATCTCGGCGTCGTCCTGGACGAGTCCACGTTCGACCCGTCGCTGCTCGTGGTCGACCAGGAGGGCGCGCTGCTGCGCTCGCTCGCGGACTACCCGAAGGTCGTCGCCCGCGCTGCCGAGCTGCGCGAGCCCCACCGGGTCGCCCGCTACCTCGAGGACACGGCCGCGGCGTTCCACAAGTTCTACGACGCCGCCCACGTGCTGCCCAAGGGCGACGAGGAGCCGAGCGACCTGCACCGGGCCCGGCTCATGCTCGTCGCGGCCACCCGCCAGACCATCGCCAACGGGCTCGCCCTGCTCGGCGTGCACGCTCCCGAGAGGATGTAGTCCGTGCGTTCCCACGAGGCCGGCGCCCTGCACGGCCAGGCCGGCGACCGCGGTCCCGCCTGGCTGCGGAACCCCGAGGACCCCAACCGGCTCGTCCCGCACCTGTGGGCCGACGGCGTCTCCAAGGTCGACGGCGTCCTGACCGTCGCCGGGGTGTCGGCCGTCGACCTGGCGGCCGAGTTCGGCACGCCCACCTACGTCGTGGACGAGGACGACTTCCGGCGTCGCGCGCGGTCGTTCAAGGAGGCGTTCCCCGACGCCGACGTCTACTACGCCGGCAAGGCGTTCCTGTGCGTCGCCGCCGCCCGCTGGATCGCGGAGGAAGGGCTCAACCTCGACGTGTGCAGCGGGGGCGAGCTCGCGGTCGCCCTCAAGGCCGACTTCCCGCCGGCCCGCATCGGCCTGCACGGCAACAACAAGTCGCTCGCCGAGCTGCGGCGCGCGCTCGAGGTCGGCGTCGGCCGCATCATCATCGACTCGTTCGAGGAGATCGACCGGCTGCGTGAGCTGACCGCCGAGCTCGACGTGACCGCTCCGGTCATGATCCGGGTGACCGCCGGCGTCGAGGCGCACACGCACGAGTACATCTCCACGTCCCACGAGGACCAGAAGTTCGGCTTCTCGATCACCGGGGGAGACGCCCTCGACGCGGTCCGCCGCGTGCTGGACGCTCCCGGGCTCGAGCTGCGGGGGTTGCACTCGCACATCGGCTCACAGATCTTCGTCACGGACGGCTTCGAGGTCGCGGCCCGGCGGGTGCTGCGCCTGCACGCCGAGATCGAGAAGGAGCTCGGTGTCGCGCTGCCCGAGTTCGACCTCGGCGGCGGCTTCGGCATTGCGTACACGACGCAGGACACGCCGTCCACGCCCGACGACCTCGCCCGGGGCATGCTCAAGATCGTCGCCGACGAGTGCGCGGCGATGGGCATCGCAGTTCCCCACCTGTCGATCGAGCCGGGCCGTGCGATCGCCGGCCCCTCGACGTTCACGCTCTACGAGGTCGGCACGACCAAGTCGGTGGCTCTGGACGGCGGAGCCGCCCGGCGCTACGTGTCGGTCGACGGCGGCATGAGCGACAACATCCGGCCTGCGCTGTACGGGGCGGACTACTCGTGCACGCTCGCGTCCCGCGTCTCCGAAGCACCTGCGGTGCTGAGCCGCGTCGTCGGCAAGCACTGCGAGTCCGGCGACATCGTGGTGAAGGACGAGTTCCTGCCCGGCGACGTCGCCGCAGGAGACCTGCTTGCCGTGCCGGGCACCGGGGCGTACTGCCGCTCGCTGGCCAGCAACTACAACCACGTGCCCCGTGCGGCGGTCGTGGCCGTCCGTGACGGCGAGGCCCGGCTCATCCTTCGGCGTGAGACCGAGGACGACCTGATGACCCTCGACGTCGGCTGACCCGTCCCGGTCAGTCGCGCTGGAGGCGGCGGGCGCCCGGCCCCTCACGTCCGAGCTCGTCGCCGGCGTTGAGGAGCGTGCAGCTCTTCAACGACAGGCAGCCGCAACCGATGCAGCCGTCGAGCTCGTCCCTCAGGCGCCGCAGCTGGTCGATGCGCGCGTCCAGATCGGCCCGCCACCGCCGGGACAGGCGCGACCAGTCGGCCTTGGTGGGCACACGGTCGTCCGGAAGGGTGGCGAGCGCCTCGCGGATGCGTGCCAACGAGATCCCGAGGCCCTGCGATACCCGGATGAACGCGACCCGGCGCAGCACGTCGCGGTGGTAGCGTCGCTGGTTGCCGGCCGTCCGGACGCTCGTGATCAAGCCTTCGCGCTCGTAGAAGTGCAGCGCCGACACCGTGACGGCGGACCGTGCGGCGACCTGGCCGGGGGTGAGCTCGGGGCGCCGGGACGACATGCCACGACGATAGTTCAGGTCGATGGAGTTGACCTCAACCTGGGTTGAGGTTGTGGAGTGGTCGCACCGACCACGAAGGAGCAGCATGAGCGCGACCCGCGAGCAACGACCCACAGGACCGGGCGATCCGCGACCCCCAGGGTGGCTGTGGTCCGGCCCGGACGGACGGGTCGTGCTGGGCATCTTCTCCTTGGCGTTCCTCGTCGCGTTCGAGTCGCTCGCCGTCGCCACCGTCATGCCGGTGGTCGCCGACGAGCTCGACGGGCTCACCCTGTACGCCCTCTCGTTCGCCGCGCCCATGGCGGTAGGCGTCGTCTCGATGACGTTGGCCGGGCCGCTCATGGATCGCCACGGGCCGGCACTCGCGGTGCGCGGCGGCGTCCTGGTCTTCTCGCTGGGGCTGCTCGTCGCGGGACTCGCCTCCTCGATGCCGGTCTTCCTGGTGGGCCGGGCCGTGCAGGGCCTGGGGATCGGCTTCATCTCGGTGGGGCTCTACGTCGTGATCGGGCGGACGTTCCACGAGGACGTGCGCGCGCGGGTGTTCACGGTCATGACGAGTGCCTGGGTGCTGCCGGCCCTCGTCGGCCCGCTCCTCGCCGGGACGATCGCGGACCTGGTCGGGTGGCGGTGGGTGTTCCTCGCCGTCCCGGCCGTGGCGCTCGCGTCGCTCGGACTCATCTGGCAGGCGCTCGACCGGATCGACGGGGACCCGGCCGTCGTCCTGGAGGGTCGGCGGGTGTGGTGGGCCGCGCTCGTCGCCGCCGGCGTCCTCTCGGTGAGCCTCGCCGGTCAGCGGGCGGTCACGTGGTGGCCGGTGCTGCTGGTCGCCGCCCTCGTGGTCACCCTCCGGTACGGGCCCCGGCTGGTGCCGCCGGGCTCGTGGCGCGGCCGGCCGGGGCTGCCGCGGGTGATCGCGACCCGCAGCCTGCTCGGTGCCGCCTTCGTCGGCGCCGAGACGTACGTGCCGCTCTCGCTGGTCCAGCACCGCGGACTGAGTGCCGCTCAGGCCGGACTGCTGCTGACCAGCGGCGCCGTCCTGTGGTTCGCCGGCTCGTGGCTGGCCGCCCACGTCCCCGTCCTGGCGTCCAAGCCGCTGCGGGTCAGGCTCGGCTCGGTCTGCGTGTTGGTCGGGACCGCGGCCGGATTTCTCGCCCTCCTCGATGAGGTGCCGGTGGCGGTCGTTGCTGCGGTCTGGGGCGTCGGCGGCCTCGGGATGGGCATGGCCCTGTCGACGCTCGGTGTGCTGCTGCTCGACCACTCCGCTGCGGCCGAGCAGGGCGCGAACAGCGCCGGCATGCAGATCAGCGATGCCGTGGCGCAGTCGCTCCTGCTCGCCCTCGGCAGCGTCCTGTTCGCGGTGCTGCTGACCGTCGGCGACAGGGTGGGGTACGTCATGGTGCTCGGCCTCGCGAGCGCGGTCGCGGCGCTCGGCGTCGCGATGGCGATGCGGGTGGAGGCCGCGCCCGGCTGAGCGCGGCCTCCCGGCGACTACTTCTTCTTGACCTTGGCGGTCTTCGAGCTCAGCTTGCTGACGGTGACGTAGCTGCTCTTCCTCTGGGTCACGCGCACCGTGATGCGCTTGCCGACATCGGCCTTGCGGACCTTGTAGGTGCTCTTCTTCTGGCCTGAGATCGCCCGGCCGTTGCGATACCACTTGTAGCTCGAGGTCACCGGCGCCGGACCCCACGAGCCGGTCTTGGCGCGCAACGTCCTGCCGACCTTGGCGGTCCCGCTGATCGTGACCTTCTTGGCGGTCAGGACGCCCTGGACCTTCGCGGTCGCGGCAGACGTCCTCACGACCGGCGCCCCGCCCTCGATCGTGCCGGTGACCGTCACGGTGATCTTCTTGCCTGCGTGGGCGTTGGACAGGCGCAGCGTGGACCCGGTCGCACCGGTGATCGCGGCGCCGTTGGCCCGCCACTGCCGAGCCAACGTCACGCCGGCCGGACCCCAGCTTCCGGTGGCGACGCTGAGCGTCTTGCCGCTGCGGGGCGTGCCGCTGATCGTCGGGGCGGCTCCCGTGACCACGGGCGGTGTCGCCACTGGGGCCGTCGCTGCGGACGTCTTGGTCGTGGCGGTGTGGGTGGCGAGCGTGCCCGTGACCCGCACGGTGATGGTCTTGGTGGCGTCCTCGATCGAGGGCGTGTACGTGGCTTGGGTGGCGCCCTCGATGGGTGCTCCGTTCGCGAGCCACTGGTAGGCCAGCTCCACGCCGGCTGGTCCCCAGGTGCCGGGGTCGGCGGTGAGCTGCTGGCCGACCTGTGGCGTCCCGGTGATGGTGGGCGTCGAGCCGGCGACCGCGGGCTTCGATACTGGGGCCGTCGCTGCGGACGTCTTGGCCGTGGTGGTGTGGTGGGCGAGCGTGCCCGTGACCCGCACGGCGATGGTCTTGGTGGCGTCCTCGATCGAGGGCGTGTACGTGGCTTGGGTGGCGCCCTCGATGGGTGCTCCGTTCGCGAGCCACTGGTAGGCCAGCTCGACGCCGGCTGGTCCCCAGGTGCCGGGGTCGGCGGTGAGCTGCTGGCCGACCTGTGGCGTCCCGGTGATGGTGGGCGTCGAGCCGGCGACCGCGGGCTTCGATACTGGGGCCGTCGCTGCGGACGTCTTGGCCGTGGTGGTGTGGTGGGCGAGCGTGCCCGTGACCCGCACGGCGATGGTCTTGGTGGCGTCCTCGATCGAGGGCGTGTACGTGGCTTGGGTGGCGCCCTCGATGGGTGCTCCGTTCGCGAGCCACTGGTAGGCCAGCTCGACGCCGGCTGGTCCCCAGGTGCCGGGGTCGGCGGTGAGCTGCTGGCCGACCTGGGGCGTCCCGGTGATGGTGGGCGTCGAGCCGGCGACCGCGGGCGCGGGGCCGAGCTTGATCTCGATGTCGATGACTTCGCCGTGCGAGGTCGCGGTGACCTCCTTCGCGGCAGCCTCGGAGTATGCGTTGTCGTACCACTCGGTGACACCGTCGACGCCGGCCGGCGGAGTGAAGAAGAACTTGTAGCGGTCGCCGATCCGGACCGTCTGGCGATAGACGCCTGCGTCGTCCGTCTCGTTCGGACCGGCGCGGCGCGGGCCCCACTCGCCCTCGTAGAACTGCCACACGCCGACGGCCGCGTCCGGCACCGGATTGCCGGCCGGGTCCTTGACGGTGAGCCGGATGCGGGGGGCCTGATCCAGGGCGATGTCGATCTTGTCGGTGGTCTTCCCGGGCGTGACTGCCACGTCCGCGGCGCCGGCGAAGGTGGTGCTGTTCTTCCAGTAGCGCGACTCGTACGAGGGGTCGTCCGGCTTGTCGGCGTGGACCGAGGCCTCGACCTTGTACGTGCCCCTCACCAGTCCTCCGCCACGCATGCCCACGGAGCTGTACACGCCGTCGGCGTCTGTCCGGACCGTCGTACCTCCGGCCATTTCCGAGCGCCTGAACATGATCGAGGCGTTGGCGAGTGGCTTGCCGGCCCGGTCGGTCACCCGGCCGGTGATCTGGCCCGACACCTCGAGCACCACGTCGTCGGCGACAGTGGTGCCCGAGCCGACCTGCAGCGTGGTGGCGTCCATGACGTCGAAGGCATCGTTGTAGTACTCGCTCTGATAGGCCGGCGATGCGTGGACCTCGAACGTGTAGGAGCCCGCTGGCAGGTTCGGCAGCGTGTAGGTGCCGCCGTCGAACCGGTACGCGTCGGTGTCGTCGTCCGAAGGATCGGCGTCGACCGAGGCGAAGCGCTCGTCGGCGGGGTCCCACCGGTACAGGTAGAGGTAGCCCCCGTCGGCGGTTGTCTTGGGGCCGCCGACCGACTGGGTGAACACCGCGCCGGTGAGGGAGCCCGTGTCGTCGGCCTGAGCGGGCTGGGCCGTCAGTCCGGCCCCGGCGAGGCAGGCGGCGACGAGCACGCCGGTGAGCCTGCTCAGCCGGCGCCTGCGCGGCGTCGAGGTGTCAGCTGACGGTGCGGCGAAAGTCATGGGTCCCCCCGGTCGTGTGCGGCGGGGCCGGTGAGCTGCCCCCGTCCAGCGGTGATTGTAGACAGACGTGCTGTCTGATTTGCAGATGACCAGATTCACGGCCGTGTCGTCCACTCGGTAGGGACGCCGATACCCTTGCAGCGTGAGCACCTCCTCGTGGACCCCCGGACGTCCGCTCCGAGTCGCCCTGCTGGGCTGCGGAGTCGTCGGCACGGAGGTCGCCCGACTGCTCACGCGGGATGCGGACGAGCTCGCTCAGCGCGTCGGCGCTCCGCTCGAGCTCGTGGGTGTCGCGGTACGCCGTCTGAACCGTGAGCGCGACCTCGACCTGCCCAGCGAGCTGTTCACGACCGATGCAGTCGGCCTCGTGTCGCGCGGTGACATCGACGTGGTGATCGAGGTCATCGGCGGCATCGACCTGGCCCGCGAGCTGATCCTGACCGCGCTGGAGAACGGCGCCTCGGTCGTGACCGCCAACAAGGCGCTGCTGGCCGAGGACGGCGCCACCCTGTTCGAGGCCGCGCACAAGGCAGAGCGCGACTTGTACTTCGAGGCTGCGGTCGCCGGCGCGATCCCGATCGTCCGTCCGCTCCGCGAGTCGCTGGCCGGTGACCGCGTCCAGCGCGTCCTCGGCATTGTCAACGGCACCACCAACTTCATCCTCGACGCGATGACCACGACGGGTCAGGGCTTCTCCGAGGCACTCGACGAGGCACAGCGTCTCGGTTACGCCGAGGCGGATCCCACCGCGGACATCGAGGGCTTCGACGCTGCGTCCAAGGCGGCGATCCTCGCCGGGCTCGCCTTCCACACCCGCGTCACGATCGGCGACGTGCACCGCGAGGGCATCACCGAGGTGACCGCGGCCGACGTCCGTTCGGCCGACGAGATGGGCTGCGTCGTCAAGCTGCTCGCGATCTGCGAGAAGCGGGACACCCCGACCGGCCCGGCCGTGTCGGCGCGCGTCCACCCCGCGATGATCCCGCTGACCCACCCGCTCGCGAGCGTCCACGGGGCGTACAACGCGGTGTTCGTCGAGAGCGAGTCGGCCGGCGAGCTGATGTTCTACGGCCCCGGCGCCGGAGGCTCCCCGACGGCCAGCGCAGTTCTCGGCGACGTCGTCTCGGTCGCCCGCAACCGGCGCAGCGACGTCTTCGGGCCCGGCGAGTCGACCCACGCGCAGCTCGAGGTGCTCGACATGGGGCGGGCCCGCACCCGCTATCACGTGTCGATCGACGTCGACGACCGCGCGGGCGTGCTCGCGTCGGTCGCGAGTGCGTTCGCCGAGTACGGGGTCTCGATCAAGACCGTCCGCCAGGAGGGCAGCGGGTCCGATGCCCAGCTCGTCATCGTGACGCACGAGGCCGAGGACGCCTCGCTGTCGGCCACGGTGGCCTCGCTGCGCGGGCTCGACATGGTGCGTGACGTGACATCCGTGATGCGCGTCGAGGGAGGATTCTGATGGCACACCTGTGGAGAGGCGTCATCGAGGAGTACCGCGAGTGGCTCCCCGTGACGTCCGAGACGCCGGTCGTCACCCTGGGGGAGGGCGGCACTCCGCTCGTCCACTCGTCGTGGCTCTCGGGCATCGTGCACGGTGACGTCTGGATCAAGGTCGAGGGCAACAACCCCACGGGCTCGTTCAAGGACCGCGGCATGACCACGGCCGTCTCGGTCGCGGTGGGCGAGGGCGCCAAGGCAGTGGTGTGCGCGTCGACCGGCAACACGTCCGCCTCCATGACCGCGTACGCGGCCACGGCCGGCCTGACCCCGATCGTCCTCGTGCCGCACGGCAAGATCTCCGCGGGCAAGATGGCGCAGGCCGTCATGCACGGTGCCGAGGTCATCCAGGTCCGTGGCGGCTTCGACGAGTGCCTGCAGCTGTCGCGGGCGCTGGCCGACAAGTACCCCGTCGCCCTCGTCAACTCGGTCAACCCCGTCCGCCTGCAGGGGCAGAAGACCGCGGCGTTCGAGATCGTGGACGCCCTCGACGCGACCCCCGACCTGCACGTGCTGCCGGTCGGCAACGCGGGCAACATCTCGGCGTACTGGCTGGGCTACCGCGAGTACGCCGACGCGGGCATCGCGACGCGCACCCCGCAGATGTGGGGCTTCCAGGCGCAGGGCGCCGATCCCATCGTCCAGGGCGCCCCGATCGCCGTCCCCGAGACGATCGCGACCGCGATCCGCATCGGCAACCCCGCCTCGTGGCACCTGGCGACGGCGGCCCGTGACGAGTCCGGCGGTCGCATCGCGTCGGTCAGTGACGAGCAGATCCTCCAGGCCCAGCGCGATCTCGCCTCCCACGACGGCGTCTTCGTCGAGCCCGCCTCCGCCGCCGGCGTCGCGGGCCTGCTGGCCGCGGCCGTCGCCGGGGAGGTCGAGCCGGGGCAGACCATCGCGGTCACCGTCACCGGTCACGGGCTGAAGGACATCGACACCGCGCTCTCGGGCGTGGGGGCGATGGTCGACGCGATCATCGAGGCCGACGTCGACGCTGCGGCCGAGGCCGCAGGCCTTCGGTGACCTTCGTCGACGGACCGGTCACCGTCAGGGTGCCGGCCTCGAGCGCGAACCTCGGTCCCGGTTTCGACGCGCTCGGTCTCGCGCTGACCCTGCACGACACGCTGACGGCCGAGGTCGTCGACGAAGGGCTCGACGTCCACGTCACCGGCGAGGGCATGGACGGCGTGCCGCTGGACGAGACGCACCTGGTCGTCCAGGCCATGCACGCGGCCTTCGACCTGCTCGGTGGACGCCCGTCCGGGCTGCGACTGACCTGCACCAACACCATCCCCCACGGCCGCGGGCTCGGCTCGTCCGCCGCGGCGATCGTGGGCGGCGTCCTGCTGGCGCGCGCGCTGGTCGTGGGCGGCGAGGCGTTGCTGGACGACGCGGCGGCGTACCAGCTGACGGTCGACCTCGAGGGTCATCCCGACAACGTCGCCGCGGCGTTCTTCGGCGGACTGACGATCGCCTGGATCGACGGTGCCGCCGCCGAGGTCGAGCGACTCGAGACCAACGTCGAGGTCACGGTGTTCGTGCCGCCCGCAGCCGTCTCGACCGAGAAGGCCCGGGGGCTGCTGCCCGAGAGCGTCCCGCACGCCGATGCCGCGCGCAACGCCGGCCGCGCTGCGCTGCTCGTGGCCGCCCTCACCGGGGCGCCGCACCGCCTCGCGTCGGCGACCGAGGACTGGATCCACCAGGGCTACCGCTCCGAGGCGATGCCCGAGTCCTACAAGCTGCTGCGCCAGCTGCGGGTCGAGGGCGTACCGGCGATCATCTCGGGCGCCGGTCCGACGGTCCTGGTGTTCGCGCGAGGAGTGGCCGACCGCGCTCCCGCCGGGTGGGTCGTCCACGAGCTGGGCGTCGATCGCACGGGCGCAGAGGTCGTCCGCAGCGGCGCCTGAGCAGTTGAACCGATCGGGAATTCCGGCGGACCCGTTGATGTTATGGTGGATGAGTCGGAGTCGAGTTCATCTCCCCGACAGTGACAGCAAGTGAGCAGTGCCACTCAAGTCGCCCGTCAGATACGGGCAAGCCTCCACGCGATCCGGCTTTCCGGACCACTGGCCTTGTGGCCTCATCCAAAGGAACCTACGTGACTGAAACCACCACGACACCTGATGCCTCCGCGTCCTCGGCCTCGGCCGGGACCCCCCGCAAGACCGGGGGAAGCCTGGGTGGAAAGGTGCTTGCCGAGCTGCAGGAAATCGCTGCGGGACTCGGCATCACCGGCGCGGAGAAGATGCGTAAGGGCGCACTCATCGACGCCATCAAGATCGCTCGCGGCGACGCGGGCACCTCGACGAAGGCCGCCGTCAAGGCCGCCTCGGGACCGGCCGTCGCGGACACCGCCGACGCCGCACCCGTGATCGTCCCCCCGACGAAGAACGACGCCGAGTCCGGCGAGGCCGCCAAGAGCGAGGCCCCCAAGCGGGGCGGAGCGCGGGGCCGCAACGCCAAGGCCGACAAGCCCACGTCCGACGTCGTCGCCGACGAGGCGCCGGCCGCGAAGGCCGACAAGCCCACGCGCAGCCGCTCCAGGGCTGCCAAGAGCGATGTCGTCACGACCGACGAGGGTCAGAACGGCGCCGAGAAGAACGGCGCTGAGAAGAACGTCGCCGACAAGAGCGGTGCCGACAAGAACGGTGCCGACAAGAGCGGTGCCGACAAGTCGGACAAGGGCGGGGCCGGCAAGAACGGCTCGCAGCGCGGCGGTGCGAAGGCAGACGCCCAGGCGGAGCCCAAGAACGAGTCCCGCCACGACAACGCGCGCGGCGACCAGTCCGCCGACGACCGGGACGACGACGCCGAGGGCGGCCGCGGTCGCGGTCGTGGACGCGGCCAGAACGCCAACGGTGGCGGCAACACGAACCGCAACCAGGGCAACCAGAACCGCAACCAGAACCCGCCCCAGGCCGATCGTCAGCCGGCGCCGGCGCAGCACGACGACGACGAGGACGGCGGCGGACGTCGCCGCAACCGTCGCGGTCGCAACCGCAACAGCCAGGGCGGCGGACGCGGCAGCCTCGACGTCGACACGTCGTACACCGAGGACGACGTCCTGGTGCCCGCCGCGGGCATTCTCGACATCCTCGACAACTACGCGTTCGTGCGCACCACGGGCTACCTGCCCAGCGACAACGACGTCTACGTCTCGCTCTCCATGGTCCGCAAGTGGGGCCTTCGCCGCGGCGACGCCGTCGTCGGTCAGGTGCGCCAGCCCCGCGAGGGCGAGCGCAAGGAGAAGTTCAACCCGATGGTCAAGATCGACTCGGTCAACGGGATGGCCCTGGAGGAGGCGACCAAGCGCGTCGAGTTCTCCAAGCTCACTCCGCTGTACCCGTCGGAGCGCCTGCGCCTCGAGGGTGAGGCCGGCGGCCTGACCGGTCGCGTCATCGACCTGGTGTCGCCGATCGGCAAGGGTCAGCGCGGCCTCATCGTGTCGCCGCCGAAGGCCGGCAAGACCGTCGTGATGCAGCAGATCGCCAACGCGATCACGACCAACAACCCCGAGTGCCACCTGATGATCGTCCTGGTCGACGAGCGTCCCGAGGAGGTCACCGAGTTCCAGCGCACCGTCAAGGGCGAGGTCATCGCCTCGACGTTCGACCGTCCGGCCACCGATCACACGATGGTCGCCGAGCTCGCGATCGAGCGCGCGAAGCGTCTGGTCGAGCTGGGCCACGACGTCGTGCTGCTGCTGGACGGCATCACGCGCCTCGGCCGGGCGTACAACCTCGCCGCGCCGGCCTCCGGTCGCATCATGTCCGGTGGCGTCGACTCGTCGGCGCTCTACCCGCCCAAGAAGTTCTTCGGCGCCGCGCGCAACATCGAGGACGGCGGTTCGCTGACGATCCTCGCCACCGCGTTGGTCGAGACCGGGTCCCGCATGGACGAGGTCATCTTCGAGGAGTTCAAGGGCACCGGCAACTGGGAGCTGCGCCTGCGTCGCGACCTCGCCGACAAGCGGATCTTCCCGGCGGTGGACGTCGAGGCGTCCAGCACCCGCCGCGAGGAGCTGCTGATGGGCAAGGACGAGCTCAACATCGTCTGGAAGCTGCGGCGCGTGCTGTCGGGCCTCGACGGCCGCCAGGGCCTGGAGCTGATGCTCGACAAGCTCAAGCAGTCGCCCAACAACGCTGAGTTCCTCGCGCAGATCACCAAGACGATCTCTGAGGACGGGGCAGCCGCCACCAGCTGACCTGTGCACGAAGGGGAGGGGCGCATCCGGTGACCGGGTGCGCCCCTTCGTCGTACCGGTTTCGGATGGTCGCCCGGGAGGTCGGCCCCTAGGCTGGCGCCATGACCACCGCACACGACTTCTCCGCCACCGCGATCGACGGCACCGAGCGGCTCCTGGCCGACTACAAGGGCAAGGTCCTCCTCGTCGTCAACACCGCGACGCAGTGTGGCTTCACCCCGCAGTTCAAGGGCCTCGAGGAGGTCTACCGGGAGTACGTCGACCGCGGCCTGGTCGTGCTGGGCTTCCCGTGCGACCAGTTCGGCAACCAGAACCCCGACGGTGACGAGGAGACCGCCGCGTTCTGCGAGAAGAACTTCGGTGTGACGTTCCCGTTGTTCTCCGAGATCGAGGTCAACGGCGACGGGGCGCACCCGCTCTACAAGTGGCTCAAGCAGGAGAAGGGCGGAGTCGGCCCGTCGGCGATCAAGTGGAACTTCACCAAGTTCCTGATCGACACCGAGGGCAACGTCGTCAAGCGCTACGGCTCGGCGACCAAGCCCGAGAAGATCAAGGCCGACATCGAGAAGCTGCTGCCGGCCTGATCGCTCACAACCCCTGGGCGGCCTGCCACGCGGCGAACGCCTCACGGCTCGTCTTGGCGGGCCGATAGCCGAAGACGTCCTTGAGCCGGCTGTTGTCGAGCACGGGCCTGTACTGCAGGAACTTGGTCTGCTCGGGGCCGTACTGCGTCAGCCGCAGCGGCCTGGCGACCCGCAGGGCCGTGCGCAGCACCGGCTCGGGCACCGGCAGTGTCGGCTTGCCCAGGGCGGCGGCGATCTCCCGCACGGTCATCGCGCCGTCGCCGGCGACATTGAAGACGCCCGTGACGTGACCGGTCACGGCCTGCAGCATGATCGCCACGAGGTCCTCGTCCCAGATGAACACGAACGGGGAGTCCGATCCGGCGATCCGCAGCAGCCGCCTGGCGCGGAACAGGTCGGTGATCTGGTTGTCGACCGTGGCGCCGAGGATCGTGCCGATGCGCAGCACGACCTGCTCCAGGCCCGGGTGGGCCTCGCGCTCGGCGGCCAGCATCTGCTCGACGAGTCGCTTGTGCCGGCTGTACGCGAAGGCGTCGTTGGCGCGCACCGGCTGGTCCTCGGTGATCCAGGCCGGGCTGTCGGCGTGATAGCCGTACGCCGCGCCGCTCGAGGACACCACCAGTCGTCGCACGCCGTGGGCGATGCACGCGTCGAGCACGTGACGGCTGCCGTCCACGTCGACGCGGTACGCCAGCTCGTCGGACATGCCGCGGCCCGGGTTGACGATCGAGGCCAGGTGCACGACCGTGTCGACCCCGTGGCGTCCGATCACCGCGTCGACAGCGGCGGGGTCCGTGACGTCCGCGATCTCGTGCACCGCGCCCGGCGTGGCCTCGTCCGGTAGACGCAGGTCCGTCCCCACGACGACGTCCACCGTGGGGGAGGCGGCCAGCCCTTGCACGACGGAGCGCCCCAGGAACCCGTCCGCCCCCGTCACGAGGACCCGGTGCCCCGTCATGCGTCGACCTGCTCGCGTGCGGGCGCGCGGCGTCCCCACCACGTCGCCAGCACGAGGCCCGCGATGATGTCCCAGATGCCCCACCACGCGGCGACCAGGGCCATGCCACCGAGGCCGTCGAAGAACTGGAACACCAGGAGCAGGCCCAGGCCCGCATTGCGGATGCCGACCTCGAACGTCATCGCGCGGCGGCTGTAGTCGTCCAGCCCTGTGCCGCGGGCGATGCCGTAGCCGAGCGCGAGGGCCAGGGCGTCGTGCAGGAACACCGCGAGCAGCACGACTCCGATGTAGTCGGTGAAGATGTCCCAGTTCTTGGCGACGCCGACCAGGATGATCGCCGCGAGGCCCAGGAACGCGATCCGGCTGACCCAGGTGTGCGCCGCCGCCGCGACCCGTGGCCACAGCCGGGCCACGGTCAGGCCGAGCGCGAAGGGCACGCCGATCACGAGCACGACCTCGCTGAGCATGTCCCACGGAGTGACGTCGATGTCGCGCAGGAAGGCGTCTCCGGTGGGGTGCCACCCGCCCCACAGGGCGAAGTTCAGCGGCATCAAGAAGATCGCGAGGACGTTCGACACCGCGGTCATCGACACCGACAGCGCGACGTCGCCGCGGGCACGGTGGGTCAAGATGTTGGAGACGTTGCCCGGCGGGCAGCAGGCGACGAGGATCATGCCGAGGGCGACCGATCCCCGCACGTCCAGGACGAGGGTCAGGGCGAAGGTGATGGCGGGCAGCAGCACGAACTGCCCCGCGATCGCGACCGCCATGGCGCGAGGCTTGCGCAGCGCGGCCCGGAAGTCCTCGACCCGGGTGTCGAGGGCGATCCCGAACAGGATCGCGCCGATCACGACCTTGAGCAGCGTCAGCGAGCTCTCGTTGAACGCGATCGAGATGGAGTCGACGTCGACGTTGGCGATCACGCGCTCAGCTCCTTGATGGCCCGGCCGACGGCGCGGCGGTAGGCGTCCTTGTTGACGTAGTAGCTCATCCGCTCGAGCCCCAGGTAGCGATAGCCACCGGTGAGGTCGGGGGGCGGGCCGTGCACCTGCTCGAGGAGCCGGTCGGCCGCCGGGCTCCCGGTCTCCTTCGCGGCGATGAAGGCGGCGACCAGCTCGGCCTGCTCGTAGCGGCCCTGCCAGCCGATGCCGGACGCCTCGATCATCCCGAGCACGAACAGGTCGTCGTGCTCGGGGGAGAAGATGTTGAGGTGCAGATCGGGGGCGGCGCCGGTCCAGCTCAGGTGCTGACGGTCGATGAACGGGTAGTGCAGCCGGTAGCCGGTTGCGAGCACCAGGACGTCGTACGTGCCGGACGACCCGTCGACGAAGTGGACGTCCTGGCCGTCGAGCCGGGCGACGTCCTTGCGCACGGCCACGTCACCGTGCCCGATGTGGTGCAGCACCAGGGTGTTCACGACGGGGTGGGACTCGTAGATCTTGTAGTCGGGCTCGGGGAAGCCGAAGCGGACGGGGTCGCCGGTGAACATCCGCAGGACGCGGCTGTCGATCGCCTGCTTGAGGCGGGCCGGGAGCGGACGACCTTGGTTGAGGGTGTCGGCGGGCTTGCCGAACAGGTACTTCGGCACGAAGTAGTAGCCCCGCCGGACGCTGAGGTCGACCGCGGCGGCGTGGTGGACGGCGTCGACCGCGATGTCGCAGCCGCTGTTGCCCGCGCCGACGATGAGCACCCGCTTGCCGCGGAACACCTCGGGCGACTTGTACGCACTGGTGTGCATGACCTCGCCGGTGAACTCGCCCTCGAGCTGCGGGACGTTGGGCTCGGACAGGGTGCCGTTGGCGAGGATGACGCCCGCGAACGTCTCGGTCGTCGTCGTGCCGTCGGGGCCGCGGCTCGTGACGTCCCAGCCGCCCGTGCTCGGGTCGGCCGGCTCGACTCGGGTCACCTCGGTGCCGAAGCGGAACCGGTCACGCAGCCCGAACGTGTCGGCGAAGTCGCCGAAGTACGCCATGAGAGCGCGGTGGCCCGGGTAGTCCGCGACGTCCTCGCGCATCGGGAACTCGGTGAACTCGGTCGTGGTCCGCGACGAGATCAGGTGCGCGGACTCGTACACGGTGCTCCGGGGGGCATTGATGTTCCAGAGCCCGCCCACGTCGTCGGCGAGCTCGAAGCCCGTCCAGGCGATGCCGCGGCGGTCGAGGTTGCGGGCGCCGGCGAGGCCCGAGGGCCCGGCGCCGATGAGGGCGTAGGTGGACGGGGAGGACACAGGCGGCAGTCTGCCAGTCCGCGGGGTCGCAGCCGCAGGTTCTCACGGTGCGGTCAGGTGGGGAGAGGCCAGCCGACGGGTGGGAATGAATCGGGGACCGATTTCCTTGTAACGGGTACCAACTGGCACAATCAATCCTTGGTTCTGGTTCACGGCCCCGCACCCCGCGAGACGACCCAGCGACCGCCGAGAGGACACCATGAAGAACGGCATCCACCCCAACTACGTCGAGACCCAGGTCACCTGCACCTGCGGCAACACGTTCACCACCAAGAGCACCGCACCTGAAGGCGTCCTGCGCGCCGATGTGTGCTCGGCCTGCCACCCGTTCTACACGGGCAAGCAGAAGATCCTCGACACGGGCGGACGCGTCGCCCGCTTCGAGAAGCGTTACGCCAAGAAGTAGCGACCTCCCAGCGCCGACCCCCGCCCCTCTCGGGCGCGGGTCGGCGCTGTCGTTCGTCCCCTTCACGCCAGCGCACCCCAGGAGCCGCCCATGTCCATGTTCGAGGCAGTCGACTCGCTCGTCGCCGAGCACGCCGAGCTCGAGCAGCGCATGGCCGACCCGTCGGTGCACTCCGACCCCGGACTGGCCAAGCGGCTCGGCCAGCGCTACGCCGAGCTGTCCGCGATCGTCAAGACGTACCGCGAGTTCCAGCAGGTCACCGACGACCTCGAGGCCGCCCGTGAGCTGGCCTCCGAGGACGAGTCGTTCGCCGCGGAGGTCGAGACCCTGGAGCCGCGGCTCCACCAGCTGTCCGAGCGGCTGCAGCGCCTGCTGGTGCCGCGCGACCCGGCCGACGCCAAGGACGTGATCCTGGAGATCAAGGGCGGCGAGGGCGGCGAGGAGTCGGCGCTGTTCGCCGGCGACCTCCTGCGGATGTACTCCCGCTACGCCGAGCAGCGCGGCTGGAAGACCGAGATCCTCGACGCGACCGAGTCGGCGCTGGGCGGTTACAAGTCCGTGACGATGGCGGTCAAGGCCAAGGGCACGCCCGAGCCGGGGGAGGCGCCCCACGCGCTGCTGAAGTTCGAGGGCGGCGTGCACCGCGTCCAGCGCGTCCCCGTCACCGAGTCGCAGGGCCGCATCCACACGTCGGCGGCCGGCGTCCTCGTGCTGGCCGAGGCCGAGGACATCGACGTCGAGATCCACGACAGCGACCTGCGCATCGACGTCTACCGCTCGTCGGGTCCCGGCGGCCAGAGCGTCAACACGACCGACTCGGCCGTCCGCATCACGCACGTGCCGACCGGCATCGTCGCGAGCTGCCAGAACGAGAAGAGCCAGCTGCAGAACAAGGAGCAGGCGATGCGCATCCTGCGGGCGCGGCTGCTCGAGGCGGCCCAGGCCACGGCGGATGCCGAGGCCTCGGACGTGCGCAAGTCGCAGATCCGCACGGTCGACCGGTCCGAGCGCATCCGTACGTACAACTTCCCGGAGAACCGGCTGTCGGACCACCGCACCGGTTTCAAGGCGTACAACCTCGACCAGGTGATGGACGGCGCGCTCGACGACGTCATCAAGTCCCTGGTCGACGCGGAGCTGGCCGAGCGCCTCGCGTCGGTCGAGTCCGGGTCGTGAGCACGCGAGCATGAGCACCGTCCGCACGCAGGCCGAGCGCCTGCTCGAGCAGGCGACGGCCGAGCTCGAGGCCGGGGGAGTGTCATCCCCCCGTCACGACGCCGAGGTGCTGCTGAGCCACGTCACCGGCGTACCCCGGATGATGCTGATGGGCAGCGCGAAGCCCAACGGGCTGCAGGTGAAGACGTTCACCGCGATGGTGACCGCCCGTGCGTCGCGCGTCCCGCTGCAGCACCTCACGGGCTCGGCGGCCTTCCGCTATGTCGACGTCGAGGTCGGGCCCGGGGTGTTCGTCCCGCGTCCGGAGACCGAGCTGCTGGCCGGCTGGGCGATCGAGCACGCCAAGACGCTGGAGTCTCCGGTCGTGGTCGAGCTCTGCGCCGGCGCCGGTGCGATCTCGCTGTCGGTCGTCCATGAGGTGCCCGGCGCGCAGGTGCACGCGGTCGAGCTCGACGAGCCGGCGTACGAGTGGGCCCAGCGCAACCTGGCCGGGACGGGCGTCGATCTGCGGCTCGGCGACATGGCCGACGCGTTCCCCGATCTCGATGGTCAGGTGGATGTCGTCGTCGCCAACCCGCCGTACATCCCGCTGGACGCGTGGGAGAGCGTGGCGCCCGAGGCGCGTGACCACGATCCCGCGCTGGCGCTCTGGTCAGGCGACGACGGCCTGGACGCGATGCGGGTCGTCGACAAGGTCGCGTGGCGGCTGTTGAAGCCGGGTGGAGTGGTCGGCGCCGAGCATGCGGACGCGCAGGGCGAGTCGGCCCCAGCGGTCTTCGCGCCGCGCTGGGCTGACGTCCGCGACCACCGCGACCTGGCCGAGCGTCCCCGCTTCGTCACCGCGACGAAGCCCCGCCGCTAGGCTCAGACGCATCATGGGCCTCGAAGAGCTGGGACTGATCGGCTCTGCCATCGCCGTCGGTCTCGGAGCGGCCGTCCTGCCGGTCTTCATCAATGCCGAGCTCTACGTCGTGGCGATCGGTGCGACCGTGGACAGTCGGCCCTTCCTGGCGTTCTTGATCCTCGTCCACGTCATCGCGACGACGATCGGCAAGATGTTCGTCTTCCAGCTGGCCCGGCGGGGGACCAACAAGATCCGGATGGTGGAGCCGCGCCCGCCTCGCAACGGCGTGTCGCTCAAGATGCGGGCCGCCGGCCGCCGGCTCGCGCGGACCCGGCTGTCCCGCGGGATCAAGAGGGCCAGCGACTGGCTGCTGACCCTGCTCGACCGGCCCTACTCGGGCGGCCTCACGGCGTTCATGTCCTCGCTCACGGGCGTTCCTCCGCTGGCGATCGTGACGATCCTCGCCGGCGCGTCCAAGCAGCCGCAGTGGCTGTTCCTGACGATGGTCTTCACCGGGCGACTGATCCAGTTCCTCGCGATCGCCTTCCTGCTCCACCACGTCAGCTGGTTCTGACCATTCACCCCGACCGCCCACGAGTCACGTACGACCGCTGACGAGTCACCCACGACCGCTGACGAGTCACCCACGACCGCTGACGAGTCACGTTCGGCATCCGTACGTGACTCGTGGGCGTCCGTACGTGACTCGTCGGCGGTTGTGGGTGACGGGCGGGGACGGGGCTGCGCCTAGGATGAATGGGTGAAGTTCGACTGCAGCGTGGACGAGGAGTTCGACCGAGGCCTGCTGGCCGCCCAGGCCGCGCTCGAGGAGGGCAAGCTCGTCGTCCTCCCGACCGACACGGTCTACGGCATCGCGGCCGACGCCTTCTCGCCGCGGGCGGTGCAGAACCTCCTCGACGCCAAGGGGCGAGGCCGTGACATGCCGCCACCGGTCCTGATCGGCGCCCCGACGACGCTCGACGCGCTCGCGACCAACATTCCTGCGTGGCTGCGGTCGGCGGTCGAGGCGCTGTGGCCGGGCCCGCTGACGATCATCTGCCACCAGCAGGCGTCCCTGACCTGGGACCTCGGTGACACCCACAACACCGTCGCAGTGCGCATGCCCGACGACAAGCGCGCCCTCGCACTGCTCAAGCAGACCGGCCCCCTGGCGGTCAGCAGCGCCAACACGACCGGCCTGCCCGCCGCGCAGACGATCGAGCAGGCCCAGGACATGCTGGGCGGCCGGGTCGCGGTCTACCTCGACGGTGGGCCGACCACGTCGGGCGTGCCGTCGACGATCCTGGACGCGACCGGCGCGACCCCGCGCATCCTGCGCCAGGGGGCTGTCCCGCTGGACGTCCTCCACCGGTTCAACAACACGATCGAGCCCGCCAAGGACAGCACCGAGGGCACCGCGTGAGGGAATACCTCGTCGTCTTCGGCATCGCCCTCGGCGTCACGTACCTCCTGGCGTCGATCGCCCGGCAGGCCGCCTATCGCTACGGCGCCGTCGCGCGCGTCCGTGACCGCGACGTCCACGCGATCCCGACCCCGTACTTCGGGGGGCCCGCGATCCTGGGTGGCATCCTCGCGGCCTATCTCGTCGCGACCCACCTGCCATTCCTCTCCCTGGCGGACGACGGCGTCTTCAAGGACGCGCGTGCCGTCGTGCTGGGAGGGGCGGTCATCTGCCTGGTCGGCATCGTGGACGACCTCTACGAGCTCGACGCGCTCAGCAAGTTCGCCGGCCAGGTCCTCGCCGGGGTCATCGTCGTCGCGCAGGGCGTGCAGTTCGTCTACCTGCCGATGTACGGCAACTACATCGGTCTCGACCAGGCGCAGGCCATGATCTTCACGGTGCTCCTGATCGTGGGCACGGCGAACGCGGTGAACTTCGTCGACGGGCTCGACGGTCTCGCGGCCGGCATGGTCGCGATCGGGGCCGTGGCCTTCTTCGCGTACGCGTTCGTGCTCGCGGTCGAGAACGGGGAGACCCGGGCGATCGCGGCCGCCCTGCTGACGGCCGCGCTCGCAGGAGCCTGCATCGGCATCCTGCCCCACAACTTCTTCCCGGCCCGGATGTTCATCGGCGACTCCGGATCGATGCTGATCGGCTTCGTGCTCGCCTGCTCGTCGATCAGCCTCACCGGCCAGTTCCCGGCGACCGAGCTCTCCGAGGGCATCGGGGGAGCGGAGGCCAGCTTCCTGCCGGCCCTGCTGCCGCTGATCCTGCCGTTCACGATCCTGCTGGTGCCGTTCGTCGACCTCGCGCTCGCCGTCGTACGACGGACGCGCGCCGGCCGGTCGCCGTTCAGCCCCGACAAGATGCACATCCACCACCGCCTGCTGGAGATCGGCCACTCGCACCGCCGCGCCGTCCTGCTGATGTACACCTTCGCGGGACTCGTGGCCTTCGGCAGCGTCGTCATCAGCCTGTTCAGCGGCTGGCAGTCGATCGCCGGCTTCGGCGCCCTGGCCGTCCTGACGATCGCTGCGGTGTTCCTGCTCCCCAAGCTCGAAGAGAAGGTCTGGTCATGAACGAGAACACCCGATGACCACGCTGCGCACCGTGGTGCTGCCAACTCTGGTCGTGACGGCGCTCTGTGCCGTCGTGGCGGGGCTGCGCGAGGGCGGGGACGGAGTCGCCGGCGCGCTCGTGGGCGGAGTCATCGTCTGCCTGTTCTTCGCCTCCAGTCCGGCTGCCCTCGGCCCCGTGACCAAGGTCAGCCCGCACCTGTCCCTGATCGTCGCGATGATGTTCTTCCTCACCAAGGTGATCGCGCTGCTCGCCCTGTTCTCGGTCCTGTTCGACCGCGACGGCGTGGGCGCACACCTGGATGGTCGATCGTTGGGCGCCACCGTCATCGTCGCCACGCTCGCGTGGACGTTCCTGCAGGTGCGCGCCTCGCAGCGGGCCAGGATCCCCACCTACGACCTGGACGACAGCGAACGCTGAGGGCCTGATAACCTGAGCGCGCAAGGACGGGAACAACCAAGACTTGGTCGTGGAGTCGCGTCCCTTGTGGCATCAGACAGCACCGCGGGCCACTGACGCCAGCGGGGCCGCCGGTTCCGCATAGCATGACGCAGGCCGTAGCCGCACCGACTAGTGACCGCGCCATCTGAAGGGTATGTACGTGACGACCGCAGCATCGCTGACTTTCGTAGCCGAAGGCTTCACCGCCCCGGGTCCGGGCAACTTCCAGCTCCCGCCCGCGTTCAGCATCGGTGGCCTCGACGTCACCAAGTCGATGCTCCTGATCGTCCTGTCCGGCGTCTTGATCATCGCGGTCACGTACGTCATGGCCCGCCCGGCCGCCGTCGTCCCGGGCCGCCTGCAGTTCGCCGGCGAGGCCGTCTACGGCTTCGTCCGCAACGGCATCGCCCGTGACTCGATCGGCACGCAGGACTTCATGAAGTTCGTGCCGTACCTGTTCTCGTTGTTCCTGTTCGTCTTCGTGAACAACTACTACGGCGTGTTCCCGTTCCTGCAGTTCCCGACGTTCTCGCGCATCAGCTACGTCTACGGCCTCGCGGCCCTGACCTGGTTCGTCTACAACGGTGTGGGCATCGCCCGCCACGGATTCTTCGGCTACCTGCGTCGCCAGACCGTTCCCGGCGGCATGAAGGGCCCGATCCTGGTCCTGCTCATCCCGCTCGAGTTCCTCTCCAACATCGTCGTGCGGCCCGCCACGCTGGCCCTTCGTCTGTTCGCGAACATGTTCGCCGGCCACCTGCTGCTCATCTTGTTCTCGACCGGCGCGGCCTACCTCATCTTCGAGTCCGACAAGCTCGCGTACGCCCCCGTCGGCATCCTGTCGTTCATCCTCGGCATCCTCGTGAGCTTCCTGGAGCTGCTGGTCATGTTCCTGCAGGCGTACGTCTTCACGCTGCTCACCGCGATGTACATTGGCGGCGCGCTCGCCGACGAGCACTGACAAAGATCACCCCAGACCTACAACTTCATAGCTCCTCCCCTTGGCGCAACAGTTGCGTCACAACGAAAGGAAATGCCGTGGACGGCACTCTCAACGGCTCAGTGAACATGATCGGCTACGGCCTCGCCGCGATCGGTCCTGGCATCGGCATCGGCCTGATCTTCGCCGCCTACATCAACGGCGTCGCACGTCAGCCCGAGGCGCAGGCTCGCCTGCAGGCAATCGCCATTCTGGGCTTCGCCCTCGCGGAGGCGCTGGCCATCATCGGCATCGCGCTCGCCTTCGTCCTCAGTTGATCCAGTAGCCGACAGGAATCGCCATGTTTACGACACTGCTCGCAGCTGCCGAGGGTGAAGAGCACAGCCCGCTCGCGGTCGAATGGAGCGAGCTTGTCCTCGGTCTGGTCGTCTTCGCGATCGTGGTGTTCGCGATCTGGAAGTACGTCGTCCCGAACTTCGAGAAGGCGTACGCCGCCCGCACCGCGGCCATCGAAGGCGGTATCGAGGAGGCCCAGGCTGCCCAGAAGGAAGCCAAGGCCGCTCTCGAGGAGTACACCGCCCAGCTCGCCGGAGCGCGTCAGGAAGCTGCCGCCATCCGCGAGGAGGCCAAGGAGCAGGGGGCCCAGATCATCGCCGAGCTGCGGGCCCAGGCCCAGGCCGAGGCCGAGCGCATCACCTCGACCGCGCACGCGCAGGTCGAGGCCGAGCGTGCTCAGGTCCTCGCCCAGCTCAAGGGTGAGGTCGGATCCATGGCCACCGCGCTCGCAGGTCGCATCGTCGGCGAGGTTCTCGACGACTCCGCGGCCCAGAAGCGTACGGTCGAGCGGTTCATCGCCGAGCTCGAGGAGTCGGCGAACTGATGCGAGGCATTTCAGCGAAGTCCCTCGACGAGGTCCTGGCCGCCGTCGGCGCGGTCACGTCCGGATTGGGTGACCTCGGCGGCGAGCTGTTCGGCGTCGTCGCCGTGCTCGACCAGAACCCTGTCCTGCGCCGCGTGCTGACCGACCCGTCCACCGAGTCGCCGGCCCGGGCCGGACTGGCCCAGCAGGTCTTCGGCCCGCGGGTCAGCCCGGACGCGGCCAGGATCGTCGAGATCGCGGCCACCGGACGGTGGGCCTCGGGTCGCGACATGAGCGACGGTCTCGAGCTGGCCGGGGTGACCGCCCTGGTCGCTGCGGCTGACGCCGCGGGCGAGCTCAGCGCGGTCGAGACCGAGCTGTTCGAGGTCGGCCGCCTCGTGCGGTCCGACGGCGAGCTGCGCCAGACCGTCTCCGACCGGGCTCTGCCCGTGGCGGCCAAGACGCAGCTGCTGGTCGATCTGCTCGGCGACAAGGTCACGGGCACGACGTTGGCCCTCACCAGCCAGGCCGTCGCGGCACGTACCGGGTCTTTCGAGCGGGCGCTCGCAGCGTTCGCCGAGACCGCAGCCGCTCGTGGCAACCGGTTGCTCGCCGAGGTGCGGGTCGCCACGGCGCTCGACGCCGGCGAGGAGGAGCGTCTCGCCGCGGCCCTGGCCGCGAAGTACGGGCGCGACATCCACCTGAACATCGTCATCGACCCAGCGGTCATCGGAGGCATCACCGTCTCCGTCGCCGGCGAGGTTGTCGACGGCTCCATGTCCACCCGCCTTGAGATCGCCCGTAGGCGCCTTGCAGGCTAGTAACACCCTCCCCGACAGCACTTTCTCCAAATCCAAGAAGGCAGGCAGACACATGGCGGAACTCACGATCCGTCCGGACGAGATCCGCGACGCATTGCAGAAGTTCGTGGCCGACTACAAGCCCAGCGCTGCATCGACCGAAGAGGTCGGCATCGTGGCGAGCGCCGGTGACGGCATCGCCCGCGTCGAGGGTCTTCCCTCGGCCATGGCCAACGAGCTCCTCGAGTTCGAGGACGGCACCCTGGGCCTGGCGCTCAACCTGGACGTTCGCGAGATCGGCGTCGTCATCCTGGGTGAGTTCTCCGGCATCGAGGAGGGACAGACCGTCCGTCGTACGGGCGAGGTCCTCTCGGTCCCCGTCGGTGACGCCTACCTCGGCCGCGTGGTGGACCCGCTGGGCAAGCCCATCGACGGCCTCGGGGAGATCAAGACCGACAAGCGTCGCGCGCTGGAGCTCCAGGCTCCCAACGTGATGCAGCGCAAGAGCGTGCACGAGCCGATGATGACGGGCCTGAAGGCGATCGACTCGCTGACGCCCATCGGCCGCGGCCAGCGCCAGCTGATCATCGGCGACCGCCAGACCGGCAAGACCGCGATCGCGATCGACACGATCATCAACCAGAAGGAGTTCTGGGCGTCGGGCGATCCGACCAAGCAGGTCCGCTGCATCTACGTCGCGATCGGCCAGAAGGGCTCGACCATCGCCGCCGTGCGTGGAGCGCTCGAAGAGGCCGGCGCGCTGGAGTACACGACGATCGTCGCGGCTCCCGCCTCGGACTCGGCCGGCTTCAAGTACCTCGCCCCCTACACCGGCTCGGCCATCGGCCAGGAGTGGATGTACGCGGGCAAGCACGTCCTCATCATCTTTGACGACCTGTCGAAGCAGGCTGAGGCGTACCGCGCCGTGTCGCTGCTGCTGCGTCGTCCGCCGGGACGCGAGGCGTACCCGGGCGACGTGTTCTACCTGCACTCGCGTCTGCTCGAGCGCTGCGCCAAGCTCAGCGACGAGCTGGGCGCCGGCTCGATGACCGGTCTGCCGATCATCGAGACGAAGGCCAACGACGTGTCGGCCTACATCCCGACCAACGTCATCTCGATCACCGACGGCCAGATCTTCCTGCAGTCGGACCTGTTCAACGCCAACCAGCGTCCCGCTGTCGACGTCGGCATCTCGGTGTCGCGGGTCGGTGGTGCAGCGATGCAGAAGTCGATGAAGGCCGTCACCGGTTCGCTGAAGGTCGAGCTCGCGCAGTACCGCGCGATGGAGGCGTTCGCGATGTTCGCCTCGGACCTCGACGCCGCGTCCAAGCAGCAGCTCGCCCGTGGTCAGCGCATCATGGAGCTGTTCAAGCAGGGTCAGTACGCTCCGTTCCCCGTGGAGAACCAGGTCGTCTCGATCTGGGCCGCCTCGTCGGGCAAGCTCGACGCCGTTCCGGTCGAGGACATCAGCCGCTTCGAGTCCGAGTTCCTGGACTACCTGAAGCGCTCGCACAGCGACGTCCTCGCGGCGATCCGCGAGACGGGCAAGTTCGAGGACGACAACAAGCAGGCTCTCGAGGCTGCGTACGACTCGTTCACCGATCAGTTCGAGACTTCTGAGGGCCACTCGATCAAGGCCGGTCACGAAGAGTTCGACCCGCTGACCGACGAAGACGTCTCGCAGGAGCAGATCGTCAAGCAGAAGCGGGGCTGACGATGGCAGCATCGGTACGCGAGCTACGCGCGAAGATCAGGTCCACCCAGGCGACCAAGAAGATCACCCGCGCCATGGAGCTCATCGCTGCGTCGCGCATCATCAAGGCGCAGCAGCGGGCGGCGGCGGCAGCGCCGTACGCCCGTGAGCTCACGCGCGCCGTGTCTGCCGTGGCCACCTTCTCCAACGTCGAGCACGCGCTCACGACGGAGAAGGCGGACCCCAAGAAGGCAGCGGTGCTGGTCATCGCGAGCGATCGTGGTCTCGCGGGCGCCTACTCGGCGTCCGTCATGAAGGAGGCCGAGCGCCTCGTCGAGAAGCTGCAGAGCGAGGGCAAGGAAGTCGACCTGTACCTCTCGGGCCGCAAGGCCGAGGCGTACTACAACTTCCGCGACCGTCCGTACGTGCAGTCCTGGACGGGCTTCTCCGACAAGCCGGAGTACGCCAACGCCAAGGAGATCGGCAACACGCTGGTCCGGACGTTCCACATCGACGAGTCCGAGGAGGAGACGATCGACCCCGCGGTCGCGGCAGCCGAGCTGCACGTGGTCTTCACCCGGTTCAAGTCGATGCTGACGCAGGAGCCGGACGTCATCCGTCTGCTCCCGCTCGAGGTCGTGGCGGGTACCGAGGCTCCGGCCGAGGACGACGTCCTGCCGCTCTACGAGTTCGAGCCGTCCGCGCACGAGGTGCTCAACGCGCTGCTGCCCAAGTACATCCACAGCCGGATCTACTACTGCCTGCTGCAGGCCTCGGCCTCGGAGCTGGCGGCACGGCAGAAGGCCATGAAGTCGGCCACGGACAACGCGCAGGACCTCATCGAGAAGTACACCCGAACAGCCAACCAGGCCCGCCAGGCCGGTATTACCCAGGAGATCAGCGAGATCGTGGGCGGCGCCAACGCGCTTGCTGACGCCTCCGCTGGGAGTGAGTGAGAGAGATGACTACCAACACCGCAGAGACCCAGACCACCGAGCTGGCCACGGGCCGGGTAGCGCGCGTCATCGGCCCGGTGCTCGACATCGAGTTCCCGAGCGACGCCATCCCGGACATGTACAACGCGCTCAAGGTCGACACCGAGGTGGCCGGCGTCAAGGAGACGCTGACCCTCGAGGTCGCCCTCCACATCGGTGACGGCCTGGTCCGCGCGATCAGCCTGCGCCCCACGGACGGCATCGTCCGTGGCGCGACGGTCATCAACACCGGCGGACCGATCATGGTGCCCGTCGGCGACGAGACGCTCGGCAAGGTGTTCAACACCACCGGCGACGTCATGAACCTCGCCGAGGGTGAGGTGTGGGAGGTCAAGGAGCGTCGTGGCATCCACGCCAAGGCCCCCGACTTCGACCAGCTCGAGTCCAAGACCGAGATGTTCCAGACCGGCATCAAGGTCATCGACCTCCTGACGCCGTACGTGCTGGGCGGAAAGATCGGCCTCTTCGGTGGTGCAGGCGTCGGCAAGACGGTGCTCATCCAGGAGATGATCGCCCGTGTGGCCCGCGACCACGGTGGTGTGTCGGTGTTCGCCGGCGTGGGTGAGCGCACCCGCGAGGGCAACGACCTCATCGTCGAGATGGAGGAGGCCGGCGTCCTCGGACAGACCGCCCTCGTCTTCGGTCAGATGGACGAGCCGCCGGGAGCGCGTCTGCGCGTCGCCCTGTCGGCCCTGACGATGGCCGAGTACTTCCGCGACGTCCAGAAGCAGGACGTGCTGCTGTTCATCGACAACATCTTCCGCTTCACGCAGGCCGGCTCCGAGGTCTCCACGCTGCTGGGCCGTGTGCCCTCGGCCGTGGGCTACCAGCCGACGCTGGCCGACGAGATGGGTGTGCTCCAGGAGCGCATCACCTCGACGCGTGGTCACTCGATCACCTCGCTGCAGGCGATCTACGTGCCGGCCGATGACTACACGGACCCGGCTCCGGCGACGACGTTCGCTCACCTCGACGCGACGACCGAGCTCAACCGTGAGATCGCCTCGATGGGCATCTACCCGGCCGTGGACCCGCTGACCTCGACGTCGCGGATCCTCGACCCGCGCTACATCAGCGCCGAGCACTACAACACCGCGAACCGCGTCAAGAGCATCCTGCAGCGCAACAAGGAGCTCCAGGACATCATCGCGATCCTCGGTGTCGACGAGCTCAGCGAGGAGGACAAGACGCTCGTGTCCCGCGCGCGTCGCATCCAGCGCTTCCTGTCCCAGAACACCTACGTGGCCAAGCAGTTCACCGGCATCGAGGGCTCGACCGTCTCCATCGACGAGACGATCGACGGCTTCACCAAGATCTGTGACGGTGAGTACGACCACGTGGCTGAGCAGGCCTTCTTCATGTGCGGCGGTCTCGAAGACGTCGACAAGAAGTGGGAAGAAATCCAGAAGAGCCTCTGATGGCCGCGAACGATTCAACGTCCTCGCTGCAGATCGAGCTGGTGGCTGCCGACCGCGTCGTGTGGTCGGGTCAGGCGCGCGAGGTCATCGCCCGCACCGTCGAGGGTGACCTCGGCGTGCTGGCGGGCCACGCGCCGCTCCTGTCGGTGCTCGTTCCCGGTGTCGTCGAGATCCACCCTCTCGAGGGTGAGGACGTCGTCAGGGCCGCGGTCGGCGAGGGATTCTTGTCGGTGGCGGACGACCACGTGTCGATCCTGAGCGAGGATGCGTTCCTCGCCTCGGAGATCGACGCGGCTGCGGTCAAGTCCGAGCTGGAGGCAGCGACCGCTGCGGAGGACGCTGATGCCGTCCTGCGCGCGGAGGCCAAGCTGCGCCTCGTCGACAAGGCGTCCTGACGCTCTAGGAGGGAGATCGCCGTGCCCCTGTGGTGGTGGATGGTCGATGCCCTCGCGTTCGTGGTGGCTGCGGTCGTCCTGCTGGTCATCTGGCTGTTGTTCCGACGTCGGCTGCTGGCGCGGTCCGGAGGGACGTTCGACATGAGCGTCAACCGGAGCGCGTCGGTACCGGCGAAGGGCTGGATGCTGGGGCTCGCGGTCTACCGCGACACCGAGCTCGAATGGTTCCGGACGTTCTCGGTGTCGATGCGCCCGCGCTACCGCTTCACGCGGGGCGACGTCCGGATCGACGGTCGTCGTGACCCGGTCGGCAGCGAGGTGCACGCGGTGCAGGCCGGCCACCTGATCGTCAGCACGGAGAATGCGTCCGGTGTGCGGCAGCTGGCCATGAGCCCGCATGCGCTCACCGGCCTGCTGTCCTGGCTGGAGTCGTCGCCTCCGGGTCAGCGGGTCAACAAGGTGCTCTGAGTCCCCGAGGGGGACTCTGTACACCTGTACGATTCCTGCGTTGTGGTTGACGGGCGCCGGAGTTGCGGGGGAGAATCAAGACAGTTCTTCTCGACCCGAGTTCGGGGCGAGTCCCTTTGGAACAAGAAGGTGCCCTGTGTTCAAGCGTCTCGTTGTTGCCGCATCCGTATCAGCCATCGCCGTGATCGGCCTCGGCCCGGCCACCGGCGCCTCCGCAGTTGCTCCGTCGGAGAAGTCGGTCGTCAAGGTCAAGGGATTCGCTCCCAAGATCTCCACCCCTCGCGTCATCGACTGGGACGCCCCGGGCAAGGCCATCGACTGGGACGCCCCGGCCCCCGCGGCCGGCAGCGGTGGTGGCTACTCCACCCAGCGCATCGATTGGGACTGATCCCACACAGCACCACACCCGCGCGCGGCTCCCGGCATGATGCCGGTGAGCCGCGCGTCGGCGTTTGCGCGGTTTGTCTGCTGGGTCAGCGCTCGCCGCCCGGGACCCAGAGCACGTCGCCCGTCTCCCGGTTGGCGTAGCGACCGAGGATGAACAGCAGGTCGCTGAGGCGGTTGAGGTACTTGGCGGTCAGCGCGTTCATGGTGTCCCCGTGCTCCGCGATCGCTGCCCAGGCCGAGCGCTCGGCCCTCCGCGTCACGGTGCACGCGATGTGCACGGCCGCCGCGGCGGGGGTGCCGCCTCGCAGGATGAACGAGCGCAGCTTGGGCACCTGCTCGTTGTAGTGGTCGCACCAGGCCTCGAGGCGGTCGACGTAGTCCGCCTCGACGCGCAGGGGCGGGTACTCGGGGTTCTCCACGACCGGGCACGACAGGTCGGCGCCGACGTCGAACAGATCGTTCTGGATGTGCGTCAGCACTGCGACGACGTCCTCGTCGAGACCGCCGACGGCGATCGCGAAGCCGATCTGCGCATTCGCCTCGTCGACGTCTGCGTAGGCAGCCAGGCGCAGGTCCAGCTTGCTGGTCTTGCTCATGTCGCCGAGGTTCGTCGTGCCGTCGTCGCCGGTACGCGTGTATATCCGTGTCAGGTTGACCATGCTCGCGATACTAGGACGTCCACGGGATGTGAGCCATGACGCCCCATCGAACTCGTGACCCCCGCAGCTACCGAGCGGTAGCCTGACCCCCATGCCTGACAAGACTGCGCCCGACAAGCCCTGGGTGATGCGCACGTACGCCGGCCACAGCTCGGCGGCGGAGTCGAACGCGCTGTACCGACGCAATCTGGCCAAGGGCCAGACCGGGCTGTCGGTGGCGTTCGACCTGCCCACCCAGACCGGCTACGATCCGGACCACGAGCTCAGCAGGGGAGAGGTCGGCAAGGTCGGCGTCCCGATCCCGCACCTCGGGGCGATGCGGCGGCTGTTCCAGGACATCCCGCTCGAGACGATGAACACCTCGATGACGATCAACGCCACCGCGATGTGGCTGCTCGCGATGTACCAGGTCGCGGCCGAGGAGCAGGGCGTCGATCCGTCGCAGCTGCAGGGCACGACCCAGAACGACATCATCAAGGAGTACCTGTCCCGAGGCACGTACGTCTTCGGGCCCGCGCCGTCGCTGCGGCTGACGACGGACATGATCGCGTACACGGTCACGACGATCCCCAAGTGGAACCCGCTCAACATCTGCAGCTATCACCTGCAGGAGGCCGGTGCGACGCCCACGCAGGAGCTCGCGTACGCCCTCACGACCGCGATCGCGGTGCTGGACTCCGTACGCGACTCAGGCCAGGTGCCGCAGGAGGAGTTCGAGAAGGTCGTCGGGCGCATCTCGTTCTTCGTCAACGCCGGTGTCCGGTTCGTCGAGGAGATGTGCAAGATGCGCGCCTTCGGGCGGCTGTGGGACGAGATCACCCGCGAGCGCTACGGCGTCCAGGATCCCAAGATGCGGCGCTTCCGCTACGGCGTGCAGGTCAACTCGCTGGGCCTGACCGAGGCGCAGCCGGAGAACAACGTCCAGAGGATCGTCCTGGAGATGCTGGGCGTGACGCTGAGCAAGGACGCCCGCGCCCGGGCCGTGCAGCTGCCCGCGTGGAACGAGGCGCTGGGGCTGCCCCGGCCGTGGGACCAGCAGTGGTCGCTGCGTCTGCAGCAGGTGCTCGCGTTCGAGTCCGATCTGCTGGAGTACGACGACATCTTCGAGGGGTCGGTCGTGGTCGAGGCCAAGGTCGCCGAGCTCGTGGAGGGCGCCAAGGCCGAGATCGACCGCGTCCAGGCCATGGGCGGCGCCGTCGCGGCGGTCGAGTCCGGCTACATGAAGCAGGCGCTCGTGGGATCGCACTCGGAGCGCCGGGCCAAGATCGAGGCCGGTGAGATGAAGGTCGTGGGGGTCAACTCCTACGTCGAGACCGAGCCGTCCCCGCTGACGGCGGATCTGGACACCGCGATCATGACCGCCGATCCGCAGGCCGAGGCCAATGCCGTCGCCGACGTCCAGGCGTGGCGCTCGCAGCGCGACCAGGCGGCGGTCGACGAGGCGCTGCACCGCCTCCAGCGTGAGGCGAAGACCGACGCCAACCTGATGGCGGCCACCCTCGAGGCCGTACGCGCAGGCGCGACGGTGGGCGAGTGGGCAGGTGCGCTGCGCGAGGTGTTCGGCGAGTACCGCGCGCCCACGGGCGTGAGCGGCGTCGCCAGCGTCGCCGAGGCCGGCGCCGAGCTGACGGCGGTGCGCGATCGCGTCCGCGAGACGGGCGAGCAGCTGGGCACGCGCCTGCGCTTCCTCGTCGGCAAGCCCGGTCTGGACGGGCACTCCAACGGCGCCGAGCAGATCGCCGTCCGGGCTCGTGACGCCGGCTTCGAGGTCGTCTACCAGGGCATCCGGCTCACCCCCGCGCAGATCGTCGCCGCGGCAGTGGCCGAGGACGTGCACGCGGTCGGTCTCTCGATCCTGTCCGGCTCCCACATGGAGCTGGTGCCCGAGGTGCAGAAGGAGATGGCCGCGGCCGGTCTCGACGACGTACCGCTGATCGTCGGCGGCATCATCCCGGACTCGGACGGTCGTCGCATGGAGGCCGCCGGGGTCGCTGCGGTGTTCACGCCCAAGGACTTCGGCATGACGTCGATCATGGCCCGGATCGTCGACGAGATCCGCAAGGCCCGCGGCCTCGCCTGACCCCGGCCCCGGCCCCGCCCGGCCGCAGTTTCCCAGGAGATCCCCGGTTCCCGTCACCTCACCCCGCGTACGACAGGGGAGAGGTGCAGGATTCCGGGGTCCTCCTGGGAAACCTGGGACCC
Source organism: Aeromicrobium sp. S22 (assembly GCF_009661045.1). NCBI lineage: Bacteria > Bacillati > Actinomycetota > Actinomycetes > Propionibacteriales > Nocardioidaceae > Aeromicrobium > Aeromicrobium sp. S22. The sequence continues at coordinate 1,234,861 of NZ_WJWV01000001.1, forward strand.
GGGGGGCGGGCTGAGGCTAGCCATTCCTACGTGGCGAGCGGGGCGGACGGTGTCCTAGGCTCGCGTCGTCAGGCAGCGACGTCGGCCCTGGTCTTGTCCTTCTTGACCTTGACCAGCTTGCGCTTCTTGACGGTGTAGCCCTCGGGCAGCGTGCCTTCCTTGAGCATGCGAAGAGGGCAGCGCTTGCAGGCAGGCTTGTCGCTGCAGCACTTCTTCTTCGGCGGCTTGGGCACGACGCACACGGTACCAGCGTGAGGTGAGGCTCGCCTTACGCATGACAATGGAGGCATGGGACACATGGCAGCACCAGCATTCGTCGAGCGGCTCAACGAGCAGATCGGCCACGAGTTCGCGGCGCACCAGCAGTACGTCGCAATCGCGACCTACTACGACGCGCTCACGATGCCCCAGATGGCGGCGCTGTTCTATCAGCAGGCCCGCGAGGAGCGGGACCACGCGATGATGATGGTCCAGTACCTCCTGGACGCCGACCACGTCCCGGTCATCCCGGCCCTGCCCGCACCGCGCATCGACTTCAGCGACGTCGTCGAGCCGGTCGCCGCGGCGCTGGAGCAGGAGAAGCGCGTGACGGCGCAGATCAACGACCTGACCCGTATCGCGCGGGAGAACCACGACTACGCCTCGGACCAGTTCATGCAGTGGTTCATCAAGGAGCAGGTCGAGGAGCTGTCGAAGATGAGCGACCTGCTGGCGGTCGTGACCCGCTCGAAGGCCGACTACGAGCGCATCGAGGACTGGATCGCCCGCGAGGACAAGGCCGCGGGCGACGACCCGACCGCGCCCCCGATCGCCGGCGCGTAGCCAGCCACCCCCACCCCGACCCCGATTTGCGGGCTTCTGCACGCTTTTGCGCCGTAGAAACGTGCAGGAGCCCGCAAATCTGGGCGGGGGCCGGGGCCGGGGGGTCAGAACAGGCGGAGGCTGGGGTCGTCGATGCCGCGGAGCTCGTCGTAGTTGACGACGACGCACTCGATGCCTCGGTCGTGCGCGAGCACGCGCGCCTGCGGCTTGATCTCCTGTGCTGCGAAGATGCCACGCACCGGACGCAGCGCAGGATCGCGGTTCATCAGCTCGAGATAGCGGGTCAGCTGCTCGACGCCGTCGATGTCGCCGCGGCGCTTGATCTCGACCGCGACCGAGGCGTTGGCCGCGTCCTTGCACAGCAGGTCAACCGGGCCGATCGCCGTCATGAACTCGCGCCGGACCAGGCTCATGCCCGCGCCCAGGGCCGAGGTGTGCTCGGCCAACAGCTCCTGCAGGTGCTTCTCGACCCCGTCCTTCTGCAGGCCCGGATCGACGCCGAGGTCGAATGCGGAGTCGTGCAGGACCTCCTCGATGCGGATGCGCAGCGTGTCGTCGGTCTTGCCGGCCGTGACGGTCCACTCCGCGACGCCGTCGTCGGAGATCCCCTCGCGGAGCGTGCACGGCGGGCTCATCCAGTTCAGCGGCTTGTAGGAGCCGCCGTCGGAGTGGATGAGCACCGACCCGTCGTTCTTGACCATGATGAGCCGGGTGGCCAGCGGCAGGTGGGCGGCGAGCCGTCCTGCGTAGTCGACCTGGCAACGGGCGATGACCAGTCTCACTTCACCCTCGTGGCCGTACCGAGCGTGAACACCAGGGTCTCGCCCTTGATCGTGCCCTTGTCGGTGTCACCGTCATCGCCCACGAGCGAGATCGTGTCGCCCTCGACGGACCACTTGCCGGTCCGGAAGTCCTTGATGCCCTGGTAGTCCTGCACGAAGGTGCCGTCCTCGATCAGGTGCAGCACGTAGTCCTCGGAGGGGATCTCCCAGTCGCCGCGCAGGGCAGCGGCGCCGTCGGCCTCGGGGTCGACCGAGGGGGCCTCGGTCGTGATCGCCGGGGTGGGCGTCGACGTCGCGGCGGGCGACGTCACCTCGCCACCGCCTGAGGGGCCGTCACTGGTGCCCTCGGAGTCCGAGCCGCATCCGGCCAGGGCCGTCAGGGCGAGGCCGATCGCGGCTGTGGCCATCGTCACACGTTGTTTCATCGTTCTCCCATATTGGCCAGCTGCAGTGAGCCGTTAGTGTGTCACGACCGTCTTATTACTGAGGAGTAGCCATGCAGGAAATCGTCGATCGCCTCTCGGCCGGTGACGCACCCGCCGACATCGCACGCGCGCTCTTGCTGCCGTACCTCAACCACGCGGCCACGATGTACGAGAGCGGCTACGCCACGGCGCCCGACATCGACGCCGCGATGCGCTTCGGATGTGGCTACCCGATCGGGCCCCTGGCCCTGGTGGACGCCTGGGGCGCCCAGGCCGTCGTGACGGGACTGGACAAGCTGTACGCCGAGACCGGCGACGAGCTCCACCAGCCGGCCGCCGTGCTCGTCGCGAACGCCGAGCAGGGCCGGACGTTCGCGGCCTCCGTCGATGCCGCCGGCGCGGACGCCCCGCAGCTGCGCCACTCGATCGAGCGCGTCGGGGTCGTCGGCACCGGCACCATGGCGTCGGGGATCGTCGAGGTCTTCGCCAAGGCGGGGTACGCCGTGACGTTCGTCGGTCGCGGCGAGGACAAGGTCGCCGGCGTCGTCGCCGCGATCACGAAGAGCCTGGACAAGGCGGTCTCCCGCGGCAAGCTCGACGAGGACGGCAAGACAGCGGTGCTCGCGCGCCTCACCGGCGCAACCGACCGCTCCGCGCTGGCCGATGCGGACATCATCGTCGAGGCCATCGCCGAGGACCTGGACATCAAGCTCGAGCTGTTCGCCGACCTGGACCGCATCGCCAAGCCGGGTGCGATCCTCGCCACGACGACCTCCTCGCTGTCGATCAACGCCTGCGCCGCCGCCACCCAGCGCCCGCAGGACGTCATCGGCATGCACTTCTTCAACCCCGCCGCGGTCATGAAGCTCGTCGAGGTCGTGACGGCCGACGAGACCTCGGTCGAGGTGGACGAGACCGTGCGGGCGCTGTGCCTCGCCACCGGCAAGCACCCGGTGTCGTGTGGCGACCGGGCCGGATTCATCGTCAACGCACTGCTGTTCCCCTACCTCAACGACGCGATCAGGCTGCACGAGGCGCAGGGCACGCCGTTGGACGAGATCGACGAGGCGCTCAAGGCGACGGGGCTGCCGATGGGGCCGTTCCAGCTGCTCGACGTGGTCGGCAACGACGTGTCGCTCGCGATCCAGCGCTCGCTGCTCGACACCTTCGGTCACGCGGGCTGGCGGCCGGCGGCGACGTTGGAGCGGCTGGTGTCCGAGGGCAAGCTCGGTCGCAAGACCGGTGCGGGCTTCCACGCGTACTGAGGGTCCGAGGACCGTCCTCGGCGCGCTCCGTAGACTGCAGCCATGCCCCGTCGACGTGTCGCCCGACCGTCGACCCCGCCGCTGCGGGCGGCCCCCGAGCAGCGTGAGCGCAAGGCTGACGGCGAGTGGTACGTGCGCGCGACCCGCGGCTCGTCCATGAAGGACTATCGCTGTCCCGGGTGCTCCCAGCTGATCGGCCGCGGCCTCGGCCACCTGGTGGTCTGGCCGGTCGAGAAGGCGTTGCTGAGCGAGGCTGCGATCGACGAACGACGCCACTGGCACACCGCGTGCTGGGCGCGGCGCCACTGACACCGAGGACGGACGACATGACCGAGAGAATCCGCGGCAACTCCGTGCTGCCGGCACGACGCGAGCCGATCACGCTGGAGACCGCCGACGGCCTGTCCCTGGTCGGCGAGCTCGCGCTCCCGCTCGACCGGGACCCGGTGGCCACGATGATCTGCCTGCACCCGCTGCCGACGCACGGCGGCATGATGGACAGCCACTTGTTCCGCAAGGCTGCATACCGCCTGCCGGCCCTCGCCGACGTCGCAGTGCTGCGCTTCAACACCCGCGGCACGTCCAGCGTCCAGGGCACGAGCGAGGGGACGTTCGACAACGGCGTGGGGGAGCGGTTCGACGTCGCAGCGGCAGTCGAGCACGCGGAGTTCGCCGAGCTGCCCCACATCTGGGTCGTGGGCTGGTCGTTCGGCACGGACCTCGCGCTCATGTACGGCCTCGAGCCGTCGGTCGAGGGAGCCGTCCTGCTCTCGCCACCGTTGCGCTACTCGCGGCCCGAGCACCTGCAGGCGTGGGCCGACTCCGGTCGCCCCGTCACGGCGCTCGTCCCCGAGCACGACGACTACCTCCAGCCGCCCGAGGCGCGGGAGCGGTTCGCCGCGATCCCGCAGGCCGAGGTCATCGGCGTGGACGGCGCGAAGCACCTCTGGGTCGGCGACTCCGAGCGGGTCCTCGACGAGATCGTGCGCAAGCTCGCGCCCGGAGCGTCCGTGCCCCTGCCGAGCACGTGGGACGGTCCGATGGAGCGCGCCGACTCCATGGCGTACGCCGACCGGACGGTCGCTGCGTTCAGCGAGCCGCGCCCCTCACCGCCGGACTGAGGCGCAGCCCGGGCGACGGTGCTAGCTGGCGTCCTTGCGCTGCTGGACGGCAGGCTCGGGCTCGGCGGCCGCAGCTGCATCGACCGGCTCGGTCTCGGCAGCCTCGGCGACCTCGACCTCGTCGGTGTCCACCGCGTCGTCCTCATCCACCGCGTCGGGCTGGGTGACCTCGACCGAGGTGGGGGCGAACGACGAGACGATGTCGCGCAGCTGCCCCATCTGGGCCAGGATGCCCTCGCGCCGGCGCTGCAGGTCCTCGACCTCGGCCCGCAGCGTGCGGGTGTGCCGGTCCGCCTCGGTGGTCGCGGTCACCCGGATCTTCTGCGCCTCGGCGGTCGCGCTCGCGATGAGCTGGGCCACTTCGGTGCGAGCGTTCTCCATGACGCGAGCGGCCTCGGCGGTCGCGGCCTCACGAGCCTTGGCCGCCTGCGCCATGGCCTCGCGGGCACGGGCGTCCGCAGCGCTCGCGCGGGTCTCGGCGTCCTGGACCAGCTTGGCGGTCTGGTCGGTGGCCGAGGCGTGGTTCTCGGCGGCCTCGCGGGCGAGACGCTCCTTCTCCACGGCCAGCACGCGGCGGGCCTCGGTCACCTCGCGGTCGGCGGCCGCACGGGCCTGCTCGACGTCGCGGGTCGCCCCGAGGCGCATGTTCTGCGCCTCCTGCTCGGCGGCGAGCCTGAGCTGGGCCACCTCGCGCTGCGTCTGGGCGAGGAGGTCGTCGGCCTGCGCGGATGCCTCGGCGCGCATCGCCTCGACGTCCTCGAGCAGCTGCTTGCGCTTGTCCTCGAGCTCGACGATGGCCTGACTGCGCATCTGCTCGGCCTCGTGCTCGGCCGCGACCCGCACCAGCGTGGCCTCCTCCTCGGCCTTGGCGACGAGCTCGTCAGCGTCGCGCACGGCGCGGCTGCGGACGACCTCGGCCTCCTGCTCGGCCAGCCCGAGCAGCTGGGCGGCGTGGTTGCCCAGGCCGGTGTAGGTGGGGCGCTCGAACGCCTCGATGCGCGCGGTGAGCGAGTCGACCGCCTCGCGCAAGCTCTCGTTCTCGGCCTGCAGTGCCCTCAGGTCATCCGCTGCACGGTGCAGCTCGGCGGACTGGGTGCGGACCCATGCGTCCACCGCATCGGTGTCATACCCGCCGCGGCGCGCCAGCGGGAACGAGGCGTCGGCCGACCGGTCGGCTGCGTCGAAGATGGACAATCCGGGCTGGTCGGACATGCATGATCCCATTCGTGGCAGGTGTTCGGGTGACGTGCTCCACCTTACCCGCCGAAGAACTGCGGGGGCACGACCGTGAGCGGTCGTGCCCCCGCGTCGGAGCAGGGTCTTAGCGGTCTCTCAGACCCCGCGGAAACGGTTGATGCCCTCGATGTGCAGGGCCCGCTTCTCCTCGTTGCGGACGCCCAGTCCTTCCTCGGGGGAGAGGCACAGCACGCCGACCTTGCCCTGGTGCTTGTTCTGGTGCACGTCGAGCGCGGCTTGGCCGGTCTCCTCGAGGGAGTAGACCTTCGAGACGGTCGGGTGGATGAGGCCCTTCTCGATGAGCCGGTTCGCCTCCCACGCCTCGCGGTAGTTGGCGAAGTGCGAGCTCTTGATGTTCTTGAGGTTCATCCAGAGGTAGCGGTTGTCGTACTGGTGCATGTAGCCCGAGGTCGACGCGCAGGTGATGATCGTGCCGCCCTTGCGAGCGACGTAGACCGAGGCGCCGAACGTCTCGCGGCCCGGGTGCTCGAAGACGATGTCAGGATCCTCGCCGCCGGTGAGCTCGCGGATCTTCTTGCCGAAGCGCTGCCACTCCTTCGGGTCCTGGTTGTGCTCGTCCTTCCAGAACGTGTAGCCCTCGGCCGAGCGGTCGATGACGTGCTCGGCACCCAGCGACCGGACGATGTCGGCCTTCTCGGGGGAGGACACCACGCACACCGGGATGGCTCCGCCGTTGAGTGCCATCTGCGTCGCGTACGAGCCGAGGCCGCCCGAGGCGCCCCAGATGAGGACGACGTCGCCCTGCTTCATGTTGGCGCCGTTCTTGGACACCAGCTGGCGGTACGCCGTGGAGTTGACCAGGCCGGGGCTCGCGGCCTCCTCCCACGACAGGTGGTCGGGCTTGGGCATGAGCTGGTTGGCCTTGACGATCGCGAGGTGCGCGAGGCCGCCGAAGTTCGTCTCGAAGCCCCAGATGCGCTGCTGCGGGTCCATCATCGTGTCGTCGTGGCCGTCGGGGCTCTCCAGCTCGACCGACAGGCAGTGCGCGACGACCTCGTGGCCCGGCTTCCACAGGTTGACGCCGGGTCCGGTGCGCAGGACGACGCCGGCCAGGTCCGAGCCGACCACGTGGTACGGCAGGTCATGGCGCTTGGAGTACTCCGACAGGCGGCCGTAGCGCTCCAGGAAGCCGAACGTCGAGACCGGCTCGAAGATCGACGTCCACACCGTGTTGTAGTTGATCGCGCTGGCCATGACGGCCACCAGAGCCTCGCCCGGAGCGAGCTCGGGGATGGGCACCTCGTCGAGTTGCAGGCTCTTGCGCGGGTCCTTGTCGCGGCTGGCGACGCCCTCGAACATGTCGACGTCGTCCTTGTGGACGGTGACCGCCTTGTAGCTCTCGGGAAGGGCGATGGAAGCGAAGTCCTCGGGGGCGGTGTCGCCGGCGAGGATGGCATCGAGGATCTGCTGCACGGGTGGAACCTCCAGGTTGGTTCCGGCGATGTTACCGAGCCGTAACCTGAGGCGTCACCCGTTCGAGCCTGTGATCCAAGACTCAGTACCCGACTCGTCGAGGAGTTGACACGACCGGCATCCCAGCGACGCAGGCCGCGGCCTCCGTCCGCTGAGGGGAGGCTCCGGTCCGGTGACGCGCGGGTTGAGAACGGGCGGGAAAGCGACCTGACGCGGAGGACGGCGGACGTTCCGTGCCGGGACTCTCCCCTCGGCGGACGCAACCCGCGCGTCGGCGGACGGGGGAGGGGATCAGTGGGACGCGCTCGGGGCCGGCTGCACCAGCTCGACCAGGACGCCGCCGGCGTCCTTCGGGTGGACGAAGTTGACCCGGCTGTCCGAGGTGCCGCGCTTGGGCGCGTCGTAGAGCAGGCGGACGCCGCGCTCGCGCAGGATCGCCGACACGGCCTCGATGTCGGCCACGCGATAGGCCAGCTGCTGGATGCCCTGGCCGTTGCGGGCGATGAACTTGGCGATCGTGGACTCCTCGCTCAGCGGCGCGAGCAGCTGGATGCGGGTGTCGGAGTCACCGACCGCGAGCATCGCCTCGCGGACGCCCTGTTCCTCGTTGATCTCCTCGTGGACCGAGTACAGGCCGAACGTCGTGGCGTAGAACTCGAGTGCGTCATCGAGGTCGGGCACGGCGATGCCGACGTGGTCGATGGTCAGGAGCAGGTGGTCGGGAACCAACGGGGTCGTCATGCCACGAGGGTAGGGCACACCCCCGGGGCGGGGCGGGGTGATCCATGGCACATCCCGGTCGCGGCAGGTTACCAGTGCGTAAAGTGTGATCACCGTCTATTCAGAGACTGCCTTCGAAGGAGCTCTTCCCATGACCCAGTCCGTCATCGTCGCCGGTGCCCGCACCCCGATCGGCCGCCTCCTCGGCGGTCTCAAGACCCTCTCCGGCTCGGATCTCGGAGGACTGGCGATCAAGGGCGCCCTCGAGCGGGCAGGCGTGAGCGGCGACCAGGTCGACTACGTGATCATGGGCCAGGTGCTCCAGGCCGGCGCGGGCCAGGTCCCGGCGCGGCAGGCGGCCCACAAGGGCGGCATCCCGCTCACCGTCCCGGCGATCACGATCAACAAGGTGTGCCTCTCGGGCATCAACGCGATCGCGATGGCCGATCAGCTCATCCGCGCGGGCGAGCACGAGATCATCGTCGCGGGTGGCCAGGAGTCGATGACCCAGGCGCCGCACATGCTGCTGGGCTCGCGTGAGGGCACCAAGTACGGAGACACCAAGCTCGTCGACCACATGGCGGCCGACGGTCTGTGGGACGCGATGACCGATCAGGCGATGGGCGGCCTGACCGAGCAGATCAACGTCGAGAAGCAGAAGTTCTCCCGCGAGGAGCAGGACGCGTTCAGCGCCGCCTCGCACCAGAAGGCGGCCCTCGCGCAGAAGAACGGCGTCTTCGACGACGAGATCGTCCCGGTCGAGATCCCGACCCGCAAGGGCGACCCGATCGTGATCTCGGCCGACGAGGGCGTCCGTGGCGACACGACGACCGAGTCGCTCGGCAAGCTGCGTCCGGCATTCGACAAGAACGGCACGATCACCGCGGGCTCGGCCAGCCAGATCTCGGACGGTGCCGCGGCCGTCGTCGTCATGAGCAAGGCCAAGGCCGAGGAGCTCGGTCTGTCGTGGATCGCCGAGATCGGCGCCGCCGGCGTCGTCGCCGGTCCGGACTCGAGCCTGCAGAGCCAGCCGTCCCGGGCGATCGCCCAGGCGTGCGAGAAGGAGGGCATCGCGCCCACCGATCTGGACCTGGTCGAGATCAACGAGGCCTTCGCCGCCGTCGGCATCGCCTCGACCTCCGAGCTGGGCGTCGACGACAGCATCGTCAACGTCAACGGCGGCGCGATCGCGCTGGGCCACCCGATCGGCGCCAGCGGCGCGCGGCTCGTCCTGCACCTTGCCCTCGAGCTGGGTCGTCGCGGCGGAGGCATCGGCGCCGCCGGTCTGTGCGGCGGAGGCGGTCAGGGTGACGCGCTGATCATCCGCGTCCCGAAGAAGTAGTCCTTCCGCAGTGACCGGGAGCAGCCGTGCCACGCCCGTGGCCGATCTCGTGCAGCAGGCACGCGACGGCCAGCCCCGGGCCGTGGCGCGGCTGATCTCGTTGGTGGAGGATCGCTCGCCGGCGCTGCGCGAGGTCAGCGCTGCGCTGTCGCCGTGGGTCGGCAGCGCGCACATCGTGGGCGTCACGGGCTCGCCGGGCGTCGGCAAGTCCACCTCGACCTCTGCCCTCGTCGCCGCGCTGCGGGCCCAGGGCAAGCGGGTGGGCGTGCTCGCGGTCGATCCCACGTCCCCGTTCTCCGGCGGCGCGCTCCTGGGCGACCGGGTCCGCATGCAGGACCATGCGCTCGACGAGGGCGTCTACATCCGGTCGATGGCCAGCCGCGGTCACCTCGGCGGGCTCTCCGCGACGGCACCGCAAGCGCTGCGGGTGCTGGACGCCGCGGGGTGCGACGTCGTGCTGGTGGAGACCGTGGGCGTGGGCCAGTCGGAGGTGGAGGTCGCCGGCCTCGCCGACACCACGCTCGTGCTGCTGGCGCCCGGCATGGGAGACGGCATCCAGGCTGCGAAGGCCGGGATCCTCGAGATCGGCGACGTCTTCGTGGTCAACAAGGCCGACCGCGACGGCGCAGCCGCGACCCGTCGTGAGCTGCGATCGGTCATCTCCATGACGGACCGGGTCGACGGTGCCTGGAAGCCGCCGATCCTGCTGACCACCGCGACGACGGGTGAGGGGGTCGCCGAGGTCGTCGACGAGATCCTCGCGCACCGGGCGCACCTCGAGGAGTCCGGTGAGCTGCGCCGCAGGCGCCTCGCGCGCACGCGCCGCGAGATCGAGGCGCTCGCGCTGACCGAGGTGCGCTCGCGCTTCTCCCTGTCCGGTGATGCGCGTCTCGACACCCTCGCCGAGCAGGTGCTGGCGGGCGACTCCGACCCGTTCGCTGCCGCGGACACCCTCGTCGAGAGTCTCTGAGCGGCGCGCCTGTCGGGATCGCTGGGACGGCCTTGGCACCATGGACCCGTGCTGAAGAAGGTCTTGTTGCTGCTCGTGGTCGGGTTCGTCGTCTATCAGCTGGTGAACTCGCCGGCGAGCGCCGCCGACACCGTGAACGACGCCTACGACTGGATCCGTGACGCCCTGGACCGGCTCGACACCTTCGTCCGCGAGCTCAGCGCGTAGGCAGCCGGTCGGCGATGCGGGGCGCCCGATGGACGGCACCTGACCGTCTGTCGATCACCTTCCTATGATGGAGCCATGACCTTCTCGCGTCCCGGTGCCATCGATCTCTCTGCGCTGAAGCAGCCTGCCAACCGTCCCTCGCCCGCCGCGGGCGGCGCAGCGGGCGCGGGCGGCGGCTCGTACGTCGTCGACATCGACGAGCGGACCTTCCAGACCGTCGCCCTCGAGGGATCGATGTCGTACGTCGTCGTGCTCGGGCTCTGGTCCTCGCGCGCCCCGCAGGGGGCGGCGTTCAACGACCTGCTCGGCCGGGTCGTGGACTCGTACGCCGGCCAGATCCTGCTCGCTCGCGTCGATGTCGACGCGAGCCCGCAGATCGCGCAGGCGCTCAACGTGCAGGGCGTGCCCTTCGTCGCAGGCCTGGTCAAGGGGCAGCCGGTGCCGCTGTTCCAGGGCGCGGTCGACGAGACCGAGATGCGTCGCTACTTCGACGAGCTCGTCCGCCTCGCCGCGGAGAACGGCCTGACCGGGCGTGCGCAGCCGGTGGGTGGTGCCCCGGCCGAGGGTGAGGCCGAGCAGGAGCCCGAGGACCCGCGGTTCGCCGCCGCCGAGGAGGCGTTCATGGCGAGCGACTTCGACACCGCGGTGGCGGAGTACGAGAAGCTGCGCGTGCAGTATCCGGCCGACGTCGAGGTCGCCGAGCGTCTGGCCCGGGTCAAGTGGCTCTCGCGCACCAAGAACGCCGATCTGCAGTCGGCCCGCAAGGCTGCCGCGGACGATCCGGACGACATCGAGGCACAGATGCTCGTGGCCGACCTGGACGTCAGCGGCGGCAACGTGGAGGACGCGTTCCTGCGCCTGATCGACCTGGTCAAGCGCACGTCCGGCGACGACCGCGAGACCGTCCGCGAGCGGCTGCTCGAGCTGTTCACGGTGGTCGGCATCGCCGATCCGGTCGTCATGACGGCCCGCCGCGCGCTGGCCACCGCCCTCTTCTGAGTCGGCGCCCCGGCGCATTCGCCAGGCGGATCCGGCCGGTCGACCACGACCCGCCGGACATCGCTGCAACCTGACCTGTTTCGGCGATCCCGAGAGGTAGGGTCGGGGCGGCGTACCCGCCTGGGGGCGCGAGGGGGAGTGGCGATGCGGACGAGGTGCGGCTGGGCCCTGTCCGTCCTCGGTGTGCTCCTGGCCCTCCTCGGCGCGGCCGTCATGGTCGTGCTGGGACCCGACAGCCGGTTCTCCACCGGGCCGCACCTCATCGAGACCGATGACGCGGCGGTCGTCACGACGCCCCGCGTGATCAGCTGGGCCGACGTGCAGCTCGACGTGCTCGCCGAGGTCCCGGTCCGCAAGCCGGTCTTCGTGGGCCTGGCCAACTCGGTCGACGTCCGTGACTACGTACGCCGCACCAAGCGGCTCGAGGTCACCGACTTCAAGCGCCCCTGGGACATCACGACGCGGTCGGTGGACGGCAGGCCCAACCTGCCCGGCGCGCCGACGGCCCTCGACTGGTGGATCGACAGCTCGGCCGGCCTCGGTGGTGCCAGCATCAGCACGCAGCTGCCGGACCAGACCGTCTCGCTCGCGATCTTGTCGGTCGGTTCGTCCAATCTGTCCGGGCTCGAGGTCACGGTGGCGTACGGCGTGAAGGGTGGGTTCGCCAAGGGCCTGGCCCTGCTCCTGCTGGGCCTCGGTGTCGCGTGGATCGGCGTCCTCGTGCGCCGCGGCGACGGTGTGGATGACGAGGACGACCCGGAGGAGGACGTCGTCGAGGAGATCGTCTACGTGTACGTCGACGAGGACGGCGTCGAGCACGAGATCTCTGCGGACGAGGCGAGGGCCCTCGAGGTCGTGGCGGAGGTCGAGGAGCCCGCGCCCGAGTCGAAGCCGGACCCGCAGCCGGAGCCGCAGGTCATGTACGTCTACGTGGACGAGGACGGCGTCGAGCACGAGGTCGGCGAGGACCAGCTGGACGAGTTCGAGGTCGTGGACGAGGGGGAGAGCAGATGAGGCAGCTGCGCGGGGTGTCGGCCCTGGTCTGCGTCCTGTCCCTGGCAGCATGTGCGGTGCCGCACCAGCGCAGCGAGGCCAGGATCGAGAAGACCGCGGCCCGCGAGACCGAGGTCGCCCGGATCTTCGACCGCTACCGCGAGGTGCGCAACACCGCGATCGAGCTGCTGGACGCCAAGCCGCTGTCGACCGTCGAGACTGGTCCGGTGCTCGCCATCGACTCGGGCTCGTTCGAGGTCTCCCAGCGGCTGGCCAGGACGCAGAAGACCGACACGTCCGCAGTCGAGGTCACGCAGGTGCTGGCCCCGCGCTTCGGCGCGTACCCGCTCTGGTTCTTCGCGGTGGTGCGCGACCCCGACGCGGGCGTCAGCCGGGTCCAGATCTTCGAGCGTGAGTCCTCGGTCGACCCGTGGCTCCTGAGCGCGTCCCCCGAGATCCTCGACGGCACCACGTTGCCGCAGATCCGGCGGGAGTCCGGCGCCCCCGTCACGGTCAAGCCGAAGGACGGCGTCGGCATGTCGATGTCCGTGCAGGACGCGGCGGCCGCCTACGTGAAGGTGCTGTCCGATCCGAAGGCGCCCGAGGCGAGCAGCATCGTCAGCGACTCGTTCATCGAGCAGATGCGCTCGGCAGCACAGACCAACGGCTCCCTCAAGGGCGTCACGTTCTCCCAGACGTGGGGCGCGGACGACGTGCGATACGCGCTGCGGACCGCGGACGGGGGAGCGTTGGCGTTCGTGACGCTGCTGCGCTCCGACACGTACGACGTGAAGGAGGGCCTGACCATCACGTGGCCCGAGGGGACCCCGCAGCAGGCGTTCCTCGCCTCGGGCATCGCCGGATCGGGCAAGCTCAACTACTACCACCAGGTGCTGCTCTACATCCCCGGCGGAACGGGCAAGCCGCGCGCGCTGGGACAGTACGGCGGGGTGGTCAGCGCGGACGCCGCCGGCACCGCGAGCCCCTGACCGCTACTCCGCGGCCTTGGGCGCCTCGCGGTAGGTGGGCAGGCTGCCGGACTCGACGGCCTCGAGCAGCTCGATCGCGGCGGCGGTCGCTCGCTCGCGGACGGTCGCCGGTTCGCACCAGGTGACCGACTTGATCTCCGAGGCCTGCAGCGTCATCCCCTCGGTGATCGAGCCGTCGACCACGCCGAGGTCGAACAAGAAGATGCAGGCGTCGTCCCAACCCCGCCACGCCGGCAGCCAGTTGACGGTGAGGAGGCCGCGGACCTCGGCCGTGATGCCCAGCTCCTCCTCCAGCTCGCGCACGAGGCCGAGCGCAGGCGGCTCGCCCACCTCGACGACCCCGCCGGGCAGGTCCCACTCGCGCTTGTAGGTCAGCTCGCACAGCAGGACCCGGCCCTGCTCGTCACGCAGCAGGCCTTGGCTGATCACGCGCTTGGTCGGCAGTCCTGCGTTGAGGATCGCGGTGAAGCCTTCCTTGCTGGAGGCTGGCGGGTCGTCGGCCAGCCGCGCCATGAGGACCTCGTCCGCGCGGTCCCCGGGCAGGCGGATGACCCCCTCGCGTCGCATCCCGCTGAGGGACGCCGCCCGGATCTGCGGCGCGTCGTCGAGCGGCAGGCGGACCTCGATCCGGCCGACACCGAGCGTCGTGAACGCGTGCTCGGCCGCGAGCCGCAGCGCGCGGCCCACCACGAACGGCTGCTGGATGCTCGAGTTCCACCGGATCGAGGCGATGCCCCGGCCCTCGGAGCGGAGGGCGACCGTGCCGACGCGCTCGTCGGCCAGGACGATCGCGAAGCCGGTGAACTCGTCGGAGCCTGTGGTGGGCACGAGGGAGAGGTCGTCGTCGCGCAGGGTGACGGTCATGCCTTCAGGTTATCCGGCCGCGCCCGGCCGTGGCGCGTACGCTCGACGGGTGAGCGAGCAACGTGCCGTGGCGGCCGTCGAGGCGTCCGGGATCGACTACGAGATCACCCGCCACGGACCGGTGGCGTCCCTCGCCGAGGCGGCAGCATCGCGCGGGGTCGAGCCGCGCGAGATCGTCAAGACGCTGGTCGTGCGCCGGGCCGACGACGACGTCGTGCTGGTGCTGGTGCCGGGCGACCGGACGTTCTCGTGGCCCAAGCTGCGAGCCGTCCTCGGCACGTCCCGGCTCTCGATGCCGGACGCCGCCGGTGCGCTCGCGGCCACGGGCTACGAGCGGGGCACGATCACCCCGTTCGGCTCGACGACCCCGTGGCCGGTCGTCGTCGACGCGTCGGTGACCGGTCGGATCTCGCTGGGGGCCGGTGCCCACGGCGTCGCGATGACGGTGGATGCCGCGGACGTCGTCCGGGTGCTCGATGCGCAGGTCGCCGACATCTCCGACGACGCGTAGCGCCCGGGGCGTCCGCCGGGCGAAGGGATGGTCAGCGGGTGTGACCTGTGCCACTATGCCCCCGTGGAGATCGAGAATGTCCTGTGGATGCTGCTCGCGCTGGCGGCCGTCGTGGTGCTGCTGACCAGGCTGCGCCTGCATGCCAACGAGGCGCAGGCCGGTCACGCGCAGGTCTCCGACGGGCTGGTCAACGCGCACACGGTCGTCGGCGTGGCGATGCTCGCGGTCGGTGCCTACTACCTGTCCTCGCCCGCGGAGACCTTCGGCGTGCTGGCCGTCGCCGTCTGGTCGCTCGAGGCGCTCATCGGACTGTTGATCCTCGCCCGCTGGCTCCCCGCGAGTGGGCGGCACGCCGCCGCGGCGACCGACGACAGCTGGGCACGGGGCCCGTTCCTCTCGCTGCTCGGCCACGTCGGCATGGTGCTGGGCGTGGCCTTCTTCTCGTACTGCGTGTTCGCCGGCCAGGTCGCCTGAACCCCGGCCCCGGGGGCGGTGCGCGGGCGTCCACGTCGACCGCCGAGGTGGACGCGGGCGCACCGCCCGGGCGCGCCCCTATGCTCGACGGCGAAGGCGTCCGCCGCGGGCGTCGATGAGTGTCAGGAGGACATCGTGGGAGAGTTCGTGCGACTCGAGGTCAGCGACGGGGTGGGGACGATCCGGCTCGACCGGCCCAAGATGAACGCGATCAGCGCCCAGGTGCAGGACGAGCTCTCGGTGGCGGCGAAGGAGGCCGACTCCCGCGACGACGTCGCCGCGGTCGTCGTCCACGGCGGGGAGCGGGTCTTCGCCGCCGGCGCCGACGTCAAGGAGATGGCCACCCTGACGTACGCGGAGATGGTCCGTCGGTCCCACCTGCTGCAGGCGTTCACCCGCGACATCGCGGCGATCGGCAAGCCCACGGTCTCGGCCATCACCGGCTTCGCGCTGGGCGGCGGCTGTGAGGTCGCGCTGTCCACGGACGTGCGTTTCGCGGCCGACAACGCCAAGCTCGGCCAGCCCGAGATCCTGCTGGGCATCATCCCCGGCGCGGGCGGCACCCAGCGGTTGTCCCGCCTGATCGGCCCGGCCAAGGCCAAGGAGCTCATCTTCAGCGGACGGTTCGTGGACGCGCAGGAGGCGCTCGCGATCGGCCTGGTCGACCAGGTGCACCCTGCCGACGAGGTCTACGCGAAGGCAGTCGAGTGGGCCGCTCAGTTCGTCGGCGGACCGGCACTCGCGCTGCGTGCGGCCAAGAGCGCCGTCGACCGGGGCCTCGAGGTGGACCTGCAGACCGGGCTCGAGATCGAGCGGGTCGAGTTCGCCGGCCTGTTCGCGACGGACGACCGCCAGGCCGGCATGGACTCCTTCGTCCAGAACGGCCCCGGCAAGGCCACCTTCACCGGCAGCTGACCCCCCGACCGACGCTGGGCCTGACGTCTCTGCCGACACGCGGTCGGCGTGTCTGCAGAGACGTCAGGCCCAGCGGGAGTGGGGATCAGCGGCGGTCGTCGTCCGTGGGGGCGACGTGGGTGGGACGGTCGGAGGTCCCGCCCTCGACCGGACCCTCGGCCGCCGCGCGGTCGACGTGCGAGCCGTGCCCGGTGTCGGTGCTCGCGGCGCGCTCGTCCTCACGACCTGCGACGTACGCGCTCCTGGCGTCGGTGCTGCCCGTCGTCCGCTCGTCACTGCGTCCGGCGGTGCGGCTGTGCCCGTCGTCGGCCTTGGCCGTGCCGTCGGGATCGAGGCGATCGGCCTCGGCGAGGCGCTCGTCGACGTGGCTGCGGACCTTGGAAGCCTCGTGCTCACGCTCCTGGGCGGCGCGCTCCTTGGCCTCGGCCTCGACGCGGGCCTGCTCGGCCTCCGCGCGGATCGCCGCGGCGTCGGCCTCCTTGCGCCGGGCCTCGATCTCGACATCGCGCGCCTCGTGACGGATGCTCGAGGCCTGCTCGCGGCGAGCCGCCTTGCGCTTCACCTCGGCTCGCTTGGCCATCATGACGCCCACTGCGATGATCGCGATGATCGCGAGCGCAATGAGGGCCCAGACCCACCAATCGAAGTCCTTCAAAGTGTCCATGGTGTTTCCTCCCTGTCTGGCCGGGCGTACCCGTACGGCGAGCCGGCAAACAAGGACCTCCGCATCTGGGGACCTTGTGGCCGTTGCCTAGATTGGGGGAGTGCCGAAGCTCGATGTGCAAACTGCTGTCCTGATCACCCTCCTCGGCGTCGCGGTGGCCCTCATCGGCCTGGTCTTCCTGATCCTGGCCGAGTGGCAGGTGGGCCTGACGCTCGCAGCGCTCGGCATCGCCGCAGGCGCCCTGGGATATCGCGCGTGCGACTCCTGACGGGCCGGCGTGACGACCGCTGAGATGGCGTCGTCAGGACCGGTCCGCAATGCTGGTGGCGTGTCACCACAGCTCCCTTCCCCTGACCTTTCCGAGCTCGCCACGTTCCACGGTGTGGGCGTGTCCTACGAAGGCTCCGACCGCTCCCAGGTGCACGTCGACGCGCCCGTCGTCGTGGCCGTCCTGAAGATGCTCGGCGTCGACGCGTCGACCCCCGAGGCCGTCACGAGTGCCCTGGCCGAGGCCCGGCGCGCCGCCGACACGACCGACCTGCCGCCGACGGTCGTGGTGGTCGAGGGCAGCGGGCGCGAGCTCCCCGGTCCGGCACGCCTCGTGCTGGAGGACGGGACGACGCGCGAGGTGGGATCGGTCCCGGACGACCTGCCGCTGGGCTATCACCGCATCGTCACGGACACCCAGGACGTGACGCTGCTGGTCGTGCCCGAGCGCATGCCCGACGTGCCGCGCACGTGGGGCTGGATGCTGCAGCTGTACGCCCTGCACTCGACGCACTCCTGGGGCATGGGTGACTTCGGCGACCTCGCCGAGATGGCCCGGCGTGCAGGCCGTGAGCAGGGCGCCGGCGTGCTGCTGGTCAACCCGGTGCAGGCCGTGAGCCCGACGCACCCGATCCAGAGATCGCCCTACTCGCCGTCGAGCCGGCGGTTCGCCAACCCGCTCTACCTGCGCCTCGCCGACACCGCGGCGTACGCGGCGGCCGGCGACGACGTGCGCGCACAGGTCGACGCGCTCGCCCCCGAGCTGGGCGAGCTGATCGACCACGACGCCGTCTGGGACGCCAAGCTCGCCGCCCTCGACATCCTGTGGCCGCACCGCCCCGAGGAGGATCGCCGCAGCACGCACGATGCCGAGCTCGAGGCCTTCGCGACGTTCTCGGCGATCGCCGAGCGGCACGGCGGCGACTGGCGGGACTGGCCCGCCTCGCTCCAGGACCCGACCAGCGAGGCCGTCCGTCAGGTGCAGGTCGACCTGGCCGACCGCATCGCGTTCCACGCCTGGCTCCAGCTGCTGTGCCGCGAGCAGCTCGACGCGGCACGCGACGAGGCCCGTGCGGCCGGCATGCCGGTCGGCATCGTCCACGACCTCCCCGTCGGGGTCAGCGCGGGCGGCCCCGACACCTGGTCGCACCGCGACGACTTCGCGCCGGTCGTCCGGGTGGGATGCCCCGCGGACGCGTTCAACGAGCTCGGCCAGGACTGGGGCCTGCCGCCGTGGAAGCCGCAGGCGCTCGCGGAGTCCCGCTACGCCCCCTTCCGTGACGTGGTCCGCAGCGTGCTGCGGCACGCCGACGGGATCCGCGTGGATCACATAGCGGGACTGTGGCGGCTGTGGTGGATCCCGCCGGGAGAGCCCGCGCACCGCGGCGCGTACGTGCACTACGACCCCGACGCGATGGTGGGCGTCCTGATGCTCGAGGCGCAGCGTGCCGGCGCGATCGTGGTCGGCGAGGATCTCGGGACGGTCGAGGACGTGGTCACCGAGACCATGCACCGCCGGGGCATCCTCAGCTCGGCCGTGCTGTGGTTCGAGCGCGACTGGGACGCCCCCGGGCAGCCGCACGACCGTCCTGCGGACTGGCCGGTCGAGGCGATGGCCAGCATCACGACACACGACCTGCCGACCGCCAGCGGCTGGCTGAACGCCGAGCACGTACGACTGCGGGCGTCGCTCGACCTGCTCGACGGCCCCGAGGACGAGGCCTACGCGAAGGCCGCCGACGACAAGGCCGCGCTGCTGGACCTGCTGCGTGCCGAGCAGGTGCCGTTCGACGAGGACGACACGGCCAGCATCGTCGTCGGCCTGCACGCCGTGATCGCCCGCGCGGCCTCGAGCCTGGTGCTCAGCTCGCCGAGCGACGTGGTGGGGGAGCTGCGACAGCCGAACCTCCCGGGCACGGTCGACGAGTACCCGAACTGGCGGATCCCGCTGCCGGTCGATCTCGATGCGTTCTTTGACGACGACGGGGTACAAAGAGCCATCGAGCCGCTCCGCACCGCGCGAGCGGCCGTTCCCCTGTCGAAACCTGTTTGAAGGAGTCCTGTGCAGCCCTGGCCCGGAAGTGCATCACCGCTGGGAGCCACGTACGACGGCACCGGCACCAACTTCGCCCTGTTCTCGGAGGTCGCCGACTTCGTGGAGCTGTGCCTGTTCGACGAGAGCGGGACCGAGACGCGGGTCCGCCTCGAGGAGGTCGACGGCTTCGTGCACCACGCGTTCCTGCCGGGCGTCAACCCCGGACAGCGCTACGGCTACCGCGTGCACGGCCCGTACGACCCCGAGCAGGGCCTGCGGTGCAACCCCAACAAGCTGCTCATGGACCCCTATGCCAAGGCCGTCACGGGCACGATCGACTGGGATCCGTCCCTGTTCTCGTACGACCTCGACGAGCCCGACCAGCGCAATGACGCCGACTCGGCCGGCCACGTCCCGTACTCGCTGGTCGTCAACCCGTTCTTCGACTGGGCCAACGACCGTCCGCCGCGGACGCCGTACAACGAGAGCGTCATCTACGAGGCGCACGTCAAGGGCCTGACGATGAACCACCCCGATCTGCCGCCGGAGCTCCGCGGCACGTACGCGGGCATCGCCCACCCCTCGATCGTCAACCACCTGAAGGATCTCGGCGTCACGGCGATCGAGCTGCTGCCGGTGCACCAGTTCGTGACCGACCACTACCTGTCGGAGAAGGGCCTCACCAACTACTGGGGCTACAACACGATCGGCTTCTTCGCCCCGCACGACGCGTACGCCGCGCAGCCGGGCGGCCAGGTCGAGGAGTTCAAGGGCATGGTGCGCACGCTGCACGAGGCGGGCATCGAGGTCGTGCTCGACGTGGTCTACAACCACACCGCCGAGGGCAACCACCTCGGTCCGACGCTCTCGATGCGTGGCATCGACAACTGCGCGTACTACCGCACGGTCGAGGACGACCCGGCGTTCTACATGGACTACACGGGCACCGGCAACTCGCTCAACGTCCGCAGTCCCCACACGCTGCAGCTCATCATGGACTCGCTGCGCTACTGGGTCACCGAGATGCACGTGGACGGATTCCGCTTCGACCTCGCGGCCACGCTGGCCCGCGAGTTCTACGACGTCGACAAGCTCGCGACCTTCTTCGAGCTCGTGCAGCAGGACCCGGTGGTCAGCCAGGTCAAGCTCATCGCCGAGCCGTGGGACGTGGGCCCGGGCGGCTACCAGGTCGGCAACTTCCCGCCGCTGTGGACCGAGTGGAACGGGCTCTACCGCGACACCGTCCGCGACTTCTGGCGCGGCGAGCCGTCGACGCTGGGCGAGTTCGCGTCGCGCCTCACCGGCTCGTCCGATCTCTACCAGGACAACGGCCGGCGCCCGTACGCGTCGATCAACTTCGTGACCGCCCACGACGGCTTCACGCTCAACGACCTCGTGTCCTACAACGACAAGCACAACGAGGCGAACGGCGAGGACGGCCGCGACGGCGCGGACGACAACCGCTCGTGGAACTGCGGCGTCGAGGGCGAGACCGACGATCCCCAGATCCTGGACCTTCGCCGGCGCCAGCGCCGCAACCTGATGGCCACGCTGCTGCTGTCGCAGGGCGTCCCGATGATCCTGCACGGCGACGAGATGGGCCGGACCCAGGGCGGCAACAACAACGCCTACTGCCAGGACAACGAGGTCGCGTGGGTCGACTGGGAGCTGGACGAGGGTGAGCGTGAGCTGCTCGACTTCACCACCGCGGTGACACAGTTCCGCCGTCAGCACCCCGCGTTCCGCCGTCGTCGCTTCTTCCAGGGCAAGCCGATCCGCAAGGCCGACGAGCTGGCCGACATCGCCTGGTTCACGCCGAGCGGCGAGGAGATGAAGGAGCAGAACTGGGACGACGCATTCGGCAAGTCCATCGTCGTGTTCCTCAACGGCGACTCGATCGCGGACCGCGACGAGCGGGGCATGCGGGTCACCGACGACTCCTTCCTCATGGCGTTCAACGCGCACCACGAGGACATCGAGCTCGTGCTGCCCGACGGGGAGTACGGCGACAGCTGGAGCGTCGTCATCGACACCGCGACCGGAGCGGTCGACGAGGTCGGGTCGAAGATCCACGCGGCGGGCGACACCATGAACCTCGCTGCGCGGTCGCTGGTCGTGCTGCAGCGCGCCTCATGACCTCGCGATCGACGCCGTCGTCGACCTATCGCCTGCAGCTGCGCCCCGAGTTCGGCTTCCGTGACGCCGAGCGGGTCGTGGGCTACCTCGAGGCTCTGGGGGTGGGTGCGGTCTATCTCTCCCCGGTGCTCGACGCGACGCCGGGCTCGACCCACGGCTACGACGTCACCGACCCCACCAAGGCGCGGCCCGAGCTCGGCGGCGAGGAGGGCCGGCTCGCGCTGGCCGGTGCCGCCCGCGCCGGCGGCATGGGCCTGGTCGTGGACATCGTGCCCAACCACATGTCGGTCGAGGTGCCCTCGGCCAATCCGTGGTGGTGGTCGGTGCTCCTGGACGGCGCCGAGTCGCCGTTCGCGCACCACTTCGACATCGACTGGTCACGCGAGCGGATCCTCGTCCCGGTCCTCGGCTCGGCCGAGGACGTCGCGGCCCTCGCGGTCGAGGGCGACGAGCTCGTCTACTACGACCACCGGTTCCCGATCAGCGGGTCGACGGAGGGGACGCCGCAGGAGGTCCACGACCGCCAGCACTACGAGCTGGTCGACTGGCACCGCGGCAACACCGAGCTCAGCTATCGACGGTTCTTCGACGTCACGACCTTGGCCGCGGTGACGGTCGAGCGTCCCGACGTCTTCGACGACGTGCACCGCGAGGTGCTGCGCTGGGTCGCCGACGGTGACGTGACGGGCCTGCGGGTCGACCACCCCGACGGCCTCGCCGATCCCACGGCGTACGTCCAGCGGCTCCGCGAGGCGGCTCCCGATGCGTGGATCGTGATCGAGAAGATCCTGCACCCGGGCGAACGCCTGCCCGGGTCGTGGCCGGTCGACGGCACGACCGGGTACGACGCACTGGGCGAGGTGTCGGGTGTGCTGCTCGACCCCGCGGGGGAGACAGTCCTCACGCAGCTGGCCGAGCGCCTCGGCGTGCCGACCGACTACGCAGCGGTCGAGGAGCAGGCGCGACGACTCATCACCGACTCGATCCTCGTCGCGGAGGTGCGCCGCATCGCCGGGCTCCTGCGGGACGTCGAGGTCGACGCTGCCCGCGAGGCGGTCGCGGAGACCATGATCGCGTTCGGCGTCTATCGTTCCTACCTCCCCGAGGCGGGCGACGAGTGGTCCCGGGCGATCGATCGGGCGACCGCGCGACGTCCCGATCTGTCCGGCGCCCTGGCGGCCCTCGACGAGCAGGTCCGAGGCAATCCGGACGGCGAGCTCGCGACACGCATCCAGCAGACGTCCGGCATGGTCGTGGCCAAGGGCACCGAGGACACCACGTTCTACCGGTTCACCCGGTTCGCGGCGCTCAACGAGGTCGGCGGATCGCCGGACCGCTGGGGGATCGACGTCGAGGACTTCCATCGGCTCGCCGCCGCCCGCGACGCGGACGCCCCGGCGACGATGACGACGCTGACGACGCACGACACCAAGCGCTCGGAGGACACCCGCGCGCGCATGGCCGTGCTCGCCGAGGTGGCCGACGAGTTCGCCGAGCTGGTCACCGGCTGGCACGAGCGGTGCGGGATCGACGAGCCCTCGCTCGACCTGCTCGCGTGGCAGACGCTCGTCGGGGCCTGGCCCATCAGCGACGAGCGGTTGTCGGACTATCTCCTCAAGGCCGCGAAGGAGTCCAAGCTCCGCACGACCTGGACCGAGCCCGATGAGGACTTCGAGCAGGCCGTCGCGGCCTGGCCGGCCCGGGTCAGGGCAGAGCTGGGCGACGAGGTGCAGGCCTTCGTCGATCGGATCACGCCGGCGGGCTGGTCCAACTCGTTGTCCGCCAAGCTGCTCCAGCTCGCCGGACCGGGGGTCCCCGACGTCTACCAGGGCACCGAGCTGTGGGACTTCTCGCTCGTGGATCCCGACAACCGGCGCGCGGTCGACTACGACCTGCGCCGTGAGCTGCTCGACCGGTTCGGCGAGGGCCTCGTGCCGGACCTCGACCTGTCGGGTGCCGCGAAGATGCTCTTGGTGCACCGCGTGCTGACGCTGCGCCGCGACCGGCCCGAGCTGTTTGCGGGCTACACGCCCCTCCGGGCGAGCGGACCCGCGGCCGAGCACGCGATCGCGTTCGCGCGAAGTGCTGACCTGATCGCCGTCGCGACGAGGCTCCCGATCGGCCTGGAGCGTCGCGGCGGATGGGACACGACCTCGCTGTCCCTGCCCGAGGGACGCTGGACCGATGTCATCACGGGCGCGGAGGTCGACGGCGGTGAGGTCGCGGTCGCGGACGTCCTGGCCCGCTATCCGGCGGCGCTGCTGGTGAAGGGAGACGCCTCGTGACGGTGAGCGTGTGGGGCCCGGAGCTCGAACGGGTGCGGGCGAGGGTCGCGGACAGCGACCACGAGATGCACCGCGACGACGCGTCCGGGTGGTGGTCCGTCGACGTCGACGTGCCCCACGGCACGGACTACGCCTTCGTGCTGGGCGACGACGAGACGCCCCTGCCCGACCCGCGCTCGACGTGGCAGCCGCAGGGGGTCCATGCGCCCTCGCGGGCGTACGACCACTCCCGCTTCGCGTGGACCGACCAGGCGTGGCAGGGCCGCGCGCTCGAGCGGTCAGTCATCTACGAGCTGCACATCGGCACGTTCACGCCCGGCCGCACGTTCGACAGCGCGATCGAGCGGCTCGACCACCTCGTCGACCTCGGCATCGACCTGGTCGAGGTGCTGCCGGTCAACTCGTTCGACGGTCCCCACGGCTGGGGCTACGACGGCGTGCTGTGGGGGGCGGTCCAGGAGTCCTACGGCGGACCCGACGGCTTCAAGCGCTTCGTCGACGCGTGCCACGCGCGCGGGCTGGGCGTGCTGCTCGACGTGGTCTACAACCACCTCGGCCCGTCGGGTGCCTACCTGGATCGCTTCGGCCCCTACTTCGCGGGCCAGAACGACTGGGGTCCGGGGCTCAACCTCGACGGTCCGCAGTCCGACGAGGTGCGCCGCTACGTGCTCGACAACGCGATGGCGTGGTTCGAGCACTTCCACGTCGACGGCCTGCGCCTCGACGCGGTGCACGCGCTCGCCGACACCCGGGCGCTGCCGATCCTCGAGGAGCTGTCGGCCGAGACCGCGCAGATGTCCGCGCGGCTGGGGCGGCCGCTCACGCTGATCGCGGAGTCCGACCTCAACGACCCCCGCACGGTCACGCCGCGCGCCGAGCACGGTCTCGGCATGGACGCGCAGTGGTCCGACGACCTGCACCACGCGCTGCACGTGCGGGTGACGGGGGAGACCGACGGCTACTACGCCGACTTCGCGGCCCCCGGCGCGCTGGCCAAGACGCTGCGGGGTGCGTTCTTCCACGACGGCACCTGGTCGTCGTTCCGCGAGCGCACGCACGGGCGTCCGGTCGACACCGCAGCCGTGCCCGGGACGGCGTTCCTCGCGTACCTGCAGAACCACGACCAGATCGGCAACCGGTCGACCGGCGACCGCATCTCCGCGACGATCTCGCCGGGCCTGCAGGCCTGCGCGGCCGCGATCGTCCTGCTCGGCCCCTACACGCCGATGCTGTTCATGGGGGAGGAGTGGGCCGCCTCGACCCCCTGGCAGTTCTTCGCCTCCTTCCCCGATCCCGATCTCGCCGAGGCCGTCCGCACCGGACGCCGCCGCGAGTTCGGCCGGCACGGGTGGGGCGAGTCCGAGGTGCCCGATCCGATGGACCCCGCGACGGTCGAGCGGTCGACGCTGGACTGGTCGGAGCCCACGTCCGCGGGACACCGCGAGGTGCTGGAGACCTACCGGTCGCTCATCGCGCTGAGGCGCGAGCACCCCGAGCTCGCAGATCCGTCGCTGGACGGCTTCCGGGTCGAGGTCGCCGACGACGACTCGTGGCTCGTGATGCACCGGGGACCGTGGCAGGTGCGGGTCGACTTCGCCGCCGAGACCTACGAGGTGTCCGCCGCGTAGCGCCCCGCCGCCCTTCACCCGTCCCGCGAGTGGCGCAAGCTGAAGGTTCTGGGACGGCGTGTCGTCCACTTCTGCGCCAGTCGCGGTTCGGCTTGCGCCGCTCGGTACGTCCTCATGACGGGACCACCGCGAGCCAGGGCACGCGCCAGCCTGCGAGGGCGACGTCCCCGCGCTCGAACGCGGACCGGGTCACGGTGACCGCCCTGCCGGCCGCGGGCTCGTAGACCCTCAACGCGTCGGTGGAGGCTGTCGTCACGAGCACGACGTGCCGCGGCGACCAGGCGTTGCCGACATAGAGCGGGACGGGGTGGCCGGCCCGGACGGCGTCCACGATGCGGTCGTACGCGGCACCGGGTCGGCCCGGGTCGACGAGGTCCACGCGGTGCGGGTGTGCGGTGGCCAGGGTCAGCTGCCGAGCCAGTCCCCAGGGTGAGGTGCCGAGAGCGCTGATCCAGGGCGACTGGAGCCTCCCGGCGCGGTCCCGCCAGCGGCCGGTCTGCCGGTGCATCGCGAGGGACTCGGCGTGGAACAGCTCAGCGGGGGACAGCTGGGACGTCCTGCCGGTGGCGGGGTGGCGGCCGGTCGCGACGAACGTCGCGTAGGCCGGGTCGGCGAGCATCTCGGCCATCACGAGGACCGCCGAGCCGCAGGTGGTCGCGTCGGGCTGCGTGTACGTCCCGGAGGCGGCCTCGAAGGGCGTCCGGGGGGCCGGCGTCCGTGTGGCCGCCGGGGGAGCGATGCTGCGGTCCTGCAGACGGGCCAGGACGGTGCGCAGGGCCAGCACGCCTCGGGTCGCACGATCGATGCCCATGCCTGCACTCTAGGGAGTGAACAGTGACACGGTGTCGACGTGGCGAGGGACGGAGCTGTCGTCGCCGCGCACGTCGTCACCTCACCCCGTACGGTGGGGACCGAAAGATTGAGCCGTCATCCATCTCGGAGGTCCCCACATGTCGTTCCGCCTGTCCCACGCCCCGCTTCGCGCCACCGCCGGGGCGTTCATCCTCAACTCAGGCCTCACGAAGTGGGCCGCCGACGAGGACACCGCTGCTGGGCTGCACGGATTCGCTGCCGGCACCTACCCCGTCGTCAACAAGGTCCAGCCGCCTGCGTTCGTCAAGGCGCTGGCCGTCGGCGAGATGGCGCTTGGCGCCGCCCTGCTCACCCCGGTCGTCTCGTCCCGCAAGGTCGGCCTGGCGCTGACCGCGTTCTCGGGCAGCCTGCTCGGCCTGTACGCCAAGACGCCTGGCATGCGCGACGGCATCCGCCCCACGCAGGACGGCACCGGCCTGGCCAAGGACGTCTGGCTGCTCGGCATCGGCTCGAGCCTGCTCCTTGACGGCACCGGCGAGAGCCGCAAGGTCCGCAAGGCGCAGAAGAAGGTGACCAAGGCCGAGAAGAAGGCCACCAAGGCCGAGAAGAAGGCCACCAAGGCCCTCGCCGGCTGACTCCTTCGCCGTCGGACCCGCGACGCTGCGAGACTGGACGCATGGCCACCCACCCCACGTCCGACGTCCAGGTGCTTGCCGGTCGCCCCTTCCCTCTGGGTGCGCACCCGGAGGCGGGGGGCGTCCGGTTCGCGGTCGCCAGCACCGTCGCCGAGCGCGTCGAGGTGTGCCTGGTCGATGACGACCTCCACGAGCGACGGATCGAGCTGACCGAGCGCACGTTCGGCGTCTGGCACGGCCTGGTGCCGGGGGTGACACCCGGGCAGAAGTACGGCTTCCGCATCCACGGGCCGTACGACCCGGAGGCCGGACTGCGCTGCAACCCCGCCAAGCTCCTGGTCGACCCCTACGCGCGCCGGATCAGCGGCACGGTGACCGACATGGAGGCCGCCTACGGCTACGCGGACGAGCCGGACGGGCCCGAGCCGAGTGTGGTGGACTCCCTCGGCAGCGTCCCGCTCAGCGTCGTGACCAGCCCCGGGGGCCCCGACACGGGCGTCAAGCCCGAGGTGCCGTTCGAGGAGACGGTCATCTACGAGCTGCACGTGAAGGGGTTCACCCAGCAGCACCCCGACCTCCCCGAGCACCTGCGCGGCACATATCTCGGCCTGGCCCACCCCGCGGTCATCGACCACCTGATCCGGCTGGGTGTCACGAGCGTCGAGCTGCTGCCGGTGCACGCATTCGCCGACGAGCCCTCGCTCGTGCGCGCGGGCCGCCACAACTACTGGGGCTACTCGCCGCTCGGCTACTTCGCACCCCACGCGGGCTACGCGAGCGAGCCCGGCCGGGAGGTCGAGGAGTTCCGCACGATGGTCGCGGCGATGCACGCAGCCGGCATCGAGGTCATCGTCGACGTGGTCTACAACCACACCTGCGAGGGTGGTCCCGACGGGCCGACGCTGAGCTTTCGCGGCTACGAGGCGACGGCCTACTACCTGCACGACGAGCAGGGCAACATGGCCGATATCACCGGCTGTGGCAACACGCTGGAGGCCGGCTCCCCGACGGTGGTCCGGCTCATCACCGACTCGTTGCGCTACTGGACGACCGAGCTCGGCGTGGACGGCTTCCGGTTCGACCTGGCGAGCACGCTCGGCCGGCCCGGAGGGGGACCGTTCGACGCCAGCTCCGCGATGCTCACGGCGATCGCGCAGGATCCCGACCTCGCACGCTGCAAGCTCATCGCCGAGCCGTGGGACGCGACGGGCGAGGGCTACAAGGTCGGCTACTTCGGCGCGCAGTGGGCCGAGTGGAACGGCATCTACCGCGACACGGTCCGTGACTTCTGGCGCGGAGCGTCCGGGGTCGACGACCTCGCGTTCCGGCTGTCGGGATCGTCCGACCTGTACGACCACACCCTGCGGCGGCCGTGGCAGTCGATCAACTTCGTCGACGCGCACGACGGGTTCACCCTGCGTGACCTCGTGTCGTACGACGCCAAGCACAACGAGGCCAATGGCGAGGACAACCGCGACGGCACGAACGACAACCGGTCCTGGAACCACGGCGTCGAGGGCGAGACCGACGACCCCGCGATCGTGTCGCTGCGCCGGCGGCAGGCCCGCAACATGTTCGCGACGCTGATGCTCTCGACCGGCACACCGATGTTCGTGGCCGGTGACGAACGCTGGCGCACCCAGGGCGGGAACAACAACGCGTACTGCCTCGACGATCCCACCTCGTGGGTTGACTGGACGCCCTCCGAGGGGTCCGAGGAGATGCTGGCCTTCGCCCGGCGGGTGATCCACCTGCGGGCCAGCAGCCCGGCGCTGCGCCAGCCCGAGTTCTTCGACGGACGGACCACCCCCTCGGGGCGGCCCGACCTGATCTGGCTGCGACCGGACGGCCAGGAGCTGGAGGACGACGACTGGCAGGATCCGGAGCGACGCACGCTCGGGATGTGGATCGATGGGTCGAACAGCCAGTCCCGCACGCGTGAGGGCGAGCTGCTGACCGATCACTCCTGGCTGCTGCTGATGCACGCGGGAGCCGAGCCGCTCGAGGTCACCCTTCCCGACCGCGAGTTCGGCGAGACGTTCGAGCCGGTGCTCGACACGCGGTCGCCCGACGGTGCGCCCACCGACGAGGAGCCGCTCGCGGCCGGCAGCAGCCTGACCATGGTCGGGCGCTCGCTGCTGCTGCTCAAGGCGCCGCGGGCGATCTGAGCGCCGCGACGTGATCGACGCCTCGGGTTCGAGGCGTTTCGTGCCGCACGGATCCGGGCACAGAAGCGCCATGCCCAACAGCCCCCGGCTCATCGCGACGTCCGAGCCCCGCCACGCCGAGGCGGTCGCCCTCGTCCTGCACGGGGGCGCGAGCCGCCGGGACAACCCGATGGTCAGCCCGACCCAGCTGTCGGTGCTGCGGATGGTCCCGATCGCGAAGCGCCTCGCGCACACCGACGGCAGGCTCGCGGTCTACCGCCTGCTCAACTCGACCCGCGGCTGGGACACCCGGCACACGCCGGTCGACGACGTGCACTGGGCGATCGACCAGCTGCGCGAGGGCTTCGGCTCCCAGCTGCCCGTGGGGCTCGTGGGCCACTCGCTCGGCGGCCGCGCAGCCATCCTCGCGGCCGGTCGCCCCGAGGTGCGCAGCGTCGTGGCACTCAACCCCTGGGTCTACCCCGCCGACGGCGGCATCGACCTGACCGGGCGGCGGGTGCTGATCGCGCACGGCACGGACGACCGCATCGCCTCCCCGGCCAACGCGGCTGCGGCGGCGCGTCTGCTCGGCCGGACGGCCGACGTGTCGTACGTGCGGGTGAGCGGCGGCAAGCACGCGATGCTGAGGCGTCACGCCGACTTCGACCGGCTCGCGGCGACCTTCACGGCCGACGCGCTGCTGCCCGGCCGTACGCCCCAAGGTGTCGTCGCCCGGGCGTTCCAGGGCGAGTCACCGATCGACATCTGACCGGGGCCCGCGCCGTGCGTAGGGCGTGCGAGGGTGGGTACGGGGCTCGGGAACCTGAAGTCCACGGAAGGGACCGCATGACTGGCCGACTCGGCATCGACGACGTCCAACCGATCGTCGGGGACGGCAAGGACCCCGCCAAGGCAGTCGTCGGTGAGCACGTCCCGGTGACCGCAACCGTCTGGCGCGAGGGGCATGACGCCGTGGCCGCCACGGTCGTGTGGACCGGGCCCGACGGCACCGAGCGGACCACCCGCATGGTCGAGATCGGCACGGGCCTCGACCACTTCGCCGCCACGATCGTGCCCGACGCCGTCGGCATGTGGACGTTCCGCGTCGACGCGTGGGGCGATCCGTGGGCCACGTGGACGCACGCGGCGTCCGTGAAGGTCGAGGCCGGTCAGTCCGCCGACGAGCTGTCCAACGACCTGGAGATCGGTGCCCGCCTGCTCGACCAGCAGGCCGGCGCCGTCCGTGGAAGCACCCTGTTGAAGGACGCGGCCGCTGCGCTCCGCTCGACCCGGCTCGACGTGGCCGACCGGGTCGCGCTCGCGCTCGGCGACGACGTGCAGCGGGCGATGCACGACAACCCGGTCCGTGAGCTCGTGACGCAGGGCGACACCAACACGATCTGGGTCGACCGCGTCCGGGCGGCGTTCGGCTCCTGGTACGAGCTGTTCCCGCGCTCGACTGGCGGCGTGGACAAGGCGGGCCGGCCGCGGCACGGGACCCTGCGCACCACGGCGAAGGCGCTCGACCGGGTCGCTCGTATGGGCTTCGACGTCGTCTACTTCCCCCCGATCCACCCGATCGGGCGGGTCAACCGCAAGGGCAAGGACAACACGCTCACCCCCACCCCGGACGATGTCGGGTCGCCGTGGGCGATCGGTGCCGCCGAGGGCGGTCACGACGCGATCCACCCCGAGCTCGGCAGCTTCAAGGACTTCGACGCGCTGATGAAGCGCGCCTCGGCGCTCGGGCTGGAGGTTGCCCTCGACCTCGCGCTGCAGGCGGCGCCGGACCACCCGTGGGCCGCCCAGCACCCCGAGTTCTTCACGGTGCTGCCCGACGGCACGATCGCGTTCGCGGAGAACCCGCCCAAGAAGTACCAGGACATCTATCCGCTCAACTTCGACAACGACCCCGAGGGCGCGTACGCCGAGATGCTGCGCGTGACGATGGTCTGGGTCGAGCGCGGCGTCCGCATCTTCCGGGTCGACAACCCGCACACCAAGCCGACGAGCTTCTGGGCCTGGCTGATCTCCACGGTCAAGAAGTCCCACCCCGACGTCCTGTTCCTCGCCGAGGCCTTCACCCGCCCGGCTCGTCTCTACGGGCTGGGGCGTGCTGGCTTCACGCAGAGCTACACGTACTTCACGTGGCGCAACGACAAGCACGAGATCGTCGAGTTCGCCAACGAGATCCGCGACCACTGGGACGAGTCCCGGCCCAACCTGTTCGTCAACACCCCCGACATCCTGCCCGTGCACCTGCAGGTGGGCGGCCCGGCGATGTTCGCCATCCGGGCGGCCCTTGCGGCGACGCTGTCGCCGACCTGGGGGGTCTACTCGGGCTTCGAGCTGTACGAGCACGAGCCGCAGAAGCCCGGTAGCGAGGAGTACCTGCACAGCGAGAAGTTCGAGCTGCGTCCCCGTGACTTCGATGCGGCGCTGGCCGAGGGGCGCTCGCTCGAGCCGTGGATCACCCGGCTCAACGAGATCCGCCGCGCCCACCCGGCGCTCCAGCAGATGCGGACCCTGCACGTCCACGACGTCGACAACGAGGCCCTCGTCGCGTACTCCAAGACCGATCCCGCGACCGGCGACACCGTCGTCGTCGTGGTGACCCTCGACCCGCACGGCCCCCAGCAAGGCACTGTCCACCTCGACCTCCCGACCCTCGGCCTGGAGTGGGACGACCGCTTGGTCGCCCACGACGAGGTCACGGGCGAGACGTACGACTGGGGCGTGGACAACTACGTGCGACTCGATCCCGTACGTGCCGTCGCGCACGTCATCAGCATTCAACCCAGAAAGGCCTGACGTGGAAGACGACGTCAAGACGACCCCCGCCCCCGATGCTGCCCTGAGCGGCCTCGAGGACACCCCTCACACCGGTGAGGACATCGCCGAGGACGGCACTCTCGTCGAGCCGCAGGCGGCCGACTTCGAGCACGCCGAGCAGGCGACGAGCGACCCCGACTGGTTCAAGCGCGCCGTGTTCTACGAGGTCCTGGTGCGCGCGTTCGCCGACTCCAACGGCGACGGCACCGGCGATCTGCGCGGCCTCGCGGGCAAGCTCGACTACCTGCAGTGGCTCGGCGTGGACTGCCTGTGGCTCCCGCCGTTCTACGCCTCGCCCCTGCGCGACGGCGGCTACGACATCAGCGACTTCCGGGCGGTGCTGCCCGAGTTCGGCACGGTCGACGACTTCGTGTACCTCCTGGAGGAGGCCCACAAGCGCGACATCCGCGTCATCACCGACCTGGTGCTCAACCACACCTCGGACGCCCACCCGTGGTTCCAGCAGTCGCGCAACGACCCCGAGGGGCCCTACGGCGACTTCTACGTCTGGAGCGACGACGACTCGCAGTATCCCGACGCCCGGGTCATCTTCGTCGACACCGAGTCGTCCAACTGGACGTACGACCCCGTGCGCGGGCAGTTCTACTGGCACCGTTTCTTCAGCCACCAGCCCGACCTCAACTTCGAGAACGAGGCCGTCCAGGAGGCGATGCTGGACGTCCTGCGGTTCTGGCTCGACCTCGGCATCGACGGCTTCCGGCTCGACGCCGTGCCCTACCTGTTCGAGGAGGAGGGCACCAACTGCGAGAACCTCCCGCGGACCCACGAGTACCTGCGCCGCACCCGCGAGACGATCGACCGGGAGTACCCCGGCCGCATCCTGCTGGCCGAGGCCAACCAGTGGCCGGCCGACGTCGTGGAGTACTTCGGCAACCCCGAGGTCGGCGGCGACGAGTGCCACATGGCGTTCCACTTCCCGCTCATGCCGCGCATCTTCATGGCTGTGCGCCGGGAGTCTCGCTTCCCGATCTCGGAGATCCTGGCGCAGACGCCGGAGATCCCGACCGGCACGCAGTGGGGCATCTTCCTGCGCAACCACGACGAGCTGACGCTCGAGATGGTGACGGACGAGGAGCGCGACTACATGTACTCCGAGTACGCGACCGATCCGCGGATGAAGGCCAACATCGGCATCCGCCGGCGGCTGGCGCCGTTGCTCGACAACGACCGCA
Organism: Aeromicrobium sp. S22; assembly: GCF_009661045.1. Taxonomy (NCBI): domain Bacteria; kingdom Bacillati; phylum Actinomycetota; class Actinomycetes; order Propionibacteriales; family Nocardioidaceae; genus Aeromicrobium; species Aeromicrobium sp. S22. The sequence goes on from NZ_WJWV01000001.1 coordinate 1,267,565, forward strand.
ACCAGCTCGAGCTGTTCACCGCGATGCTGCTGAGCCTGCCCGGCTCGCCGGTGCTCTACTACGGCGACGAGATCGGGATGGGCGACAACATCTGGCTCGGCGACCGCGACGCCGTACGGACGCCGATGCAGTGGTCGCCTGACCGCAACGCGGGCTTCTCGCGCTCGGACCCGGGCCGGATCTACCTGCCGCCGATCATGGACCCCACCTACGGCTACGAGGCCATCAACGTCGAGGCCCAGCAGACCAACGCCGCATCGCTGCTGAACTGGACCCGGCGCATGATCGCGGTCCGCAAGCAGCACCGGGCGTTCGGCGAGGGGGAGTTCGTCGACCTCGGCGGCTCCAACCCGAGCGTGCTGGCCTACAAGCGTGTGTGGACCCGGCCGGACGGCGAGCAGGACGTCGTCCTGTGCGTCAACAACCTCTCGCGCTTCCCGCAGCCGGTCGAGCTCGAGCTCGGCGACCACGAGGGCGCGATCCCGGTCGAGCTGACCGGCAGCGTGCGGTTCCCGCGCATCGGTGAGCTGCCGTACCTGCTCACCCTGCCGGGGCACGGCTTCTACTGGTTCCAGCTGTCCGAGCTGGGCGACGAGGGCGAACGAAGGAGCATGACATGAGCGGACCGTTGGACAGTCCCGGCGTGCGCGAGCACGGGGAGCTGGTCGCCCAGCTGACGGACGAGGTGGCCGCGTGGCTGCCCAGCCAGCGGTGGTTCGCCGGCAAGGACCGGCCGATCTCGGCGGTGCGTCCACTGTCGTGGAGCACGCTGCTCGACGGCGATCCGCTGCTGCTGCACGTCGTGGTCGAGGTCGAGCAGGGTGACCGGCGCGAGGCCTATCAGCTGCTCATCGGCAGCCGACAGGCCGAGCTGCCCGACGTCCCGCACTCCGCGTCCATCGGGCTCGAGAGCGGGCTGACCTGTTACGAGGCCAGCGGCGACGCCGACCTGACGTCCTGCCTGCTCGACTTCATGTCCGAGGGCAAGGTCGTCGACGGTCTGACCTTCGAGCACGAGCCGGACGCCGAGCTCGCGACCGGGCTGCGCGCCCACCCGATCACGTCCGAGCAGAGCAACACCTCGCTCGTGTACGGCAATCAGTACATCCTCAAGCTGTTCCGCAAGCTCACGCCCGGCGTCAACCAGGACCTGATGCTGCACCGGGCGCTGCGCGAGGTCGGCTGCCGGCACATCGCCGAGCCGCTCGGCTCCATCAGTGGTGAGCTCGACGGCGGGCCGACGACGATCGGCATGCTCCAGCGCTTCATGCCCGACGCGGTCGACGGCTGGGTCATGGCGACGACCAGCGTGCGCGACTACATGGCCGAGGGCCTGCCGCCCGAGGAGCTCGGCGGGGACTTCGCCGGCGAGGCCGCTCGGCTCGGCGCCGCGATCGCGACGGTCCATGCGGACCTGGCCCGGGCGCTCGGTGTCGAGGACGGCGACCAGGACGACCTGGACCGCACCGTGCAGGCGATGCTCGCCCGGCTCGACCGGGTCGCGGCCTCCGTGCCGGAGCTCGTGCCGTACGTGCCACGGCTGCGCACCGCGTTCGAGAAGGTCGCCCAGATCTCCGGTGCGGTGCCCGTGCAGTACGTCCACGGCGACCTGCACCTCGGACAGGTGCTGCGCACCCTCAACGGCTGGCTGGTGCTCGACTTCGAGGGCGAGCCCGCCGCAAGCTTCGCCGAGCGCGCCGCGCTCCGCTCGACGCTTCGCGACGTGGCCGGGATGCTGCGCTCGTTCGACTACGCCGCCCAGCAGCTGCTGGTCGGTCAGCCGGAGGACCCCAACGACACCGAGCGGGCGATGGCCTGGTCGACCCGCAACCGAGACGCGTTTTGCGACGGCTATGCGCGGGTCGCGGGTCGCGATCCACGTGACCAGTCCGATCTGCTGCGGGCGCTCGAGCTGGACAAGGCCGTCTACGAGGTCGGCTACGAGCACGCCAACCGTCCCGACTGGCTGACGGTGCCGCTGTCGTCCATCGCCCGCCTGATGACCGATGAGGGGACCTCATGACCAATTCCTCGGACGCTGTGACCAACGTCTGGCCGCCGGCTGTCGGCGAGCTGGACCTCCACCTGATCCGCGAGGGTCGCCACGAGCGCCTCTGGGAGGTGCTCGGTGCGCACGTGCGGTCGTACGAGGGCGCCGACGGTCCCGTGACGGGGACGACGTTCGCGGTCTGGGCACCCAACGCGCGCGCGGTCGAGGTCGTGGGCGACTTCAACTACTGGGACGGCATGGGCCACGCGATGCGTTCGCTCGGCGACTCCGGCGTGTGGGACCTGTTCGTGCCCGGCGTCGGGCACGGATCGGCGTACAAGTACCGCATCCTCGGCCCCGACGAGCAGTGGCACGAGAAGGCCGACCCGCTGGCGTTCGGCACCGAGGTGCCGCCCGCGACCGCGTCGATCGTGACCCAGTCCCGCCACGAGTGGCGGGACTCCGCCTGGATCGCGGAGCGGGACGCCACCCGATGGCTGGACGCCCCGATCAGCATCTACGAGATGCACCTGGGCTCGTGGCGACCCGGCCTGGACTACCGCGAGCTCGCGGACGAGCTGGCCGACTACCTCACCGAGACCGGCTTCACGCACGTCGAGCTGATGCCGGTCACCGAGCACCCCTACGGCGGCTCGTGGGGCTACCAGGTCACGTCCTACTTCGCGCCGACCTCGCGATTCGGCTCACCAGACGACTTCCGATGGTTCGTCGACCAGCTCCACCAGCGGGGCTTCGGCGTCATCATGGACTGGGTCCCGGCGCATTTCCCCAAGGACGAGTGGGCGCTGGCCCGCTTCGACGGCACGGCCCTCTACGAGCACCCCGACCCGCGGCGCGGCGAGCAGCCCGACTGGGGCACGTACGTCTTCGACTTCGGCCGTCACGAGGTGCGCAACTTCCTCGTCGCGAGTGCGCTGTACTGGCTCGAGGAGTTCCACCTCGACGGCCTGCGCGTGGACGCGGTCGCCTCGATGCTCTATCTCGACTACTCGCGCCAGGACGGGGGCTGGGCCCCCAACGTGCACGGCGGTCGCGAGAACCTCGAGGCGGTCCAGCTGCTGCAGGAGCTCAACGCGACGGTCTACAAGCACCACCCTGGCGCGCTGATGATCGCTGAGGAGTCGACCGCGTGGCCGGGCGTCACCAGCCCGACCAGCGACGGCGGTCTCGGCTTCGGCTTCAAGTGGAACATGGGCTGGATGCACGACACCTTGTCGTACCTCGGCAACGAGCCCGTGCACCGGTCGTACCACCACGGAGAGATGACGTTCTCGATCGACTACGCGTGGAGCGAGCACTTCGTCCTGCCGTTGTCCCACGACGAGGTCGTGCACGGCAAGGGGTCCCTGTGGCAGCGGATGCCCGGCGACGACTGGAACAAGGCCGCCGGTGTCCGGGGCCTGCTGGCGTTCATGTGGGCGCACCCGGGCAAGCAGATGTTGTTCATGGGCGGCGAGTTCGGCCAGGAGAACGAGTGGGCCGAGTCGGGCTCGCTGGAGTGGCAGCAGCTGCAGGCCCCGCTGCACTCGGGCATCCTGCACCTCGTGAGCGATCTCAACACGTTCTACCGCTCGGCACCCGCGCTGTACTCCGCGGACAGCCGGCCCGAGGGATTCAGGTGGATCGACGCGAGCGATGTCGCGGGCAACGTGATCGGCTTCCTGCGCATCGGCTCGGACGGGTCGCAGCTGGCCTGCCTGGCCAACTTCTCCGGCTCACCGCACGTGGACTACCGCATCGGCCTGCCCGTGGCGGGCACGTGGCGCGAGGTGCTCAACACCGACAGCGAGATCTACGGCGGGTCGGGCGTGGGCAATCTCGGCTCGGTCGAGGCCGAGGACGTGCCCATGCACGGCTTCGCGAGCTCCGCAGTCGTCCAGCTCCCGCCCGCAGGAGTCGTCTGGCTCACCCCCGACAGCCGCTGACGAGTCACGCACGGACGCTGACGAGTCACGCACGGACGCTGAGGAGTCACGCACGGACGTTGAGGAGTCACGTACGGATCCCGTACGTGACTCCTCGCGTGTCGTACGTGACTCGTCGCCATCCGTACGTGACTCGTCGGCGGGTGGTCAGTGGATGTGGGGGGACAGCACCACGCGCTGCAGGACCCGCAGGGAGCCGGTCACGGACTTCTCGACGAACTCGCCGCTGTCGAGGGCCTCGCGATAGATGCGATAGGGGGCCTGGCCGCCGTCTGCGGGATCCGGGAAGACGTCGTGGATCACGAGGGCGCCCCCGAGGCGTACGCGCGGGGCCCAGCCACGCAGATCGGCCTGCGCCGCCTCGTCGGTGTGCCCGCCGTCGATGAACACCAAATCGACAGGCGTCTCCCACCATCGCGCGATGAGAGGGGACCGGCCGACCATCAGCACGACGACGTCCTCGAGGCTGGCCGACGCGATCGCGCGGCGGGCGAAGGGCAGGGTGTCCATGAGCCCCAGCTCGGGGTCCACGGTCGACTCGTCGTGGTACTCCCAGCCGGGCTGCTGCTCCTCGGACCCGCGGTGGTGGTCGATCGAGACGACGGCCGAGTCACGCACGGACGCCGCATGACCGAGGTAGATCGTGGACTTGCCGCAGTAGGTGCCGATCTCGACCGAGACGCCTCCCGCGCAGTAGTCCAGTGCTGCGGCGTGCAGCGCCAGACCCTCGTCCTCGGGCATGAAGCCCTTGGTGGCGGCGACGAGCCGCGCGAGCTCGTCGGGGAACGTCGGGTTCACGTCGCTGCCGGGCACGGGGCGTCCACCTTCCAGTCGCAGCGGGGGAGGTCCTCGCCGCGGAACAGTCCATTGGCTGCGGTCGTGCGGGTGAGCGCGTCGGCAGCGAGGATCACTGTCGCAGCGGTCCACGTCGTGCGCTCGACCGGCCACCGCACGTCGTCGTCGTAGACCAGGCCGGTCCAGTAGGAGCCGTCGTGCTCGCGCAGGTGCTGCATCGCGGCGAGCTGGGTGCGGGCGGCATCCGGGCGGCCGAGGACGTCGAGGGCGAGCACGAGCTCGCACGTCTCGGCGCCGGTGACCCACGGATTGGTCGACACGCAGCGGGAGCCGAGACCGTCCACCACGAACTCGTCCCAGCGGTCGTCGATCCGTGCGGCGGCGGCGGTGGGATCCAGCGCTCCGCCGAGCACCGGGTAGTACCAGTCCATCGCGTGGGCGGGCTTGGCGGTGAAGTGCTCCGGGTGCTCGTCGAGGGCGTGCCGCAGGCGGGCCGCGGCCAGCTCCCAGTGAGGGCGGCTCTCGCCCACGACGTCGGCGAGCGCGAGCCCGCAGCGCAGGCTGAGGTGGATGCTCGCATTGCCCGTCACCAGCGCCTCGTCCAGCGCGACGCCGCGGGACGAGGCCCAGGCGACGGCGCCGTCGGGCCGCTGCATCGTCAGCACGACGTCGAGTCCGCGCTCGACCGTCGGCCACATCGTCTCGACGAACGCGCGGTCGCCGGTGACCCGCCAGTGGTGCCAGACGCCGGTCGCGAGATACGCGCAGAAGTTGGAGTCGGTGTTGGCGTCCTCGATCGTGTCGTCCACGTACTTGATCGCCCACGAGCCGTCCTCGCGCTGCGACCGGCGCGACCACTCGTACGCCCGCACCGCCTCGTCGATCCGGCCGGCGGCGCTGAGCGCCATCGCCCCCTGCACGTGGTCCCACGGATCGGTGTGCCCGCCGGTGAACCACGGGATCGCCCCGGAGGGCAGCTGCGTCGCGACCAGCGCGTCCGCGGTCTGCTCGACCTGGGCGACGGACAGGACGCCCGGGACGAAGGGGACGGAGGCGGCCGGGCTCATGCGGCTCAGAACGGCTTGTGGAAGTAGAGCGCGACCGACTTGCCGATGAGCGGGTTCAGCGCCTTCTCGGCCAGACGGGTCGCCACCGGGGCCTTCATCATGTCCCACACCAGCAGCTGGTGGTACGCCCGGACGGCCGGGTGCTGGTCACGGTTGACGCCGACCGCGCACTTGAGCCACCAGTAGGGGGCGTGCAGGGCGTGGGCGTGCTCGCGGTGGGTGAGCTGGAGTCCGTGCGCCTCGACCTGCGCCTGCAGCGCGTCCGCCTTGAAGATGCGGATGTGACCTCCCTCGTTGGCGTGGTACTCATCCGACAGAGCCCAGCAGATGCGCTCGGGCAGCCAGCGCGGCACCGTGATCGCGAGGATCCCGCCGGGCGCGAGGATGCGGACGAGCTCGGCGATCGCGCGCTCGTCCTGCGGGACGTGCTCGAGGATCTCCGACGCGAGGACCACGTCGAACGTGCCGTCCTCATAGGGCATGTCGAGGATGTCGCCGACCTTGACCTGGCCGGTACCGCCGGGCGGGACCTCGCCGACCTCCTGCATCGCGCCGAACATGCCGTCGACGCCCTTGAGCTCGACCTCGTCCATGTCGTACGCGATCACGTCGGCACCGCGGCGGAGGGCCTCGTACGAGTGCCGACCGGCGCCGGCGCCGACGTCGATGAAGCGGGTGCGGCGGCCGACGCGGAGTCGGTCGAAGTCAACGGTCAGCATGTCAGGTCCTCGGGGTGCGGGCGGCCGTGATGGCCTCGGTGTAGGCGGCGACGGTGGCCTGGGCGACCGACGTCCAGCTGTAGCGTTCGAGCGCGCGGCGGCGGCCCGCCGCCCCCAGGCGTGCCCGGGTCTCGGGGGAGTCGAGCAGATCGCGCATCGCCGCGGCCAGGGCCTCGGCGTCTCCGGGCTCGACGAGCACGGCGCACTCGCTCGCACCGGCCTCGCCGTCCGTGCCGACCACCTCGGGCAGCGCGCCGGCGCGGCTGGCCACCACGGGGGTGCCGCACGACATGGCCTCGACGGTGGGCAGGGAGAAGCCCTCGTACAACGACGGCACGCACATGATCTCGGCGGAGGCGAGCAGGTCTGCGAGCTCCTCGTCGCTGAGCCCGCTCGCGACGTGGACCACGTCCTCGAGGCCGAGGTCGGCGATGCGGCGCGCGGTCGGGCCGCCCGGCTCGAGGTGCGAGACCAGCTGCAGCTCGACGTCGTGGTCGGTGCGTAGCTTGGCGACCGCGTCGAGCAGGTGCACGACGCCCTTGAGCGGTCGGTCTGCACTGGCGATCGCGACGATCCGCCCCGGCACCCGCTCGGCCGACGGCGAGAAGAGCTCGGTGTCGACGCCGAGCGGGACGATGCGCATCTGCGCGGGATCGAGATCGAAGTCCGAGACCGAGTCGGCAGCCGACGCCCCTGCGACGGCCAGCACGATCGGGATGCGGCGGGCGACGCGCGCCTGCATCGGCACGAATCCGTACCACCGCGAGACCGAGAGCCTGCGCCGCCACGTGGTCGCGGCGGCCATGTCGACCTTGCGGTCACGGCTGATGGGATGGTGCACGGTCGCCGCGAGCGGGACACCGCGGCGCATGAGCGCGAGCAGTCCGTAGCCGAGGCTCTGGTTGTCGTGCACGATGTCGAACTCGTCGGCCCGGTGCTTGAGGATCTTGGCGGCGCGCAGCGTGAACGTGAGCGGCTCCGCGAAGCAGCCCGTGAGCGTCAGCGCGTACTCCAGCACGTCGGTCGCGCTGCTGAACTCGCTCGGCCGCGGTGTGCGGAAGGGGTCGGGCTCACGGAAGAAGTCCATGCTCGGGACCTTCGTGAGACGGACCCGGGGGTCCAGGCCCTCGGGGTAGGGCTGACCGGAGAACACCTCGACCTCGTGGCCGAGATCGACAAGACCCTGGCTCAGGTGGCGGACGTAGACACCCTGTCCACCGCAGTGCTCCTTGCTCCGGTACGACAGCAGCGCGATCCGCACCCGGGCCTCCTCGGTTACTTGTCGGTAGACGACCATCATGCCGGGTGCCGGCCACCTCGGCATCAGCGGTGCGCAGTCGGCAAACATCAGCGGATGTCGTGCGGGACCTTCTTGACGCTCGGTCGTTGATGTGGATGTCCCCGCAACCGGCCCCGACGACTCGTCGCTCAGGCCCGGGAGCGGAGTCCACAACCAGGGTGTGGGAGTCCCGGATGGGGCATACTGACCCGATGTGACATCGGCGGTGTAGAGATGCTGTGCCGCAGAGAGGGAAGAGTCATGAGCGACGTGGAGTCGAATGAGCAGGCCGGGCGTGGCCTGGCCGATGACGCCCAGCTCGCGGGGGATGACGACAGCCCGCGCGCCCGTCGCGCCGCCGCCCGGGCGGCCCGCCAGGCCGCCGCCGACAAACGTCGTGACCAGCGCGCCGCTGCCAGGGCACTCGCAGCCGAGAAGCGCCAGGCCGTGCGTGGCTCGACGAGCGAGCGTGAGCAGTCGGCCGCCGAGAAGAGCCTGGCCAGGAAGCTCGACGCCGCCCGCGAGGCCGTCGTCCCGCAGGACGACCAGGCCCCGGCACAGGACACGCAGCCTGAGCCGATCGTCGTGGAGGAACCCCTCGTCGAGACCATCGTCAACACCGAGCCCGTCGCGGAGCCGGAGCCCGTCGCGGAGCCCGAGCCGGTTGCGGCGCCGGAGCCCGTGGCCGAGCCGGAGCCCGTGGCCGAGCCCGAGCCCGTCGCGGAGCCCGAGCCGGTCGCCGAGCCGAGCCCGGTGGCCGACCCGGAGCCGGTCGGAGGGTCGTCGGGCCCGATCACCTTCGCCGAGAAGCTCGCGGCCGCCAGCGCCGCGGCCCAGCAGCGCGTCGCCGCGGCGCGCGGTGAGGCCGCCCGGCTGATGGAGGAGGCGAGTCGCGAGCGTGCCGAGGCCGCCGCCCGCCTGAGCGCGAACGAGTCCGCCCAGCGTGAGGCCGCCGAGTCCCGGATCGCCGAGATGCAGGCGCTCGCGGACGAGCGCGTCGCCGCGGCCAAGGCCGAGGCGGAGCAGGACGCGCAGCGGCGGATCGACGCCGCACACGCCGAGGCCGAGCAGCTCCTGGCCCAGGCGGCCGCCGACCGCGAGGAGGCATTCGCGCTGCTCACCCGGGCCAAGCAGGAGGCCGCTGCGCTCACCGCGGAGGCCGAAACCGTCGCCGCCGACACCATCCGCGCCGCGAAGGAGGCGGCCGCGGAGAAGCTGCAGCAGGCCGAGCGCACCGCGCTGGAGTGGCTCGCCGCCGCAGAGGCCGAGGCCGATCGACTGGCCCAGGAGCACATCGTGATTGCCAACCGCGCGCTGGCCGACGTCCGCTCGACGGCTCCGGACGAGACCGGCGCGCAGCTGCCCGCGGAGGTGAGCGACGAGACCGGGGCACTCGCCCCCCCGATCAAAAAAAGAGTCGTCCGACGCACGTGACGCATCCCCCGTGACGCAGGGCGTAGCGACCGCAGACGTCCGGAAGGACGCGAAGGCCGCAGCCCACGGTGAGCGCGAAGCCGCGAGGCAGGCGAGGAGGCGGGAGCGCGAGCAGGGCGCCCAGGCGCGTCGTGAGGCCAAGGAGGCCAGGTTCCGCGAGCGCTCCGAGGCTCGGGAGGCCAAGCGGGCCGAGGTGGAGCGGGCCCGCGCCGCAGCCCGTGTGGACCAGCAGCTCGCGGAGCAGCATGCTCCCGAGGTCATGGTCGTCGACGAGCCGGCGCCGCGCCGCGAGACCGCGCGTCCTGCGGGTGAGACAGCCAGGGCACAGGCTCGTCGGGAGCGCGCCGAGGTGAAGGAGGCCACCCGCCGGGAGCGGGAGGCCCGCCGCGCGGCCACGCGCGATCACATCGTCGAGGCCCCGCGCGAGCCCCGGAAGGGACTGCTCGAACGTCTCCGGCGTGAGCGTGGGCGCGACGGCGGGACCGCCGGGCGCCGGGCGGTCTCGTTGCTCGCGGGCGCGGTCGGCGCGGTCGGCCTGCTCTGCTCGTTCGTCCTGGCGGTCGGCGCGCTGCTGGTCGCGCTCGGGGCGGGGGAGGGGAGCTCGGCGTACGACACGGTGACCTCGGTCTGCGACCTCCTGGTCGGCCCGCTGCGGGACGTCTTCTCGTTCTCCGGCAAGGACGCCGAGGTGAAGGAGTCGCTCGTGGCCTGGGGTGCGGGCTCGATGGCGTACCTGGTCATCGGCGTCCTGGCCCAGTCCTTGCTGCGAGCGCGGCTCCAGGGCTGAGCCAGCCGGCTCGCGGTGTGACCTAGCCCATGCGGCAGACATATCGCCCGCATTACTACGGCTGGGTAACATTCAGATGAAGTAGGGCCGCCTCACCCGAGCCCCCCAACGGCATGGAATGGTGGCCCGCGAACAGTCCCAGACTGCCGCGACGCCCGACTGGGCGCCGTGACCCAGAATTCACAGGAGGGTCCTTGTGACCAAAATCGTTGTCGCTGTGAAGTACGTGCCGGATGCGACCGCAGACCGGACCTTCAGCGCCGATAACACCGTCGATCGCGAGGGCGTCGACGGTCTGCTGTCAGAGCTCGACGAGTACGCGGTCGAGCAGGCGCTCCAGGTCGTCGAGGCCGGTGACGGTGAGGTGACCGTCCTGACCGTCGGTCCCGAGGATGCAGCCGACGCGGTGCGCAAGGCCCTGCAGATGGGTGCCGACGCCGGCGTCCACGTGCAGGACGACGCGATCCACGGCTCGGACGCCTTCGCGACGTCGCTGATCCTGGCGAAGGCTATCGAGAAGCTCGAGTACGACATGGTGTTCTTCGGCATGGCCTCGACCGACGGCGGACTGGGCGTCGTCCCGACGCTGGTCGCCGAGCGCCTCGGCCTGCCGGCCGTCACGTTCGCCTCGGAGATCACGGTCGACGGCGACACGGTCAAGATCCGCCGCGACGGCGACGTCGCGACGCAGGAGATCGAGGCGTCGGGCAAGCTCGTCGTGTCGGTGACCGATCAGACCGGTGAGGCCCGCTACCCGTCCTTCAAGGGCATCATGGCCGCCAAGAAGAAGCCCGTCGAGGAGTGGACGCTGGAGGACATCGGCGTCGACGCGTCCTCGGTCGGTCTGGACAACGCGTGGACCAAGGTCGAGTCCTACGAGCCCCGCCCGCCGCGCACCGCCGGTGAGATCGTCACCGACGAGGGAGACGGCGGCGCCAAGCTCGTCGAGTTCCTCGCCGCCAAGAAGTTCGTCTGAGAAGGGCACTGACACATGACTGAAGTACTCGTCCTCATCGACGCTCCCGACGGCAAGGTCACCAAGCCCTCGCTGGAGCTGCTGACGATCGCCCGCCGCATCGGCGAGCCGTCGGCCGTCGTGTTCGGCAGCGCTGACACCGACACCCTCACGCAGTACGGCGCGGAGAAGATCTACACGTACGACGACGCGGTCTACTCGGAGTTCCTCGTGGGTCCCAAGGCTGAGGCCCTGGCCCAGCTCGTCACCGAGACGTCGCCCGCGGCGGTCCTGGTCGGCGCGAGCACCGAGGGCAAGGAGATCAGTGCCCGCGTGGCGCTGAAGACCGAGTCCGGCTGGATCAGCGACGCGGTCGACGTCCAGGCCAGCGGCGACAGCGTCACCACGACGCAGTCGGTCTTCGCCGGCAACTTCACGGTGCAGTCGTCCATCACCAAGGGCGCGCCGGTCATCACGGTCAAGCCCAACTCGACGACGCCCGAGGCCGCTGCCGGCGCGGGTGCGGTCGAGGCGAAGACCGCCGAGGTGTCCGAGGCGGCCAAGACCGCGAAGATCACCTCGACCAAGGTCAAGGAGGCCTCGGGCCGTCCTGAGCTGACGGAGGCCGCGATCGTCGTCTCCGGCGGCCGTGGCACCGGTGGCGACTTCACCGAGGTCGAGGCGTTCGCCGACACCCTCGGTGCAGCCGTGGGCGCTTCCCGCGCAGCGGTCGACTCCGGCTGGTACCCGCACAGCTTCCAGGTCGGTCAGACCGGCAAGACGGTCTCTCCGCAGCTGTACGTCGCGAACGGCATCTCCGGTGCCATCCAGCACCGTGCGGGCATGCAGACGTCCAAGACGATCGTCGCGGTCAACAAGGACGACGAGGCGCCGATCTTCGAGCTCGTCGACTTCGGCGTCGTAGGCGATCTGAAGTCGGTGCTCCCGCAGGCGACCGAAGAGGTCAAGAAGCGCAAGGGCTGACACAGCTTCCGCTTCGAGACGGCGCCCGGTCACCGCTGACAGCGGAGGCCGGGCGTCGTACGTGGGAGACAGGGATTCACTCGGAGTGACCAGCGCCGATGATCCCTCAGAACTATTGACATTCTTTGGTGTCAACTTGGTTAAGGCGGCCTGTCACGCTGTTTGTGGACTGGATCGCGGTGATAGGCATAGGGGGGCGCGCGCCAGCGCGCCAGACAAACACAGGAGGAATCCATGCGACTCTCTCGGCGTACCCGCCTTGCGGGTGTGGCGTTGATCGCGGCCAGCAGCCTGACACTGGCTGCTTGCGGTGGCGGAAGCGATGACAAGAGCGAGGGTGGCGGCGGTGGCGGCTCCACCGACAAGGTCATCTCGGTCTACGGCACCAACCCGCAGAACCCGCTGATCCCGACCGCGACCAACGAGGTCGGCGGCGGAGACCCGCTCGACAACCTCTTCTCCGGTCTCGTGGCGTACAACACCGACGGTTCGGTCACCAACGAGGTCGCCGAGTCCATCGAGCCCAACGAGGACAGCACTGTCTGGACCGTCAAGCTCAAGGACGACTGGAAGTTCACCGACGGCACCCCCGTCACCGCGGATTCCTTCGTGAAGGCCTGGAACTACGGCGCCAACCCGAAGAACAAGCAGCTCAACAACTACTTCTTCTACCCGATCAAGGGCACCGACGAGGTCGGCAACACCGAGAAGGGCTCCGACACCGTCTCGGGCCTGAAGGTGCTGGACGACACGTCGTTCTCGATCACGCTGAAGGAGCCGGAGTCGGACTTCCCGCTGCGTCTTGGCTACTCGGCCTACATGCCGGTGCCGGACAGCGCGTACGACGAGTCGGGCAAGATCACCAAGGAGTACGGTGACGCCCCGATCGGCAACGGCCCGTACAAGCTGACCAAGAGCGGCTGGGAGAAGAACAAGCAGATCTCCCTCGAGCCCAACCCTGACTACAAGGGTGTCCACAAGCCGAAGAACGGCGGACTGGTCTTCAAGTTCTACAACTCGACCGACTCGGCCTACACCGACGTGCAGTCGGGCAACCTCGACGTCCTGGACCAGGTCCCGCCGAGCGCCCTGACCACGTTCGAGAGCGACTCGGCCATCAAGGCGTACAACGAGCCCGGCTCGAGCTTCTCCTCCTTCACGATCCCCGAGCGCCTCGAGCACTTCAAGGGTGAAGAGGGCGAGCTGCGTCGTGCGGCCATCTCGATGGCGATCAACCGCCCCGAGATCACCGAGAAGATCTTCAACAACGCCCGTACGCCTGCCAGCGACTTCACGTCGCCGGTGCTCGACGGCTGGACCGACAAGGTGCCCGGCAACGAGGTGCTGAAGTTCAACCCCGACGAGGCCAAGAAGAAGTGGGCCGAGGCTGACAAGATCAGCAAGTGGGACGGCAAGTTCGAGCTGGCCTACAACAACGACGGAGCGGGCAACAAGGAGTTCTCCGAGGCGATGGCCAACCAGATCAAGAACACGCTGGGCATCGATGCTGCGCCGAAGGCGTACCCGACGTTCGACGAGCTCCGCACGGTCATCACCGACCGGACGATCAAGACGCCGTTCCGCACCGGTTGGCAGGCCGACTACCCGTCGATGCTGAACTACCTCGGACCGATCTACGCCACGGGCGCCGGTTCGAACGACGGTGACTACAGCAACAAGGACTTCGACAAGCTGGTCTCCGAGGCCTCCGCCGCCTCGGACGACGAGCGCTACAAGCTGATCAGCGAGGCGCAGTCCGTCCTCCTGAAGGACCTTCCGGCCATCCCGCTGTGGTACCAGAACGCCACCGCAGTGACGACGACGGATCTGAAGGACTTCAAGTTCAACTGGAAGCAGAAGCCGGACTACTACGCTCTGACGAAGTAGTTCGACCGGCACCATCGGCCGCGGGGGCAGTCCTCACCAGGACTGCCCCCGTGCGCCGCGTCCGAACTGGGTGCACCATGTCCCTTGACCAGGTGAACGTGCTCCAGCCCCACCCTTCACATCCCAGGAGGCCTCGTGTGGTGGTATGTCGCCAAGCGACTGCTCCAGACCATCCCGGTTTTTCTCGGGGCCACTCTCATCATCTACGCGTTGGTGTTCCTGCGGCCCGGTGATCCCATCAACGGTCTGATCGGCAACAAGCCGGTGTCCGACGAAGTTCGTCAGGCCATCCGGGACCAGTACCACATGAACGACTTCTTCCTCGTCCAGTGGCTGTACTTCCTCAAGGACGTCGTGACGTTCAACCCCGACTTCGTCGGGCTCGACGGACAGCCGGTGTTCGAGAAGATCCGCAACGCCCTGCCCGTCACCGCGACCCTGGCCCTCATGGCCCTGCTGATGGACGCGATCATCGGCATCGTCGTCGGCACGATCGCCGGTCTGCGCCGCAACGGCTGGTTCGACTCGATCACGCTGGTCATCTCGCTGATCCTGCTGTCGATCCCGATCTTCGTGGTCGGCTTCGTCCTGCAGTTCCTGTTCGGCGTCAAGTTCGCGATCTTCAGCGCGACGGTGGGCGGCGACTGGACCGTGGGCAAGCTCCTCCTGCCGGCCTTCGTCCTGGCCATCGCCAACATCGCGACCACGACCCGCCTGACCCGCACCTCGGTCGCCAACAACATGACTGCCGACCACGTGCGGACTGCCCGTGCCAAGGGCTTGCCCGAGGGCGCGGTCATCCGCAACCACGTGCTGCGCAACTCCTTGGTGCCGGTCGTGACGTACATCGGCATCAACCTCGGCTCGCTCATGGCCGGCGCCATCATCACCGAGGGCATCTTCAACGTGCAGGGCATCGGCAACCTCGCCTTCCAGGCGGTCAACCGTGGCGACGCGCCGGTGACCGTCGCGGTCGTGGCAGTCATGGTCATGATCTACGTGTTCATGAGCCTGATCGTCGACCTCCTGTACGCCGTTCTCGATCCGAGGATCCGTTATGTCTGAGACACACCCGGGGCAGGAACGTTTCGTCGCCCCACTCGACGAGACGCCGCTGCGCGCAATTGACGCCGTCGACGTCGACGCCGTGCCCGAGAGCCAGTGGAAGGAGGCCTGGAAGCGGCTGCGCAAGTCGCCGCTGTTCTGGTTGGCCTCACTGATCATCCTGGTGCTCGCGGTCATGGTCGCGTTCCCGACGCTGTTCACCAGCGCCGATCCCAACGAGGCCTCGCTGGGCAAGCAGTTCGCCCCGCCGAGCGAGGGCCACCCGTTCGGCTACAACTTCCAGGGTGCGGACATCTGGGCACGTACGGTCTACGGCGCGCGTGCGTCCGTGGCCGTCGGCGTGCTCGCCACGGTCGTCACGGTCGTGCTGGGCATGGTCACCGGCGCGATCGCCGGCTTCTACGGCGGCATCGTCGACACGATCGTCTCGCGCCTCAGCGACATCTTCTTCTCGATCCCGCTGCTGCTGGCCTGCATCGTGGTCATCTCGGTGATCAACAACCTGTGGGACGACCGCGGGTTCTGGGGCTCGGTGCTCGTGGTGGTCATGGCGCTCGCGCTGTTCGCCTGGCCGCAGATCACCCGCCAGATGCGTGGTGCGGTGCTGGAGGTCAAGAACCTGGAGTTCGTCGACGCGGCCACCGCCATCGGCGCGTCCAAGGTGTCCAACCTGCGCCGACACATCGTGCCCAACGCCCTGTCGCCGGTCATCGTCTCGGCGACCATCATGCTCGGTGTGTTCATCGTGTCCGAGTCCTCGCTGTCGTTCCTGGGGCTGGGCTTCCCGCAGAGCATGGTGTCGTGGGGCAACGACCTCGCCGACGCCCAGACGCTCGTCCGCTCGGGCCAGCACCTCGTCGTCATGTGGGTCCCCGCCACGGCCCTGGCCATCACCGTCCTCGGCTTCGTGCTGCTGGGTGAGGCCGTCCGAGAAGCCCTCGACCCGAAGGCGAAGAAGTCATGACCGAGACCCCCCTGCTCGAGATCCGGGACCTGCGAGTCGGCTTCCGTACCGACAAGAAGACGGTCCTGACGGCCGTCGACGGCGCGAGCCTGGTGATCTACCCCGGCCAGACCATCGCGATCGTCGGTGAGTCCGGGTCCGGCAAGTCGACCCTGGCCCACTCGGTCATCGATCTGCTGCCCGGCTCCGGCCACGTCATGGGTGGCCAGATCCTGTTCGAGGGGCGGGAGATCACCGATTCGGACCGCAAGGCCGTGCTGGCCCTCCGCGGTTCCTCGATCGGTCTCGTGCCACAGGATCCGATGTCCAACCTGAACCCGCTGTGGAAGGTCGGACGCCAGATCAAGGAGGCGCTGGTCGCCAACGGTGTGGCGAGCGGCGACGAGGCGGACAAGCGCGTCGTCGAGCTCCTCGAGGAAGCCGGCCTGCCCGACGCCGAGCGTCGCGCCCGTCAGTACCCGCACGAGTTCTCCGGCGGCATGCGCCAGCGCGCGCTCATCGCGATGGGCCTGGCCGCGCGGCCGCGCCTGCTGATCGCGGACGAGCCGACGTCGGCGCTCGACGTCACGGTGCAGAAGCAGATCCTCGACCACCTGGACACCCTGACGTCCACGCTCGGCGTCGCGGTCATGCTGATCACGCACGATCTGGGGCTGGCAGCCGAGCGGGCCGACCACCTCGTGGTGATGTATCGCGGCAAGATCGTCGAGTCCGGTCCGGCGCGGGAGATCCTGCAGGATCCCCAGCACCCGTACACGCAGCGTCTCGTGGCCAAGGCCCCGTCGATCGCGTCGCAGCGACTGTCGTCGGTGCAGGCGCGCGTCGAGGTGCGCGAGCAGGCGGTCCAGACCGCGGCGGAGATCGCGGCCGAGGTCGCCGACAGCTCGGTGGCGCTGGGCGAGGGGCGTGACGACATCCTGATCGCCGAGAACCTCACCAAGGTCTTCACGCTCCGCGGTGCCAAGCCGTGGCAGAAGGTCGGTTTCTCGGCGGTCGACGACGTGTCGTTCCGCCTGCGTCGCGGCACCACGACCGCGATCGTGGGGGAGTCCGGCTCGGGCAAGTCGACCGTGGCCCGCATGGTCCTGGACCTGCTGCCGCCGACCTCGGGCAAGGTGATCTTCGACGGAAAGAACGTCGCCGACCTCAAGAGCCGTGCGGATCGGCTGAGGCTCCGTCGCCAGATGCAGCCGGTGTTCCAGAACCCGTACGCCTCGCTGGACCCGCTGTACTCGATCTACCAGTCGATCGAGGAGCCGCTGCGCACACACGGCATCGGGACCAAGAAGGAGCGCGAGGCCAAGGTCCGCGACCTGCTCGACAAGGTCTCGCTGCCCACCACGGTCATGTCGCGCTTTCCGGGCGAGCTGTCGGGAGGCCAGCGCCAGCGCGTGGCCATTGCCCGGGCGCTCGCCCTCGACCCGGAGGTCGTGATCTGTGACGAGGCCGTCTCGGCGCTCGACGTCCTGGTGCAGGCGCAGATCCTCGAGCTGCTCAACGACCTGCAGGCCGAGCTCGGCCTGAGCTATCTGTTCATCACGCACGACCTGGCCGTCGTTCGGCAGATCGCCGACGACGTCCTGGTCATGCAGAACGGCAAGGTCGTGGAGGCCGCGTCGGTCTCGGCGGTGTTCGACACCCCGACGCAGGAGTACACGCGCCGACTGCTCGACGCGATCCCGGGAGGGTCGATCTCGCTGGGCCGGTGACGACGTCCGCCTGATGGGACGTCGCCATCGGGCAGATTGACTCGCTCGAACAGATGTTCGAAGATGGATGAATGAGTCCATCAGCAGCCCCGACCCTCAGTGAGCTGCGCGAGCGGGTCCAGCAGATGCAGGGCCGGCCCGCCGCCCAGCCGGTCGCGACCCACCCGGCCCTGTCGGGGCTGCTCCAGCTGCAGGCCGGCTCCACCTACTCGGTCGACTCGATGAGCCTGGCGGTCGCGCTGATGGCGGGGCCGTCGGCCGACGGGGCCTGGTGCGGGGTCGTGGGCACGGCCGAGCTGGGACTGGAGGCCGCGGCCGCGGCCGGGGTCGAGCTGCGCCGCACGATCCTGGTGCCCGATCCCGGGGACGCGTGGCTCGAGGTCACGGCCGCGCTGATCGACGTCCTGGGCGTCGTGGTGCTGCGCGCCCCGTCCTTCGTCGCGGCCAAGGACGTGAGCCGCATCAGTGCTCGCCTGCGCCAGCGCGGCGGCATCCTGGTGGCCTACGGCGACTGGCCCCGCAGCGAGGCCCGGCTCTCGATGCGCGACGTCGAGTGGGTCGGCGTCGGCCGGGGGCACGGCCACCTGCAGGCGCGCCGGGTCACCGTCGAGGTGCAGCGCGGCACGGCTCCCGCCCGGCGCGGACGGCTGTGGCTCCCCGATGCGTCCCAGGTCATCCGTCGCGTCGAGGACACCCCGTCCCCGAGCCGGCTGCGGAGCGTGTCATGAGGGCCGCGTCATGAGGACGATGGTGCTGTGGGCGCCGGACTGGCCGGTCGTGGCGGTCGACGTGCCGGCCTCGACCCCGGCGGCCGTGCTCGACAAGGGGCAGGTGCTGGCCTGCTCGCAGGCCGCGCGCGCCGAGGGCGTACGTCGGGGGATGCGCCGCCGCGACGCCCAGTCGCGGTGCCCCGACCTGGTCCTGCGCGAGCACAACCCCGATGCCGATGCGCGCGCGTTCGAGACGGTCCTCACCGCGATCGAGGAGCTGAGCCCCGGGGTCGCCCCGCTGCGGCCAGGGCTCTGCGCGATCTCGGTGCCCTCGCGGTTCTACGGCGGCGAGGCCGAGGCCGCAGCGGTCATCGCCGAGCGGCTCGTCGAGCTCGGCGTGTGGGACGTCCGCGCGGGTGTCGCCGACGGGCTGTTCGCCGCCGAGCAGGCCGCCCGCCGGGCGCTCGCGCAGGACAGCCTGGTCGTCCCCGAGGGCGGCTCGGCGCAGTTCCTGCGCGATCTGCCGATCGACGTCCTCGACGACGTCGACCTGGTCGGGCTGCTGCGCCGCATGGGGCTGCTGACCCTGGGCGACTTCGCGTCGCTGCCCGCGGCCGACGTCCACACCCGCTTCGGCACCCACGGGGCGCTGCTGCACCGCCTGGCCCGAGGCCAGGACGCGCAGCCGATCAGCCGACGTCAGGTGCCGCCGGAGTTCGAGGCGACCCTGGTCCTCGAGCCGCCGCTGGAGCTCGTCGAGCCGATCGCGTTCAGCCTGCGCACGACCGCCGAGGCGTTCGTGACCGATCTCGCGGGTCACGGCCTGGTGTGCACCACGGTGCTGATCGAGGTCGACGCCGACGGCTCGCTCGCGACGTCCCGCCGGTGGATGCACCCGCGCTGGTTCGGCCCCACCGATCTCATCGACCGGGTCCGTTGGCAGCTGTCGGTCGACGGTGCGATCCGCGCGCCGGTCGACGCGGTGCGGCTGATCCCGGAGGTCACCGAGCCGCTGGGTGACCACGCCGACAGCCTCTTCGGCGGCGGCCCCGACGAGCGGGTCGAGCGGGGGGTGGCCCGGGTGCAGAGCATCGTGGGCCACGAGGCGGTCGTCTCGGTCACGGTGCAGGGTGGCCGCGGCCCGGCCCAGCGGCGGCTGCTGGCGCCGTGGGGCGAGCGTCCCGTGGCGGCGCGAGCCGTCGGCCTGCCCTGGCCGGGCAGCCTGCCGCCCCCTGCGCCCGCGACGGTCTATCCCGAGCCGCAGCAGGCGATGGTCGTCGGTGCCGAGGGACAGCCCATCGGCGTCACCGGACGGGGCATGGTGTCGGGGGAGCCGACGCGGTTCCGGGCCGCGGCCGGTGCGGACTGGCAGCCCGTCGCGTCGTGGGCCGGACCCTGGCCGGTCGACGAGCAGTGGTGGGACGAGGCGGCGGCGCGCCGGATCGCCCGGTTCCAGGTCGTCGGCGTCGACGGCAGCGCCTTCCTCATGATCGTCGAGGGCGGCCACTGGTGGACCGAGGCCCGCTATGACTGACCCGACCCGCGACTGGCGCAGAACGAAGATTCTGGGACGGCGTGTCGTCCACTTCCGCGCCACTCGCGGACGGACTTGCGCCACATGAACTGGAACAATCCGGACATCTCGTGGCGCGAGCTCGAGCGCCGGTTGTCCGGCCGGCCGGAGCCGGACGGCGGGGACGCCCCGGGCTGGTCCCGCAAGCGGCGCAAGCACGATCCCAAGGAGATCGCGCCGCCGGGCGGACCGGTCGTCCCCTACGCCGAGCTGCACTGTCACAGCCACTTCTCCTTCCTCGACGGCGCGAGTGGCCCCGACGCGCTGGTCGAGGAGGCGATCGCGCTGGGCCTGCACGGCCTCGCGATCACCGATCACGACGGCTTCTACGGCGCCCCCCGGTTCGCCGAGGAGGCGGGCAAATATCCCCAGCACGGTCTGCGCACGGTCTACGGTGCCGAGCTGTCGCTGGGCCTGCGCAGCCCCCAGAACGGGGTCGCCGATCCCGAGGGCAACCACCTGCTCGTGCTGGCACGTGGGGTGGAGGGCTACCACCGCCTCGCCGCCGCGATCACCGACGCGCAGCTGAGGGGAGATGAGAAGGGTCGTCCCGTCTACGACCTCGAGGAGCTCGCCGAGCGGGGCCGCGACCACTGGGTCGTGCTGACCGGGTGCCGCAAGGGGCATGTGCGCGAGGCACTCGCCACGGGCGGACGTGACGCTGCGGCGGCCGCCCTGGACCGGTTGACGGCGCTGTTCGGCATCGACGGGGTCGGGGTCGAGCTGATCGACCACGGCTTCCCGACCGACAGCTCGGTCAACGACGCGCTCGCGGGTCTCGCGATCGACCACGGCCTGGCCACGGTGGCCACCAACAACGTGCACTTCGCCCGCCCGTCCGCAGGACGCCTGGCGGCGTCGATGGCCGCGGTCCGGGCCCGGCGCAGCCTCGCCGACATGGACGGCTGGCTGCCGGCCACGGGGGCCGCGCACCTGCGCTCCGGCGCGGAGATGCGTCGACTGTTCCACCGTTTCCCGGGGGCCGTCGAGCGTACGGTCCCGCTCGCCGACGAGATCGCGTTCGACCTGCGCGCCGCGACGCCCCGCCTGCCCAAGCGCGGCATCCCCGAGGGCAAGACCGCGATGCAGCACCTGCGCGACCTGGCCGAGATCGGCATCCGCGAACGCTATGCGGGCCGCGAGCGGCTCGCCCGCGAGCGCATCGAGCGCGAGCTGGCCGTGATCGAGGAGAAGGACTTCCCGGGCTACTTCCTCATCGTCCACGACATCGTGGCCGAGGCCCGGCGCCGCGGCATCCTGTGCCAGGGTCGAGGATCCTCGGCCAACTCCGCGCTCTGCTACGCCCTCAAGATCACCGCGATCGACTCGATCTTCTACGACCTGCCGTTCGAGCGGTTCCTGGCCACGACTCGCGAGGAGGAGCCCGACATCGACGTCGACTTCGACTCCGACCGGCGCGAGGAGATCATCCAGTGGGTCTACGAGCAGTACGGCCGGCACAACGCCGCCCAGGTCGCCAACGTGATCAGCTACCGTCCCCGCTCGGCGGTCCGGGACGCCGCCAAGGCGCTCGGCCACTCGCCGGGGCAGCAGGACGCGTGGTCCAAGCAGATCGACGCGTGGGGTGCGATCGGCAGCGAGGACGTGCAGGGCGTCCCCGAGCAGGTCGTGGGGCTCGCGCGGCAGATGATGACCGCGCCGCGACACCTGGGCATCCACTCCGGCGGGATGATCCTGACCGAACGACCCGTCGGGGAGGTCTGCCCGATCGAGCGCGGCCGCATGGACAAGCGGACCGTCCTGCAGTGGGACAAGGACGCGTGCGAGTTCATGGGCCTGGTCAAGTTCGACCTGCTGGGGCTCGGCATGCTCGGGGCGCTCGACCACACGATGCGGATCGTCGCGGAGCACCTGGGGGAGCAGTGGGACCTCGACTCGATCCCCAAGGAGGAGGCCGGGGTCTACGACATGCTGTGTCGCGCGGACTCGATCGGGGTCTTCCAGGTCGAGAGCCGGGCGCAGATCGGCACCCTTCCGCGGCTGCAGCCCCGTCGGGCGTACGACCTCGCGATCGAGATCGCGCTGATCCGCCCCGGGCCGATCCAGGGCGGGGCCGTGCACCCGTACATCCGCCGGGCGATGGGCAAGGAAGCCATCACCTACCCGCACCCGATCCTGGAGCCGGTGCTGGAGCGGACCAAGGGCGTGCCCTTGTTCCAGGAGCAGCTCATGCAGATGGCGATCGCGATCGGTGACTGCACGGGTGACGAGGCCGATCTCCTGCGGCGCGCGATGGGCTCCAAGCGGGGCATCGAGCGCATCGAGTCGCTGGAGGACAAGCTCTTCGCGGGCATGGCCAAGCACGGGCTCAGCCAGGAGGAGGCCGACCTGATCTACCTGAAGATCAAGTCCTTCGCCAACTTCGGCTTCGCCGAGAGCCATGCGCTCAGCTTCTCGCTGCTGGTCTACGCCAGCTCGTGGCTCAAGCTGCACTATCCGGGCGCGTTCCTCGCCGCGCTCCTGCGCAACCAGCCCATGGGGTTCTACTCGCCCCAGTCGCTGACCACCGACGCCCGGCGGCACGGGGTCACGGTCCTGCGCCCCGACATCCTGCGCTCGGGAGCGCTCGCGGACCTCGAACCGGTCGAGGGGCAGCCGGGCCCGGCCGGACGTGATGCGTGCCTCGAGCGGATCCAGCCGCCGGTCGGTGACTTCGTGCCCGGCACCCCCGACCCGACACCCGAGCACCGCCGCGACGGGGCGTTCGCGGTACGCATCGGCCTCGACGAGGTGCAGGGCATCGGACGTGAGGCGGCGCAGCGGATCGTGGCCGAGCGCGACCTGCGTCCCTTCGCCGACATGGCCGACGTGGCGCGTCGCACCGGGCTGAGCGTCGCGCAGATGGAGTCGTTGGCCACCGCGGGGGCGTTCGACTGCTTCGGCCTGTCGCGCCGTCAGGCGCTGTGGAACGCCGGCTACACGCAGAGCCAGGACCAGCTCGAGGGCACCCAGGTCGCGGCACCGCCGCCGATGCTGCCGGGCATGAGCGACGTCGAGGTCACGATGGCCGACCTGTGGTCGACCCGCATCTCGCCGCAGACGCACCCCGTCGAGCACCTGCGCCCCCTGCTGCAGGGCGAGGGCATCCTCTCGGTGGCCGACACGGCCGTCGCGGAGGCGTCCCGGCGGGTCAAGGTGGCCGGGCTCATCACCCACCGGCAGCGTCCGGCGACGGCGTCCGGCGTCACGTTCCTCAACCTCGAGGACGAGACCGGCATGCTCAACGTGGTGTGCTCCGAGGCGCTCTGGAAGCGCTACCGGGTCGTGGGACGCAATGCGGCCGGCATGGTCATCCGCGGCATGCTCGAGCGGAGCCCGGAAGGAGTCGTCAACCTGGTCGCCGACAAGCTCATGCGCATCGAGGAGGTCTATCCCCAGGCGGGTCGGGCGATCCCCGCCCGGCACCAGGGACGCGACTTCCGCTGAGACGCGCCGACGGGTCTTGCTCGGTCGGCGCTGCATGGGACAGGGTGACAGCATGCTGACCACCGGCCAACGGCTGATCTCGCGCCGGTGGGTCGCCGGGGTCGTCGTCCTGATCCTCGTCGGACTGGCTTCGTTCGCAGCCATGGCAGTCGCGCTCGACGGCGCAGGACGAGTGGTCGGCGTGGCCGGGCTCGTGTTCCTCGGGCTGCACCTGATCGCCGCGCTGCGAGCCTTCGTGCTGCCTCGTCGGCGCCGGGAGCTGCCGGTCGACGAGGCCGGGAGGACGATCATCGAGGCGCCCGGATCCCTGGTCTGGCCGCTGGTCGCCGCCTGGGCGGCGGTCCCGATCCTGGCCGCCGCGTTCGTGGTGCAGGCGATCGTCGACGTCGACTCGATCGAGTCGCCCGGAGCCGCCTTCGCCGTCGTGATCGCGACCGTCTTCGGTCTGCCCGACTGGTTCCGACTGGTCACCGGCCGGCTTCACCGATGGCGTGTCGTGCTGGGACCCGAGGACCTGAGCTACCGCGGCTATCGCACGGCGATCGAGGTCCCGTGGTCGAGGGTCCGCGGCGCGAGCATCCAGGTCGGGGGCAGGACCCGGGGGGAGACGAAGCAGCGCCAGACCGCTGGTGTGCTGATCAACCTCAAGGGGACCCGGCCCGATCCGGTGATCCCGGCGGCCGCGTTCGACGTCCCTGCCGAGCAGATCGTCGAGGAGATCCAGAAGCGACTGCGCTGAGTCCGTCGAGGCTCAGGGCTCCACGAGGCCGGCGCGGATCGCGTACCGGGTCAGGTCCGTGCGGTCCCGCATGCCGAGCTTGGCCAGGATGTTCGAGCGGTGCCGCTCGACGGTCTTGAGGCTGATCGTGAGGGCTTCGGCGATCTCGCGCGACGTCGAGCCCTCGG
Organism: Aeromicrobium sp. S22; assembly: GCF_009661045.1. Taxonomy (NCBI): domain Bacteria; kingdom Bacillati; phylum Actinomycetota; class Actinomycetes; order Propionibacteriales; family Nocardioidaceae; genus Aeromicrobium; species Aeromicrobium sp. S22. The sequence goes on from NZ_WJWV01000001.1 coordinate 1,291,782, forward strand.
CGATGAGCTTGAGCACCTCGTCCTCGCGTGGGGTCAGGACCGTGTCCGAGACCTTCTCGCCTCGCCGGCGGCGCTCCAGGTAGTCGCGCACGAGCGCGCTCATGACGCCGGGGTAGAGGAACGACTCGCCGCGGACGGCCGCATGGCAGGCGCCGACGAGGTCCTGGTCCGCGACGGACTTCAGGACGTAGCCGGAGGCGCCGCACTTGAGCGACTCGAAGAAGTACTGCTCGTTGTCGTGCATCGAGAGCATCAGGATGTGCGGGGGATCGCGGCGGCGCGAGATCTCCCGAGCCGCCTGCAGCCCGGTCATGCGGGGCATCGACACGTCGAGGATCGCCAGGTCGATCTCCTGGGTCCGGACGGCCTCCACCGCCTCGGCGCCGTCGCCTGCCTCTGCCACGACCCTCAGGCCGGGCTCGCTGTCGAGGATGAGGCGGACCCCGCGGCGTACGAGCGCGTGGTCGTCGGCGAGCAGGATCCGCACGTCCGGCCGGGTGCTCACGGCGTCACCGCCGCGACGGGCACCGAGAGGCGTACCTCGGTGCCGCCACCGATCCGGCCGCGGACCACGAGGCTGCCGTCGACCAGTCGGGCGCGCTCGCGCATGCCACGGATGCCGGTGCTCTCGCTCCGGCCGTTCATCCCGACGCCGTCGTCCGCGACCAGCAGGACGACCGCATCGCCCTGGGTCGACAGGGACACCGTGACGGTGCTCGCGCGCGCATGGCGGGCGACGTTGGTCAGGGCCTCCTGCGCGACGCGATAGACCACGAGCTCCTTCTCGACCGACAGCGGTGGCAGGCTCGGGGCGAACCCGCGGCGGACGTGCACCCCGCTGTGGGTGGTGAAGTCGGTGCACGCGGCGGCGAGCGCGCTGAGCAGGCCCAGGTCGTCCAGCACGCCCGGGCGCAGGCGCCGGGCGACGTCGCGCACCTCGTCCAGGCTGGAGCGGGCGATCTCGGCGACGCCCCGCAGCTCGTCGGCGATGTCGTCGGGTGCGCGGTCGGCAGCGCGCTTGAGACCGAGCAGCACCGCCGTCAGCCCTTGGCCCACCTCGTCGTGCAGCTCCTGGGCGATGCGGTGCCGCTCGGCCTCCTGTGCGGCCAGCGCCTTGGCGTTGCTGCTGCTCCGCTCGGCCTCGAGCCGGTCCAGCATCTCGTTGTACGCCCGGACGAGTCGGGCGACGGTGCCGTCTCCGTCCTCGGTGAGCCGCTCCCGCGGGGACTGCAGGTCGACGCGCTCACTGAGCTGCGTCAGACGTTCGAGCGGCGCCAGCGTCGAGCGCACCAGCAGGGCGTTCGCCACCAGGATCAGGACGAACCCCACCAGCAGGACGATCGCCTCGGAGACCAGCACGCGGGTCGAGATCGTGGCAGGAGAGAGCGCGAGGACGATCGTGCCGATCAGGAAGACGAGCCCGTTGATGAGGCAGATCTGCCAGTAGAGGGGGAGCCGGTTCAGCGCCGTCGTCATGGCGCCAGCCTCACCCATCGCGGGCGCGCTTGTCCAAGCGGCAGGCGTACGCGGCGAAAGATGGGTGGTGGCACGGATGGTTTCCGTGGCGCCGGTCGGGGAGGCTGGAGATCAGGCCGCAGCAGCGGGTTCGAGCTCCTGCGGCACCCCCTCGAAGGAGCCGTCCACGATGAACCGCCTGATGATCGATGGCCTGCAAGCCAGCGTGACCGACTCCCTGGGGCCGTCGCCCGCGGGTTGGGCGCTCGTGGCCCTGGTGCTGGTGGTCGGCGCGGTCCTCGCCTCGATGCGGGTCGTCCCAGAGCACCAGCGTCTTGTCGTGACACGGCTGGGGCGAGTGGTCCGGGTGGCTGGTCCCGGCCTGGTTCGACGGGTGCCCGGACTCGAGCGCTGGACCACGATCTCGCTGCGGCCCACGAGCCAGATGCTGGGAGTGGCCGCCACAACCCTCGACGGGATCTCGGTGCACGTGCGGGCCTCGACGCAGGTGCACGTGACGGACCCGGCGCGGGCGGTCGTGGCGGCCGACGACCCGATCGCGGCGACGTTCGCCGCCCTCGAGGCCCATCTCGGCCGCGAGATCGCGTGCACGCGCTTCGCCGACCTGTTGGTCGCACGCCAGCGCTTCGAGTCGGACCTGCCGACCCTCACGACGGGGGTGACGTCCGCGTGGGGCGTCGAGGTCATCTCGTTGGACGTCGGCGACGTCGAGGCGCTGCTGACGGCCGATCTGCTTCGCGCGGTGGACGGGGACGTCCGGGCCCGATGAGCGCGGCCGCCCCGGGCGTCCCGCCTGCTGAGCCGCTTCCCGCGCGTCTTGGTCACTTCCCTCGCGTTGCGACCCGAGGGGAGTGACTAAACCCCACGGTCCCGTGGGAAACCGGCAACCCGGGGGAGCGTCAGGGGGTGAGGTGGGTGCGGACGGTCTCGAGGGTGTCGGCCTCGGCGGGGGTCTTGTCGTCGCGGTAGCGGATGACGCGGGCGAATCTCAGGGCGACGCCGCCGGGGTAGCGGGTGGACCGCTGCACGCCGTCGAACGCGATCTCGACGACCTGCTCCGGCCGGACGGTCACGACGTAGCCGTCGTCGGCGGTCTGCAGCTCGCCGAAGCGCTCGGTCTGCCAGGCGAGCATCTCGTCGGTCATCCCCTTGAACGTCTTGCCGAGCATCACGAAGCCGTCACCGTCGCGCGCGCCGAGGTGGATGTTGGACAGCCAGCCGCTGCGACGTCCCGATCCGCGCTCCACGGCGAGGACGACCAGGTCGAGCGTGTGGACGGGCTTGACCTTGACCCACGTCGCGCCGCGCCGTCCGGCGGCGTACGGAGCCGAGAGGCTCTTCACGACGACGCCCTCGTGCCCCAGGTCGAGCACCCGGCCGGCGAAGGCCTCCGCCGCCGCGACGTCCGCGGTGACGACCCGCGCGACCCGGAAGCGCTCGGGCACGATCGACTCGAGCACCTCGAGCCGGGCCGAGGTCGGCGCGTCGACGAAGTCCTCGCCGTCCAGGTGCAGCAGGTCGAAGAATGCGGGGGTCAGCTCGACCCCCGACGTCGAGGCGGCCCGGGACGCCGTCTCCTGGAAGGGTCGCGGCCGGCCGTCCGGGCCGAGGGCCAGCACCTCGCCGTCGAGCACGACGTCGCGGCACGGGAGCGCGCGGGCGGCCGCCACGACCTCGGGGTGCCGGGACGTCACGTCGTCGAGCGAGCGCGTCACCACCAGCACGTCGTCCCCGCTGCGGTGCACCTGGATGCGTACGCCATCGAGCTTGGCGTCGACCGCGACCGGTCCGCCACCGGCCTTGGTCATCGCCGCCTCGACCGTGGGTGCTGTGGAGGCCAGCATCGGCAGCACCGGACGTCCGACCGCGAGCACGAACGCGGCCAGCGCCTCCTCGCCGCCGGTGAGTGCCGCGGTCGCGATGTCGACCGTCGACCCGGCCATCATCGCGGCCCGCCTGACCGCCGCCGGCCGCACGCCACCGGCGATCGCGAGGCCGTCCTGAACGAGTGAGTCCAGCGCGCCCTGCCGCACCTCGCCGGTCACGACGCCCCGCAGCCAACACTGCTCGTCGGCGGTCGCGCGCGCCATCAGGTCGGCCGTCGCGTCGGCGCGCGCCCGTTGCGAGCCGGCACCCGACAGCGCGGCCAGCCGCTCGAACGTCGCGTCGACCTCCGCGACGGTCAGCGAGGGGGAGGACGCGGGCGGCGGGGGATCCTGCAGCGATCGCCAGCCGAGACCGGTGCGCCGTTGCCGGAGAGCTCCCGCGAGGTACGACGTCACGATGGGGATGTCCTCGGGAGACTCGGTCGCCGTCCGGAGCAGGAGCTCGCCGAGCGCAGCGGCCTTGGCGGAGCGGGACGAGGTGGCGGCCACCGCCGCGGACGTGGCGACGACATCGGCGAGGAGCATGACCCCATCATGACCGAGATCGGGTGATCTGCGACTTAGTGTTGACGTGACTCTAAGGGTCGGTTACCGTTCTCTTAAAGTCACTGACACCTTAAGTCGGGGCACCGAGCGCAGGAGGTACGTCATGGAGACCTCCTCGGCGATCGACCAGCGGGTGTCCTTGGCCGTGTCGACCGTGATCTTCGCCCTGCGACCGCACCCCGAGACCGGGGAGATGACGTTGTGGCTCCCGCTCGTGCGCCGCATCCGTGATCCGTACGAGGGTCAGTGGGCCCTGCCCGGCGGACCGCTCGAGGCCCACGAGGACCTCGCGGCCAGCGCCCGGCACACCCTCGAGCGCACGACCGGACTGACCCCCCACTACCTCGAGCAGCTGTACGCGTTCGGCAACGTCGACCGCTCGCCCGACGAGCGGGTCGTCTCGATCGTCTACTGGGCGCTGGTGCGTCCCGACGAGGTCGCCCGGGCGGTGGACGGCGAGAACGTCGAGTGGTTCGTCGCCGACGAGCTGCCGCCGCTGGCGTTCGACCACACCGAGATCATCGACTACGCCCTGGCGCGGCTGCGGGCCAAGATCACCTACACGCCGATCGCCCACGCGTTCCTGCCCGAGGAGTTCACCCTCGCCGAGCTGCGGGCGGTCCACGAGGCGGTCCTGCGCACGACCCTCGACCCGGCCAACTTCCGCCGCCAGGCGCTGGCCACCAAGACCCTCGTCCCCACGGGCACGTGCCTGCAGGGCACGAGCCACCGTCCCCCCGCGCTGTTCCGCTTCGAGGCCGGCGCGCCCTCAACCGAGGAGCCACGATGAGTTCCGTCCACACCCAGATCGTCGAGAAGCCGGCCGCGAGCTGCGACGTCGAGCTCGCCAAGGGCCCGTGGGAGTTCGACCAGTTCCCCGGCTACGGGCCGGGAGCGTCCGAGGACGACCGCGTCCCCGAGCCGGTCGTCCGACCGGGCCAGCTCCCCGCGGCGTACCAGCGGATGAGCGACGACGAGCTGCACGCGCGCATCCGGGCCGCGAAGGAGACGCTGGGCGACCGGCTGGTCATCCTCGGCCACTTCTACCAGCGCGACGAGGTCATCCAGTACGCCGACTTCGTGGGCGACTCGTTCCAGCTCGCGAACGCCGCGCTGACCAAGCCGGACGCCGACACGATCGTGTTCTGCGGCGTGCACTTCATGGCCGAGACCGCCGACATCCTGGCCCGGCCCGAGCAGCAGGTCATCCTGCCCAACCTGGCCGCCGGCTGCTCGATGGCCGACATGGCCGACGAGGACTCGGTCGAGGCGTGCTGGGAGGACCTGCTCGAGCTCTACGGCACCGAGCCGGACGCCGACGGCAAGCAGCCGGTCATCCCGGTGACCTACATGAACTCCTCCGCCGCGCTCAAGGCGTTCTGCGGACGCAACGGCGGCATCGTCTGCACGTCGTCCAACGCCGCGACGGTCCTGGAGTGGGCGTTCGAGCGGGGCCAGCGCGTGCTGTTCTTCCCTGACCAGCACCTGGGCCGCAACACCGCCAAGGCGATGGGCATCCCGCTCGAGCAGATGCCGATGTGGAACCCCCGCAAGCCTCTCGGCGGCAACAGCCTGGACGACCTGGAGAGCGCGCGCGTGATCCTGTGGCACGGCTTCTGCTCGGTCCACAAGCGCTTCAGCGTCGCCCAGATCGACCAGGCCCGCGCGGAGCACCCGGGGGTCAAGATCATCGTGCACCCCGAGAGCCCCATGCCGGTGGTCGACGCCGCCGACGCGGCGGGCTCGACCGACGCGATCCGCAAGTTCGTGATCGCCTCGGAGCCCGGGGACACGATCGCGATCGGCACCGAGATCAACATGGTCAACCGCCTCGCCGCGGAGTTCCCCGACCGGACGATCTTCTGCCTCGACCCGGTGGTGTGCCCGTGCTCGACGATGTACCGGATCCACCCCGGCTACCTCGCGTGGACCCTGGACGGCCTCGTCGCCGGCGAGGTCCACAACCAGATCGTCGTCCCCGACGACGTCGCCTCCGACGCGAGGATCGCGCTCGAGCGCATGCTCGCGGCGCTCCCCAGGTAAGCCCAGGTAAGCCCAGGTAAGGACGTGCCATGAGCAGCATCATCATCGTCGGCAGTGGAGTCGCGGGCATGACCGCGGCCCTCGAGGCCGTGGACACGCACGACGTCACCCTGGTGACGAAGGCCGACCTCGCCGAGAGCAACACCCGCTACGCGCAGGGCGGGGTCGCCGTCGTGATCGACGACATGGCCGATCCCGGAGCCCCCACGCTGGGCGACAGCGTCGCCTCGCACGTCGCCGACACGCTCGTCGCGGGCGCCGGCCTCGGTGACGCCGAGACGGTCGGCATCCTGTGCGCGGAGGGGCCGGCCGCGATGGACGAGCTCATCGCTCGGGGTGTGCCGTTCGACCGCCACGACGGCCAGCTCTCGCACGGGCTGGAGGCCGCGCACGCCTTCGCCCGCATCCTCCACGCGGGCGGCGACGCGACGGGGGCCGCGATCGCGTACGCCCTGATCGACCGTCTGCGCGAGAGCGCCGTCGCGATCCGTGAGCGGACCACCGTCGTCGACCTCGTCGTCGAGGACGGCCGCTGTGTGGGCGTGAGCCTGTTGGGTGGAGAGGTGCTCCGCGCCGACGCCGTGATCCTGGCGACCGGCGGGGCCGGCCAGCTGTTCCCCTGCACGACCAACCCCGGCGTCGCGACGGCCGACGGGCTGGCGATGGCCCTGCGCGCGGGTGCGGTCGCGGCCGACCTGGAGTTCTACCAGTTCCACCCCACGTCGCTGGACGCACCGGGCAACTTCTTGATCTCCGAGGCCGTACGCGGTGAGGGTGCGGTGCTGATCGATGCCGACGGCCACCGGTTCATGCCCGACGTGCACCCCGACGCCGAGCTGGCTCCCCGCGACGTCGTCGCCCGCGCCATCGCGCAGCAGATGAGGGCGAAGAACCACGGCCCGGTCTGCTTGGACGCCACCGCGCTGGGCGCGGAGTTCCTGGCCCGCCGTTTCCCCAACATCGATGCGGCGTGCCGCGCGCAGGGCCATGACTGGAGCACGGTTCCGATCCCGGTCACCCCGGCCGCGCACTACTACATGGGCGGCGTCCGCACCGACGAGTGGGGCCGCACCTCGATCTCGGGCCTGTACGCCGTGGGCGAGGTCGCCTGCAACGGCCTCCACGGCGCCAACCGGCTCGCCTCCAACTCGTTGCTCGAGGGTGCCGTGTACGGCTCGCGGGTCGTCGAGGGACTCCTGTCCTCGCCACCGATCGACGACTTCGACGAGCAGTGGCAGGTCCCGATCGAGCTCGACCTGTCCGAGGACCCCGACGCGCAGGACGTCAGCCGGGCGGACCTGCAGCAGCTCATGTGGGACGCCGCGGGACTGGCTCGCGACGGGGCGGAGCTGCAGCAGGCCGCGGCAGAGCTCCGACGCTGGCGCTCGCCCGCGGTCACGGACGCCAAGGCGGCCGAGGACGCCAACCTGCTGGTCGTCGCACGCGCGGTCGTGGCCAGCGCCCTGGCCCGCGAGGAGTCGCGCGGCGGCCACTACCGCACCGACTTCCCGCACACGGATGCCGCGCAGGCCACCCACTCGGCGATCGGCGCCACGACCCAGCAGAAGGTGTGACACATGCTTGAACGCCGACAGATCCAGCGGGTCGTGGACCTGGCCCTGGACGAGGACGCCCCCTTCGGTGACCTCACCTCGCAGACGTTGGTGCCGCCGACCGCGGTCGCCCGGGCCGAGCTGGTCGCCCGCGAGCCCGGCGTCCTGGCGGGCGCGGAGGTCTTCGAGATCGCGATGACGACCCTGGACCCCACCGTCAAGGTGACCCTCGAGGCCGCCGACGGCGAGGCGTTCGACCGGGGCTCGGTGCTGGCCCGGGTCGAGGGCCCGGCGCGATCGGTCCTGCAGGCCGAGCGGGTCGCACTCAACCTGGTGCAGCGCATGAGCGGCATCGCGACCCTCACCCGGACGTATGTCGAGGCGGTCGCCGGCACCGCCGCCCGCGTCGTCGACACGCGCAAGACCACCCCGGGACTGCGGGCGCTCGAGCGGCACGCGGTGCGCTGCGGTGGGGGCCACAACCACCGCTACTCGCTGTCGGACGCCGTGATGGCCAAGGACAACCACCTCGCGGTCATCCCCGACGTGACGGCGGCACTGCGGCAGGCGCGGATCGACCTGCCCCACACGACCCACATCGAGGTCGAGGTCGACCGGCTCGAGCAGATCGACGCGGTGCTGGAGTCCGGCGCCGCGCACACCATCATGCTCGACAACTTCAGTCTGGACGACCTGCGTGCGGGCGTCGCGAAGATCGCCGGGCGAGCGCTGGTCGAGGCCAGCGGCGGAGTCACGCTCGACACGATCGCCGACATCGCCCGCACCGGCGTCGACGTCATCTCGGTCGGTGCCCTCACCCACAGCGTGCGGGCGCTCGACCTCGGCCTCGACATGTCGGTGTCCTGAGCCCGTGATCTACCTCGACGAGGCGGCCACCACGCCGGTCAAGCGCGAGGTGCTCGAGGCGATGTGGCCCTTCCTCGGGCCCGAGTTCGGCAACCCCTCGAGCCATCACGAGGTGGGGGAGTCGGCTGCCCGGGCGCTCGAGCAGGCCCGCGCCGACGTCGCGCAGGCGCTGGGTGCGCGGTCGTCGGAGATCACGTTCACCTCCGGCGGCACCGAGTCCGACAACGCCGCGATCAAGGGCATCGCGCTGGCAGCACCCCGAGGTCGGCACGTCGTGGTGTCCGCGGTCGAGCACCCGGCGGTGCTGGAGTCGGCGGAGTTCCTGGGCCGCATCGGCTACGAGATCACGGTGCTCCCCGTCGACGGACAAGGGATGGTCCAGCCCGACACGCTCGCCGCGGCACTGCGGGACGACACGACGCTGGTCAGCATCCAGCTGGCCAACAACGAGGTCGGGACGATCCAGCAGGTCGAGACGTTGTCGCGGCTCGCCGCGGCCCACGGCGTCCCGTTCCACACCGACGCGGTGCAGGGGGCGGGCTGGCTGGACCTCGATGTCACCCGCCTCGGCGTCCAGGCGCTGAGCATCTCGGGGCACAAGATCGGCGCGCCCAAGGGCATCGGCGTCCTGTACGTCCAGCGGCGCGTCCCGTTCGAGCCGCTGCTGCACGGCGGCGGGCAGGAGGGGGGACGACGCTCCGGCACCGAGAACGTCGCCGCGGCGGTCGGCATGGCCGCTGCTCTGCGCCTCGCGGGCGGCAGCAACGACGAGGTCGTCGCCCGACGCGATGCGTTCATCGCCCGCGTCCTCGCGGAGGCTCCGGGCGCAGCGCTCACCGGGGACGTCGCGCACCGGCTGCCCGGCAGTGCATCCTTCGTCTTCGCAGGCACGAGCGGCGAATCGATCCTGGTCGAGCTGCAGGCGCGCGGCATCGTCTGCTCCAGCGGCTCGGCGTGCGCGGCCGGCAGCGATGACCCGTCCCACGTCCTGCTCGCGATGGGCCTCGAGCCCGAGGTGGCCCAGACCGCGGTCCGGTTCACGTTCGGGCGTACGACGACGAGCGACGACCTCGACACGGCGGCGGACGAGCTCGTCCGGGCCGTAGCCAGCGTCAGCGGCCGGGGAGCACCGCGCTGAATCCGCCCCGCGCGGGGGCACGAACGCCTAGGGTGAGCGACAGGCTGTTCATCTTCGGGGGAGACCATGAAACGTCGGGTGCTGCTGATCACCGTCCCGGTCCTGCTGTTGTCGGCCTGCGGAGGCAGTGACGACACCCGGACGAGCACGCCTGCCAGGACGACCTCCGCGGCGACGACCTCACCGACACAGACCGAGGCACCGACGCCGACCGAGACGCCGCTGCCGACCACGACGCCGGAGGCGGCCAAGGTCGCCATCACGGTGCTGGGCAGCAGCGTGGCCAAGACCGCGGAGGAGAAGTCGGTCGTGGAGGCTTGGATGATCTACTGGGACGCGGTCGCCACCACCTACGACGAGCTCGAGCCCGCGCCCGGGCTCGACCGGTCCCGGGGCAAGCCCCTGAAGGACGTCATGGACTACCTCGACCTCCTCAAGGCGAGGAACCACCGCAGCGTCGGGTGGACGCGCGACCACGTGCTGGGGGTCTCGGTGGACGGCGACTCGGCTGTGCTCCGGGCCTGCTCGGAGAACTTCAGCTTCGAGGTCGACGCAGATGACAACCCGGTCGAGGACGTCACGCCTTTCTACTGGACCACCGCGCGGCTGAGCCGCGACGACGGTCGGTGGATCCTGACCTCCGTCGACACGGACCGACTCCAGCAGGACTGCCGGCGCTGACGCGCTCGAGCGGGACGTCCACCGCGCGGACGCTGGTCGGTGCCCTGCGGCTGATTCCGGGTGTGTCGGCGAGGGTTACGCTTGACCACGATGAACGACTCGGACGGCACCGTCTATCTCGACCATGCGGCGACCACGCCGATGGTCCCCGAGGCGATCGCCGCGATGACCGAGCAGATGGCCCGCACGGGCAACGCCTCCTCCCTCCACGCCGCCGGCCGCGCCGCCCGCCGTACCGTCGAGGAGGCCCGTGAGCTGATCGCCGAACGCTTCGGCGCCCGGCCCAGCGAGATCGTCTTCACCTCGGGCGGCACCGAGGCCAACAACCTCGCGATCAAGGGCCTCTACTGGTCACGCCGCAGCCAGCACCCCGACCGCAGGCGCATCGTCTTCAGCTCGATCGAGCACCACGCACTCCTCGACCCCGTCACGTGGCTCGCGATGCACGAGGGCGCGGACGTCGACATGACCCCGGTCGACAAGCAGGGCCGCATCGTGGTCGACGACCTGCGGGCAGCGGTCGAGCGCGATCCCGCGAGCGTCGCGGCGGTCACCACGATGTGGGCCAACAACGAGATGGGCACGATCCAGCCGATCCCCGAGGTCGTCGAGATCGCCAGGGCGTACGACATCCCGGTGCACAGCGATGCGGTGCAGGCTGCGGGCTATCTCCCGCTCGACTTCGCCGGGAGCGGTCTCGACGCGATGACGATCACGGCCCACAAGCTGGGCGGACCGGTCGGCGTCGGCGCCCTGATGATCGGCCGTGAGATCGACGCGACACCGCTGCTGCACGGCGGGGGACAGGAGCGCGACCTGCGCTCGGGCACGCTCAGCGTGCCGCTCATCGCCGCCTTCGCCGCCGCGGTCGAGGTGACGGTGAGTCAGCAGGCCGAGACCTTCGCCCGCATCGAGGCACTGCGCCAGCGTCTCGTCGAGGGGGTCGTGCGCGTCGTCCCCGACGCGATCGTCAACGGCGACCCGCTGCCGGGTCCGGATCATCGCCTGCCCAACATCGCCCACGTGACGTTCCCGGGGTGCGAGGGCGACGCGATGCTGATGCTGCTGGACGCCCAAGGCATCGAGTGCTCGACCGGCTCGGCGTGCGCCGCCGGCGTGCCCCAGCCCAGTCACGTCCTGCTGGCGATGGGCTACGACGACGTCGCCGCCCGCGGGTCGCTGCGCTTCAGCCTCGGCCACACCTCGACCGAGGCGGACGTCGACCGCCTGCTCGCGGCGCTGCCGGCCGTTCACCAGCGGGCCATGCGGGCCTCGCTCGTGCGGAGCGGGTCATGAGGGTCGTCGCCGCGATGTCCGGCGGGGTCGACTCCGCCGTCGCCGCGGCACGCGCGGTCGACGCCGGCCACGACGTGACGGGCGTGCACCTCGCGCTGAGCCGCAACCCCCGGTCGTACCGCTCGGGTGCCCGCGGCTGCTGCTCGATCGAGGACGCGGGCGATGCCCGGCGTGCCGCGGACGCGCTCGGCATCCCGTTCTACGTGTGGGACATGAGCGAGGAGTTCGCAGACCACGTGGTCGACGACTTCATCGCCGAGTACACGGCCGGGCGCACCCCCAACCCGTGCCTGCGGTGCAACGAGAAGATCAAGTTCGCCGCGGTGCTCGAGCGGGCGCTCGCGCTCGGCTTCGACGCCGTGGCCACCGGCCACTACGCACAGCTGCGCACGGCCGACGACGGCACGATCGAGATGCACCGGGCGATCGACATGGGCAAGGACCAGTCGTACGTGCTTGGGGTGCTCACGCAGGAGCAGCTGGCTCACTCGCTGTTCCCCTTGGGCGACACGACCAAGGACGTGGTCCGGGTCGAGGCGGCCCGCCGCGGGATCCAGGTCGCGCAGAAGCCCGACAGCCACGACATCTGCTTCATCCCCGACGGCGACAACGCGGGCTGGCTCGGCGAGAAGCTGGGCCCTCGGCCGGGCACGATCGTCGACGAGGACGGTCAGGTGCTGCGCGAGCACGACGGGGCGTACGCCTTCACGATCGGGCAGCGCCGCGGCCTGCGGCTCGGCGTCCCCGCCGACGACGGCAAGCCCCGGTTCGTCCTCGACATCGAGCCGGTCAGCGGCACCGTCACGGTCGGCTCGCGGGAGTCGCTCGCGGTCGACGCCCTCGAGTGCGTGAAGCCGCTGTGGTGCGGCGCCGCCCCCGCGGGCACGCTCGAGTGCACCGTGCAGCTGCGCGCGCACGGCGACGAGCACCGCGCGCGGGTCACGGTCGCGGACGACCTGGTCACGGTCGACCTCGTCGACCCGGCCAGCGGCATCGCCCCCGGCCAGGCCTGCGTGATCTACGCCGGCACCCGGGTCGTCGGATCGGCCACGATCGCAGCGACGTCCCGCGCAGCGGTGCACTAGCGTCCACCCCGACTCGAGGGCGGTGCACCAGCGTCCACCTCGCGACCCATCATGGACGCCAGCGCACCGCCCACCCCACAGAACGTAAGGAGCACCATGACGCTCGCCACCGGCATCGGATCCATGCCCGGCACCGACTTCGCGGCCGCGATGCGCCTCGGCCTGGACGAGCTGAGCCTCCCGTACGTCCCTGAGCTCCCGGCCCGCGGCGTCCACGCCGGCATGATCGGCAGGACGCTGGCAGTCCTGGACGGTCTCGAGGCGGACCTTCAGCCCGACGGGTGGCGCATCGGCGTGGGGGAGGGCGCCGACCTGCGCCGCGCGCGTTCGCTCCTGGCCCAGGACCTCGACCAGGCCGAGGAGCTCGCGACCGAGCACGAGGGCCCGATCAAGATCCAGGTCACCGGCCCGCTGACCCTCGCCGCGACGGTCGAGCGCCCGCGCGGCGACAAGATGCTGGCCGACCACGGGGCCCGTCGCGAGATCGCGCAGTCGTTGGCGGAGGGCCTCGGCGCCCACGTCCGGGACGTCCGCCGGCGGTTCTCGGCCGCCGATCTCGTGGTGCAGGTCGACGAGCCCGCGATCACGGCCGTCCTCACCGGCGGCATCCCGACCGCGAGCGGCTGGTCGCGCCACCGCAGCGTCCACCCGCCCGAGGCAGACGCCCTGCTGCGCGCCGTCGTCGAGGCGATCACCGACGCCGGGGCGCGCCCGGTCGTCCACTCGTGCGCGCCCGACGTGCCGGTCGAGCTGCTCGCCGGAGCAGGCTTCACCGCGATCTCGTTCGACCTCGGTCTCGTGCGCCCCGACGACGTCTGGGCCGAGACGTTCGAGAAGGGTGTCGACCTGTGGTGCGGCGTCCTGCCCTCGACCGACGCCGGGCAGGTCTCGCAGAAGGCCGCGGTCGGCCAGGTCGAGACCTTCTTCGGGCGCTTCGGCTTCACGGAGGAGACCTACTCCGACCGACTCGTCGTGACCCCGACCTGCGGTCTCGCGGGTGCGTCGCCGCAGTGGGCGCGCACGGTCCTCGTCGCTGCGCAGAGTGTCGCCTCGCGGCGATAAAGTCGAGCCATGGCCAACGACGACGAGCTGCGACAGCGTCACAAGCAGCTCTCCGAGACGATCCTCGAGCACCGTGAGCGCTACTACGTCGACGACTCGCCGACCGTCTCCGACGCGGAGTACGACCAGCTCATGCGCGATCTCGAGGCCCTCGAGGAGCAGATGCCCGAGCTCCGCACGCCGGACTCGCCGACCCAGACGGTCGGCGGCTACGCCTCGTCGTCGTTCGAGGCCTACGAGCACCGTGAGCGGATGCTCAGCCTCGACAACGCGTTCTCGATCGAGGAGCTGGAGTCGTGGCACGGTCGGCTCGTGCGAGAGGGCGTGGACGATGCGGAGTTCCTCTGCGAGCTCAAGGTCGACGGTCTCGCGATCTCGCTGACGTACGAGAACGGGCGCCTGACCCGGGGCGTCACCCGCGGCGACGGGCGCGTCGGCGAGGACGTCACCAACAACGTCCGCACGATCAAGGTCATCCCGCACCAGCTCAAGGCCTCCGACGACTACCCGGTCCCGGCGTACGTCGAGGTGCGCGGTGAGGTCTTCTTCCCCACCCGGGCGTTCGAGGAGTTCAACACCGCGTGGGCCGAGTCCGGCAAGACGCCGTTCTCCAACCCGCGCAACGCCGCGGCCGGGACGCTGCGCATGAAGGACGCGTCGGTGACCGCGAGTCGTCCGTTGTCGATGGTCTGCCACGGACTGGGCTACCGCGAGGGCTTCACACCGACCCGCCAGAGCGAGGCGTACGACGCGCTCAAGGCGTGGGGCCTGCCCACCAGCGACCGGGCGAAGGTCGTCCCCAACCTGGCCGAGGTCGAGGAGTTCATCGACTACTACGGCGAGCACCGCCACGACGTCGTGCACGAGATCGACGGCGTCGTGGTCAAGGTCGACCAGGTGCCACTGCAGCGTCGGCTCGGCTCGACGTCGCGCGCCCCGCGGTGGGCGATCGCGTGGAAGTACCCGCCCGAGGAGGTCAACACCCGGCTGCTCGACATCCGGGTCAACGTGGGCCGCACCGGCCGGGTCACCCCCTACGGCGTGATGGAGCCGATCCGGGTCGCGGGCTCGACCGTCGAGATGGCCACGCTGCACAACCAGCACGAGGTCAAGCGCAAGGGCGTCCTGATCGGCGACATGGTCGTGCTGCGCAAGGCCGGCGACGTGATCCCCGAGATCGTCGGCCCGGTCGTGGCCCTGCGCGACGGCACCGAGCGCGAGTTCGTCATGCCCACGGAGTGCCCCTCGTGCGGCACCCCGCTGGCGCCGTCACGCGAGGGCGACAAGGACATCCGCTGCCCCAACACGCGGTCGTGCCCGTCCCAGCTGCGGGAGCGCCTGACGCACGTCGGTGGGCGCGGCGCGTTCGACATCGAGGTGTTCGGCTGGGAGGGTGCCACGGCGCTGCTGGACGCCGGGGTGCTCACCGACGAGGGTGGCCTGTTCGCGCTGACCGCCGATCAGCTCATGAGCGTCCCGCTCTACACCCGCGCCGCCAAGAAGAAGGAGATCGAGGCCGGCTCGGGTGAGCGGGTGCTGAGCGCCAACGGCATCGCGCTGCTGAAGAATCTCGAGACCGCCAAGACGCAGCCGCTGTGGCGGGTGCTCGTGGCCCTGTCGATCCGGCACGTCGGGCCGACCGCCGCCCGCGCACTCGCGACCCACTTCGCCTCGATGGACGCGATCCGTGAGGCCTCCTTGGCCGAGCTCGCAGCCGTCGACGGCGTCGGCCCCACGATCGCCGAGGCGGTCGTCGAGTGGTTCGACGTCGACTGGCACCGCGGCATCGTCGACCAGTGGCAGGCCGCGGGCGTACGCATGCAGGACGAGCGCGACGAGTCGATCCCGCGGACCCTCGAGGGCCTGACGATCGTGGTGACGGGCTCGCTCGAGCGATTCACGCGTGACTCGGTCAAGGAGGCGATCATCGCGCGCGGCGGCAAGGCCTCGGGCTCGGTGTCCAAGAAGACCGACTACGTCGTGGTGGGTGAGAACGCCGGCTCCAAGGCCGACAAGGCCGAGGAGCTCGGACGCCCGATCCTCGACGAGGAGGCCTTCGAGAAGCTGCTCGCCGAGGGGCCACCGCCGGCCGACGACGAGCCGGCCCCGGAGTCCTGACGGGGCTCACACCTGACGCAGGTATGACGCACGGCGCTGCGGGGTAGTCCGGCGCCATGCAACCCACGCACGAAGTCATCATCGTCGGCGGCGGGGCAGCCGGGCTCTCGGCGGCACTCGTCCTCGGCGCTGCGCGACGCAGCGTCGTCGTCGTGGACGCCGGAGAGCCGCGCAACCGCGCGGCCGCCCACCTGCACGGCTTCTTGTCCCGCGACGGTGCGGACCCCGCCGACGTCCTGGCGACCGGGCGCGACGAGGTCGCCCGCTACGGGGTCGAGGTCGTCGAGGACACCGTCACGGCGGCGCTGCCGAAGGACGATGCGTTCACCGTCGAGCTCGAGGGCGGGAGGCGGCTCGTCGCACCCCGGCTGGTGATCGCCGTGGGCACCGCGGACACGCTCCCGGACCTGCCGGGCCTGCGGGAGGGCTGGGGCTCGGACGTCCTGCACTGCCCGTACTGCCACGGCCACGAGGTCGCCGACAGCCCGCTGCTGATCCTCGCGACCCATGCCGGCTCGGCCCACCAGGCGCACCTGCTGCGCCAGTGGTCGGACGACGTGACGCTGCTGGTCAATGACGTCGCCGAGCTCGACGAGGATGCGCACGCGACGCTGCGACGTCGTGGCATCCGCGTCGCGGACGGGGCCGTCGCGAGGATCGAGCGTGCCGAGGACGGCGCGCTGACCGGGGTCCAGCTGGCCGACGGCACCCGGGTGCCGGCCAACGCGCTGTTCCTGGTGCCGGACATGGAGCCGCCGGGCGTCCTCGTCGAGCGACTCGGGCTCGCGATGGAGGACACCCCGATGGGCCCCGCGATCACGACCCACGACAACGGACGCACGAGCGTCCCGGGCGTGTGGGCCGCCGGCAACTGCACCGACCCGACCGCCCACCTCGTGACGGCGGCGAGCGCCGGGACGCTCGCGGGCATGGACGTCAACGCCGACATCATCGACGACGAGCTCCACACCTGACCCGCGGCCGCGCGGGCCGTCGCCCGTAGGCTCGGCACGTGCCTCCTCGTTCCCCGCTGCCGCCGCGTCACGGTCTCGGCGCCGCGTGGCTGCGGACCCCCGACCGGGACAAGCCGCACCCCGACCCGTGGCCGACGATGGGCGCGTGGCTGCGCCACCGGCTGCCCGAACGGGTCGACGTCGAGCGGATGCTGGCCGAGCAGCGCTTCGTCCACGACGACGGCAGCCCGGTCGCCGAGGAGCAGCCGTACGCACCGCACACGTTCGTGTGGTTCCACCGTGACCTCCCCGACGAGGTCGAGGTCCCGGGCCAGATCGTCGTCGTGCACCGCGACGAACGGCTCGTGGTCGTCGACAAGCCTGCCTTCCTGTCGTCCATCCCGCGCGGGCGGCACGTGCGCCAGAGCGTCGTGACCCGCCTGCGCGCCGAGCTCGAGCTGCCCGAGCTCTCACCTCTGCACCGGCTGGACCGGGTGACGTCCGGCCTGCTGATGCTCGCCACGACCAGACAGTGGCGCGGGCCGTACCAGTCGCTGTTCCAGGCCGGCGCGGTCCGCAAGACGTACCGGGCCGTGGCGCCGGTGCGCGACGACCTCGAGCTGCCGCTCGTGGTCCGCAACCACCTGGTCAAGCAGCGCGGCACCTGGCAGGCCGAGGTGGTGCCGGGCGCACCCGTGAACGCCGAGACGCTGGTCGAGCTGGAGTCCCGGAGCGGGGAGCACGGCGTCTACCGGCTGACACCTCGCACGGGACGCACGCACCAGCTGCGCATGCACCTCAACGATCTCGGCATCCCGATCGTCGACGACCCGCTCTACCCGACGGTCCTCGACCTCGAGGTCGACGACTTCAGCCGGCCCCTGCAGCTGTTGGCCGCCGAGATCGCGTTCACGGATCCGATCGACGGCACCGAGCGCAGGTTCACCAGTGTCCGCTCGCTCCCGCTGCTGCCGGCCGAGGCCCTCTAGGAGGCGTTCTCGCGGGCCAGCGCCGCGAAGACCCCGATCGCGACGATCGCGAAGACGATCCCCGGCAGGACGAGCCCACCGGCGGCGGCGTAGAGCGCGACCGTCAGGAACAGCATGACCTGCACGACGAACCGCGTCGGGAGCTCGAGCCGGCGGGCGGACGTGGGGGCCATCCACTGCGCCCAGATGGCGACCGCGACCATCGCGAGGAACGCACCGACGGCCCAGCCCCGCCAGCCGTCGACGAATCCGTGGCCTGCGAGGACGAGGATCACGACCATCGCGATCTCGCACAGGAAGGCGATCGCGTCCAGGGGACCGAGGTCCTGAGGTTTCTGAGGAGGCATGGGTCCAGCCTAGGGAGTGCTACTTTCGCGCCATGAGCGAGTCATCGCGCCCGAGCCCCATCATCCTCGTCGTGGCCTCCGACGAGCACCGGACGGTGCTGACCGACGAGTTCGCGAGCAGGTACGCCCGTGACTACGACATCCAGGTGACCACTGACGTCCTCGGCGTCACCGATCTCGCCGCGACGGTGGTCGCCGGCGGCCGGCACATCGCCCTCATCGCGGTCGACTACGGGCTCGAGATCGACGCGGTGGACGTCCTGGACGTGCTGCGCAACGTCTCGCCCAGCAGCCGACGGATCGTCCTGGTGCCGATGGGGACGTTCGGCGCGTCGCTCGACGAGCTGCGGCCGGCCCTCGCGGTGGGCCGGCTCGACACCTACCTCCTCATCCCGCAAGGGCCACGCGACGAGGAGTTCCACACCGCGATCGCGGAGTACCTCTCGGACTGGGCCACCTCGACGTCGACGCCGGAGGTGGCCGGCGTCCGCATCGTCGACGACGGCGGCCAGATCGAGATCGCCGGCATCCGTGACTTCCTCGACCGGATGGCGGTCCCGTGGACGCGCTACCAGCCCGACAGTCCTGTGGGCCGAGAGCTCCTGGCCGAGGCGGGGGAGGGTGCTGCCCTGCCGCTCGTATCGGCCTTCGGCCGGCCGCCGCTGACGGCCGCGACCGAGCATCTGGTCGCCGCGATGTTCTACGGCTCGCCGGCCGACCTGGGCGACGACTACGTCGCGGACCTCGCGATCATCGGCGCGGGCCCCGCAGGACTCGCGGCGGCGGTCTACGGCGCGTCCGAGGGGCTGCGCACGATCGTGCTCGAGTCCGAGGCCGTCGGCGGCCAGGCCGGCACCAGCTCGATGATCCGCAACTACCTCGGCTTCCCACGCGGCGTGTCCGGGATGCGCCTGGCCTTCCGTGCCCGGCTGCAGGCCACCCGGTTCGGGGCACGGATCTTCACCGGGCGCCCGGTCGAGGAGATGAGCGTCGGCGACCTGCACGAGATCGCGTACGACGGCGGCGTCGTCCGGGCCCGGGCGGTGCTCATCGCGTGCGGGGTCCGTTACCGACGGCTCGGCGTGCCCGCCCTGGAGGACCTCGTGGGCCTCGGCGTCTACTACGGTGCGGCGACGAGCGTCGCCCGTGAGATGGAGGGGCGCGACGTCTTCATCGTGGGCGGCGGCAACTCGGCGGGGCAGGCGGCCATCCACCTGGCCCGGTTCGCCCGGTCGGTGACGATCGTGGTGCGACGCAGTGGCCTCGCGGAGACGATGTCGGCGTACCTCGTCAACGAGATCGCCACCCAGCGCAGGATCCGGGTGCTCACCGGCGCGCAGGTCGTCGACGGCGGTGGAGACGGACGTCTGGAGTGGATCGACCTGGCGGTCGGTCCCTCCACCGAGCGGCACGACGCCGACGGGTTGTTCCTGCTGCTCGGTGCCGAGCCCGGTTGTGACTGGCTGCCCGACGAGGTCAGCCGCGACCAGCGGGGTTTCGTGCTGACCGGCCGGGACATCCCGAAGTCGGCCTGGCGAGGCGGCCTGCCGCCGGCCGCGTTGGAGACCGCGGTCCCGGGGGTGTTCGCCGCCGGCGACGTCCGGGCCGGCTCGATGAAGCGGGTCGCCTCGGCGAGTGGCGAGGGAGCGGGGGCGGTCGCGCAGGTGCACGCGCACCTGGCGCCCGCGCCGGCCTAGACCGAGCGCACCCGCTCGACGATGATCTCGGCGAGCTCGGGAGCGTTCTGGTCGAGCAGCCAGTGGGTTGCGCCCCGCACCACCACGAGCTCGTACGGAGCCGTGACGTAGTCCGCAGTCAGCTCGGCGCCGCGACGGGCGAGTGCGGCGTCCTGATCGCTCCAGACGTACGTCGTGGGCACCGACACCTTGCGGCCGACCTCCTTGCCGCCGAGGACGATCGACCGGTAGTAGCCGAGGCCACCGGGCAGTGCGCCGTCGGCGACGATGTCGCGCCGGAAGGTCTCGATCATGTCGCTGTCCATGCCGGCCGCGCGCAGCATCTTCTCGCCCAGCCCGTTGGGGGTGCTGAGCAGTCGCTCGGGCAGCACCGGCAGCTGGAACAGCAGCATGTAGTACGACCGCAGGGGCTGGGAGCTGCTGACCATCGACTTCATGAAGGCCGTGGGGTGCGCGACCGACACGGCAGTCAGCGTCCGGACGAGCTCGGGGTGGCCGCCGGCCACGGCCCACGCGACCGCCGACCCCCAGTCGTGCCCGACCAGGTGCACGGGCCGGCCGATCAGGTGGATCAGCGCGGTGACGTCGCCGACGAGCTCGCCGAGGCCGTACGCGAAGCGGGACGTGGGCCGCGCGCCGGGGGAGTAGCCGCGCTGGTCCAGCGCGTACGTGCGCAGGCCCTCGGCGTTCAGCTGCTCGGACACCTTCGCCCACGACGTCGCCCGCTGCGGGAAGCCGTGCAGCAGCACGACGGGCGGGCCGTCGAGCGGTCCGCTGTCGATCACGTCGAACGTCATGCCCGCGTGGGTGAGCTGGGTGATGCGCGATTCGGCCATGCCCCATCCTGACACCTGACGGGCACGGTGCCCGGTGGGAGCGACTGCGCCGGGTCACTAGGATGGATCAGCAACCGCACGACCCCTCGATCGCAAGGAAGTCGCATGTCTGAGCCCGTCACGGGTATCTCGCGCGACGACGTCGTCCACCTGGCCGGCCTCGCCCGCATCGACCTCAGCGACGCTGAGCTCGACCACCTCGCCGCAGAGCTGCCGGCGATCCTCGACCACGTCGCGAGCGTCCAGCGCGCCGCCGGCGACGACGTCCCGGCGATGAGCCACCCGGTCCCCGTCGACAACGTCTTCCGCGAGGACGTCGTCCGGCCGAGCCTGAGCCCCGAGGACGCGCTGGCCGGCGCCCCGGCGTCCGATCAGCAGCGCTTCCTCGTGCCCAAGATCCTCGGGGAGGACTGACATGACCGATCTGACCCGCAAGACCGCCGACGAGCTGGCCCAGTCGCTCGCGGCCAACGAGGTGTCCTCGGTCGAGGTCACCCAGGCGCTGGTCGACCGCATCGGTGCGGTCGACGGCGAGATCCACGCCTACCTGCACGTCGACGCCGAGGGCGCGCTCGCGACGGCGGCCGACATCGACGCCCGCCGTGCCAAGGGTGAGCAGCTGTCCTATCTCGCCGGCGTGCCGATCGCGGTCAAGGACGTGCTCGCGACCCGCGGCATGCCGACCACGTGCGGCTCCAAGATCCTCGAGGGCTGGATCCCGCCGTACGACGCGACGGTGACCGCCAAGATCAAGGCCGCGGGCCTGCCGATCCTCGGCAAGACCAACATGGACGAGTTCGCGATGGGCTCGTCGACCGAGCACTCCGCGTACGGCCCGACCCGCAACCCGTGGGACACCGGCCGCATCCCCGGTGGCTCCGGTGGTGGCTCGGCCGCGGCCGTCGCGGCCTTCGAGGCCCCGCTCGCGATCGGCACCGACACGGGCGGATCGATCCGCCAGCCCGGCGCGCTGACCGGCACGGTCGGCGTCAAGCCGACCTACGGCGGCGTGAGCCGCTACGGCCTCGTGGCGATGGCGAGCAGCCTCGACCAGGCGGGCCCCGTCACGCGTACCGTGCTCGACGCGGCCCTGCTCCACGAGCTCATCGCGGGCCACGACCCGATGGACTCCACGAGCATCCCCGACGCGGTCCCGGCGGTCGTCGCCGCGGCCCGTCGCGCCGACGTGCAGGGGCTGCGCATCGGCATCGTCAAGGAGCTGGGCGGCGAGGGCTTCCAGCCCGGCGTCCAGACCCGCTTCGACGAGGCCGTCGCGCTGCTCACGGGCGCGGGCGCCGAGGTCGTCGAGGTCTCGATCCCGAGCCTGGAGTACGCACTGGGCGCCTACTACCTGGTCATGCCGAGCGAGGCGAGCAGCAACCTGGCCAAGTTCGACGCGATGCGTTACGGCGTCCGGGTGCCCCCGGCCGGAGTCGACGACCCGAGTGCCGAGCAGGTCATGGCGTCCAGCCGTGACGCGGGCTTCGGCGACGAGGTCAAGCGACGCATCATCCTCGGCACGTACGCGCTGTCGAGCGGCTACTACGACGCGTACTACGGCTCGGCCCAGAAGGTGCGCACGATCCTCGCGCGCGACTTCGCCGCAGCGTTCGCCGACGTCGACGTGCTGGTGTCACCCACGTCGCCCACCACGGCGTACCCGCTGGGGGAGAAGCTCGACGACCCGCTCGCGATGTACCTGGGCGACGTCGCCACGATCCCGGCCAACCTGGTCGGCATCCCCGGACTGTCCCTGCCGGTCGGACTGGCCGACGAGGACGGACTCCCGGTGGGGCTGCAGCTGCTCGCCCCGCAGAAGGCCGACGACCGGCTCTACAACGCCGCGGCGGCACTCGAGCGGATGCTCGAGGAGAAGTGGGGCGGCGCGTTGCTGTCCCGGGCACCTGAGCTGGAGGTTGCACGATGAGCGCCGAGACGCTGGTCCCGTTCGACGAGGCCATCAGCCGCTACGACCCCGTGATGGGGCTCGAGATCCACATCGAGCTCAACACGGCGACGAAGATGTTCTGCGGCTGCCCGACCGAGTTCGGCGCCGAGCCCAACACGCAGGTCTGCCCGGTCTGCCTCGCGCTGCCCGGCGCGCTGCCGGTCGTCAACGCCAAGGCCGTGGAGTCCGCGATCCGCATGGGTCTCGCGCTCAACTGCGAGATTGCCGAGTGGTGCCGCTTCGCGCGCAAGAACTACTTCTACCCGGACATGCCCAAGAACTTCCAGACGTCGCAGTACGACGAGCCCATCGCGTTCGACGGCCACGTCGACGTCGAGGTGGACGGCGAGACGTACCGGATCGAGATCGAGCGCGCCCACATGGAGGAGGACACCGGCAAGGCGCTGCACGTCGGCGGCTCCACCGGGCGCATCCACGGTGCCGACTTCTCGCTCGTCGACTACAACCGTGCGGGCATCCCCCTGATCGAGATCGTCACCCGCACGATCGAGGTGCCGGCCGAGAAGGCTCCCGCGGTCGCCCGCGCGTACGTCTCGTACGTCCGCGACCTCATCGGCGGCCTCGGCGTCTCCGACGTCCGCATGGACCAGGGCTCGCTGCGTGCCGACGTCAACCTGTCCCTGAAGCCCAAGGGCTCCGACGTCCTCGGCACCCGCTCGGAGACCAAGAACGTCAACTCGTTCCGCTCCGTCGAGCGGGCCGTGCGCTACGAGATCTCGCGCCACGCGGGCATCCTCGACGCCGGGGGCAAGGTCGTGCAGGAGACCCGCCACTTCCAGGAGGACTCCGGCACGACGCTGCCGGGCCGCGAGAAGTCCGACGCCGATGACTACCGCTACTTCCCCGAGCCCGATCTCGCGCCGGTGTCGCCGTCGCGGGAGTGGGTCGAGGAGCTGCGGGCCACCCTGCCCGAGCCGCCGGCCGTACGTCGCGCGCGCCTGCAGGCGGACTGGGGCTTCTCCGACCTCGACATGCGCGACACGATCGGCGCGGGCGCTCTCGACCTCATCGTCGAGACCGTCGAGGCGGGCACCACGCCCCAGGCCGCCAAGAAGTGGTGGCTGGGCGAGATGGCGCGGCGCGCCAACGAGAGCGGTCAGGACATCGACGCCCTCGGCATCACGCCGCAGCAGGTGGCCGAGATCCAGGCGCTCATCGACGCGGGGCGCATCAACGACAAGCTCGCCCGCTCGGTCTTCGACGGCGTGATCGCGGGCGAGGGCACGGCCGAGGAGGTCGTGGTCTCACGCAAGCTCGAGGTCGTGTCGGACGACGGTGCGCTCGGCGCGGCGGTCGACCGGGCGATCGAGGCCGACCCGGACGCGGCGCAGAAGGTGCGCGCCGGCAACCTCGGTGTCGCGGGTGCCTTGATCGGTGCCGTGATGAAGGAGATGCGCGGCCAGGCCGACGCCGGACGGGTCCGCGAGCTGATCCTGGAGAAGCTCACGTCGTGAGCGTCGGGCCGCCGGAGCGATCAGTCGATCGCTCCGGCGGCCGAGCCCGGTCGTGGCGCTCGTGAGGGTGTCCTGATCAGGGGGTGCCGGGGTTACCGTCGTGAGAACGACCCGGCCAGGAGGCACGCATGACTGTCATCGATCTCCCCGAAGTCCACACCTGCTCCGTCGAGGGGTGTTCCTACAACAGCGACACGGCGTGCCACGCGGGCGCGATCACGGTGTCCGGCTCGCAAGCCGCGTGCGGCACGTTCATCGACATCGGCGCGAGCGGTGGGCTGAGCAAGATGGTCGCTAAGGTCGGCGCCTGCCACCGCACGGACTGCCGGCACAACGAGAGCCTGGAGTGCGGGGCGAGCTCGATCTCCGTCGGACCCGGCACGGACGCCGCCGACTGCCTGACGTACGCGCCGGCCTGACCGCCCGGCTCAGCCGACCCGGTCGAGCAGCTCGTTGAGCTCGTCCAGGACGATCTCGGGGAACTCGACCGGCAGGAAGTGCGTCGCGTTCAGCTCGCGGTAGCGCGATCCCTTGATGCGCTGAGCGGCGGTGCGCATGTGCCGTGCGCCGGTGAACACATCCCACTTGGCGGCCAGGAACGTCACCGGGATGTCCACGTCGCTGAGGGAGACACGGGCGTGCTTGGAGACGCTGATCGCGAGCTTGGCGTACCAAGCCGGATGGGTCGTGAAGAACTCCTGCAGCAGCACGCGCACCTCGGCGGTGTCGGCGGCCGGGTTGATGAACCGGCTCTGGCGGACCAGGTCGGCGGTCACGTTGGTCCACGGCAGCCGCCGGGTGAGGGGCGCCAGCGCGTGACCGGTGACCGTCACGGTCTGGGACACGCCGACCATCAGGCTGCGGGCGAGCAGCGGGGGAACGAGCAGAGGCGCGAGCATCGTGGAGAAGGTGTTGCCGGGCACGCCGGCCACCGCCAGGATGCCGGTCACCCGTCCGGGAAAGCGGGCGTTGATCTCGAAGGCGATCGTCACCCCGGTCGACCAGGCAGCCACCACGCAGGAGTCGATCCCGGCATCGTCCATGACGGCGATCGCGTCCTCGACGAACGAGTCGAGGTCCACGCGTCCGTCGGTGGGCCGGGCCGATCCGCCGGTGCCGCGGTGGTTCCAGCCGACCACGCGGACCCCCGACTCGGGCCGCAGCAGTGACGGCCACGCGTGCGGGTTGGTGCCCAGGCCGTTCGAGACCAGCACCGTCGGCCCGTCGCCGTCGTTCGTCCACGCCCGGATGCGGGTCCCGTCGGCGCTCTTCACGTCGTAGTAGCGCAGGAGTGCGGGAGTCGGCGAGGTCACGCGCCGATTGTCCACGGCGAAGGGGGCAACGGCAACGCGTGACCACGGCCGGCTGCGGTTTCCCAGGAGGACCCCGAAATCTGACACGGCACCCCGGTCGTACGGAGGGTGATGTGTCAGGAACCGGGGTGAGGCCCTGCGGATTCCCAGGTTCTCCTGGGAAACCGCGGCCGCGGGGGTGCGGCAGCCGGGTGCAGGGCTGGGCTCACTTCAGGGTGTTCAGCACTGCCTGCACCAGGCGTCCCGCGCCTCCGTCGGACTGGGGGAGGAAGAGGCTGGGCTCGGTCAGCTCGAGCTCGATGAGGATCGGCTCTGCGTCGGCCGCGGTGACCAGGTCCACGCGGGCGTACAGCGGAGCGGCGTCCAGGCCGAGCAGCGCCGTGGCGGTCTCGAGCGCGTGGTCGGCGACCTCACGCTGTCGTGCGGTCGGGGTGCGCGGCGTGATCTCCTCGCGGCTGTCCCGGTCCTGACGGACTCCTTCGCCTCGCAGCAGCAGCGGGCCCTTGCGGATCGAGTGGGAGAACGTCCCGGAGAAGTACAGCATCGCCGTCTCGCCCTCCTCGTCGACCGAGGAGATGTAGGGCTGGGTCATCGACGTGCGGCCCGCGGCCACGAGCTCCTCGCTGTGCGCCCAGACCTCCTCGCGGGTGCTCCAGCGCGCGGTGTCCTTGGACCCCGACGAGATCGTCGGCTTGACGACCCACTCGTCGTGGTCGCCGAGGTCGTCGCCCGCCGCGACGTCCCACAGCGTCCTGATCACGGGGACGCCGGCGTCCTGCAGCTGGCGCAGGTAGACCTTGTCGGTGTTCCAGGTGAACACGTCGACCGAGTTGTGCAGGCGGGGGACGGTCGCGGCCCAGCGCAGGAACTCCTCGCGACGCGCGATGTAGTCCCAGCACGAGCGGACGACCACGGCGTCGTACGAGCCCCAGTCGACCTCGGGGTCGTCCCAGGTCACGATCTCGCCGCGGGTGCCGTGCTCAGCCGCGGCTGCCTCGAGCAGCGGCAGGTCGGGGTCGTACGCGCGATGGTCCGAGCTGGTCACGAAGGCGATCGTCATCGGGCCATCCTGCCATCGTCCCGGTTCTGTCTTAACTTCATGCATATGCTTCACGCATGACCCCTGCTTCGAACGTTCGCGTGGCGGTCATCGTCGATCTCGTGGGATCGCGCCGACACCCCGACCGGGCCTGGGTCCACGCGCGGCTGCTGGAGGCCTTGCAGCAGGTCAACGAGGCGGTCGACTTCGACCAGCCCCTCGAGCCGACGCTCGGCGACGAGTGTCAGGCACGTTATCTCTCGGTCGATTCTGCAGTGCGCGCGACCCTGGCCCTGCGCCTCGCCCTCCCGGACGAGCTGGACTGTCGCGCGGGGATCGGGGTGGGTGCGGTCGAGGACCTGGGTCGCACGCCCTACGGGCCGCTGCAGGACGGGCCGGCCTGGTGGGCTGCACGCGACGCGATCGTGGAGGCCAAGAGCCGTGAGAGCGCGCGCGACCGGACGCTGCGCACCTGGTACCAGGTCTCCGAGCGCCTGACCGGCCCGGAACGCGACGAGCACCCGCCGGCCGCGATCGTGAACGCGTTCCTGCTGACCCGCGACCAGATCGTCACCCGCATGGCGGGGCGGTCACGGCGGCTGCTGCGCCACCTCCTGAGCGGCGCGTCCCAGGTCGACATGGCGCTGGCCGAAGGGATCTCCTCGTCCGCGGTGTCGCAGAACCTGCGGCGGAGCGGAGCCTTCGCCGTGCTGAGCTCGCACGACCAGTTCGCCGCGTGGTTCGACCGATCAGTAGCCGATCAGGCTCGCCAGCAGGAAGACCGGGGCTGACAGTCCCGCGAGCGACATGGCCAGGCGCACGTACCGGTACTTCTTGGCGACGATCCTCGACAGCTCGAAGAGCTGGTGCCGGGTCCGGTCCTCGAGCCTCGGGGGATGGCGGTCGAGCACGGCGTCCAGTGACCGCTGGCTCTCGAAGGCCGCTGCGTGGCCCCAGTAGAAGACCTCCTTGGTCCTGTCCGGGACCGTGAACCGCGGCCACACGGCCAGCGCCGCGGCAGCGACGGACGACGAGGCGAGCGCGGCGGCCAGCCACCAGAAGAACGCACCCACGGCGTCGAGGTCGCGGGGGCTCCAGTCGCGGGCGAGCAGGCCTGCGAGCAGGGCGCCGAAGCCGATCCCCAGCACCGCCAGCACCATCGAGGCCTTGTGGTCCGCGGCTCCGACCTCGTTGCGGGCCTCCGCAAGGATCGCCAGCTCGACGTCGGGAGCCGGATTGCGTGGCATGTGTCCTCCGTGTCGGTGGTGGACGCCCACGGTACCAAGCACGGACCTGCTCGTAATCAATGATTTGGCGTTGATTGACTGTGATCAGCATGCAGGCGTTGATCTTGACAAATCAATGTAATAACGCTGATCATGAGATGTGTTTGCGATCACGATCGATCAACGCCGAAGTCGTCACACCGACGACGCGGTGCCCGATCTGCTGGACCGGCTGGGACAGTACGCGCTCGTGCGGCAGTTCGAGCGAACGGCGGGTGACGAGGTGCAGGGCCTGTCGGACGATCCGGCTGTCGTCGTCGACCTGGTCTGCGCGGTGGTCGCCACGCAGGCGTGGTGGATCGGCATCGGCGTCGGGGCGGTGGACCAGCCCATCGCGGACTCGGTCCGCGCCAGCAGGGGACCCGCGCTGATCGCTGCGCGGGCAGCAGTCGAACGCTCCAGCTCGACCGCCGTCGGCCTCGCGGTCGAGGGTGAGGGCACTCGTCACGCGGAGACGGCGCTCCATGCGCTGGCCCGGGTGATCACCGACCGTACGGAGGGTGGGGCGGAGGCGGTGGCCGCGATGGCGACGGGCCGGACGCAGAAGGAGGTCGCCCACCAGCTCGGCGTCTCGCCCCAGGCGCTCAGCCGCCGACTGCAGGTCGCTCGGTGGTCCGAGGAGCAGCGGTTGCGCGATCTCGCGACGTACCTGCTCGCCCAGATCGCGTCGTGACGTGGACTCGCTCACCACGCGCACGGGCTGAGCCGTAATCTTGGTCCCATGCCCCCCGAGAACGAGATCGACATCAAGCCCCGCAGCCGTACCGTCACCGATGGCCTCGAGGCCACCGCGTCACGAGGCATGCTGCGCGCCGTGGGCATGGGTGACGAGGACTGGGAGAAGCCGCAGATCGGTGTCGCGTCGAGCTGGAACGAGATCACCCCCTGCAACCTGCCGCTCGACCGGCTCGCCAAGCGCGCCAAGGAAGGCGTGCACGCCGGCGGCGGCTACCCGCTGGAGTTCGGCACGATCTCGGTGTCGGACGGCATCTCGATGGGCCACGAGGGGATGCACTTCTCGCTCGTCAGCCGTGAGGTGATCGCCGACTCGGTCGAGACCGTCATGATGGCCGAGCGCCTCGACGGCTCGGTGCTGCTGGCCGGCTGCGACAAGAGCCTGCCCGGCATGCTGATGGCCGCGGCCCGCCTCGACCTCGCGAGCGTCTTCGTCTACGCCGGCTCGATCATGCCCGGCAACGTCGACGGCAAGGACGTCACGATCATCGACGCCTTCGAGGCGGTCGGTGCCTGCCTGGCCGGACGCATGTCGCGTGAGCAGGTCGACAAGATCGAGCGCGCGATCTGCCCGGGCGAGGGCGCCTGCGGCGGCATGTACACCGCCAACACGATGGCCTCGGCTGCCGAGGCCCTCGGCATGAGCCTTCCGGGCTCGTCGGCTCCGCCGGCGATCGACAGCCGCCGCGACGACTACGCGATCAAGTCCGGCGAGGCCGTCGTCGAGCTCCTGCGCCGTGGCATCACCGCTCGGGACATCCTGACCAAGAAGGCCTTCGAGAACGCCATCACGGTCGTCATGGCGCTTGGCGGCTCGACCAACGCCGTCCTGCACCTGCTGGCGATCGCCCGCGAGGCCGAGGTCGACCTGACGCTCGAGGACTTCAGCCGCATCGGCGACAAGGTCCCGCACCTGGGCGACCTCAAGCCGTTCGGCCGTTACGTCATGAACGACGTCGACAAGGTCGGCGGCATCCCGGTCATCATGAAGGCGCTGCTCGACGCGGGCCTCATGCACGGCGACTGCCTGACCGTCACCGGCAAGACGATGGCCGAGAACCTCGCTCACATCGAGCTCAAGCTCGACGGCGACGTGATCCGTCCGATCGACAAGCCGATCCACCGGACCGGCGGCCTGACGATCCTGCACGGCACGCTCGCCCCCGAGGGCGCTGTCGTCAAGAGCGCCGGCTTCGACTCCGACGTCTTCACCGGCACCGCCCGGGTCTTCGACGGCGAGCGCAAGGCGATGGACGCGCTCGAGGCCGGCACGATCGTCGCCGGCGACGTCGTCGTCATCCGCTACGAGGGCCCCAAGGGTGGCCCCGGCATGCGCGAGATGCTGGCCATCACCGGAGCCATCAAGGGCGCAGGCCTCGGCAAGGACGTCCTGCTGATGACCGACGGACGCTTCTCGGGCGGCACGACAGGTCTCTGCGTCGGGCACGTCGCCCCCGAGGCGGTCGATGGTGGGCCCATCGCCTTCGTCAAGGACGGTGACCAGATCACCCTCGACGTGGCCAACAAGCGGCTCGACGTCGCGATCGACGCCGACGAGCTCGAGGCCCGCAAGGTCGGCTGGGAGCCGCTGCCCCCGAAGTACACGACGGGCGTCCTCGCGAAGTACCGCAAGCTGGTCAGCTCAGCGGCACACGGCGCGATCACCGGCTAGCAGCGGTCGGAGCGTACGCGGTGAGTGGCGGCCAGGTCTTCGCGACCCGGTGGGACCTGCTGTTCGCGCAGGTCCTGATCGGCGTGGACCGCACCACGGGGGTCTTCTCCGGCAGCGAGCCTGCGCCGGGGCGTCAGCTGGTCTGCGTGTGGACCAGCGAGGCCCGCGCGGGGGAGGCGCTGCACCTGGAGTCGTGGGACCTCAAGAAGATCAGCGTGCGCTCCCTGCTCACCGTGCTGCCGGCGGGCATCGGGATCCACGTCGATCCCGCGGTCCCGTCCGGCATGACGGCCTCCGCCGACTACGTGGCCCAGCTCAAGCGGTACCTGGTGCCGTTCCCCGACGGGGCGGACGTACGCCGTGCGCCGTGGGACGGCCTCGACGCGTCCGCGCGGGAGGCTCTCGCCGACGCCGCCGACGGCCATGTGAGCGAGCTGTACGCATTCGGCTTCACCGTCGACGACAGCCCCACCCTCGGGTGCCTCGCCTACGTCGCGGCCGGGGGACCGGCGCCTGCGGACGCCGTCCGAACAACGCTGGCGGCGTCGATCGACCTGGACTCCCTGGGCGTGCCGACTGTCATCGTGGTGCCCCTCGAGGAAGTCCCCGAGGCCCTGCGCGCGACCCTCGGCGACGCCGACCGCGTCCGCGGTGAGAAGCGGCCGAGGTTCTGGCGGCGCTGACTCAGGAGCAAGTGGTCGCGGCCCCCTGGGCGATCTTCTGGTACGCCGCGGTCTCCTTGGCGCTCGGCTTGTAGGAGCCGTCGCGGTTGACCAGGGCTGCAAGCAGCTTGTCCGACAACGACGAGTCCACGAGCTGCTTGCTGAAGCACGTGGCCTGCTTCTCGGTCAGTCCGGCGCTCTTGAGCGTCTCGGCGAGCTGCTTGGCCGTCGGACGCTTGTTGGGGTCGACGGACTTGACGGGCGCCGGCGTCGTTGCGCTGCCGGCGCTGGGGCTGGGGCTGCTCGCGCTCGGCGTGCTCGAGGTCTTGGCGTCGCTCGCTGCGTCCTTGTCGCCGTCCGAGGAGCTGCCTCCGCAGGCGCTCGTGACCGTGAGAGCAAGGGTGGCGAGCGCGAGCCCGATGGTGCGTCGCATCATGATGATCCTTGGGATTCGGGGGCAAGACCTTCCATGAAAGCAAGAAGCTGCAACCCTCGCGACACCGGGAGCAGGTGACGGGTGTGGGGACGGCGCTCTGTCCCGCCTAGGATGGAGGGGTCATGAGCGTCCCTGTTGATCCCGTCCTGCCCACCTCCGAGATCGACCCCGACGAGCTGGCGATCGCCCTGCGCGTGCTGGCGGCCGCCGAGCGTCTGGACGAGGAGGACCCTGACTACGTGGCGCTGAGGCGCGCGTGCGGGAAGTTCTACAAGAACGTCAAGAAGCACCGCCGCCTCGAGAAGCGCGCCCAGGTCGCGGCGGCCGACCGAGAGGTGGTCTCGGCGACCGCGACCGGCTCGCCGACGCGCATCGACGACGAGACCGAGGGCATCCCTCTCGTGTCCAACGTCGCGGGGGCGACGGCGGGCACCTTGCTGGTGCCGCGGCCCTGTTACATCTGCAAGCAGAAGTACACGCTCGTGGACGCGTTCTACCACCAGCTCTGCCCCGAGTGCGCCGCGCTCAACCGGTCCAAGCGCGACGCCCGCACCGATCTGACCGGCAAGCGCGCGCTGCTCACGGGCGGGCGGGCCAAGATCGGCATGTACATCGCCCTTCGCCTGCTGCGCGACGGTGCCCACACCACGATCACCACCCGCTTCCCCCACGACGCGGTCCGTCGCTTCACGGCCATGCCCGACAGCGCGGACTGGATGCACCGCCTGCGCATCGTGGGCATCGACCTGCGCGATCCGGCCCAGGTCGTGGGCCTGGCGGACGCGGTCGCCGAGCAGGGACCGCTCGACATCCTCATCAACAACGCGGCGCAGACGGTCCGGCGCACCCCCGGTGCGTACGCCCCGCTCGCGGAGGCGGAGTCGGCCCCGCTGCCGGACGGGCCCCTGCCCGAGCTGCTGACGTTCGGCCACACCAGTGACGCCCACCCCGCGGCTCTCGTCGGATCGGTCTCCGCGCACCCCGTCCTGGCCGGCGACGCCCACACCGCGGACGAGCTCACGTCGCTCGCGATGACCGCGGGGTCGGCCGATCTCGCGCGCATCGACGCGGGCGGCCTCGTGCCGGACACGGTCGACGTCAACAGCTGGACGCAGCGCGTCCACGAGGTCGACGCCCTCGAGCTGCTCGAGGTCCAGCTGTGCAACACGACGGCGCCGTTCATCCTCGTCAGCCGGCTGCGTCCGTCGATGGCGGCTGCGGAGGCGCGGCGCACGTACGTCGTCAACGTCTCGGCGATGGAGGGACAGTTCAGCCGGCGCTACAAGGGCCCCGGACACCCCCACACCAACATGGCCAAGGCGGCGCTGAACATGCTGACCCGCACGAGCGCGGGCGAGATGCTCGAGCAGGACGGCATCTTGATGACCGCGGTCGACACCGGGTGGATCACCGACGAACGGCCGCACCCGACCAAGGTGCGCCTGGCGGAGGAAGGCTTCAAGGCCCCGCTCGACCTGGTGGACGGTGCGGCCCGGGTCTACGACCCCATCGTGCGCGGCGAGGCCGGCGAGGACGTCCACGGAGTCTTCCTCAAGGACTACGCACCCTCACCCTGGTGACACCTGCCGGGCTGCCCCGGCCCCGGACGCACGACGGCCCGGGGGAGATGATCTCCTCCGGGCCGTCGGCGAGCAGGTGTCAGTTGGTGACGCACTCGCTGAACTTCTTGGACACGTCAGTGAGGGCCTCGCGGTCCTCCTTGCTGCCCTTGTAGTCCTCGTCCTTCTCGACGATCGCGTTGAGCGTCTTGTCCGACAGCTTCGAGTCGACGAGGAGGCCGGCCACGCAGTCGGCGGCGGCCTCGGGGATCGAGGTGCCGAAGACGCTGTCCTTGCTGGTGATGGACGTCTTCACCTCACCCTTGGACGGACGATCCTCGCCGCCGCCACAGGCGGACGTGAGCGCGAGCGCGGCGACGATCATGGCCGTGCTGAGTGACTTCTTCATGTTCTCCCCAAAGTTAGGGCCCGTCCACGTGCTGGCGGGCCGACCGGGACATCCTGTCAGTTACGGCGCCGGTTGTCAGATCCGCGAATGAGTCCACATGGTGGTACGAAATGTCTCACGAGTTGATAATCGTCGCGACGGAGAGGACACTGGGTCACGTGCAGATCCGGAACCTTGCAGTAGTAGACGACTGACGCGTCGGCCCAGGCCCCGCGTCTCCCTCGATTGCCCCAGCGTACGGTCTGGGGACGGGGGATTTTTTTATGCGAACAGGCCGGGTCGCACCCCGGCAAGACCATGCGATGAACAGTTAGGTAGCGACCTCATGACCGAGCAGATCCCTGAGCAGCTGACCGGGGCGCAGAGCCTCGTCAGGGCGCTGGAGCACGCCGACGTTGACACCATCTTCGGCATCCCGGGTGGCGCGATCCTCCCGGCGTACGATCCGCTGTTCGACTCCACGATCCGCCACATCCTCGTTCGCCACGAGCAGGGCGCAGGCCATGCCGCGCAGGGCTATGCGATGGTCACGGGCAAGGTGGGCGTCTGCATGGCCACCTCCGGGCCGGGCGCCACCAACCTCGTCACCGCGATCGCCGATGCGCACATGGACTCGGTCCCGATCGTCGCGATCACGGGCCAGGTCGCGAGCGGCTCGATCGGCTCCGACGCCTTCCAGGAGGCGGACATCCGCGGCATCACGATGCCGATCACCAAGCACAGCTTCCTCGTCACCGATCCCGACGACATCCCCCGCACGATCGCCGAGGCGTTCCACATCGCGCTGACGGGTCGCCCCGGACCGGTGCTCGTCGACATCAGCAAGGACGCGCTGCAGGCCACGACGACGTTCACGTGGCCGAGCGAGCTCGCGCTGCCCGGCTACCGCCCCACGACCCGGCCGCACGGCAAGCAGGTCCGCGAGGCCGCCCGGCTGATCGCGGCCGCGAAGCGTCCGGTGCTGTACGTCGGCGGAGGCGTCATCAAGGCCGACGCGTCGGCTGAGCTGAAGGTCCTGGCCGAGATGACCCAGATGCCGGTCGTCACGACCCTCATGGCACGCGGCGCGTTCCCGGACTCGCACGAGCTGCACCTCGGCATGCCCGGCATGCACGGCACCGTCGCGGCGGTCGCGGCCCTGCAGAAGAGCGATCTGCTCATCTCGCTGGGTGCCCGCTTCGACGACCGGGTGACCGGCCACCTGGCGTCGTTCGCGCCGCTGGCCAAGATCATCCACGCCGACATCGACCCCGCGGAGATCTCCAAGAACCGGGTCGCCGACGTCCCCATCGTGGGGGACTGCCGCGAGGTGATCGCCGACCTGATCGCGATGCTGCAGAAGCAGGCCGCCGACGACGACATCCGCGGCGACTACTCGGCCTGGAAGGCGCAGATGCTCGGCATCAAGGCCAAGTTCCCGGTCAGCTACGACAAGCCCGCCGAGGGCCTCGCTCCGCAGACCGTGATCGAGCGGATCAGTGCGATCGCCGGGCCCGACGCGACGTACACGGCGGGCGTCGGCCAGCACCAGATGTGGTCCGCGCACTACGTGGACTACGAGCGTCCGCGCCAGTGGCTCAACTCCGGCGGGCTCGGGACGATGGGCTACGCGGTGCCTGCCGCGATGGGCGCCCAGGTCGGTCTGCCGGGCCAGGTCGTGTGGGCCATCGACGGCGACGGCTGCTTCCAGATGACCAACCAGGAGCTCGCGACCTGCGCGATCGAGGGCATCCCGATCAAGGTCGCGGTCATCAACAACTCCTCGCTCGGCATGGTCCGCCAGTGGCAGACGCTGCTCTACGAGAGCCGCTACTCCAACACGGACCTCAACACCGGTCCGGAGTCGATCGGCGCGCGCCGCATCCCCGACTTCGTCAAGCTCGCGGACGCGTACGGCTGCGTGGGTCTGCGCTGTGACAACGAGGCCGACCTCGACGCGACGATCGAGAAGGCCATGGCGATCACCGACCGCCCCGTCGTGATCGACTTCGTGGTCGAGCGGGACGCGATGGTGTGGCCCATGGTCCACGCCGGCACCAGCAACGACGACATCCAGATCGCGCGAGATCTCGCGCCCGAGTGGGACGATGAGGACATCTGATGACTGCGCACACCCTTTCGGTCCTGGTGGAGAACACGCCCGGTGTCCTGGCGCGCGTCTCGAGCCTGTTCATGCGCCGCGGCTTCAACATCGAGTCGCTCGCGGTCGGCCCGACCGAGATCCCCGAGATCTCGCGCATGACGATCGTCGTCAACGTCGACGAGCTGCCGCTCGAGCAGGTCACCAAGCAGCTCAACAAGCTCGTCAACGTGCTCAAGATCGTGGAGCTCGAGTCATCGAGCGCGGTCGAGCGCGAGCTGATGCTGATCAAGGTCAAGACCGACCCGCAGACCCGCGGTCAGGTGCTGGAGACGGTCAATCTCTTCAGGGCTAAGGTGGTCGACGTGGCCACCGACGCCGTGACGATCGAGGCGACCGGCGACGCGGGCAAGCTCACCGCGATGCTGAACGTCCTCGAGCCGTTCGGGATCCGTGAGATCGCCCAGTCCGGACGTGTGGCCATCGGCCGCGGAGCCCGTTCCATCACCGACCGCACCCTGCGTACCGTGCCCGGCACGCAAGCAAGCTGACCAACCCGCACCTCAGAAGCACGACCCAAGGAGACGTACCCCGTGGCTGAAATGTTCTATGACGACGACGCAGACCTGAGCATCATCCAAGGCCGCCACGTGGCGGTCATCGGCTACGGAAGCCAGGGGCACGCGCACGCGCTCAACCTGCGCGACTCCGGCGTCGACGTCCGCGTCGGCCTGCCCGAGGGATCCAAGAGCCGGGCCAAGGCCGAGGCCGAGGGACTGCGCGTCCGTTCGGTCTCCGAGGCGGTCGAGGAGGCCGACGTCATCGTCGTGCTCGCGCCCGACCAGGTGCAGCGCCACGTCTACGCCGAGTCGATCGAGCCCAACCTGGTCGACGGCGACGCGATCGTCTTCGGTCACGGCTTCAACATCCGCTTCGGCTACATCACGCCCCCCGAGGGCGTCGACGTCGTGCTGGTCGCCCCCAAGGCGCCGGGTCACACGGTTCGTCGCGAGTTCGTCGACGGGCGCGGCATCCCCGACATCATCGCGGTCGAGCAGGACGCCAGCGGCAAGGCGTGGGACCTCGCGCTGTCGTACGCGAAGGCGATCGGCGGCACCCGCGCCGGCGTCATCAAGACGACCTTCACCGAGGAGACCGAGACCGATCTCTTCGGCGAGCAGGCCGTGCTGTGCGGTGGCATGTCGCACCTCGTCCAGGCGGGCTTCGAGACGCTGACCGAGGCCGGCTACCAGCCCGAGATCGCGTACTTCGAGGTGCTGCACGAGCTCAAGCTCATCGTCGACCTCATGTGGGAGGGCGGCATCGCGAAGCAGCGCTGGAGCATCTCCGACACGGCCGAGTACGGCGACTACGTCTCGGGCCCGCGCATCATCGACGACTCGGTCAAGGAGCGCATGAAGGCCGTGCTCGCCGACATCCAGGACGGCACGTTCGCCAAGCGCTTCATCGACGACCAGGACGCCGACGCCTCGGAGTTCCTCGCACTGCGCGAGAAGGAGGCCGGTCACTCGATCGAGGCCACGGGCAAGGTGCTGCGCTCGCACTTCTCGTGGAAGCAGCAGGACGCCGACTACGTCGACGGCCAGGCCGCTCGCTAGTCACCCGCACCACGCCGCGAGGGCGTCACCGCTTCTGCGGTGGCGCCCTTTCGCATCCCACCGCTGACGCGCGCCTCCCGTCCGCTGACGCGAGCCTCCGGTCCGCTGAGGGGAGCCTCCGGTCCGCTGAGGGGAGGCTCCGGTCCGCTGACGCGCGCCTCCGGTCCGCTGAGGGGAGGCTCCGGTTCGCTGACGCGAGCCTCCCGTCCGCAGCTCGTCCTGGATCAGGCGATCATCTCGAGCGTGCCCGTACGCCTCGGGGTGGTCGCCGGCTCGGTCGAGCCGGTGACCTCCGCGTACGCGCGCCGGAGGCGACGCACCGCCTCGGTCTGCGTCTCGTGGGACTGCGTGTACGGAAGGCGGAGGTGGCGCTCGCCGGCAGCGCCCACGCGGCTGAAGAACCGAGGGCCGGGGGTCAGCAGCAAGCCGTGCCGGGACGCCGCGGCGGTGAGCCGCGACGAGATGCGGTCCGGGAGGGTCGCCCAGAGGTTGAGGCCGCCGGCCGGGCACGGCGCCGCGATGTCCGGGAGCTCACGCGCCAGCTCGGACAGCAGGTGGTCGCGCCCCGCACGCAGGCGCGCTCGACCCGCGGCGGCGGTCTGCCCGCCCTCGGTCAGCAGCTCGGCGAGGACCAGCTGGTCGAAGGCGGACGTGCCGAGATCGTCCATCATCCGCGCCTGGACGATAGGCATCACGAGGGCGTGCGGTGCGCGGATCCAGCCGACACGGAGGCCGCCCCAGTACGCCTTGGACGACGACCCGATGAGGAGCGCCCGCGGGTCGTACGTCGCGAAGACCGGTGGCATCTCGACCCCGTCGAGGTTGATGTCACGCAGCGACTCGTCGATGATCGGGACGACGTCGTGGCGCCGCAGCTCGCGCGCCCACGCCCCACGCTCCGCGTCCGTCATCACGGCGGCGGTGGGATTGTGGAAGTCCGGGATCAGGTACGCCGCGCGGTGCCGCGACCCTGCCAGCGTCTCCGCCATCGCGGCGGGCTCCCACGGCGACCGGTCGACCGGCAAGGCGGACAGGCGCGCGCCTGCCGCGGTGAATGACTCGTGGGCGTGCGGATAGCTGATGCCCTCGACGACGACGCGCTGGCCCGGGTCGACCAGGACGCGGGCGAGCAGCGAGATCGCGCCCATGGCCCCGCTCGTCACGATGATCTGCTCGGGATCGGTCGGCAGGCCTCCGTCGCTGTAGCGCTGGGCGAGGATCTCGCGCAGCACCGGGAGACCGTCCGGCAGGTATCCGGTCGTGGCCAGCAGGCCGGACAGCCTGGTCGCCGCGGTCTCGAACGCGCGAGCCAGGCCGGGGGTGCCGGCGGGCGCGGAATAGGTGAGGGCGATGGTGTCGGCGTCGTCGGGGGTGACGATCAGGCTGCTGACGCTCGACGCCGCGAGCGGGACCTGCACGAC
This sequence comes from Aeromicrobium sp. S22, assembly GCF_009661045.1. Lineage (NCBI taxonomy): Bacteria > Bacillati > Actinomycetota > Actinomycetes > Propionibacteriales > Nocardioidaceae > Aeromicrobium > Aeromicrobium sp. S22. The sequence continues at coordinate 1,330,009 of NZ_WJWV01000001.1, forward strand.
GCTGCCCGAGCCCTGTCGTGAGCGCAGGAGGCCGAGCTCGCGCAGCTCGGCGTACACCCGGGTCGTGGTCGTACGGCTGACGCCGATGGCGGCGGCGAGCTCGCGCTCGGACGGCAGGCGGCTGCCGTCGCCCACGCGGCCGTCCACCACAAGCAGGCGAAGGCGGTCGGCGATCTCCCGGTATGCCGGGCCGGCGTTGTCGAGGGGACCGAGGAGATCGGCGAGGCGCCGGGCGGAGAGGGTGAGGGCCACGGGTCCACTGTTTCACGATTGGCTATGGAAGGCATGGCCAATTGGGTTCACGCTGGACTCATGACCGCGTTCCTAGTCTTCCTGGCGCTTTTGAGCCTGGTGTCCATCGTGCGGCTCGTGCGCCTGGTCGCGCGAGACGGCCTCGGCACCAACCCGCCGCCCCGCAGCCACCGCGAAGAGCTCGGCAGCTGGGTCGAGCGGGAGCTGCGCCGGTGAACGGCCTGCTCGGGCGGCTCGTGCGCCTCAACGTCGGCTTGTTCCTCTACGGATTCACGATGGCGATGCTGGTCGAGTCGACGCTGGGCCTCGACCCGTGGGACGTCTTCCACGAGGGGGTGACCGAGCACGTCGGTCTGACGTTCGGTCAGGTCGTCATCGTCACGGGCGCGTTCGTCCTGCTGCTGTGGATCCCGCTGCGGCAGCTGCCGGGTGTGGGGACGGTCCTGAACGTGCTCGTCATCGGCCTCGCTGCCGACTTCGGCATCGCAGTCATCGTCCAGCCGGACGAGCTGTGGTTGCGAGCCATGCTGCTCGTGGGCGGGATTGTCGGCAACGGGTTCGCCGGGGCGTTGTACATCGGCGCCGCGCTCGGGCCGGGCCCCCGCGACGGGCTGTGGCTCGGTCTTGTCAGGCGTACGGGGCGCAGCGTGCGGCTGTGGCGGACGGTCATCGAGGTCACAGTGCTCGCGGTGGGCTTCCTCCTCGGCGGGACGGTCGGCGTCGGCACTGTCCTGTACGCCCTCACGATCGGCCCGCTCGTCCAGCTCTTCATGCCGTTCACCTCCGCCCCGACCGCCGACGAGTCGCGCACGACCGGTGACGAGTCGCGTACGACCGGTGACGAGTCGCGTACGACCGGTGACGAGTCACCTATGACCGGTGACGAGTCACTTTGCGGCAACGCTGAGTGACTCCTCGGCCTCCGTACGTGACTCCTCGGCGTCCGTGCGTGACTCGTCGGCGTCCGTGCGTGACTCGTCGGCGTCCGTGCGTGACTCGTCAGCGACGGGTGGCGATGATGAGGGAGGCGTCGACGTCGATGAGCATCTCGACGGCGGCGAAGCGCTCGTCGGTCAGCCACTGCTCGCGGACGGTGTCGACCCGGCCTTCGACGATGGGCGGCCAGAACGCCGACGGGACGAAGTCGTCGAGGATGACCATGCCGCCGGGCTCCATCAGGTCGGCGAGCACGTCGATGCTCTCCATGACCTCCCGCACGTCGACGAAGAGCAGCGAGAACGGTGCGTACTGCTCGAGCGTCGACCAGTCGCCGGCGATCACGTCGACGTTGTCGGTCCGGGCGAAGATCTTCTGCACGTCCTCGGCGAGGACGGGGTCGAGCTCGGCGCTGACGACCCGGGCACCCTTGGGGGCGCCGCTGGAGAGCCAGGCCGATCCGACGCCGCAGCCGGTGCCGAGCTCGGCGAGCGTGCCGGTGCGGGACGCAGCGAGCGTGGCGAGGAGGCGTCCGGTCTCGTTGCGGATCGAGGTGATGAATCCGCGCTGGCGGGACAGGTCCAGGGTGCTCGCGACGAGGTCGGGGACTTCAGCGGGTGCACTCACACATCCAGTGTTCCACGGACCCACGCTCAACCGTGGCCACGGCGTCTCGGCGACTGAGACGCCCGCACAGGATGCGGACACGGCCCGGACCCGCGGCGTACCGTGTCAGCACCATGCGGAAGCAGCTCGTACTCATCGCTTGCCGCGGCAGGGCCTCTTAGGGCCACACCCTGCCGCGGTGTTTCGGCGTTGGCCCGCCGTTCCGCCCGCAGGGTTCGCGATTCATGATCTGACTCGCACATCTGACATCTCTCCCCGGACGATCTCCGGACATGTGGCGCGTGCCGAACGGCGGACCTACGCCGGACCCGCACCGGCCGTCATCCGTTCGTACACAAGGAGAAGATCATGGACCGCAACCTGATGGAGTGGGGACCCGCGCACCTGCGTGACGAGGCAGCACAGCACGACGTCGAGCTGTCCGACCGGCCCGACGACAACTGACCGAATGTTGATACTCGGGTTTCACATCCTGAGATGTCGCCCGATAGGATGACGCTCATGACCCGCTCTTTCTCGCTCGCAGTCGTGGCCGGTGACGGCATCGGACCCGAGGTGACCTCCCAGGCCCTGAAGGTCCTGGACGTCGTCTCCAAGACCCACGACCTGTCGTTCAGCACCACCGACTACGACCTCGGCGCGCGCCGTTACCACGCGACGGGGGAGACCCTGCCGGACTCGGTGCTGGAGGAGATCCGCGGCCACGACGCGATCCTGCTCGGCGCGATCGGCGACCCGAGCGTGCCGTCCGGAGTACTCGAGCGGGGCCTGCTGCTCAAGCTGCGCTTCGCTCTTGACCACTACGTCAACCTGCGTCCGTCGAAGCTGTTCCCGGGCGTGGCCACTCCGCTGGGCGATCCCGGCGACATCGACTTCGTGGTCGTCCGCGAGGGCACCGAGGGGCCGTACGTCGGCAACGGCGGAGCGATCCGCGTCGGTACGCCGCACGAGCTCGCCACCGAGGTCAGCATCAACACCGCGTACGGCGTCGAGCGGGTCGTTCGTGACGCCTTCGCCCGCGCCCAGGCACGTCCGCGCAAGAAGCTGACGCTGGTCCACAAGAACAACGTCCTCGTCCACGCGGGCCACCTGTGGAGCCGTACGGTCGCCGCCGTCGCGCCGGAGTTCCCCGACGTCACGGTCGACTACCTGCACGTCGACGCGGCCACGATCTTCCTCGTGACCGACCCGGCCCGCTTCGACGTGATCGTCACCGACAACCTCTTCGGCGACATCCTGACCGACCTTGCGGCCGCGATCACCGGCGGCATCGGTCTGGCGGCGAGCGGCAACGTCAACCCCGACCGCACGACGCCGAGCATGTTCGAGCCCGTCCACGGCTCGGCACCCGACATCGCCGGGCAGTCCAAGGCCGACCCGACCGCGGCCATCCTCTCCGGCGCCCTGCTCCTGGAGCACCTCGGCGTCCCCGAGGCAGCCGCGCAGATCACGGCCGCCGTCGAGGCGGACATCGCCGCGCGCGGCTTCGCCCCCCGTTCCACCGAGGAGGTGGGGGAGGCCATCGCGCAGAGCGTCACGGATCTGGGCGCGGCCGAGGGCGTACCGGTCGGCTGACGACCACTGCCCTTCGACGACAAGAGAGTTGTACCGTGAGCACCATGAACACCACCCCGTTTGCCGCGACATTCACCCGGAACGACGCGGCACGATCCGGCGAGGACCGGGCCGCGATCCTGGCCGACCCGGGCTTCGGCAATCACTTCACCGACCACATGTTCCTGGCCGAGTGGACGCCCGACACGGGCTGGGCGGACGCGCGCGTCGTCCCGTACGGCCCGCTCCAGATCGACCCCGCGACCGCGGTCCTGCACTACGCGCAGGAGATCTTCGAGGGCCTCAAGGCGTACGTCCACGAGGACGGCTCGGTCTGGCTGTTCCGTCCCGAGGCGAACGCCGCCCGCATGCAGCGGTCGGCGCACCGCCTCGCGCTGCCGGAGCTGCCGATCGACTGGTTCCTCGGCTCGATCGAGGCCCTGGTCGACGCCGACCGTGACTGGATCCCGGCCGGGGGCGAGAAGAGCCTGTACCTGCGTCCCTTCATGTTCGCGTCCGAGGTCTTCCTCGGCGTCCGTCCGAGCCAGCACGTGACCTACTCGGTCATCGCCTCTCCCGCGGGTGCGTACTTCTCCGGCGGCGTGCAGGCGGTCTCGATCTGGCTCTCGTCGGAGTACTCCCGTGCAGGCAGGGGAGGCACCGGGGCGGCCAAGTGCGGCGGCAACTACGCCGCGTCCCTGCTGCCGCAGCAGGAGGCCGCCGCCCACGGCTGTGCGCAGGTTGCCTTCCTCGACTCGACCGAGCAGAAGTGGATCGAGGAGCTGGGCGGGATGAACCTGTACTTCGTCCACTCCGACGGCTCGATCGTGACGCCCGAGCTGTCGGGGTCGATCCTCGAGGGAGTGACCCGCGACTCGATCATGCAGATCGGGCGCGACCTCGGCCACGAGGTCGTCGAGCGGCGGGTGTCGATCGACGAGTGGCGCGAAGGTGCTGCCGACGGGACGATCTCCGAGGTGTTCGCGTGCGGCACCGCCGCGGTCGTCACCCCGGTCGCGTCGCTGAAGTGGGAGGGCGGCGAGGTCGTCTCCGGCGACGGCGAGCCGGGCAAGGTCACGACGGACATCCGCTCCGCGCTGGTCGACGTCCAGTACGGCCGCGCCGAGGACCGCCACGGCTGGATGCGGCGCATCTGCTCCTGAGCGCTGCTCAGCACAGTGCCATCGGTCCCGCGTCGCCGGGGCCAGGATCGGTGGCGACGGATCTGTGAAACTCTGGGTGTGACCACCGTCACGACCAAGGAGAGTCCATGTCCGTCGCCACACGTTCCGAGCATGATCTGATCGGAGACCGTGAGGTTCCTCTCGAGGCCTATTGGGGAGTGCACACACTCCGCGCTCTCGAGAACTTCCCCATCACCGGCATCCCGATCGGCACGAGCCCGTACCTCGTGGAGGCCCTGGCCGGCGTCAAGCAGGCCGCAGCCGCCGCCAACCACGATCTCGGGCTGCTCGACGACGAGCGTCACGCGGCGATCCGCGACGCGTGCGAGGAGATCCGCGGGGGAGCGCTGAGAGACCAGTTCGTGGTCGACGTCATCCAGGGCGGCGCCGGCACCTCGACCAACATGAACGCCAACGAGGTCATCGCCAACCGGGCGCTCGAGCTCATGGGGCACAAGAAGGGCGAGTACGACGTCCTGCACCCCAACGAGCACGTCAACCTCAGCCAGTCGACCAACGACGTCTATCCGACCGCGGTCAAGATCGCCGTCATCCTGGCCACGCACGACCTGCTGGCCGCGATGCAGGTGCTCGAGGACTCGTTCGCCCGCAAGGCCGACGAGTTCCACGACGTCCTCAAGATGGGGCGCACCCAGCTGCAGGACGCCGTGCCGATGACCCTCGGTCAGGAGTTCCGCACGTACTCACTGATGATCGCCGAGGACCGCGCGCGGCTCAGCGAGGCCGTCCTGCTGCTGCACGAGATCAACCTCGGGGCAACGGCGATCGGGACGATGCTGAACGCCCCGGCGGGCTACGTCGCGTCCGCGTGCGGCCACCTGGCCAGGCTGACGGGTCTGCCGCTGGAGAGCGCGGTCGACCTCATCGAGGCGACGCAGGACTGCGGCGCGTTCGTGCAGCTGTCCGGCACGCTCAAGCGGGTCGCGGTCAAGCTCTCGAAGATCTGCAACGACCTGCGGCTGCTGTCCTCGGGCCCCCGCGCAGGGCTCAACGAGATCAACCTGCCCGCGGTGCAGGCGGGGTCGAGCATCATGCCGGGCAAGGTGAATCCCGTCATCCCCGAGGTGGTCAACCAGGTCGCGTTCCAGATGATCGGCCACGACGTGACGGTGACGATGGCGGCCGAGGCGGGCCAGCTGCAGCTCAACGCGTTCGAGCCGGTGATCTGCTACTCGCTGTCGGCCGGGATCTCCCGCCTGCGCGAGGCCGTGCTGGTGCTCGCGACCCGTTGCGTCGACGGCATCACCGCGAACGCCGAGCTGCTGCGGGCCGAGGTCGAGAACTCGATCGGTCTCGTCACCGCGCTCAACCCCTACATCGGCTACGCCGCCGCGACCGAGGTGGCCAAGGAGGCGCTCGCGACCGGGCGGGGCGTCGCCGAGCTCGTGCTGGAGCACGGGCTCCTGCCGCCCGCCGAGCTCGAGGCCATCCTGCGTCCCGAGACCCTGGCCAATCTCGGCCCGCGGGCACGCGAGCGGTGAGCTGAGCCCCGCCGGCTCACGGAGCGAACAGGGCCGTGGCGGGGTCGTCGACGACCCGGACGAGAAGAACGTTCTCGTCCGGGTCGTAGTCGATCCGGACGCCCACAGCACGATCCTTCGGGGTCTCGGCGGCCGACGGGTCGCCGAGACCGTACGCGATGTCGCGCAGGGTCACGGTGGCGTCGCCCACCGGGTCGTTGGCCGGCCACTCCGCGATGAGCCGGTGGACGAGGCCGGCCAGGACCGCGCTGAACATCGCATGCTGCTGACGGGAGACACCGCTCAGGTGGATCTCGGGCAGTCCGAACGAAGCGAGACCGACGGTGCGCAGCTCACCCGCGTCGAGGTGGGCGTAGTCCGCGACGTACCACTGGGTCGCGTGCGCGAGGGACACTTCGTCGGCTCGCTCCTCGACCACGCGAGGGATCGCGAGGTCGATGACGACTCCGTCGTGCTCCTCGGCCAGGCGGAGGGCCTCGACGCGTACGTCGCGCTGCGTCGCGGCAGCGTCCTCGACGCGGCAGCTGCGCATGAGGAGCAGCTGGTGGCGGCGCGAGCTCAGCCGTTCCAACGCGGGTTCGGACGTCCCGTAGCGACGCAGCAGCTCGGGAGAGGGCGGGGGGATCAGGTCCTCGGACTCGAGCGGGGAGGCGGTCACGACGGCGTACATGACGCTCGGATCGACCGTGAGGGGAACGGGTCTGGCGGTCATAGGTCGCTCAGTCTAGACTGGCCCGCATGCAGAGCATCTCGATCATTATCGACAGGCGCGCCGGGCACTGAACCTCCAGCCCGACGCGCTGCCTCCCATCTACTGGGGGGCAGTTTTTTGTATGTAGACGGTGTCGCCCATCGAGACGGTGACCGGACGAAGGACGAAGCAGTGAGCGCAGGACACCAGCAGGCGAGCGACTTCCACGTGTACGACACGACGATGCGCGACGGTGCGCAGCAGGAGGGGCTCAACCTCTCCGTGCAGGACAAGCTCCACATCGCTCGTCATCTCGACGACCTGGGTGTCGGTTACATCGAGGGCGGGTGGCCGGGCTCGAACCCCAAGGACACCGAGTTCTTCGCGCTGGCCGCCAAGGAGCTCGAGCTCAAGAACGCGACGCTGGCCGCGTTCGGCGCGACCCGTCGGGCCGGCGTCGAGGCGTCGCAGGACCCCCTGCTCCAGGCCCTGCGCGAGTCCGGCGCGTCCGTGGTCACGGTGGTCGCCAAGAGCCACGACCGGCACGTGACCGAGGCGCTGCGCACGACGCTCGAGGAGAACCTCGCGATGGTGCGCGACACCGTGACCTACCTCCGCGAGGGGGGACAACGCGTGTTCGTCGACATGGAGCACTTCTTCGACGGCTACCGGGCCAATCGCGACTACGCCCTGGAGGTCGTGCGCGCGGCGGGCGAGGCGGGAGCCGAGGTCGCGGTGCTGTGCGACACGAACGGCGGGATGCTGCCGCACTGGGTCAGCGAGATCGTCGCGGACGTCGCGACCACGGGCGTACGCCTCGGGATCCACGCCCACAACGACACCGGGTGCGCGGTCGCCAACTCGATGGCGGCCGTCCAGGCCGGCGCGACCCACCTGCAGGGGTGCATCAACGGCTACGGCGAGCGGACCGGCAACGCCGACCTCGTGACCTGCGTGGCCAACCTCGAGCTCAAGCTCGGCATGACGGTCCTGCCCGAGGGCAGCCTGGCCGAGTCGACGCGCATCTCGCACGCGATCTCCGAGATCACCAACTACCCGCCGCACGCACGCCAGCCCTACACGGGGGTCTCGTCCTTCGCGCACAAGGCCGGCCTGCACGCGAGCGCGATCCGGGTGGACCCCGATCTCTACCAGCACATCGACCCCGCGCTCGTCGGCAACGACATGCGGCTGCTGGTCTCGGAGATGGCCGGGCGCGCGACGATCGAGCTCAAGGGCAAGGAGCTGGGCTACGACCTGGCGGGCGACCCCGAGCGGCTCGGCCGGGTCACCGACCGGGTCAAGGCCATGGAGCGGGCCGGCTACACGTTCGAGGCGGCCGACGCCTCGTTCGAGCTGCTGCTGGCCGAGGAGATGGACGGGGTGCGTCCCTCGTTCTTCGACGTCGAGTCGTGGCGCGTGCAGGCGGAGTCGCGGCGCGGTGACGCGGCCGTCGCGGAGGCCACGGTCAAGCTCGTCGCCGGTGGAGTACGCCTCGCGGTGATCGGCGAGGGCAACGGACCGGTCAACGCCTTGGACCACGCGCTGCGCCAGGCCATCGAGCAGGTCTATCCCGACGTCGCGCGCTTCCACCTGACCGACTACCGGGTCCGCATCCTCGACCAGGGGCACGGCACCGACGCGATCACCCGCACGCTCATCGAGACCACCGACGGCAAGGACGTCTGGGTCACGGTCGGCGTCGGGGCCAACATCATCGAGGCGTCGTGGGAGGCGCTCGTCGACGCGCTCACGTACGGCCTGCGCCTGCACGGCGTGCGTCCACGCATCAACGACTGATCCGGCGTTGCGGGGACGCCCCGGCGCTGCGACGGTGGACGGATGAGCGCACGTGGTCGGAGGCTGACGATCTTCCTGCCCGTGCTCGTCACGCTCGCCCTCGGGGTGCTCGTGGGTCTCCTCGTCGTGGTGCAGGCTCAGCGCCAGAACGCCCAGGTCGTCGAGGCCGACGACGTGGCCACGCAGTACCTGGCCGACGTGAGCACCTTCCGCTCCGAGGTCGGCCGGGAGGTGCGCGGCGTACGGCAGGCCGATCCGGGCGACCTGCGCCGGGTGCTGCGCAAGGCCGTCGCGGACCCCCCGGAGCTGGGTGACGCGCCCTCGTACGGGACCGAGCGCTCGGAGGTCTGGCAGGAGGCCGTTGCCACCCAGCAGGCGCTCCTGCAGCCGTACCGTCGGCTCGACCGGACGCTCCGACGCGCGGACGTCGCGCTCGCGTACATCGAGACTGCGCGCAAGGTCCTCGGGATGCGGGCCAGCGACTACGTCGGCACCGGTGTCCTCAGCGACAGCGCGGCCGTCCGCGCCCGCCTCATACCGGCCTTCGCGCGGGCCAGGGCGGAGCTCGACTCCGTCCGCGTGCCGCAGGGGCAGCAGAGGCTGGCGGCCACGGTCCGGGGAGCCGTGCAGTACGTGATCGACCAGGCCACCGCCCTGGCCGACAGCGTCGAGGCCAACCGGGGCTTCTCGTTCACGTACGCCGAGCAGTTCCAGACCGCGATCGACGCGGTGGACGACTACGCGACGGTCGTGAACGGCGACGTCGCCGAGGCGATCAACGCCGTGACCGATCCGGGCTAGTCCGCGGCCGGGGGAGTGCGGCGCATCGGGACGTGCTCGATGCCGGCCTCCATGAAGTTGTCGCCCGTCCGCACGTATCCGTAGCGCCCGTACCACTGCTCGAGGTACGCCTGGGCGTTGAGCTCGATGGGCTCGTCGCCCCAGAGCCGGTGGCACTCCTGCATCAGCGAGCCCGACAGACCCTTGCCGCGCTGGTCCTTGCGGGTGCACACCCGGCCGATGTGTCGCACGCCGTCCTCGACGTACGAGCGCAGATAGCTCGTGGGCCCCTTGTCGTCGGCGAGCCACAGGTGCGTCATCGTCGGCAGCAGGTCGCGGTCGTCGACGTCCTCCTCGTCGCACTGCTGCTCGACCGAGAACACCGCGTCGCGGATCTTCCAGATGTCGTAGACGTCCTGTGCGGTCATCTGGTCGCCGGTCACGATGCGGATGCTCATGGGATGAGCCTAGGAGGTGGCGACGAGCAATCCCCTGCGGCGTCGGACCGGAACCGACATGATGGCCCGGACGGCGAGGAGAGCTCATGGACGGTCCAGAAGTGGTGAGCAGCGTCTCCCGGTGGGAGTGGGACCGCACGAGGGAGACCGTGACCCGCGTGCTGGGCCGCGCGAAGAAGGTCACCTGGGTGTCCGCGCTCGCGATCAGCATCGTGCTGGTCTCGACGGGCTGGGTGTTCACGACCGGCATCCTGCGCGAGTCCGCGGTGATCTACGGCGTCCTGGGCGGAATCCTGTGCGGCTATCTGCTGCGAGCCGCGTACGTCGGGGCGGGTGTGCGACGAGCCGTCGCCCCGGTGAAGGCCGCGATCGTCCCGGACGCGGTGCAGCGGGCGTCCGAGGCGCAGCTCGTGTCGCTGGTCGTCAACGGGGGATCGATGTTCGAGCCGTACGTCCTGCTGCGCGCAGTGGCCGGTGACGCGCTCGTGGAGATCACCCGCGAGGACCTGGCCGCGCAGGACATGCCGCGACCGGGGTTCTGGCAGCTGCTCATGACGGGACCGGACGGCAGCTACTACGACGACGGCAGCGGCACGATGTCCCGGCCGGCCGACCACCTGTCCGGCGACCTCGGGAGTGGCGGGGGCGACGGCGGCGGCTCGTGATCGCCCCTGCGCGGTCTCGGGCCCGCGCTTCGCAGGCGGCGGCAGGATGTGGCAATCTGTCTGCGACAGACCGTTCCTGTTGGGGAGGCACGCGATGACGATGTTCACGTTCGAGGCGGTGGTGGCTGACATCACGGCGTCCGCAACCGGCATGACCGGTGCGGCCGACACGGTCAAGGCGGCCGATCCCACGGCCGGCCTGAGCAGTGTGAGCACGGCGCTGCCCGGGAGTGCCAGTGCTGCCGCTGCCACCACGTTGTCGACCGCTTGGACCGAGCGGTTCACCACGTGGGCGACCGACGCCGCATCGCACGCGACCGCGCGGACCAACAGCGCCTCGTCCTACACGCGCGCCGACCACGACGCGTCCATGCGGATGCAGGCCAACTCCGTCGCGAACCGTGGCCCGGCCATGGCCCAGGCGCAGTGAGGACCAGGCCATGGTGACCATCGCGGAGCTGCTGACGTGGGAGTCAGCCTCGCTCGACACCGCCGCCGACGGGTTGTACAGGACACGGCGCGACCTCGTCGACCTGCAGGACGAGGTCGACGACTCCCGTGTGCCCCTGTCGTGGCAGGGCGATGCCGCCACCGCGGCCTCGCAGCAGCACGCTGCGCTCGTCGACCGCCTGCGGGACGCGACGGCAGAGGTGGCCAAGGTCGCAGCCTCGCTCGACCTGGCGGGCAGTGACATCGCCGCCGCCCGCAAGGACCTCGAGGGCGCGATGGACACCGCGAGCAAGCACGGGTTCACCGTCGACACGACAAGCGGTGAGGTCACCGACCCCAAGACGTACGACGACGAGTCGATCTTCGAGCGCATGTCGGAGGAGATCACGCTCACCGCCGTAGCGGCGCAGATCTCGGCCGCGCTGACGAAGGCGGCGGAGGCGGACGCCGATCTCGCCCGCGCGATGACGGCGGCGGCGAACGGGACGATCGACGGAGGCAACGGGTCGCTCGGCGATGCCGGCGACCAGCTGCCGGCCGGTCTGGACGGCATGACGCCGGAGGAGATCGCCGCCAAGTACGGCGAGGACGTCGTGATCGACTCCCTCCGTGCGTGGCTGGGGGTCGAGGCCGAGCTCGCGACGTGGGAGATCGAGGGGTATGCCGAAGCGCAGTACCAGGTAATGGGCGACGGCAAGGTGGTGATGGCCCTGACCCTCGAGGCGGGTCTCGGTCGAGAGATCGAGGTCGCGGGTGCCGAGGTGGACGCGTCCGCGGGCGGCACGACGACGCTGGAGCTCACCTTCAAGGACCAGGCCGAGGCGGACGCGTTCCTCGACGGGCTGGACGACGCCGCCAGCGATCTGGGCCTGACCGACATGGGCAACGTCCCGGGCGCAGTGGCCTCGAACGTCGCCAACTACGTCATGGACCAGGACATCACGAGCTTCCGGACGGGCGTGTACGGAAAGGTCGGCACCGAGTTCGACACCGCCGTGGCGCAGGGCGAGGCCGAGGGCCGGATGGACGGCTATTACGACTGGGTCTCCGAGCAGTACGGCATCACCATCGCGGCGTCGGCCGACGCGAGCCTCGGCGGCCAGGACTCCGGCCTCTCAGGCTCGGCCTCCTTGTCCGGTGACATCAAGTTCGACGGGGACGGCATGTCCTCGGCGGTGCTGGAGGGTCGCATCAGCGGCGCTCTCGCGAACGACAAGCTCGACGTCAACCTTCCCGCGAGCACCTCGACCGGGCAGGCGGTCGATGTCCGCCTGACGATGGACGAGGACAACCCGAAGTTCGACGAGTTCAAGTCGGCCATAGCATCAGGTGATGTCGATCGAGCGGTCGACATCGCGTACAGCGACGCCGACGTCGTGGTCCGCTCGACCACGCTCGAGACCTACGCCAGCGAGGAGCACGAGGTGGACATCAAGGTCGCCGAGCTCGAGGTGGAGTACGGAGCCGAAGGTGAGCTGGCCAACCGGATCTGGGTCCGGGAGGGCGGCCAGGGCTATTGGGTCGACATCGATCCTGAGGCGGCGCGGCGATGACGGGGGCGGAGGCGATCGACCTGGCCCGCGTGCTTCTCGGTCCGGTCAGCCTTCCCGTTCCCGCTGGGGTGCGGCCGCGACAGGTCGAGGCCCCGTTGGGTCACCTGTGGCACTGGCAGGGCACGGGTGAGCCGCTGCTGAGCCTGCTCGTCGGCGTCCGCGAGACTCGCCTCGGCACTCCGCGCGGTCCCGAGCGCGCGCTGGGTCCGGCGCTCGACGAGCTGTCGGACCGGGTGGACGAGATCGTCGAGGTACGGCGCCCGGTCGAGCTCGCGGTCGACGGCGCGCTGGGTTCGAGCGCTGCCGTCGTCACCGCGGTGCTCGGCGGACGCGAGGCGCGCATCGCGCTCGTCACGAGCACCGACGGAACCTGGATGCATCGTGTCGAGATCGCAGTTCTCGACACGGAGGCCGGCCGGGCGACCCTCGAACAGGTTCTGGGGGCGATCCAGGTCCACCCGTGGGAACGCCCGGCGTGAAAGGTTGCTTGTTGGTCCTGGCGTTCGCCGTGATCGGCGTGGGGGTGATGATCGGGATCGCCATCGCCGTGGAGCGAACGGGCAGCTCGAAGAACGAGCCGCTGACGCAGTCGACGAGCCAGGTCGAGTTCACGGAGTACGAGCCCGAGACACGCACCAGCAGCAGCGGCGGGGCCGGTCGCAGCACCGTCGAGGGAGCCAACGTCGAGTACCGCTACAGGGCAGGGGGTCGATGGTTCGAGAGCTCGGGCCCGATCTGGCGGCCGCTGTCAGGGCTGTCGGACAAGACGGTGTGCTTCGATCCCGACGATCCCGCCCGCCACGTGCTCCGCGGCAACGCGGAGGCAACGTGTGGTGAGGGCAATCTCGGCAAGGTGCGACGTTCGAAGGAAGTGTCGCCATGACCAGCGCGAGCACCAGGTGCGTGCGCCCGTCGCTCGCGACCCTGGAGGAGAAATGATGACCGGACTCTCGACCTGGACCCGTCTGGCGGGCGGCGTGGTGGCGGCGGTTCTGACCGTGTCCCTCGCGTCGTGCAGCGATTCGGAGAAGGAGCAGAAGCCCGCTGCCGGCGCTTCGAAGACCGCCGCAGAGGAGGGCTATCCGTATGACACCTCGGACGTGGGCGACGACCTGCTCGTCGAGAAGCGTTCCAGCTCGTCCTTCGGGGGTAACGCGCCGGCGTCGTGGCGGTTCCCCGCGTTCTATGCGAACGGGACGACGGACGAGACCTCGACCACGACAGAGGTGGACGGGGTGACGTTCGGGCTCCTGGCGGTGGCGAGCACCGGCAGCACCCCCCGCAAGAAGGCCGAGGAGTACGCCACACGGCTGGACAAGGGCACGGAGATCGTCCAAGAGGTCAGTCTCGGCGGCCGGGACTGGGTGGCTGTCGTAGACGACGGCAAGGTGCTCACCCGGGTCCTGTTGCTGACCGGCTTCCCCGGGGGAGTCACCGCCGGGGCCGTCCTCACTGCTGACGTCCCGCTCGCGGACGTCCCGCCCGAGCGCATCGACGAGCTGCACCAGATGGCTCAGTCGATCCAGATCGAGGCCGGCAGCTCGAGATGACTGGGCGAGCTGGGTGGGCCCGGCGCGGGGTGATGAGTGTCGTGGCTGCAGCGCTGAGCGTGTCGCTCGCGTCGTGCAGCGGCTCCGAAGCCGATGACAAGCCCCAGGCGGCTGCGACGACGGCGGCCGAGGAGGGGTATCCGTATGACACCTCGAACGTGGGCGAAGATCTGCTTGCCGCCGAGCGGACCAGCCACACCTTCAGGTTCGGCGGGGACTCGCCGATCGTGTGGCGGTTTCCGGCGTCCTACGCGGCAGGCAAGGCGGACGAGACATCGAGCTCGATCGAGACCGGCGGGGTGCAGTACGAGATCCGGGTCGTCACAGGCATCGGCACGTCCCCGAGGGAGCAGGCCGAGGAAAGTGCGAAGGGCCGCGGCGCAGCGATGTATGAGGTCCGACTGGGTGGCCGGGACTGGCTCGCCGTGGTCGACGACGGCGAGGAGCTCAGCATTCTCACGCTCTTCGGATCGTTCCCCGGGGGGGTGGTCAACGGGGCCCTGCTCAGCGCCAGCGCCCCGCTCGCGGACGTTCCTCCCGAGCGCATCGACGAGCTGCACCAGATGGCGCAATCGATCGAGGTCAAGGCCGGCTGACGCCTCGGCTGCCGGCTAGGGGCAGTTCGAGCAGGTGCCGAAGATCTCGAGGGTGTGGGCGACGTCGCGGAAGCCGTTCTCGCCGGCGATCTTGTCGGCCCAGCGCTCGACGGTCGGCCCCTCGACCTCCACCGTGCGCCCGCACGAGCGGCAGACCAGGTGGTGGTGGTGGCCTGCGCTGCACTGGCGGTAGAGCACCTCGCCGTCGTCGTTGCGCAGGGCGTCGACCTCGGCGGCCTCGGCCAGGACCTGCAGGCTGCGGTAGACCGTCGAGAGACCGACGGACTCACCGCGCTGCTTGAGGATGTCGTGGATCTCCTGCGCGCTGGCGAAGCCGTCGAGATCCTCCAGGATCGCGACGACGGCACGACGCTGCCGGGTGTTGCGGGGTGCTTCGACCATGACTTCTCCTCAGAGAGAACCTATCCGGTGGCGGCGCGCTCGTCCTCGGCTCACGACCATCGCCGTGAGCGAGGCGATGACGAAGATCGCCAGCGCGATCATGACGATCGTCGGCCCGGGCTGCGTGTTGATCTCGTAGCTCGTGACGAGGCCGCCGACCGCCGCGACGAGGCCGATCGCCATGGCCGCCAGGTGCGTCGTGCGGAAGCTGCGGGTGAGCTGCTGGGACGCCGCGACCGGGACGACCATCAGCGCCGACACCAGCAGCAGGCCGACGGTGCGCATCGCGACGGTGATCGTCACGGCGGCGAGGACCGCGATAAGGATGCTGTAGAGCCGGACGGGCACGCCGCTGACCTTGGCGTGCTCCTCGTCCTGGCAGACGGCGAACAGCTGCGGCGAGAGGCCGAGTGACAGGACGACGACCAGCAGCCCCAGCACGCCGACCAGCACGAGATCGCCGTTGGAGACTGTCGTGATGGCGCCGAACAGATAGCCGTTGAGGGAGTTGGCGCTCTCGTCGGCCAGGTTCGTCAGCAGCACTCCGCCCGCGATGCCGCCGTAGAACAGCATCGCGAGGGCGACGTCGGCGCTGGTACGTCCGTACATCCGCAGCAGCTCGATCACGACGGCCCCCAGCGCCGCGACGACGACAGCCGTCACGGTGGGAGCGATGCCGGTCAACAGACCCAGGGCGACGCCGGTCAGGGCGACGTGCCCGAGACCGTCGCCGAGCAGGGCCAGCCGGCGCTGCACCAGGAAGGTGCCGATCGCAGGCGCGGCCAGGCCGGTGAACACGGCGGCCACGAGGGCGCGCCGCATGAACTCGTAGTCCAGCAGCTCGATCATGCGCCCACCGGATTCGGGCTGAAGCCGTCGGGATGGTCGGGCTGGCCGCCGTGGCGGTGCACGTGGGTGAGCTGCTCGTCACGGATCGCGTCGCAGGGTCCGGAGTACTCGATCTCGCCGTCGTGCAGCACGATCGCCCGGTCGATCAGCGGACGCAGCGGGCCGAGCTCGTGCGCGACCAGCAGCACAGACGTCCCGTCCTGCACCAGGCTGCCGAGCAGCTCGGCCAGTGACTCCTGGTTGTCGTGGTCGACGCCGGCGGTCGGCTCGTCCATGATCAGCAGCTCGGCCTCGGACGCCAGCGCACGGGCGATCAGGGCGCGCTGCTGCTGGCCGCCGGACATCTCGCTGACCGAGGACCGGCTGCGGTCCGAGAGGCCCACACGGTCGATGGCTGCGTCGACCGCGGCGACATCGGCCGCGGTGCGCCAGCCGAAGAACCGGCGGCGCGCCAGGCGTCCGCTCATCACGACCTCACGGACCGTGGCCGGGACACCGGAGACGGCGCGGGTGCGCTGCGGGACGTAGCCGAGACGCTGACGGTCGCGGAAGCGGTCGAGCGGGGTGCCGAACAGCTCGATCGAGCCGGAGCTGATCGGGACGAGCCCGACCGCGGCGCGGACCAGCGTCGACTTGCCCGAGCCGTTGGAGCCCAGCAGCGCGACGAACTCGCCGGCAGCGACCTCGAGGTCGACATGACGCAGGACGGGACGGCCGTCGAGGGCGACGCCGACCCCCCTGACGACCAGTGGTGGGGCTTGGCTCACTGGCACGAGTTCGCCTTCTTCAGGGTGTCGAGGTTGCGGCGCATGAGCGTCAGGTAGGTCTCGTCCTTGGTCTGGTCGGACAGGCCTTCGATGGGATCGAGCGTAGCGGTGGTGGCTCCGGTCTCCTTCGCGATGGTGTCGGCGATCGCGGGGCTGACGAGCTCCTCGGTGAAGATCGTGGTGATCTTCTGGGCGCGGACGAGCCGTGAGATGTCGCCCAGCTGGGACGGAGAGGGCTCGTTGCTCGGGTCGAGCCCGGCGATCGCGACCTGCTTGAGGTCGTAGCGCGCCGCGAGGTACTGGAAGGCGGCGTGGCTCGTGACGATCGTGCGGGTGCGGCAGGCACGGAGGCCTGCCGTGAAGTCCTCGTCCAGCGCGGTGAGCTCGTCGACGAGCCGGTCGGCGTTGGCCTGGTAGTCGGCGGCGTGCTCGGGATCGATCCTGGACAGCTCGGTCGACACGGCCTCGGCCAGGGCGCTCATGGTCCGGGGATCCAGCCAGGTGTGCGGATCGGTGTCGCCGTGGTCGTGGCCGTCGTCCGCGTGGTGCTCGCCCTCCTCCTCCGACGGGTTCGGCAGCAGCTCGACCAGCGACGCGACGTCGATCGTGTCGTCGTCGGACCGGCCGGCCTGGTCGACGGCCTGGTCGACCGCGGCCTGGAAGTCTTCTTGGTAGATGACGAGATCGGCGTCCTGCACGGACGCGACCTGCTTGGGCTTGAGCTCCAGATCGTGCGGCTCGGTGCCCGGCGCGGTCAGGTTGGTGACGTCGACGGCCGATCCGCCGACCCGCTCGGCGACGAAGGCGAAGGGATAGGACGAGGCGACGACGGACGCCCGGCCGTCATCCTGCGCGCCCCCGCCACACGCGGTGAGCACCGCGAGGAGAGGGACCGTGGCGAGCAGGAGGCGGGACTTGTTCATGAGAATGATTTTCAACCAGAGTGAGAATCATTGTCAAATCTGCGCCGGCGGTGCGTACCGCGCCGAGGGGACGGGGGACACCCGCCGCTAGGCTTGAGGCCACCCTCGGGCGTACGTCATCACGATGTCGTGCACAGGCCCGCCGACACCCAGCCGGATTGGAACATCCCCTCATGGCATCCACAGTCGACAACGTCATCAGCCTCAGCAAGCGCAGGGGATTCGTCTACCAGTGCGGCGAGATCTACGGCGGCACCAAGTCGGCGTGGGACTACGGACCGCTCGGCGTCGAGCTCAAGGACAACATCAAGCGCCAGTGGTGGCGCTCGATGGTGCAGGGCCGCGACGACGTCGTGGGCCTCGACTCCTCGGTCATCCTGCCGACCGATGTCTGGAAGGCGTCCGGTCACCTGTCGGCGTTCGTCGACCCGCTGGTCGAGTGCCGCAAGTGCCACAAGCGCTACCGCCAGGACCACCTGCAGGAGGCGTACGCCGAGAAGAAGGGCATCGACGACCCCGACTCGGTCGACATGACCCTCATCGTGTGCGCGAACTGCGGCACCCGCGGCGAGTGGACAGAGCCGCGGATGTTCAACGGCCTGCTCAAGACGTTCCTCGGCCCGGTCGAGTCCGAGGAGGGCCTGCACTACCTGCGCCCCGAGACCGCCCAGGGCATCTTCATCAACTTCCTGCAGGTCATGACGACCGCGCGCAAGAAGCCCCCGTTCGGCATCGGCCAGATCGGCAAGAGCTTCCGCAACGAGATCACGCCGGGCAACTTCATCTTCCGCACCCGCGAGTTCGAGCAGATGGAGATGGAGTTCTTCGTCGAGCCGGGCACGGACGAGGAGTGGCAGGAGACCTGGATGAAGATCCGGATGGACTGGTACACCGGACTCGGCATCAACCCGGAGAACCTGCGCTTCTTCGAGCACCCCGCCGAGAAGCTCTCGCACTACTCCAAGCGGACCGTCGACATCGAGTACCGCTTCGAGTTCGCCGGCTCCACCTGGGGTGAGCTCGAGGGCATCGCGAACCGCACGGACTTCGACCTCAAGACCCACGCCGAGCACTCGGGCAAGGACCTGCAGTACTTCGACCAGGCGACCAACGAGCGCTGGACGCCGTACGTCATCGAGCCGGCGGCGGGCGTCAACCGCTCGATGATGGCCTTCCTCATCGACGCGTACGTCGACGAGGAGGTGCCCAACGCGAAGGGTGGCACCGACAAGCGGACCGTGCTGAAGCTCGACAAGCGCCTCGCCCCGGTCAAGGCCGCGGTGCTCCCGCTGTCGCGCAACGAGGAGCTGTCGCCCAAGGCGCGCGCGCTGGCCGCCGAGCTGCGGGGGTTCTGGAACGTCGAGTTCGACGACGCCCAGGCGATCGGCAAGCGCTACCGCCGCCAGGACGAGATCGGCACGCCGTACTGCATCACGGTCGACTTCGACACCCTGGACGACCAGGCCGTGACGATCCGCGATCGCGACACGATGCAGCAGGAGCGCATCGCGCTCGACCAGGTGACCTCGTGGCTCGCGGCGCGCCTGCCGGGCTGCTGAACCTCTCGTGCCGCACAATCGGCGCGTGAGGACACGAAGGATCGCAGCTGTCGCGGCGGCCGCCGCGCTGGTGCTCGGCGGCTGCTCCTCGGGCTCCGAGGACAAGCCGAAGGCGTCGAAGGAGACCACCGCCCCGGCGGGGTTCGACGTGCCGCCGGGCGTCAAGCTGACATCGGGCGGCACCAGGCTCGACGAGGGGAAGCCCGCGACGGTGGTGCACCAGGTCGGTGACCGCGCCGCGAGCGCCGTCACGGTCCGGGTGCTGAAGGTCAAGAAGGGCTCGATCAAGGACTTCCGGTTCTTCTCCCTCGACGCGGAGACCCGGCGGTCCACGCCCTACTACGTCACGGTCAAGGTCACGAACGACGGGCCGGCCGGTCTCGGCGGTGCTGCGCTTCCGCTCTTCGTCCGCGACGACAGCAACACCCAGCTCCCGGCCAACGACATCGTCGGGACGTTCAAGCCGTGCCCGCGCTCGACGCTGCCCAAGAGCTTCCTGCCCGGCGCGTCGGCGCGGCTGTGCCTGGTCTACCTCGTCCCGAAGGGGCGCTCGCTGGTCTCGGTCGACCTGCAGACCGGTGCGGCCAAGGACGCCATCACCTGGCGACCCTGAGCGTCCCGGCAGCACGGGTGCCGGAGGCGTTCGTTCGTGGGCGACAATGGAGGCATGTCGATCGCCACGATGCCCCGCACGCTGCGGCTGGGTGACCTCGAGGTCGCCACGCCGGTGGTGCTCGCCCCGATGGCCGGCGTCACCAACGCGGCGTTCCGCCAGCTCTGTGCGGAGCAGGGCGCAGGTCTGTACGTCTGCGAGATGATCACGTCGCGCGGGCTCGTCCAGGGCGACAAGACCAGCCTCGCGATGCTCACGTTCGCACCCAACGAGACCTTCCGCTCGGTGCAGCTGTACGGCGTCGACCCCGAGACGATCGGACGTGCGGTGCAGATCCTGTGCGACGACCACGGCGTCGACCACGTCGACCTCAACTTCGGCTGCCCCGTCCCCAAGGTGACCCGCAAGGGCGGGGGAGCGGCCCTGCCGTGGAAGGACGTGCTGCTCGGCGAGATCCTCACCAAGGCGGTCGCCGCGGCCGCACCGTACGGCGTCCCCGTGACGATGAAGACCCGCAAGGGCATCGACGAGGACCACCTGACGTACCTCGACGCGGGTCGCATCGCCGAGGACACCGGCTGTGCCGCGATCGCGCTGCACGGGCGCACCGCGGTGCAGCACTACTCGGGCCGCGCGGACTGGGAGTCGATCGCCGAGCTGAAGTCGTCGGTCGGCATCCCGGTGCTCGGCAACGGCGACATCTGGGAGGCCGCCGACGCGATCCGCATGGTCGAGGAGACCGGCTGCGACGGCGTGGTCGTCGGTCGCGGCTGCCTGGGCCGACCGTGGCTGTTCCGCGATCTCGCCGCGGCGTTCGCGGGCGAGACCGTCGTCGGCCTGCCGCGTCTCGGAGAGGTCGCGGCGGTCATGCGTCGCCACGCCGAGCTGCTCGCGGGCATCATGGGCGAGGAGCGCGGCTGCATCGAGTTCCGCAAGCACATCGCCTGGTACCTCAAGGGCTTCTCCGCCGGCAAGGACGTCCGCAGCCGCCTCGGCATGGTGTCGTCGTTCGCCGACCTCGACGACCTGCTGGGACGGCTCGACCCGGACGAGCCCTACCCGGTCGGCGAGCTCGGGACGCCTCGCGGGCGCCAAGGCACGCCCAAGAAGGTCTCGGTTCCGGACGGCTGGCTCGACTCGCGATCCATCTCCGCCCCGCTCGACCCGCTCGCCGAGGACGCCACGTCCGGCGGATAATCTTTGCGTTCGGACGCGACGCAGCGCCCTTGCGACGATGAGAAGGACACCTCATGCCTCTGCCCTGGACCCTGCACGGTGACGGTCGGACGATCACGGACGGGGAGATCGTCGCCCCGGGTGAGCGGCTGAGCTGGCCGCGGACGATCGGCTTCGGCGCCCAGCACGTCGTCGCGATGTTCGGCGCGACGTTCCTGGTGCCGATCCTGACCGGCTTCCCGCCGTCGACGACGATCTTCTTCTCCGGCGTGGGGACGCTGCTCTTCCTGATCCTGACCGGCAACCGGCTGCCGAGCTATCTCGGCTCGTCGTTCGCCTTCCTCGCGCCGATCGCGGCGGCCAAGGGGGGCGGGGACGACATCGGCGCCGCGCTGTTCGGGGTGCTGGCGTGCGGCGTCATGCTCGCGCTGATCGGTGTCATCGTCATGTGGACGGGGACCGGCTGGATCCAGTCGCTCATGCCGCCGGTCGTCGCCGGCTCGATCGTCGCGCTGATCGGTTTCAACCTGTCAGGGGCCGCAACGGACAACTTCGAGCAGGCTCCGTGGACCGCGCTCATCACCTTGACCGTGGTGCTGCTGGTCGCGGTGTTCGCCCGGGGCCTCGTGGCCCGGCTGTCGATCGTGGTCGGTGTCCTCGCCGGCTACGTCGTGGCGGCGTTCGCGGGGGCGCTGGACTTCACCGAGGTCGAGAAGGCCGCGTGGATCGGTCTGCCCGACTTCCAGTCGCCCGACGTGGTCTGGTCGGTGCTGCCGTCGTTCCTGCCCGTCGTCCTGGTGCTGATCGCCGAGAACGTGGGGCACGTGCGCAGCGTGGCCCAGCTGGCCGACGACGACACGATCAACGACACGACAGGACGGGCGCTGCTCGCCGACGGCCTGGCCACGACCCTCGCCGGCGCCGCTGGCGGTTCGGGCACCACGACGTACGGCGAGAACATCGGCGTCATGGCCGCGACGCGCGTCTACTCCACCGCCGCCTACTGGGTCGCCGGCATCCTGGCCATCCTGCTCGGGCTCTCGCCCAAGATCGGCGAGGTCATCCGCACCGTGCCCCCGGGCGTGCTGGGCGGCGTGACGGTCGCGCTGTACGGACTCATCGGCATCATCGGCATCAAGATCTGGCTCGACAACAACGTCGACTTCTCGCTGCCGGTCAACCAGTTCACCGCGGCAGTTGCCCTGGTCATCGGCATCGGCGACCTGCGGATCACGGTCGGCGACATGGAGTTCACGGGCATCGCGCTCGGCGCCATCGCCGCGATCGTCGTCTTCCACGTCATGACCGCGGTCGAGAAGGCCAGGTCCCGCTGACCCCTGCCCCGCCCCCGGGGCGGTGGATCCTCCACCGTATGAGCGCCTAACCGGCCTCATACGGTGGCGTACGCACCGCGCCCCGGGCTTTCGGTGGCGTACGCACCGCGCCCCGGGCTTTCGGTGGCGTACGCACCGCGCCTCGGGGGTCAGGTGCGGGAGGCGCGGGCGCGCTCGAGCTGGGCGACGAGGGCGGCGCGCGCGTCTCGCTCGTCGAGGTGCCGGCCGTCGGCGTCAACCGGACCCTTCGGCGTGTGCACCTCGACCGTTGCGACGCGCAGCCGGCGCTGGAGCGGACCCTGCCGCAGCTCGACCGACTGGGTCTTGGAGTGGGGGACGATGCTCGTGCGGCGCTCGATCCACCCCTCGTGGGCGATGAACGCGGTCCGGTCCGCCGCGATCCACCTGTTGCGCCACCCGACCGGTGCGAACGGCCACGACCGCCGGGGCGCCCGTGTGCGGACCAGGTCCTCGGTGCGAGCACCGGGGATGAGCATCTCGATGACGGCCGCGGCGAGCACGCGGTCCGCGATCGGCAGCAGGATCGAGGAGGAGCTGTCGTCCTGCTCGGTCTCCCGGTCGGCATAGCCGGCCACGTCGACCTCGAGCCGCTGCCAGCCCAGGCGTCGCCAGACGAACGGCTCCCGCACCGCGATGCCCTGCACGCGGGCGAACGGGATGGTCTGGGACGTCCGCGAGAGCAGGCCGCGCTCGATGCGCAGACCTCGCTCGCCCCTGGAGAGCGTGAAGTCCCACTGCTGGACCACGCGTCGCGCGACGATCTGCGCGAGCCAGGACGCCAGGGGCAGGACGCCGCCGAGCAGCACGACGACCTGGCCGAACCAGATCATCGTCACGACGAGGACGACCGAGCCGACCGCGGCGACGAGGAAGTCCAGGGACAGGATCGTCCCGAGGATCACGCGCTCGGGGGGCACGACCGTGAACACGGCCCTGTGCTCGTCCGGCGTCGTCGTCGCGTCGCCGTGCGCACGCGACAGCAGGACGCGTCGCAGCTCGTGGGCGTCCGCCACCCGCAGGAACCGCAGCGAGGTCCGGGAGTCCTTGCCCCCGGCCATCTCGACCCGCAGCTCCGCGAGACCGAGCACCCGCGCCACGAGCGGTTGCGCGATGTCGACCGACTGGATCCGCTCGTACGGGATCCGGCGCGACGACTTGGTGAGGACACCGGAGTTGATCCGCAGCTCGGTGCCGTCGATCACGTAGCGGGTGAAGCGCCACGTCACGAAGCCCAGGAGCAGGCCGAGGACCAGCCCGCCGCCGAGCGCCACGAGCAGGCTGACGAGCGGGCTCAGCTCACCCCAGCCGTCGCCCGTGACGAGCGAGCTGATCAGCCCCGCCGTCGCGGCAGCGGCCCAGAGGGCGCCCTGCACGACGGCGGTGAGGGGATGGGTGCGCAGCCCTGTCGCCTCGGGGGCGGCCACGTCAGAGTCCGGCGCCACGGGTCTCGCCGAGATCGGTCAGCCGGTTGCGCAGCCGGGTGGCCTCGTCGGCCGGCAGCCCCGGGATCTGCGCCGCGGTCTCGGGGCTCGCGGTGTGCAGCGTGACCGTCGCGATCCCGAACGCCCGCGCGACCGGTCCGGCCTGGACGTCGACGAACTGCATCCGTCCGTAGGGGATCGCGACGAGCCGCTTGAACATGACGCCGCTCGTCACCAGGAGGTCGTCGACGTTCTCGGCGTAGCCCCAGCTGCGCTGGTTGCGACCGGCCCACACCCAGGTCCAGACCATCCCTGCGAGCCCGCCGATCGCGAGGGCACCGCCGAGCACGGTGACCCACGTGTCCAGGGGCAGCAGGACCAGGATCACGCCGATCAGTGCGACCGCGGCGACCAGCGGGACGAGCAGGATGCGGCGGACGGTGGCGAGCCGTGGGGAGACAGGCTGCCACGTGCCCTCGACCGGGGCGAAGAGTCCGTCCATCACGCCAGCGTAGCCACGAGGACCTCAGTTGACCTGGACGTGTCGAAAGTGGGAGACTGCGAGACGCAGATCATCGTTTTCTGCCCTTCACCTCAGTCCTTTTCTTGCGGAGAACAACCATGGCCAAAGCCCTTTTCGGACATCTCGGTGGACCCACCCCCGGGCAGCTCCAGGAGACCGCGGCACTGCGTCGGCGGATCACGGACCTCGAGAACGAGGTCCTGCGCCTCAAGGTGGAGAACGACGGACTGCTCGCGGCGCTGCGTGAGCAGGTCGACCTGGTGACTGCCGGCGACCTCGCCGAGCCTCTCGCCCGCTGACGTTCGGCCACACTAGGGTGGCTCCCAACCGTCGTACGTAGGAGCCGCGTTGTACCTCAAGAGCCTCACACTGCGTGGGTTCAAGTCCTTCGCCTCCTCGACGACCCTCCAGCTCGAGCCCGGCATCACGTGTGTCGTGGGCCCCAACGGCTCCGGCAAGTCCAATGTCGTCGACGCCCTCTCCTGGGTGATGGGCGAGCAGGGCGCCAAGTCCTTGCGCGGCGGCAAGATGGAGGACGTCATCTTCGCGGGCACGTCCGGCCGCCCGCCGCTCGGTCGCGCCGAGGTCGTGCTGACGATCGACAACTCCGACGGCGCCCTGCCGATCGAGTACACCGAGGTCACGATCTCGCGCACGATGTTCCGCAACGGCGGCTCGGAGTACGCGATCAACGGCAGCACCTGCCGCCTGCTCGACGTCCAGGAGCTGCTGAGCGACTCGGGCATCGGCCGCGAGATGCACGTCATCGTGGGCCAGGGGCAGCTCGACAGCGTCCTGCGGGCGACGCCCGAGGAGCGCCGCGGTTTCATCGAGGAGGCTGCGGGCGTCCTCAAGCACCGCAAGCGCAAGGAGAAGGCGATCCGCAAGCTGGACGCCACGCAGGGCAACCTGACCCGCCTCAACGACGTCCTCACCGAGCTGCGTCGCCAGCTCAAGCCTCTGGGCCGCCAGGCCGAGGTCGCCCGGCGTGCTGCGGTGATCCAGGCCGACGTGCGTGACGCCCGCGCCCGCCTGCTCGCCGACGACATCGTCACCGCGCGCACGACGATCGCCGAGGAGCTCGCCGACGAGACGGCGTTGAAGCAGAAGCGGCAGGCGGTCGAGCAGGCCATCGCGGCGGCCCGCGAGCAGGAGACCGAGCTCGAGGACCGCCTCCGTGAGGACTCGCCGCGGCTCTCCGCGGCGCAGGAGACCTGGTACACCCTCTCGGGGCTGCGCGAGCGGATCCGTGGCACGGCGGGCCTGGCCAATGAGCGCGTACGCCTGGCCGCCGTGGAGTCCGACGACCGCCACGTCGGGCGCGAGCCCGAAGAGATGGAGGCCGAGGCGCGCCGCGCCCAGGAGCAGCACGCGCAGCTGAGCGCGAGCGTCGCCGCGGCCACCGAGGCGCTGGCCGCGGTCATCGCCGAGCGCAACGAGGCCGAGGCGACCTACACCGCCGAGGAACGTCGGGTCGCGGGTCTGCTGCGGGCCGCCGCCGACCAGCGCGAAGGTCTCGCCCGGCTCCACGGACAGGTCAACGCCCTCAGGAGCCGCGCGACGGCCGCCGGCGAGGAGATCGGGCGGCTGACCGCGGCCCGCGACGAGGCCGAGGCTCGTGCGGCCGAGGCACAACGGCAGTTCACCGCCCTGGAGAACGAGATCGCAGGGCTCAACGCGGGGGAGTCCGGGCTCGACGAGGAGCTCGAGGCGGCTGAGGCCGATCTCTCCGCGGCCACCGCCGTGATCGCGGCCCTCGGCACGCAGGTCCAGGACGCCGAGCGCCAGCAGGCGGCGCTGACGGCGCGCAAGGAGGCGCTCGAGCTCGGCCTCGCGCGCAAGGACGGAGCGGGGGCGCTGCTCGCGGCGACCGACGAGATCAGTGGCCTGCTCGGCTCGGTCGCAGCGCTGCTGACGGTGCGCGGCGGCTTCGAGACCGCGATCGCGGCCGCACTGGGCTCGGCCGCCGACGCGGTCGCGGTCGACCACCTCGACACCGCGGTGTTGGCGATGGAGAAGCTCAAGTCCGAGGATCTCGGTCGCGCCGGCATGCTGCTGGGCGGCGGCGAGGTCGACGACTCGACCTGGCCCGGGCTGCCCGACTTCGCGACGTACGCGGTCGACGTGGTCGAGGGACCCGACGCGCTGCAGGGAGCCCTGCGCCGGCTCCTGTTCAAGGTCGCGGTCGTCGACTCGCTCGAGCAGTCGCAGGAGGTCGTCCGGCTGGCCCCCGACGTCACGGCCGTGACCCGCGAGGGTGATGTGCTCGGGGCGCACTTCGCCGCCGGCGGCTCGACGTCCAAGCAGAGTCTCATCGAGGTGCAGGCGGCGATCTCGAAGGCGGAGCAGGACCTCGCTACCGCGGTCCACACGCTGGAGCGCCTGCGGTTCGAGCAGGAGACGGGCGAGAACGCCCGCGCGGCCGCGCAGGAACGGGTCGACGCCGCGTTGAGCCAGCTCCACGAGTCGGACGCCACGATGGCCGCCGTCGCCGAGAAGCTCGGCCACCTGGGCGCCACGACGCGTGGCGCGCGGGGCGAGGCCGAGCGCCTCTCCGCGGCGATCACCAAGGCCGAGGAGGCCATGGCCGGCGATCTCTCTGGCCTGCAGGAGCTCGAGGAACGGCTCGCGCAGGCCGAGTCCGCGCCCGAGGAGGAGCCCGACACGGCCCTGCTGGAGGAGCTCGCCGAGAAGGCGTCCGCCTGCCGTCGCGCGGAGACCGAGGCGCGGCTGTCGCTGCGCACCAACGAGGAGCGGGCCCGCGCGCTCGAGGGCCAGGTGACGGCTCTGTTCGAGGCCGCCGAGGCCGAGCGGCAGTCCCGACGCCGCGCGGCCGAGCGTCGCGCGCGGCAGCTGCGTGAGGCCGAGACGGCCCGCGCGGTCATCCTGGCGAGCGACCAGGTCCTGGCCAGGCTCGAGCAGTCGATCGCGACGGCGTCCGCGCTCCGCACCGAGATCGAGGCCTCGCGCTCGGGGCGTGAGGAGACGCTGCGCAGTGTCCGCGCCCGCCTGCGTG
Source organism: Aeromicrobium sp. S22 (assembly GCF_009661045.1). Classification (NCBI taxonomy): domain Bacteria; kingdom Bacillati; phylum Actinomycetota; class Actinomycetes; order Propionibacteriales; family Nocardioidaceae; genus Aeromicrobium; species Aeromicrobium sp. S22. The sequence continues at coordinate 1,357,211 of NZ_WJWV01000001.1, forward strand.
ACCTGTCGACGCAGCTCGACGGGCTCACCGACTCGGTGCACAAGGACGAGATGGCCCGCGCCGAGCTGCGGCTGCGCCTGGAGGGCCTGGAGGCGCGTGCGCTGGAGGAGCTCGGCCTCGAGGTCGAGACCCTCGTCGCAGACTACGGGCCCGACCAGCTGGTCCCTCCGATCACCGTCGAGGGCGAGGACGACTCGCTGCCCACCGAGCCCGTGCCGTACGACCGCGAGACCCAGGTCAAGCGGCTGCGCACCGCCGAGCGGTCGATGGCGATGCTGGGCAAGGTCAACCCCCTGGCGCTCGAGGAGTTCACCGCGCTGGAGGAACGGCACCAGTTCCTGTCCGAGCAGCTCGACGACCTGCGCAAGACGCGACAGGACCTGCTCGACATCGTCGAGGAGGTCGACGCGAAGGTCGAGCAGGTCTTCACCGAGGCCTGGTACGACGTGGAGAGCGCATTCCAGCACGTCTTCAGCCGGCTGTTCCCCGGCGGCGAGGGCGCCCTCGTGCTGACGGATCCGCAGAACATGCTGACCACCGGCATCGACGTCGAGGCCCGTCCGGCCGGCAAGAAGGTCAAGCGGCTGTCGCTGCTGTCCGGTGGTGAGCGCTCGCTCGTTGCGGTCGCGTTCCTCGTCGCGCTGTTCAAGGCCCGGCCGAGCCCGTTCTACATCCTCGACGAGGTGGAGGCGGCGCTCGACGACGCCAACCTCGGCCGCCTCCTCGAGCTCTACGAGGAGCTGCGCGCCAACTCCCAGCTCATCGTGATCACGCACCAGAAGCGCACGATGGAGGTCGCCGACGCGCTCTACGGTGTGTCGATGCGCGGCGACGGAGTGTCGGCGGTCATCAGCCAGCGCCTGCGCGAGGAGGAGCCCGCATGAGGGACGAACCGCGGCTGCGCACCGACTTCACGGTCCTGCGCACGATCACGACGCGCTGGGAGGACGAGGACGTCTACGGGCACGTCAACAACGTCGTCTACTACTCCTACTTCGACACCGCGGTCAACGGCTTCCTCATCGAGGCGACGGGCACCGACATCCGGCGCCTCGACGCGGTGGGCCTGGTCAAGGAGACCCGCTGCGAGTACCTGCGCGAGCTCAACTTCCCCGGTGACGTGCAGGCCGGCCTCGCGGTGACCAGGCTCGGCACCTCGAGCATCGTGTATCGCATCGCGCTGTTCCAGGGCGATGACGAGCCCGCGGCGATCGGTCAGTTCGTGCACGTCTACGTCGACGCCGAGGCGCGCACCGTCACGCCGATCCCCGACGTGATCCGCGACGCCGTGGCCCCGCTGGTCGTGTGAGGCGACTCGCCGGGCGTCCCGGTCGGCGAACCGCGTAGGGTCCGAGCATGACTGATCGCACCACCTACGTCCTGGTCGACGGCGAGAACATCGACGCGACCCTGGGTCAGTCCATCCTCGGGCGCCGTCCTCAGCCCCACGAGCGCCCGCGGTGGGACCGTCTGCTGCAGTTCGCCGAGGACACCTGGGACCAGCCGGCCGCCGGCCTGTTCTTCCTCGCGGCCAACGGCGAGCTGCCGATGCCGTTCGTGCAGGCGCTGACCGCGATCGGCTTCCGGGCCGTCCCGCTGTCGGGCAATGCCGACGAGAAGGTCGTCGACATCGCGATCCAGCGCACCCTCGAGGAGCTCGGGCGCCGCGAGGCGGACGTCATGCTGGCGAGCAACGACGGCGACTTCGTCGAGCAGCTCAGCCCCCTGGTGGAACCCGGGCGGCGTACGGCGCTGCTGGCGTTTCGCGAGTTCCGCAGCGCGGGCTTCGTGCCGCTGATCGATCGCGGTCTGGAGTTCCACGACCTCGAGTACGACGTGCAGGCGTTCAACACGAGCCTGCCGCGCATCCGGGTCATCCCGATCGCCGAGTTCGATCCGCGCGACTTCCTCTGACGCAGGCTCAGGCCGCGAGGGTGCGGATCGCGTGAACCATCCACGGTGCTGCCAGGAACACGGTGGGCACGACCAGCACGACGGCCGAGATCGCGTACGCGAGAGCTGAGGCCAGGGGGTTGCGGGGATCGGGGTCCAGGAGCCGGTCCATGCGGATGCGGGTCGCCGAGCCGATGCCGAGCGCTCCCGCAGGAGTGGGCGCCCCGGCGAGCGTGACCAGTGCGCGGGCCACGGCAGCGTCGCCGCAGGACTTGCGGGCGGCGTCGTCGGCCAGCAGCTCGACCATGATCTGGCTCTGCACGAGCGGCGCGTCGGTGCGCAGCACGCGGGGGAACGCCCGGTGCAGCACCGTGAAGGCCTCGAGGACCAGGTCGTGCCGACGCCGGACGTGGGCTCGCTCGTGCTCGAGGACGGCCGCGTACTCGGCGGCTGAGAGGGTCGAGATCGTGCCCTGGGAGACCACGATGCGGGGGGAGGTTCGCCCGGGGACGCAGTACGCGATGGGCGTCTGCTCCTGCAGGATGCGGATCGCGGGTGCCATCCCGTCGGGCTCTCCCAGCAGGTCCACGAGGTGGCGCTGGCGGCGGCGACGCGTCTGGGTCTCCTGCCACACGGTCCACGCGGCCCACCAGAACTGCGTCCACACCAGCACGCCGATGCCGAGGATGACCAGGTGGAGGGTGATGCGCCACCAGGTGAGGTGATCGGCCGTGACGAGCCACAGCGCGGTGGAGAGGGCAGCGCCGGAGATCGCCAGCACGGCGGCGAGCGCGAAGGACTGCCACAAGATGATGCCGGCGCGCGGGACGAGCAGGGGCCAGCTGGTCCGGGCCAGCAGCGCGGGCACGGGCAGCGCGAGCGCGAGCCCGATCAGCCCGAGCAGGAGGGGAGTCACTCCGAGATCCGGGACTCGATCTCGTCGAGGGCGGCACGCAGCGCCTGGGCCTCGGCGGGGTCGACGGTGCGGGCGAAGTGGACGAGCGCGGCGGTGCGGTCGGTGCCGGCCTGGTCGAGCGCGGCGTGCAGGAGCTCGGACGTCGCGGCGTCGCGGCTCAACGCGGGGGCGTAGCGGAACGCCCGGCCGTCGCGCTCGCGGCGCACCATCTTCTTGGCGCCGAGTCGGTCGAGAACGGTCATGACGGTCGTGTACGCGGGGTCGCGCCCGCCGAGCTCGTCGATCACTCCGCGCACCGTGAGAGGCGCCGAGGCGTCCCACAGGATGTTCATGACCGAGCGTTCGAGCTCTCCGAGATGAGGCATGTGACCTAATCTACTACGCCACGTAGTAAATCGGCTTGCTGCTGGACCGGTCGAGTTACTACGCTCCGTAGTAGTTACTACGCACCGTAGTAGCCAGAGACGGAGTCGACCATGGATGTCCTGGACCTCGCACGCTGGCAGTTCGGCATCACGACCGTCTACCACTTCTTCTTCGTGCCGCTCACGATCGGACTGTCCGTCCTCGTCGCCGTGATGCAGACCAAGTGGCACCGCTCGGGTGACGAGCGCTGGCTCCGGCTGACCAAGTTCTTCGGCAAGCTGTTCTTGATCAACTTCGCGATGGGCATCGCGACCGGCATCGTCCAGGAGTTCCAGTTCGGGATGAACTGGAGCGACTACTCACGGTTCGTGGGTGACATCTTCGGCGCCCCCCTGGCCATCGAGGGCCTGCTGGCGTTCTTCCTGGAGTCGACGTTCCTCGGTCTCTGGATCTTCGGGTGGGACCGGCTCAAGCCAGGCGTCCACCTCGCGTGCATCTGGATCGCGGCGGCCGGCACCGTCTTCTCGGCGTACTTCATCCTCGCCGCCAACTCGTTCATGCAGAACCCGGTCGGCTACACGCTGAACACCGAGAAGGGTCGCGCGGAGCTGACCGACTTCAAGGCGGTGCTGACGAACGAGGTCCTGCTCGTGACCTTCCCGCACCAGATCATCGGCTGCTTCATGGTCGCCGGCGCGTTCGTCGCAGGTGTCGCGCTGTGGAACATGATGCGCCACCCCGACCGGGACGCCGACGCGTTCCGCCCCGCGTTCCGCATGGGCGCCGTCGTGCTGCTGGTCGCGGGCTTCGGCACCATGATCACCGGCGACTTCCAGGGCAAGGTCATGACCGAGGTGCAGCCCATGAAGATGGCCGCGGCCGAGGCGCTGTACGAGGACGCGGGCCCCGCGCCGTTCTCGATCCTCACGGTCGGCACGCTCGACGGCTCGAAGGAGGTCTTCAAGCTCGAGATTCCCAAGCTGCTCTCGTTCCTCGGCACCGGCACCCTCGACGGCGAGGTCCGCGGCATCGACTCGCTGCAGGAGGAGTACGAGCAGAAGTACGGCCCGGGCGACTACAAGCCCAACATCCCCGTCACGTACTGGACCTTCCGCGCCATGATCACGACGGGCGGCCTGGCGATGCTGGCCGGCGCGATCATGCTCTGGGCGACCCGCCGCAACCGCATCCCACGCTCGAAGTGGCTGCTGCGCACCGCGATCGTCCTGCCGCTGCTGCCGATGGTGGCCAACTCGTTCGGCTGGATCTTCACCGAGATGGGCCGCCAGCCCTGGGTCGTGTTCGGTCTCATGCCGACCTCGGCGGGTGTCTCGCCCAGCACGAGCGTGGGCGAGGTCGCGACGTCGCTCGCCGCCTTCACCCTCCTGTACGGCGTCCTGGCCGTGATCGAGGTCCGGCTGCTGCTGCGCTATGTGCAAAAGGGTCTGCCGGAGCTCGACCCGCCCCGCGACCCGGACCTCGACGACGCTGACGCGCCGCTCACGTACGCCTACTGATCGGACACTGACATGGAGCTCACGACCTTCTGGTTCATCATCATCGCGGTCCTGTGGGTCGGCTACCTCGTGCTCGAGGGATTCGACTTCGGGGTCGGCATGCTCATGGCGGTCATGGCCAAGGGCGAGCGGGAGCGCCGCGCCCTGATCAGCACGATCGGTCCGGTCTGGGACGGCAACGAGGTGTGGTTGCTGGTCGCCGGCGGAGCCACGTTCGCGGCGTTCCCCGAGTGGTACGCGACGCTGTTCAGCGGCTTCTACCTCCCGCTGCTGCTCATCCTGATCGGGCTGATCGTGCGCATCATCGGCATCGAGTTCCGCTCGAAGCGGGACGAGCCGTCGTGGCGGCGCAACTGCGACATCGCGATCGTCTTCGGCTCGGTCGTCCCGGCCCTGCTGTGGGGCGTCGCCCTGGCCAACATCGTCCGCGGTGTGCCGATCGACGCGGACGGTGAGTACGTCGGCGGCTTCTTCACCCTGCTGAACCCCTACGGTCTGCTCGGCGGCCTGGTGACGCTGACGGTCTTCCTGGTCCACGGCGCGTTCTTCGTCGGGCTCAAGACCGAGGGGGAGATCCGCGAGCGGGCGATCAAGCTCGGCCTCCGGGTCGGTGTCGTCGCCGGAGCGCTCGCGGTGGCGTTCATCGTGTGGACCGGGCTGGCGCAGGACAGCCTCGCGGTCTGGATCCTCGGTGGCCTGGCAGCCGTCGCGTTCGTGCTCGGCATGGTCAGTGCAGTCGCCGGCCGGGACGGCTGGGCGTTCACGGGCACCGCGTTCTCGATCGCCCTGGTCGTCGCGACCCTGTTCACGGGCCTGTTCCCCGACGTCATGCCGTCCTCGCTCGACGCGGCCTGGTCGCTGACGACCACCAACGCGGCCTCGACGCCGTACACGCTGAAGATCATGTCGTGGGTCGCGGTGATCTTCACCCCGATCGTCATCGGCTACCAGAGCTGGTCGTACTGGGTGTTCCGCCGCCGCATCAGCCTGAACCACATCCCGGTCTGACCGCGATGCGTCCACTCGACCCCCGTCTCGTCCGCCGCTCCAGCGGCGTGCGCCGCCTCCTCGCCGCCAGCGTGCTGCTGGGCCTCGCCACCGCGGGGCTGGTGATCGCGGTCGCGTACGTCGTGGCGGAGGTCGTGGCCCGGCGCTTCGACGGCGAGCCCGTCGCCGCCCTCGTGACCGCGATCGCCGTGGGTCTGGGCGCACGCGCCCTCGTGGCGTGGTGCCACACCGCGGTGTCGGCGCGCGCGGCCGCGACCGTGAAGGCGGAGCTCCGCGACGAGGTCGTGGACGATCTGCTCGATCCCCGCCGGTTGGGCGCGCGTCCCAACAGCGCCCGCGTGGTCGCACTGCTCGGTCCGGGCCTCGACGCCTTCGACGGCTACGTCGGCCGTTTCCTGCCACAGGTGGTGCTCTCGGCGCTCGTCCCGCCGCTGGTGCTCATCGCGGTGGCCTCCGCGGACCTGCTGTCGGCGATCGTGCTGACCGTGACCCTGCCGCTCGTGGTGGTGTTCCTGGTGCTGGTCGGCATGGTCACCAAGGAGCGGATCGACCGCCGCTGGCAGGCGCTCGAGCGACTCGGGCGCCACTTCGCCGACGTGCTGGACGGCCTGACGGTCCTCAAGGTCTTCGGCCGCCGCCAGGAGAAGGGGCTGCGGGAGGTGGGCGACCGGCACCGCCGCGAGTCGGTGCGTGCGCTGCGCCTCGCGTTCCTGTCCTCGCTGGTGCTCGAGCTGTTCTCGACGCTCGCCGTCGCGCTCGTGGCCGTCAGCGTCGGGCTGCGGGTCGTCGAGGGCCACCTCGAGCTGGGCCCGGCCCTGTTCGTGCTGCTCCTGGCGCCGGAGGCGTTCGCCCCGCTCAAGCGCCTCGGCGCGATGTTCCACGACAGCACCGAGGGCGCCGAGGCCACCGCGGAGCTGCTGAGCCTGCTGGACCACGACCGGCACACCGGCACCGCTCCCGCCCCGGACCTGCGCTCCGCCGAGATCGTCCTCGACGGCGTCGTCGTGCGCCGCGACGGACGCGCGATCCCCGGCCTGGACCTCGCACACACGCGCATCCGCCCGGGCGAGCTCATCGCCGTCACGGGACCGTCCGGCGTCGGCAAGTCCACCCTGCTGTCGCTGCTCATGGCCTTCGAGCGTCCGACGACCGGCTACGTCCTGGTCGACGACGTGGATCTCTCGACGATCGACCCCGTCGCCTGGCGCGCACAGATCGCCTGGGTGCCGCAGGTGCCCGGCCTCGTGCCCGGCACGATCGAGGACAACGTACGTCTCGGAGACGGGGAGTCGAGCCGCGACGACGTGATGGCGGCGCTGCGCGACGCAGGCGCGGCCGATCTTCCGCTGGACCGCGTCGTCGACGAGTCGGGCGACGATGTGTCGGCGGGCGAGCGCCGCCGGATCGCGGTGGCGCGGGCCGTGCTGCGCGTACGCCGGGGGAGTGCGCACCTCGTGCTCCTCGACGAGCCGACCGCGGGGCTGGACCCCGAGCGCGAGGCTGCCGTCCTCCGCACGGTGCGGTCGCTCGGCGTGACCGTCGTGGTGGTCGCCCACCGCCCCGAGACCATCGCGGCCGCGGACCGCGAGCTGCAGCTCACCTCGAGGATGGTGCTCGCATGAAGATGATCTGGGGCCGGCTCTTCGGCGTCATGTCGGAGCTCGCCGGCATCGGCCTGCTGCTGACGTCCGCGTGGCTGATCGTCCGGGCCGCCGAGCAGCCGCCCGTGCTCTACCTGATGATCGCGATCGTGTCGGTGCGGTTCTTCGGCCTCGCGCGGGCGGCCCTCCGTTACGTCGAGCGGCTCCTGACCCACGACGCCGCGTTCGCGCGGGTCACCGAGGCGCGCATCGCGGTCTACCGGGACCTCGACCGGGTCGCCCCCGGCGGCATGCCGTCCCACCGGCGGGGAGACCTGGTGAGCCGGGTGGTGTCGGACGTCGACGCGATCCAGGACCGCGTGCTCCGGCTGCGCGGGCCGTGGGTCGTGGCGCTCGTCTCGGCCGCGGTGACCGTCGCGCTCGCGACCGTGATCGAGCCGCGGGCAGGAGCCGTCCTCGCCGCCACGACGATCACGGCGATGGGCGCAGTCCGCGTGGTCGTCCCGTGGTCCGTGCGGCGCGCCGGGGCGTTGACCGCCCGGTGGCGCGGCGATCTCGCGGCGGACGTCTCGCAGGCTGTCCTGGCCGCGCCCGACCTCGTCGCGTACGGGGCGACCGACGTCCTGCGCCGCGAGACCCGCCGCTCGACCGCCTCCTTGGCGGCGGCCCAGCGGCGCGCCGCGGTGGTCTCGGGCCTGGGCGAGGCCGTCGTCCTGCTGGCCACCGGGGTCGCGGTCGCCGCGATCGCGGCCCTCTCGGGTGACCTGAACCCCGTGCTCGTCGGCATCGTGGTCCTCGCGCCGCTCGCCCTGGTGGAGTCGCTCTCGGCACTGGCCGAGGCCGAGCGGCTGCGTCCGGAGATCGAGGGCGCCGAGGCCCGTCTGGCCGAGCTCTCACTGGCTGCGGCGGCGATCACCGATCCCGTGGACGTCCACCCGCTCCCGACGTCGTACGACCTGGCCGCCCGGGACCTCGCGGTCGGCTGGAGCTCGACCGTCGCGAAGGGGATCGACCTGGAGCTGCCCGAGGGCGGCGTCCTGGGCGTCACCGGGCCGAGCGGCTGTGGCAAGAGCACGCTGGCCCACACCCTCGCCCGGCTCGTGGAGGCCCGCGAGGGACAGGTGCTGCTCGGTGGGGTGGACGTCCGGGAGCTCGCGGCGTCCGACGTGCGCTCGGTGGTCGGCTACCTCGGGCAGGACGAGATCGTCTTCGACACCTCGATCCGCGAGAACCTGCGCATCGCCGACCCGAAGGCGACCGACGCCGACATGCTCAAGGCCTTGGACACCGCCGGTCTCGGCGACTTCGTGGCCTCGCTGCCCGACGGTCTCGGCACCACGGTCGGTGAGCGCGGCAACCGGCTGTCCGGCGGGGAGCGCCAGCGGCTGTGCCTCGCACGGCTGGTGCTGGGCGGTCACCGCGTCCTGATCGTCGACGAGCCCACCGAGCACCTGGACGCCGCGGCGGGGGAGGCGCTGATGGACGACCTGCTGGCGCTGGCTCCCGACCGGAGCCTGGTCGTCATCAGCCACTCGGCCGCGGTGCTCGAGCGCGTCGGCCGGGTCGTGGCCGTGGGCGACGCCCAGCACGTCCCGCATAGGATCGCGGTGTGACCACGACCGTTCTCCTCATCGTCATCGCTGCCGCCGTCATCATCGTGGGCGCCGGCATCGGCCTCGTCATGTCCCGTGGGAGGGCCGAGCTGCCCCCGCCGGCGGATCTCCAGGAGATCACCGACGAGGTCATCCACCACCCTGAGCGTCCTGAGCCCCACCTGGAGGACGAGGACCTCCCGCCGCCGTCCACCGCGGTCGACACGCTGGAGCGTCCCGAGACCCCGCAGGGCCGGCTGGTCCGCCTGCGGGCCCGGCTCGCGAAGTCGCAGGGCTCGCTCGGCCGGGGACTGCTGTCCGTCCTGGGCCGCGCTCGCCTCGACGACGCTGCCTGGGAGGAGATCGAGGACACCCTGCTCGCCGCCGACGTCGGCGTGACGGCGACGGACGAGCTGGTGCAGAACCTGCGCACGAAGCTGCGCGTCGAGGGCATCACCGATCCCGAGCTCGCCAAGGCCGCGCTCCGCGAGGAGCTCGTGCGCCTCGTCGACCCGACCCTGGACCGGACGCTGCGCTCCACGGGCACCGACGGGAAGCCCGGCGTCGTGCTCGTCGTCGGCGTCAACGGCACCGGCAAGACCACGACCGTCGGCCGCCTCGCCCGCGTCCTGGTGGCCGAGGAGCAGACCGTCGTCCTGGGTGCGGCAGACACGTTCCGCGCCGCAGCCGCCGACCAGCTGCAGACCTGGGGCGAGCGGGTCGGCGTACCGACCGTCCGTGGTCCCGAGGGCGGCGACCCCGCGAGCGTGGGCTTCGAGGCCGTCCAGCGCGGCATCGCGGACGAGACCGATGTCGTCCTGGTCGACACCGCGGGGCGCCTGCACACCAAGTCCGGGCTCATGGACGAGCTCGGCAAGGTCAAGCGCGTGATCGAGAAGCAGGCCCCCGTCACCGAGGTCCTCCTGGTCATCGACGCCACGACGGGGCAGAACGGCCTGACCCAGGCGCGCGTCTTCGGCGAGGTCGTGGACGTCAGCGGCATCGTCCTGACCAAGCTCGACGGCACCGCCAAGGGCGGCATCGTCATCGCGGTGCAGCGTGAGCTCGGCGTCCCGGTCAAGTTCGTCGGCCTCGGCGAGGGCGAGGACGACCTGGCGCCGTTCGACGCCGAGGAGTTCGTCGACGCCCTCCTCGCCTGACCCCAGCCCCCAGCCCAGATTTGCGGACTCCTGCACGTTTTCCTGAGGACATTGCGTGCAGGGCTCCGCAAATCTGGGCGGGGGTGGGGCGCGTAACACGGTGTTTACACAGATTCGATTTCCGTGACCTGGGCGCAACACCCAGGGGCTCATCACGAAACTCTCCGCAATCAGGCTGTGACGCAGCGGGTGGCACCTCGCCCGCGGTCACTACTTCGGAGGTTTCATGGATACCGGCGATACCGCGTGGATCCTGGCCAGCTCGGCCTTGGTCCTGCTCATGACGCCAGGACTGGCGTTCTTCTACGGCGGAATGGTCCGCTCCAAGACCGTGCTCAACATGATGATGATGAGCTTCTCGGCGCTCGCGATCATCCCGGTCCTGTGGGTCCTGTACGGCTACACGATGGCCTTCGGCCCGGACGGCAGCAGCCTGCTCGGTGGCTTCGGCAAGGCCGGCCTCGACGGCGTCGGCCAGGGCAGCCTCTCCGGCACGATCCCCGAGTACGTCTTCGTCGGCTTCCAGCTGATGTTCGCGATCATCACCGTGGCGCTGATCAGCGGCGCGATCGCCGACCGGGCCAAGTTCAGCGCCTGGCTGGTCTTCGTCGTCGTGTGGGTCACGGTCGTGTACTTCCCGGTCGCGCACTGGGTCTTCGACTTCGGTGACAACGGCGGCTGGATCGCGACCAAGCTCGAGGCGATCGACTTCGCGGGCGGCACGGCCGTCCACATCAACGCCGGCGCCGCCGGTCTTGCCCTGGCCCTGGTGCTGGGCAAGCGGGTCGGCTGGCGACGTGACCCGATGCGTCCGCACAACCTGCCGTTCGTCCTGCTCGGCGCGGGCCTGCTGTGGTTCGGCTGGTTCGGCTTCAACGCGGGCTCCGCGGTGGGCGCCAACGGCCTGGCCGGTCTCGCGTTCGTCAACACCGCAGTCGCCACGGGCGCTGCGATCATCGGCTGGATCGCGGTGGAGTACGTCCGTGAGGGCAAGGGCACGAGCCTCGGTGCCGCCTCGGGCGCCGTTGCCGGCCTCGTCGCGATCACGCCCGCCGCAGGAGCGGTCTCGCCGGTCGGCTCGATCGTCCTCGGCATCATCGCCGGTGCGCTGTGCGCACTCGCCGTGGGGCTGAAGTACAAGCTCGGCTACGACGACTCGCTCGACGTCGTGGGTGTCCACCTCGTGGGCGGTCTCGTCGGCACGGTCCTGATCGGCGTCCTGGCGACCAAGGGCAACACCGGTGGCATCGGCAGCCTGTTCTACGGCGGCGACGTCACCCAGCTGGGCAAGCAGATCGTCGCGGCGGTCGCCGTGCTGGCCTACTCGTTCGTGCTCACGTACGTCATCGGTAAGTTGATTGACATGACGATCGGCTTCCGGGTGAGCGAGGAGGACGAGGTGACCGGCATCGACCAGGTCGAGCACCTCGAGACCGCCTACGACTACGCCGGCAGCAGCGCAGGCGGATCCAACCTTCTGAAGGAGCTCTGAGCATGAAGCTGGTGACCGCGGTGATCAAGCCGCACAAGTGGGAAGAGGTCCGCGAGGCCCTGGCAGCAGCAGGCGTCGCAGGCATGACGGTGACCGAGGCCAGTGGCTACGGGCAGCAGAAGGGACACACCGAGGTCTACCGCGGCGCGGAGTACGACGTGTCGCTCGTGCCGAAGATCCGGCTCGAGGTCGTCGTCGACGACGCGGACGTCGAGAGCGTCGTCTCGACGATCACGGCCTCGGCGCAGACCGGCAAGATCGGTGACGGCAAGGTCTGGGTCGTCCCGGTCGACTCCGTCGTCCGGGTCCGGACGGGCGAGACCGACGAGGCCGCCCTGTAACCACCCCTCCTCCCCGCTGGGCCTGACGTACTGGCAGACACGCCGTCGGCGTGTTCGTCGAAACGTCAGGCCCAGCGTCGTGCGGGGGACCTCTAGCCTGTACGCGTGACAGACGACCTTGCCCGCCGCCGGGCCGAACGAGCCCTCGAGGCCGACCGCCGCCTCCGCCAGCTGTTCTCCGCGGCGGCGCCCGCGCACGACGGCGATCCGCGCGAGGGCGGGGGGCTCGCGCTCGTGGCGGTGGGCGGCTACGGCCGCTCCGAGCTGTCGCCGTTCAGCGATCTCGACGTCGTGCTCCTGCACGATCCGTCGATCGAGGAGTCCGTGGTCCGTGAGGTCGCCGAGGCGATCTGGTATCCGCTCTGGGACGACGGGGTGGCCCTCGACCACTCGGTGCGCGACACCCGGCAGATGCGTGCCGCGGCGGCCGACGACCACCGGGCCGCGATGGGGATGCTCGACGCCCGCCCGGTCGCCGGCGACTCGGGCCTCGTCCTGGGCCTGCGCTCGGAGGTGCTGGCCGACTGGCGGCGCGACGCCCGTACGCGTGTCGAGGAGGTGCGCCGGGCCCGGGAGGCCCGGATCGAGCGAGCGGGCTGGCTCGCGCACGCCGCGGTGCCCGACCTCAAGGAGTCCGGCGGGGGACTGCGCGACAGCGTGACCCTGCGGGCGCTCGTCGCGACGTGGCTGATCGACGTCCCGCACGGGGAGTCCGAGTGGCTGCGCACCTCGCTGCTGGACGTCCGCGACGCGCTGCACCAGACCGTGGGCCGCCGGGTCGAGCGCCTCGATCCCGAGGCGATCCCCGACGTCGCTGCGGCGCTCGGGATGGGCGCCGAGGAGCTCGACCTCCACACGCGGCAGATCGGTCGCCGCATCGCCCACCTCGCCTCGCTCGCGTGGCGCAAGGTCGACGACGCCCTGGCCCCGCCCCGCAAGGGCACGATCACCTCGACGGGCCCCAAGGTGTCGGTGATCAGCGAGGGGGTGGGCGTCCTGGCCGGCGAGGTGATCGTGACCAAGGACGCGGATCCCGCGACCGATCCCGAGCTCGCGCTGCGGGCGGCCGCCGCGGCCGCCCGGGAGGGGCTGCCACTCGGGCCCGGGTCCGCCGTGCGGCTGGCCAGGACCATGGGCGAGCTGCCGGACCCATGGCCGCCGTCGGCCCGCCGCCACCTGGTCGACCTGCTCACCGCGGGCCCGGGCCTCGTCCGCGTGTGGGACGAGCTCGACTTCGCCGGCGTCGTCGACCGGCTGCTGCCCGAGTGGGCGCCCATCCGCCTGCGCGGCTCCTCGTCGCCGGTGCACCGGTTCACGGTGGACCGCCACAGCCTGGAGGCGTGCGTGCACGCCGCCGCGGTCAAGCGGGACGTCGCGCGTCCCGACCTGCTGGCCGTGGCGGCGCTGCTGCACGACATCGGCAAGGGCGTCCCGGGCGACCACTCCGAGGTGGGCGCACCGATGGCCGAGCGCATCGCGCGACGGTGGGGGTTCGACGCGGCCGACGCCGAGGTGGTGGGGCGCCTCGTGCGCTGGCACCTGCTCCTGCCGACCATCGCGACGCGCCGCGACATCGAGGACCCGTCCACCGCGACGAACGTCGCGGAGATCGTGGGCACCGAGGACTTCCTGGACCTGCTCGCGGCGCTCACCGCCTCGGACGCCCAGGCGACCGGCGCGAGCGCGTGGTCCACGTGGCGTCGCGGCCTCATCGAGGGTCTGGTCGCCAAGGTGCGTGGGGTGCTGGACGACTCGGTGACGACGCCCGACGCCGACGCGTACGAGGGGTGGCCCGTCCACGTCCCGATCCCCGGCTGGGGGACCACCGGGCCCGCGGACTTCACCCTCACGGTCGAGCCGCACCAAGGCGGATCGCTGCTCACGGTCGTCACGGCCAACCGGCGCGGCGTCATGGCCGATCTCGCGGGCGGCCTCGCGCTGGCCGGGCTCGCGATCCGTTCGGCGCGCACCGTCACTCTCGGCGACGTCGCGGTGTCGCTGTGGGAGGTGTCTCGCCAGGACGTCGACCCCGCACGCCTGACCGAGCGGCTGCGCCCCGCGATGGCGGGCGATCTGGACCTGCCCGGCCGTCTGGCGTCGATCCCCGATGCCGAGGACGCGCGGGTGCGTCTGCTGACCCACGTGTCGGAGACCGCGACGGTCGTCGAGGTCCGCGCACACGACCGTCGGGGGCTCGTGTGGACCGTGTGCCACCGGATCGCAGATCTTGGGCTGTCGATCCGTTCGGCGCACATGTCGACGTACGGCGAGGAGGTCCGCGACGTCTTCTACGTCGTCGACGCCGACGGGAACCGGCTCGACGAGGACATGGCACTCAGGCTTCGCGACGCCATCGCCTCGGCTCTCGCCTGAGGCCTCGGTTAGAGTTGATCAGACCCCCACCATCTTTTTGAGGACGACGACAACCCCATGTTCGACACCCTGCAAGATCGCCTGCAGTCAGCGTTCAAGAACCTGCGCGGCAAGGGTCGACTCTCCGAGGCCGACATCGACGCGGTCGCCCGTGAGATCCGCGTCGCCCTGCTCGACGCCGACGTCGCCGTCCCGGTCGTGCGCGAGTTCATCGCCAACGTCAAGGAGCGGGCCTCCGGCGCGGAGGTCAGCCAGGCGCTGAACCCCGCCCAGCAGGTCATCAAGATCGTCAACGACGAGCTCGTCACGATCCTCGGCGGCGAGACGCGCCGCATCCGCTACGCGAAGAACCCGCCGACGGTCATCATGCTCGCGGGCCTGCAGGGCGCCGGCAAGACGACGCTCGCGGGCAAGCTCTCGCTCTGGCTCAAGGAGCAGGGCAAGTCGCCGATGCTGGTGGCCTGTGACCTCCAGCGTCCCAACGCCGTCACTCAGCTGCAGGTCGTGGGCGAGCAGGCCGGGGTCACGGTCTTCGCGCCCGAGCCCGGCAACGGCGTCGGCGATCCCGTCCAGGTCGCGACCGCGGGTCTGGCCGAGGCTCGCCGCACGCTCCACGACGTCGTCATCGTCGACACCGCCGGACGCCTCGGCATCGACGCCGAGCTGATGCAGCAGGCGGCCGACATCCGCGCGGCCGTCGACCCCGACGAGGTGCTGTTCGTCATCGACGCGATGATCGGCCAGGACGCGGTCGTGACCGCCCAGGCCTTCCTCGAGGGTGTCGACTTCACCGGCGTGGTGCTGACCAAGCTCGACGGCGACGCCCGCGGTGGTGCGGCGCTCTCGGTCCGGTCGATCACCGGTCGCCCGATCATGTTCGCCTCGACGGGCGAGAAGCTCACCGACTTCGAGACGTTCCACCCCGACCGCATGGCGGGGCGCATCCTCGACATGGGCGACATGCTCACCCTGATCGAGCAGGCCGAGAAGGCGTTCGACGCCGATCAGGCCGCCAAGGACGCCGAGCGGCTCATGGGCGGCTCGTTCACGATGGAGGACCTGCTCAAGCAGCTCGAGGGCATCGCCAAGCTCGGCTCGATGTCCAAGGTCATGGGCATGATCCCCGGCATGGGGCAGTACAAGGAGCAGATCAACAACTTCGACGAGCGCCAGTTCGACAAGATCAAGGCGATCATCAAGTCGATGACCCCCGCGGAGCGCGACAACCCCAAGATCATCGACGGCTCGCGTCGGCTCAGGATCTCCAAGGGCTCGGGCACCGAGGTCAAGGACGTCAACAGCCTCGTCGAGCAGTTCTTCGGGATGCAGAAGATGATGCAGCAGATGGCCAAGGGCGGCGGGATCCCGGGCATGCCCGGCATCCCCGGCATGCCGGGCGCCGGCAAGCGCGCGGGTGCCAAGCAGAAGCCCCAGCAGAAGAAGAAGGGCAAGCGCGTGTCGGGCAATCCGGCCAAGCGTGCCGCCCAGGAGACGGCCGCGCCCAAGAACGAGGGCGCCAACGCGTTCGGCTTCCCCACCCAGGGCGGTCAGGACTTCGAGCTGCCCAAGGAGCTCAAGGACCTGCTCTGAGGCGCTGACCTGAGCGGCGTCGCCACAGCGTCAGTCCGGCACCCGTCACGCACACCAGCGCGGCAACTGTGTCATCGAGGGCTTCGCGGGCGCTGCTGACCCCGACGTCGTACGGCTCCGCCCAGTAGGGGAGGACCGCGCCGGTCAGCAGGGCACCGAGCGCGAGCCAGAACACGTGGTCGTCGGTCCAGCCGGCCGCCCGCGACCAACGGCCCACCGCGAGGCACGTACCGGTGACCACCACGATCCCACTGGCGAACGCCGCGGCGCTCTCGCCGGGCAGGTAGAACAGATAGGCGAGGAATCCGAGCGCTGCGAGGACCGGCCGTGGTGGGACGCGGGTCGCCGTGGTCGTGCGGCGGGACCACGCGCATGCCGCGACGACGAGCAGCCCGACCGTGAGCAGCGCCGTCCCGGCTTGCAGCGGGGACGCCTGGAAGCCCCCGCCGTCCTCGTCCTTGACGCCGACGTGGTTGACCGCCGTCGCGAGGACGTAGAGCACTGCGACGACGACCAGACCCCGGCGGGTCAGCCACGGCGCCGTGGGATGTCGTGACCAGGCCTCGGCCAGCACGATCGGCATCGTGATGCTCATGACGACGTGTCCGGACACGAAGGCGAGCAGGTAGTACAGGCTGATGTCGATGATCTCGACGTGCAGCGGGTGCTGGAAGTCGTATCGGCCGTACGCGGGGTTGAACAGGGACTGGTCCACGACACCGGCCTGGAACACTCCGAACGCCACCGCGAGCAGCAGGACAGTGGGCCAGCCCCGTCCGGTCCGGCGAGCCAGCTCGCGGATGAGCAGCGCCGCCCCGCCGTACATCGGGCCGAGGAAGGCGATCACCAGCAGGACCTCGGCGAAGGGGATGCCGCCCCAGGACATCTCGGCCAGCCACGGCGCCGCCACCATGACGGTGGCGACCGATCCCCAGCGCGTCCCAGTGGTCGACATGCCGCGAGCGTAGGTCGGGTCCTGCCGGCGTCGCATCGGCCGTCGGTCGAGGACGCGAGCCGAAGGTATGAGTCACACAGCAACCACTTGCGCTACGTTCGAGCAATGAAGGCACACCCGCTGGTCGTCGTCATGGGCATCTCCGGGGTGGGCAAGTCCGCCGTGGGGCACGAGCTCGCCGAGCGCTTCGAGGTTGACTACGAGGACGGCGATGCGCTGCACTCGGAGGCCAACATCGCCAAGATGTCGGCCGGCACCCCGCTGACCGACGAGGACCGCTGGCCGTGGCTCGCCGACATCGGCGCCTGGCTGGCCGCCCGCGAGGTCAGCGGCGGCGTCATCAGCTGCTCGGCGCTGCGTCGGGCCTACCGCGACGTCCTGGTGGATGCCGCGCCGCGGGTGATGTTCCTGCACCTCGTGGGTGAGCACGACCTCATCAAGTCCCGCATGGAGGGACGAGACCACTTCATGCCGTCCTCGCTGCTGGAGTCGCAGGAGCAGACGCTCGAGCCGCTCGAGGACGATGAACGCGGCTGGGTCTTCGACATCACCCCGTCCCCGGCCGAGATCGTCGACGCGTTCATCGATCGGTCCGGTCTGTCCGAAGGAGATCCCGCATGATGCTCGCCGCCCTCGCCGCTGCCGCCGCCCCCGAGCCGGTCGAGGCCGTCGCCGGCACCGGACAGCTGATCACCGCCGCGCTGATCGGCATCGCGGTGCTGGTCATCGCGATCACGTACTTCAAGCTGCACCCCTTCCTGGCCCTGATCCTCGGCGCCCTGACGGTCGGCGCGATCGCCGGCCGGGCGATGCTGGACGTCGTCGGCAGCTTCAGTGCCGGTGTCGGCAGCACGGTGTCCGGCGTCGGCGTGCTGATCGCGCTCGGTGCGATGTTCGGCAAGCTGTTGGCGGACTCCGGTGGAGCGGACCAGATCGTCGACACGATCGTGGGGCGTTCGAGCCCCCGCATGCTGCCGTGGTCGATGGCCGCGATCGGCGCGATCATCGGCCTGCCGATGTTCTTCGAGATCGGTCTCGTGCTGCTGATGCCGGTCATCTTCCTGGTGGCCAAGCGGGCCGAGCGGTCGATCATCTCCTTGGGCATCCCGGCCCTCGCCGGGCTGTCCGCGATGCACGGCTTCGTGCCCCCGCACCCCGGTCCGCTCGCCGCGATCGACCTGGTCGACGCCAACCTGGGCCTCACGCTCGGTCTCGGCGTCCTTGTCGCGATCCCGACGATCATCGTCGCCGGCCCCGTCTTCGCCCGCTTCGCCGACCGCTGGGTCCCGGTGCCGGCCGGCGACCTGTTCGACGCCTCGACGACGCAGAAGCGCGACCGCCGGCCGAGCTTCGGCGTCACGCTCGCGACGGTGCTGCTGCCGGTCGTGCTGATGATGGGCAAGGCGTTCGGCGACATCCTGGTCGACGACGGGACGACGCTGCGCAGCGTCCTGGACTTCATCGGCGAGCCGTTCGTCGCGCTGCTCATCGCGGTCCTCGTGGCGGTGTTCACCTTCGGCGTGGCCACGGGGATGTCCAAGGACGACGTGTCGGACGTCCTCAGCAGCTCGCTGCCGCCGATCGCCGGCATCATCTTGATCGTCGGCGCCGGCGGTGGCTTCAAGCAGACGCTCGTCGACACCGGCATCGCCGAGGTCGTGGCGGACTTCGTCCGCGACAGCGGGGTGTCCGTCCTGCTGATCGCCTGGCTCGTCGCGGTCGTCATCCGCGTCGCGACCGGATCCGCCACGGTCGCCACGATCACCGCGGCCGGGATCATGGTCCCGGTGGCCGCGGACCTGCCGAGCGGCGAGGTGTCGCTGCTGGTCCTCGCGATCGGCGCGGGCTCGGTCTTCTTCTCCCACGTCAACGACGCGGGCTTCTGGCTGGTCAAGGAGTACTTCGGCCTCTCGGTCGGCCAGACCATCAAGAGCTGGTCGATCATGGAGACGATCCTGTCGGTCAGCGGCCTGATCGTGGTGCTCGCGCTCAACCTCATCGTCTAGCCCCCCGGCCCGCCCGGCCGCCCGCCCGCCCGGCCCCACCCGCAGTTTCCCAGGAGAACCCCGGAAACCGACGCGTCGCCCCGGTGACGACAGGGGTGCCCTGCCGGTTTCCGGGGTTCTCCTGGGAAACCGCGAACAGGGGGGCGGCGGGGCCGATTCCGGACGGCCGCAGGAGGGCGCGGGGGATAGCCTGAGGCAATGCTGTTGCCGCTGCTGAGGACGTACCTCGCGCCGTACAAGCGTCCCATCGCAGTGGTGCTGTTCTTCCAGCTCGTGCAGACGCTCGCCAACCTCTACCTGCCCGGCCTGAACGCCGACATCATCGACCGCGGCGTCGTGCTCGGCGACACCGGATTCATCGTCCGCACCGGCCTGGTGATGCTCGCGATCACGATCCTGCAGGTCGTGTGCACGATCGTCGCGGTCTACTACGGCGCGCGCACGTCGATGGCGCTCGGTCGCGACCTGCGGGCCGGGGTGTTCAGCAAGGTGGAGACGTTCGCCGCCCGCGAGATGGCCCAGCTGGGCGCGCCGACCCTGATCACCCGGTCCACCAACGACGTCCAGCAGGTGCAGCTCATCGTCTTCATGGCGCTGACGCTGCTCGTGACCGCGCCGATCATGTGCTTCGGCGGCATCGTCATGGCGCTGCGCCAGGACGTCGAGCTGTCGGGGCTGCTGCTGCTCGTGATCCCGGCCCTCGTCGTGAGCATCGGTCTCGTGATCCGCCAGATGCGGCCGCTCTTTCGGCTGCTCCAGGTCAAGATCGACGGGATCAACGGGGTCATGCGCGAGCAGATCATGGGCATCCGGGTCATCCGGGCGTTCGTGAAGGAGGACTACGAGGCCCGCCGCTTCGGTGACGCCAACCGCGAGAACATGGAGGTCGCGATCGCGGTCGGTCGCCTGATGGCCATGATGTTCCCGATCGTCATGCTGATCATGAACGTCTCGGTGGTGCTGGCGACGTGGTTCGGCGGCTATCGGATCAGCAGCGGAGACCTGGACGTCGGCACCCTCACGGCGTTCCAGAACTACCTGGTCCAGATCTTGATGTCGGTCATGATGGCGACCTTCATGCTGATGCTGTGGCCGCGCGCGGAGGTCTCGGCCGAGCGCATCACCGAGGTGCTCGAGACCGAGCCCAGCGTGCAGGCCCCCGCGGACGCCGTCCCGGTGGCCCTGACCGAGGGCAGGGTCGACATCCGGGAGGCGTCGTTCGCGTTCCCCGGCGCGGAGCAGGACGTCCTGCACGGGATCGATCTCGTGGCGCGGCCCGGCGAGACCACCGCGATCATCGGCTCGACCGGCAGCGGCAAGTCGACCCTGCTCGGGCTGATCCCGCGGCTGTTCGACGCGACCGCTGGCACGGTCGAGATCGACGGCCACGACGTCCGCTCCCTGCACCCCGAGGACGTGTGGGCAGCGATCGGCCTGGTGCCGCAGCGCCCCTTCCTGTTCTCGGGCACCGTCGGCTCCAACGTCCGCTACGGCCGGCCGGACGCGACCGACGAGGAGGTCTGGGCCGCGCTCGAGATCGCCCAGGCCACCGACTTCGTGAGGCGGATGCCCGAGCAGCTGGACGCACCGATCGCGCAGGGCGGCACCAACGTGTCCGGCGGTCAGCGCCAGCGGCTCGCGATCGCCCGCGCGATCATCAAGCTTCCCGCGATCTACCTGTTCGACGACTCCTTCTCGGCGCTTGACTACGGCACCGACGCCGCCCTGCGTGCCGCACTGCGCACGGTCACCGCCGACGCCGCGGTGGTCATCGTGGCCCAGCGGGTGTCCACGATCCGCGGCGCCGACCGCATCGTCGTGCTGGACGAGGGGCGGGTCGTCGGCACCGGGCGCCACGACGAGCTCATGGACACCTGCGAGGTCTACCGCGAGATCGTGCTGTCCCAGCTCACGCTCGAGGAGGCCGCGCGATGAGCGGGGGACGTCCGGGAGGGCCCGCGCTCGCCGGCATGGGCATGCCGCCGGCCCGGGCACAGGACTTCAAGGGCACGCTGCGCCGTCTCGCCGACCGGGTGCTCGACGAGCGCCGGCTCATCTGGGGGGTCGTGGCCTTCGGCGTCATCGCGACGTCGCTGTCCGTGATCGGGCCCAAGGTCCTCGGCCGGGCGACCGACATCGTCTTCACAGGATATCTCTCCGACCAGTTCCGGGCAGGCGCCACGAAGGCCGAGGTCGTCGACGAGCTCCGCGCCGAGGGCAAGGACCAGCTCGCGTCCCTCGTCGGGTCGGTCGACCTGCAGCCCGGCTCGGGCATCGACTTCACGAGCCTGTCGTGGGTGCTGGGCGGCGTGCTCGTGCTGTACGTCCTGGCGTCGTTGCTCCAGTGGTTCCAGGGCCGCATCACCACGATCGTCGTGCAGCGCACCGTGGCGAGGCTCCGCGACGACGTCGAGGCCAAGCTCAACCGGCTGCCGCTGTCGTACTTCGACCGCACCGAGCGGGGCGAGGTGCTCTCACGCACGACCAACGACATCGACAACATCGCGCAGTCGTTCCAGCAGACCATGAGCCAGCTGCTCACGTCGCTGCTCATGGTGATCGGCACGCTCGCGATGATGATCGTGATCTCGCCCCTGCTCGCGATCGTCGCGCTGCTCACGATCCCGCTCGCGCTGGTGATCACCCGCGCGGTCACCAAGCGGTCGCAGCCGCAGTTCATGAAGCAGTGGGCCAGCACGGGTCGCCTCAACGGGCACATCGAGGAGGTCTTCACGGGCCACGAGGTGGTCAAGGTCTTCGGCCGCCAGGCCGAGGCGCGTGAGGAGTTCGAGGCGCGCAACGCCAAGGTCTTCGAGGCGTCCTTCAAGGCTCAGTTCATCTCCGGCGTCGTGCAGCCGGTGATGATGTTCATCAGCAACATCAACTACGTGCTCGTCGCGGTCATCGGCGGGCTCCGCGTGGCGTCGGGATCGCTGAGCATCGGCGACGTCCAGGCGTTCATCCAGTACTCGCGCCAGTTCACCCAGCCGCTGACCCAGCTCGCGGCGATGATCCAGGTGCTGCAGTCGGGCGTCGCGTCGGCCGAACGCGTCTTCGCCCTGCTCGACGAGGACGAGGAGCGTCCCGACGAGGCCGATGCGCCGTTCCCCGATCCGGTGCGCGGCCGGGTCGTGTTCGAGGACGTGTCGTTCTCGTACGTGCCGGGGGAGCCCTTGATCGAGCACCTCGACCTGGTCGCCGAGCCCGGGCAGACGATCGCGATCGTCGGACCGACCGGAGCCGGCAAGACCACGCTGACCAATCTCGTGCTGCGCTTCTACGACGTGGACGCCGGCCGCATCACCCTCGACGGCGTCGACATCGCGCGGATGGACCGGGGACCGCTGCGGCGCAACTTCGGCGTCGTGCTGCAGGACACCTGGCTCTTCAAGGGCACGATCCGCGAGAACATCGCGTACGGGGCCGAGGGCGCCTCGGAGGCCGAGATCATCGCCGCGTCCGAGGCCGCGTTCGTGGACCACTTCGTCCGTACGCTGCCGGACGGCTACGACACCGTGATCGACGACGAGGGGACCAACGTCAGCGCAGGCCAGCGCCAGCTGCTGACGATCGCCCGCGCGTTCCTGGCCGATCCGTCGATCCTCGTGCTTGACGAGGCGACCAGCTCGGTCGACACCCGCACCGAGTCGCTCGTGCAGGGGGCGATGGAGCTTCTGCGGTCGGGGCGGACGTCGTTCGTCATCGCCCACCGCCTGTCCACGATCCGCGACGCCGACCACATCGTGGTGATGGAGGAGGGGCACATCGTCGAGCAGGGCACGCACGAGGAGCTGCGGGCAGCCGGCGGGGCGTACGAGCGGCTCTACACCGCGCAGTTCGCGGCGCCGAGCGCCTAGCGGCCGGCGAGGAAGGCCGCGACCCGGTCCTTCGGGCGTCCGATGATCGCCCGGTCACCGCGGACCAGCACCGGACGCTGCATCAGGCGGGGGTGCTCGACGAGGAGGTCCGCGACGGCCTCCGGCGTCTCGTACGCCGCGGGGTCCAGCTCGAGCCCCTTGAAGAAGCCGTCCTTGCGCACCAGGTCGGCGGGGGAGTCCTCGAGGCGGCCGATCAGCTCGAGGAGCTCGGCGCGGGACAGCGGCTGCTTGAGGTACTGCACGACGTCGACGTCGACACCGGCCGCCGCGGCCTCGTCGAGGGCGTGGCGGGACGTCGAGCACGCGGGATGATGCAGGATCGTGAGGTCGGCCATGTCGCGAGCATAGGCGGGCCGATGGCGCTCATGTGAGGATGGTGGCCGGACGAGCAGGAGGAGAAGTCATGGTGCGCAGCCCGGGACGGTTCACGGAGATCTCGCAGGACGAGTGCCTCGAGCTCATGGCCACGACCACGGTCGGCTGGCTCGCGTTCGTGGACGCAGAGGGGCAGCAGCTCCTGCCGGTCAACTTCGCCCTGCACGGTCAGGACGTCTACTTCCGGACCATGGCGGGCTCGGCCATCTCGACGTTGGCCGACGGGCACGACGACGTCGCCTTCGCGGTGGACCATCACGACGACATCTACCAAAAGGGGTGGGACGTCATGGCGCGCGGGACGACTGCGCGGGTCGACGATCCCGACCTCGTCGCCCAGGTGGCGGCGGGCGCCAGGCCGCGGCCGTGGGCCCCGGGGGAGCGGGACGTGCTCATCGTGCTGCGGCCGAGCGTGATCTCCGGCCGCCGCGTCCGCCGCCAGTGACCACTGAAGTGTCAATCGGGTCATATCGCTGACACGGCGGCCCTCCCGCGTGCCACAATCGCGGCATGTGGGACGCCTTTTCGCACAACCTGAAGGATCCGGCCGGTGCCGCGATCCCGTTCTTCCTGCTCTTCATGGTCATCGAGATGTTCGCGGTCCGTCGCGAGGAGGCGCACGATCGTGACGAGCAGTCCGCGCACCAGGTCAAGGGCTATCTCGCGGAGGACACCCGCACCAGCCTGACGATGTTCGGCGCCTCGATCGCGTTCTCCGCGGTGTTCCGCACCGCCGCGTTCCTGCTCTACACCGTGCTCTACGTCCACGTCGCGCCCTGGCACCTCTCGGCGAGCAACCCCTGGACGTGGGTCGGCGTCATCATCGGCGTGGACTTCCTCTGGTACGTCTACCACCGCTTCGCGCATCGTGTCCGCATCGGCTGGGCCGGCCACCAGGCCCACCACTCGAGCCTGTTCTTCAACTTCTCGACCGCTCTGCGGCAGAAGTGGAACCAGTGGTTCGAGGTGCTGATCTGGCTGCCGCTGCCCCTGCTGGGCGTCCCGCCGTGGATGATCTACTTCGTCTTCTCGCTCAACCTGATCTGGCAGTTCCACCTGCACACCGAGAAGATCGAGAAGTTCCCCCGCTGGTGGGAGGCGGTGTTCAACACCCCGTCGCACCACCGGGTGCACCACGGCTCGGACGCGATCTACCTGGACCGGAACTACGGCGGCATCTTCATCGTCTGGGACCGCCTGTTCGGCTCGTTCCAGCCCGAGCTGCACCGTCCCACGTACGGGCTCACCGTCCCCGTCGACACCTACAACGTGTGGTCGCTGCAGTACGGCGAGTACAAGAAGATCTGGCAGGACGTCCGGCAGGCCCGGGGGGTCCGCGACAAGCTCGGGTACGTCCTCGGCCCGCCCGGGTGGGCGCCCCGGTCGCACGCCGGGGGAGTCGATCGGGGCCGAATTGGAGCCGGTGGCGGAACTCTGGCAGAATGAGTCCTTGCGTCCGTACGTGTCGGGACCCTCTCATCTCGACGCAGTCCGGCTCACCGATCTCGTCGGCCGTGTCCCCACGCGTCACCGGCAGCTCAACCACACACACATCTGAGGAGACACCACACTCGTGGCAGTCAAGATTCGCCTGAAGCGCATGGGCAAGATCCGTACGCCGTTCTACCGCATCGTCGTCGCCGACTCGCGCACCAAGCGCGACGGCCGCGTGATCGAGGAGATCGGCACGTACAACCCCAAGGCCGACCCGTCGATCATCAACGTCGACGGCGAGCGCGCGCAGTACTGGCTCGGAGTCGGCGCGCAGCCGACCGAGGCCGTCGCCGCCCTGCTGAAGATCACCGGTGACATCGGTGGCAACAACACCATGAAGTTCGCCGAGGAGAAGCGTTCGAAGGAAGACATCTTCCAGGACGCCCTCAAGGAGCTCCACAGCGAGTCCAAGTCGGAAGCAGTGACCAAGAAGGCCGCCGCCAAGAAGGCCGAGCCCATGGCCGACGAGCCCAAGGCTGAGGAGCCCAAGGCTGAGGAGCCCAAGGCTGAGGAGCCGAAGGCTGAGGAGCCGAAGGCTGAGGAGCCCAAGGCCGAGGAGCCCAAGGCCGACGAGGGCAAGGCCTGATCGTGGCCGCACCCCTCGTGGAGGTCATCGAGCACCTCGTCGCCGGCATCGTCGACAGCCCTGACGACGTCGACGTCCGCGTCAAGCAGACGCGGGGCGGCGAGCTGTTCGAGGTCCGGGTCAACCCGGACGACCTCGGCAAGGTCATCGGCCGACAGGGCCGCACGGCCACGGCCGTCCGCAAGGTCGCGGGCGCGATCGCCGGTAGGGGCGGCGCGCGCATCGACTTCGTGGACGTGGATCGCCGCAGCTGACGATGCTGGTCGTCATCGGCCGCATCGGCCGTGCCCACGGAATCCGTGGTGAGCTGAACGTCGACATCCGCACAGACGAGCCCGACCGGCGTTTCGCCCCGGGCTCGTCTGTCGTTGCCGGCGCACGCACGTTGACCGTCACGAAGGCGCGCCACCACGGTGGCCGCCTCGTCGTGGCGTTCGACGAGGTGCCCGACCGCAATGCCGCCGAGGCCCTGCACGGTGTCGTGCTCGAGGCCGAGGTGGACCCCGCGGACCTGCCCGAGGACCCCGACGAGTTCTACGACCACCAGCTGGTCGGGCTCGAGGTCCGCTCGGGCGACGCGGTGGTCGGCACCGTGACCGGTCTCGTGCACCTGCCCTTCCAGGACACCCTCGCCGTCGACATCGACGGGCGTGAGGTCCTGATCCCGTTCGTCACCGAGCTCGTCCCGGTGGTCGACGTCCGTGGCGGATTCGTCACCGTCGAGGACGTCGACGGCCTGCTGGACCCGTCGAAGGCTGAGAACGCGGCCTCCGACCTCGAGGTCTGACGTGCGCATCGACGTCGTCTCGATCTTCCCGGCGTACCTCGACGCCCTGCAGCTCTCGCTCGCGGGCAAGGCGCAGTCGTCGGGGCTGCTGACGATCCGGACCCACGACCTGCGCGACTTCACCCGGGACAAGCACCGCAGCGTGGACGACACCCCCTACGGTGGCGGTGCCGGCATGGTCATGAAGGCCGAGCCATGGGGTGAGGCACTCGACTCGCTCGCGAGCGAGCAGGCCGTGATCGTCGTCCCCACGCCGTCGGGCGCGCCGTTCACCCAACGCACGGCGGAGCGCCTGAGCGCCGAGTCGCACCTGGTCTTCGCGTGCGGCCGCTACGAGGGCATCGACCAGCGCGTGATCGACGAGGCGTCGGACCGCTGGCGGGTCGAGGAGATCTCTCTCGGCGACTTCGTGCTCAACGGGGGAGAGGTCGCGGCCCTGGCCATGATCGAGGCCATCGTTCGGCTGGTGCCGGGGTTCATGGGCAATCCCGCATCGCTGGTGGAGGAGTCCCACGGCGAGGACGGCCTGCTGGAGTACCCCGTCTACACCAAGCCCGCGTCGTGGCGAGGACGGGACGTGCCCGAGGTGCTGCTGTCGGGCAATCACGCCGCGATCGCCGCGTGGCGTCGCGAGCAGGCCGTCGAGCGTACGCGCCGCCGCCGCCCCGACCTGCTGTCCTGACCGGCCGATCTGCCCGGAACCCCGGGGTGCGGCCGGGCCGATGCGACGTGGATTTAACACGATCGCGTGTCACGTAACACCACGGACATGCTGAGGCAAGCCTCGCAAAACCTCTCACCGCAACAGTGTCACTCGCGTCCGACAGCAGCAGCGTCGCTGTGCCGGCCGAACGACACCCCCCTCAGAGAGGTTTCTCATGACCCCCGGAACTATCTGGCTGCTCATCTCCGCAGCTCTCGTCCTGTTCATGACGCCGGGCCTGGCGTTCTTCTACGGAGGCCTCGTGAAGGCCAAGAGCGTCGTCTCGATGATGATGCTCAGCTTCGGAGCCATCGGTCTGGTCGCCGTCCTGTGGGTGCTCTTCGGCGCCAACATGGCCACGCTGGACAACAGCGGCGACGACTGGATCAAGCAGGTGCTCGGCAACCCGTTCTCCGACTTCGGCCAGTGGGACGCCGCCAAGGACTCGTTCGCCGGGGGCGACGGGGGAGTCCTGGCCAGCGTCGCGTACGGGTCGACGTTCGCGATCATCACCGTGGCGCTCATCTCGGGTGCGATCGCCGACCGCGCGCGGTTCTTCCCGTGGATGCTGTTCGCGGGCCTGTTCGCCACGCTCGTCTACTTCCCGGTCGCGGGCTGGGTCTTCGCGTTCAACGACGACGGCATGACGGGCTGGGTCGGCAACCTCGGTGCCAACCTCGGCATCGACGCCTCGACGATCGACTTCGCCGGCGGCACCGCGGTCCACATCAACGCCGGCGCCGCGGCCCTGGCCCTCGCGCTCGTGCTCGGCCAGCGGGTCGGCTTCAGCAAGGACCTGCAGAAGCCCCACAACGTCCCGCTCGTGCTCATCGGCGCGGCGATCCTGTGGTTCGGCTGGTTCGGCTTCAACACCGGCGCCGCGGCCGGCGACGGATCGGCCACGCTGATCTTCGTCAACACGATCGTGTGCCCCGCGGCCGGCATCCTCGGCTGGATCATCGTGGAGCACTTCAAGAACGGCAAGGCCACCTCGGTCGGAGCCGCCTCGGGTGCCGTCGCCGGCCTCGTCGCGATCACGCCGTCCTGCGTGGCTCTGCAGCCCATCTGGGCGATCGCGCTCGGCCTGCTCGCGGGCGGCGTCTGCGCGATCGCGGTCGACCTGAAGTTCAAGTTCGGCTACGACGACTCGCTCGACGTCGTCGGCATCCACCTGGTGGCCGGCGTCATCGGCACGCTCTACCTGGGCTTCTTCGCGATCGACACGGGCCTGTTCACCGGCGGAGGCAACTTCGACCAGCTGATCCTGCAGGCCATCTCCGCGCTCGGCGTGGCGGTCTACTCCTTCGCGGTGTCGTACGGCATCGCGACGGTCATCAACCGCACCATCGGCTTCCGCATCCACCAGGACGAGGAGGCGGCCGGCATCGACTCGGTGCTGCACGGTGAGGAGGGTTACGCCCTCGTCTGAGCGTCAGATCGCTCGTTACAGCACGACCCCACGCGCCCGCCGGTCACCCGGCGGGCGCGTTGGCGTCGGCCGGCGCCGCGGGCCAAGGCCGATTGGCTCGGACGTGCACCGATGTGGCAACATTGACCCTTGGCGCCGGACGGCTCTGCCACAGGGGAACCGTCGATCACCGCCGCACCACTTCCTTTCGAACCACCATCCGTGGGTGACCTGTGGCACCAGCGAGGAGCAGAACCATGACGAACATCATCGACCAGGTTGCCAGCGAGTCGCTGCGTACCGACCTGCCCAGCTTCCGTGCGGGCGACACGCTCGAGGTCCACGTGAAGGTCATCGAGGGCAGCCGTTCGCGCATCCAGGTCTTCAAGGGTGTCTGCATCAAGGTCCAGGGCTCGGGCGTCGGCCGTACGTTCACGGTCCGCAAGGTCAGCTTCGGCGTCGGCGTGGAGCGTACGTTCCCGCTGCACACGCCCGTGATCGACCACATCGACGTGGCCGTCCGCGGTGACGTCCGTCGCGCCAAGCTGTACTACCTGCGCAACCTGCGCGGCAAGGCCGCCAAGATCAAGGAGAAGCGCGACGTCTGAGTTGCGCCCGCTGCCGACGACCGACGACCCGCCGAGAGGCGGACGTCGGCGTCGGCAGCTCCCGATCTGGCAGGAGTCGATCCTGCTGGTCGTGGTGGCAGTGCTCCTGGCGATCGTCGTCAAGACGTTCTTCGTCCAGGCTTTCTACATCCCTTCGGGCTCGATGGAGCCGACCATGATGGTCGACGACAAGATCCTCGTCCAGAAGGTCTCCTACTGGGGCGGTGACGTCCAGCGCGGTGACATCGTCGTGTTCGACGATCCCGGGGGCTGGCTCGGCCCGGGCGATGCCCGTGCTGCGAGCAACCCGTTCCAGCGTGCCCTGGAGAAGGTCGGCCTGCTGCCGAGCGGCGGCCACCTCATCAAGCGGGTCATCGGTGTCGGCGGCGACCACGTCGCGTGCTGCACCGACAGCCGGCTGACCGTCAACGGCAAGAAGATCGACGAGCCGTACGTCCTGGACCCGTCGGTCACCAAGGACACCCGCTTCGACGTCATCGTGCCGAGGGGCAGCCTGTGGGTCATGGGCGACAACCGCGGCAACTCGCTCGCGTCCCCCCAGCACGTCGGCGACCCCGGTCGCGGGTTCATTCGCGAGTCGAGCGTCGTGGGCAAGGCGTGGGTGCGGGTGTGGCCGTTCGGACGCATCGGGTCGGTCGACGGCACGCGCGCATTCGCCCGGGTGGGCGAGCCCTGACCGGGCGTCGTCGACACGCGAGTGCAGGACCGGACTCGTTGCGCGGTCCGGCTAGGCTCACCGCGTGAGTGACAAGAAGCGGCAGCTCCCCGTCTGGAAGGAGTCGATCCTTCTGGTCGCGACCGCCATGGTGATGGCCATCGTGGTGAAGACGTTCTTCCTCCAGGCGTTCTACATCCCGTCGGAGTCGATGGAGCCGACGATGCTGGTCGACGACAAGATCCTCGTCCAGAAGGTCTCCTACTGGGGTGGCGACATCAAGCGCGGCGACATCGTGGTCTTCGACGACCCGGGAGGCTGGCTGGCCCCGGAGGACTCCCGCAAGGCGAGCAACGTCGTGCAGAGCAGCATGGAGAAGATCGGCCTGTTCCCGACCGGCGGGCATCTCATCAAGCGCGTGATCGGCGTCGGCGGCGACACGATCCGGTGCTGCAGCGAGGGCAAGCTCACGGTGAACGGCAAGGAGCTCGACGAGCCGTATCTGCTCGACGAGAGCGCGACCAAGGACCAGACGTTCGAGGTCAAGGTCCGCAAGGGCTACCTGTGGGTCATGGGCGACAACCGCGGCAACTCCTCGGACTCGCGTGCGCACCAGGGCGATCCGGGTGGCGGACAGGTCTCGGAGAAGTCGGTCGTGGGCAAGGCATGGGTCCGCGTGTGGCCGTTCGGCCGCGCCGGGTTCATCCACAAGCCCGACACGTTCGAAGCCGTCAACGGGAAGTGACCCGCCGATGACCCGCCTGGCCAAGGGCTCGACGATCCGGCGCGACGCCGGGCTGTACGGCTACGAGCGCGCGCTCGCCCGCCAGGGCCTCGAGCCCGTCGCGGGTGTCGACGAGGCAGGCCGCGGCGCCTGCGCGGGCCCGCTGGTGGCCGCTGCGGTCGTCCTGGACCGACAGATCCCCGGGCTGGCCGACTCCAAGCTGCTGACCGAGAAGCGTCGTGAGGAGTGCTTCGACCTCATCATGGCGCGGGCGGCCGACGTGTCGGTCGTGATCGTCCCGGCGGCCGACTGCGACAAGATGGGGCTGCACCAGGCCAACATCGCGGCCCTCCGGCGCGCGCTGTGGCGCCTCGAGGTTCGTCCCGGCTACGTCCTCACCGACGGCTTCCCGGTCGACGGCCTCGGCGTCCCGGGGCTGGCGATCTGGAAGGGCGACCGCGTGTCGGCCTCGATCGCAGCCGCGTCCGTCGTCGCGAAGGTGACGCGCGATCGCCTGATGGTGCGCATGCACGAGGACTTCCCGGCGTACGATTTCGCCACGCACAAGGGCTACAGCACTCCCGTGCACCAGGCGGCCCTGCGGGACCACGGTCCGTGCGACCAGCACCGCAAGACCTACGTGAACGTCAAGGCAGCGATGGAGCGATCGGCATGAGCTCAGAAGATCTGGAGCGGTACGAGTCGGAGATGGAGCTCGCGCTCTATCGGGAGTATCGCGACGTCGTCTCGATCTTCAAGTACGTCGTGGAGACCGACCGGCGCTTCTACCTGTGCAACGCGGTCGACGTGAAGGTGCGCTCGGAGACCGGCGACGCGTACTTCGAGGTGTCGATGAACGATGCGTGGGTGTGGGACATCTACCGGCCCGCCCGCTTCGCCAAGAACGTCAAGGTGCTGACGTTCAAGGACGTCAACGTCGAGGAGCTGCAGGGCTCGGACTTCAAGGTGCCCGAAGCCGAGTGAGTCTCAGCTCAACGTCGGCGCGATGAGGGCGATGAGCAGCAGGGTCTCGGAGATCTCGGTGCTGGCGCCGAGGCCGTCGCCGGACACGCCGCCGAGGCGCCGGTGCCAGTAGAGGGCCACGAGCCCGGCGAGCGGGATGGCCGCCAGCAGCGGCGGTGCGGTCAGGACACTCGCGGCGGACAGCGCGACCAGCCACACCGCGACCGTCGGCCAGGTGATGTGGCCGCCGAAGCGCTCGCCGAGGCCGGCCTGCAGCGATGTCGTCAGACGGGGGAGCGCCAGACTGATCCACCGCGCCCACGCCGGGACGAGGACGATGACCCAGGTCAGATCCTGCTGCGCGGCCTCTGACAGCAGGACGAACTTGGCGATGAGCTGGAGCACGACAGTCACGACGCCGAAGGCGCCCATGTGGGGGTCCTTCAGCGCGGCGGCATAGCGAGCCGGGTCGCGGTGGGAGGCCCCGAGTGCGTCGGCGACGTCGCCGAGGCCGTCGACGTGCAGGGCGCCGGTGACCCACACCCACACGACGAGCCCGGCGAGTCCCGCGAGCTGCGGTCGGTCGGAGAGCAGCTCGACCGGCACGGCGACCGCGAGACCGACGATGAGGCCCACGGCGGGGAACCAGGGGGCGGACCGTCCGATGTCGTCGTCGTGGAAGTCCTTGACCTGGGGTGTCGGGATCCGGGTCAGGAACTGCACCGCGAGGATCAGGCCACGAAAGGGTCTCGTCAGTGCGGTCACCGGGCGATTCTAGGGCCGGATGTCCACAGCGCGCCCAGCGCCCGTGGGCTGTCCACAGGCCGCGCGGGACCGCTGGATCCCCGCCCTCGGGGCCGCGAGGCTCGAGGGCATGACCTACGAACGCAACAAGGGTGTCGGCGACTACGGCGAGCGGATCGCGGCCGACCACCTGAGATCCATCGGCATGGTCGTGCTGGCGACCCAGTGGACCTGCAAGTTCGGCGAGATCGACATCGTCGCCCGCGACGGCTCGACCCTGGTGATCTGCGAGGTGAAGACGCGCACGTCGTACGGGCACGGTGGTCCGTTCGAGGCGATCACCGGGCAGAAGGCCGCACGGCTGCGACGGCTCGCGATGCACTGGCTCGAGGTGCACGACATCTCCCCGCCGAGCATCCGCATCGACGTCATCTCGGTGGTGGTCCCGCCCCGTGGCGGTCCGGTCGTCGAGCGCATCACCGGGGTCGCGTGATGGCGGCGGCGACCCACTCGGTCACGCTCGACGGGCTCTCGGGCCGACCCATCGAGGTGGAAGTCGACATCGGCGGCGGGCTGCCGACGACGGTCCTGGTGGGCCTGGCCGACACGATGGTCAACGAGGCGCGGGACCGGTGCCGGTCGGCGGTCTCCAACTCCGGCACGACCTGGCCCGACCAGCGGGTCACGATCAACCTCGCACCGTCGACGTTGCCCAAAACTGGCTCGCACTACGACCTGGCCATCGCGTTGGCGGTGTTCGCGGCGAAGTCGTTGGTGCCGGCCGATCGCCTGAGCGGCTCGGTGTTCCTCGGCGAGCTTGCCCTCGACGGGCGGTTGCGCGCGATCCGCGGTGTCCTGCCGGCGACCCTCGCCGCCGCGGAGGCCGGCTATGAGCGGGTGTTCGTCCCGGAGGTCAACGTGCCCGAGGCCGAGCTGGTCCCGGGCATCGATGTCGTGGGTGTCCGGTCGTTGCGGCAGGCCGTCGCGCTGCTGACGGGGGAGCAGCAGCCGGACGACCCGCCCGTGCCTCCTCTCGACGACACCCCGTCGATCTCGTGGACGTCGGCCGATCGCCTGGCCCACCTCGACCTGGCCGACATCTCGGGCCAGGAGGACTCGCGCATGGCGCTGCTGGTCGCCGCCGCGGGTGGCCACCACCTCTTGATGACCGGTCCGCCGGGGATCGGCAAGACGATGCTCGCCCAACGGCTCCCGGGGCTGCTGCCGGACCTGACCCGCGAGCAGTCGCTCGCGGTCAGCGCGGTGCACTCGGTCGCGGGAGTCCTGCCCAGCGACGCGCCGCTGCTGACCCGGCCGCCGTTCCTCGACCCGCATCACACGGCCAGCGCGGTCTCGATCGTCGGCGGAGGCAGTCGCGTGATCCGACCCGGGGCGCTGAGCCTCGCGCACCACGGCGTCCTGTTCCTCGACGAGGCACCCGAGTTCGCGTCCAACGTGCTGGAGGCCCTGCGTCAACCGCTCGAGAGCGGTCGCGTCGTGGTCTCCAGGGCCGCCATGACAGCGGCCTATCCGGCTCGCTTCCAGCTCGTCCTGGCTGCGAATCCTTGTCCGTGCGGTCTCAGCTCTGCGGTGGCCGATCAGTGTCGGTGCACGCCGCTGATGCGCCGGCGGTACGCGGACCGGCTGTCGGGGCCCATTCGCGACCGCATCGACATCCACCGGTCCCTGACCTCGCTGACCCGGCCCGACGTGGTGTCGGCCCTGGGCGGGGCCCGCTCCACACGAGATCTCGCAGCCGTCGTGCTGGAGGCACGCGATCGGCAGGGGAGTCGGCTGCGGGAGACGCCGTGGCGCCTCAACAGCGAGGTGCCGGGTGTGGAGCTGCGCAAGAGCTGGCCGGTCAGCGACCAGGGCCGGGTGCTGATGGACCAGCAGCTGCGCACCAACAAGCTCAACGCCCGCTCCGCCGACCGCATCCTGCGACTCGCCTGGAGCGTGGCCGACCTCAACGGCCACGACGTCCCGCGGGGCGACGACGTCGAGTCGGCGCTGTCGCTGCGCCGGGGCACTGCCCTCGGGGGCTCGCTCCGCGACCTGGTGCAGGTCTCATGACCCGGCAGGAGCGTCTGGCGCTGAGCCTGGTCGTGGAGCCGGGCGACGTACGCCTGCGCGATCTGCTGCGGATCCACGACCCGGGCCGGGTGCTGAGGGCGGTGCGCGGAGAGGTCCAGCTGCCCGACCAGCACCTCCCCGAGGCGTGGACCGAGCGGGCCCGCGACCTGGCCGACCGAGTCGACCGCGCGATGGCCCGCGCGGAGTCGACGGGCCTGCGATGGGTCTGTCCGGGCGACGGCGACTGGCCGACGTCCCTCGCGGACCTCGACCACGTGCTGCCCCTCCAGGGCACCGCAGGTGCGCCGCTCGGTCTGTGGGTCCGCGGGACGGCGAGCCTGCGAGCGCTCTGCGACCAGGCGGTCGCGATCGTCGGCGCGCGTGACTGCACGACGTACGGGGCCGAGGTCGCCTCCGACCTGGGCGCGGACCTGACCGACGCGGGGTGGACGGTGACGAGCGGGGCGGCCTATGGCATCGACGGCTGCGCCCACCGCGGTGCGCTGGCCCTGGGACGACCCACGGTGGCGGTGCTCGCGTGCGGCGCGGACGTCGACTACCCGCGCTCCCACTCCTCGCTCCTCGCGCGCATCGCCGAGGACGGCCTCGTGATCAGCGAGCAGGCGCCGGGGGAGACGCCGTTGAAGGGCCGGTTCCTGTCCCGCAACCGGATCATCGCCGGCCTCAGCCGTGGCACGGTCGTGGTGGAGGCGGCCGTGCGCAGCGGCTCGCTCAACACGCTCAACTGGGCCGATCAGCTGGGTCGCACCACGATGGGCGTCCCCGGCCCCGTGACGTCGCAGTCCTCCGGCGGGGTGCACGTGGCCCTCCGCGAGGGCAAGGCCGTGCTCGTGACGTCCGGCCAGGACGTCCTGGAGGAGCTCGGCGGTCTCGGCGCGGAGGTGTCGCAGGTCGAAGGGCCGACCACGGCGTTCGACGCGTTGTCCCCGGCGATGCGATCGGCTCTCGAAGGGCTCGACTGGCGGGACGCACGGACCCCCGGGCAGATCGCGACCGCGGTGCGCCTCACGGGGCACGAGGTGCACGCGGCGCTCGACCGGCTGGAGGGGCTCGGCCTGGCGTCCCGGACGAGCGACGGCTGGGTCCTGGTCCGGCGCGCCGACACCGGTTGAGCGCGGCCGCGCTGGAGACTGGAGCCGATGACCTCCGAGACACCGGACGAGCTGACCGAGGCATGGTCGGGCGTCCTCGCCGCGTACGAGCAGCACCTCCGGGCCGAGCGTGACCTCTCGGTCCACTCGGTGCGCGCCTACCTCACCGACCTGCAGAGCCTGGCGTCCCACGCAGGTCGTCTCGGC
Source organism: Aeromicrobium sp. S22 (assembly GCF_009661045.1). NCBI lineage: Bacteria > Bacillati > Actinomycetota > Actinomycetes > Propionibacteriales > Nocardioidaceae > Aeromicrobium > Aeromicrobium sp. S22. Next base: position 1,392,359 of record NZ_WJWV01000001.1, read on the forward strand.
GTCGACGACCCCGCCCAGCTGACGATCCGCACCCTGCGCAGCTGGCTCGCCCACCTGCAGACGATGGGCAAGGCGCGCACGACGCTCGCACGTCGGGCGACGTCCGCCCGGGTCTTCACGACCTGGCTGGCCCGCACGGGACGGGCGGACTCCGACGCAGGGGCCCTGCTGGTCAACCCCAAGTCGCACCGCGAGCTGCCCGTCGCCCTGAGCGAGACCGAGGTGCGGGGTCTGCTCGACGCCACGACCGACGCCCTGGTCGACGACGGGGCCCGGGGCCTGCGCGACCTCGCGATCCTCGAGCTCCTCTACGCCACCGGGATCCGGGTGGGAGAGCTCGTCGGTCTCGACGTGGACGACCTCGACCGCGAGCGCCGGGTCGTCCGCGTCCTGGGCAAGGGCCGCAAGGAGCGCTCAGTCCCGTACGGCCTGCCGGCGTCCGACGCGGTCGAGCTCTGGCTGGAGCGAGGTCGCCCCGAGCTCGCGACCGAGTCCAGCGGCGCCGCGGTGTTCCTCGGTGCTCGTGGGGGCCGCATCGACCAGCGTGCGGTGCGTCGGATCGTCCATGAGCGCCTCGCTGCGGTCGACGGGGCGCCCGACCTGGGGCCGCACGGTCTGCGCCACACCGCCGCCACCCACCTGCTCGAGGGCGGCGCCGATCTGCGCAGCGTGCAGGAGATCCTCGGCCACGCCTCGCTCGGCACGACCCAGATCTACACGCACGTCAGCAACGAGCGCCTCCGCAGCGCGTTCAGGCTCGCCCACCCGCGGGCATGACCTCACGGACGTCGCCCTCCCACTGGTCGACCTCGACCAGGAGCTCCTTGCGCCGGTCCTCGTCGATGAACGAGGCGAGGAACGAGTTGCGGGCCAGCAGCGCGCAGCCGTCCCGGTCGATGCCGAGATCGCGCGACAGCGCCACGAAGTTGTCGCCGACGTAGCCGCCGAAGTAGGCGGGGTCGTCGGAGTTGACCGTGGCGACCAGCCCGGCGGAGAGCAGGGCCGGCAGGGCGTGCGAGGCCACGTCGGGGACCACGCGCAGCCGGACGTTGGACAGCGGGCAGACGGTGAGCGGCATGCGCTCGACCGCCATGCGGCGGACCAGCGCCTCGTCCTCCAGCACGCGGACCCCGTGGTCGACGCGCTCGACCCCGAGCAGGTCGAGCGCCTCCCAGACGTACGACGGGGGTCCCTCCTCGCCAGCGTGTGCCACGACCCGCAGGCCGAGGCCGCGAGCGTCCCGGAAGACGTCGGTGAACAGCGACGGCGGGTAGCCGACCTCGGCGGAGTCCAGGCCGACGCCGAGCAGCGCGTCCGCGTGCGGCGCGAGCGCCTCGAGGGTCTGGTGCGCCTCGACGACCGGCCGGTCGCGCAGGAAGCAGGCGATGAGGCCCGTGGACATGCCGTGGGTGGCCCGTGCGCGATCGACGCCCAGGGTCAGCCCTGCCATCACGACGTCGAGCGGGATCCCGCGCGACGTGTGCGCCTGCGGGTCGAAGAACATCTCGACGTGCCGCACACCCTGGGCGGCGGCGCGATCGGCGTACTCCGTGACCAGGTCGGCGAAGTCCTCCTCGGTGCGCAGCACGTCCATGCACGAGTAGTAGAGACCGAGGAACGAGACGAGGTCGTCGAACTGGTAGGCCGCCCTCAGCGACTCCACGTCGGGGAACGGGACGGCGAGCTTGTTGCGGCGGGCGAGCGCGAACACCAGCTCCGGCTCGAGAGTTCCCTCGATGTGCAGGTGGAGCTCGGCCTTGGGGAGGGTGAAGAGGGGATCCATGAGGAACATCCTGCCGGTATGGTCCTGAGCTCCCGTCACAGCCGTGGCATCGGATCCACGGGCCTGCCGCCCTCCACGACCATGAGGTGCAGGTGACAGCCGGTCGACAACCCCGTGGTGCCGGAGCGGGCGATGGTCTGGCCCGGATGGACGCGTTGTCCGGCCGAGACCGAGACGACGCTGAGGTGGTTGTAGGTCGTCTCGAGGCCGGGGGAGTGGCGGACGACGACCCGCGTGCCGTACGCGCCGGCGTACCCGGTCTCGACGACCGTGCCGGCGCCCGATGCGTGCACCGGGGTGCCGCACGGCACGCCGAAGTCGGTGCCGTCGTGCAGCTTGCGCACCCCGGTGAGGGGGTGGACCCGCATGCCGAAGGGTGAGGTGATCGGTCCACCGACAGGACGCCGCAGGTCACCGTCGACCCCGGCGGGCGGCTGCGGGGCAGGACCGTCCGGGCTGATGAGCCGGAACCGTCCGGTGCCGAGCAGGTCCAGCGGGTCGAGGTGGTCGCGGCCCACCCGGCGGCCGAGGTGCAGGCACGGCCCGGGGCAGTGGCTGCGGGTGCCGAGCAGCGTGCCGACGACCTCTCCCGCCCGCACCGCGTCTCCCTTGCGGACCCGCGCCCGTACGGGCTGGTAGGTCGAGCGCTCGCCGCCGTGCTCGATCGAGATGACCGGCACGCCGCCCACCTGGCCGGCGAAGACGACCCTGCCCGGGGCGACCGCCCGGACGCTGTCACCCACCGACCCGTGGAGATCGATGCCGCGGTGACCTGCGCCGTAACGATCGGCTGGCGGATCGAACTTCTCGCCCACCGCGTGGTCGTCCAGCGGCCACGACCAGCTCTCGGGGGAGCTGGGACCCGCCGCCACCGGCAGGAGCAGCAGGACGAGCGGAACGAGTGCGAGAGGGCGGCCCATGGGGCCAGCCAAGACCCGCGGAGCCGCCCGCACATCCCCTCGGCCACGGGGTGGGGACAACCACGTCGGATCGCCCGCCTGTGGATTTCGTGCCGGGGGGTCCGGTGCCCTAGACTGGGCACACTCACTTCATCGAAGTGAAATTCGCGCGCCTGTCCTCCGTATGACGCGAGAGCTGAATACGGATGTGGTCCTGGTCCGTCCGGTCTTCTGGACGGTTGGCCCACGTCATGTGGCAGGCGCCAGGTCACCGCCGCCCGGCGGTGAGTCAAACCAGGACCGGCACACGTGTGCCACAAGGAGATACGACCATGGCCGTCGTCACCATGCGCCAGCTGCTCGAGAGCGGCGTTCACTTCGGGCACCAGACCCGTCGTTGGAACCCCAAGATGAAGCGTTTCATCTTCACCGAGCGCAACGGCATCTACATCATCGACCTCCAGCAGTCGCTGGCCTACATCGACGCCGGGTACGAGTTCGTCAAGAACACCGTCGCCCGCGGCGGAACGATCCTGTTCGTCGGCACCAAGCGCCAGGCGCAGGAGCCGATCGAGGAGCAGGCCAAGCGCGTCGGCATGCCCTACGTCAACCAGCGTTGGCTCGGCGGCATGCTCACCAACTTCCAGACGATGCACCAGCGCCTGCAGCGCATGAAGGAGCTCGAGGAGATCGACTTCGACGACGTCGCGGGCTCGAACCGCACGAAGAAGGAGCTCCTCGGCATGAGCCGCGAGTACGCGAAGCTCTCGCGCACCCTCGGCGGCATCCGTGACATGGGCCGCACGCCGTCCGCCGTGTGGATCGTCGACACGAAGAAGGAGCACCTCGCGGTCGACGAGGCCAAGAAGCTGAACATCCCGATCATCGCGATCCTGGACACCAACTGCGATCCCGACGACGTCGACTTCCCGATCCCCGGCAACGACGACGCGATCCGTTCCGTCGGCCTGCTGACCCGGGTCATCGCCGACGCCGTCGCCGAGGGCCTCATCGCCCGCGGTGGTGCCAAGACGGGCCAGGAAGAGCCCGGCGCCGAGCTCGGTGCCGAGGAGCCCCTGGCCGACTGGGAGCGCGAGCTGCTGGAGAAGAAGGACGCCGACGCCGCCGCGAAGGCTGCCGAGGCTCCTGCCGCTGCGACCGAGGCCGCGGCCGAGACGCCGGCCCCGACCGACGCTCCCGCGGACGAGACCCCCGGCGCTGCCGAGGCCGCTGCTCCGGGCGCCGACAAGGTCGACGTCGCCGTCGATCCGGCCGTCGCCGAGAAGGACGCCACGCCTTCCGCGTGACGTCGGCGTTCGTCCCCCTGATCTGCACAGACATTCGCAAAGGAATCACACATGGCTATCACTGCCACTGAGGTCAAGAGGCTCCGCGACGCCACCGGCGCGGGCATGATGGACGCCAAGAAGGCGCTCACCGAGGCCGACGGCGACTTCGAGAAGGCGATCGAGGTGCTCCGTATCTCGGGCGCCGCCAAGGCCGCCAAGCGCGGTGCCGAGCGGGAGGCCACCTCCGGCCTCGTCGCCAACTACGGCAGCGCGATCGTCGAGCTCAACTCCGAGACCGACTTCGTCGCCAAGAACGAGCAGTTCATCCAGCTCGCCGAGGACCTCGCGGTCCTCGCCGACCAGGTGAAGCCGGCCGACGCGGCGGAGTTCGCGAGCGCCAAGCTCGAGAACGGCAAGACCGTCTCCGAGGCCGTCGCCGACCTCGCAGTCGTCATCGGCGAGAAGATCGAGCTCGGCCGTGTGGCCAGCTTCGACGGCAACGTCGCGACGTACATGCACCGTCGTGCGAGCGACCTGCCGCCGGCCGTCGGCGTCCTCGTCGAGTTCGAGGGCGACAGCCACGACGTCGCCCGCGGCGTCGCGATGCAGATCGCCGCCATGCGTCCGCGCTACCTCACGCGCGAGGACGTCCCCGCGGAGATCGTCGCCAAGGAGCGCGAGATCGCCGAGGCGACCGCACGCGAGGAGGGCAAGCCCGAGCAGGCGATCGCCAAGATCACCGAGGGTCGCCTCAACGGCTTCTTCAAGGAGCAGGTCCTGCTCGAGCAGGCGTCGGTGCAGGACAACAAGAAGACCGTGAAGGCACTCCTCGATGAGGCAGGCGTGACGCTCAAGCGTTTCGCCCACATCGAGATCGGCGCCTGAGCACCAGCAACACCCCCCTTCAACCCGCTGATCGAGAGGCCGGATTCGTGACCACTGCTGAGCACGTCGACGGTCCGGCCTCCGGTCACGGGTTGAAGCGCGTCCTGCTGAAGCTCTCGGGGGAGGTCTTCGGCGGCGGCCAGATCGGCATCGACCCCGATGTCGTCAACGGCATCGCCAAGCAGATCGCCGAGGCGGTGTCCGAGGGCGTCGAGGTCGCGATCGTGGTCGGCGGCGGCAACTTCTTCCGTGGCGCCGAGCTGAGCCAGCGCGGCATGGAGCGCTCGCGCGCCGACTACATCGGCATGCTGGGCACCGTGATGAACAGCCTCGCCCTGCAGGACTTCATCGAGAAGCAGGGCATCGAGACGCGGGTGCAGTCCGCGATCACGATGGGTCAGGTCGCCGAGCCGTACATCCCGCGGCGCGCGATTCGGCACCTCGAGAAGGGCCGCGTCGTGATCTTCGGCGCCGGCGCAGGCATGCCCTACTTCTCGACCGACACGGTCTCGGCGCAGCGCGCGCTGGAGATCAAGGCCGACGCGGTGCTGATGTCCAAGAGCGGTGTCGACGGGGTCTACTCCGCCGACCCGCGCACGGACCCCACCGCGGTCAAGTACGACAGCGTGACGTTCGAGGAGGCCCTGCGCATGGGGCTCAAGGTCGTCGACGCCGCGGCGTTCGCCTTGTGCATGGAGAACCGGCTGCCGATGATCGTGTTCGGCATGGAGGGCGAGGGCAACATTGCGCGAGTCCTGCGCGGTGAGAAGATCGGAACACTCGTGCACGCTGTCTAGGCGGGCACGCATCCAAGGAGAGCATCGTGATTGACCAGACCCTGCGTGACGCCGACAGCAAGATGGGCAAGGCTGTCGAGCACGCCCGCGACGAGTTCGCCGCGATCCGCACCGGTCGTGCGCATCCTGCGATGTTCGCGCAGATCACCGCCGAGTACTACGGCCAGCAGACCCCCCTCAACCAGCTCGCGGGCTTCCAGGTCCCCGAGCCGCGGACCGTCATCATCCAGCCCTACGACGCCGGCGCGAAGCCCGCGATCGAGAAGGCCATTCGTGAGTCCGACCTCGGCGTGAACCCCAGCGACGACGGCAAGGTCCTGCGGATCACGCTGCCCGAGCTGACCGAGGAGCGGCGCAAGGAGTACGTCAAGCTCGCCAAGTCCAAGGCCGAGGACGGCCGCATCGCGGTCCGCGGTGCGCGTCGCAACGCCAAGCAGGCGCTCGACAAGGCCGAGAAGGACTCCGAGATCAGCAAGGACGACAACACCGGCGCCGAGAAGCGCCTCGATGCGCTGACCAAGAAGCATGTCGAGGCGATCGACGAGCTGCTGAAGAACAAAGAAGCAGAGCTCCTTGAGGTCTGAGTCTCCCGAGGACACTCCTGCGGAGTCCCTCAAGACCAGCCGGGCCGGGCGCAACCTTCCTGCCTCGATCGCGGTGGGCGTCGGCCTGCTGGTGATGGTCGTGCTGTCGCTGGCCCTGGTCAAGGAGGCGTTCATCGCCGTCGTGGCGGTGGCCCTGCTGATCGGTCTGTACGAGCTCACCCGCGCGTTCTCGACCGCCGGCATCAGGCTGCCGGTCGTCCCGGTGGCCGTCGGTGGCGTCGCGATGCTCGTGGGCAGCTACTGGGGCGGCATGGAGACCGCCGCGATCGCGATGGCCCTGACCGTGATCGGCACGATGGTCTGGCGCCTGACCGAGGGTGCGGACGGCTTCGTCCGCGACGTCGGTGCGGGCATCTTCAGCCTGTCCTACCTCTTCCTGATGGGCACGTTCGTGCTGCTCATGCTGAAGGAGGACGACGGTCCGTGGCGCATCGTGGCCTTCATCATCGCGACGATCGCGTCCGACATCGGCGGCTACATCGCCGGCGTGCTGTTCGGCAAGCACCCGATGGCGCCCACGATCAGCCCGAAGAAGTCCTGGGAGGGCTTCGCCGGGTCGCTGCTGTTCGGCATCGGCACCGGCATCGCGACGGTCGTCTACGCGCTCGACGGCGACTGGTGGGTCGGGATCATCCTCGGCGTCGCCGGGGTGGTCTTCGCGACGCTGGGCGACCTGTCGGAGTCGCTGATCAAGCGCGATCTCGGCATCAAGGACATGGGTGACCTGCTCCCGGGCCACGGCGGCCTGATGGACCGGCTCGACTCCCTGATCGCGGTCGCCCCCATCGCCTGGCTGATCCTGTACAAGCTCGTCGACGTCACCTGACCCCATCCGCCGACGAGTCACGCACAACCGCTGACGAGTCGCGCACGACCGCTGACGAGTCGCGCACGGACGCTGACGAGTCGCGCACGGACGCTGACGAGTCACCTACGCGGGAGACGCGCCCCCGTACGTGACTCGTCGCCTTTCGTGCGTGACTCGCGACCGTCCGTACGCGACTCGTCAGCGGTTGCAGGTGACTCGTCGGCGTCCGTGCGTGACTCGTGGGCGAGGGTGGAGCCCGGTGGAGTGCGCGCCGAGCCGCCCGGGCACCCTTGAGGCATGTCGATCAAGGTCGCCCTGGAGCACCGCACCACGTACGAGTTCGAGCGACCGGTCGAGCTGGGTCCCCATGTCGTCCGACTGCGGCCCGCACCGCACAGCCGGACGCCGATCGAGGCGTACTCGCTGACGGTCAGCCCCGCGAATCACTTCGTCAACTGGCAGCAGGACCCGTTCGGCAACTGGTTGGCGCGCCTGGTCTTCCCCGAGAAGGTCTCGACCCTCGACATCACTGTCGGTCTGGTCGCCGACATGATGGTCGTGAACCCGTTCGACTTCTTCATCGAGGAGTATGCCGAGACGTACCCCTTCTCGTACGAGCCGTCGCTCGCGGCGGATCTCGCTCCGTACCTGCGACCGGTGGGCGAGGCGGACGCCGACGCCCCCGGCCCGCTCGTGACCGAGTTCAAGCAGACGCTCCCCGACCTGCCCGAGGACGGGATGGCCATGGTGCCGTTCCTCGTGCAGCTCAACGCGGCGGTCTATCGCGCAGTCGGCTACTCGGTGCGCATGGAGGCGGGCGTCCAGAGCCCCGACGAGACCCTGCGCCGCGGCATCGGCTCGTGCCGCGACAGCTCGTGGCTGCTGGTCTCGCTGCTGCGGCAGTACGGCCTCGCGGCCCGCTTCGTGTCGGGCTACCTCGTCCAGCTCGCCTCCGACACCGAGGCCCTCGACGGCCCGAGCGGCCCGACCGAGGACTTCACCGATCTGCACGCGTGGGCCGAGGTCTTCGTCCCGGGCGCCGGCTGGATCGGCCTGGACCCCACCTCGTCGCTGTTCGCCGGCGAGGGGCACATCCCCCTGTCGGCCACGCCGCACCCGTCGTCGGCAGCGCCGATCTCCGGCATGCTGATGGAGCGGGCGGGCGTGGACTTCTCGTTCCACAACACGGTCAGCCGCATCCACGAGGACCCCCGCGTCACGAAGCCCTACACGGACGCCGAGTGGCAGCGCATCGACGACCTGGGCGAGGCGATCGACGTACGCCTCGAGGCCGGCGACGTGCGTCTGACCCAGGGCGGTGAGCCGACGTTCGTGGGCCTGGAGGACGTGACCTCACCGCAGTGGAACACCCAGGCCGACGGACCCGCCAAGCGCGTCAAGGCCAGCGAGCTGGCCGAGCGGCTGCGCGAGGTGTACGCAGGTGGCGGCGTGGTGCATCGCGGTGAGGGCAAGTGGTATCCCGGCGAGGAGCTGCCGCGCTGGCAGATCGCCCTGCAGTGGCGCGGCGACGGCGAGAGCCTGTGGTCCGATCCCGCTCTGCTCGCCGACCCGTGGGACGAGTCCTCGGCGGAGGACGACGCCCCGGTACGCGCCGCGGCCCTCGCCGGCGAGGTCACCCGCCTGCTGGGCCTGCCGCCCGAGCAGCTCCGCGGAGCGTACGAGGACCCGCTCACCGATCTCGTCAACGACCTGCGCCGGCCCGACGGCGATCGCCCCGGCATCGATCCCCTCGCCCCGACGCCCGATCTCGCGGCGGAGCTCGACGCACAGGTGACCGAGCCGACCGGCTGGGTGCTCCCGCTGGTCACGGGGGAGGAGTGGACGAGTCCCGACTGGTCCCTTCGCCGCGGACGCATCGTGCTGCTGCCGGGCACCTCGGCGATCGGCCTGCGCCTGCCCTTGTCGTCGATCACGTGGGAGGACCCGCGTGCGTCCGGCGACGCGTCGTACGTCGAGGCCGGCCCCCGCCTCGACCCGCGCATCCCGTCCGTCCCCGTCGTCGACCCGGTCAAGGAGCCGACGACGGCTCTGACCGTCGAGGCACGCGCGGGCTTCGTGCACGTCTTCCTCCCGCCGACCGAGCGCCTCGAGGACTACGCGGACCTGCTGCACGTGATCGACACGGCCGCGACGAGGCTCGGTCAGCGAGTCGTCATCGAGGGCTACGGTCCGCCGCCAGATCCCCGCCTGACCCAGCTCGTGGTGGCCAGCGACCCCGGCGTGATCGAGGTCAACGTGCACCCGACGGCGTCGTGGTCCGAGCTGCGCGACCTCACCACGACCCTGTACGACATCGCGCGCCGGGCCCGGCTCACGACCGAGAAGTTCGACCTCGACGGCGTCCACACGGGCACCGGCGGCGGCAACCACATCACCCTCGGCGGCCACGAGGCGGCGGCATCGCCGATGCTGCGGCGTCCTGACCTGCTGGTCAGCCTCATCACGTACTGGCAACGGCACCCGTCGCTGTCGTATCTGTTCTCGGGCCGGTTCATCGGGCCCACGAGCCAGGCGCCGCGGTTCGACGAGGGCCGCCCCGAGTCGTTGTACGAGGCGGAGATCGCGTTCCAGGAGATCGACCGGCTGACCGCCGAGACCGAGGAGACCCGGCCGTGGCTGGTGGACCGCGCGCTGCGGCACCTGCTGACGGACCTCACGGGCAACACGCACCGCGCCGAGTTCTGCGTCGACAAGATGTACAGCCCGGACTCGTCCCGGGGCCGGCTCGGCCTGCTCGAGCTGCGCGGCTTCGAGATGCCGCCGCACCCGCAGATGGCACTCGTCCAAAGCCTGTTGGTGCGTTCCCTGATTGCTCGCTTCTGGGAGAAGCCATACCGAGCACCTCTGGTGCGCTGGGGCACCGCCCTGCACGAGGACTTCCTGCTGCCGCAGGGCGCGATCCGCGACATCGCCTCCGTGGTGGCCGATCTGCGCGAGCACGGCATCGACTTCGAGGCGTCCTGGCTGGACCCGTTCACGGAGTTCCGGTTCCCGCGCATCGGTGTGGCCCGCGCGGGCGACGTGGAGCTCGAGCTGCGCTCGGCGATCGAGCCGTGGCACGTCCTGGGCGAGGAGGCGACGTCCGGCGGCATGGCGCGGTACGTCGACTCGTCGGTCGAGCGCCTCCAGGTCACGGTGCGCGGCGTCCAGCCCCACCAGCACCTGGTGACCTGTCAGGGTGTTCCCGTGCCCCTGACCCCGACCGGCGTCGCCGGCGAGTACTTCGCCGGGGTCCGCTATCGCGCCTGGCAGCCGCCGTCCGCGCTGCACCCGTCGATCGGCGTGCACGCGCCGCTGAGGTTCGACGTGGTCGACGCCGGCTCGGGGGTCTCGCTCGGCGGTGCGACCTACCACGTCGTCCACCCCGGGGGCCGGGCCCACGAGCACCCGCCGATCAACGCGCGCGAGGCGGAGGCCCGCCGGTCCAGCCGGTTCGAGCCGTTCGGGCACTCCGCGGGACGGCTCGACGTCGCGGCGCTGCGGGAGGCCGGCCGCCGGGCGGCCAGCGACGAGTACCCGCACACGCTCGACCTGCGCCGCGTCACGCCGTTCCGTGGTGCCGCGCAGTGACGGCACTTCGCGACTACGCCACGACGGTCACCCAGCCGACGCTGACCGGGGGGCAGGCGAGGTACGACGAGGTGGTCGCCCCCGACGGCACGCTGCGCCCAAGCTGGCGTCTGCTGGCCGAGAGCGCGGTCCAGCTCACCGAGGCCGACCTGCGCCGCGTCGGCGGCGACATCGAGCGTTTCCTGACCAACGACGGGGTCACCTACACGTACCCCGAGCAGGAGCCCGGGCCGTGGCGGCTCGACCCCGTCCCGCTCATCGTCGACGCCGCGGAGTGGGCGCCGCTCGAGGTGGGTCTCGCGCAGCGCACCGAGCTGCTCAACGCGATCCTGGTCGACCTCTACGGCCCGCAGCGGCTGCTGTCGAGCGGGGTGCTCCCGCCCGCGCTGGTCTTCGCCCACCAGGGCTTCCTGCGCGTCTGCGCGCGGTCCTCCGCCCGCGACCCGCACCCGCTGCTCCTGGCCGCGGCCGACCTCGGGCGTACCGCGGCCGGGGAGTGGCAGGTCATCGCCGACCGCGCCCAGGCCCCGTCCGGCATCGGCTACGCGATGGAGAACCGGCGCGTCATCTCTCGGGTCCTGCCCGAGCTCTACCGCCAGGCCGGCCTGCACCGCATGGCGCCGTTCTTCCAGGCGCTGCGCTCGACCCTGATCGACTCGGCTCCCGGGCACGCGCCCAACCCCCGGGTGGTCGTGCTGTCGCCGGGCACGCACTCCGAGACCGCGTACGACCAGGCGTTCGTCGCGTCGAGCCTGGGCTTCCCGCTCGTCGAGGGCAGCGACCTGGTGATGCGCGAGGGCGCGGTCTGGATGCGGGTCTTCGGCCGGCTCGAGCGGGTCGACGTGATCCTGCGACGGGTCGATGCCGACTGGAGCGACTCGCTGGAGCTGCGCAAGGGCTCCCAGCTGGGGGTCGCCGGCCTGACCGAGGCGGTCCGCCGCGGCTCGGTGCGCGTCGTCAACGGGCTCGGCGCGGGCGTCCTGGAGAACCCGGGCCTGCTGCCGTTCATGTCCGCGATGTGCGAGCTGCTGCTGGACGAGCCGTTGCGCCTGCCGTCGGTGGCGACCCACTGGGCCGGCGACGAGCGCTCCAGGGCGTACGTGCTGGACAACCTCGACGGCCTGGTCGTGAAGGCGATCGACCACTCGGTCGATCCCACCGGGCTGTCCCGGGACCGTCTGCGCGAAGCGATCCTTGCGGAGCCGCACCGCTACGTCGGCCAGGAGATGCTCCCGCTGTCGCAGTCGCCGACCCTGGCTGCCCGCGGTGTCGAGCCGCAGGCCGTCACGCTCAGGACGTTCACGCTGCGCTACGGCTCGACCTATCGGCCGCTCGTGGGCGGCCTGGCCAACGTGTACGAGGCGGGTGAGGCCGTCTCGAGCAAGGACGTCTGGGTCCTGAAGGACCGTCCCGAGACGCCGGACCAAGGCCTGATGGACGTCATGGCGCTGACCAACGTCCGCGCGCCCGCCGCGATGATGCCGCGCGTCCTGGAGGACATGTTCTGGTTCGGGCGCTACGCCGATCGGGCCGAGGACATGCTGCGCCTGGTCCTGACGACGCACTCGCGCGCCGAGGACTTCCGCACCCGGCCGCACACCGCGGGCGGCGCGAGCCTGGCTGTGATGATGTCCGCGATCCAACGGCTGAGCGGCTCCCCGTTCGGTCCGGGCCAGCTGGACGACAACTTCCGCTCGCTGCTGCTGGACGCACACCGGCCCGGGTCCGTCGCCCAGTCGGTCAGTGCCCTGCGGGACGCGGCCCAGAGCGTCCGCGACCAGCTCTCGCCCGACACCTGGCACGCATTCGGCTGGACCGACCGCGCCGCCGCGAACCTCACGACGTACCCCTACAGCCACCAGGTCGCCGAGAGCGCGGGGCAGATGCTGACCGGCATCCTGTCGCTGCAGGGCGTCACGGCCAACATGGTGCGTGACCCGGGCTGGCACATGATCGGCACCGGCCGGGCCGTCGAGCGGGCGCTCCAGCTGTGCCACCTGCTGGGTGCCACGGCGACGACCCGGCGAGGCATCGACGTCGACCGCGAGGTCCACCAGGCCGTGCTGTCGGCGTCGGAGAGCGCGGTCACGCACCGCCGCCGATACCGGGGCTACGTGCGCCTCGCGGGCGTCCTCGAGCTGCTCCTGCTGGACGCGGACAACCCCCGCTCGCTGGCGTTCGGGATCGCCGAGATGCGTACGCACCTGGCCGGGATGCCCGAGTCGACCGGTTCGACCCGGCCCGAACGGCTGCTGGACGATCTCGCCGACGAGCTCGCCCGCGCCGAGATCGCCGCGCTGACCGCGATCGAGGGGGAGCACCGGCCCAATCTCGAGCGGTTCCTCGCGGGCTGCATCGGCCAGCTGACCCGGTTCGCGGACGCCGTGGGTGAGCTCCACTTCGCCGCCGGCCCCGTCCCGCGCTCATTCGGCTTCGCGACGGTGACCGAGTGAGCCGCCGTTACCGGATCTCGCACCGGACCACGTACTCGTACGACGACGACGTCACCGACAGCCTCGGCATCGCGTACCTCGTGCCGCGGCAGCTGCCGTGGCAGCAGGTGCTGGCTCACGATCTCGTGCTGACGCCCGCGACGCCCGACCGCACCGACGACCTGGACTACTACGGCAACACCACGACGTACTTCCAGGTGGTCGAGCCGCACCGGGTCCTCGACATCCTGGCGACGAGCGAGGTCGAGGTGACGGGGGAGGAGCACTCCGAGGAGGCGCTGGCGACCCCGTGGGAGCTCGCGCGTCCGGCCGCGCGGCCCGATGTCGGCGACGCCTGGCGGGCGCAGGACCTCGCGCTGGCCTCGCCGCTCGCCGAGCAGACCGCGGAGGCACACGCGTACGTCGCGGAGTCGCTGACGCCCGGTCGGCCCGCGGGGGAGGCGGTGGTCGAGGTCATGCGCCGCGTCCATCGCGACTTCCGCTACGACAAGACCGCGACGACCGTGTCCACGACGGTCCCCGACATCTTCGCGAAGCGGGCCGGCGTGTGCCAGGACTTCGCCCACCTCATGCTGGCGGGGCTGCGGTCCCACGGCCTCGCGGCGCGGTACGTCAGCGGCTACCTGGCGACGACACCGCCGCCGGGCAAGGAGCGGATCGTGGGCGCCGACGCGACGCACGCCTGGCTCGCGGTGTGGCTGCCCGGGGACGGCTGGCTCGCGGTCGACCCGACCAACGACCAGCTCGTCAACGACCGCTACGTGACGGTCGCGTGGGGTCGCGACTACGGCGACGTCCCTCCCGTGAAGGGGGTGATCTTCACCGAGGCCAAGACGTCGACGCTGCGGGTCGAGGTCGACGTGGCACCCGTCGAGGATGCCGAGTAGCGCCAGCGGTCGCGCTTTGGTGACGGCCTGAAACACTGGTCCGGTGAAAGCCTTCTCCTGCCGCGTGTGCGGCAACGCCCTGTACTTCGAGAACTCGGTCTGCGTCTCGTGCAAGACCAACCTCGGCTTCTCCCGCACCGAGCGGGCCATCGTCCCGGTCGACGGCAAGGGGCAGTACGTCGACGCGGACGGAAGCATCTGGCACGTCTGCAAGAACCTCAACCTGTCGGGCTGCACGTGGCTCACCGAGTTCCCCGGGGGGTTCTGCTTCTGCTGCGGGCTGACCCGCACGCGTCCGAGCGACGAGGACGTCGTGGGCCTGCGCGAGTACAAGGTCGCCGAGGAGGCCAAGCGCCGCCTGATCGTCGAGCTCGACACGCTCGGCTTCCCGATCGTGCCGCGTACCGAGGACGAGGTGAACGGGCTCGCGTTCGACCTGCTGTCCAGCGTCGAGGAGAAGGTCGTCACGGGTCACGACAGCGGCGTCATCACGCTCGACCTGGCCGAGAGCGACGACCTGCACCGCGAGAAGGTGCGGGTCAACCTCGACGAGCCCTACCGCACGATGCTGGGTCACTTCCGCCACGAGATCGGTCACTACATCGAGTGGCAGCACGTCCGGGGGGACCTCATCGGCACGGCCCGGGAGCTGTTCGGCAACGAGGAGGAGAGCTACGCCGACGCGATCGACCGGCACTACTCCGAGGGACCGCCGGCGGGGTGGGAGAAGAACTTCATCAGCATGTACGCCACGATGCACCCGTTCGAGGACTTCGCCGAGACGTTCGCGCACTACATGCACATCTGCGACACGATCGAGACCGCGTCGGCGTACGGACTGGCGACCGTCGCGAGCCCGCAGACGTTCACGTCGTTCCGTGACCTCGTGATCGGCGTGTGGATCCCGCTGAGCATCGCGCTCAACCAGATCAACCGCAGCATGGGCAAGCCGCCGCTCTACCCGTTCGTGATCCCGACGCCGGTCCTGGAGAAGCTCCAGTTCGTCGCCGACCTCCCGCGGGCCGCTCGCGCCTGACCGCCACTGGCGCACCCCGCACCGCGACTGGCGCAGAAGTCGACGACACGCCGTCTCAGTTTCTCCAGCTTGCGCCGGTCGCGGCTCGGGTTGCGCCACTCGCGGATTGGGGGGCGTTGGGGGTGGGGTGAGACAATGGCGGACGTGTCCTCTGTCAACCCCAACCCGCTTCCGCTCGTCTTCGAGCAGAAGCGCGGTCGTGCCAAGCCCCCGCGTCACCTCGCCGACCTGACCGCCGAGGAGCGTACGGCTGCCGCCGCGGCGCTCGGCGAGCCGGCGTTCCGTGTCAAGCAGGTCGCCCACCACTTCTTCGGCCGGCTCGAGCGCGACCCGGCCAACATGACCGACCTGCCGGCGGCGAGCCGCGACCGCATCGTCGCCGAGCTGCTGCCGACGCTGCTCAACCCGGTCCGCACGATGGAGGCCGACAAGGGCGCCACGGTCAAGAACCTGTGGAAGCTCTTCGACGGGGCCCTCGTCGAGTCGGTCCTGATGCGCTACTCCGAGCGGGCGACGATCTGCGTCTCCAGCCAGGCCGGCTGCGGCATGGCCTGCCCGTTCTGCGCGACCGGCCAGGGCGGCCTCCAGCGCAACATGAGCACCGCCGAGATCGTCGACCAGGTCGTCGACGCGGCCGGCAAGATGGCCCGCGGCGAGATCGCCGGCGGCCCGGGACGGCTGTCCAACGTCGTGTTCATGGGCATGGGCGAGCCGATGGCCAACTACAAGGCGGTCATCGGCGCGGTGCGGCGCATGGTCGCGCCCGCACCGGACGGCCTCGGCATGTCGGCCCGCAACATCACCGTCAGCACCGTGGGCCTGGTGCCGCGCATGAAGCAGCTCGCCGACGAGGGCATCCCCGTCACGCTCGCGCTGTCGCTGCACGCCCCCGACGACGAGCTGCGCAACGAGCTGGTCCCGATCAACACCCGCTGGTCGGTCCACGAGGCGGTCGAGGCGGCGTGGGAGTACGCCCAGAAGACCAAGCGTCGCGTGTCGATCGAGTACGCGATGATCAAGGACATCAACGACCAGGCCTGGCGCGCCGACCTGCTCGGCGACGTCCTGCAGTCGTACGGCGACTGGGGCTGGGTGCACGTCAACCTGATCCCGCTCAACCCGACGCCGGGCTCGATGTGGACCGCGTCGCGTCCCGAGGACGAGCGCGAGTTCGTCCGACGCCTCATCGCGAAGGGCATCCCGACCACGGTCCGCGACACCCGCGGCAGCGACATCGACGGGGCCTGCGGCCAGCTCGCGGCCGTCGAGGTCTAGGCGCCCGACGACCGGGGCGGTCAGCGGTAGCGCTGCTCGCCGCGGGCGGCCTTCTCGACGACGTCGCGGATGCGCGCCGCGCGGACGGCCGGCGTCTTGATGGTCGACAGCCGGAAGTAGATGCGGAACCGTTCCGCCTTGGTCAGCGACGCGAGGTACGCGGCTGCGGCCGGGTCGGCGTCGAGCGCCGCCTGGAGGTCCGGCGGCGCGGTGGCACCCTTGACGCGGTAGGCCGCGTCCCATCGGCCGTCGCCCTTGGCCCGCTCGACCTCCGCGAGTCCGCCGGGGCGCATGCGGCCCTCATCGGTCAGCCTGGCGACGTGCTCCACGTTGATCTGCGACCACGGGCTGTTGCGGCGGCGGGGCGTGAACGCCTGCAGCGTGTAGTCGTCGTCGAGCCGCTTGGACTGTCCGTCGATCCAGCCGTGGCACAGCGCGACGTCGAGCGCCTCCGACCACGTGATCCCCGGCGCTGACGAGGTCTTCTTGCGCAGCTTGAGCCGCACGCCGTCGTCGCTCGGGGCGCCCTCGAGGTAGGCCTCCCACTCGGCGAGGGTGAGGTCGAGGACCGGCTTGGCGTCAAAGCTCACCATGGGATCAGGCTAGGCCCGGGCACCGACAGGTGGCCACCATCGATACCGTGGGTGCATGATCGCCAGCACCCGCGACAAGGACGTCGTCGTCATCGAGCTGCAGCGCGAGGACCGGCGCAACGCGCTCAACCTCGAGCTGTGTGACGCCATCCGGCGTGCCGCGGACGAGGCCGTCGACGACGGCGCCCGCGTCCTGGTCATCACCGGCAAGGGCTCGGCCTTCTGCTCGGGCGCCGATCTCGGCGGCGTCTACGGCTCTGACTTCCTCACCGCGCTCTACGGGATGCTGCACCACCTCACTCAGCTGCCCGTGCCGATCATCGCGGCGGTCAACGGGCCCGCGATCGGCGCCGGCACCCAGCTGGCCATGGCCTGCGACCTGCGGGTCGTGGACGACAAGGCCAAGTTCGCGGTGCCGGTCGTCCGCAACGCGATGGCCGTCGACGCCTGGACGATCCGTACGCTCGAGAAGCTCGCCGGCACGGGCCGCGCCCGCCGCCTGCTGCTCGCGGGGGAGTCGCTGGACCGCAAGGAGGCGCTCGAGTGCGGGCTGGCCGACGCGCACGGCGCGCTGAAGTACGCGATCGCGTGGGCGCACGAGCTCGCCGCCCTCGCGCCGCTGACGATCGCGCACAACAAGCGCGTGCTCAACGACGTCTACGAGGACGACGCGGCGATCGAGAAGGGCTTCCACGCCGTCTGGGAGAGCGCGGACGTGCAGGAGGCCGCACAGGCCCGGCTCGAGAAGCGTGCCCCCGTCTTCGAGGGGCGATGATGACGAGCCTGGTCTTTCGCATCCTCGACGCCCACGTGATCCACGGGCGCGCCGACGAGATCGCGATCAGCGACGAGCGCGGCACCACGTCGTACGCCGAGCTGCTGCACGAGTCCGCGAGCATCGGTGCGGGTCTGCATCACATGGGGATCGAGGCCGGCACGTTCGTGACGGTCGACCTCCCTCCAGGCCGGGACCTCGTCGTGACGGTCCTCGCGATGGCCCGCATCGGCGCGATTCCGGCGGACTCCGCCGACTTCCGCCTGGTCGGGACACCTCCCGTGCTGCACGCGCCCGCGACCGAGGTGGCCTGGGACCTGCTCGTCAAGGCCGGCCGAGTGGAGCCCCACCCGGCGCCGGCCGACGACCCGGACGGCTACGAGGAGCTGATGCGCGCGGCGTTCGGCGACATCCTCGAGGTGCTCGAGGCCGGCAGGACGATCGGCTAGCGCACGCCCCACGCGTACGTCTGCTTCTCCAGGCGCAGGTAGACGAACGTCTCGGTCGTGACGACCCGGTCCATCGCGCTGATCTGCTCCGAGACGATGTCGAGCAGCTCGTCGTCGCTCTCGGCGACCAGCTCGGCGAGGATGTCGAAGCGTCCCGTGGTGATGACGATGTAGTCGAGCTTGTCCATCTCTGCGAGCTCGGCGGCGACCTCGCGGACCCGGCCGCTGACCTTGATGCCGATCATCGCCTGGCGGGCAAAGCCCATCTGCAACGGGTCGGTCACCGCGACGACCTGCATCACGCCGCCCTCGATGAGCTTCTGCACGCGGTGCCGGACGGCTGCCTCCGAGAGGCCCACCTCCTTCGCGATGGCCGAGTACGACAGCCGGCCGTCGTCCTGGAGCAGCTCGATGATGCGCTTCGCCGTCTCGTCGAGGGGGGTCTGGCCGCGGGCGGGAGTCGACTTGCGCTCGGTCATGCCCGACATCATGCCCCACCCGGGTGACGTTCTCGACACTCTGACTCGCACAGATGACGCTTTCCATGGCGAAACACACTCTTAACGGCGGATTCCCTTGTGCTGAGTCCACGAAGTTGCGAGTATGCGTGGACACGGGGAGAACTGAGGGTGGCGCATGGCGGGTGTGGACCGGCGGACGGTGCTGAAGGGCGTGGGTGGAGCAGCCGCACTCGGCCTGAGCGGGGTGGCCCTCAAGTACGGCTTCAACACCCCCGACCGCGAGCAGGACCCGGCGACGTGCAGCACGAAGGACATGTCGGCCGACGACAAGCGCCTGGTCTTCTCCAACTGGCCCGAGTACATCGACGAGGACGACAAGGACTACGTCTCGACCAAGACGCAGTTCGAGAAGGACACCGGCATCAAGGTGTCGTACACCGCCGACGTCAACGACAACAACGAGTTCTTCGCCAAGGTCTCCAACCAGCTGGGCTCGTGCAGCTCGTCCAAGCGTGATCTCTTCGCCCTGACCGACTGGATGGCCGCCCGGATGATCCAGGTCGGCTGGATACAGAAGCTCGACGCGTCCAAGGTGCCCAACCTGCACGCCAACATCCTGGACTCGCTGAAGTCGCCCGACTGGGATCCCAAGCGCGAGTACTCCGCGCCGTGGCAGAGCGGGCTGACCGGCATCGCGTACAACAAGGCCAAGGTCGGCGAGATCAAGTCGTTCGAGGAGCTGCTGACCCGCAAGGACCTCCGCGGCCGCATCTCGCTGCTCACCGAGATGCGCGACACCATGGCCTTCCTGCTGCTGATCAACGGGGCGGATCCGGAGAAGTTCGACGGCACCCAGTGGCAGAACGCGATCGACCTGCTGAAGAAGGCCCGCAGCGACGGGCAGGTCCGCTCGTTCACCGGCAACTCGTACGTGCAGGACCTCGCGGCGGGCAACATCGTGGCGTGCGAGGCGTGGTCGGGTGACATCGCCAACGCCGGCGACGAGAACCTGGTCTGGATCCCGCCCGAGGAGGGGATCATCATCTGGGCCGACAACATGCTGGTGCCCAATCTCGCGACCCACCAGGGCAATGCCGAGAAGTGGATCGACTACTACTACCAGCCCGAGGTGGCCGCGAAGCTCGCCGACTACAACTCCTACATCTGCCCCGTCAAGGGCGCGCAGGAGGCCATGGAGAAGGTCAACCCCGACAACGTCGAGAACGAGCTGATCTTCCCGACGTCGGAGACCCTCGACAAGACCCACCGCTTCATGGCTCTCGACGAGGCCACGATGCGTACCTACGAAGGAGACTTTGCCGATGTCACAGGTGCATGAGCAGCAGGAGCTGGCCGGCAAGCACTCCGCGGAGGACTCCCCGGCCGGGGAGCCCGGACCGATCCGCGACCTGCGCCTGTCGCAGCTGACCAAGGAGTACGCGACGTTCACCGCGGTCAAGTCCCTCGACCTGGTCGTGCCGCAGGGCTCGTTCTTCGCCCTGCTCGGTCCGTCCGGGTGTGGCAAGACCACGACGCTTCGCATGGTGGCCGGGCTCGAGACGCCGACGTCCGGCACGATCCACCTGGGCGAGACCGAGGTGACGTACCAGAAGCCGTACAAGCGCCCGGTCAACACGGTCTTCCAGAACTATGCGCTGTTCCCGCACCTGTCGATCGCGGACAATGTCGCCTTCGGGCTCAAGCGCCGCGGCGTCAAGGACGTCAAGAAGCAGGTCGCCGACATGCTCGAGCTGGTCGAGCTGACCTCGCAGGCGCACAAGAAGCCGGCTCAGCTCTCCGGCGGTCAGCAGCAGCGCGTCGCGCTCGCGCGGGCCCTGATCAACAAGCCCGAGGTGCTCCTGCTCGACGAGCCGCTCGGCGCGCTCGACCTCAAGCTGCGCCGCGGCATGCAGCTCGAGCTCAAGCGCATCCAGACCGAGGTCGGCCTGACGTTCGTGCACGTGACGCACGACCAGGAGGAGGCCATGACCATGGCCGACACGATCGCGGTGATGAACCAGGGCGTGATCGAGCAGATGGGGGCGCCGACCGAGCTGTACGAGAACCCGCGCACGACGTTCGTCGCCAACTTCCTCGGCCAGTCCAATCTCATCGGTGCGGAGATCCAGGGGCGCGAGGGTGACCACGTCAGGGTCACGATGCCCGGCGGGACCGCCTCGGTGCGCGGCGACCGGGCCCACTCGGACTCGGGCCGGGGATGGCTCGGCATCCGTCCGGAGAAGGTCCTGATCGCTCCGGCCGGTGAGCCGATCGACGTGCCCGGCAGCGTCTTCGAGGGCGGTCACATCACCGAGATCAGCTTCGTCGGCGTCAGCATGCAGTACACCGTGATGATGCCGTGGGGGCAGGAGATCCTCGCGTTCGAGCAGAACACCGGCGCCCGCGGCATGCTGCCGGTCGGCACGCGGGTCGACGTCTCGTGGCGGCCCGAGTACGCGTTCCTGCTCGACGCCAGCCAGGACGCCAAGGCCGGGATCGAGGAGGACTGAGTGACCTCCACCGCCGGCATCGCACCCGCCAATCCCCACGAGGTCAAGCCCCAGCCGCCGCGCGGGCGCAAGCTGACCGGCTACTGGCTGATCCTGCCCGCGGCCCTGTGGCTCGGGCTGTTCTTCGTCATCCCGTTCTACTCCCTGGTCTCGGCCAGCCTGTACGACCCCGACGGCTCGGTGCTGACCGGCTACGACATGACCTGGCACGTCGCCAACTTCGCCGACGCGATCGGGCAGTACAAGGCCCAGATCCTGCGCTCGCTGGCGTACGCGGGCACCGCCACGCTGATCTGCCTCGTGCTCGGCTACGTCCTGGCGTACGCGATCGCGTTCAAGGCCGGCCGGTGGAAGAACCTCATGCTGGTGCTGGTCATCGCGCCGTTCTTCACCTCGTTCCTGCTGCGTACGCTCTCGTGGAAGCTGATCCTCGCCGACGACGGCTGGGTGGTCGGCATCGCGCAGGCGCTGCACGTGACCAACCTGCTCAACCTGCTCGGGCTCACGAGCACCGACGACCGGCTGCTGGCCACCCCCTTCGCGGTGATCGCGGGCCTGACGTACAACTTCCTGCCGTTCATGGTGCTGCCGCTCTACGCGAGCCTCGAGAAGGTGGACATCCGGCTGATCGAGGCGGCGAGCGATCTGTACGCCTCGCCGATCCGCGGCTTCTTCAAGGTGACCTTCCCGCTGTCGCTCCCTGGGGTGGTGGCGGGCACGCTGCTGACGTTCATCCCGGCCGCGGGCGACTACATCAACGCCGAGCTGCTGGGCAATCCCAACACCCGCATGGTCGGCAACGTGATCCAGAGCCTGTTCAACACCCAACTGGACTACGCGACGGCCGGCGCGCTGTCGGTGACCCTGATGGCGATCATCATCGCGGCCGTGCTCGTCTACGTACGCACGGCCGGGACGGAGGAGCTCGTATGAACGGGGTGCGCCGTGCCAAGCGCTGGCTGGGCGACCACCTCGTCCTCGGTCTCGGCCTGCTGGTGCTGGTCTACACGTTCGTGCCGATCGCCGTCGTGGTGCTGATGAGCTTCAACGACAGCAGCCGGTCGCGCAACGTCTACAAGTTCCAGGAGTTCACGCTCGAGCATTGGATCCACCCGGGCGACTGGGCGCCCGGCATGGCCGACTCGGTGTGGCTCAGCGTCCGCATCGCCTTGTTCGCGACGCTGGTCGCGACGCTGCTGGGCACGCTCGCGGCGTTCGCGCTGGTGCGCCACCGCTTCGCGGGCCGGTCCTCGGCCAATCTGATCATCTTCTTGCCGATGGCCTCGCCCGAGATCGTCATGGGCTCGTCGCTGCTGGCGCTGTTCGTGTCGTCGGGCTTCGGTGGTCAGCTGGGCTTCTGGACGATCCTCATCGCGCACATCATGTTCTGCCTGTCCTTCGTCATCGTGACGGTCAAGGCACGGCTCAGCGGCCTCGACGCGAATCTCGAGCAGGCCGCGATGGATCTCTACGCGACCGAGGCGCAGACGTTCTGGCGGGTCACGTTCCCGCTCGTGCTGCCCGGGATCGTGGGGGCGGCGCTGCTGAGCTTCTCGCTGTCGTTCGACGACTTCATCATCACCAACCTCAACGCGGGGCAGTCGGTGACGTTCCCGATGTTCGTCTGGGGCGCCAACCAGCGAGGTGTGCCGATGGAGGTCAACGTGATCGGCACGGCCATGTTCCTCATCTCCGTCGCGATCGTCCTGCTCGTCGAGATCACCCGCCGCCGCCAGGCCAAAGCCCTCGCCACCTGACGCCTCCGCGCCCGTTGGCGGTTTCCCACGGTCCCGTGGGAAACCGGCAACCCCGGGCTAGAGGAGGGACTGGGCGTCGGTGAGGACGCCGCGGAGGATCTGCTCCATCTCGTCGAAGTGGGACTGGTCGGCGATCAGCGGCGGGGACAGCTGGATGACCGGGTCTCCGCGGTCGTCAGCGCGGCAGTACAGGCCGTTGTCGAACAGGGCCTTGGTCAAGAAGCCGCGCAGCAGCTTCTCGGACTCCTCTTCGTCGAACGTCTCCTTGGTCGCCTTGTCCTTGACCAGCTCGATGCCGTAGAAGAAGCCGTCACCGCGGACGTCGCCGACGATGTCGAGATCGAGCAGCTTCTCCAGCGTCCCGCGGAACGCGCCTTCGTTGCGGCGCACGTGCCCGTTGAGGTCCTCGCGCTCGAAGATGTCGAGGTTGGCCATCGCGACCGCGGTCGAGACCGGGTGGCCGCCGAACGTGTAGCCGTGGGCGAAGGAGTTGTGACCCTCGAGGAACGGCTCCATCACGCGGTCCGACGCGATCATCGCGCCGAGCGGCGAGTAGCCGGAGGTCAGGCCCTTCGCGCACGTGATCATGTCGGGCTGGTAGCCGAACTTGGTCGCGCCGAACATCTCGCCGAGGCGCCCGAACGCGCAGATGACCTCGTCCGAGACCAGCAGGACGTCGTGGCGGTCGCAGATCTCCCGGACGCGCTGGAAGTAGCCCGGCGGCGGCGGGAAGCAGCCGCCCGCGTTCTGCACGGGCTCGAGGAACACCGCGGCGACCGTGTCGGGGCCCTCGGCCAGGATCGCGTCCTCGATCCGGTCGGCGGCCCAACGCCCGAACGCCTCGAGGTCGTCGCCGTGCTCGGGGGCGCGGTAGAAGTTGGTGTTGGGCACGTGCACGGTCGACGGCACGAGCGGCTCGAACATCTGCTTCAGCGCCGGGATGCCGGTGATGGACAGTGCGCCGTGCGGGGTGCCGTGATAGGCGACCTGGCGGCTGATGACCTTGGTCTTGAGCGGCTTGCCGGTCAGCTTGAAGTACTGCTTGGCGGCCTTCCACGCGGTCTCGACGGCCTCACCGCCCCCGGTCGTGAAGAACACCCGGTTGAGGTCGCCGGGGGTGTACGACGCGATGCGCTCGGCCAGCATGATCGCGTTGGGGTGGGCGAAGGTCCAGATGGGGAAGAACGGCAGCTCGGCGGCCTGCTTCGCCGCGGCCTGCGCGAGCTCCTCGCGTCCGTGCCCGACCTGGACGACGAACAGCCCCGCGAGACCGTCGAGGTACTTGCGTCCCTTCGCGTCCCAGATGTGCATCCCGTCGCCCTTGGTGATGACGGGGATGTCGTGGTCGTCGTCGTACGCGCCGTGGCGGGAGAAGTGCATCCAGAGGTGACGCTTGCCGGCCTTCTGCAGGCGGTCGTAGTCTTCGGTGTCCATGTCTCCCAGTATCACGAGGGGGGCCGGGTCAATACAAGGGATTTCGTCGCGTGATCCATTGTTTACTTCGGATTCCGTTGCCACGCGTGGATGTCCTGGGGTTGGATGACGTCATGAAGATCCTCCTCGTCGGCGCCGGCGGCGTCGGCTCAGCGTTCTGTGCGATCGCGGCCCGTCGCGACTTCTTCGAGTCGGTGCTGGTCGCGGACTACTCCCGCGAGAGCGCCGATCGCGCGGTCGCAGCCCTCGACGACGAGCGCTTCAGCGCGGCGCAGGTCGACGCGTCCGACGCCGCGTCGGTCGAGGCGCTCGTCCGGGACTGCGGCGCCACGCACGTCATGAACGCGGTCGACCCGCGCTTCGTGATGCCGATCTTCGAGGGCGCGTACGCCGCGGGGGCCGACTACCTCGACATGGCGATGAGCCTGTCGAAGCCGCACCCTGACCAGCCGCACGCGCTCACCGGCGTCAAGCTCGGCGACGAGCAGTTCGCGGTCGCCGGGCAGTGGGAGTCGGCAGGACGCCTCGCGCTGGTCGGCATCGGGGTCGAGCCGGGTCTCTCCGACGTCTTCGCCCGCTACGCCGCGGATCACCTGTTCAGCGAGATCGACGAGCTCGGCACGCGCGACGGTGCCAACCTGACGGTCGACGGCTACGACTTCGCACCCTCGTTCTCGATCTGGACCACGATCGAGGAGTGCCTGAACCCGCCGGTCGTCTGGCAGGACGGCGAGTGGTTCACGACGCCTCCGTTCAGCGAGCCCGAGGTCTTCGACTTCCCCGAGGGCATCGGCCCCGTCGAGTGCGTCAACGTCGAGCACGAGGAGGTGCTCCTGATGCCTCGATGGATCGACACGAAGCGGGCGACGTTCAAGTACGGCCTCGGCAATGAGTTCATCGAGGTGCTGAAGACCCTGCACATGCTGGGGCTCGACTCCACCAAGAAGGTCTCCGTGGGCGGCGTCGAGGTGGCGCCCAGGGACGTCGTCGCCGCATGCCTGCCCAATCCCGCGGAGCTCGGCGACCGGATGCACGGCAAGACGTGCGCGGGGCTCTGGGTCACCGGCAAGGACAAGGCCGGGCTGCCGCGCTCGACGTACCTCTACCACGTGGTCGACAACGACTGGTCCATGCAGGAGTACGGCCACCAGTGCGTCGTGTGGCAGACCGCAGTCAACCCCGTCGTCGCTCTCGAGCTGCTCGCGAATGGCACGTGGTCCGGTGCGGGGGTCCTCGGCCCCGAGGCCTTTGACGCCGTTCCGTTCCTCGAGCTGCTGCGCGACGGCTACGGCTCGCCGTGGGGTCAGCAGGAGCTGGGCTGAGCCGACGAGGCTACTTGCCATGTTGGAAAGTGCGGAGTAGCTTTCCACTATGGAAAGTTCCGGACGCGACGACTTGCGTCCCACCCCCGCCGAGGAGCTCGCCTCGATCGAGCAAGTACGCCGCGAGGTCGCCGGCGCACTGGTCGTGCCGCCGGGGTACGACCTGACGGCGGGGACGGCCGCCGGCCTCAACGTCGCGGCGGTCGGCCTCGTGCTGGGCGAGGGGCCCGCGTGGCGGATCGCGGCGGGCATCGTCCTGCTCGTCGTGGCGCTGGTCGCCTTGGGCTGGTCGGTCCGCCGGTTCCGGGGCGCCAACGGCGCCTGGGTGTCCGGCCTGCGGGCCGGCCGCACGCTGCCGCTGTCCATCGCGGGAGCCGGCGTCCAGTGCCTGCTTGGCTTCGTCGTCGCGTTCGCCGCGGTGGCAGCCGGCTGGTGGTGGCTGGGGATCGTCCTGGCGCCCGTCGAGCTCGTGGTGTTCGTGCTGGTCAGCCGTCGCTGGATGCGCGTCTACCGGGCGGAGCACGGCGCTTGAGCGATCTCGACCCGCTCATCCACGCGCCCGCGCGGCTCCGGCTCTGCGCGATGCTCTCGGTGGTCGACGACGCCCAGTTCGCGACCGTGCGCGAGCGGCTGGACGTCAGCGACTCGGTGCTGTCCAAGCACGTCTCGGCTCTCGTCGACGCGGGGTACGTGGTGGCGCGCAAGGGTGCCCTGGACGGGCGCCGCACGACATGGCTCGCGCTGACCTCGGCAGGACGCAAGGCGTTCGCCGCGCACGTCGCGGCCTTGCGCGCCGTCATCGACGCCACCGACGAGACAGGCTGAAACACCCGCAAGTGGGGGATTCTCGCTATCCTGACGGCGTCCAGCCGAAGGAGACAGCATGCCCAAGCGCAAGATCGTCCCGGACCCCATCGTGACCGTGATCGACGACTACGACGGCAAGGAGCTGCCCGAGGACACGCCGCCGGAGCGATACCTGCTCAACGGCCGCGTCTACGACCTCTACCTGTCGTCGGAGTCCAAGAAGGCGGTCGACACCTTCTTGTCGAAGCTGCTCGACGGCGCGGAGGAGGTCAAGGACACCTCACCGCCCTCGCGTCGCCGCCGCGGCGGAGCCGGGGTGAGCATCCGCGACGGGTTCACGATCCACGACCTGCGCGAGTGGGCCAAGGCCAACGGTCACGAGGTCAGCGAGAACCGCCGGGCCCCGTCCAAGGTCATCGAGGCGTTCAACGAGGCCCACTCCTCGCGCTGACGGCGTCAGGCGGGCAGGTGGTCGATGCCGGCCGCACCGCACACGTACGCCCAGACGGCGCGGCGCACCGACGGGTCGTCGGCGTGGCGCGGCAGGAAGTACCTCGGGCGCGGGCGCCGGTCCGACCAGAACAGCCCGGACGAGGCCGTCGCCTCGGGTGAGGCGGTCAGCCAGACGATCGTGTCGGCGCCCTGCTCGGGGCTGCGCAGGATCGGCCCGGCGACCTTCGCGAACCGCGGCAGCGAGTCGGTCACTCCGGGGGTCGCGGCCCAGCCGGGGTGCATGCTGTGCACCGTGATGCCGTCCGCCGCGTACCGCCGGGCCATCAGCTCGGCCATCGTCACCTGGATCCGCTTGGTGCGCGCGTACGCCCGGACGGCCTCGTAGTCGCCGCGCTCGTACTCGATGTCGTCGCCGATCGTGTCGTCCAGCGGCGCGGAGTACATGCCGCCGGACGACACGATCACGACCCGCGGCGACTCGGCCGCGGCGAGACTGGTGCGCAGCTCCTCGGTGAGCCTCAGCGGTCCGATCACGTGGGTCGCGAGCGCCGCCTCGTGCCCCTGCGCGCTCTCGGTGCGCCGCGGGGGCATGACCCCGGCGTCGTGGACGATCGCATGGAGCGCAGGCACCTGCTGGCGCAGACCCGCGGCGTACGCCCGCACGTCGTCGAGATCGCTGACGTCGCACACCTCGCCGAGCAGGTCCGCGTCCGGCACGTCACGGCGTATCTCGGCCGCGGAGGACTCGAGCCGCTCGGCGTCCCGGCCGACCAGGTGCACGGTCGCGCCGAGGCGGGCGATGCCGGCCGCGGCCGCCCGGCCCAGACCGCTGCTCGCCCCGGTGACCACCACGTGCCGCCCGACGAGGGCCCGCGGGTCGGGGTCGCCCGGCCACCAGCGGCGCCGCAGCGCCGGACCGATCGAGGAGTACCCGAGCAGCACGGACTTGTCGAGGGCGGTGTCGAGGACGGAGGTCAGCGCGGAGGGCATGCCCACACGGTAGGACGACGCCCGTGACCCCGCCGGACGAAACCGGTCGGCTCAGAGCAGTCCGGCCTCGTGCATCGCGATCGCGACCTGCACCCGGTTGGTCGCGCCCAGCTTGGTGAAGATGTGGGAGATGTGCGCCTTCACGGTCGCGACGCTCATGTGCAGCGCCAGCGCGATCTCGGCGTTGGACGAGCCGCGCCCGATCGCGACGGCCACCTCGCGCTCCCGATCCGTGAGGCAGCGGATCCGCCGCTGGGCCTCGTCCGCCCGGCCGTCCGGGGCGGCATCGGTGACCTGACGGATGAGCTGCTCGGTGATCGTGGGGGAGAGCATCGGCTCTCCGGCCACGACGCGCGAGATCGCATCCACGATGTCGGCGGGCGGGGTGTCCTTCAGCAGGAAGCCGTTGGCGCCCGCTGCGAGAGCACGGACGACGTACTCGTCGGCGTCGAAAGTAGTCAGCACGATGACCTTCGGGGGCTCGGGCAGGGCCAGGATCGCGGAGGTCGCGGCGATCCCGTCCATCACCGGCATCCGGATGTCCATCAGGACGACGTCGACCCCACCAGCACGCACGGCCTCGACAGCCGCGCGCCCGTTGGTCGCCTCTCCGACGACCGTGATCTCGGACGAGCCGCCGAGGATCAGCGCGAGCCCCGCGCGCACCAGGGCGTCGTCGTCGGCGAGGAGCACGCGGACGGTCATGCGGGCCACGGTAGCCAGGCCGTGAGGACGAACTGCCGCTCGGGCGTGATCCGGTGCGTCAGCGTCCCTCCGGCCAGCGCGGTACGTTCGGCGAGGCCGACCAGGCCCAGGCCCGAGTGCGGGGCAACCGCCCGCGGGCCGAAGGGCAACGGGTTGCGGATCACGACGCGCAGTCCCTCGGCGGGACCGCCCCCGAACGTGACCGTGACCAGCGTGTCGGGAGCGTGCTTGCGGGCGTTGGTGAGGGCCTCCTGCACGACCCGGTAGACCGTGCGGCCGAGCGACTCCGGCACGGTCGAGAGGTCGATCGAGCTGACGTGGTCGATGCGCATGCCCGACGACCGTGCCTCGTCGATGAGCGCGGGGACGTCGGAGGCAGCGGGCTGCGGCAGCTCGGGGTCCGCGTCGCCGGGGCCGTCGCGCAGGATGCCGAGCACCTCGCGCAGCTCGATCATCGCCTCGTGCGCGTTGTCCTGGATGATCCCGGCCGTCGAGCGCATGTCGGCCGCCGACAGGTCCTGGCGGTACACCAGCGCGCCCGCGTGCATCGTCACCAGCGAGATGCGGTGGGCGAGCACGTCGTGCATCTCGCGGGCGATCCGGGCCCGCTCGGCCGTCCGCGCCTGGGCGACGCGGGCGGCCTGCTCGGCCTCGGTGGTCTCGGCCCTCTCGCGCAGCGTGGCCAGCAGCTCGCGGCGCGAGCCGATGTACATGCCCCAGCCGACCGTCACGGCGATCACCAGCACGACGAGGGGGATCGTGATCGCGAACGGCTCGTCCTTGCCCGGGTTGAGTGCCTCGACGGTCAGCCCGGCCGCGAGCGCGAGCGCGGCGACCGGGATGATCTCCCGCCACCGACGTCGGGTCGCCATCGAGGCGAGCGCCCACGTGGCCGGTCCGGCTGCCGCGAACGAGACCATCGACACGACGTTGGTAGCCACCGCGACCGGCACGGGGTACGCCCGGCGCCACCGCAGCAGAGCGAGGGCCAGGACACCGAGCCCCAGGTCGGACCAGAACCACCACTGGTGGTGGTCCCACTGCCACACCGCCACCTCGCCCCACGCAGCCGCGGACAGCGTGAGGACGGCCGCGATCCGCCACGCGCGGCTCCACAGTCCGAGCTCGGGCTGGCACGTCGTGGGGGGCACATCCCAAGGCTAGGGCCGCGCGGGCGTGGTCGACACGGCTGGAGGTCTGCCCTGTCTCATACTTTCGGCGCGCCGAACAGGCCCGGAGGTGGATGACTCGCGGTCCGGCATGGGCCAGAGTAGGGGCCATGATCACAGTCGACCGACTCACCAAGACCTATGGCGGCTACCGTGCCGTCGACGATGTGTCGTTCACGTGCCGCCCCGGCGCCGTGACCGGTTTCCTCGGCCCCAACGGTGCCGGCAAGTCCACGACCATGCGTATCATCGCGGGCCTGACCCGGGCCACCTCCGGCACAGCGACAGTCGACGGCGTGGACTACCACGACATCCCCAACCCCGGCACGCAGGTCGGCGTCCTGCTCGACGCCTCCGCGCAGCACGCAGGCCGCACGGGCCGCGAGATCCTCACCCTGAGTGCGCTCACGATGGGCCTGCCGACGTCACGTGTCGACGAGATGCTCGACCTGGTGAGCCTCACCAAGGACGAGTCCAAGCGCCGCGTGCGCAACTACTCGCTCGGCATGCGCCAGCGTCTCGGCATCGCGAACGCCCTGCTCGGGGATCCCAAGATCCTGATCCTGGACGAGCCGGCGAACGGGCTCGACCCGGCGGGCATCCACTGGATGCGCGCTCTCCTGCGTGAGTACGCCAACCGCGGCGGCACGGTGCTGCTCTCGTCGCACCTGTTGCACGAGATCGAGATCATCGCCGACGAGATCATCGTCATCGGGCACGGCAAGATCGTGGCCCAGGGCACCAAGGACGAGCTGCTCAAGAGCGCCGGCACCTTCGTGAAGGCCGGCGACATGTCCGGTCTCGCGAACGCGCTGACGACGGCCGGGATCGAGTCCAAGCCATCCGGGGACGGCGGGTTGCGCACCGAGGCCCCGGCGGAGCTGGTGGGCAAGGCCGCTGCCGCTGGGGGCGTCGCTCTCGTGGAGCTGCGCAGGGCCGAAGGCGCCGGTCTGGAAGAGATGTTCCTCGAGCTCACCGGTGACACGCAGCGCGATGTCATCACCCCCGAAGGAGTCCAGTCATGAGCAGCGCAGTCGCCACCATTGACACGACGCGGCCGGAGATCCCGTTCGGGCGCCTGGTCCGGGTCGAGATCCGCAAGATGTTCGACACCAGGTCCGGCTTCTGGCTGATGCTCTCGACCGGCATCCTGCTGGCCCTGACCGTCGGCATCACCCTGCTGGTCGTCGCCCTCGACGAGGGTACGAGTCTCACCGCCAGCGACTTCTCGTCGGTCCTGACGATCCCGCTGTCGATCCTGCTCCCGGTCTTCGCGATCGTGACGGTCACCAGCGAGTGGGGTCAGCGCAGCCACCTGTCCCTCTTCACGCTCGAGCCGCGTCGCGGTCGGGTCATCGGCGCCAAGCTGGTCAGCGTCCTGGTGCTCGCGGTCGGCACGATCGTGCTGGCCCTGGTCCTGGGTGCGATCGCCAACGTGGTCGGTGCGGCCATCGGCGGCTACGACGTCATGTGGAACCTCGACGCCAGCAACATCGCGTGGACCGTTGTGCTGCAGCTCGCGTACTTCCTGATGGCGTTCGCGCTGTCGATGGTGTTCCTGAGCTCGCCCGGCACGATCGTGGTGTTCTACATCTTCGCGCTGCTGCTGCCGTTCATGGTCTACCCGCCACTGTTCTTCGCCTTCGACTGGGCCAAGGACCTCATCCCGTGGGTCGACTTCAACTACGCGGCCAACCCGCTGATCTCGGGCGAGGACTTCGCCGGCGACCCGGTCGACGTCGGGGTCCTGCAGTACGCCCAGTTCGCGGTCACGCTCCTGCTGTGGATCGGCATCCCGGGGGCGATCGGCCTGCGCCGGGTGCTCACGACCGAGGTCAAGTAGGCCGCCGGCCGCGAGGTGCGGGAGGATGGCGACATGCGCAAGCGTGTCGCCATCCTCGGCTCGACCGGCTCGATCGGTACCCAGGCCCTCGAGGTCATCGCCGCCAATCCCGACCGGTTCGAGGTGGTCGCGCTGGCCGCCGGTGGCGCCAATCCGCGGCTCCTGGCCGAGCAGGCCATCGCCTTCGACGTGCCGCTCGTCGCGGTCGCGCGAGGCAGCGCGGCCGAGGACGTGCAGCTCGCTCTCTATGCCGAGGCGCAGCGGCGCGGGTACGCCCACGGCGACCACCGCATCCCGCGCCTGATCGTGGGCCCCGACGCCGCGTGCGACGTCGCCCGCACGCCGTGCGACGTCGTGCTCAACGGCATGACCGGGGCGGTGGGCCTGCTGCCGACCCTGGCGGCGCTCGAGACCGGCGTGACCCTGGCCCTGGCCAACAAGGAGTCGCTCATCATCGGCGGCGAGCTCGTGACGCGCGCCGCGGCGCCCGGCCAGCTCGTGCCGGTGGACTCCGAGCACTCGGCCCTCGCGCAGGCGATGCGGGGCGAACGGCCCGAGGACGTCCGCAAGCTGATCGTCACCGCGAGCGGCGGGCCGTTCCGCGGGCGTACGCGCCGAGAGCTCGCGGACGTCACGCCCGAGCAGGCGATGGCTCACCCCACGTGGGACATGGGCCCGGTGATCACGATCAACTCCGCGACCCTGGTCAACAAGGGGCTCGAGGTCATCGAGGCCCACCTGTTGTTCGGCCTCGGCTTCGACCGGATCGAGGTCGTGGTCCACCCGCCGTCGATCGTGCACTCGATGGTCGAGTTCGTCGACGGCGCGACGATGGTGCAGGCGTCCCCACCGGACATGAAGCTGCCGATCGCCCTCGGCCTGGCCTGGCCCGAGCGGGTCCCCGACGCCGCAGCAGGGTGCGACTGGTCGCGGCCCGCGACGTGGGAGTTCTTCCCGCTCGACGAGGAGGCCTTCCCGGCCGTGGGTCTCGCCCGCCGCGCCGGGACGTTCGGGCGTACGGGGCCTGCGGTCTTCAACGCCGCCAACGAGGTCTGCGTCGACGCATTCGTCCACGGGCACTTGGACTTCCTCGGCATAGTGGACACAGTGGGCGCAGTCCTCGATGAGCACCTCACGGACCCGGACGTCGCCCACCAGGAGATGACCCTCGACGGCGTGCTCGGGGCCGACACATGGGCTCGCGAGCGGGCCACGAACCTCGTGGAGAAACGATGAACGCCCTGATCTACACCCTCGGCGTGGTGGTGTTCGTGCTCGGCGTCGTGCTGTCGATCGCGCTGCACGAGCTCGGGCACATGTACCCGGCCAAGAAGTTCGGCATCAAGGTCACCCAGTTCTTCGTGGGCTTCGGCAACACGGTCTGGTCGACCAAGCGAGGCGAGACCGAGTTCGGCATCAAGTCGATCCCGCTCGGCGGCTACGTCAAGCTGGTCGGCATGCTGCCGCCCGCCAAGGGCGAGGACCCGCACGAGGTCCGCAAGACCAACACCGGCATGTTCACCCAGCTCATCTCCGACGCCCGTGAGGCGGAGTACGAGCACGTCGAG
Organism: Aeromicrobium sp. S22; assembly: GCF_009661045.1. NCBI lineage: Bacteria > Bacillati > Actinomycetota > Actinomycetes > Propionibacteriales > Nocardioidaceae > Aeromicrobium > Aeromicrobium sp. S22. The sequence continues at coordinate 1,425,503 of NZ_WJWV01000001.1, forward strand.
GACAAGGACCTCGACCGGCTCTTCTACCGCAAGCCGTGGTGGCAGAAGCTCATCGTGATGTCCGGCGGGCCCATCGTCAACATCATCATCGCGGTGATCCTGTTCGCGGTCGTCTTCATGGGCTTCGGCGCGCTGACGCCCACCACGACGGTGCAGACGGTGTCGGACTGCGCGATCAGCGACACCGAGGCCGGGCGCACGTGCAAGCCGTCCGATCCCGAGACCCCCGCCAGCAAGGCCGGCCTGCAGCCGGGTGACACGATCACCGCGTTCAACGGCACTCGTGTCGACTCGTGGGAGACGTTGTCCAGGCTCATCCGCAGCAACGGCGCGGACCGCGCGACGATCGACTGGGAGCGCGACGGACGCGACATGTCGGCGACGGTGAGCACCTCGGTGCTGGCACGTGCGGATCTCGACGACCCGACCAAGACCGTCGAGGTCGGCTTCCTCGGTGTCTCGCCGACCGAGCAGATGGACCGCAAGGGTCCGGGCTACGTCGTGGACGTCATGGGCGACTACGTCGTGGGCACGGCCAAGGCGATCTGGCACCTGCCGTCGCGCATGGTCGACGTCACCAAGGCCGCATTCGGTGCCGAGCGGGACGCCGAGGGGCCGATCAGCGTGGTCGGTGCGAGCCGGGTCGCGGGGGAGTCGTTCACGATCGACGACCCGACGTGGTCCGAGCGGGCCCAGCGCGTCCTGGTCCTGCTCGCCGGGCTCAACCTGTTCCTCGCGATGTTCAACTTCATCCCGCTGCTGCCGCTGGACGGCGGTCACATCGCCGGCGCGCTGTGGGAGGCGATCCGCCGGGGCATCGCGAGGCTGCGAGGACGTCCCGATCCGGGCTTCGTCGACGTGGCCAAGATGCTGCCCGTCGCGTACGGCGTGGGTGCCCTCCTTATGCTGATGAGCGTGATCCTGATCTACGCCGACATCGTCAACCCTGTGAGCCTGTCATGACAGATCTCGGCCTTCCCGCGATGCCGCCGCCCGTCCTCGCGCCGCGGCGCCGCTCGCGCAAGATCAAGGTCGGCAGCGTCGACGTCGGCGGAGACGCCCCCGTCTCGGTGCAGTCGATGACCACGACCCTGACGTCGGACGTCAACACGACGCTGCAGCAGATCGCCGAGCTCACGGCCGCCGGCTGCGACATCGTCCGGGTCGCGTGCCCCAGCCAGGACGACGCCGATGCACTGCCCGAGATCGCCCGGCACTCCAACATCCCGGTCATCGCCGACATCCACTTCCAGCCCAAGTACGTGTTCGCCGCGATCGACGCCGGCTGTGCCGCGGTGCGCGTCAACCCTGGCAACATCCGCAAGTTCGACGACCAGGTCGGGGCGATCGCCCGGGCGGCCAAGGACGCCGGCGTGTCGATCCGCATCGGCGTCAACGCGGGCTCGCTCGACAAGCGCATCTTCGACAAGTACGGCCGCGCCACCCCGGAGGCGCTCGTCGAGTCCGCGGTCTGGGAGGCGTCCCTGTTCGAGGAGCACGACTTCCACGACTTCAAGATCTCGGTGAAGCACAACGACCCGGTCATCATGGCGCAGGCGTACGAGATGCTCGCCGAGCGCGGCGACTGGCCCCTGCACCTTGGCGTGACCGAGGCCGGGCCGGCGTTCCAGGGCACGATCAAGAGCGCCACGGCGTTCGGTTACCTGCTGGGCAAGGGCATCGGCGACACGATCCGCGTCTCCCTCTCTGCCCCTCCCGTCGAGGAGGTCAAGGTCGGCATCCAGATCCTGCAGTCGCTCAACCTGCGCGAGCGCAAGCTCGAGATCGTGTCGTGCCCCTCGTGCGGGCGCGCCCAGGTGGACGTCTACACGCTCGCCGAGCAGGTGACCGCGGGGCTCGAGGGCCTCGAGGTGCCGCTGCGCGTCGCGGTCATGGGATGCGTCGTGAACGGTCCCGGCGAGGCACGCGAGGCCGACCTGGGGGTCGCGAGCGGCAACGGCAAGGGCCAGATCTTCGTCAAGGGCGAGGTCATCAAGACCGTCCCGGAGTCCAAGATCGTCGAGACGCTGATCGAGGAGGCCATGCGCCTCGCCGAGGGCATGGAGCCGGTCGAGGGCGGCTCTCCGGCCGTCAGCATCAGCTGACGACCAGAGGTTCCCTCCTCGACCGCGTCAGCACGCCTTCGCGTGCGCGGCCTCAGGATCGGAGACGATCCATCGCCCGTCCCTGCGCACCAGGCCGAAGGAGATCCTCGTCGACGGCAACGGCTTCGCGTCGGCGTCCGGCGCGGTCCGGCCCTTCGTGACCATGAAGGCCTCGGAGCTGTCCTGGCACCCCTTCACGAGGGCCTTGTCGCCCGTGATCGTGACGCTCGACGGCTTGAGCGTGACCTGCCCGACGTACTGGAGCCCCGCACCCTCGAGGGCCTTCGTTTCGGCCGGCACGATGAAGTCGTAGACCTCCTTCGTCACCAGGTCCTTGATGACGGGCCCGAGCGGCTGGGCGCCCCGACCGACGACCGCGTCGGTGTACGCCTCCACCGCGTCCACCACCTCGCGCTGCTCGGGGGTGAGCCCGTCGGGATCGGCCGCGGCCGAGGTGGGCTCGGCGGACCTCGACGCCGCCGACGGCTCGTCCGAGCCGCCACAACCCCCGAGCAGCAGGAGCGTCAGCGCAGTCGTCACGCACCATCCTGTGTGCCGCTTGCCCCTCATGGCTCCCCGCTCGTCGTGCGTCCTGGCGTGCTGCTTGAGGGGACCCTACCGGTGGACGCGGGATTCGTCCGGCATGACGAGGCGCCGGTCGTGCTGGGGACCGGCGCTCGTCGTAGGCTGGTTCCACCACCATGGGAGGCGCAGTGCTGAGGACGACGACACAGGTTCGCGCTCTGACGCCCGACGACCTGCCGGAGCTGCGAGCGCTGCTGGACCGCGACCGACTGGCCAATCTGTTCGTCCGCAACCGCGTCGACGCGACCGGGCTGCAGACCCGCTGGCTCGGCGGCCAGATCTGGGGCTACTTCGAGGACGACGTGCTCGTCTCGGCCTGCCACGCGGGCACCAACCTCGTCCCGGTCGAGGCGACACCGCGCGCGATCGAGGCGTTCGCCGAGCGGGTCCTCGCCGACAACATCCGCCCTTCGTCCGTCGTGGGCCTGCGATCGGCCGTCCTGCCCCTGTGGGAGCTGCTCGAGCCGCGCTGGGGCCCGGCCCGCTCGCCCCGCCTGGACCAGCCGTTCATGGTCATCGACCGCGACAGCCGGCTGCGTCCCGATCCGCGGGTGCGCCCGGTCGTCATGGACGAGTTCGACACGGTCTATCCCGCGTGCGTCGCGATGTTCACCGAGGAGGTCGGCGTCGACCCCGAGGCGAGCAGCCGCAGCGGCTACCGGGCTCGGGTCGCCCAGCTGATCTCGCAGGGCTGGTCGTTCGCGATCATCGAGGACGGCCAGGTCATCTTCAAGACCGAGGTCGGGGCCGCGACCCCGTACGCATGCCAGCTCCAGGGTGTCTACGTCCACCCCGACCTGCGGGGCCGCGGCATCGCCGGACCCGCGATCTCCGCGGTCGTCAACCAGGTCCGCCGCACCATCGCGCCGGTCGTGACGCTGTACGTCAACGACCACAACACGCCGGCCCGACGGGCGTACGAGCGGGCGGGCTTCGAGCAGACCACCACGTTCGCCTCGATCCTGCTCTGACGACGGCTACGCTGCGCGCATGAGACGCGACATCGAGGTCATGGCCGGCGCATTCGTCGGCATCGGGATCCTGCACTTCGTCAGGCCCCGGCCGTTCGAGCGCATCGTGCCGAAGCCGCTGCCGGCCAAGAAGCAGCTCGTGCTGGCCTCGGGCGCCGCGGAGATCGCGCTCGGCGCGATGATGCTCAACCCGGGCACGCGCCGCCTTGGCGGGCTGGGCGCGGTGGGCCTGCTCGCGGCGGTGTTCCCCGCGAACGTCCAGATGACCCTGGACGCCGTGCGCAGCAAGAGGACGCCGACCTGGTTCACGATCGGCACGATCGCGCGGTTGCCGCTGCAGGCCCCGATGATCCGCATCGCGCTGAAGGCCGCGAGGTCCTAGAACGATAGGCTCGGGGCATGCGTATGTCCCGGCTCTTCCTGCGAACTCTCCGCGACGATCCCGCCGATGCCGAGGTGCCGAGCCACAAGCTCCTGGTGCGTGCGGGCTACGTCCGCCGCGTGGCACCGGGCATCTACTCGTGGCTCCCGCTCGGGCTGAAGGTGCTGGCCAACGTCGAGCGCATCGTCCGCGAGGAGATGGACGCGATCGGCGCGCAGGAGGTGCGATTCCCGTCGCTGCTGCCGCGGGAGCCCTACGAGGCGAGCAACCGGTGGACCGAGTACGGGCCCAACCTCTTCCGCCTCGCGGACCGCAAGGGCAATGACATGCTCCTCGGCCCGACGCACGAGGAGATGTTCACGCTGCTGGTCAAGGACCTCTACTCCTCCTACAAGGACCTGCCGCTGAGCCTCTACCAGATCCAGACCAAGTACCGCGACGAGGCGCGTCCCCGCGCCGGCATCCTGCGCGGGCGCGAGTTCATCATGAAGGACTCCTACTCCTTCGACATCGACGACGCGGGGCTCGAGGAGTCCTACCGGGCGCACCGCGCGGCGTACGTCCGCATCTTCGACCGGCTGGGCTTCGAGTACGCGATCGTCCACGCCGACTCCGGCGCGATGGGAGGCTCGGCGAGCGAGGAGTTCCTCGCGGTGTCGCCGACGGGCGAGGACACCTTCGTCCGCTCCCCGGGCGGCTACGCGGCCAACGTCGAGGCCGTCACGACGATCGCGCCTGACCCGCTGCCGTACGACGACGCGCCCGCCGCGCACGCCGAGCAGACTCCCGACACCCCCACGATCGACTCGCTGGTCGCCCACCTCAACGAGGCGTTCCCGCGCGACGACCGCCCCTGGGAGGCGGCCGACACGCTCAAGAACGTGCTGGTCATGCTGCGCCACCCCGACGGCACACGCGAGCCGCTGTCGATCGGCGTTCCCGGTGACCGCGAGGTGGACGCCAAGCGGCTCGAGGCGCAGGTCTCGCCCGCCGAGGTCGAGCCGTTCGGCGAGGCGGAGTTCGCCGCCCATCCCGGTCTGGTGAAGGGCTACATCGGCCCCGCCGCGCTGGGCACCGAGAGCGACACCGGCATCCGCTACCTGACCGATCCGCGTGTCGTCACGGGCACCCGCTGGGTCACCGGCGCCAACATCCAGGGCTCGCACGTCATCGACCTGGTGGCCGGGCGGGACTTCACCTCCGACGGCACGATCGAGGCCGCCGAGGTGCGCGCGGGCGATCCCGCCCCCGACGGCTCGGGCCCGCTGGAGCTCGCGCGTGGCATCGAGATGGGTCACATCTTCCAGCTCGGCCGCAAGTACGCCGAGGTGCTCGACCTCAAGGTGCTCGACGAGAACGGCAAGCTCGTGACCGTCACGATGGGGTCGTACGGCGTGGGCGTCTCCCGCGCGGTCGCCGCGGTCGCGGAGTACGCGCACGATGACGCGGGCCTCGTGTGGCCCAAGGAGCTCGCCCCCTTCGACGTGCACCTGATCGTCGCCGGCAAGGACGAGACCGTCGTCGCAGGCGCCGAGCAGGTCTACGACGACCTGATCGGGGAGGGCTTCGACGTGCTGTTCGACGACCGCCTGGGCAAGGTGTCACCCGGTGTGAAGTTCAAGGACGCCGAGCTGATCGGCGTCCCGACGATCGTGGTCGTGGGCAAGGGCTTCGTCGACGGCGTGGTCGAGGTCAAGGACCGGGCCACGGGCGAGCGCACCGACGTCCCGCTCGCCGACCTGATCGCACACCTGCGGGGCTGACCCACCCCCGCCCGCCCACCCCCGCCCAGATTTGCGGGCTCCTGCACGCAATTTGCCCGCGAAGAGGTGCAGGACTCCGCAAATCTGGGCGGGGTGGGGGTCAGGGGAGACCGGGGAAGGCCTGCGGTCTCGCGCCCCAGGTGAGCTCGGCCAGGGCCGCGCGGGTGAGGTTCCTGATCGCGTACGCCCGCAGGTCGCCCTCGGACGCCCCGGCCAGTGCCAGGCACGCGGCGCTGATCCGTGCCTCGAGGCGGCCGGCGGCCCGCAGCGCCCGCCGCTCGGTGTCGACCGGTCCCACGTCGTACGTCAGCCGGTTCGCCACCGGGTCCTCGCCGGCCACCCGGATGCGGCGCTCCAGGGCGTCGCGGGTGTCGCGGTGCGTCCGGAACGCCGTGGAGGCGCGGGGTCGTAGATCGGCGAAGCGGGCACCGATGACCGGGTAGAGCCACACCGCCTCCTGCTCGAGCGCGAGCCACGTCTGCAGGTCCTCGGTGGCGGTCATCGCAGGTCACCGAGCCCGCGGGCGCCCTGGGCGAGGCCTGCGGACATCGAGGCGAGCACCCGGGTGAGGTCGGGGGAGAAGGACCGCAGCGCGTCGGCGGCCCGGGCCTTGGCCGCGGCGCGGAAGGCCTTCTCCAGCTGCGCGAGCGCGGCCCCGGCCCCTGCAGGAGGGGCGGCGACGTCCGTCGCCGCAGTCGTCCCGCCGACAGCAGTCAGCTGCTCGCGCACCAGCGCCTCGAAGGGGGCCAGGGCCAGGGACCGGTGCGTGGCGGCCGTCGCCTCCACCATGGCCAGGAGGGTCGCTGCACCCGACGCGGCGCGCCGCACCAAGCGGTCGTCCTCGGGGTCCGGCTCGGGCTTGGGGTCGAGCCCGACGAGGTCGGCCGCATCGTCCAGCACGTGCGTGACATGCGCGACACCCACAAGCGCCGCTCCACCCGCCACGGCGGCTCCCGTCCCCAGAAGGACGCGTCGGCTGATCACCATGGCAGGTTAACGTCCGCCCGCGAGCGAGCTCGGCAGGACGTGCTGGGTCGTCGGATGGCGGGAGGAGCCGCGCCGGTTCGGTAAGGTGGTGCGGACACTGAACGCGGTGTCCACAACAGAAGACGGAGGACCATCCATGACGGACAGTCTGGAGACCCTCGTCGAGACCACCGTGTCGTCGCTCGGCCTCGATCTCGAGGCAGTGGAGCTGACGCCGGCCGGCAGGAAGCGCGTCCTCCGCATCGCGGTGGACCGGGACGGCGGTGTGGGCATCGACCACATCACCGACGCCACGCGCGCCCTCTCGGAGGTCCTCGACGCCAGCGACGTGATGGGCGACGAGCCCTACACGCTCGAGGTGACATCACGCGGCGTCGACCGCCCGCTCACGTTGCCGCGCCACTGGCGTCGCAACGCGGGGCGCCTGGTCCGCCTGCGTCTCGCGGACGACACCTCGGTCGACGGTCGCATCGGCGCGTCCGACGACGAGGGCGTCGAGATCGTGGGCAGGACCACGACCCGCTACCTGTACGACCAGATCACCTCAGCGCTCGTGCAGATCGAGCTCAACCCGAAGGACGCCTGATGGACATCGACATGGCCGCTCTGCGCTCTCTCGAGCAGGAGAAGCAGATCCCGTTCGAGGCGATCTGCGAGGCGATCGAGACGGCGCTGCTCTCGGCGTACCACAAGACCGGCGCCGCCCACCCGCACGCGCGGGTCGAGCTCAACCGCAAGAACGGGCACGTGACGGTCTGGGCGAAGGAGCGGCTGGAGACGCCGCCGGCGCCCGAGCCCGCCGAGGGGGAGGAGCCGGTCCGCCCGGAGGTCAGGTTCTCCGCGGAGTTCGACGACACCCCCGAGGACTTCGGCCGGTTCGCCGCCACGATCGCCCGCCAGCTCATCATGCAGCGCATCCGCGACGCCGAGGACGAGTCGAAGTTCGGCGAGTTCTCCGGCAAGGTCGGCGACATCGTCTCGGGCGTGATCCAGCAGGGTCGCAACCCCCAGGACGTGATGCTCGACCTCGGCCGCGTCGAGGCGATCCTGACCGCCACCGAGCGGGTGCCCGAGGAGAAGTACGCGCACGGCGAGCGCCTCAAGGCGTACGTCTACGACGTCGAGAAGGGCCTGCGGGGTCCGCGGGTCAAGGTCTCACGCACCCACCCCAACCTGGTCAAGCTGCTGTTCGCGCTGGAGGCCCCCGAGATCGCCGACGGCTCGGTCGAGATCGTCGCGATCGCTCGCGAAGCGGGTCACCGCACCAAGATCGCGGTACGCGCCACTGCGCCCGGCATCAACGCCAAGGGCGCGTGCATCGGCCCCATGGGCTCGCGGGTGCGCAACGTGATGCACGAGCTGCACGGCGAGAAGATCGACATCGTCGACTACAGCGACGACCCGGCGGAGTTCATCGGACACGCCCTGTCGCCGTCCCAGGTCAAGAGCGTGACGATCGTGGACGCCGCGACACGCTCGGCGCGGGTGGTCGTCCCGGACTTCCAGCTCTCGCTCGCGATCGGCAAGGAGGGCCAGAACGCCCGTCTTGCCGCCAAGCTCACGGGGTGGCGCATCGACATCCGCTCGGACACCGAGGCGCCCACGCAGGCGGGCTCGTGACCGATGGCGCAAGCGCTTCGCGAAACGGGTAGACTGGCCATGGTCGTCCGGACGTGCATCGGTTGCAGGCAACGTGCGGACAAGACCACTCTGGTGCGAGTCGTCGCAGTGCAGGAGTCCACGGCAGTCGTCGTGACACCGGATCTGCGCGGAACGCTTCCGGGGAGAGGGGCGCACCTGCACCCCACGACCCGGTGCCTGGAGCTCGCGACACGTCGCAAGGCGTTCGGCCGGGCCCTTCGAGCAGAAGGGCCGCTGGACCTCAGCGCAGTGACCGATGTCGTCGCGGAACAATGAAACATCAGCTCGACCACCCGGGCGTCGCACCCGCGACGATTCCCATGACACGAAATCGGAGCCCGCTCATGACCACACAGATCGGCACCAGCCGATGAGTACTGCGCGATGAGTACTGCGCAATGAGCACGTTCGTCAACTAGTGGTCTGATCCTCCTTCGGGGTCGGACCCCCCTGAAGGAGAAAAGTGGCTGTCAGAGTCCACGAGCTCGCCAAAGAGTTCGGCGTCGAGAGCAAGGTCGTCCTCAACACCCTGAAAGACATGGGTGAGTATGTGAAGTCGGCCTCCTCGACCGTAGAAGCACCCGTCGTCCGGCGCCTCAACGAGGAGCACGGCGAGGCCCTGCGTGCGCAGGGCGCGAAGAAGTCCGGTGGCAAGGCCCCCGCCAAGAAGGCCGAGGCGGCTCCTGCCCCCGCGGCTGCACCGACCGAGGCGGCTGCGCCTGCGCCTGCGGCTCCGGCCGCACCCGCTGCCCCCGCGGCACCGGCATCCGCTCCGGCTGCACCTGCAGCCCCGGCGCGTACGCCCGGCCCGGTCCCCGGACCCCGCAAGGCTCCCGAGCCGGCACCCGTCGCGAAGCAGGCCCCGGCTGCACCCGCAGCCCCGGCCGCGCCCGCGGCTGCTGCCACCCCGGCGCCCGAGGCACCCACACGCACCCCGGGCCCCACGCCCGGACCGCGTCCGTCCGCCGGTGGCGCTCGCCCCGGCAATAACCCGTTCTCGTCCACGCAGGGCATGCAGCGCAACACCCCGCGTCCCCCCGCTGCCCGTGAGGGTGGCGGCGGCGCCGCTCCGGCTGCCGGTGGTGGCGGCGGCATGCCGCGCCCCAACCCGGCCATGATGCCGCGCCAGTCGGGCCTCCCGGGCCCGTCTGCCGGTCGTGGCGCTCCCGGACGCCCCGGCGCTCCGGGCCGTGGTGGCCCCGGTGGGGCACCCGGTCGTGGCGCACCCGGTGGCGGCGGCGGTTTCGCCGGTCGTCCCGGTGGTGGCGGCGGTGCACCCGGTCGTCCCGGTGGCGGTGGCTTCAGCGGCCCGCCCCGTACGGGCGGTCCTGCCGGTCGCAACACCCGCGGCGGCACCCAGGGCGCCTTCGGTCGCGCCGGTGGTCCGGTGCGTCGTGGACGCAAGAGCAAGCGCGCGAAGCGTCAGGAATTCGACCAGATGCAGGCGCCCGCGATCGGCGGCGTCCGCGTCCGCAAGGGCAATGGCGAGACCGTTCGTCTGACCCGTGGCTCCTCGCTGGCCGACTTCGCCGACAAGATCGGTGCCGACTCGGCATCGCTCGTCGAGGTGCTGTTCCACCTGGGCGAGATCGTCACGGCGACCCAGTCGGCCAACGACGAGACGTTGCTGCTCCTCGGTGAGGAGCTCAACTACAACGTCGAGGTCATCTCGCCCGAGGACGAGGACCGCGAGCTGCTCGAGTCGTTCGACATCGAGTTCGGCGAGGACGAGGGTGCCGAGGAAGATCTCGCGCCGCGTCCGCCGGTCGTCACCGTCATGGGTCACGTCGACCACGGCAAGACCAAGCTCCTCGACGCGCTGCGCAGCAGCAACGTCGTGGACAAGGAGGCCGGTGGCATCACGCAGACCATCGGTGCCTACCAGGTCGCGACCGACGTCGACGGCACCGAGCGTCGCATCACCCTGATCGACACCCCCGGTCACGAGGCGTTCACCGCCATGCGTGCCCGTGGTGCCCAGGCGACCGACATCGCGATCCTCGTGGTCGCGGCGGACGACGGCGTGATGCCGCAGACGGTCGAGGCGCTCAACCACGCCAAGGCCGCCGGCGTCCCGATCGTGGTCGCGGTCAACAAGATCGACAAGCCCGACGCCGATCCGACCAAGGCTCGTGGCCAGCTGACCGAGTACGGACTCGTGCCCGAGGAGTACGGCGGCGACACGATGTTCGTCGACGTCTCGGCCAAGGCCGGCACGGGTCTGGACGCGCTGCTCGAGGCGGTCATCCTGACCGCTGACGCATCGCTGGACCTGCGCGCCAACCCCAAGCAGAACGCCGAGGGCCTGGTCATCGAGGCGCACCTGGACCGCGGTCGCGGTCCGGTCGCCACGGTGCTCGTCCACCGCGGAACGCTCAAGGTGGGCGACTCGATCGTCGCCGGCCCCGCGTTCGGTCGTGTCCGCGCGATGCTCGACGAGTTCGGCAACAACATCGAGGAGGCGACCCCGTCGCGGCCGGCACTCGTGCTCGGTCTGACGGCCGTCCCCGGTGCAGGCGACAACTTCATGGTCGTCGCCGACGACCGCCTGGCCCGTCAGATCGCCGAGAAGCGCGAGGCGCGTGAGCGCAACGCACTGCTCGCGCAGCGCACGGGCCGCCGGACCCTCGAGGACTTCATGTCCTCGATGGAGAAGGGCGAGACCGACGAGCTGCTGCTCATCCTGAAGGGCGACGGATCGGGCTCTGTCGAGGCGCTCGAGGACGCACTGGCCAAGATCGACGTCGGCGACGAGGTCGCCCTCCGCGTCATCGACCGCGGCGTCGGTGCGATCACCGAGACCAACGTCATGCTGGCTGCGGCGTCCAACGCCGTGATCATCGGCTTCAACGTCCGCCCCCAGGGCAAGGCGACGGAGCTGGCCGACCGCGAGGGTGTCGAGATCAAGTACTACTCGATCATCTACAACGCGATCGAGGAGATCGAGGCGTCGCTCAAGGGTCTGCTCAAGCCGGAGTTCGAGGAGGCGCAGCTCGGTACCGCCGAGATCCGCGACATCTTCCGCTCCAGCAAGATCGGCAACATCGCCGGTTGCATGGTCACCAGCGGCACGATCAAGCGCAACGCCAAGGCACGCCTGCTCCGCGACGGCACCGTCGTGGCGGACAACCTGGACTTCTCGAGCCTGCGGCGCGAGAAGGACGACGTGTCCGAGGTCCGCGAAGGCTTCGAGTGCGGTCTCGTGCTCAGGGGCTTCAACGACATCAAGGTCGGCGACGTCATCGAGACGTTCGAGATGCGCGAGAAGCCTCGCGCTTGAGTCACCACCGGGACGTCACCTGCGTACCAGCCCTCAGGGCTCGTACGCAGGTGACGTCCCACTGATTTGGGGAGATGGAACAACATGGCGGGACCGCGCAACGCGAAGGTCGGCGACCGCATCAAGGTCGTCGTGGCCCAGATGCTCGAGCGCCGGGTCAAGGACCCGCGACTGGGCTTCGTGACGATCACGGACGTCCGCATGACCGGCGACGGCCAGCAGGCCTCGGTGTTCTACACCGTCATGGGTGACGAGGCGCAGCGCGCCGACACCGCCGCGGCACTCAAGAGCGCCACGGGGCTCATCCGCTCCGAGGTCGGCAAGCAGCTCGGCACCCGCATCACCCCCTCGGTCACGTTCTACCTCGACGCCGTCCCCGAGACGGCCAAGGAGATCGAGGACCTGCTGGCCAAGGTCAAGGCCTCCGACGAGGAGGTCGCCTCGCGCTCCGCGGGCGCGCAGTACGCGGGTGACGCCGATCCCTACAAGAAGCCGGTCGCCGACGAGGACGACGAGGACGACGACGCGTGAGCGACCAGCAGTCGGGGCTCGTCATCGTCGACAAGCCCTCGGGCTGGACGTCGCACGACGTCGTGGGGCGGATGCGCCGCCTGGCCGGCACCAAGAAGGTCGGCCACGCCGGCACGCTCGACCCGATGGCGACCGGCGTGCTCGTGCTGGGCATCAACCGCGCGACGCGACTGCTCGGCCACCTGACGATGGCCGACAAGGAGTACGTCGGGACGGTCCGGCTGGGCCAGTCGACCGTCACCGACGACGCGGAGGGCGAGGTCACCGCCTCGGCCTCGGCCGCGCACCTCGAGGAGGACGCGATCCGGGCGATCCTGCCCGCGTACACCGGGCGCATCATGCAGGTGCCGTCCTCGGTCTCGGCGATCAAGGTCGACGGCGTGCGGTCGTACGCCAAGGTGCGCTCGGGCGAGGAGGTCGCGCTCAAGGCGCGACCCGTGGAGGTCTCGACGTTCGAGATCGACGCGGTGCGTCACGAGGGTGACCTCGTGGACGTCGACATCCGCGTCGTGTGCTCCAGCGGCACCTACATCCGCGCGCTGGCCCGCGATCTCGGGGCCGATCTCGGCGTCGGCGGTCACCTGACGATGCTGCGTCGCACGCGGGTCGGTGGATTCGGCCTGTCGCTTGCCCGCACGCTGGAGCAGCTGGAGTCCGAGCTGATCGTGATCGGGCTCGACGACGTCGCGCGGACGAGCTTCGCGTCGTACGACCTCGGGGAGCGCGAGGCGAGCGACGTGCGCTTCGGCCGCGCGCTGACCGGCATCCAGCTGGGAGCGCCCGGGCCCGTCGCGGTGTTCGATCCGGCGGGGGAGTTCCTGGCGTTGTACGAGCAGCGTGGAGGCGTCGCCAAGCCGGTGGCCGTGTTCGTCTGATCGGTAAGGTCCTCCCATGAGCCTCAGCCGCAACACGCGCCGCCTGGTCGGCCAGGGTCTGCTCTCGGTGTTCGTCGCACAGCTCACCGCGGTGGCGACGCTCATGGGCGCCGACCGGCTCAGACGGCTGCTGCGCGGACGCAAGGTCCCGGACCTCCCGCCGGCCGAGCCGGTCTCCCACCCGATCAGCGACGGCAGCGTCGCGACGACGTACACGTACGGCGAGGTACTCTTCGACGACATGCTGGCCGCGATCGAGGGCGCCAAGCACCGGATCCTCCTCGAGACGTACATCATCAAGGGCGACGCGGTCGGTCAACGCTTCAAGCAGGCGCTGATCGACGCGGCCTACCGTGGCGTCGACGTCTACGTCATCTACGACCAGTTCGCCAACCTGGTGGTCAAGCGCAGCTTCCTGACGTTCCCGTCCGCGGTCAACGTGCTGGTCTACCCGGTCATCTCGTCGTGGAAGTTCCTCAGCCCGCGGCACCTCGGCCGGGACCACCGCAAGATCCTCGTCGTCGACGACCACGTGGCGTATGTGGGCGGCTACAACATCGGCTCGGCGTACGCGACGGAGTGGCGCGACACGCACCTGCGGATCGAGGGCCCGGCGGTGTGGGACCTCGACAACGCATTCGTCGACTTCTGGAACACGCATCCCCGCCGGGACACCCCGATGCTCGACCAGATGCCGTCCGCGGGCTGGCGGCCGGCGATCCGGGCGCACCGCAACGTGCCGCGGCAGCTGATGTACCCGATCCGGGGCATGTACCTCGAGGCGATCGACCGGGCGCACGAGAGCATCGACATCACCGCGGCGTACTTCATCCCCGACCGTGACATCCTCTCGGCGCTGCTGGACGCCCGCCGGCGCGGCGTGCGGGTGCGGATCATCGTGCCCAAGATCTCCAACCACGTCGTGACCGACTGGCTCTCGCGGGGGTTCTACGGGCGCCTGCTGCGCGCCGGGGTCGAGATCCACCGCTACGGCGACCACATGGTGCACGCCAAGACGGCGACGATCGACGGTGAGTGGACCACGATCGGCACGGCCAACATCGACCGCCTCAGCCTGCTGGGCAACTACGAGATCAACCTCGAGATCCTCGACCCGGGCCTGGCCCGGGGCATGCAGCAGGTGTTCGCGGACGACTGCGCCAGGTGTGAGCAGCTGACGCTCGAGGAGTGGATGGCCCGCCCGGCCCTGGCGCGCATCTACGAGGCGATCCTGCGCCCTCTGGGTCCGCTGCTCTGACCTCCCGGCGCCGGATGAGAGTCCTCTCACGTGGGGCTCACGTCCGGCTCATGCGTGACCGACAGTCTCGACTCATCAGCACACCTGACCGAGGAGAGAACATGGACAAGTACGTACGCACCGGCATCATGGCCGTGGCCGGGACGGTCGCCTTCGGCGCCGTGGGATTCGCGGTCGCGAGCGCCCAGGCCGAGCCGGCCGGCTCCACCGCGTCCAAGGACGTCGTGCTCAAGCGTGAGGACACGTCGAGCTCGTGGGTGCAGTCGGTCCAGCTCGACGACGACCCCGATGACAACGATGACGACCGGGTCGCTCGCTCGGGGGACTCACCGACCAGCAACACGGTCAACACGTCGCCGACGAAGAACACCAAGAACACGACGCCGACGAAGAACACCAAGAACACCAAGAACACGTCGAAGACGGTCAACACGGCGCCGACCAAGAACACGGCGCCGACCAAGAACACGGCGCCGACCAAGAACACGGCGCCGACCAAGAACACGGCGCCGACCAAGAACACGGCGCCGACCAAGAACACGGCGCCGACCAAGAACACGACGCTCACCGGCACGCGCGACGGGCGCGCCGCCTGATGAGCGACACCTGGGGCCTGGCCGGGGGCGACGCGATCGCCCCCGGCCTCACGGCCGTCCGCCCGGTCGGCGGCGGCGACGTCTACGAGGCCTGGCTGGCCTTCGACGACCGGCTGTACGCGCCGGTGGTCGTCAAGATCGTGCGCCCGGGCCACGTCGAGCGCGACGCGTCCCGGGCCGGGCTCGTGCGGGAGGTGGAGATGCTCTCGCGCCTCAGCCACCCCGGGATCGCCCGGCTGTTCTCCTACGACGACGAGGGGCCACGGCCGTACCTCGTGCTGGAGAACGTGGACGGCCCCGACCTGTCCACGCTGATCGCGACACACGGCTACCTGCCGCTGCACCAGCTCCTCCCGCTCGGGCTCGAGCTGTGCTCGGCGCTGCACTACCTGCGCCAGCAGGACGTCTGCCACCTCGATCTCAAGCCCAGCAACGTGATCATGGGCGCCCCGGCCAGGCTGATCGACTTCAGCGTCGCGATGGACGCCAAGCAGGCCGCCGACCTCACGGACCCGGTCGGGAGCGACGAGTACATGGCCCCCGAGCAGTGCCGGCCGGGAGAACTCGGGACGGTCGGCCACGCGAGCGACATGTGGGCGTTCGGGGCGACGATGTTCCGCGCCGCGGCGGGCTTCCGGGCGTACGACCGCGAGCGCCGGTGGGCACAGCTCGACCAGGCCCCCTTCGACCTGCCACACGTCGTGCCGCCGGCCGTCGCGGACCTGATCCTGGACTGCCTGGCGCCGCGGGCGGAGGATCGTCCTGAGCCGCACGAGGTGGCCGAGCGTCTGGAGCCGTTGCTCGCGAACCTCCCGCGGGCCCACCTCTCGGGGTTCAGGATCAAGCTCTGAGGGATCAGCTGACGCGGTAGCCGAGGCCGCGGACCGTGGTGATCAGCGAGGCGCCGAGCTTCTTGCGCAGATAGCCGACATAGACGTCGACGACGTTGGACCCGGGGTCGAAGTCGTAGCCCCACACCTGGGACAGCAGCTGCTCCCGCGACAGGACGAGGCCGCGGTTGCGGATCAGCACCTCCGCGAGGGTCAGCTCGCGCGCCGACAGCTCGACCTCCCGCCGGCCGACGTACGCCCTGCGGTGCCTCAGGTCGAGCCGGACGTCCCCGACCGTGAGGTCCTGCTCGGGGGCGGCCTCGCCGGGGGGACGGAGCCGCAGCCGTACCCGGGCGAGCAGCTCACCGAACTTGAACGGCTTGGACATGTAGTCCGCCGCCCCGCCCTCGAGCGCGGCGACCGTGTCGGTGACCGAGTCGCGTGCGGTCAGGACGATCACCGGCAGGCTCGGGCGCTCCGCCGTCACCCGCTCCAGGACCCGGAAGCCGTCCATCCCGGGCAGCCCGATGTCCAGCACCATGAGATCGAACTCGCCGGTCAGGGCGTAGTCGAGACCCGTGACGCCGTCCCGGACGACAGAGGTCGTGAACCCCTCGGCCTTGAGCCCCTTGGCGACGAACGAGGAGATCCGGTCCTCGTCCTCCACGATCAGGATCCGGTTCATGTCGCAGCCTCCATGGGTAGTCGGATGCGGAACGTGGCGCCCGCATCGGTGGGGTCCAGCACGACGTCGCCGCCGTGGGCCTCGGCGATCGCGCTGACGATCGAGAGGCCGAGACCGAAGCCTTCATGGGCGTCCTCGCCCTGCGCGAAGCGCCGGAAGATCGTGGGGGCCAGTACGGGGTCCACCCCCGGGCCCGTGTCACGGACCCACAGCTCGAGGCGGCCCTCGTGGAGCCTGGAGCCGATGCCGATCTCGTCGCCCTCCTGGGTGTGACGGGCGGCGTTCTCGGACAGCTGGAGCAACGCCTGGGTGATCCGCTGACCGTCGAGCCGGGCGTTGACGCGCGCGACGCCGTCGAGGACCCACGAGCGGTCCGCGAGCGCCCGCGCGCGGTCGACCGCACCGAGGGTCAGCGCCTCCACGTCGACGGCGCGGGTCCGGACGAAGTCGGGACGGCGTGCCTTGGCCAGCATCAGCAGGTCGTCGACGAGGCGCGACATGCGATCGATCTCGTCCAGGAGCAGGGTGCGGGTCGCGGCGACGTCCTCGGTGTCGTCGACGTCCAGCACCTCCAGGTGGCCACGCAGCACGGTCAACGGGGTGCGCAGCTCGTGCCCGGCGTCGTCGAGCAGCTGTCGCTGCGCCGCGAACGCGGCCTCGAGCCGGTCGAGCATCGCGTTGAACGTCCGCTGCAGGTCCGACAGGTCGTCGTGACCCGTGACCTCGATCCGCCCGCCGAGGTCACCGTCGCTGATGCCCTGGGCGGTCTCGCGCAGCCGCCGCACGGGGCTCAGCAGGCGTCCGGCGCTCCACGACGCGACACCTGCGACGAGGATGACCGACAGTGCGGCCAGCAGGGCGTACGTGACCAGCAGCTCGCGCAGGTACGCCCGGCTCGCCGACACGTCGTGGGCGACCACGAACGCCGAGGTCGAGGAGCCGACCCTGACGGGCTGCACCGCGACCCGGTACGTGTGGCCGTCGATGCGCAGCGTCCGCGTGCCGCCGGTCGTGCTGAGCCGTCGGACCAGCGCGGGGAACTCGGCGGAGCGCTGCAGCCGGGCGTCGTACTCGCCCTGATAGCTCGGCCGTCCCTGCGCGGGGAACGCGAACAGCTGCTCGTCGGGATCGGGGAGATTGCGCTCGAGGAAGACCTCGAGGAGCCGCTCGGCGGACGCGAACGGCCTGCCGGTGTCCGGATCGGGCTCGGAGCGCAGCGCCCGGAACTCACCGAGCTCCTGGCTGATGCCGGACTCGATGGCCCGGTCGATGCGCCGCGACTCCAGCACGTACAGGGTCGCGCCGACCGCCACGAGCGCAAGAGTCGTCAGCAGGGCGACCGTGGCGGTGAGCCGCTGCCGCACCGTGAGGCGCGACCACGAGGGAGGTGCCATCGAGGGTCAGTCGTCCTCGTCGTGGTCGCGGCCCCGGTGGTCATCGTTGTCGTCGTCGTAGTCCCGAGGCTCGGGGTAGGACTTGTCGTAGTCGTCGTCATCGTCGTCGTCCACGTCGTCCGGCGACACGGTGCTGGGTGGCACGGTGCTCGGCGCGGGCGTGGTGCGCGAGGGCACCGGGGTGGAGGGCGTCGCCGCCGGCGTGGGCGCGATCTCGATGGGGGAGGTGTCCTGCGGCGCGGGGTCGGCGCCGGCCGACACGCGCGCGCCGATCACGACCAGGAGGGCGACGGCGACGACCGCGAGGACCGCAGCAGGGGCCCGCCTCGTCCAGTTCATGGGCTCCACCCTGCCCGATGTGGGCAAGGGGGTCGATGAGCCCAGCATGAGAGTGTTCTTAGGTCCGGCTCGCCGCGGGCGCCCGCGGCGACGTGTGGCACAGTTTTCCCCGTGACGATCTGGCGAGACTTCCCCGGGGCATCGACGGCTCCGCGGACCGATCCGGCAGCCGTGACGGTGGGCAACTTCGACGGCGTGCACCGCGGTCACCAGCACGTCATCGCCCGCACCCGTGAGCTCGCCGGCAGCCTGCCGGTCATCGCGATCACCTTCGAGCCGCACCCGCTCGCCGTCGTCGCACCGGACCGCGCGCCCAAGCGCCTCACGACGATGCGCCGCCGGGTCGAGCTGCTGCACGCGGCCGGCGTCGACGAGGTCCGCATCCTCGACTTCACCCGCGAGATGGCGGCCTGGAGCCCGCAGGAGTTCGTCGACCGGGTCCTGCTCGACCAGCTGCGCACCCACCTGGTCGCGGTGGGCGACAACTTCCGCTTCGGCCGCCGCGCCAGCGGCGACACGACCTTCCTGCGCGAGGCGGGGGAGCGGGCCGGCTTCGTGGTCGACGGGCTCGGGCTCGACGGCGGTGCCGAACCGTTCTCGTCCACGCTGGTGCGTCGCTACATCGCCGAAGGCCGTCTGCGCGACGCGGCCGAGGTGCTCGGACGTCCGCACGAGATCTCCGGCGTCGTCCGCAAGGGCGATCAGCGCGGTCGCGAGCTCGGCTACCCGACGGCCAACGTGCCGGTCGACGAGGCGTACGCGGTGCCGCCGGACGGGGTGTACGCGGGCTGGGTCGTGCGCGACCACGGCGAGCGGCTCCCGGCAGCGATCTCGGTCGGCACCAATCCGACGTTCGACGGGGTCGAGCGGCGCGTCGAGTCGCACGTCCTGGACCGCACCGACCTCGACCTGTACGGCGAGGAGATCCGGGTCGAGCTCGTGGACCGCCTGCGGGGGATGGTCCGCTACGACGGCATCGAGCCGCTCATCGCCCAGATGGCCGACGACGTCGTGCGTACACGCGACGCACTCGGCATCTAGCTCAGGACGCGACGACCTTCTCGACGGCGGAGGCGACGGCCGCCATGCCGGCGGCCCGCGGGTGCAGGACGGCGCCGTCACCGAGTGCGGGGGACAGGCCGTTGGTCCACGCCTCGTCGCCCGCGCACGCGTCGTGACCCTTCGACGCAGCGTTCATCGACACGTACGTCGCGCCGGCCGTCCTGGCCGCGGCGGCCATCGTCCGGTCGATGCTCCGCTCACCCGCGGAGACGCCGGCCGTGTCCAGCGCGTCGCCGCCGAGCGCGTCGCAGCCGCGGTCGGCCGGTGTCACCCCGAGGTAGCCGACCAGGACGACCCGGGCCTGGGGGGCGCGCTCCTTGACGGCCTCCAGGACCGTGGCGATGTTCTTGCCGGTGTTGCGCAGGATGCCCGGCACCTTGTCGTCGAGGTAGTCCTCGCACGCAGTGCCCGGCCGGGTGCACGCCACCGAGAGGCTCGAGAACAGCGACGAGTCGTTGCCGCCGATGCCGACCGTGACGAGCTGCGTGTCCTTGTCGACCGCGTCGATCTGCGCCGGCACGGCCTTGCCGCCGCCCACGGTCGCGACGGACTCCAGCACGTTGTCGGTCGTGGCGCCCGAGCAGCTCGCATCGGTGAACGAGGCGGCGCCGATCGCCTCGGCCAGCAGGTGCGGATAGTTCTTGGTCGAGCGCAGGCAGGTGTCCGACGCCTTGTCGGTCGGGTTGAGCTGCGGGCCCGCGGTGTAGGAGTCGCCCAGGGCGACGTAGCGCGGTCCCGTGGCAGCCGTGTCGGAGCCGGAACCTGTCGTGGTGTCGGCGGAGGAGCGGTCGGCGGAGCCGTCGGAGGAGCTGCAGGCGGCGGTCACGGCGATGAGGGCGAGGGCGGCGAGGAGCGGGCGTGTAGGGGGCATGATGTGCGAGGCTACCCCCGGGGCCGTGACACGGATTTCCGGCCGGACGCCCCGCGCTGATAGTCTGGACGTTGCCGTGTGATCGGCCACGGACTAGAGAGTGCCCCGGTGGATGTGCCCGGGCGCGCCGTGCAACGGAACCCCAGGAGAAAAAGTGTCGAAGAAGACTGCTGCGCCCACAGTTGCGGGCGTCGCCAAGGAAGACATCATCAAGCAGTACGCACTCAGCGACGGCGACACCGGATCCCCCGAGGTCCAGATCGCGCTGCTGACCGCTCGTATCGCCCACCTGACCGGCCACCTGCAGGAGCACAAGCACGACCACCACAGCCGTCGTGGTCTGCTCCTCCTCGTCGGACAGCGTCGTCGCCTGCTGAACTACCTGCAGAACAACGACATCGAGCGCTACCGTTCGCTCATCGAGCGTCTCGGCCTGCGCCGCTAGCTCGCCGGGGCGGTCACCTCACACGAGGTGGCCGCCCCGCCCCGCAAGGGGCACCTCGCACGACCCACAACTGCACAGTCGCAACACAACAGACGAGAACCCTCGGACACGACGCGCTCGGTCCTCGGTAGTGGCCTTCGGGAGCGCCTCAGGGTGGCCCGCAGGCCTCGATCGAAGACCGGCATGGTTTCACCGCCCGCCCGGTTCTCGTCCCTACAGGCAGACACACGTCTGCGGAAGGGACATCTATGTCCGAACTTCACTCCGTCGAGACAGTCATCGACAACGGTGCCTTCGGCACCCGCACCATCCGCTTCGAGACCGGCGTCCTCGCCCAGCAGGCGGCCGGCTCGGTCGCTGCGTTCCTCGACGACGACACGATGCTCCTGTCGGCCACGACGGCCGGCAAGCACCCCAAGGACCACTTCGACTTCTTCCCCCTGACGATCGACGTCGAGGAGCGGATGTACGCCGCCGGCCGCATCCCGGGATCGTTCTTCCGTCGCGAGGGACGTCCCAGCGAGGACGCGATCCTCACGTGCCGTCTGATCGACCGCCCGCTGCGCCCGACGTTCAAGAAGGGTCTGCGCAACGAGGTCCAGGTCGTCATCACGGTCCTGGCGCTCAACCCCGACACCCCGTACGACGTGCTCGCGATCAACGCGGCGTCCGCGTCGACGCAGATCTCGGGCCTGCCGTTCAGCGGCCCGGTCGGCGCGACCCGCGTCGCCCTGATCGACGGTCAGTGGGTCGGCTTCCCGACGCACAGCCAGCTCGAGAACGCGGTCTTCGACATGGTCGTCGCCGGCCGTGTCGCCGGTGACGACGTCGCGATCATGATGGTCGAGGCCGAGTCCACCGAGGCCACGTGGGACCTCGTCCAGAGCGGCGTCCAGGCGCCCACCGAGGAGATCGTCGCCGGTGGCCTCGACGCCGCCAAGGTCTTCATCAAGCAGCTGTGCGAGGCCCAGGCCGAGCTCGCCGCAACCGCCGCCAAGCCGGTCCGCGACTTCCCGGTCTTCCTCGACTTCGAGGACGACGTCTACGCCGCGGTCGAGGCCGTTGCCAAGGACGACCTCGCCCAGGCCCTGACGATCGTCAGCAAGGCCGACCGCGAGGAGCGCGAGTCCGAGATCAAGGCCGACGTCATCGACAAGATCGGCGCCGACTTCGAGGGCCGCGAGAAGGAGATCGGTGCGGCCATCCGCGCGGTCACCAAGAAGGTCGTCCGCGAGCGCGTCCTGCGCGACAAGGTCCGCATCGACGGCCGTGGCCTGGAGGACATCCGTGCCCTCAGCGCCGAGGTCGGCATCGTTCCCCGCGTCCACGGCTCGGCACTGTTCCAGCGTGGCGAGACCCAGATCCTGGGCATCACGACGCTCAACATGCTCGGCCTGGAGCAGAAGCTCGACACGCTCTCGCCCGAGACGTCGCGCCGCTACATGCACAACTACAACTTCCCGCCCTACTCGACCGGTGAGACCGGCCGGGTCGGTTCGCCGAAGCGTCGCGAGATCGGCCACGGTGCCCTGGCGGGCCGTGCGCTGCTGCCCGTGCTGCCGACGCGCGAGGAGTTCCCCTACGCGATCCGCCAGGTCTCGGAGGCGCTGAGCTCGAACGGCTCGACGTCGATGGGCTCGGTCTGCGCCTCGACGCTCGGTCTGCTCAACGCGGGTGTCCCGCTGCGCGCGCCGGTCGCGGGCATCGCGATGGGCCTCATCTCCGGTGAGGTCGACGGCGAGCAGAAGTTCGTCACGCTGACCGACATCCTCGGAGCCGAGGACGCCTTCGGCGACATGGACTTCAAGGTCGCCGGCACGCGTGAGTTCGTCACCGCACTGCAGCTCGACACCAAGCTCGACGGCATCCCCGCCGACGTGCTGGCCGGTGCGCTGCAGCAGGCGTATGGCGCTCGCGTCGCGATCCTCGACGTCATGGCCGAGGCCATCGACGAGCCCGACGAGATGAGCCCCTACGCCCCGCGGATCATCACGATCAAGATCCCCGTGGACAAGATCGGTGAGGTCATCGGCCCCAAGGGCAAGATCATCAACCAGATCCAGGACGACACGGGCGCGAACATCTCGCTCGAGGACGACGGCACGGTCTACGTCGGCGCCGAGAACGGCGAGGCGGCCGAGGCTGCGCGCGACGCGATCAACGCGATCGCCAACCCGACGATGCCCGAGGTCGGCGAGCGCTACCTCGGCACCGTCGTCAAGACGGTCGACTTCGGCGCGTTCGTCTCGCTGTCCCCGGGTCGCGACGGCCTGCTGCACATCAGCAAGCTGCGTGAGCTCAACGGTGGCCAGCGGGTCAACAACGTCGAGGACGTCGTCTCGGTCGGTCAGAAGATCCAGGTCGAGATCGCCGAGCTCGGCGACCGCGGCAAGCTCTCGCTGATCCCCGTCATCGAGGACAAGGGCGAGGGCGACGCCGCCCCCGCCGAGGAGCCGGCTGACGCCGACGCCTGATCCGCACCCGTGAAGGGCCCCGCTGCTTCGGCAGCGGGGCCCTTCCGCTTCCCCCACCCGCCCACGAGTCACGTACGGACGCTCACGAGTCGCGTACGGACGGTGACGAGTCGCGTACGGGCGGTGACGAGTCGCGTACGGACGCTCACGAGTCGCGTACGGACGGTGACGAGTCGCGTGTGGACGATTCCCGCCTCCGTACGTGACTCGTGGGACGCCATACGTGACTCGTGGGCGGTCATGCGTGACTCGTCGGCGGTCGTACGTGACTCGTCGGCGGGTGGGCGCGAGGGGCGTGAGAGCATCGCCTGATGGCCACGCCCCACGACCTCGACGCCACCGACCCCCTGAGCGGCTTTCGCGACCGGTTCGTGATCGATGACGACCTCGTCGCGTACCTCGACGGCAACTCGCTCGGCCGACTGCCGAAGGCGACACAGGAGCGGCTCGCGGCGTTCGTGCGTGAGGAGTGGGGAGGCCGACTGATTCGCGGCTGGACCGAGAGCTGGGTCGACCTGCCGGTGACCGTCGGCGACGAGCTCGGCGCGGCCCTGCTGGGCGCGGCCGCTGGACAGACGGTCATCGCCGACTCCACGTCGGTCAACCTCTACAAGCTCCTGCACGCCGCAGCCGGGGTCCGCCCGGGCCGCGACGAGATCGTGATCGACGCGACGAACTTCCCGACCGACCGCTACCTCGTCGAGTCGGTGGCGCGGGCACGCGGCATGACCGTGCGGTGGGTGACGCCCGACCTGGTGGACAACGTCACCGTGGAGGTGCTCCGCCCGGCGCTGGGGGAGCGGACCGCTGTCGTGCTGCTGAGCCACGTCGACTACCGGTCGGGCACGCTGCTCGACCTCGCATCCTTGACGGCCGAGGTCCACGCGGCGGGCGGCGTGGTGATCTGGGACCTCTGCCACTCCGCAGGCGTCGTCGAGATCGAGCTGGACGCCCTCGAGGTCGACTTCGCGGTCGGCTGCACCTACAAGTACGTCAACGCCGGCCCGGGCGCGCCGGCCTTCGCGTACGTCGCGGAGCGGCACCTGGCAGCCGCCGAGCAGCCCATCGCCGGCTGGTGGAGCGCTGCCGACCTGTTCGCGATGGCCGACACGTACGAGACCTCACCGACGATCCGCCGCCTCCTCAGCGGTACGCCGCCGGTGGCCGGGATTCTCGCGGTCCAGCAGGGCGTACGGCTGATCGCCGAGGCCGGCGTCGAGCAGATCCGGGCGAAGTCCGAGGCGCTCACGGCGTACGCGATCGAGCTGCTCGACGAGGCGGGCCTGGAGATCGTGACCCCGCGGGAGCCGGCGCTGCGCGGCAGCCACGTGACCGTACGGCACCCCGATGCGCGGCGCCTGGCCGAGGACATGGTGGAGCGCGGCGTGGTGCCCGACTTCCGCGAGCCCGACCTGATCCGCCTCGGCCTGTCGCCGCTGACGACGTCATTCGCGGAGGCGGCCGCGGGCATCGCGGTGCTGGTCGGGCTCGCGGAGTAGGCCTCACACCGGGGCGCGCAACGTGCGGATCTCCTTCTCGTACTGCCGCCGGCCGGTGAGCCGGTAGAGCACCCGCGCCGGCAGCGGGACGTGGGCGAGCACCATGCTGCGCTGCTCGGGCGTGGCGTCCTCCAGGATGTAGCCGAGCTGGACCAGGAGCCGGTTGCGCGGGACGGACGCCATCCCGGCCTCGCCCAGGCGGTCCCACTCGGCCTGGGAGAGCGACATGGCCGCGACCGGCAGGATGACCTCCTCCTCCTGCCCGAGGTGGGCGTCGAGCGCGGACGACACCGCGTCGAGCGCGGCGGCGAGCCGCTCGCGGGACTCGGCGTCCGCGGCCGGGGTCCAGGCCGGGATGATCTCCTCGACCCGGTCGAGCAGATCGGAGACCGCGGCGTGCTGGGCCTTCATCTGCCCGACGTGCAGCGCGCACCCGGGGGAGCGGTCGACGAGGGTGTCCCACAGGATCTTGTCCTCGTTGTGGTGGTGGTGATGCAGTGCGGTGACGATCTCGGCCAGGTAGGTCGCGACGCGCGCGGCCTGCGCGGTGTTGCCGGCATCGACGTGGCGGACCATGGGGCCCGCCAGTCGGAACTCGCGGCGGAACACCTGGTGGATCATCAGCATGTCATCGGTCTCGCAACTCATCGGTCGCGGTGTGCCCTCGGGCATGGTGGGTCCTTTCCTCATCGGGGCCCCGAGGCTGGCCCATGGTAGGCCCGAGTCGGCGGGCGTGTCACGGATCGCGTCTCGTACGATCGGCGACATGACACGGGTTGCGGTGCTGGGCGCCAAGGGGCGCATGGGTTCGGAGTCGGTGCGGGCGATCAACGCCGCCGACGGTCTGGAGGTGGTGGCCGAGATCGACCTGGGCGACTCCCTCGACCAGGTCACCGCCGCCGGGGCGGAGGTGGCGCTCGACTTCACCCAGCCCCACGTCGCCCTCGACAACGTCCTGTGGTGCATCGAGCACGGCGTGGACGTAGTGGTGGGCACGTCCGGCTTCGACGACGAGCGCATCGCCGCCGTACGCTCGGCGCTCGGCGACTCACCTGCCAGCGGGGTGCTGGTGGTGCCCAACTTCTCGATCGGCGCGATCTTGATGATGCGTTTCGCGGCGACTGCGGCGCCGTTCTTCGAGTCGGTCGAGGTCATCGAGATGCACCACCCCGACAAGGTCGACGCACCGTCGGGCACTGCCGTGCGTACTGCCGAGCTGATCGCGGCGTCGCGCCGCGAGGCGGGGTCGCCGGGCCTGCCCGATGCGACCACGACCGATCCCGACGGCGCCCGCGGCGCGAAGATCGACGGCATCCCCGTCCACTCGGTCCGGGCCCGCGGATTCGTCGCCTCGCAGCAGGTGCTCATGGGCGGGGCAGGTGAGGAGTTCACGATCCGCCACGACTCGCACGACCGTACGTCGTTCATGCCCGGCGTCGTCGCGGCCGTCCGCGGCGTCGGCAGCCGTCCTGGCCTCACCGTGGGCCTCGACGACGTCCTCGGCCTCTGACGGTTTCCCACGGTCCCGTGGGAAACCGTCACTCACCGCGGGTGTGCTCGCTTCCCTAGGAAGATCTGTCACTTCCCGCGGCTCTTTGTCACTTCCCGCGGCTCTTTGTCACTTCCCGCGGGTTAAGACGCGAGGGGAGTGCGCAATTCCCACGGTCCCGTGGGAAACCGGCCACGGGGGACGGGGGGGTCAGAGCTGGCGGGCGAGGGCGGCGACGAGGGCGGCGGCGACGACCATGGGGAGGAACGGGACGCGCAGGGCCAGGAGGACTGCGGCGACACCGAGGGCGAGCAGGCGGGCGTCGACCTGCACGGACGTGCCGTCGGCGAACACCTGCACCGCGATCAGGGCGCCGAGCAGTCCCGCGGGGATGAGCTCGACCGCGCGCACCGTCAGGGGGTGCTGCAGCACCCGCTCGGGCACGGACAGCCCGGCGTACTTGAGGGCGAAGCACCCCACCGCCATCACGACGATGCCGCCCCACAGCGCCGTCACGAGGCCCGCCCCGGTCGCCACAGCAGGCCCAGCAGCACGGCGGCGCCACCGCCGAGGATGATGGGCATCCCGGCGCTGGTCAGCGGCACGAGGCCGAGGGCCACCGCGGCGCCCACGAGCGCGACGAGACGCCCCTTCGCCGAGGCGAGCCGCGGCCACAGCAGGCCGAGGAAGGCGGCCCCGACAGCCGCGTCCAGACCGTACGTCCGCGGGTCGCCGATCGCGTTGCCGGCCCACGCGCCCGCGGCGGTGGACAGGTTCCACAGCACGAAGATCGAGATCCCGGTCCAGTAGAAGCCGAGCCGGGCTTGGCGTCTGGTCGGGCGCGTGACGCCCATGGCAGTCGACTCGTCGATCACGAAGTGCGCCGTCGCGAGCCGCTGCGCAGGGGTCAGCTCGAGCTTGGGGGCCATGCTGACCCCGTAGAACAGGTTGCGGCTGCCGAGCAGGATCGCGGTCAGCGAGCCCGTCAGGGGGTTGCCGCCGGACGCGATGATCCCGACGAACGCGAACTGTGAGGCGCCGGTGAAGACCAGCAGCGAGATGAGGCAGGTCTGCAGCACGCTGAGCCCGGACGACGTGGAGATCGCGCCGAACGACACGCCGTACGCGCCAGTGGCCAGGCCGACGCCGAGCGAGTCGACGATGACCGATCGGTCGCTGGTCATGCCAGGGTCGTGTGCAGCCGCAGCTGCTTGACCGTGGCCCCGCTGTCGCCGGCGAGCTCACGGTGGGCACCGTCGGGCGCCCAGCCGGACTCGGTCACGAACGACCGGAGTGCATCGTCTGTCGACGTGACCCACCAGCGCGCGCGGGTGAACCGGTCGGCGGCGAGGGTGTCGACCGCGGCCTGCAGGAGCCGTGACCCGTGCCCGGCGCGCTGGTGACCGGGGTCGACCACGAGCTCGCCGATCTCGCCGTCGGTGACCTGGTCGCTGTCGGGGTCGTACGACGGGTGCACCAGTGCGAAGCCGCGGACGTCCGCCCGCTCGAGCGCGACGAGCACCCGCAGCCGCGCGTCCACAGGTGAGCTGACGAGTGTGGCCCACCGCTCGGCGAGGAGCGCAGGATCGAGGGCCTCCAGCTCGGGGGCGGGCACGGCGTCGTTCGCCTGCCACGACGCGAGCTGCACGCGGACGATCGCGGCGGCGTCGTCCGGCCAGGCGAGACGGGCGCTGACGTCGGCCGTCGTCATGCGACCGGACGTTCGATGAAGCTCTCCACCAGCCGGGAGTCCGCGCCGCGGGAGTCGAGCATCGCGGCGGTCATGGACGTGTTGCGCAGGCTGGGCCAGATCTCCCAGGCCAGGACGAGCAGACCGGGGACGCCCGCGATGACCAGGGGCCACCCGCCGTGGTCGGTGACGAACGTGACGAGCACCGCGATCAGCAGCGGTGCCTCGCAGAACGCCAGCCGGCGGACGGTCTGGCCGGCGAAGACCCCGACCGCGAGCCGGTGCTGGTCGGCGGGGGCGAGATCGGGGTCCAGGGGAGCGGCCGACATCCAGACCCGTTCGGCGAGGAAGGCGCCGACGCCGACCAGGACGACGAGCGCCACGGCCATCCAGGTCGGCGGGTAGTCCGCGTCCGAGCCGCCGAGCATGAAGAACAGGAGCACGAAGAAGCCTGCGGTGAGGCCGACCTGCAGGAGCGCGAAGCTGCGCACCTCGGCAGGACTGGCGTCGAACTCGTCACGCGGCATGGACAGAGTTTCGCACACGATCGATGCGTGGTGATTGATAGTCTGCGAGCATGCGGGCCTACCTCGATCTCGTCCAGCGCATCCTCGATGAAGGCGTCGCGAAGGGTGACCGCACGGGCACCGGCACGCGCAGCGTCTTCGGCCACCAGATGCGCTTCGACCTGTCCGAGGGCTTCCCTCTGGTGACCACGAAGAAGATCCACCTCAAGTCGGTCGTCGGCGAGCTCCTGTGGTTCATCAAGGGCGACACCAACACCGCGTTCCTGCGCGACAACGGCATCTCGATCTGGGACGAGTGGGCGGACGACAACGGCGATCTCGGACCGGTCTACGGCTACCAGTGGCGGTCGTGGCCCGCGCCGGATGGCCGGCACATCGACCAGCTCGCGGACGTCATCGAGCAGATCAAGGCCAACCCCGACTCCCGCCGGCACGTGGTCAGCGCGTGGAACGTCGCCGACCTCGACGCGATGGCCCTCATGCCGTGCCACGCGTTTTTCCAGTTCTACGTGGCCGACGGCAAGCTGTCGTGCCAGATGTACCAGCGCTCGGCCGACGTGTTCCTCGGGGTCCCGTTCAACATCGCCTCGTACGCCCTGCTGACCCACATGGTCGCCCAGGTCACGGGCCTGGAGGTCGGCGACTTCGTCCACACGCTCGGCGACGCGCACCTCTACCTCAACCACCTCGACCAGGCCCGCGAGCAGCTCACCCGCGAGCCGCGCGCGCTCCCCGAGCTGTGGCTCGACCCGGCCGTCACCTCGATCGACGACTTCACGCTCGACTCGGTCAAGGTCTCCGGCTACGACCCGCACCCGCGGATCTCCGCGCCTATCGCCGTATGACGGTCACCGTCGTCGTCGCGATCGGCCGCAACGGCGTCATCGGCAAGGACGGCGACCTGCCGTGGCCGCCCACCGGCGACCTCGCGCAGTTCAAGGCCCTCACGATGGGCCACCCGCTGGTCATGGGCCGCGCGACGTACGAGTCGATCGGCCGGCCGCTCCCGGGACGTAAGTCGATCGTGCTGACGCGTGACCCGTCCTGGTCGGCCCAGGGGGTCGAGACCGCAGGCGATCTTCGCTCTGCGCTCGCTCGGGCGGCCGAGCTCGACGACGAGGCGTTCGTGATCGGCGGCGCACAGGTCTACGCCGCCGCGATCGAGGCCGACGTCGTCGACCGCCTGGTCGTCACCCGGGTGCACCTGTCGCCGGACGGCGACGCGTGGTTCCCCGACGTCGACTGGTCCCGCTGGTACGAGTCCGGCCGCGAGGCCCACGACGGCTACGACATCGTCACGTACGACCGCGCGAGGCCCTAGCGCAGGCGGCCCGACGAGCCGATCTCCCAGATCGACACGCCGTGCAGGCCGTACGACCGGGCGATCTTCTCGCGGGCCCGCAGCGAGCGGCGGTCCGACCACCAGATCGTCCGCCCACCGGACAGCTTCGCGGACCACTCGCCCTGCTTGGCGCGCCAACGGGCCTTGTCGCCTGCGCGCTTGCGGGCCTGCGAGACCGTGAGGGTGCGGCTCCCGCGTCCCCATTGGTAGCCGTACGCGGCCACCCCGAGGTCGATCTTGCGGTTGGGCAGGACCTTCGCGAAGTAGCCCAGCTCGCGCCGGACCCACGACAGCGAGCCCACGGGACCGGGACGCGACCAGCCGGGGCCGTGCTGGTCGTACGCCATCAGGACCATGCGGTCCAGACTCGGCGCGAGGGCCGCGAGGTCATAGCCGCGAGCGAGATAGCCGCGGCGATCGGTCGAGGCCATGAACGCCATCGACAACGTCTTGCCGGGCAGGGCCGCATCGAGCTCGCGGGTGAACGCGACCAGCCCCGCCACGTCGCGGGACCTCAGCGACTCCAGGTCGATCTGCAGCCCGTCGAAGCCGCGCGTGGCCTTCCGGAGCGCCCGGATCACGGCCGCGCGCGCCGGTCCGGAGGTCAGCATCCGGTGGGCGACGCGCTCGTCGAAGTCCTTGAGGTCGTCGCTGTAGTTGCTCAGCAGCAGGACGGCCTTGCGACCGTGCCGGTGCGCGGCGCGACGCAGCTGGGCGACGTCGGCGCTGACGGGGGAGATGCGGGCGGGTCCGTCGAGCGCGACACCGGAGATCGCGATCGTGCGCAGGTAGCGACCGTCGCGGGTCACGTCGGAAGGGCTGGCCGAGCCCTGGAGCGCGTAGCCGGTGGCGTTGACGGGTGCCTTCGCCGCCGCCGGGACAGCGGGTCCGCCGACCACGAGGACCGCCGCGGAGAGCAGGGCGAGGCGCGAGCGCACGGTGGCGGTCATTCGCGAGGGAGCCCGTCCTCGTCGACGGCGGGCAGCTGACCGGTGATGCGGGCCGCCCGGTCGTCGCCCTGCTGGTCACCGCTGAACAGGCCGGTCGCCTCCTCCTCGCTGGCCCGGCGCGGGGCGCGGCGCGGGACCGACTCGACCCGGAAGCGGGGCAGGCCGCCCTCGTCGGCGCTCTGCAGCCAGTCCACCATCCGCTCGCGCACGAAGCACCTCAGGTCGAACAACGTGGGCGCGTCCTTGGCGGTCACGAGGATGCGGATCCGCACCCAGCCGTTGACCGCGTCGGTCACCTGCAGCACCTTGGTGCGCCCGTCCCACAGGTCGGTGGTCGGCAGGATGCGGTCGAGCTCGGCGCGCATGCCGTCGGGGCTGACCCGCCAGTCGACGTCGAACTCCACCGAGCCCAGCAGCTCGGAGTGCTTGCGGGTCCAGTTCTGGAACGGGGTCGTGGTGAAGTACGTCGCCGGCAGGACCATGTTGCGGTCGTCCCACAGGCGTACGACGACATAGCTGAGCGTGATCTCGTCGATCCACCCCCACTCGTCCTCCACGATGACCGCGTCGCCGTAGCGGATCGATCCGCTGAACGCGATCTGCAGGCCGGCGATCACGTTGCTGAGCGTGGACTGTGCGGCCACCGCCGCGATGACCGAGATGATGCCGGCGGACGCGAGCACGCTGGCGCCGGCCGCGCTGACCCCCGGGAAGCTGAGCAGCACCGCCGCCGCGGCCAGGAACACGATCGCGACGAGGGTGACGCGGCGGATCACCGCGGTCTGGGTCTTGGCGCGGCGGGCGGCGAGGTTGTCGACCGCGTCGAGGCGGTAGCGGCGCAGGGCCATGTCCTCGAGGGACAGCACGATGACGCCGACGAGCCACGCGGCGGTGATGATGATCGCGACCCGCATGCCGAGCTCGACCCAGCGGCCGAGGTCCTCGCGCTCGGACCACGGCGCGTTGCGGGAGACCGCGATCGCGCACGCCACGACGACCAGCAGCATGCGGAACGGGATCGCGGCGGCGCGGCTCAGATAGCGCGCGACGGGGGAGCGGCGACCGATCCGGCGGGTGACCAGGGCGACGATCACCGCCAGGACCAACGCGTTGAGCAGCGCGATCCCGATCGTCGGGAGGAAGTCCTTCCAGGGGTCGCTCATGGACCCATGGTCGCAAGTCCGGGCCGATCGTGCGCAGAACGCGCCCGGTCGGCCCGGATGCGGGTCACCAGCTGAGCTCGATCTCGATCTCGTTCTCGTCGCCCACCTCGACCTCGAGGGAGAAGCTCACCTCATCGGGGACGTCGACCGTGATCCGGTGGCCGCCTCGCTCGAGCTCGATCGAGTTGTGCCGCGAGAGGGCGTCGGCCAGCGCGCGCAGGCGCTCGGCCGCGGCCTCGCGGGACAGGCGCTGCGTGCTCTCGGTCTCGAACAGGTCCATCGGGTGTCTCCTTCATCCGGGGGCAGGTGCGCACCACGTTATCGGGCGACCCGGCGAGCGGCCCGCGCCTCGGACACCCGGCTCAGAGCAGGATGCCGAGCTGGCGGCTCTGCGCGAGCAGGTTGCCGTCCTCGTCCCACAGCTCACAGTCCTCCTCGTGGAAGCCGTTGACCACGTGGCGCGTGGTCAGCCGGGTCGCGACCCACCCCGGGCGGGGCAGCCGGTGCAGGTGCACCGTGAGCTGGACCGTCATCGAGTTGAATCCCTCGCCGAGCTCGACGATCGGCGGCACGAACGAGTCGCAGAGCAGGCCGAGCGCCGGGAAGTCGATCTCGCGACCGCCGCTGAGCCGCTGCCAGGCCGTCATCGTCGGATCGCCGCTCGGGCGCCCGACGAAGAAGCCCGGCACCTGGTCGATCCGGTAGTCCACGCGGTCGAAGAGACCGCCGCCCGGCGCGCCGTGCTCGCGGGGATCGATGCACTCGTCGGGGGGACGCAGCTCGGGCGGCGTGCCGAGCTCGTGGCTCTCGCCGCCGGAGCGGTCACCGAAGCTCGCGGTCATCTCCGCGACGTGGCGCTCGCCCTCCCACAGCGACGCGGTGCCGGTCTGCACGCGGCGTCCGATCCGCAGGGGGCGCGTGCGCAGCTCGGCCGCACCGGTCTCGGGGGAGGCGAGGTACGTGATCGAGGCGACGAGCGGGTCGCCGGAGCCGAGCTCGTCGCCGAGTCCCCGCAACATCGCGGCGAGGATGTAGCCGCCGTTGGGCTTGCCGAGGGGGGTGTTCCACCGGTCGGTCAGCCTCAGGTCACGGATCCCGTCGCCGCGAGGCGCGGAGGCCGTGTCGATGTCGTAGATGTCCTCGTCGGTACGCTCGTTCACGCCGCCATCCTGCCGGTCGTCGGCGACAGGTCGGCAGGCGGTAGCCTCGGAGGCATGACGTCGCCGCTCGCCACCGAGGCCGCGCCCTTCGGGCGTGTGCTGACCGCCATGGTCACGCCGTTCACCCGCGAGGGTGAGCTCGATCTCGACGCCGCGCAGAAGGTCGCGACCTACCTCGTCGACCACGGCAACGACGGCCTGGTCATCAGCGGCACGACCGGCGAGTCGCCCACGACGACCGTCGAGGAGGACGGCCGGCTGCTGGTCGCCGTGCTCGAGGCCGTCGGTGACCGCGCCACGGTCGTGGCCGGCGTCGGCACCAACGACACGCGTCACTCCGTCGCGCTGGCCCAGCAGGCCAAGAAGGCCGGCGCCCACGGCACCCTCGTCGTCACGCCCTACTACAGCAAGCCGCCGCAGTCGGGCATCCTCTCGCACTTCACGCAGGTCGCGCGGGCCGGTGACGACCTGCCCGTCATGCTCTACGACATCCCCGGCCGCAGCGGCGTCAAGATCGCGGACGAGACCTACCTCGCGATGGCCGACGACCCGCAGATCGTCGCGATGAAGGACGCCGTCGGCGATCTCAGCCGCGGCTCCTGGCTCATGAACGAGACCGGCCTGAAGATCTACTCCGGCGACGACCCGCTCAATCTGCCCTGGCTCGCGATGGGAGCGAGCGGCATCGTCAGCGTCGTCGCGCACGCCGCGTCGCGTCAGTACGCCGACATGGTCGCGGCCGTCGACGCCGGCGACCTGCCCACGGCCCGGGCCATCCACCACCAGCTGCTTCCCGCCGTCTCGGCGATGATGAATCACACGCAGGGCGCGATCACGGCGAAGGCTGCCATGCAGCTCCTCGGCGTGCTCGAGCACCGCACGATGCGTGATCCGCTCCCCGATGCCACTGACGACGAGGTCGCGATCGTTCGCGACGGACTCATGGCGTCGGGCCTTCTCGAAAGCTAGGCCACATGAGCCACATGCACACGGAGCTCGGCGCTCCGCCCACCCTGCCCGAAGGCGCCCTGCGCGTCATCCCCCTCGGGGGACTCGGAGAGATCGGTCGCAACATGACCGTCTTCGAGTACGGCGGCAAGCTGCTGATCGTCGACTGCGGCGTCCTCTTCCCCGAGGAGAACCAGCCCGGTGTCGACCTGATCCTGCCTGACTTCGGTCCGATCCGTGACCGGTTGAAGGACGTCGTCGGCATCGTGCTGACCCACGGCCACGAGGACCACATCGGCGGCGTGCCGTACCTGCTGCGCGAGCGCGGCAACATCCCGGTCATCGGCTCGCAGCTGACGTTGGCGTTCCTGGACCCCAAGCTCAAGGAGCACCGGCTCAAGGACGCCCCCAAGTACGTCGTGTCCGAGGGCGACGTCGAGACGTTCGGCCCGTTCGAGCTGGAGTTCGTCGCGGTCAACCACTCGATCCCGGACGCCCTCGCGGTCGCGATCAAGACGCCGGCCGGCGTCGCGCTGCACACCGGCGACTTCAAGATGGACCAGCTGCCGCTCGACGGCCGCATCACCGACCTGCGCGCATTCGCCCGGCTCGGCGAGGAGGGGGTCGACCTCTTCCTGACCGACTCGACCAACGCCGAGGTCCCCGGCTTCACGACGTCCGAGCGCAACATCACGCCGGCGATCGACGCGGTGTTCGCGTCGAGCAAGAAGCGCATCATCGTCGCGTCGTTCGCCTCGCACATCCACCGCGTCCAGCAGGTCATCGACGCCGCGGCCAAGCACGACCGCAAGGTCGCGTACGTGGGCCGCTCGATGGTCCGCAACATGCAGATCGCCCGCGAGCTGGGCTACCTCCACGTGCCGGACGGCGTCGTCGTGGACAAGATCGACGCCGCGCCGCCGCACAAGATGGTGCTGATGTCGACCGGCTCGCAGGGTGAGCCGATGGCCGCGCTGTCGCGCATGGCCAACAACAGCCACCAGCAGGTCAGCCTCGAGCCCGGCGACACGGTCCTCATGGCCTCCTCGCTCATCCCCGGCAACGAGAACGCGATCTACCGCGTGATCGACGGCCTGACCAAGCTGGGTGCCAACGTCGTGCACAAGGGCAATGCGCTCGTGCACGTGTCGGGCCACGCCTCGGCCGGCGAGCTGCTCTACTGCTACAACATCGTCCAGCCCAGCAACGTGCTGCCGGTGCACGGCGAGATCCGGCACCTGCACGCCAATGCCAAGCTCGCGACTGCGACGGGCGTGCCCAACGTGCTGCTGGCCGAGGACGGCTACGTCATCGACCTGGTCGACGGGCACGCGTCCATCACGGGTGCTGTCGACTGCGGCTACGTGTACGTCGACGGCTCGTCCGTGGGCGACCTGACGGACTCCGAGCTCAAGGACCGTCGCGTCCTCGGCGAGGAGGGCTTCATCTCGGTCGTCGTCGTGGTCGACTCGGCCACCGGCAAGATCCTGTCCGGGCCCGAGATCCACGCCCGCGGCATCGCCGAGGAGGACTCGGCGTTCGACGAGATCATGCCCAAGATCATCTCGGCGCTCGAGGAGGCCATCTCCGACGGCACCCGCGACTCCGGCCAGCTCCAGCAGGTCATCCGTCGCGTGCTCGGCTCGTTCGTGGGACGCCGCCTGCGTCGCCGTCCGATGATCCTCCCGGTCGTCATCCAGGCCTGAGTCGTTCGTGCCCGGCCGTCCTGCTGCGATCCCGTACGACGCGATCGTCCTGGCGGGCGGTCGGTCGAGCCGCATGCCCGGGGTCGACAAGGTCGGGATCGTCGTCGACGGACGACCCCTCCTGGCGCACGCGTGCGAGGCGGTCGGCGGAGCGAGGCGACTCGTCGTGGTCGGTCCGGACGGGCTCGCCGGCACGCCGCCGCGGGCCACGGTCGTGCGGGAGGAGCCGAGGTTCGCGGGTCCGGCCGCGGCCATCGGGGCGGGGATGAGCGCCCTCGCGGCCGATCCCGCCGACCTGGTGGCGGTGCTGGCGGCCGACGTGCCCCGTGCCGTCGAGGCGGTGCCCGCGCTGCTGGCGGCCGCCGCCGGCGGCGAGGCGGACGGCGTCGTGGCCCGGTCGTCCGACGGACACCGACAGCCCTTGCTCGCGGTCTACCGGTCCGCGGCACTGCGCACAGCCCTGGCCGCACACGTCCCGTTGACCGACCGGGGCGTGGGACAGGTCACGCGGGGTATGCACCTGATGGAGATCGACCTGCCGGACGAGGTGCTGGCCGACATCGACTCCCCGAGCGACCTGGAACGCCTGACCGAGGAGGACCGTGATGGATGAACGACCGCTGCCGCGATGGGCGGAGGGGCTCGCCCGCGATCTCGGCATCGAGCAGGTGCTGGGCGTCGACGAGGTGCTCGACCTCGCGGCGGACGCCGCACACGGCGTGATGCGCCCCGCCGCGCCCCTCACGACGTACTTGGTGGGCGTGGCCGTCGGTCAGGCCGGAGGCGAGCCCGCGCGGGTCGCCGAGGTGCTCGAGCGGGTCCGTGCAGCGATCGCCGGGTGGGACGAGGACGAGGGGCCGTGACCGCGCTCGTCCGCGGCGACTGGCACGACGTGCGAGCCGCCTCCCGCGGGCTGGCCAAGCCGGTCGCGAGCGAGCTCGTCGACCTCGCCGGTGCCGGCGGACGGGTGCTGGCCGACGACCTGCGGTCGCTGGTCGACCTGCCGTCGGCCGACGTCACCGCGATGGACGGCTGGGCGGCGGCAGGGGACGGTCCGTGGACCGTGCTCGACCGGATCGTCAACGGCCGTCCGCCGAGCGGGCCGATGCGCCCGGGGGAGGCCCGTGGCATCGGCACGGGTGCCGTCGTTCCCGAGGGGACGACCGCGCTCGTGCGCCGTGAGCACGGGACGGTCCGCGACGGCCTCCTGCACTGGACGGGGCCGCGCGGGGAGCAGCCCTCGCTCGGCGACGTCCGGCCCAGGGGCGAGGAGCTGCGCGTGGGCGACATCGTGCTGCCGGCAGGCACCCCGCTGGACCCGGTGTCCCTCGCGGTCAGCGCGGCGTCCGGCCACGACGCGGTGCAGGTCTCGCGCCCACCTGTCGTCGACCTGCTCGTCACGGGGGATGAGGTCGTCCGGCGCGGGGTGCCCGCTCCCGGCACGATCCGCGACTCGATCAGCCCGCTGCTCAGCGGCATGACGCGCGGCGCGGGAGCGGCCCCCGGCCAGGTCACGCTGGTGGGCGACGACCTGCCCGAGCTCGTGCGCCTGCTGCGCTCGTCGGCCGCGGACGTCGTGGTCACCACCGGCGGCACGGCGGTGGGGGAGGCCGACCACCTGCGCGAGGCGCTCGGGATCGTGGGCGCGACCCTCGCGGTGGACACGGTCGCGGTACGCCCCGGCGGGCCGACGCTGCTCGCGGTGCTGCCCGACGGCCGACTCGTCGCGTGCCTGCCCGGCAACCCCCTGGCCGCGGTCGTGGGATTCCTCGCGGTCGTGCATCCCGCCCTCCAGGAGATGACCGGGCGCCGGGCGGCCGCGCCGCCCTCGGAGGTCCTGGGGGTCGACCTCGACCCGTTCCCGCGCGCCACGCGCGTCCTGCCGTTCGCCCGCGTCGACGGCGCTGCGGTGCCGACCGGGTGGAGCTCGTCGTCGATGCTGCGCGGCCTCTCGGCGTCCGACGGCCTGCTGGTGGCCCCCCGTGAGGGCGCGCGCACCGGCCAGTCGCTCGAGGTGCTCGAGCCGCTCTGGCGCGCGACGACCTGACGGACCGCCAGTTGTAACCAAACCCCGCGCCTGCGTTAACCGGCGCGAAACAGCGGTCACGGAACCTGAAGGTGCTGACGGGGAGACCCTGATCCGTCGATCCGAAGGGGTGGCACATGCTCGACCGTGGCACCTCGACGTCGTCGGATCCTCGTCGGCACGTCGGGCCCGCGGCGCCCTCGACCGTTCACGCATCGGTCACGAGGCGACCGGGGACCGGCTACGTCAGGAAGGTGCGAGCTGCCGGCGGAGCCGCCCGGTGCACTCCGACGGCAGCTCGCCACCCGTCTCGACCCACCGCGGACATCTCGGGCTCCGCGGTTGGCAGACCTGGGAGGTCCGGATGAACCGCACGCTGATCCTGTGCGCCCACGGGTCCACGGCCCCACGGGGGAGGGCGGCGTTCGCGGGTCTCGTCAACGCGGTCCGCCGCGAGGCGCAGGACCTCGACGTCGTCGATGCCTTCATCGACGAGCAGGTCCCGCTCGTCGCGGAGGTCGTGCGCGAGACCTCCGGCCCGCGAGCGGTCGTCCCGCTCCTGCTGGCGTACGACCGTCCGGTCAGCGTCGACATCGTGCAGGCATCGCACCTCGACCCGGCAGTCAGTGTCACGGCGCCGTTGGGGCCGGACTGGGTGCTGGCCGAGGTCGGCGTCCGCCGGCTGTTCGAGGCCGGTGCCCGCTCGGACGACACGATCGTCCTCGCCGCGGCGACCGCGAGCGACGAACGAGCGGTCTCCGACGTCGGCAAGGCCGCGAGGCTGCTCAGCGCGGTCTGGGGCGGCCGGGTCCACGTCGGCACCCTCGGCGGCCCCGACACGCCCCTGGCCGATGCGGTCGACGTCGCACGGGCGTACGGCCGGCGGGTCGTGGTCTCGAGCTACCTGCTCTCGCACGGCGCCGCCCACGAGGCGATGGGGGAGGCCGGCGCAGACGTGGTGACGCAGCCGTTCCTCGACGGCGGGCCACCCGATCCGCGGCTCGTGTCACTGGTGCTCGCACGCGCCCGCGTCCCGGCAGCCGCGGGCCTCGACGCCGTCCCCCGCTGGGGCGGTGCGTCCTCCACCGTCTGAGCCCGCTGTCGGGCCCGGACGGTGGCGAATCCACCGCGCCGGGGCCGCCACACCCTCATTCCCGCCCAACCTTCGAGTCGTGCTTTACCCTTTGACCATGGCGACCCGAACGACTTCCCCGCCGCGCAAGCGGCCGTCCGGCAGCCAGGCCCGCAAGAAGCCGGCCGCGAACAAGCGCAAGCCACAGGCCCGCAAGCCTGCAGCTCGCAAGCCCGCGGCACGCAGAACCGGTCCTGGCCCCCTTGCTGTTGTGCTCGGCGCGGTCCTGCGCGCCTCGACCGCCCTGTGGCTCGGTCTCGCCGGTGTCGTGGGCGCGGTGGCCCGCAGCATCGGGCACAGTGCTCGCGACCTCGACCCCGAGCAGCGCCGTGACGGGGTCGGCTTCGGCATCCTCGCGCTCGGCATCATCGTGGCCGGGTCCGTGTGGTCCGACATGCCCGGCGGGGTCGGCAACGCGGTCCGCGACGTGGCGGCCGGTGCGGTCGGCCTGCTGGCCTGGGCCGTCCCGATCGTCCTGGTCGTCATCGCCTGGCGCACGCTGCGCCACCCCGACCAGAACGGACCCGCGGGTCGCCAGGTCATCGGCTGGGCCGCGATCTGCGGCGGCGTCCTCGGTCTCGTCCACATCGCGCACGACGTGCCGCGCCCGAGCGATCCCGATCCGGACGCGATGCGCGAGGCCGGCGGAGCGATCGGCTTCCTGTTCTCCGCGATCCCGATGGACCTGCTCAACAGCGCGTACGTGGTCTCCCCGATCCTCGTCCTCGTCGTGGCCTTCGGCGTCCTGGTCGTCACCAACACACCCGTCTACGCGGTCCCCGACCGCGTCCGCGAGCTGCGCGACACCGCGCTCGGCCGCAAGGCCGATCCCGAGGCCGAGGCGGCCGAGCCCGAGCCGAAGAAACGGCGCCACCCCAAGACGACCCTCGTGACCGACGACGAGCCGTTCGAGAACCCCCTGGTCGACGGTCCCGACGAGGATCGCCAGGTCCCGGTCCGCGTGTTCGAGCCCGAGCCCGAGCCGGAGCCGGAGGACGACGTCGAGGCCGAGCTGCCGCCCATGGAGCCGATCCCGGCCCGCGCGGAGCAGCTCGCCCTCTCGGGCGACGTCGTCTACTCGTTGCCCGACAGCGCGATGCTGCGGGAGGGCTCGCCGCACAAGGCGCGCTCCAAGGCGTCCGACGAGGTCGTCGAGCGTCTCACCGAGGTGCTCGAGCAGTTCCAGATCGACGCCCGGGTCACCGGCTACACCCGTGGCCCGACCGTGACCCGCTACGAGGTCGAGCTGGGCCCGGCGGTCAAGGTCGAGAAGGTCACGGCCCTGTCCAAGAACATCTCGTACGCCGTGGCGTCCAACGAGGTGCGCATCCTCAGCCCGATCCCGGGCAAGTCCGCGATCGGCGTGGAGATCCCCAACGTCGACAAGGAGATGGTGTCGCTCGGCGACGTGCTGCGCTCGGCCAAGGCGCGCAGCGACCACCACCCGATGGTGATCGGCCTCGGCAAGGACGTCGAGGGCGGCTACGTCGTGGCCAACCTGGCGAAGATGCCCCACCTGCTGGTCGCCGGCGCGACCGGCTCGGGCAAGTCCTCGTTCGTCAACTCGATGATCTCCTCGATCCTGATGCGCTCGACGCCCGAGGAGGTCCGGATGATCATGGTCGACCCCAAGCGGGTCGAGCTCACCGCGTACGAGGGCGTTCCGCACCTCATCACGCCGATCATCACGAACCCCAAGAAGGCCGCCGAGGCGTTGCAGTGGGTCGTGCGCGAGATGGACATGCGCTACGACGACCTGGCCAACTTCGGCTACCGCCACATCGACGACTTCAACAAGGCCGTCAAGGCAGGCAAGGTCAAGCTGCCCGCCGGCAGCGAGCGCGTGCTGGCCCCCTATCCGTACCTCCTGGTCGTGGTGGACGAGCTCGCCGACCT
This sequence comes from Aeromicrobium sp. S22, assembly GCF_009661045.1. Lineage (NCBI taxonomy): Bacteria > Bacillati > Actinomycetota > Actinomycetes > Propionibacteriales > Nocardioidaceae > Aeromicrobium > Aeromicrobium sp. S22. Next base: position 1,466,105 of record NZ_WJWV01000001.1, read on the forward strand.
GATGATGGTCGCGCCGCGTGACGTGGAGGACTCGATCGTCCGCATCACGCAGCTCGCGCGAGCCGCCGGCATCCACCTGATCCTCGCGACCCAGCGGCCCTCGGTCGACGTCGTGACGGGTCTGATCAAGGCCAACGTGCCGAGCCGTCTGGCGTTCGCGACCTCGTCGCTCGCCGACAGCCGCGTCATCCTGGACCAGCCGGGCGCCGAGAAGCTCGTCGGCCAGGGCGATGGCCTGTTCCTGCCCATGGGGCAGAACAAGGCCATGCGCATGCAGGGTGCGTGGATCACCGAGGCCGAGATCCACACGATCGTCGAGCACTGCAAGACGCAGCTGCAGCCGGTCTACCGTGAGGACGTCACGGCCGTCGCGGCCGCCAAGCGTGAGCTCGACGACGACATCGGCGACGACCTCGACCTCGTCCTGCAGGCGATCGAGCTGTGCGTGACGACGCAGTTCGGCTCGACGTCGATGCTGCAGCGCAAGCTGCGCGTGGGCTTCGCCAAGGCCGGCCGCCTCATGGACATCCTCGAGAGCCGCGGGATCGTCGGGCCCAGCGAGGGCTCCAAGGCGCGTGACGTCCTGGTCAAGCCCGACGAGCTCGACCAGGTCCTCGCCACGATCCAGGCGGGCTGAGCATGGAGGACGCATTCGAGGTGCGCCGGCGGACCGGGCTGTTCACGCTGCTCGGTCTCGTCTGCCTCGCGCTGGCCGCGGGTTTCGGCTGGTTCGCGTACGACCGTGAGCAGTACCTCCTGGTGGTCCCGGCCGTCGTGCTGGCGGCCGTGGGCCTCGGCCACCTGCGGGGGATCGGCGACTGGAGCACGCCGTTGTTCGTCGCGGACGACCACGGCATCCGGCTGCGCGCGGAGCAGGGCTGGGTCGGCCTGCTGTGGAGCGAGCTCGGCGAGATCCGGGTCGAGCGTCGCGAGGGGCTCATCCACGACCCGCGGATCAAGGTCGTCAGCACCGACGGCCAGCGGTTCTACACCGCGCCCCTGGGTCTTGCGACGAATGTCTCGCCCGGCGAGGCGGAGGTTCAGTTGGCGCAGCGCCGACCCGCTGCCGCATACTGAGGAGTCGTTTCACCCCACCGAGAGGGACTCATGAACACGGCCACGCCGCCGAGCAACCTGAACATCGCGAACGTCCTCACGGTCGTGCGCATCGCGGGCGTCCCGTTCTTCGGCTGGCTCCTCCTCGCCGAGGACGGCCAGTCGATCGGCCTGCGCGTCGCCGCCTGGGTCCTGTTCGCCCTGTTGATGATCACCGATCGCATCGACGGTGACCTGGCCCGCCGCTACAACCTGGTCACCGACTTCGGCAAGCTCGCCGATCCCATCGCCGACAAGGCGCTCACCGGGATGGCGTTCATCGGCCTGGCGATCATCTACGACAGCTGGCTCTTCTGGGCCGTGACGATCGTCGTGCTGCTGCGCGAGTGGGGCATCACCGCGATGCGGTTCGTGGTGAAGAAGTACGGCGTCATGCCGGCGAGCCAGGGCGGCAAGGTCAAGACCATGCTGCAGGTGGTCGCCCTCGGCGGCTACATCCTGCCCTTCGAGCTGTGGGACAACGTCCCCTGCGACATCCTGCGCTGGATCACCCACCTCCTGATGGCGGGCGCCGTCGCGATCACGTTGTCGACCGGCGTCCAGTACGTCCGCGACGCGATCGAGCTGCGCCGGTCCGCGAAGGCCGCGGCAGAGGCGTGAGCGTCGCGGCCGAGGCGGTCGAGGGCCTGCGGGCCGCGGGAGCAACCGTCGCGACGGCCGAGTCCCTCACCGGCGGTCTGGTCTGCGCCACGCTCGTCAGCGTCCCCGGTGCGTCCACGGTCGTCCGGGGAGGAGTCATCGCCTACGCCGCCGAGCTCAAGACGCAGCTGCTCGGCGTCGACGCCGAGCTCATCTCCCGCGTCGGCACGGTCGACGCCGCAGTCGCGTCGAGCATGGCGCTGGGCGTGCGCGAGCGCCTCGGTGCGACGTACGGCCTCGCGACGACCGGTGTGGCCGGCCCCGGACCGAGCGAGGGCAAGCCGGCCGGCACGGTGCACGTGGGCGTGGCCGGTCCGGGCGGGGTGGAGACTGCTCTGCTGCACCTGGACGGTGACCGCGAAACGATCCGCACGGGGACGGTCGCTGCGCTGTTGTCGTTGCTGGTCGCTAGGCTGGGGGAAGAATCCCGATCCGATCGGGGTTGAACATGTCATGACAGCAAACGGAGGTGCCCGATGACCGCGATGCGTCAGCTCGTCGGTGAGGTGCTCCGTGCCCGGCGCATGGCGCAGGGCCTCACGCTGCGTGACGTCTCGGGCAAGGCCCGGGTCAGCCTCGGCTACATCTCCGAGGTCGAGCGGGGCCAGAAGGAAGCCAGCTCCGAGCTGCTCGCAGCCCTGGCGGCCGCCCTGGACGTCCCGCTGTCCAAGGTGCTTCTCGACGTCAGTGCGATGCTCGAGCTCGAGGAGGCGTCGGTCGACCAGATCGCCAGCATCTCCTCGATCGGCCCGTCCGACGTGTCGGTCTCGGCCGCCTGAGCCTTGCGCGGCATCGAGCACCGCCGATGAGGCACAGCGAGTTCTGGGAGCGGATGGATCGCCACCTCGGCGCGGGCTATGCGCGCGTCTGGGCCGAGAGTCACGTCATGAGCATCCTCGGCGGACGCACCGTCACCGAGGCCCTCGACGCGGGTGAGGACCCCAAGACGGTGTGGCGTGCGGTGCACGCGACCCGCGGCCTGCCCGCGTCGGAGCGCTAGCCGATCCGGCTTCCCGTCGACGTGTCGAAGACGTGGATGGATGTGTCGTCCACGGGGGCGACGTTGATCGTCTCGCCCTTGGCGGGAGGGTGCCGCCAGTCGACCCGGGCCACGATGGTCTGCTGGTCGTGCCCCACGTCGGCCCGGCCGTAGACGTACGCGTCGGCTCCCAGCTCCTCGACGACGTCGACCTCGAGCTTGATGCCCGCCTGACCCACCTCGAGGTTCTCCGGGCGCACGCCGAGCATCACGGTGGATGCCCCGGCGCCGGCCAGGGTGTCGCGGGCGACCCGCACCACCCGGTCGCCGAACTGGACACCGCCGTCGATCACCGGCAGCTCCATGAGGTTCATCCCGGGCGAGCCGAGGAATCCCGCGACGAACAGGTTGGCCGGCCGGTCGTACATCTCGCGCGGTGCGGCGCACTGCTGCAGCACCCCGTCCTTGAGCACCGCGACCCGGTCGCCCATCGTCATGGCCTCGACCTGGTCGTGGGTCACGTAGACCGTCGTCGCGTTGAGCCGGCGCTGCAGCTGCGCGATCTGTGTCCGGGTCTGGACGCGCAGCTTGGCGTCGAGGTTGGACAGCGGCTCGTCCATCAGGAACACCCGCGGCTGCCGGACGATCGCCCGGCCCATCGCGACGCGCTGGCGCTGGCCACCTGACAGGGCCTTGGGCTTGCGGCCGAGATACTGCTCGATGTCGAGCAGGACCGCCGCCTCCTTGACCCGTGTGGCGATCTCGCTCTTGGGCGTACCGGCGATCTTCAGCGCGAAGCCCATGTTCTCCGCGACGCTCATGTGCGGGTAGAGGGCGTAGTTCTGGAACACCATCGCGATGTCCCTGGCCTTCGGCGGCAGCTGCGTCACGTCCTCGTCGCCGATGAGGATGCGTCCGGCGTCGACCTCCTCGAGCCCGGCCAGCATGCGAAGGGACGTGGACTTGCCGCAGCCCGACGGGCCGACGAGGACGAGGAACTCCCCGTCCTGGATCTCCAGGTCGAGCTGGTCGACGGCGGGGGCCTCCTGCCCGGGATAGACACGGGTGGTGCGGTCGAACGTGACGGTTGACATGGCTGGTGGGTCCCTTCACCGGCGGGTACGTGCCGGACGATCCAAGTGATGGTGGTCACACCGTACGTCCCCGACCGAGCCGTGTCGAGGCCATTAGTCATTTCGAACAACAAATTTGGGAACGCTCCCAAAAATCTCTTGACGACGTGATGTGACCTGGCTCATACTCCCATGGAAGCGCTCCCACCGGGGGAGTCGGAGGAAGGCATGACGTGAATCGCACACAGCGCATCGCCGCCGCTGCGGTCTCATCCCTCGTGGTGGGAGTGCTCGCAGCCGGCTGCGGAGGATCGGGTGACGAGGGGTCCGACGGATCCGTCACCTTGCGGGTCAACCTGTTCGGCCAGTTCGGCTACAAGGACCTGTACAAGCAGTTCGAGGCCGAGCACCCCGGTGTCAAGATCGTGGAGACCGCGGAGGGCGACCTGGGCAAGTACAACACCAAGCTCAGCCAGCAGATCGCGGCCAATGCGTCCGCGGGCGACGTGGTCGCGATCGAGGAGGGCCAGACGGTCAACTTCCTGCAGACCGCCGACAAGTTCGTCAACCTGCAGGACCAGGGCTTCGCGGAGATCAAGGACGACTACCTGCCGTTCGTGGCCGACGCGACGACGACCGTCGACGGCAAGACGACGATCGGCCTCGGCACGGACGTCGGCGGCCTGGCCATGTGCTATCGCCGCGACCTGTTCGAGAAGGCCGGTCTGCCGACCGATCGTGAAGAAGTGGCCAAGCTCTGGCCGACGTGGGAGGACTTCATCGCCACGGGCGAGAAGTTCCAGGCGGGCATCGGCGACGACAAGGTGCACTTCGTCGACGCGGCCACCAACACGTACAACTCGATCCTCATGCAGGGCGGCGACGAGACGTACTTCGACCGCGACAACAAGCTCGTCGTGGAGTCCAACCCGGCCGTCAAGAATGCGTGGGACCTGGCCAACCAGATGATCGAGGCCAAGCTCACCGCCAAGCTCGTCGCGTTCTCGGACGAGTGGAACGCCGGCTTCAAGAACGGCTCGTTCGCGACCGTGGCGTGCCCCGCGTGGATGACCGGATACATCAAGGGCCAGGCCGGTGACGCCCTCGCGGGCAAGTGGGACATCGCGACGGTGCCCGGTGGCGGCGGCAACTGGGGCGGCTCGTGGCTCGCCGTGCCGAAGTCGAGCAAGCACCAGAAGGAGGCGGTCGAGCTGATCCAGTTCCTGTCGGGCAAGACCGGACAGCTCGGGGCGTTCAAGTCAGAGGGACGGCTGCCGTCGCTCCCGGCGCTCTACGACACCCCTGAGCTCAAGGACGCCAAGAACCCCTACTTCAACGACGCCCCGACAGGCCAGCTGTTCGTGGCGGGCGCGAAGAACCTGAAGCCGGTCTATCTCGGTGCCAAGAACGTGCCCGTCCGCGATGCGTTCGAGAACGTCCTTCGCAGCGTCGAGAACGGGCAGCGGTCCGAGGGCGACGGATGGAAGGAAGCAGTCAAGGCCGCACAGAAGGCCGCGAAGTAAGTGACCGTTCGCACCCAGGACTCCGGCGCCCGTACTCGTCCTCCAGCGGGTACAGGCGCCGGACCGGTCCGGAGACGTCCGCTGAGGCTGCGGGACCGGCTGACCAAGGCCGAGGCCAAGGTCGCGCCGTACGCCTTCGTCTCCCCGTTCTTCATCGTCTTCGCGATCTTCGGGCTGTTCCCGCTCCTCTACACGCTGTGGGTCTCGCTGCACGACTGGAGCCTGCTCGCGGGTGACCAGGGGTTCGTCGGGCTGGCCAACTACCGCGAGCTCATGCAGGACTCGGACTTCTGGCGGGCCCTGACCAACACGATCGGCATCTTCGTGGTGGCCACCATCCCGCAGCTGATCCTCGCCACGGTGCTCGCGCAGGTGCTCAACGGCAAGCTGCGGGCACGCACGTTCTGGCGCATGGGGGTCCTGCTGCCCAACGTCACGTCGGTCGCCGCCGTCGGCATCATCTTCGGGCTCATCTTCGCCCGCGACTACGGCATCGTGAACTGGGCGCTCGGCCACGTCGGCGTCGAGCCGATCAACTGGCGGGGCGAGCGGTGGTCGTCCTGGCTCGCCATCTCGGTCATGGTCGACTGGCGCTGGACGGGCTACAACGCCCTCATCCTGCTGGCGTCGCTGCAGGCGGTGCCCAAGGAGCTCTACGAGGCCGCGCGCATCGACGGCGCCTCGGCGTGGCGGCAGTTCTGGTCCATCACGGTCCCGATGCTGCGACCCACGATCATCTTCGTCTCGATCGTCGCCACGATCGGCGGCATCCAGCTGTTCACCGAGCCGCTGCTGTTCGGATCGGGCGTCAACGCGATCGCGGGAGGCTCGACCGGCCAGTTCCAGACCGTCGCGATGTATCTCGTGCAGCAGGCCTTCACGGGCCAGCGCTTCGGCTACGCGTCCACGGTCGCCTGGGTCCTGTTCATCCTCATCGCGGTCTTCGCCGTGATCAACGTGGCGCTGCTGCGCCGGATCAAGTCGGTGGACTGATGAAGACCAAGAACCCGCTGCTGTACGTCGGTCTCGTCGCGACGGTGCTGCTCTCGATCGGGCCTCTGTACTTCATGCTCGTCATGGCGTCGCGGACCAACGACGAGATCGTGTCCCTGCCCCCGCCGCTGACGCTGGGCGACAAGCTCTTCCCGAACGTCGACCGGGTCTTCGACAATCCCGACGTCCTGTTCGGCCAGGCGCTGGTCAACAGCCTGCTGGTCGCGACGGTCGCCACGGTCTGCGTCGTGGTGTCGTCCTCCCTGGCCGGTTTCGCCTTCGCCAAGCTCAAGTTCAGGGGGCGCAACGCACTGCTGCTGTTCGTGATCGGCACGATGATGGTGCCGGTCCAGCTGGGCCTGATCCCGCTCTACATGCTGATGACCAAGCTGGGCCTCAACGGCGGGCTGCCGTCGGTGACGCTGCCGTTCGTGGTCGCGGGCTTCGGGGTGTTCATGATGCGCCAGTTCGCGGAGCAGGCCATCCCCGACGAGATGATCGAGGCCGCGCGGGTCGACGGTGCCTCGACGTTCCGCATCTTCTTCAGCATCGTGTTCCCCGCTCTGCGACCTGCTGCAGCGGTGCTCGGGCTGCTGACGTTCATGGAGCGCTGGAACGACTTCCTGTGGCCCTACCTGACGCTCGACGCCGAGCACCCGACGGTGCAGGTCGCGCTGTCGCGGCTGTCCAGCGGCTACTACTCCGACCAGTCACTCATCATGGCGGGCACGCTCATCGGCACCCTGCCGCTCGTGGTCGTCTTCATCGTTTTCGGTCGCCAGATCATCGGCGGCATCATGGAAGGTGGACTCAAGGCATGACACTCGACATCTCGGGGCTTCCCGGAGACTTCTGCTGGGGCGCGGCGACCTCGTCGTACCAGATCGAGGGTGCCGTGGAGGAGGACGGCCGCACCCCGTCGATCTGGGACACCTTCGCCGCGACCCCCGGACGGGTCGCGGGCGGCGACGACGGGGCGGTCGCGATCGACCACTACCACCGCTGGCGCGAGGACCTGGACCTGATGACCGAGCTGGGCCTCGGCGCGTACCGGTTCTCGATCGCGTGGCCCCGTGTGCAGCCGGACGGGATCGGCACCGGCAACGCACCGGGCATCGCGTTCTACGACCGACTGGTCGACGGCCTGCTCGAGCGCGGCATCACGCCGTGGACGACGCTCTATCACTGGGACCTGCCCGAGGCGCTGGAGCAGGCTGGGGGATGGCCCGTGCGCGACACGGCCGAGCGATTCGCCGACTACACCGCGATCATCGCCGAGGCGGTGGGCGACCGGGTCAAGCACTGGATCACCCTCAACGAGCCGTGGTGCTCGGCGTTCCTCGGCTACGCCAGCGGCATCCACGCCCCGGGACGGGCCGATCCGGCCGAGGCCGTCGCCGCGTCCCACCACCTGCTGCTCGGCCACGGGCTCGCGGTGCAGCGGCTGCGCGAGATCGTCCCGGACGCGCAGGTGGGCGTCACGGTCAACCTGTACCCGGTCACGCCGGTCGACGAGTCGGGTCGGCACGACGACGCGGTGCGCCGCATCGACGGGCTGATGAACCGGTGGTTCCTCGACCCGCTGCTCAAGGGCAGCTATCCCAAGGACGTGCTGGCAGACCTGGCTCCGGTCACCGACGCGGAGTTCATCCTGGACGGCGACACGGAGACGATCGCGCAGCCGCTGGACTTCCTCGGCGTCAACTACTACACCCGGCACGTCGTGGGGGCGGGGCTGTGGCCGGGGACCGCCGCGTCGCGGTTCCAGCTCGAGAACGGGCTGCCGCGGACCGCGACCGGCTGGGACGTGGACCCGGACGGTCTCGTGGACATCCTCAGCCAGGTGCAGCGCGACTACCCGGCGATCCCGGTCTACCTGACCGAGAACGGCGCGGCGTTCGACGACGAGGTCGTCGACGGGATCGTGCACGATGCGGACCGCGTCGCATTCCTCGAGAGCCATATCGCGTCCCTCGTCACGATGCGGGAGCGGGGGATGGACGTCCGCGGCTACTTCGCGTGGTCGCTGATGGACAACTTCGAGTGGGCCGAGGGCTACGACAAGCGATTCGGGATCGTCCACGTCGACTACGAGACCCAGGTGCGTACGCCCAAGGACAGCGCACATTGGTATGCCGGTCTCATCCGTCGCCACCGCGCCGGGATACTGGGCACGTGAACGTGACGGGCACGAGCGCATGAGCGTGGGCGAGACCCGCGCCCAGCAGCCGACCCTCGAGATGGTCGCGGCGCGGGCCGGGGTCGGGCGCGGCACGGCATCGCGGGTCATCAACGGGTCGCCGCAGGTCAGCGAGCGCACCCGCGAGATCGTCATGCAGGCGGTCGAGGAGCTCGGCTACGTGCCCAACCAGGCCGCCCGCACGCTGGTGACCCGGCGCACCGACACCGTCGCGCTGGTCATCGCGGAGTCCGAGGAGCGCATCTTCGGGGAGCCGTTCTTCGCGGGAGTGGTCCGTGGGATCTCCTCGGCCCTCAACGACGCATCGCGCCAGCTCGTGCTGTCCCTGGTGCACAGCACCGACCAGGCCGAACGCCTCGGGGCCTACCTGACGCGCCAGCACGTCGACGGCGTGCTGCTGCTGTCCCTGCACGACGACGAGGCGTTCCCGGTGGACCTGGCCGCGCGGGGCCTGCCGGTCGTGGTGGGCGGCCGCTCCGCGCAGTGGGCCGGCTCGTTCGTCGACGTCGACAACGTCGCAGGTGCGCGGCAGGCCGTCGCGCACCTGGCCGACACCGGTCGTCGCACGATTGCGACCGTCTCGGGACCGCGGGCCATGGCCTCGGGCCGGGACCGCCTGGACGGCTACGCCGAGGCGCTCCGGGCGGCGGGGCTGGCGTACGACGAGGAGCTCGTGGTCGAGGGTGACTTCAGCGAGCAGAGCGGGTGGGCCGGCATGCAGGAGCTCTTGGCGCGGCGGCCCGACATCGACGGCGTCTTCGCGGCCAGCGACCTGATGGCCATGGGTGCGTTGAGGTCGCTGCGGGCGCACGGTCGCCGGGTGCCGGAGGACGTGGGCGTGATCGGCTTCGACGGCACCCCCTCGTCCGAGACGTCCGATCCGCCGCTGTCCACGGTGCGCCAGCCGCTGACGGGGCTCGGCCGGGCCATGGCCGAGATGCTGCTGCGGCACGTCGACGCCGATGAGCAGAGCCCCGAGCAGCTCGTCCTGCCCGTCGAGCTCATCGTTCGTGCCAGCACGGCCAGGACGACGCCGTGACCCTGCGCATCGGTGTCCTCGGCGCCGCCCGCATCGCGCAGAGCGCGCTGATCGTCCCGGCGGGGCAGACGGGCCACCGAGTGGTCGCCGTGGGCGCCCGCGACCTGGACCGCGCGCGGGCGTTCGCGACCCGGCACGGCGTCCAGCGGGCCTACGGATCGTACGAGGAGGTGCTCGCGGATCCCGACGTCGACGTGGTCTACAACGCCCTGGTGAACAGCCAGCACGCGCCATGGAACCTGCGTGCGGTCCGCGCCGGCAAGCACGTGCTGAGCGAGAAGCCCTTCGCGGCCAACGGCGCGCAGGCCCGCGTGGTGGCCGATGCGGCCCGCGCGACGGACCGGGTCGTGATGGAGGCCTTCCACTACGCGATGCACCCGATGATGCGCCGGATCCGGGAGATCGTGCTGAGCGGCGAGATCGGCGACGTGCGGCACGTCGAGGCCACCGTCATGATCCCCGCGCCGGCGGATGACGACCCCCGATGGTCGCTCGAGCTCGCCGGGGGAGCGTTGATGGATCTTGGCTGCTACGGCCTCCATGCGTTCAGTCAGGTGGCCGGCTGGCTCGGCGGGGTGCCGGTCGTGCGGTCCGCACGTGCGGGGGAGCGCAGGGGTCGACCGGGCGTCGATGAGTGGGTGCAGGCCGAGGTGGGCCTGCCCGGGGGTGCGACGGCGTCCTTGCTGACCCACATGGCCGGTCCGGAGATGCTCATGCGCCTGGTCGTGACCGGCTCGCGCGGGCGGATCGAGGCGCCGTGCTTCGTGCTGCCGCAGCTCGACGAGCGGTTGCAGGTCGTGACGGGCTGCGACGAGCGCCGCGAGTGGGTCAAGGGCCCCACGTCGTACGCCCGTCAGCTCACGGTCCTGGACTCGGCGGTGCGCGGCCGGGCCGCGCCACCGCTCGGGCTGGACGATGCGGTGTCCACGATGGACCTGCTCGACGCGACGTATCGCGCAGCGGGGATGGAGCCCCGTCCGGGAGTGCTCTGAGCTGTCGGCGTGTCGGCGGGTGTCGAACACGTGTTCGTATAGAGTGGTGCACAGGTTGGACGTGAGAAGGACGACATCCACAGGCGGGTCGACGAGGCCCACATATGTCTGAGGGTCCTTCTAGCGTCGTCGATGACCGGCCACCCACGAGCAGAAACGGATCCACCATGGCACAGCCCAACAGCTCCCTCGCGACGAGCAAGGACAAGGACAAGTCCCTCGAGAACGCGATGGCCCAGATCGATCGTGCCCATGGCAAGGGTGCCGTGATGCGCCTGGGCGACCAGGCCCGTGCACCGATCGAGGTCATCCCCACCGGTGCCACCACCTTGGACATCGCGCTCGGCATCGGCGGTCTGCCCCGTGGCCGCGTCGTGGAGATCTACGGCCCGGAGTCCTCAGGAAAGACGACGGTCGCCCTCCACGCGGTGGCCAACGCGCAGCGCGCAGGTGGGGTCGCGGCGTTCATCGATGCCGAGCACGCGCTCGACCCCGACTACGCCCGCAAGCTCGGGGTCGACACCGACGCGCTGCTGATCTCGCAGCCCGACAGCGGTGAGCAGGCGCTCGAGATCGCCGACATGCTGATCCGCTCGGGTGCGCTCGACATCATCGTGATCGACTCCGTGGCGGCCCTGGTGCCCCGCGCCGAGATCGACGGCGAGATGGGCGACAGCCACGTCGGCCTGCAGGCCCGCCTCATGAGCCAGGCGCTGCGCAAGATGACCGGTGCCATCAACGGCTCGGGCACGACCGCGATCTTCATCAACCAGCTGCGCGAGAAGATCGGCGTGATGTTCGGCTCGCCCGAGACCACGACGGGCGGCAAGGCGCTGAAGTTCTACGCGTCGGTCCGCCTCGACGTGCGACGCATCGAGACGCTCAAGGACGGCACCGACATGGTCGGCAACCGCACCCGCGTCAAGGTCGTCAAGAACAAGCTGGCCCCCCCGTTCAAGCAGGCCGAGTTCGACATCATGTACGGCCAGGGCATCAGCCGCGAGGGCAGCCTGATCGACGTGGGCGTCGACATCGGGCTGGTCCGCAAGGCCGGCGCCTGGTACACCTACGACGGCGACCAGCTCGGCCAGGGCAAGGAGAAGTCGCGCGCGTTCCTGCGTGACAACCCCGATCTGGCCGAAGAGCTCGAGAAGCGCATCATGGAGGCCAAGGGCATCGGCCCGCAGGCCGACAAGCCGGCCCTCGAGGTGGTGGAGCCGGACCTCCCGGCCACCGAGTTCTGATCGTCATGTCCCCGGACGAGGACGACAGCCAGGACTACGACGTCGCCGAGCAGATGTCGCGGGCCCGGCAGATCGTCTACGACCGGCTCGCCGTCACCGCGCGCAGCCGGGCCGACCTCGAGCAGGCACTTGCCAAGAAGCACGTGCCGGCCGAGGTGGCCCGGGCAATCCTCGACAAGTTCGAGGATGCCGGACTGGTCGACGACGCGGAGTTCGCGCGCTCGTGGGTGCAGTCGCGCCAGCGCAGCAAGGGGCTGTCCTCGCGGGTGCTGGCGATGGAGCTGAGACGCAAGGGCGTCGATGAGGAGATCGCCCGTGAGGCGCTCGACGAGCTCGACCCCGAGGTCGAGCTCGAGGCGGCGCACCGGCTCGTCCAGACCAAGCTCCGCTCGATGAGCGCACTGGACGACACGACCAAGATCCGTCGCCTGACGGGGCTGCTGGCCCGCAAGGGCTACTCGCCCCAGATCGCGTTCGACGTCGTGCGCCAAGAGCTGGGGGCCGAGCCCGCGCCGCTCGAGAGCCTCTGACGTACCTTTGCGCCTCAGAGCTTCTTGCGCAGCTTGTCCACGATCTCCCGCTCGGAGTCGTAGTAGGCCAGGCCCCACTCCGCGACGTGAGCGGGGAAGGCGAGGGCCTCATTGTCCCCGAGCAGCTCGCGTACGCCCTCGAGCTCACGGCGCCGCTCCTGCAGCCCCACCTCGTACGCGTCGAGCATCGCTGCGACCTCGCCCGGTCCCATCAGGCTGCCCATCAGCAGACGCAGCGCGATCGGGTGCTTGAGGACCGGGAAGTCCTGCTCCGAGGTGTGCAGCCACGTCGTCAGGGCCGAGCGGCCCGCCTCGGTGATGACGAACCGGCGCGTCGTGCGGCGTCCGGACGTGTCGTCGACGGCCTCGACGTAGCCCTCGCGCCGCAGGCGGTCGAGCTCGGTGTAGATCTGGCTCATCGCGGGGGAGACCCAGTAGAACCGCAGCGTCCGGTCGGCGCGCTGCTTCATCTCATAGCCCGTCAGGCCGTCCTCGGACGAGGCGCGATCGAACATCAGCAGGCCCAGCAGGGCGTAGGAGGTCGTTGACAAGGGAGTGGTCACGCTCCTAGCGTACTGTTCCAGTTAGGAATACGACGGAGGCGATGTCCATGTCCGAGACGATCCTGCTGGCGGGCACCCGCAAGGGCCTGTTCATCGGCCGGTCCGATGCGACCCGCGCGGACTGGGCGTGGGACGCCCCGGCCTTCCCGATGGAGGAGGTCTACGCGGTCGCTGCGGACCCCCGAGAGGACGATCCGCTGGTCCTGGTCGGCTCGACGCACGTCGTCTTCGGGCCAGCCGTCTACCGGTCCGCCGACGGCGGCCGGTCGTTCGATCTCAGCGATCCGTCGCCCGTCCGGTTTCCCGACGATCTCGGAGCGAGCGTCGAGCGCGTCTGGCAGCTCTGCCCGTCCCCGGCCGAGCCCGACGTCGTCTGGGCCGGCACCCAGCCGTCGGCGCTGTTCTGCTCGACCGACCGCGGCCGGACGTTCGAGCTGGTCCGCAGCCTCTGGGACCACCCGCACCGCCCCGAGTGGGCCGCAGGCTTCGGCGGGCAGGCGATCCACACGATCGTCCCGCACCCCAGCGATCCGGACATCGTGACGGTGGCGATGTCGACCGGCGGTGTCTATCGGTCCGAGGACGGTGGGGCGAGCTGGACGCCGCACAACCACGGCATCCGCGCCGACTTCGTGCCCGGGGAGCCTCCGGAGTTCGGCCAGTGCGTCCACAAGGTCGCAGTCGACGCCGGCGACCCCGACCGCCTCTACGCCCAGAACCACGGGGGCGTGTTCCGTAGCGACGACGCGGGGGAGACCTGGCAGGCGATCGATGAGGGGCTCCCGGCCGACTTCGGCTTCCCGATCGTCGCCCATCCCCACCGGCCGGGGACGATCTACGTCTTCCCGCTCACCGCCGACGTCAAGCGATTCCCACCGGACGGCAAGCCTGCGGTCTGGCGCTCGGACGACGCGGGGCAGACCTGGCACGAGACCGGCCCGGGGCTCCCGTCGGAGGCGTGGACGGTCGTGCTGCGCGATGCGTTCACGACGGACCGGTCCGATCCGGTCGGGCTCTACCTGGGCACCCGGCACGGAGCGCTGTGGGTGAGCAACGACGAGGGCGGCACCTGGGCCGAGGTGCGCACCGGACTGCCCGACGTCTGCACCGTTCGCGCGACGTCGATCTGACGCGCCTGCGGACACCCGGGGTTACCAGCCGGTAACATTCGGGCATGTCATCCACCCTGGACCTCTACACCCGTGTCACCGCGCTGCCGCTGGGCAAGCGTCTGTTCTCGCTCCTGTACGGGCAGAAGGCGCCCTACTTCGCCTCGATCCACATGAGGGTCCAGGAGATGCGGCCGCATCTCGGGCAGATCGTGATCCCCAAGCGCCGATCGGTCAAGAACCACATCGGCACGGTCCACGCGATCGCCGCGTGCAACGGACTGGAGGCCGCGATGGGACTGCTGGCCGAGGCCACCTGCCCGGCCGACATGCGCTGGCTGCCCAAGGGGATGGAGGTCAGCTATCTCGCGAAGTCGACGACCGCACTGACCTGCATCGCCGAGACGACCGAGGCCGACTGGGCCGCCGCCCCGGACGTCCCGGTGCGAGTCAGGGCCGTCACGACCGACGGCACCGTCACGGTCGAGGGCACCATCCACCTCTGGGTCGTCCCCAAGAAGCCCTGACCGAACCCGCGCCCCAACCCGCGACTGGCGCAAGCTGGAGAAAATGGGACGGCGTGTCGTCGACTTCTGCGCCACTCGCGGCTCGGGTTGCGCCACTCGCGGGGGTGGGCGGCGAGACACAAGGGGCCGGGTGAGACATCCTTGAGCATGATGTCCTTGACCGTACGTACGTCGCTCGTGGCGCTGCTGCTGGCCGCGTCGGCCTGCTCGGGGTCCAGCGACGACCAGTCGGCCGAGCCCCCCACCCCCGCCAGGACCAGCGAGTCCGCCACGACGTCGACGCCGTCCCCGACCGGCAAGCCGCCCTCGGTCGCGCCGGTCGACCTGCCGCCGTGCCAGACGATCGACTACGACCTGAGCCCGAACGGCGCGGGGGCGGGCAGCCCGCTCGCGGCCATCAAGGCCTGGGGAGCCAGTGAGGCCGCGCAGGTGCCGCCGGTCCCGAGCGCAGGTTGGGAGCGGCTGCCTGCCGACAACGAGAGCACGAAGGTCACGATGACCAACTCGACGGCTCCCGTCTGGATCGTCGAGGTCACCCGTACGTCCGGGGGCGGCTGGGTCGTGACGCGCGCCTCGTGGGGCGTGTGCCACTGATGCCTACTTCTGCGGGATCACGACCGAGCTCGCGGACCCGCCAGGCCAGCAGCTGAACCCGATCGGGATCGTCTGTCCCTCCTTGACCATCTCGCTGAAGGTGTCGAGGCACTGGCTGACGAGCACGTTCGGGTTGTTGCTGACCGACGACTTGAGCTTGTCGTTGGCCCGGCCCTGAGCCGTCGCGGTCTTCTCGCGCTGCTGCGCGATGCGCGTGTTGGCCACCTCGGCCTGGTAGAGGTTGATCTTGCTCTGCGTCGGCTTGTCGAAGTGGATGAGCGGGATGATCACGTTCTTGACGTCGATCTGATCGCCCACCTGCGCGCGCAGCTTCTCGGCGACCTGGCGGGAGAACTCGTTGAGATTGGGCCCGGTCGCATTCGCGCTGTCGTCCTGGATCTGGCTGAGCGGGTTGTAGTCCGACAGCACCTCGTTGAGGGCGGCCGTCAGCTCACGGGTCACGAGCGAGCGACGGATGTTGTCCATGTCGCGGTAGTCCTGGTAGAGCGTCTCGCCGGCCTCGAGCTTGATGCGCCAACGGATCGAGTTGTCGACGCACGCGGTCGACTCGTTGCCGATGCGGATCTCGGTGCACCCGTCGCTGTTGCGCTCCAGGTACGAGTCGGTCTGGATCGCACCGTCGAGCGTCTTGACCTTCTCCCACGGCAGCTTGGCGTGGATGCCGTTGTCGAGGTTGCCGACCGGCTTGCCGAAGCTCGTGACGATGCCGATGTCGCGCGTCGGCACGACCGTGAAGGTTGACAGCACCAGGCACAGCGCCGTGAGCGCGAACGCTCCGAACGCCACCAGCCGCAGCACTCGCTTGAGCGCAGGCTGTGCGGCGCCACTGGCGAGCAGCACGCCGACGGCGACGACCAGGAACAACAGGGTCAGGACGAAGGTGCCGGACATGGGTCTCCTCGGGTCAGTGGCGGCACGAGACTACGAGACAGGCAGTCTGGCCGCACCATCGGGGCCGCACGGTCAGTCGCGCGACGAAGAGCTGCTCTACGCTCGGCCGGCCCCGCCGACCGGCTGTGCCTGCACCATGCCGCCGACCAGCTCGATCTTCGACTCACCGCCGAACCGTCGCTGCACCCATTCGCCGAGCAGGCCCAGCAGCAGGTTGAGGATGATGTAGATGACGGCGAGCACGATCGCGGTCTGCAGGTAGTTCCCGAAGGTGCGGTAGATCTCGCGGCCGGCGAAGGTCAGGCCGGGAGCCAGGATGTAGAACCCCAAGCTGGTGTCCTTGAGCGCCACGATGCACTGGCTGATGAACGACGGCAGCATGATCTTGATCGCCTGTGGGAGCAGGACGATCCGCATGACCTGGTGCTTGCGCAGGCCGATGGCGTAGGCCGCCTCGGCCTGGCCCGCCGGGACTGCATTGATGCCCGCGCGGACCACCTCGGCGAGCACGGAGCCGTTGTAGAGCAGCAGGCCGAGCACCAGAGGGAAGATCGTGCCGAGCGGGAACCCCTGCATCGACCAGATGAAGATGATCAGCATCAGGAGGGGCACAGCACGGAAGAACTCGACGAACAGCCAGGCCGGCCAGCGGATGATCCGGTGGTCCGAGAGCTTGGCGACGCCCATGATCATGCCCAGAGGAACGGCGAGGACGATCGCGAGTGCGCCGGCGAGCATGGTCTTGACCAGGCCCTCCAGGATCAGCTGCACGAGGCTGGGGGTGAAGAACGGTTCCCACTTCGCATAGCTCAGCTGGCCCTCGGCCTGGAACTTCCAGATCACGGCGCCGATGATCGCGATCACCGCGACCACGGTGACGACGCCGATGATCCGGTGGCGGCGGACGGCGCGGGGGCCGGGGACGTCGAACAGGACGTTGCTCATCGGGTCACCGCGTACTTGCGTTCGAAGAGGTGGGCGCCGAACGAGATCAGCTCGACGATGATGATGTAGCCGATCGCGATGCCCACGAAGATCGTGACCCGTTCGGTGGCGTGGTCGTTGAGCAGGCCCTTGAGCCGAAATGTTGCCTCGGCGATGCCGAAGCCCGCGGCGAGCGAGGTGTTCTTGGTCAACGCGATGAACACGCTCGCCAGCGGGGGCACGACGAGCCGAAACGCCTGGGGCAGCAGCACCTGGGTCATGGTCATGCCGAACGGCATGCCGATCGATCGGGCGGCCTCCGCCTGACCGAGGGGGATGCCGTTCACGCCGGAGCGGATCGCCTCGCTCACGAACGACGCGGTGTAGAACCCCATCGCCAGGGTGATGTTCCAGAAGAAGCCGAAGTCGATGCCCAGCTGCGGCAACCCGTAGTAGGTCAGCAGGATCAGGACCAGCAACGGGGTGTTGCGGAAGATGGTGACGTACGCGACGGCCACTCCGCGCAGGATCGGCACCGGGCTGAGGCGGAACACCCCGATCAGGGTTCCGAGCGCCAGCGCCAACAATCCGGACGACAGCAGCAGCTTCAGCGTCTCGAGGAATCCCTTCAGGATCAGGTCGAGGTTGTCGGTCAGTGCGTCCATGCGTCACCTCCTCATGAGTAGGGGCGGCGGGCGGGTCGTCGCGACCCGCCCGCCGTCATGTCGATCAGCTGCAGGGATCGAGGGTCGGGGTCTCCGGCGCCTCGTTGCCCGACTTGCCGAGCGTCGCGTCGAACGCCTTCTTCCACTCGCCGCCGTCGAACGACTCGGTGAGCGTGTCGTTCAGGAACTCGCACAGCTCGGGGCTGTCCTTGCTGTAGCCGATGCCGTAGCGCTCCTCCGAGAAGGGCTCCCCGACGACCTTGAGCTGGTCGGGTGCCTCGGCGGCGTAGCCGAGCAGGATCGCGCCATCGGTGGTGACGGCGTCGACTGAACCGTTCTTGAGCTGCTCGACGCACTCGGAGTAGGTGTCGAAGCCGGCCGGCTGGGCGCCGAACTCCTCCTCGACCGTCTTGATCGACGTCGAACCGGTGACCGAGCAGACCTTCTTGCCCTTGAGATCCTCCGGGCCCTTGATGCTGTCGTCGTCCGCGGCCACGAGCAGGCTCTGGCCCGTCACGTAGTAGGGGCCGGCCTGGCCCACGACCTGGCGGCGTTCGTCGGTGATCGAGTAGGACGCGAGGACGAAGTCGACGGTGCCCTTCTGCAGGAACGGCTCACGGTTGTCCGAGATCGTCTCGACCCACTCGATCTTGTCGGGGGAGATGCCCAGCTTGCCCGCGATCACCTTGCCCATCTCGGGGTCGAAACCGGTGGGCGTCTTGGCGCCGGCGGCCTTGAAGCCGACACCGGGCTGGTCGAACTTGACGCCGATCTTGACGGTGCCGGCCTCGGCCAGCTCCTTCATGCGGGTGCCGTCCTCGAACGAGGAGGCGGCGTCGGAGGAGACGTCGACGTCGTCGTCGCCGGAGCTGTCCTCACCGGCGCTGCCACAGGCGGACAGAGCCAGCACAGCGGTGGCGGCGACGGCAGCCCAACGGGCCCGACGCGATCGTGTGGTGGTGAACTTCATGGGTTACCTTCCCTCGATGTGGTGAACGGTCACGTGCGTCAGTGGGTGAGGATCTTCGCGAGGAAGTCCTTGGCGCGGGGAGTCTGGGGGTTGGTGAAGAACGCCTGGGGAGTGTTCTCCTCGACGATGCGGCCGTCCGCCATGAACAACACACGGTCAGCGGCGGTGCGGGCGAACCCCATCTCGTGCGTCACCACGACCATGGTCATGCCGCCCTTGGCCAGGTCGACCATCGTGTCGAGGACTTCCTTGATCATCTCGGGGTCGAGGGCCGAGGTCGGCTCGTCGAACAACATGACCTTCGGGTCCATCGCGAGCGAGCGGGCGATGGCGACACGTTGCTGCTGACCTCCCGAGAGCTGGGCCGGCAGCTTGCCCGCCTGCGAGTCGACGCCGACACGGGCGAGCAGCTCCATGCCTCGCTTGTCGGCGTCCGCCTTCTTCAGACCCCGGACCTTGATCGGGCCGAGGGTCACGTTCTCCAGCACGGTCTTGTGGGCGAACAGGTTGAACGACTGGAACACCATGCCGACGTCGGCCCTCAGCTGGGCGAGCTCCTTGCCCTCGTCGGGCAACGGCTTGCCGTCGACGACGATGGTGCCTTCCTGGATGACCTCGAGGCGGTTGATCGCACGACACAACGTCGACTTGCCCGAGCCGGACGGGCCGATCACGACCACGACCTCGCCGGGAGCAACCTCCAGCTCGATGTCCTGCAGGACGTGCAGGTCGCCGAACCACTTCTGCACGCCGTGCATCGCCACCATGGGAATCGTGTCAGCCATGCGGGACAACCTAGCCGGATCTCGTCGGCGCTCGTGGGAGCCATTCGTACCCGATCCGGGTGTCACCAAAATGTAACGACCCGGTCCAGACCGACTCGCGGACGTGTTTGGCCCTGCGGCGCAGGGGGTATCTCGCCCCTCCCGTCACCAACTCAGGAGAACCATGACTCGCAACACCCTCTCGCGCTCCCTGCACGACCTCGGCCTCTCGGCCTGGTTCGGTGGAACGCTGGCCAATGCCGTCGCCCTCAACTCCGCGGCCTCCACGGCGCAGCACGACACCGACACCGGCGCGGTCGCCAACGTCGGCTGGGACCGGTGGACCCCGGTCAACGCCGCCGCGATCGGCGCGCACCTGATCGGCAGCATCGGTCAGATCAAGGGCAACAAGGCGCGCATCAAGGACCAGGAGGGTGTCGCCCAGATGGCCCTCGCCAAGACCGGCCTGACCGCGGCTGCCCTCGGCCTGACCGCGTACGGCCGCGTGCTGGGTCGCAAGGTCGCCGAGCAGCAGCGGGTGCCCGTCGCCTCCGGCACCCGTCCCGCGCCCTCGACCCCGCCCGATGTCGCCGCCGCGCAGAAGCAGCTGCGCCTGCTGCAGTGGGCCATCCCGGCAGTGACGGGGGCCCTCGTCGTCATCAGCTCGTTCGCCGGCGAGCAGGAGCGCCCGACCGAGGTCAAGAAGGGCCTTGCGAAGCGCATCGTCGGCTGACGTGCTCTTCTTCAGCAATCGTCTGGGCTGCCTGGGGTCGTTGGCGATCTCGGTGATCGGCACGGTCATCGTGATCGCCATCTTCAGCCGGTGAGGTGAGGGGCGGAGACCGCCCCGGCGCTTTCATGACGCTCCGAGTTCCAACTACATCGAATCGTAACCTTCGCAGTGCGTAGGACGAGAGGCCTTCCAACCGGCCTTTCGTCCTGCGCCCGCGGGGGTTTTTTGTCGTCCGGCGAGGGAGTGATCGGGTGGTTGCAGGCTGCACCCAAAATGGTGCGACACGATGTCTGGCGCCGCGCGAAGAGGTTCTGTCATGGTGCAGTCACCCTGTCCACTATGTGAAGAAGAGAACCCTGTGACCCATAGACGTCTCCTCCGCAGCTCGCTCGTGGTGCTGGCCACGACGACACTCAGTCTGGGCCTGCTCTCGCCGGCCATGGCCGATCCCGGCATCCCGGAGCCGACCGAGCTCTCCAAGCGTCTCGGGGAGGGCAGCAATGCCACCCGTGTGGCGCCCGAGGACGAGGCGCCGGGCAATCTCGCGCCGGGGACGAAGGTCCCGTACGTTCCGTTCGACGTGAACTACGAGCGGATCACCGAGGTGGACAAGGAGGAGTCGACCGCGAACCTGCAGAAGGTCGCCTCGCTCCCCGCCGCGAGCACCCCCGGCATGGCGACGCGCAGCAACCTCGCGTTCAAGGGTGACTACGTCTACCAGGGCAGCTACAACGGCCTGGCCGTGTACGACGTCAGCAACCCTGAGGAGCCCAAGGTCGTCCGTGAGGTCATCTGCCCGGGCTACCAGGGCGATCTCTCCATCGCCGGTGACCTGCTGTTCTTCTCCGTGGACCAGCCGCGCAACGGCAACGAGTGCGGGGCGCCGTCGGTGCCCGCCTCGAGCCCCGACGCGTGGGAGGGCATCCGGATCTACGACATCAGTGACCAGGAGAACCCGCAGTACGTCAACGCCGTCAAGACCCGTTGCGGATCGCACACCCACACGCTCGTCCCGAACAAGGACGACGCCAACAAGGTGTACCTCTACAACGGTTCCTACGACACCTCCACGAGCGCCGCGTACTGCAAGAACCCGCACGAGCAGATCGAGATCATCGAGGTCGAGCTCGACGACCCCAGCACCGCGGCCATCGCCAAGGAGGTCAAGCTCTGGGATGCGGAGAACCCGGCGCTGACTGCTGCCGATCGCCCGAACGGTGGCGCCAACACGTCGGTCACGACCGGCTGCCACGACCTGACGGCGTACCCCGAGAAGGGCCTGCTCGCAGCGGCCTGCATGGGTGACGGCCTGCTGCTGGACATCAGCGATCCGCTGAACCCGGCGGTCACCGAGCGCGTGCGCGACGAGAACTACGCCTTCTGGCACACCGCCCAGTTCAACAACGCGGCGACCTCGGTCATCTTCCAGGACGAGCTCGGCGGCGGCAGCTCGGCCACGTGCGTTCCCGGCACCCCGCAGTACCGCGGCGCCAACGCGATCTTCGATCTCGCCGGCGACGACCTGACGCTCAAGAGCTACTACAAGATCCCGCGGCGTCAGGCCACGACCGAGAACTGCGTCGGCCACGAGGGCAACATCGTGCAGGTCGACGGCAAGGACGTCCTCGTCCAGGCCTGGTACCAGGGCGGCGCCTCGCTGATCGACTTCAGCAACACGTCCAAGGCCAAAGAGATCGGCTACTTCGATCGCGGGCCGATCAGCACCACCTCGCTGGTCACCGGCGGCTACTGGGCGGTCTACTCGCACAACGGCTACCTCTACGGCAGCGAGATCGCTCGCGGCCTGGACGTCTTCAAGCTGGTGGGCGATGAGTTCGCCGACGCCAACCGTCACCGCCAGGACGTCCGCAACCCCGCGACCCAGCAGGTCATCAGCTGGCCGTGGAAGACCGCCCCGGAGGTGAGCGGCGAGCTCGAGACCCTCGAGGCGACGCCTGCCAGCACCACCGCCGGACAGGGCGCCGAGATCACGGTCACGGCCCCGGCCGGCACGTTCGGCAAGGGTGAGTACGTCGAGATCTGGTCGACCGGCGACGACGCCGAGGCGATCGTCAACGGTCAGGCCGCCGCGGACGGCAGCATCCAGCTGTCGTTCCAGCAGGCCGACGACGTCGCGCCCGGCACGGTCTCCTACGTGGTCCGTGGTGACACCAAGCTCGACGCGAAGCTGTACGGCTTCTCGGTCGAGGTCGAGGGAGTCGCCACCACGACGACGCTGAAGGCCAGCTCGACCAAGCAGACGTACGGCACGTCGTCCATCACGCTCACCGCGACCGTTGCGGCCGAGGGTGAGATCGACGGCACCGTGACGTTCAAGGACGGCTCGACGGTCATCGCCAAGGGCGTCCAGGTCCAGGACGGCACCGCGACGATCAAGCTGCCGGCCGACACTCGTGCCGGTACGCGCAGCCTGACGGCCGAGTTCGTCCCGAGCGGCACCCAGCTGCTCGGATCGTCGTCGGCAGCCACCAAGGTGACCGTTGCCAAGGTTGCGTCGAAGGTCAGCCGCAAGTTCACGAGCACGATCAAGACCTCGACGAAGCCGAAGGTCTCGGTCACGGTCACGGCCGGCAACGTCACGCCGACCGGCGACGTGACGGTCAGGATCGGGTCGAAGTCGCTGACCGGCTCGCTGGTCAAGGGCAAGGTCTCCGTGACCTTCCCGAAGCTCAAGAAGGGCAGCTACACGGTCCGGGTCTTCTACCCGGGCACGGGCAACATCGGGTCGAGCAAGAGCACGAACGCCACCCTCAAGGTGGTCAAGTGACATCTGTTCGTCCCCGGGTGCTGGGCGCGGTCATCGCTTCTGCGGTGATCGCGCTCGGCGCCTGCTCCAGCAGTGATGGCGAGGCGAAGGACTCGGGCGTCGCCGTCCGGGCCGGCGCACCGGGTGAGCCCAACCAGAAGATCGACAAGTCGGACGTCCCGTCCGGCGAGAAGAGCTTCAACGACGCCGACAAGGACTTCGTCGAGATGATGGTGCCTCACCACCACCAGGCGGTCGAGATGGCCGCCCTCGCCAAGAAGTACGCGAAGGATGAGCGGGTTGGCGAGTTCGCGGCGCGCATCGGCGACGCCCAGCGCGGTGAGATCGATGCCATGCAGGCGTGGCTCGAGGCCCGCAAGCTCCCGAAGGCTCCGCTGAAGGCCACCGGTCACCACGCGATGCACATGCAGGGCATGCTGACCGAGGCCGACTTCGCGAAGCTCGGGACGCTGCGCGGCAACGCCTTCGACACGTTCTACGTCAAGAAGATGATCGCGCACCACCAGGGTGCACTGGCCATGGCGGACGCCGCGTTGAACGAAGGCACCGACGCCGTGAACCGTACGTTCGCGGCGGACGTCGCCACGACGCAGACCGTCGAGATCAGCCGCCTGAAGGGCATCCTGAAGCGGCTGTGAGACCTGACAAGCCGCGTCCGTCCCACTGGGGCGGGCGCGGCTTTGTCAGTTTGCGGACACGACGCCGCGGCAGCTGCGGCTCGCTACGGCAGGACGGTGGGGCGCGCATGGTTGCAGGCCGTGCAGTGGACACGCCATGGCCCGCCCGCGTCCGGTGCCGGAGCCACCCGGGGTGGCACCGGGGGAGGGAGCTCGTCCTGCCACGGCTTGCCCGGCCGGAACTGAGGGATCGGCAGCCCCTCGAGGGTGCGAACCTCTGGCATCGGCACGGCGTGACTGCGTGGTGTGGGAGTGGACGTCCGCTGCGGGGGCGCGGCTCCGGCGTGACGGCCGGCTGCGCCTGAGCGGCGCCGGGTACGAACAGGACCGGCTGTGCGACGGCGGTGGGAACCAGCAGCACGAGCGCTGCTGCGCGAGCCTTGCGGGACGTGCTGATCACGACGATCGTGCCTCCTGCGACCGGGTGAGCCGAGTATCCGCCGCAGGCGCAGGTCGGTCAACCGTTCCCGCCGGGCTCTCACCAGTGGGCGGTCTTGTCACGGGACGGTGACCGTCACTTCTTCTCGCAGGCGATGCCGTCCTTGTCGCGGTCCGACTTCTTGTTCTTCTTGTAGATCTTCGCGCTCCGCTTGAAGTTCGTGACGGGGGTGCCGGACGTCTTGTCCTTCGCACCGGGCTTGCCCACGCCGTGCTTGTAGTCCTTGTTCAGGGCCTTGCAGTTCTTGTACGTCTTGTTGGCCGCCTCGGCAGGCGACGTCACCGCGACGACGCCGACGCCGGCGATCGCGACGGTGCAGACGGCGGTGGTGATCTGGCGAAGCATGGTGTCTCCCGATGGTTCGTGGCTGAGTTCTCCATACTCGCCCTGCCAGACCTCGATGTCCGGCAAACTCAGCATCCACGACGATGTATCGGGGGAGTGATGGCCGTAGCTGACCGACTCGTCGTGGCAGTCCTGCTGGCCGCCGGCGCGATGGTGCTGCTGTCCGGGTGCAGTCCCGCGCAGGTCGGGATCGTGGCGTTGTCGCAGCGCGACGGGCACCTGCTGGTGGCGGTGATGCGCTGCGACGACACCGCGCTCGAGCGCGTCGCCATCAGTCACGCGGGGCCCCTGCGGACCGACGGGCCGAGGGAGCGCGTCGACGACGCACGGTGGATCACGGACATCGACAATCAGGATGTCGTCGTCCTCGACACCGCTGATCCCGGTGGGGACTGGGAGGTCAAGGATGCCCTGGAGGACCTGGACCCGCGGGCGACGTACTCCGTGTCCGCGGGCGGGGACACCGACCACACCATGGGGTCGGTCGGGTTCACGACCGCTGAGCTCGACGCGCTCGACGACGGCCTGTGGCTCATCGGCGGTGACCGGGACAGCAGGGTCGAGACCGAACGTCCGACCACCACGGATCTCGATGCCTTGCGCTCGACGTTCTGCGATCAGTGATGCCGGTCCTGACGAGAGCGGTGAGCCTGCGGAGATCGGGTTTCCATCGGCGCGGTGTTTCTGCCACCGAATACGCCCGGCGCGGTGTTTCCGCCACCATACGGAGCCGAAGACGCGTCCAAACGGTGGCAGAAACACCGGGCCCCCGGGGGACGCGTCCAAACGGTGGCAGAAACACCGGGCCCCCGGGGGACGCGTCCGAACGGTGGCAGAAACACCGGGCCCCCGAGAACGCGTCCAAACGGTGGCAGAAACACCGCGCCCCCGGGGGACGCGTCCGCCGGACAGGGGAGGCCGAACCTCCACGTACGATTGAGCAGTCATGACGAAGACCTATGAAGTGCGCACCTACGGCTGCCAGATGAACGTCCACGACAGCGAGCGTCTGGGCGGCCTGCTCGAGACGGACGGCTACGTGCGCGCCGAGGAGGGTGCGACACCCGACCTCGTCGTGTTCAACACGTGCGCGGTGCGGGAGAACGCCGACAACAAGCTCTACGGCAACCTCGGCCACATCGCGTCGGTCAAGGAGAAGAACCCCGGGATGCAGATCGCCGTGGGTGGCTGCCTCGCCCAAAAGGATCGCGACACGATCACGAAGCGCGCGCCGTACGTCGACGTCGTCTTCGGCACCCACAACATCGGCTCGCTGCCGGTGCTGCTCGAGCGGGCCCGCATCGCCGAGGAGTCGCAGGTGGAGATCCTCGAGTCGCTCGAGGTCTTCCCGTCGACCCTGCCCACCAAGCGCGACTCGGTGTTCGCGGCGTGGGTCTCGATCAGCGTGGGCTGCAACAACACCTGCACGTTCTGCATCGTCCCGGCCCTGCGCGGCAAGGAGAAGGACCGCCGTCCCGGCGACATCCTCGCCGAGGTGCAGGCGCTCGTGGACGACGGCGTGGTCGAGGTGACGCTGCTGGGCCAGAACGTCAACGCGTACGGCGTCGAGTTCGGCGACCGGCAGGCGTTCGCCAAGCTGTTGCGCGCGTGCGGCGAGATCGAAGGGCTCGAGCGGGTGCGGTTCACCAGCCCGCACCCCAAGGACTTCACCGACGACGTCATCGCGGCGATGGCCGAGACGCCCAACGTCATGCCGCAGCTGCACATGCCGCTGCAGTCGGGCTCGGACCGCGTGCTCAAGGCCATGCGGCGCTCGTACCGCCAGGAGAAGTTCCTCGGCATCATCGACCGGGTACGGGCCGCGATGCCGGAGGCGGCGATCACGACCGACATCATCGTGGGCTTCCCGGGCGAGACCGAGGAGGACTTCGCCGAGACGATCGAGGTCGTGCGCAAGGCCCGGTTCACCAGTGCCTTCACGTTCCAGTACTCCCAGCGCCCCGGCACTCCCGCCGCCACCTTGCCCGACCAGCTGCCGAAGGCCGTCGTGCAGGAGCGGTACGAGCGACTGATCGAGGTCGTCAACCAGGTGGCGTGGGACGAGGCGAAGAAGCAGGAGGGCCGCATCGTCGAGCTGCTCGTGGCCGACCACGAGGGCAAGAAGGACGGCGCGACGCACCGGCTGACCGGACGCGCTCGCGACAACAGGCTCGTCCACTTCGTGCCGGGCGAGCACGACGTGCGCCCGGGCGACATGGTGCGGGTCCTCGTCACGTACGCCGCGCCGCACCACCTGGTCAGCGACGAGCCGCCGATCTCGTTCCGCCGCACCAAGGCCGGCGATGCGTGGGAGTCGCGGCAGGGTCGCACCGAGGTCCGCTCCGTGGGTCTCGGCATGCCGTCGCTCGGCGTCCCCGCGCCCTTGCCGCCGGCCCCCGCGTGCGCCGTCTGATCCCTGTCAGTCGCTGAGTGCCCGCCGCCCGATCAGCTCGAGGGTCGCCTCGGGCGGGAGCGGGTGGAACGGTCCGCCGCGGACGTCGCGGTACGCGCGCTCGAGCGGCGACGAGCGGAAGAAGGCTCCGCCTCCCGCCACCTCGAGGGCTGTGTCGGCGATCGTGCGTGCCTCCACGACCGCCTGACGCTTGGCGGTGAGGACGGTCTCCAGGGTGGCCTCGTCCATGGTCGGGTCGTCGCCCATCTCGTCGACCGCGCCGAGCAACGCCCACCGGGCGGTCCGCAGCCGCGCGGTCATGTCCCCGACCTGGCGGATCGCGGACGCCGTGGCTTCGCCGCGCGAGCGGGCGACACGTGTCGCCTCGTCGAGCGCCCCGTGCGCGACGCCGAGGTACGCCGCCCCGCCGAGGGGGCAGAAGTGGATGACCGCGACCAGCAGCGGACCGGACAGCGAGCCGTACGGACGCGTGCCGACGATCTTCTCGGCCGGCACGAACACCCGGTCGAAGACGATGTCGTGACTGGCCGTGCCGCGCATGCCGAGCGTGTCCCAGGTCTCGACGACGCTGATGCCGGGCGAGCTCATGGGCACGCCCATGTGCAGCACGGTCGCGTCCGGCCCCGGCTCCCCGAGCACCCCGCACGTGGACAGGACGTCGGCCGCAGGGGCCTGGCTGCAGAAGACCTTGCGGCCGGTCAGCTCGTACCCGCCGTCGACCTGCGTCGCGACGGTGCTGGGGGAGACCCAGTCGGAGCCGCCGCTGGTCGCCATCACCAGCCCGTCCCGGGCGACCTTGGTCAGGACGCCGGCGGCGTCGGGAGCGCCCTTGCGGTGGCGGAAGCGCTGCACGAACGTGAGGTAGAGGTGCATCGTGGAGGACAGGGCCGCGGCGCCCGACCAGCGGCCGAGCTCCTCCTGCGCCAGGACCATCTGGCGCATGCTGGCGCCGCGGCCGCCGAGCTCGACGGGGACCGGCAGGCCGAGGTAGCCCACGGACTTCATGAGGTCGTACGCCTCGCTGACGAAGGTGGCGTCGTGGTCGTGGACGGCCTCGTACGCGGCTGCCTCCCGGCCGACCTGGGTCGCGAGGGAGAGGACGTCGTCATCGGTGATGGTGGTCGTCTGCGCGACGACGGGATCTGTGAGTGTCATCCTCGCAGCGTCCTCCGGTCGCCGAGCGGTGACTAGTTCACAAACTGAACCCGGGAGGGCATCATCGAGAGATGTCCCGGTACGGGCAGTACTGTCCGATCACCCGGTCGCTGGAGATCCTCGGCGACCGGTGGACCCTGCTCGTGGTGCGCGATCTCGTGCTCGGCGCGGACCGCTTCAACGAGCTGGCTCGCGGTCTGCCGGGGATGTCCCGTGCCCTGCTGAGCAAACGGCTCGGCCAGCTCGAGCGCGCCGGCCTGCTCGTCCATGAGGACGATCGCTACCGTCCGACCCAGGCCTGCGACGAGCTGAGGCCGATCATCTTCGGTCTGGCGGAGTGGGGAGCCCGCTGGGCGTTCGGCGAGCCGCGCGAGGACGAGCTCGACCCCACGGTTCTCATGTGGTGGATCCGGGCGGGCATCGATCCCGACGTCTGGGGGCGGCGCAGGACGGTGCTCCACGTCGTCCTGTCGGAGGGGCGGCGCACCCGGTTCTGGTTCGTGGTGGATCGCGGAGACGTCTCGCTGTGCTTCACCGATCCGGGGTACGACGTCGACGTCCTCGTCGAGGCACCACTCGGCGTCCTGTACCAGGTGTGGGAGGGCCTGCTCGACCTGCGCACCGCGGCGCGGGACGGTCTCGTCCGCCTCTCGGGTCGCCGCGACGTCCTGCTGGTCCTGCCCGAGGCGCTGCTGTTCTCGCCGGTGGCGCCGTTGGTCCGCGGCGTGCAGGCCCAGGCGCTGGGCTGAGCGACATCGTGGACGCCTGCTAGACCACCAACGTGGGGTGCAGTCGGGCGATCGTCACCGTCTGCTTCCGCCGCGCCGCCACGACCGTGACCGACAGCGCCAGCACGGTGAACAGGCCCAGGACGACGACGTCTCGCACCACGCCGTCGGTGCCGCCCGCCAGCGCCGCACGCAGACCGTGCACCGCGTACGTCATCGGCAGCAGGTCGTGCAGCACGTTGAAGAACGGCGGCGACGTCTCGATCGGATAGGTGCCGCCGGCCGACGTCAGCTGCAGGCTGACGAACACCAGCGCGACGAAGCGTCCGGCCGCGCCGAAGAGGGCAATGAACATCTGGTTGATCGCCGTGAAGACCGCGCCTGTCGCGAGCGCGATGCCGACGAGGAGCCACTGGTTCGCCGGCCGGAGGTCGAGGAAGCCCTGCAGCACCGCGAGCAGCAGCCCGACCTGCACCACCGAGATCACGAGGCCCGGCACGTAGCCGGCGAGCGCCGTGCGGACGCTACCCGCGCTGGATGCGATTGCGCGAGCCGAGAGCGGCCGCAGCAGCAGGTAGATCGCCATCGCTCCGACCCAGAGGGCCAGTGAGATGAAGTACGGCGCGAGCGCCTCGCCGTAGTTCTTGACCCCGTTGACCCGCTCGGCAGCGTCCTGGATGGGGGTCGCGGCGGTCTTGGCCAAGGTCTCGCGCTCCGACTCGTCGTAGTCGGGCACCTGCTTGCTGCCGTCGCGGAGCCCGTTGGTCAGCTCGAGCGCGCCGGTGGCGAGATCGTCCGCTCCGCCGGAGAGCCGTCCCGCGCCCGCCGCCAGCTGGCCGGCGCCGGTGCCGAGCTCATCGGCTCCGTCGCTGAGCTGGCCGGTCGCGCTCGCCAGGCGGCCGGCGCCGTCGGACGCCTGGCCGATCGCCTCGACCAGCGGGGGGACGGCCCGGGCCAGCTCGGCGTTGCCGTCCGCGACCTGCTCCGAGCCCTGGGCGAGCTGCTTCGTGCCGGCGCTGAGCTCCTCGGCCTGCCCGCGGATCCCGCCGACGAGCTCCTTGAGCTCGCCCGAGCGGCCCGCCGCCTGGCGCAGCAGGCTGCAGTCGACCCCCACCGGCTGCGCGGCCTCGCACTGCTCGGCGATCGTTCCGAGGCTCTTGGCGAGCTCGTCGATGTCGGCGTTGGCGTCCTCGCTGGCACCGAGCAGGTCGCGGGTGACCTGCTGCACGGTGTCGTTGAGCTCGGCGTTGCCGTCGGCCACCTGACGGGCACCGTCGGCGAGCCGCCGGGTCTGCGCAGGCAGGGCGGACGTCCGGGAGTCGAGCTGGTCGAGGCCGTCGGCGAGCGTCGCCGCGCCGTCGTCCAGCTGTCCGGCTCCGTCGGCGAGCCGGCCGGCCCCGTCCGAGAGCTGGTCCGCACCGTCACCGAGCTCGGCCGTTCCGTCGCGCAGCTGCACGGCGCCGTCCGCCAGTCGGTCGGAGCCGTCGGCGGCGTCGTCGAGCGCCCCCTTGATGTCGGTGAAGCTGAGATAGACGTTGTCGAGGTACGTCTCGGTGACCTGCGCGTTCAGTGCGCCCTTGGCGGCACGCAGGATCGTCTGCGCGATCGTGCCGTTGATGTAGTTGACCGCGTCGTTGGTCTGCAGGTCGAGCCGGCCCTGGATCGCCTTCGCCGGGTCGCCACTCGTCGAGGTCGCCGCCTTCGACAGGTTGGCGGGGATCGTCAGGACCGCCTTGTAGGTGCCGTCCGCGAGCCCCTGCCGGGCGTCCTTGCCGTCGGTCAGCACCCAGTCGTAGTTGTCGTCGCCGTCGTCGCTGACCAGGTTGCCGGCCAGCTGGCGACCGATCGCGACGGGCTGCTTCTCGCCGTCGCGGCCGGTGATCTCGACGAGCTCGTCCTCGTTGACCACGGCGGCCTTGACCTGGTCGAGGTGCCCGGTGGGGTTGATGTTGGCCCAGACGTACATCGCGCCGTAGAACAGGGGCACGAGCATCACCGCGAGCACGGCGGCGCGCGTCAGCCGACTGCGGCGGAACCGGGCGAGCTCGAACCAGGGCAGCGGGGGAGAGGGAATCATCAGAGCATCAACTCGTGGGGGGTGCGGGAGGTGTCCAGCTCCAGATGGTGGAGCCGGTCGGAAGGAGGGGGCGCCGAGGACGCGGACTGGACGCTCGCGACGAGCGTGACGTCGCGGTCCTCCAGCAGCCACGCGAGCGCAGACCACAGCAGGTCGACGTGCTCGGCCGCGCGCACGTCGTCCGCGTCGTCGACCACCACGATGCGGGGGTCCTCGGTCAGGGCCAGCACGACGCCCAGCAGCTTGCGCTCGAGGCGCGACAACGACGAGACCAGGGCATTGCCCTCGACGGGCGTGCACGGCAGCCCGGCGTCCTCGTACGCGCGCTCGAGGGCGTGGCGGAGCTCGGCGCGCACCGGGGCCACCCGGCGACGGCTGACCCACAGCCCGAACGACCGGATCGAGAGCCGTTCGGCGATGTGCTGGTCGACCGTCAGGTTGTCGTCGAGGTCGTTGAAGCCGGCCAGCTCGGCGAGGGAGACGCTGCGGCGCACTGCGGCTGACTCCTGCGGCAGGAGATGACCGTCGACCCGCAGGCGACCGCTGTCGAAGGGCATGCGTCCGGCGAACGTCAGCAGCAGCGCCGTCTTGCCCGCACCGTCGCTGCCGTGCACGACGAGCCAGTCGCCGCGCTCGACCTCGACCGACACGTCGTTGAGGACCGGCCCCTCGGGCCCGGACGTCGTCAGCCCGGCCGCGGTGATCGCGGCCGTCGATCCGGGACGGGGCCACGCCTGCAGCTCGACCTGCCGGTGCAGCGCCTCACCTTCGACGTCGATGTGGGGCAGCCGTCGGTCGAGCCATCCGGGCAGCGTCCACGCCCGCCGACCGAACAGCTCGAGCACCGCGGGGGCGAAGAGCATGCGGATGAGGAAGGCGTCGACGAAGACCCCGATCGCGAGGGCGAAAGCGATCGGCTTGATGTTGGGATCGCCCTCGGGCACGAACGCTGCGAACACCGCCAGCATGATCACGGCCGCAGCCGTCACGACCCGGGAGCTGCCGACGAACCCGTCGGCGATCGCGCGGTGCGGGTCGCGGGAGCGGACGTACTCCTCCTTCATGCGGGCCATGAGGAAGACCTCGTAGTCCATCGACAGCCCGAACAGCACCGCCATGAGGATGATCGGCAGGAAGCTGATCAGCGGGCCGGTCTGGTCCAGGTGAACCAGCTGGCTCAGCCAGCCCCACTGGAAGACCGCGACCACCGCCCCGAACGAGGCGCCGGTGGACAACAAGAATCCCAGCGTCGCCTTGAGCGGGACCACGATCGAGCGGAACACGATCATGAGCAGCAGCACCGAGAGGCCCACCACCACGACGCCGAACGGCAGCAGCGCCTCCTGCAGGCGGTCCGAGACGTCGATGCCGCCCGCGGTCAGGCCGGTCACGGAGACCGGGACGCCGTATCGGTCCTGCCAGCCGGCCTCGCGCTCGCGGATCTCCCGGACCAGGTCGGTGGTGCGCTCGTCGGTCGCACCGGTCGAGGGGATCACCTGGACGATGCCCGTGTCGGCCGTACGGTTCGGGGTGGCCAGGCCGATGCCCTCGACGCCGTCCAGCCCGCGCAGGTCGTCCGCGATGGCCTCGACAACGCCCACGGGATCGGTCGTGGCGATGATGTCGATGCTGACCAGCAGCGGTCCGTTGTAGCCGGGGCCGAAGTGCTCGTCCACCAGGTCGTACGCGACGCGCTGGGTGCTGCCCGCCGGTGCCGTGCCGTTGTCGGGCAGGGCCAGCTTCAGGTCCTTGGACGGGATCGTGACGATCGCGAGCCCGACCACGACGAGGACGATCGCGATCAGTGGGAAGCGGGTCGTCACCTCGACCCACCGCCGGGAGAACCCTCCCGTCGGGTGCTCGGCGTCGGGCGTCAGGCGGTGCCCGGCCCGTCCGAGCAGGGCAGGCAGCACGGTCAGGGCGACGGCCACCGCGATGACGACCGAGAGCGCGGCGACGGCGCCCATGATCGTGAGGAACGGGATGCGGGCGATCGACAGGCCCAGCAGGGCGATGACGACCGTGACACCGGCGAAGACGACGGCCGAGCCCGCGGTCGCGACCGACCGGGCCGCTGCCTCCTCGGGCTCGAGCCCTTCCGCGAGCTGCTCGCGGTGCCGGGACACGATGAACAGCGCGTAGTCGATGCCCACCGCGAGGCCGATCATCAGCGCGAGCAGGGGAGCGGTGGACGAGATCGTGACGAAGCCGGTCGCGGCGATCGTGATCGCCATCGTCACGAGCACGCCGAGCAGCGCGGTCACGATTGGCATGACGGCAGCGCGCAGCGAGCGGAACATGACGTACAGGACGATGAACGCCACGACGACGCCGACGACCTCGATGATCGAGAGCTGGGGACCGGTGCTGGCGAAGACGTCGCCGCCGAACGCGGTCGTGTAGCCGGCCTTCTTCAGCGCGTCCCCGGTGTCCATGAGCTGCGCGCGGTCCGCGGACGTGACCTCGGTGAGGTCGCGGTCGAACTGCACCTGCACCTGGGCGGCGGCCCGGTCCTCGGAGACGCCGATCTTGTTCGTCCGGGCGTACGGGGAGACGACCTCGGACACGCCGGGGACCTTCGACATCCCGGCGATCGCGTCGTCGACGAGGCGACGGGTGCGTTGATCGTCCACGGTCCGGCCGTCGGGCGCGACGACGACCAGGTAGGCCGAGGCGCCGCTGAGCTCGGGGAACGTCCTGCCCAGCGCGTCGATCGCCTCCTGCGACTCGGTGCCGGGGATGTCGAACTGGTTCTTGGTGCCGCCGCCGAGGCCCAGCGCGGCCACGCCGGTCACGAGCAGGATCACCAGCCATGCGCCGAGCACGCGACGGGGGTGGCGAAAGGCCCAGCGGCCCAGGGCGTACAGGGAGGTGGACACGACTTGACGATACGTTTGTGTATCCAGTGCGTCAATGTATCGAGTAGACTTGTGCGTCACACAGGATGGTGGCGCGACACAGGAAGGTGCCATGGCGAAGACGGCGATCGATCGCCCGGTGCGTCGGCGGGCTGCGACGCGCGAGCGACTTCTCGACGCGGCCCGGACGGTGCTGGCCCGGGAGGGCATCCAGGGCGCCTCGGTCGAGCACATCTGCGACCAGGCCGGATTCACCCGCGGGGCGTTCTACTCCAACTTCTCCAGCAAGGACGAGCTGGTCCTGGCGCTGTTCGGTCGCGAGCGAGAGCTGATGCTCGCGGCGCTGCGCGAGGCCGCCGACCCCGCCTCGTTCGAGGGCCTCGACACGCTCGACGCCGTCGCGGTCATCATGGATCGCTTCCTGGTCGGCCAGCAGCACGACCGCGAGTGGTATCTCGTCCACGCCGAGTTCGAGCTGCGCGGCGTCCGCGACGACGCGGTGGGGCGCGAGTTCGTGGCGGCCTCGCGGCGGGTGCGGGCCGACTTCGAGAGCTTCATGGCGTCCGCGCTCGAGGCACTGGGGCTGCGGCTGACGGTCGACCTGTCACACGTCGCGTCGATCCTCATGGGCACCTATGACGCCGCGCTGCGCGAGTCGTTGCTCGAGGACCGTCCGATCGACCTCGAGCTCCTGAAGATCACGCTGCCCACGCTGCTGGTCGCGGTGACCGAGCCGACCTCCTAGGCTCAGACGTCTGCGGTCCGGCCGGCCGGATACGGGGAGAGCAGGGCCTTCGGCACCGCGCAGGTCCCGTCGTCGAGGAAGGCGTCGTTCATCCGCTCGGGGAGGGGATGGCCGTCGGGGTCCCGCGGCACCCGGAACCGGGCGGAGCCGTCCTCGAGCTCCGCGAGCACGTACCTGTTGCGGGCGTCGACGAGCGTGGTCCAGTCGTCGAGCCACATCCGGGCCGGACGGTCGGCGTCGATGCGGTCGCCGGCGCGACCCTCGATCGCGCTCAGCATGCGGCTGATCGCGAGGTTCTGGTCGATGATCGTCTGCCCCTGCTCGCGCGGGGTGCCAGTGACCGGCATCGAGGCCACCGTCGAGCTCATGAGCTCGCACTCGCGGTCGATGATGGACACGAGCTCCTCGTCCTCGATCAGGCCCGGGGCGTCGCGGCCCTCGAGCTCGACCACGGCGGTGATGAGGAAGACCGCGGCGGCGAGGGCGAGTGCGCCGGCCGAGATCGCGACCCACTTCCACCTGCGGTGGACGGGGGGCGGCGGGAACTGCCACGCATCGCGTGCCGGCGGGTACGGCGGCAGCTCCTCGGTGTCCGGCACCGGCTCATCGTGTCATGCCGGACGGACGACGGCCTGTCCGTGGTCGCGGGGCTCGCCGTGGTGCCCTGGTCTAGGCTCGCCAGGTGATCCTCGCCGCTGCCGTGTGCCCTCACCCGCCGGCGCTGGTCCCCGAGGTCAGCCCCGGCACGGACGCCGAGCTGGGCCCCGTCCGCCGGGCCGCCGACGAGGCCGTGCGTGCCCTGCTGGACGTGGCGCCCGAGCGCGTCGTCGTCCTCGGCCCTGGCCCCTCCGCCGATGAACTCGACGAGGACGCCGGAGGCTCCCTCGCGGCGTACGGTGCCGCCGTCCACGCCGGCGGTCCCACCACGGTGCTGCCGCTCAGCTTGACGATCGGTGCCTGGCTGCTGGACCGCGCGGGCTGGGCCGGCCCGCGGACGTACTCGACGGGCCGGCCCGACGTCGACGGGCGCGTCGCACTGCTCGTGATGGCCGACGGCAGCGCGAAGCGGAGCCTGCAGGCCCCCGGCTTCCTGGACGAGCGCGCCGAGGGCTTCGACGCCTCGATCGCGGCGGCGCTCGCGGCGGGCGACCCCGAGGCGCTCACGGCGCTCGATCTCGGCCTCGCCGAGGAACTCGCCGCCGGCGGGGTGCCGGCCCTGCGGACGCTGGGGGAGCTCACGAAGGGCGCCGACGTCACCGCCCGCCTGCGCTTCGACGCCGCACCGCTCGGAGTCGGCTACCTCGTGGCCGACTGGGTGCTGTAGCTACTGCTGGCGGCCCTCGCCGAGCTTGTCGGCGGCTTCCTTGGCCTTCGCCGCGGCGCCGTCGACCTTGCTCGTGTGCTTGCCCTTGGTCGCGCGGTCCGCGAGGTCCGCGGCCTTGTCGATGCCCTGCTCGATCTTGTCGTGATGCGTCGCGGCGAGGTCGGCCGCCTTCTCCCTGAGCTCGGGCGCTCGCTTGGTCAGCTTGTCGAGAAATCCCATGGGTGCGCTCCTGGTGTCCGAGAGAGAAGGGACGGGTGCGACCGCCCCTCGTTGACCGTCAGCCTACTGCGAGAATTCCGGTATGCCCGTGCCTCACCGCGTCGTCGCCGTCGTCGGCCCGACGGCGTCCGGCAAGTCGTCGCTCGCGGTCGAGATCGCCCGGCGGCTCGGCCACGCCGAGGTCGTCAACGTCGACTCGATGCAGCTCTACCGCGGCATGGACATCGGCTCGGCCAAGCCGACCGAGGCCGAGCGCGGGGGCGTCGTGCACCATCTGTTCGACGTCCTGGACGTCGCGGAGGCCGCCAGCGTCGCGGAGTTCCAGTCGTGGGCGCGGGCCGTCATCGACGACTGCCACGCACGTGGCGTCACGCCGGTGCTCGTCGGGGGCTCGGCGTTGTACGTCCGCGCGGTGCTCGACCGGCTCGAGTTCCCCGGGACGGACCCCGCGGTGCGCGAGCGCTGGGCCGCCGAGCTCCGGTCCCGTGGAGCCGACGCCCTGCACGCCGAGCTCACCCGGCGGGACCCGGCGGCCGCGGCGCAGATCCAGCCGTCCAACGACCGCCGCCTCGTGCGGGCGCTCGAGGTCATCGAGCTGACCGGCGAGCCGTTCCGCGCCACGATGCCCGGGCACGACTCGATCTATGCGGGGCTCGTGATGCTCGGCCTCGACGTGCCGCGCGAGGTCCTGGACGTACGCCTCGCGCAGCGGGTCGACCAGATGTGGGCCGACGGCTTCGTCGAGGAGGTGCGCCGACTGCTGCCGCTCGGCCTGGAGGAGAGCCGGACCGCGTCCCGTGCCCTCGGCTACCAGCAGATCCTGGCCTTCCTGCGTGGGGAGATGACAGAGGAGGAGGCCCGCGAGGCCACCGTGACCGGCACCCGCAAGTTCGCCCGCCGCCAGGACCGGCTCTTCCGCAAGGACCCGCGCATCCACTGGCTGCCGTACGACGCCGAGGACCTGGTGGATCGTGCGCTGCATCACGTGGGCGTCCCCGCGGACGAGTAGACTCAAGGCCATGTCTTTTCCATGGCTCAAGGGGCACGGCACCGAGAACGACTTCGTGCTGCTCCCGGACCATGACGGCACGCTCCACGGCGACCTCGACGCGTCCTTCGTGGCCGCTCTGTGCCACCGCCGCCGCGGCATCGGCGCCGACGGTGTGCTGCGCGTGATCCGCTCCGCGGCGCTGCCGGACGTCGAGTCGGCCGGTGAGTGGTTCATGGACTACCGCAACGCCGACGGGTCGATCAGCGAGATGTGCGGCAACGGCGTGCGGGTCTTCGCGCTCCACCTCGTGCAGGAGGGGCTCGCCGATCCGTCCGCTCCGTTCGTGGTGGGCACGCGCGACGGCGACAAGATCGTCACGTTCGACACCTCCTCGCCCGGCGGACCGCTCATCTCGGTCGACATGGGCGTCCCCCATGTGCAGGGGGTCTCCAAGGTGAGCGCCCACGGGAACACGTGGGAGGCGCAGGATGTTAGGACAGGTAACCCCCATGCTGTCGCCTTCGTCGATCGGCTGGGCGACGCCGGCGCCCTGCTGACCGAGCCCGACTACGACACGTCGATCTATCCCGAAGGCGTCAACATCGAGTTCGTCGTCCGTGAGGGCGAGCGCCACGTGGCGATGCGTGTGCACGAACGAGGCTCGGGGGAGACGCGTTCTTGCGGCACCGGCGCCTGCGCCGTGGCCGTGGCCACCGCGGTGGCCGACGGAGCCGAGCGACCCAGCACCTACCGGGTCGACGTCCCCGGCGGCACCGTGCACGTCGCGTGGGGCGCAGATGACCACATCGTTCTCACCGGTCCCGCCGAGATCGTCGCGCGGGGCACCATGGATTGGACTGCATGACAGACACGTCAACTGACTCAGTGAACGGGCCGGCCCAGGCGCAAGGCGTCGACGGGCTCGACCTCGAGGAGCGCAACTCGCTGCGGCGGGTGGCCAACCTGCGCACCGAGCTCGAGGACATCACCGAGGTCGAGTACCGCCAGCTGCGCCTCGAGCGCGTGGTCCTGGTCGGTGTGTGGACCGAGGGGACGGCCGAGGACGCCGAGAACTCGATGGCCGAGCTCAAGCTGCTCGCCGAGACGGCCGGCTCCGAGGTGCTCGACGCCCTCATCCAGCGCCGGCAGAAGCCCGACCCCGCGACGTACATCGGCTCGGGCAAGGTCGAGGACCTCCGCGCGGCCGTCGAGGCGACCGGCGCCGACACGATCATCTGTGACGGTGCGCTGGCGCCCAGCCAGCTGCGCAACCTCGAGGACCGCTGCAAGGTCAAGGTCGTCGACCGGACCGCGCTGATCCTCGACATCTTCGCCCAGCACGCCAAGAGCAAGGAGGGCAAGGCGCAGGTCGAGCTCGCCCAGCTGCAGTACCAGACGCAGCGTCTGCGCGGCTGGGGCGGCAACCTCTCGCGCCAGGCGGGCGGACAGGCCGCAGGTGGCGAGGGCATCGGCGGTCGTGGTCCCGGTGAGACGAAGCTCGAGACCGATCGTCGTCGCATCCAGATGAAGATGACCAAGCTGCGCCGCGAGCTCAAGGAGCTCGGCAAGGCCCGCGAGACCAAGAAGGGCAACCGCCAGCGGCACGAGATCCCGTCGGTGGCGATCGCGGGCTACACCAACGCCGGCAAGTCCAGCCTGCTCAACCGGCTGACCGACGCGGGGGTGCTGGTCGAGAACGCCCTGTTCGCAACCCTCGACCCGACCACGCGGCGTACGCAGACCTCCGACGGGCGCGTCTACACGCTCTCGGACACGGTCGGTCTGGTCCGCAACCTGCCCCACCAGCTCGTCGAGGCCTTCCGCTCGACGCTCGAGGAGGTGGCCGAGTCCGATCTCATCCTGCACGTCGTGGACGGCTCGGACCCCGACCCCGAGGGACAGATCGCGGCCGTGCGCCAGGTGATCATGGAGGCCGGGGCGGGCGAGCTGCCCGAGATCCTCGTGATCAACAAGGCCGATGCCGCCGATCCGCTGGTCGTCAAGCAGCTGCTCGCACGTGAGCCGCACGCCGTCGTGGTCAGCGCCCGTACGGGGGAGGGGATCGACGAGCTGCTCAGCGCGATCGAGGCCGATCTCCCGCAGCCCGCGGTCCAGGTCGACGTGCTGCTGCCCTACTCGCGGGGCGATCTGCTCAACCAGATCCACACCGGTGGTGAGATCGACACGCTCGACCACGAGGCCGAGGGCACCCACGTCGTCGGTCGGGTCAACGGGAGCCTGGCCGCCGAGCTCGAGCCGTACGCCCGCTGACCGAGGGCTGTGGACGCAGATTGTCTGATCTGCGGGTCACGCAGATAACCTCAAGGCATGCCCTCCGCCGACATCCGTGACGTCCTCCACGCCGCGGTCGAGGCGGTCGGAGGCGCCGACCGCCCCGGCCAGATCGAGATGGCCGAGGCGGTCAAGAAGGCGCTCGACAGTCGCGAGCACCTGCTGGTCCAGGCCGGCACGGGCACCGGCAAGTCGCTGGGCTATCTCGTGCCGAGCCTCCTGCACGGCAAGCGGGTCGTCGTCGCCACCGCGACGCTCAACCTGCAGCACCAGCTGGTCGAGCGCGACATCCCCGCGCTCAAGGAGGCGGCCCGGGCAACCCTCGACAAGGTGCCGCACCACGCGGTGGTCAAGGGCCGCAGCAACTACGCGTGCCTGCACCGCGTGCGCGAGGGAGCCCCTGACGACCAGGGCACGCTGATCGACGTCCCCGACGGATCGCTCGGTGCCGAGGTCCTCGAGCTGCGCGAGTGGGCCGAGGAGCAG
This sequence comes from Aeromicrobium sp. S22, assembly GCF_009661045.1. Classification (NCBI taxonomy): domain Bacteria; kingdom Bacillati; phylum Actinomycetota; class Actinomycetes; order Propionibacteriales; family Nocardioidaceae; genus Aeromicrobium; species Aeromicrobium sp. S22. The sequence goes on from NZ_WJWV01000001.1 coordinate 1,505,731, forward strand.
GCAACGGGCAGCCACGTCGGCGATCGCGACTCCGCCCCCTCCCACACCGAGCGCGCGTGGCGCCAGGTCAGCGTCAACCACCGCGAGTGCCTCGGCGCCTCTCGGTGTGCCCATGCGCTCCAGTGCTTCGCGGAGCTGGCGCGCGAGGACGCGCAGACCGCCCAGGTCGTCGTCACCAACCACGCCCTGCTGGCGATCGACGCGATCGAGGGAGTGCCGATGCTGCCCGAGTACGACGCCGTGGTCGTCGACGAGGCCCACGAGCTCGCCGCCCGGGTGACCCAGGCCTCGACCGACGAGCTCGACCCGTCGATCGTCGAGCGCGCCGCCCGGCGGGCCCGCGCGCAGGTGGACGGCCCCGAGGCCGATGACCTGTCCGATGCCGCCGACGCCCTCGCCGACGTCCTCGCGCGGACCGAGGAGGGCCGTGTCGACGTGCCGCCCCAGCCGCTGCAGGAGGTGCTGGCGTTCGTGCGCGACAACGCGCGTGCGTGCCTGTCCGCGTTCCCCAAGGAGAAGGACAAGGGGGAGCCCGACGCCGCCAAGCTGCAGGCCCGCGGCATGGTCGACGACGTCCGCAAGATCGCCGAGCGCATGGCCGCCAAGGGCGAGACCGAGGTGCTCTGGGTCACCGACAACCGTCGCGGCGAGAAGCAGCTCCACATCGCCCCGATCGATGTCTCGGGGGCCCTGCGCGACAAGCTCTTCGGCGACAAGACCGTGATCCTCACCAGCGCGACGCTCAAGCTCGGCGGCGGCTTCGAGCCCGTCGCCCGCTCGCTCGGCCTGTGGGGAGACGATCCGCCGTGGTCGGCGCTCGACGTCGGCTCGCCGTTCGACTATCGCAAGCAGGGCGTCCTCTACGTCGCCCGCGACCTGCCGGCACCCGGCCGCGACGGTCTCGAAGAGGCCCAGCTGGCCGAGATCACCGCGCTGATCGAGGCCGCGGGCGGACGTACGCTCGGCCTGTTCTCGTCGCGTCGCGGTGCCGAGAAGGCCGCCGAGGAGGTCCGCGAGCGGCTGCCCGACATCGACATCTGGTGCCAGGGCGACGCCCAGCTGCCCGAGCTCGCGCGCCGGTTCGCCGAGACGCCCAGCACCTGCCTGTTCGGCACGCTGAGCCTGTGGCAGGGCGTCGACCTGCCGGGCGACACCTGTCAGCTCGTGATCATCGACCGCATCCCGTTCCCGCGCCCGGACGATCCGTTGATGAGCGCGCGGCAGCGCCTCGTGGAGAAGCGCGGCGGCAACGGCTTCATGACCGTCGCGGCCAATCACGCGGCACTCCTGCTCGCGCAGGGCACCGGGCGCCTGATCCGGCGCTCGACCGACAAGGGGGTCGTCGCGATCCTCGATCCCCGGATCGTCACGGCGCGCTACGGCGCGTTCCTGGCCGCGTCACTGCCCGACATGTGGCGCACGACCGACCGCGAGGTCGCCCTCGGGGCACTGCGACGTCTCGATGATGCCGCAAATGCCTCGGTGACAGGCGTGCACTGATACCGTGCTCAGGCTGCCCACCTACAAAAGTCCCGGGGATTTCATGAAGCACCGCATCATCCTGCTCGCCCCTGCGCTCACGGCGCTCGTCGGCGGGCTGCTCATCGCGAGCCCCGCGGAGGCGGCGAGCAACAGCGCAACGCTCAAGTCCAAGAGCATCGCGATCTCGTCCAAGGGCACGGGCAAGGTCGCCATCCAGTGCCGCACCAAGAGCACCTGCAAGGGCAAGCTCCGCTTCCTCGGGTCGACCAAGACCACGAGCTACAGCGTCCCGGGCAAGAAGACGACCTACGAGGCAGTCGCGCTCAACGACAGCGCGGCCGCCAACCCGTTCAACGGCGAGTCCGTCAACGGCGAGTACAAGCGCAAGACGGGCGTGACGCTGCGCGTCGCCGAGACGTCGCCCAAGAAGAAGACGCACGACCACAAGGTCACGACCGAGACCCGCAAGTCCAGCCAGCAGATCACCGGCACCGCCGCCGGCGTCGCCGGCAGCACCGTGAGCCAGCTGCGCGTCGAGCTGCTCACGGTCGTGCGCGGCGGCAACACCCTGGTCAAGAAGTTCGACAACGACCTGAGCGACGGCTACGCGTTCACGGTCCCGCTGGGCGCCAACAACTCGCCCTCCGCGACGTACCGGCTGCGCATCACGGGCAAGGACCAGGACGGCATCGCCCGGGCCTGGTTCTGGCGCGGCGCCGACGGCAAGTTCACCGGCGGCGGTCGCTACATCAACGAGGCGACCCCGATCCAGGCCACCAAGAACAGCAACTTCGACGCGGACTTCCGCTACTCCTCGATCGCCGGCGCGGCCTCGGACGGCACGAGCATCACCGCCGTCGGCCAGCCCCGCAGCTTCAGCGGCGCGACCGTCCGTCGCGAGCTCGACTACGTCGGCTGCGCCAACGTCTTCGGCGAGACCAAGGCCAAGGGCGGCCGCTACCGCATCGACTTCCTGCCGTACAACAGCACCGCAGGCGACAAGCGCTACATGATCTCGGCCCGCAAGGGCTCGGTCGACGCCTGGTACGGCAGCACCAGCGAGCGCTTCGGCAGCTGCTTCGACGTGCAGGACTACACGTACTCCCGCAGCAACCTCATCGCGGTCAACGGCTCCGGCCCGGCCGTGCGCGACGCCAGCGTGAGCGGCAACAACAACGAGCTGTACGTCGACGGCAAGTTCTCGGGCTTCAAGCCCACCGCCCAGGGTGACCGCTGGCTCCGCCTGCGCGAGAAGGTCCCGAAGGTCCCGATCCTCGACGCCCCCGTCGTCGCCGAGCGCCAGGCGACGTCCGCGGGCAACGGCTTGTTCAGCAACGTGCCTCCGGGCAAGTACTGGGTCGAGATCGGTCGCCGCACGGGCTGCTCGGACTGGTACCCGAGCCGCTACCCCAACAACAGCGCGTACTTCAAGGGCGCCGACCGCTCGTCGGAGAAGTGGAAGGCCTTCCGCACGCTCGGCTCGCTGTCGGGCGGCAAGAACTCCGGCTTCGAGGGCATCGCCCGCAACGCCCGCCCCAACCCCGCCGGCAAGGCGCAGGAGAAGAAGCCGGCCGGCTACGCGGGCTGGATGTACCGCGGCGTCTGCGGCGCGCGCGGCGCCGGCAACTACACCACGGTCAACATCACCGGCACGGGAAACACCGGCGCGGACCAGCGGCGCATCTCGGTCACCTCGGCCAAGGGCGCCACGGTCACCGGGCGCGTCAAGCGCACCGGCGGTCGTACCAACAAGGAGATGATGGTGCGCCTGTCGTCCACCGACGGCAAGCGGGTCATCCGCACCACGATCACCAACGGCAGCGGCCGTTTCTCGGTCGTGGGCCTGCCCTCGGGCCGCTGGACGGTCTCGGTCAACACCGACTCGTGGCGCGGCATCGGGCGTACGTTCAACGGCAAGAAGGCCGTGACCGTCTCCCGCGGCAAGTCCTACAGCGTGGGAACGCTGCGCTTCCGGGGCTGATCTCGCGGCGGGGGGAGACCCCCTGAGAGTTTGATAGCCTGCGGTGGACCGACTGCTCGCAACCATGTTCTCGGGGAATCCGAATGAGACTGCGCACACCCGTCATCGCGTCAGCTGCAGCAGCAGTGATCGCGGCCCTTCTGACCGCAGCCCCGGCCGAGGCGGCGAGCTACAAGCTCTACGTCAAGTCCTCGCGCATCGCGATCTCCTCGAGCGGCAACGGCAGCGTCCTGGTCAAGTGCAGCTCCAAGAGCACGTGCAAGGGCAAGGTGTCGTTCACCGCCGACACGGGCAAGCCGCGCACTCGAAAATATTCGGTCAAGGGCGGCAAGACGACCCGCATCGCGATCGCGATGCACAACAACGCGCCGGTCAACCCGCACAACGCCCCGGCCGTCGCAGGGCGTGACTACAAGTCGGTCAGCAACGTGTCGGTCAAGGTCGACGAGGACAAGCCCCGCAACACCACGCACTACTACAAGAAGATCACCACCGAGACGCTCGTCTCGCGCCAGCAGATCACCGGACGGGTCACCGGCTACGGCCCCGTGCTGGCCTCGGACATCCGCGTCGACCTGGTCAAGCTGCTGCGCGGAGGCAACACCCAGCTCGTCAAGGGCCAGGACATCAGCGGCAACGGCGGGCGCTTCTCACTGGCGGTCAACCTGGGCGCCGCCAACTCGCCCAGCACCGCGTACCGGCTCCGGATCAGCGGCAAGGACCAGGACGGCATCCGCCGCTCCTGGTACTGGCGCGGCAAGGACGGCAAGCCCACGGGCGGCGGCGCGCACCTGCGCGAGGCGATGGCGGTCCAGGCCACCAAGACCAAGGACTTCGTGGCGGACTTCCGCTACGGCTCGATCTCGGGCACGACCGCCGCGGGAGCCGACGTCACGGTCGCCTCGCCGCCGGCCACCTACAGTGGCGGCACGGTCGTCACGCGCGAGCTCGACCTCCCGTACTGCGCCAACGTGTTCGGCCGCACCGAGGCGTCCGGCAGCGGTGCGTACGCCGTGACGTTCCTGCCGATGACGTCGTCGGGCAACAACCGCTACATGGTCGGCGCGCGCAACAGCAAGACCCAGGCCTGGTACGGCAAGGACAGCACCCGCTACGGCAGCTGCCACGACGCGACCAACTACAAGCGGTCCCGTGCCAACCTCATCACCTTGACCGCGCCGGTCGTGGGCAAGACGCTCGGCGCCTCGCAGAGCAACAACACCGTCAAGGTCAGCGCATCGTTCTCGCCCAGGTACAAGCCCACCGGTCAGGGCGACCGCTGGATCCGGCTGCGCGAGAAGGTCCCCAACGTCCCGGTGCTCGACGCGCCCGTCGTGGCCGAGGGACAGGCGTCGGCATCGGGCAACCGGACGTTCAAGAACCTCGCCCCGGGACGCTACTGGGTCGAGGTGGGCCGGCGCACCGGCTGCTCGGACTGGTACCCGAGCAAGTTCAAGGACAACAGCCTGTACTTCAAGGGCCTGGACCGCGGCTCGGAGAAGTGGAAGGCGTTCAAGCGCCTGCGCGACCTGTCCGGCAACGCCAACGGCGGCTTCGAGCGCATCGCGCGCACCGTCCAGCCCAACCCCGCCACGGGCGCGGAGCAGAACAAGATCGTCCGGGGCTACAAGGGCTGGATGTACCGCGGCTACTGCAAGGCGCACGGCGCGGGCACCGTCAACACGATGGACATCTCCGGCACGGGCCGCACGGTCACCAAGAAGACGAGCCGCAACCCGATCGGAGCGGTCGTCAAGGGCCGGGTCACCCGCGCGAAGGGCAAGACCAACAAGGAGATCATGGTCCGCCTCTCGTCCTCGGCCGGCACCCGCGTGATCCGCACCGACATCACCGACAGCAAGGGCGTCTTCTACGTCGCCGGTCTGCCGTCGGGCAAGTGGACGATCTCGGTCAACTCCGACTCGTGGCGCGGCATCGGGCGCACGTTCAGCGGCCGCCACTCGATCACCGTGAAGGCCGGCCGCGGCTACAACGTCGGCACCCTGCGCTTCAAGGGCTGACCGCGAACCTGAGAGGGTGGTGACATGACAGTCCTGGTCACCGGCGGCGCCGGCTACATCGGCTCACACATCGTCCGCGCGTTCCGGCTCGCCGGCCTGGACTGCGTGGTCGTGGACGACTTCTCCAGCGGTCACCGCGAGTTCGTACCCGAGGACGTCGTGCTGATCGACCACAACATCCTGGACACCACCGTCGTCGCCAAGGCCATGGTCGAGCACGACGTCGACGCGGTCGTCCACCTCGCGGGATTCAAGTACGCGGGCGTCTCGGTGCAGCGTCCGCTGCACACGTACGAGCAGAACGTCCAGGGCACGGTCAGCCTGCTGCAGGCCATGCACGAGGCGGACGTCGACAAGATCGTCTTCTCCTCGAGCGCCGCGGTCTACGGGACCCCCGACGTCGAGCTGGTCACCGAGCAGACGCCGACCGCGCCCGAGTCGCCCTACGGTGAGAGCAAGCTGATCGGGGAGTGGCTGCTGCGCGATGCCGCCCGGGCGTTCCCCTTGCACCACACGTCGCTGCGCTACTTCAACGTCGTCGGCTCCGCGGTGCCGGACCTCTACGACACGAGCCCCCACAATCTGTTCCCGCTGGTCATCGAGGCGCTGCTCGATGGGCGCACGCCGCGCATCAACGGCAACGACTACCCGACCCCCGACGGCACGTGCGTCCGCGACTACATCCACGTCGCAGATCTGGCCGACGCCCACGTCGTCGCGGCGCAGAAGCTGCTCGTCGGCGAGACGTTGGAACCGGTCTACAACCTCGGCAGCGGCGACGGCGTCTCCGTCCGCGAGATCATGACCGCCGTCGCCGACGCGACCGGCATCGCGTTCGAGCCCGAGATCACCGAGCGGCGTCCGGGCGACCCCGCGCGCATCGTCGCCTCGGGCGAGCTGGCGTCCCGCGACCTGGACTGGACCATGCGCCACTCGGTGGCCGACATGGTCTCCAGCGCCTGGGAAGCCCGCCAGGCCCACGCCAGCTGACCGCCTCCCCACCCCGCGCCCGCCCCCGGGTCGGTGCTTACGCCACCGTCTGAGCCAGAATTCGGCCTCAAACGGTGGTGGATCCACCGCCCCGGGGGCGGGGCGGTGCGCAGGGCCTCAGACCCGGCGGATGACCGCGGTGACCTTGCCCAGGATCGTGGCGTGGGTGCCGTCGATGGGGGAGTAGTCGTCGTTGTGCGGGAGCAGCCAGACCTGGCCGTCCTTGCGCTGGAACGTCTTGACCGTGGCCTCGCCGTCGAGCATCGCGGCGACGATCTCACCGTTCTCGGCGTCGGGCTGCTGACGGATCACGACATAGTCGCCGCTGCAGATGGCCGCATCGATCATGGAGTCGCCCGAGACCTCGAGCATGAACAGCGTGCCGTCGCCCACCAGGGACTTGGGCATCGGGAAGATCTCCTCGACCCGCTCCTCGGCCAGGATCGGGCCGCCGGCGGCGATGCGACCGACCATCGGGATGTTGACCGCGGACGGGGCGGCGTCGTTGATGCCGGTCTCGTCGAACGGTGCCGAGCTGCCGGCCGGCTCGGGAGCCGCGCTCATCGAGCGCCGGGCCGCCAGGACGTCCGGGAGGAAGATCTCCAGTGCCCGCGGACGGTTGGGGTCGCGCTTGACGTAGCCGAGCCCCTCGAGTGCGCGCAGCTGGTGGGCGACCGACGACGTGCTGGTCAGGCCGACGGCGGCACCGATCTCGCGCATGCTGGGCGGGTAGCCCCGCTTCTCGATCTCGTCGCGCAGGAACTCGAGCACCTTGCGCTGGCGCGCGGTCAGTCCGGAGGAGTCGGCGGGTCCGTCGGGGAGCTCGGTGACGTCTGCGTTGCGATCATCGGTCATGGCTAGAGGTTAACGCGGATCACACCCGATGTTCAAACATATGTTCGATGGCGTGTCGCGACGCCCTGCCCCTATCGTTGGCCGGTGCCCAAGACCCTCGTGAAGCCCGGTAGTCCTCGTTCGGCCGTCGTCACGGGAGGTGCGCGGGGCATCGGCCGGGCGATCGCGATCGAGCTCGTGGGTCGTGGCTACGAGGTCCTCGTCACAGACGTCGACGGTGAGGGCGCCGAGCGCACGGCGCGAGAGATCGGCGCGGTTGCCGGGATGCGGCTCGATGTCACGGATCCGGCCGCCAACCGCGAGATCGCCGAGCGTGCCCGGCAGATCGCGCCGCTCGGCGCCTGGGTCTGCAACGCGGGGGTCGGCGCGGACGGCGATCTCACCTCGCTGTCGGTCGACCAGGTACGCCTGATGGTGGACGTCAACGTCCTCGGCGTGATGTGGGGCGTACGCGCCGCAGCCGACGCGTTCCGCAACCAGGCGTCCGAGGGGATCCGTGGCGGTGAGATCGGGATCCTGGCCTCGCTCAGCGCGCACGCCCCGGTGCCGGGGCTCAGTGTGTACGCGGCCACGAAGGCCGCGGTGCTGTCGCTGACCACGTCGCTCGCCTCCGAGCTGCACGCCGACCGCATCCGGGTCCACGCGATCTGCCCCGACGGCGTCGACACCAAGATGGTCGAGGGCTTCGACGTCAACGGGGGTGCGCGCGAGATCCTCGCGGCGGGCGTCATGCTGACCCCGACGAGGGTGGCCGAGGAGCTGGTCGGGATGTTCGGCACCCGTCGGATCTACAAGACCGTGCCGCTGTGGCGAGGAGCCATCGGCCGCCTCGCGACGCTGTGGCCGTCCCTGGCCCTGTGGGCGGACCCACTGCTGCGCAGGCTCGGTGCCCGCCGGCTCACCAAGGCCGGCCTGCGCCCCTGACGGGTCAGGTGCGCCGGAACGGGTTGCGAAGGCGCTTGAAGACCGGGGTCCTGCGCGGCTCCTCGACGACCTCGGGCTCCTCGACGATCTCGACGTGGACTTCGTCGCCGTCGGCCTCGGACCCCCGGAGGTCGGCGATCTCCGCATCTTCGGCGACGGTGTCGGGGGTGACGATCTCCTCGCTCACCGCCTCGATCGTGGCGCCGAGCAGGATCGCGTAGAGGCCGATCCAGAGCCACAGCAGCAGCACCACCACACCCGCGAGGGCGCCGTACGTCTTGCCGTAGCTGCCGAAGTTGTCGACGTAGAGCGAGAAGGCCAGGGACACCGCGACCCACATCAGGCTCGCGACGAGGACACCCTTGGTGACCAGCGGGGTCTTCTCGGAGCGATCCGGCGCGATGCGAAAGAGCACGCCGATCGCGACCACCAGGGCGGCGAGCAGCAGCACCCAACGCACGGCGTCGAGCACGACGCGCACGCCCGGCACGACGTCGAAGAGCTGGAAGAACGCGGGCGCCGCGGCGACGAGGGTGATCATCACGAGGAAGAACACGATCGCGCCGACCGTCATCCCGAGCGCCAGCGCCTTCTTCTTGACGAAGTTGCGGTTGTCGCGGATGCCGTACATCGCGTTGATCGCGGTGACCAGGTTGCCGACGCCGCCGGACGCGCTGTAGAACGCCAGTGCCACCGCGACGACCAGTCCGAGACCGAGCGAGCCGCTGGACGTCTGGGTCAGCGAGTCGAGCTGGCCGATGACCAGGGAGGCGGCGTCGGCCGGCAGCGCGTCGGCGATCTCCTTGGACTGGCGCGACACGGTCTCGGGGGAGGCCACCAGGCCGTACACGAGGACGGACGCGATCAGCGCGGGGAACAGGGACAAGAACGTGTAGAACGCGACACCGGCCGCCAGGAGCGGGGCCTGATGGGCCGATGCCTGCTTCCACGCGGTCAGGATCGTGGTCTTCGCGTTCATGCGTCGAACGTAGTGGCGGCGGGGGACACGTGCCTGCCGAGGCCGTCTTGAGTCGGACTGCCCAACAATTCTCCGACGATTTCTGGCCGGTATTGCAGCAGACGACGCCACGCGTTCGAAATTGTGTTCGACAGGTGCTTCCTTTTGTCGGAGGTGCGCCCTATTGTCGTACGTGTGTTCGATCGAACGCCTGTTCGCACCATCGAATGACATCGAGAGCAGCGTTCGCTCGAACCACCTAGACCCCCACACCGTCTCACTTCCCCCACGGAGGCACCCATGAGCACCATCACCTTCAGCCAGTTCGACGCCCGCGACATGCGCCCGGTGCGCAGCGTCCGCAGCCAGCAGCAGCCCGCCGCGCACGTACGCCTGACCCGGCGCGGCAAGGCCGTCATCCTGGCGGCCACCGTCGTCGCGATCGCCGTGCTGGCGGTCATGTTCGGCCCGTCCTCGACCGCGACCAGCGAGGCCGGCACTCCCGGGGCCACCACGTCCGTGCGCGTCATGTCGGGTCACACCCTGTGGGAGATCGCTGCCGAGGCCAACCCCAACGGTGACATCCGCAAGACGGTCGACGACATCATCGAGCTCAACTCGCTCCCCAACGCCTCCGCCCTGCAGATGGGTTCGGAGATCGCGGTGCCGGTCTACGACAAGTAGCCGACGCCACCAGACGCAGCCCGGCGAGGTCACAAGGGAAGGTGACCACGCCGGGCTTCGTCATGTCTGCGGTAGGGGACAATGGCCGCATGCGAATTCATGTGGTGGCCGATGCGTCGGACCGCGACGGCGGCTACGTCGTCGATCGGCTCGTCGAGCATGGCGGCGAGATCGTCGAGCTCGACCGGGACGACCTCACGGCGTACGACGCGCTCGGCGGCAGCGACATGATCCTGCTGCTCGGCTCGGACAAGTCCGCCCATGACGACCGCTGGATCGACGCGGTCACCTCCGAGGTCAAGCTGATCCGCTCGGCGCTTGCGGACGGGACTCCCGTGATGGGGATCTGCTACGGCGCCCAGGTCATGGCCCGCGCGCTGGGCGGCACGTCATGGCGCTCGGACCGGGCCGAGCTCGGCTGGGCACGTGTCGACACCGTCGACCCGGTCCTGTGCCCTGAGGGCCCATGGGGGCAGATGCACACGGACGTCTTCGCGCCCGGCCCGACCTCCCGCGTCCTCGGCACGTCGTGGCGAGGCCCGCAGTGCTTCATCGACGACGCATTCGGGGCCAGGGCGATCGCCTGGCAGTTCCATCCCGAGGTGACGCCGCAGACGTACGCCCGCTGGGTCCGCGACGGCTACTTCGGCGACACGGGCGAGGACCCGAAGGACCTGATCCGCCAGGCGTACGTGCACGCGCCGAAGGCCCGCAACCTGGCCAATCTGCTGACCGACGCGGCCCTGGACTACCTGCGAGTGGCCCGATGAGCCGGCCGAGCGGCTACGACTGGACCGTCCGCGGCAAGGAGGTCGTCATCTCCCACCACGGCGTCGAGGCCGCGGTGCTGCGGGGGGAGCGGGCGCACCAGTTCGTGCGCGAGGCCGAGAAGGGCGACCAGCAGCTGCTGATGGCGCGCGTCGCGGACGGGACCTACAAGGCGCCGGGCGAGCGTCGGTCCGGCCCCAAGCCCCGCCCGCGCAGCCGTCGCTGAGCCTGCGGACAGAACGGAACCCCGACTCAGCGCGTGGGTCGGGGTTCCGCGTCCGTGGGGTTGTTACTTGATGACGTCAGCTGCCTCGTGCGCGGCCTTCGCCGCCGACTTCTCCGTCTTGGCGCCCTGCGTCGACAGCGCGCCGCCCGTGTTCTCCAGGTGGGCGCGGACGAACCAGTGGAAGAGCTCGAGCTTGGTCAGCTGACCGACGAGCATGTCCTCGGTCACCGGGTCCAGCTCGCCCGCGGCGTCGAGGGCCTTGCGGTGGTCCTGGAGCAGGTTGATGTAGACCTCGTCGAGCGCGCCGAGGTGCTCGTTCGTCGTGGCGCGACCGAGGGAGTAGTCCTCCCAGGTGCGGCCGGCGACGATCGCACCGGGGGTGCCCATCGGCGAGACGCCGAGCGTCGCGATGCGCTCCGCGGTCTCGTCGACCATCGCGATGACCTCGTCCACGTGGGGATCGATCATCTCGTGGACGGCGATGAAGTGGGGGCCGACGACGTTCCAGTGCACGTGCTTCAGCGTCAGGTGCAGGTCGCTCAGGGCGTTGAGGCGCTCCTGCAGGATGCCGGCGAGCTTCTTGCCTTCAGCGTTGCTGAGGCCGGGAATCGTGAATTTCGGAGTGGAAGTAGCCATGGCCGGTGCGTACCCATCTGAGCGGTCTTCACACATCTGAGAGCCGATGTGCATCTGCGGTCGAAGCCCGTTAGTGTCTTTCACCGCTGTTGCGCGCCCACAAGGCGCACCCGCAACGGCAACATCTCCAGGGAGGGAACCCCATGGGAATCATCGGATTCATCGTCGTCGGCCTCATCGCCGGATTCATCGCCCGCGCAGTTGTCCCGGGCAAGGACGACTTCGGCATCATCGGCACGATCATCCTCGGCATCATCGGCTCGTTCGTGGGTGGCTTCCTCGGCTCGCTGCTGAGTGACGGCCCCGCCGACCTGACCGCCGCCGGCATCATCGGCTCGATCATCGGTGCCATCGTCGCGCTGATCGCCTACAACGCGATCACGGGTCGCAAGAAGGTCTGACCCCGCCGTACGCACGAAGGACCGCCCCTCACCTGCGAGGGGCGGTCCTTCGCGTTCCGGGGCTACCAGACGTTCGCGCGCGGTGGTCCCCGTGGCTGGGCCGCAGGGGTGTGGCGGGCAGGCATAGATTGGTGGTGTGGCCTTGATCGTGTGTCCCTTGTGCGTCCGTGAGGACGATGTCTTCTTGATCCGCACCCTGCCGGACGGTCGCAAGGAGGCCCGGTGCGACGACTGCGACTTCGTCTTCACGTACGGGTCCCCGGTCGAGGCGCCCAAGCCTGCCGCGACCCGGACGAGGGCCGCGCCCCGCACGCGTACGGCCGCTCCGGTCAAGCCGTCGGTGCTGCCGATCGTGGTGGCGCGCAAGCAGTTCCCGACCGCCGCCGACGCGCCCCTGGAGCGCGTCCAGCAGGCGCTGATGCGCAAGCACGAGTTCCTCGCGACGGTGCCGTACGCGGTCGCGCCCACAGTCGCGGCGCACTGGAAGAAGTATCAGTGGGTGTTCTCGGCCGACGGCTTGGACCGCGCGGCCAACTACGACTTGCAGCAGTTCGTGCACGACCGGACCGGCGGCGACCCCGGCAGCACGGCCGAGCTCGACAAGGCCTGGACGCTCATGGGCGAGCTCGAGGGCGCGCGGCGCGTACGGGCCACGATCCAGCACCTGCTGCGCGGGCCGGGCGACGTCGAGGACCGCTTCACCGAGCTCGCCGAGGGGACGTACGCCGAGTCGATGCCCGGATTCGGCGAGGCGCTGCTGACCAAGACGCTCGCGATCGCCGAGCCCCACCGGTTCCTGCCGATCCTGTCGCTCGACGAGAAGCGGCGCATCGCCGAGGCGGTGTACGGCGTCGAGATCCCGGCCGCCGGAGTCGGCTCCTGGACGGTCGGCCGGCTTGTCGTGTGGACCAACGACCTCCTGGTCGAGCTCGTGGGCGAGGACCTCGAGGACCTGTTCCACGTCGCGCAGTTCCTGCGCTGGGCCGTCGAGCAGTAGCCCTCAGCTCGAGGCCGCGGTCGTCCCGTCGGTGTCGAACCGCTGGTCCAGGGCGCCAGTGGCGCGCAGCTCGGCGGGCGACATCGCGGCACCCCACAGCCAGCCCTGGGCGAGGGGGCACCGGCGGGCCCGCAGCGCGTCGAGGTGCTCGGCGGTCTCGACCCCCTCGGCGACGACGACCAGGTCGAGCGAGCCGGCCAGCTCGATCAGCGTCGTCACGATCGCGAGGGAGTGCGCGTCGTGGGGGATGCCGTGCACGAACCCGCGGTCGATCTTGAGCTCCGTGATCGGCAGGTCGCGCAGGTACGCCATCGAGCTGTAGCCCGTGCCGAAGTCGTCGATCGCGATGCCGAAGCCGTGGTCGCGCAGCCGCTGCAGCACGTCGATCGCGACGTCCTTGTCGGCCATGATCGCGCTCTCGGTGATCTCCCAGGTGATGCCGGCGGGGTCGAGTCCCGCCTCCTCGACCGCCTCGATGATGTACGTGTCGAGCCCCTCCATGAGGCTCTGCCCGGAGAGGTTGACCGCCAGCGTCGCTCGCTCTGGCATCGTCCAGTCGCCCTTGAGCTCGGCGACGTCGCGCAGCGCGCGACGGATGACCCAGCGATCGAGCTCGGCCGCGATGCCGCTCTGCTCGGCCAGAGCGATGAAGCGCGACGGTGCGACCTCTCCGCGCGTCGGGTGCTGCCAGCGGGCCAGCGCCTCGACTCCTGCGACCTCGCCGGTGCTGATGTCGACGACGGGCTGGTAGTGCATCTCGAAGCTGTCGTCGGCCAGGGCGGTCAGCAGGTCGGCGCCGAGCGTGTAGCGCTCCTCGGCCTGCTCGGCCAGGGCGGTGTCGAACATCCGTGCGCGGCCGCGACCGCTGGCCTTCGCGGCGTACATCGCGGTGTCGGCGAAGCGCAGCAGGTCCTCCGCGGACGGCGCGGGGGACATCGCGATGCCGATGGTCGCGCCGATGCGGATGCGGTGATGGTCGATCCGGTACGTCTTGGCCAGCACGTCCAGCAGGCGGTGCGCCGTCGCGGACGCCGCCTCCTCGGTGGTCTCGTGCAGCACGACCACGAACTCGTCGCCGCCGAACCGCGCGACGAGGTCCTCGGAGCGTACGACCGATCGCAGCCGGTCGGCGACCTGGAGCAGGACCCCGTCGCCCGCGGTGTGGCCGCGGCCGTCGTTGACGTCCTTGAAGTGGTCGAGATCGATGAAGAGAACGGCCGTGCCCGGGGCGTCGGGACTCGCAAGGTGCTCCATCAGCATCGTGCGGTTGACCAGGCCGGTGAGCTCGTCGTGCTCGGCTGCATGCCGGAGCTCGCGCTCGCTGCGACGTTGCTCGGTGATGTCGGAGACCATCGCGAGCGATCCTTGGGGCACGCCGTCGACGTCCGGCATGGGCGAGGCGGCGACCCACAGGGCACGCGCGGTGCCGTCGGGATGCTTGTAGGCGAGCTCATAGCGTTCGGGCCCCCGAAGGGCGCGCTCCTTGACCCTCCGGGCCACCTCACGCGCGCCGGCCTCGTCGAACATCGACCAGGCCGCGGTGCCGGTGAGATCCCCGGGCGGCAGTCCCAGCATCACGGAGAACTGAGTGTTGGCATAGGTGACGACACCGTCGGGGCCGATCACGATGATGCCCTCCTCGGCGGTGTCGGCGATCGCGCGGTAACGGGCCTCGGAGTCGCGCAGCGCGTTGGCGGCCTCGACGTGCGCGGTGACGTCGCGGATGGTCGTGACGACGACGGCGGCCTCGGTGTCCAGCAGGTTGGTGGACGTCTGCTCGGCCCACATCCACTCGCCGGAGGGCCGTCGTATGCGGTAGCGCCAGCTGTGCGAGGCGCGCTGCGACATGGCCTGGGTCCAGTTCCGGCTGACCTCCGCGCGATCGTCGGGGTGCACCGAGGCCCACGGATCGGTGAGCGAGCCGAGGTAGTCCGCGCCGAACATCTCGAGCCCGGCCGGGGAGGCGTACACGTTGCGTCCCTCCGCGTCGAACAGCGTGATGAAGTCGCGCGATCGGGAGGCGACGATGTCGAACGTGCTCTGCAGGCGGCTGCGGGCCTGCTCGCTGTCGCGGAGCGGCCGCAGGTCCTGCAGCGCCGCGGCGCAGCCGTTGGGCTGCCCGTCCGCGTCGCGCAGGAGGGTCGCGTCGATGCGTACGGGGACGGGCTGGCCGTCGGCGTCCGTGAGCAGGCGGTCGACCTGTGCCCACTCGGTGGCTCCGTGCCTCAGCGCGGCGAGGACGCGCTCGGCGTCACCGGGGTCGTCCGGGTGGGTGATCGAGGCCGCGGCGGTGTCGATCAGCGCCTCACGGTCGCGGCCGACCAGTGCGCAGAAGGCGTCGTTGACGGCCAGGTACGTGCCTTCGAGCGATTGCACGACCTGGGGGAGCGGGGACTGGTCGAACCGGGCCCGGAATCGCATCTCCTCCTCGCGGAGCCGGCGGTCCTGCTCCCTCTGCTCGGTGATGTCGGTGAGGTTGCCGACCATCGAGCGCACGTCGGGGTCGCCGCGGAGATCGCGGATGACGACCCGCGCCCAGCTGGTGCCTCCGCCCGGGTGGATCAGGCGGGTCTCGAAGGCCGCGCCCGTACGTCGTCCCGACACGACGTCGAGCCAGACCTGGTGGGTCCGGCACCGGTCGTCCTCGGCGACGAAGGACAGCCCGTTGCGCCCCACCACGTCCTCGACGGCCCAGCCGAGTCGCTCGGACAGGGAGGAGGTGACCGACGTGAGGGTGCCGGACTCGTCGGCGGTGAAGACGATGTCGGTCGACCCGCGCAGCAGGGCCAGCCAGTGGCGTTGCAGCCGGGCGACCTCGCGCTCGGAGTCGCGGTGGTCGGTCTCGTCGATCACGACGACGGTCAGCCGGTCGTCCGCCGTCGGGGTCAGCACGAGACGGGTGTCGAGGTCGTGGCCGCCGGGAGTCCTCACGCGCACGACCACGTGGGTGCAGGAGCGGGTGGCCGTGGCGGCCCGCAGGCACTCCTCGATGCCGTCGGCGTCGTCGGGCGTACGACCGAGGGAGGCGAGCGTGGTCCCGATCAGGTCGGCGCTGCCGTCGGCCAGGAGCGAGACGAACGGTGCGTCCGCGTCGACGATCCTGCCGGCGGCGTCCACCGTGGCGCAGGGCGCCACCGAGGGAGTCTGCATGCGGCACTCCGATCGGAGGGGGGCGGGCTCGCTCATCCTAGGTGGGGAGGGGGTCCACGGGCCGGAAACCGCCCGAGCGACACGCCCTCCACGTGTGACTGGTGTGACTCGTACTACCCCTGACCTGCGCAGTTGCCGGGACCCCGGGACATACCCCAGAAATGTCACCGCTGTTTGCCAGAGTCGATTGCATGCGTCGTACCCGCGGCGTATGGTTACCACTACATCTAGTACTTACACGGATGTAGTTCTCCACATGTTGGTCCACAGAAGTCGTCCTCGATGCACAGATATCGCGTCGAGTGCACAGGTGGGTCCACAGATTCATCCCCAAGCCGCCACCGGAAGGAGCGCCGTCGTGCACTGCCCGTTCTGCAAGAACACCGACACCAAGGTGCTCGACAGCCGTGTGGCCGACGAGGGTGGCGCCATCCGGCGTCGCCGCGTCTGCGCGCAGTGCGAGAAGCGCTTCACCACGATCGAGCAGATGCAGCTCATGATCTCCAAGCGGTCCGGCGCGACCGAGCCGTTCGTCCGTGACAAGGCCATCGCCGGCGTCGCCAAGGCGTGCAAGGGTCGTCCGGTCTCGGCCGACGACCTGGCGCGCCTCGGCCAGCAGGTCGAGGACGCGTTGCGCGATCGTGGCGCTGCAGAGATCCCGGCCCACGAGGTGGGCCTTGCCATCCTCGAGCCGCTCAAGGCCCTCGACGAGGTCGCCTACCTGCGGTTCGCGAGCGTCTACAAGTCCTTCGAGTCGGTCGACGACTTCGCCGCCGAGATCGCGAGCCTGATGGTCGCCTCGGCCGATGGAGAGCTGGCCGAGGAGTCGCGCGACTCCACCCACGAGCACGACGGCTGACGAAACACCCAGCCGCCCGGGGTTGTTGACACAGGTGACCCCGCCGCACGCCCGAGACACCTGAAACTCCGGCACCACAGCACGTACACCCACCCGCACACACAGGAGCATCTCCATGACGGAAACGGTCAGCGGCCCCACGGGGTCCCCTCGCAAGGCAGCCGCGAAGACCTCAGGCAAGGGCCTGAAGATCCAGCGCGTCTACACGACGGCGGGGGTGCACCCGTACGACGCCGTGACCTGGGAGCGTCGCGACGTCGTCCAGACCAACTGGAAGACCGGCGAGAACGTCTTCGAGCAGCGCGGTGTGGAGTTCCCCGACTTCTGGAGCGTCAACGCCTCCACGATCGTCACGACCAAGTACTTCCGCGGCGCCGTCGGCAGCCCCGAGCGTGAGCAGAGCCTCAAGCAGCTGCTCGACCGCGTCGTGCTGACGTACACCGCGGCCGGCAAGGAGCACGGCTACTTCGCGAGCGACGCCGACGCCGAGGTCTTCGAGCACGAGCTGACGCACATGCTCCTGCACCAGGTCTTCAGCTTCAACAGCCCGGTGTGGTTCAACGTGGGCACGTCCAGCCCCCAGCAGGTCAGCGCCTGCTTCATCCTCGCGGTGGATGACTCGATGGACTCGATCCTCAACTGGTACAAGGAGGAGGGCCTGATCTTCAAGGGTGGATCGGGCGCCGGCCTCAACCTGTCGCGCATCCGCTCGTCCAAGGAGCTGCTCCGCTCCTCGGGCGGCACCGCGTCGGGTCCGGTCTCCTTCATGCGCGGTGCGGACGCGTCCGCGGGCACCATCAAGTCCGGCGGCGCCACGCGTCGTGCGGCCAAGATGGTCGTCCTCGACGTCGACCACCCCGACATCGAGGAGTTCGTGGCCACCAAGGCGCGCGAGGAGGACAAGATCCGTGTCCTGCGCGACGCCGGCTACGACATGGACCTCGGCGGCGCCGACATCACGTCGGTGCAGTACCAGAACGCCAACAACTCGATCCGCGTCAACGACGAGTTCATGCACGCGGTCGAGGAGGGCACGGAGTTCGGTCTTCGCGCCCGCACCACCGGTGAGGTCATCGAGACCGTCGACGCGCGCAAGCTGTGGACCGACATCGCGCAGGCCGCGTGGGCGTGCGCCGATCCGGGCATCCAGTACGACGGCACGATCAACGACTGGCACACCTCGCCCGAGGCCGGCCGCATCACGGCGTCCAACCCGTGCTCGGAGTACATGCACCTGGACAACTCCAGCTGCAACCTCGCGAGCCTCAACCTGCTGAAGTTCCTCAAGGACGACGGCTCGTTCGACACCGAGACGTTCGTCAAGGCGACCGAGCTGATCATCACCGCGATGGACATCAGCATCTGCTTCGCGGACTTCCCGACCGAGGCGATCGGCGACACCACGCGTGCGTACCGTCAGCTCGGCATCGGCTTTGCCAACCTCGGCGCGCTGCTCATGGCCTCGGGCCTGGCGTACGACTCCGACGGCGGCCGCGCCCTCGCCGGTGCGATCACGTCGCTGATGACCGGTACGTCCTACCGCCGCTCGGCCGAGCTCGCCGGCGTCGTCGGTCCCTACGACGGCTTCGCCCAGAATGCCTCGGCGCACGAGCGCGTCATGCGCAAGCACCAGGCCGCGAACGACGAGATCCGCACGGTCCACGGCATGGACATCGCCGTGCACCGCGCCGCCGCCAAGCAGTGGGCCGACAACCTCAAGGTCGGCGCCAAGAACGGCTGGCGCAACAGCCAGGCGTCCGTCCTGGCGCCCACCGGCACCATCGGCTTCATGATGGACTGCGACACGACCGGCATCGAGCCGGACTTCTCGCTGGTCAAGTTCAAGAAGCTCGTCGGTGGCGGCTCGATGCAGATTGTCAACCAGACGATCCCGGCAGCGCTGAAGAAGCTCGGATACACCGGCGAGACCATCGAGGCCATCGTCGAGTACATCGCCGAGAACGGTCACGTCGTCGACGCGCCCGGCCTCAAGACCGAGCACTACGAGATCTTCGACACCGCGATGGGCCAGCGCTCGATCAAGCCCATGGGCCACGTCAAGATGATGGCTGCGTGCCAGCCGTTCCTGTCCGGCGCGATCTCCAAGACGGTCAACCTGCCCGAGACCGCCACGGTCGAGGAGATCCAGGACGTCTACTTCCAGGGCTGGAAGCTCGGCCTCAAGGCGCTCGCGGTCTACCGCGACAACTGCAAGGTCGGCCAGCCGCTCTCGGACGGCAAGGAGGCCAAGTCGTCGGGTTCGACCGAGGTCAAGGAAGTCATCAAGGAAGTCATCGTCGAGAAGCCGATCCGTCGTCGCCTGCCGAAGTCGCGCCAGGCCATCACGACGTCGTTCTCCGTCGGTGGCGCCGAGGGCTACATGACCTCGGGTGCCCACGAGGACGGCTCGCTCGGCGAGATCTTCATGAAGCTCGGCAAGCAGGGCTCGACCCTGGCCGGAATGATGGACGCCTTCTCGATCGCGATCAGCATCTCGCTGCAGTACGGCGTGCCGCTGGAGACCTTCGTGCAGAAGTTCACCAACATGAAGTTCGAGCCCGCCGGTCTGACCGACGACCCGGACGTCCGCATGAGCCAGTCGATCATGGACTACACGTTCCGTCGCCTGGCCCTGGACTACCTGGACTTCGACACCCGCTCGGCTCTCGGCATCTTCTCGGCCGACGAGCGTCAGCGCTACCTCGACACCGGATCGCACCAGCCGATCTCGGCGGGCACCACCGCCGCCGAGCTGATCGACGACGCCCCGGTGGAGGACGTCCCGGTCGCCAGGGAGCGCAGCGACCGTGAGGGCGAAGCCCGAGGCGACGTCAACGTCTCCGCGGACATCAACGTCTCCGGCGACAGCAACGCGGCAGCCGCCTCCAAGCCCGCCCCGGCCACCGCGCACACCAGCGCCGAGCTGTTCGAGCAGATCACCGGCTCCGCGGTCGACTCGCCGCTGTGCATGACCTGCGGCACCAAGATGCGTCCCGCCGGCTCCTGCCACGTGTGCGAGGGCTGCGGCAGCACCAGCGGCTGCAGCTGATACGTAGTCGCGCCAAGCGTCCGGCCCGGTTCCTCCTCACGGAGGGGCCGGGCCGGCCCCGTTGTGCCCCTTCGTTCGCCAGGGAGCGCAGCGACCGTGAGGGCGAAGCCCGAGGCGAACAACGCGAGCCACTTCGTTCGCCAGGGAGCGCAGCGACCGTGAGGGCGAAGCCCGAGGCGAACAGACTCCAACAAGCCCCGGCGAGACATTCCCGACAACGCCCCCGGGGATGAGATCCGACCCCCGCATGGTTGTCATCACTAGAAGGCGGCGCTCCTCAGCCGCCCGCTTGTCGACGAAGGGTGTTTCATGTCTGTGCCGGTCTCGATCCTCGACCTTGCCACTGTCGCTCGCGACCAGTCCGTCGCCGATGCGCTGGCGGGCACCGTCGCCCTGGCCCAGACGGCGGAAAAGACCGGCTACAAGCGGGTCTGGTACGCCGAGCACCACAATATGGCCGCGATCGCGTCGTCGGCGACGTCGGTGCTGATCGCCCACGTGGCCGCCCACACCAACACCATTCGCCTCGGATCCGGGGGAGTGATGCTGCCGAACCACTCGCCGCTGCAGATCGCCGAGCAGTTCGGCACGCTCGAAACCCTGCACCCGGGCCGCATCGACCTCGGCCTGGGCCGCGCGCCGGGCACCGACCAGAACACGATGCACGCGCTGCGGCGCAACGCCACGTCGTCCGATACCTTCCCCGAGGACGTCCTCGAGCTGCAGGCGTACCTGCGCGGTGAGTCGCGCATCCCGGACGTCTCGGCATACCCGGGCGACGGCACCAACGTCCCGCTCTACATCCTCGGCTCCTCGTTGTTCGGCGCCGGCCTCGCTGCAGCCCTCGGCCTCCCGTACGCCTTCGCGTCCCACTTCGCCCCGGCCGCGCTGCACGACGCGATCGAGCTCTACCGCCGCGAGTTCAAGCCGTCCGAGCAGCTCGACAAGCCTTACCTGATGGCGGCGTTCAACGTCCTCGCCGCAGATGACCAGGCCGACGCCGAGCGCCAGCAGCAGGAGGTGCTGCGCAGCCGCGTGGCGCTGCTCGTGCGCCCCGGCACGAAGTACACCGACGAGCAGGCCGACCAGATCCTCGCCTCGCCGCAGGGCGGCCACCTGCGCCAGATGATGACCTACAGTTCGGCCGGCACCCCCGACCTCGTGTTCAAGGAGGTCACTGAGTTCGCCGAGCAGACCGGCGCGGACGAGCTGATCGTCGCCCACCAGAGCCCGCGGGTCGAGCAGCGGCTGCGGTCGGCGGAGCTCTTCGCTGACGTCTTCATGGGCCGACCGGGGTCACCCGGAGTGTTATGAGCCTCGCCCACGAGCCGGGGAGGACTGCGAGAAAGAACTGCTGCGCTCGACTCGTGGGCTGAGACGTTCATCTGCGCCTGCGTGTCGGGATGAGGTAGAAAAGTCCGCATGAGCAGGTCGAACCAACTGATGCCATGGGTTGTCGAGGCGCTGACGGCGCTAGGTGGGTCGGGGACGGTGATCGAGGTTTCCCGCGCCGTATGGGAAAAGCACGAGGAAGATCTGCGCGCGTCAGGCGATCTCTTCTATTCATGGCAGTACGACCTGCGCTGGGCCGCCCAGAAACTACGCGACTCGGGGACGCTCGAAAGGATGGACGGCGGCCGTTCCGCCGCGTGGTCGTTGGTTCGGAAGACAACGTCCTTCGAGAAGGGGCGCGAGGGGTGGAGCGACCAGGAGATCGCCGTCACGGTGGACAGCTACTTCAGGATGCTGGAGGCCGAGTTGGCCGGCGACCCGTACCGCAAGGTGGACGAGAACAGCAAAGTAGTGGAAGCGACCGGCCGAAGCCGTGGGGCTGTCGAGTTCAAGTACGCGAACATCTCGGCGGTTCTCGACGAGTTGGGGCTGACGTACGTCGCCGGTTACAAACCCAGGTCCAACTATCAAGTCGAACTTCGTACGGCGG
Source organism: Aeromicrobium sp. S22 (assembly GCF_009661045.1). Lineage (NCBI taxonomy): Bacteria > Bacillati > Actinomycetota > Actinomycetes > Propionibacteriales > Nocardioidaceae > Aeromicrobium > Aeromicrobium sp. S22. The sequence continues at coordinate 1,527,654 of NZ_WJWV01000001.1, forward strand.
TAGCTGCCGCCGTCGCTGCCCGCACGTCGAACGAGGCCCGTCTCGCCGGTAGCGAGACGAGCGGCAACCGTTCGGAGGTGAGTAACGATCGATCCGGCGCATGAAGATGTGTCGAGGCGAATGAGCGCTCAGAAGCGGCAGGGAACGCTTCCGGAAATGCTGATTCGTCAGGCGCTGCACGCGGACGGATATCGATACCGCATCGGGTACCCCGTACCTGGGGCGCCGCGCCGAAGCATAGATATCGCGTTCCCCGGCCAGAAAGTTGCGATCTTCGTCGATGGCTGCTTCTGGCACGGATGTCCGACACACGCCACGTCGCCCAAATCGAACGCCGAATGGTGGCGGCTGAAGATCGACCGCAACCGTGAGCGTGACCTGGAGACGAACAGCCTCCTGGTGAACGACGGCTGGACCGTCTGTCGGCTCTGGGAACATGAGCCGGTCGGTGACGCCGTGACGAGGATCGAGGCGCTGCTGCAGGTGCCGGCGGGTCGCCTCCGATGTGACGCTGGGAGTGCCTAGAATCAGCGCATGTCGCCGCGAATGAAGATGGTAGATCTGTTCGCAGGGTGCGGCGGCCTGACGGCTGGCTTTGTTGCCACTGGCCGGGTGGATCCGGTTGCAGCTGTAGAGATGGACGCCGACGCCGCCGCGACCTACGCGCAGAACTTCGGGCAGCACGTTCACGTGGGCGATATTGCTGATTGGGTGGGCGGTCCTCTTCCGTCGGCTGACATCGTCGTCGGCGGGCCTCCCTGCCAGGGCTTCTCGTCGTTGGGAAAGCAGGATCCCGCGGATCCGCGAAGCGTGATGTGGCTGCACTACGTGGAAGCGCTGACCAAGATCCAACCGCGGTACTTCGTGCTCGAGAACGTGCCGCAATTCCTGAAGTCGCCGCAATTCTTGGACTTCGCCTCCGAGTTCGAGTCGGACGGGAGGCTTGCCGCATACAAGATCGAGGTTTTCCGTGTCAATGCGGCGGAGTACGGCGCACCCCAGAATCGACGCCGGGCGGTCGTCATCGGTTCTTTGCGCGGCGAGCCTGGCGTGCCGCTGAAACCGACCGGTGCTGTCGGGGGGTCCGTCTCGAGTGCTTGGCGAGGCATGAGCACCACGGTGGTGGAAACGGATCTTCCAATCAGCAGCACGTTCCTGAACGGGCGCTCAGTGCCGGGCCCTTTCAAGCTGCAGGACATTCACATCACGCGTCGTCCTACTGAGCTGTCGAAGGCTAGGTATGCGGCCATCCCCGTGGGCGGTGACAGGCGGGATCTGCCTGATGAGCTAAAGGCACCTTGCTGGATCAAGCACACGTCGGGTTCTGCAGACGTCATGGGCCGGCTGCACGCCGACAGACCGAGCGTCACTATCCGAACAGAATTCTTCAAGCCTGAGAAGGGGCGCTACCTTCACCCGACCGCCGATCGGCCCATCACGCATGCGGAGGCCGCGCTGATCCAGGGGTTCGCCGAGGACTTCTCGTGGTGCGGCACGAAGGTATCGATCGCCAAGCAGATCGGTAACGCGGTGCCACCGCCGCTCGCCAACGCCATTGCGGCGGCTCTGCTCCAGCACCACGACGAATGGCTCGAACGAGCCATTCCCGGCAGGAGTTGAACGATCCACCGGTAAATGACCCACCCAGTTGATACACATGACCGTGTCGTACGACACAGGGGATCGACGGGGAGCAAGGCATCGTGGGGGAATGGGTTGGCGCTGACGGCGCCGTTGCGAAAGAAGTCCTGCAGCAAACAGATCGTTGTCTGGGAACGTACCGAGAAGATCGGCTCAGAGTTGAGCAGGACGCCGCGATCGAGGCGGGGATCGCGCAAGGCGGCTATGGGCGTAAGCAGCTGTACGAGCTGATTCAGAACGGCGCCGACGCGATGCTCAGTCGCCCCGGCAACATCCGCGTCGTCCTCGACGGCTCCTGCCTGTATGTCGCGAACGAAGGCAGCCCGTTGAGCGTCGCGGGCGTCCATGCGCTCATGGGTTCTCATTTGTCTCGCAAACGTGGCGAGGAGATCGGTCGTTTCGGTCTGGGCTTCAAGTCCGTTGTAGCCATCTCGGACTCACCCCAGGTGTTCAGTCGCTCCGGCTCATTCGGGTTCGACCGCGCATATTCTCGTGAGCTCATTTCGGCCGTTGTGTCCGACGCTCCGTCATACCCGATCATGCGTATTGCTCGTGTGCTGGACGCCCACCTCGAAGCGTCGTCCGATCCGGTGCTTGCCGAGCTCATGTCGTGGGCGACTACGGTCGTGAAGGTCCCCTTCGCGGACGGCTACGCGCCGCTGTCATCGGACCTGAAGACTTTTCCAGCTCCGTTCCTACTTTTCTCGCCGCATGCCAAGGAGCTGGAGTTGATCGATCTCGTGGCGCGCGGACGCCGCGTCATCTCGGTCGCATCACGGTCGGACGGCGAGATCGTTCTGTCTGACGCTGGAGAGAAGAGCCGTTGGCGAGTGGCGCGACGAGACCACCGGCCGGGCAGACTCGCCCTCAAGGACGCCGGCGACCTTGCGCATCGGGAGTCGATCGGCGTCGCGTGGGCCGTGCCGCTGAGTGGACGGGACGCGGAGGGACAGTTTTGGGCGTTCTTTCCGACGCAGGACCGCACGACGTTGTCCGGAATCGTCAACGCTCCGTGGAAGCTGAGCGATGATCGCCGGAACCTTCTCCCCGGCTCGTTCAACAACGAGATTCTCACTGAGGTGTTGCCTCTTCTCATCGCTGGTGAGTGGCCCAAGCTCCATAACCACGACGACCCTGCTTGGGCATTGGACCTGCTTCCGGCCCGTGGGAGGGAAGTCCGGAGTTGGGCCGATGACCAGCTGAACCTACCTATCATCGATCGGATCCGGTCCGTTGCCTCGTTGCCTGACGTGTCCGGCGCGTTGAGGCGTCCTGCCGATCTGAGAATCCATCCGCGCCGACTCACTCCCGCGCATCTCGCGACGTGGGCATCGGTGGTGCCCGTCCCGAGCGGTTGGGTCCATCACTCGGTCGACTCGAACGCGGAGCGCCGCTCCAAAGCAGAACGTCTGTTGGCCGGAGGCACCGAAGACAGCATCGCGAACGTCAAGGAATGGGTGGAGGCATTGCTCCATTCGCCGACTGTCGCGAATTCGGCCATCGCCATTGATCTTGTACGGCAGCTCGCCATGGACGGCGACCTCGGCGAGGAGGCTCGATCGGCACGAATCGTCATGCTCGAGGACGGGAGCCTCGCGCCGGCCAAGCGTGGTCGCGTCTTCGTGCGTTCGTCAGCGGACGAGGAGGGCTTCCAGTTCATTCATCCAGAATTGGCTGCCTTGCCCGGCGTCGTCTCGGCGCTGGAAGATCTCGGCATCAAACTGCTGGATCGCGCCGGCGAACTGAGAAACGCGTTGACCGGCAAGAGCCCGGCACAGATCAGCTGGGGAGCAGTGTGGTCGCTTTCGCGCGACTGTTCTCAGGATGTCGCGTACGACCTGATGCGTGACGAACTGCCGGACCCGGTGGAGGGATCCCTTCGAGTTCGAAACCGGGTCGGTTCCTTCGTCCCGTTGGGCAACGTGTTCGTTCCGGGCGGCGTGATCAAGCCTGGAACTCGAGGCGACGAACGGTTCACGCTTGATGTCGACTTCCACCGTGAAGATCTGGAGCTGCTGGAGCGATTCGGCGCCGTTTCGCAGCCAGTGCTTCGGGCGCAGGTCCCGCAGGAGGCTTGGCTGCTGGCCTACCAGGATCTCGTCAAGGAGAAGTACCTCGAAGGCTTGACGGGGGCGAAGCCCTCGGTCGACAAACTCATCGCCAGTGGGCCGGTACCCCCTTGGCCGCTTGACTCGTTGAACGAGCTGTCCCCACCCGCGCGCGTGATCATGACGGAGATCGCTCTCGGTCTGACATCCGGGCAGTCGTGGCGAGTCAGACATGCCACCGTCGCGACCTACCAGCCGAGAACATACCGCGACCCGGTTCTCTGGTGGGTCCACAAGCATGGGTTTCTCGCAACTGGGATCGGCCCGTTTCCGGCCAAGGAATGCCTTCTGGCTGGCGACGGCATACCGGACAACGTGTTTCCCACGGTCAACATCTCGGAGGAGACCGCAAGACAAGTGGGCGTAGCGAGCGACCTTGAGTCGCTGGGGGAGGCGACGTGGCGCCGTCTCTTCAAAATGGCGGAGGCGTGGGATCCGGAGCGAAGGAACCTGCTGTATGCGTGGGGCGCCTATATGACGGGAGCCCCGGACTCACTCATCGCCATGGTGGGTGAGCGGCCCCGCTCAGTCTCGACCCGTGACGTGGCTGTGGTGTCCAACCAGGAGGATCTCCGTTCACTGGTCGAGCAGCGCAGTCCGGTGATCCTGGTTCGCGAGCCGGAGGATGTCGAAAGGCTGATCGAGGCCTGGGGCCTGGAGAACGGCAAAGCACTTCTGGAGCAGGAGCTGGCTTTCGAACCGGTCGGCGAGCCCCAGGTGCTCGTCGACATGTACCCGAAGTTGCGTCTCTGGGACGTGCCGGCGTCAGTCAAACTGCAGCCCTGCGACTCGATCGAACTCTTGACGGTGACCAACAGCGGAACCCGCAGCCGGCCGATCTCCAGCTACTTGAACGACGACGTTCTGCTGACGACCGCGTCCGACGAGCGCGCGACCCTACGGGACGTGGCCGAGCAGTTGCAGATCAAGATGTCGGACGACGAGATCCTCTCGATCATCGAACACGTGCGATCACGTGAGATGAGTAAGGTCGTCGCTGCGGTGCGCTCAGCCGTAGGGGTCGAGGAAAAGCTCGCCCTTCTGGTGGGTGAGGAGGCGCTGGTACGTCATATCCCAGCCGCAGCCCTCGAGTCGGTCCGGGCAGAATTGGGTCGAGAACCGACCGGGATCGAATTGGCCAGACTGGCCGTTGCCGTGCTGGGCGTGAGGTCGCTCCAGGCCTTCCGTGCGGTGCTCGAGGATCGCGGACTGACGCCCCCTGTCCAATGGGCCGGCGGTTCGTCGACTCGCCGCTTCGTGGCCGATCTCGGCTTCCCGGCGGAGTTCGCAGGGTTTGCGTCCGATTTCAAACCGGCCATGTTCGGCGTGGATGGTCCCGCGGAACTCGACTCGCTTCATGACTATCAGGTCATTGTGACCAGCAAGATCAAGGCGATGCTGCGCGGAACGGCGGAAGCACGCGGGATGGTCTCGCTGCCGACAGGCGCGGGCAAGACGCGGGTTGCGGTCCAGGCTCTCGTCGAGGAGATTGCCGAGGGCAATCTGAGCGGTCCCATGGTCTGGATCGCGCAGTCGGACGAGCTGTGTGAGCAGGCGATCGAAACTTGGTCCGTGATCTGGCGGTCATTGGGACCCTCCAAGCCGCTCCACATCGGTCGCTTGTGGGCGACCAACGATGTCGAAGAAGTCGGCACAGGCATCCAACTCGTCGTGGCAACACCGCAGAAGCTCCTGAAGTGCAAGCCCAAGGCTTCGTACGACTGGCTCACCGAGAACTCCGTCGTCATCGTGGACGAGGCCCACACTTCTGTGGCTCCTATGTACACGGAGGTGCTCGACTGGCTGGGCTTAGGACGCTCTCGTAAAGGCAAGCGCCCTCTGATCGGACTGACTGCGACGCCGTTCAGGAACACGAACGTCGCAGAGACCAGCCAGTTGGCCTCACGCTATGACAAGAACCGGCTCGACGAGGGCGCGTTCGTCGGTGACCCGTACGAGTACCTCCAGAAGAAGAAAGTGCTCGCCAATGTGGAGCAGGAGATTCTCAAGGGGGTTGACATCGAGCTCAGTGCAGCTGAACTCGCCGAGACGGAGAAGTTCAAGGACATCCCGCGAAGCGTCCAGCTGAAGCTCGGCACCAACGTCGCTCGGAACGAGACGATCCTGCAGTCCGTCGCTTCCCTGCCCCCGGACTGGACTGTCCTGCTGTTCGCGACGTCAGTCGACAACGCACGTGTGCTGGCGTCGCTGCTCACATTCCGTGGCATACCAGCAGTCTCGATATCGGCGGAGACCGACATGGCCGCGAGACGCCACTACATCGACGAGTTCAAGGCCGGCCGGGTCAGGGTCATCACCAACTACAACGTCCTCGCCCAGGGTTTCGATGCACCCGCCGTTCGAGCTGTGTACGTCACGAGACCGACCTACAGTGCGAACCTCTACCAACAAATGATCGGTCGCGGTCTCCGCGGACCGCTCAACGGAGGCTCGGAGAAGGTCAAGATCGTGAACGTCGAGGACAACGTCCTGCAGTACGGGGCGGATCTCGCGTTCACCGAGTTCGAGCACCTGTGGAAGAAGGACTCCGATGTTGAACAGTGACGACGCGTTGGACGAGGACCAGCTGGCCGCGGCGGGGATTGCTCCTGGCGAGCGCCAGGTGGTCATTGCTCCCGCGGGCACGGGCAAGACCGAATCGGTGGCTGCACTGGTGGAGAGTCTGGTGACGAACGGGGGTGTCCTTGCCTCTCAGGGCATCCTGATCCTGACCTTCTCCCGTGCGGCAGTCAGCGCCATCAGACGTCGGCTCGCGGGCAAGGATGCAGCCCTGCGGGCCACGAACGTCAGGACTCTTGACGCGCTTGCTGCACGGCTCATCTCCACTGAGGAGTCGGCGGGTGAGCCGGCACGCTCCTTCGACGGGCGCATCGAGCAAGCGACGAAGGTTTTGAGACGCGATGTCGTGTCCGACGAGCTCGCGGTGGTCGAGCACGTGATCGTTGACGAGGTTCAGGACGTCGTCGGAGTACGTGCTGAGTTCGTCCTGGAGATTCTGCGTGCCACGCGCTCGCACGCCGGCTTCACGGTCCTCGGCGATCCGCAACAGGCGATCTACAACTTCCAGATCAAGGACACCGGTGGCGTGACGTCGGGGCAGTTCCTCGGATATCTGGACCAGCAATTCGCGCCGGAGCTGAGAGCTCTCGGGACGAACTACCGTGCGGAATCCGAGGACTCGCGCCGGTTCGCATCGCTGGGTTTTCAGCTCGACGGACTCCCGGACCGACGACGCATCGAGGTCGTCAGACGTGAACTGGCCTCGGTCACGACCGTGGGAGACGTCAGTGAGATGCCCGCATTCTTGTCGAAGTGGGCCCCGAACAGGACGGCGTTCCTGTGCGAGACCAACGGAGTTGCTCTCGCGGTGCGAGACTCGCTGCGAGCGAACGGCGTCGAGGCGGCCCTGCAGAGCTCGGCGGAGCAGCGGGGAGCGGCTGCCTGGGTCGCGCGCGCGGTCGACGCCTCGAAGTCCAAGATGAAGCGGTCGGCGTTCGTGGAGCAGTGGGACGACACGTCGGGCCGCTCTGCGGCTGACGCCTGGCGCCTGCTCAAGCAAGCCGAACGCGATTTCAAGACCGGCGACTCGCTCCAAGTCGCCCGTCTGGCACGAGCCGTCGCGCTGCGAGACGTCCCGGCTGAGCTCCTCGAGCCTGCCGACGCGGACGTTGTCGTGTCCACGGTCCACCGCAGCAAGGGGTTGGAGTTCGACAACGTACTCCTGGTCAACACCGGTCGCTGGCTGTCGGCAGAGGCTTCGAACGATGATGCTTCGGAGGCGTACGTAGCGCTGACCCGTTCACGGGATCGGGTATTCGCTGTGGACCAATATCTCGACAGGGGCCTGCGCCGGGACAAGATGTCGGATCGATGGGTTCTCCAGGGACGCGAGGCGTGGCAGACGTTCGGATTTGAGATCCGACCGGCGGACACTCGCACGTACACCGATCCTGGCCGCGCCCCGGACGTGTCTCAGTACATCCGCGACGAGACGAGGATCGGGGACGAGGTCGACCTTCGCCTCAATAAGGTCTCCTCGGACCTTTCCCGTCCCGTCTACGACGTCGAGCACCGAGGTCGACGTATCGGTGTCACCTCCGAAGACTTCGGGTTCAACCTGCAAAGACGCTTGGGCTCGATCCGCAAGGCCGGCAGAGGTTGGCCTCACATCCAGGGCCTCCGGATCGATGGATTCGAGACCCGAGGGTGTGGGCCGGAACTCGCCCATCCTGACGTGTTGAGCCTTTGGCTCGGAGTAGTGGTGACAGGCATGGCAAGACTTGATTGGAACGGTGAGGACGAATGAGGGTGAACCTGGACCCGTGGTACGACTTGCGTGGCCGGCTGGTGGACGCGCTCGTCGCCGACCTCGTCGGTGGGCCCGATGACGATGTCCTCGACGAAGCACCGCTGGATCGGTTCGTCATGGGGATCCTTCACCCGCAGGCGGCAGGCTCCATGGAGGCCGAACCCGACGTGCCGGACGCTGCGGATGGGAACGGCACCGACAACACATACGATCCCGCGGTTGCGTTGTCGCGCCGTCAGTACCCCTCCTCGATGGGCCTGACGGTTGCGGTCGACACGGCTGCGACTCCGGAGATGTCGATCGACGTTTCCGCTGTCCTGTACGGCGAGGACGACGAGAGCGGGTCGTGGAAACGGACGGTCGACGCCGCCCATTCGGTGACCGTGTCGACGACCGAAGCCGGACGTACGAAGCACGATGTGGTCGAGGGTCTCGAACTCCAGGTGTTCGTCCGCCGCGCGGTTCGAGGGTCCGTCCCGATCACCGTGGCGTTGATCAACACGCTGCCACCCCCGGCCACCGGCAAACGTGACGGATCGTGCTGGTTCCAGCCTCGGATCGAACTGTCCGCCGAGGACGGCGAGTTCATCGATCGCAACGTGGCGCGAGGGCATGGCACCGATGCGGAAGCGGCGTCGTATGCGTTGCTGTACCGAGGAGTCAGGGACCTCGCGGTCGGACACGGGTGCTCCGTCGAGTGGGAACAAGGGGCCGGCAGGGTCACAAGAGTCACGACGACGTTCGTCCCCCGGCACGCAGTCGCGCTCGCCGAGGCGGCGGGCTCGGGGGAGTCGACCTTGCTCATGAAGGACTTCGCCGCGAAGACCGGAGTCCGGCCACTCGAGCAGATGGTCGCCGGATACGAGACATGGATTGCGGACCGGACGGCGGAGGCCGCCCCGCTCGAGGGCCAGCTGCGTGAAGCAGCGGAGAAACATCTGGCCGAGGCCGCGCTGGCGGCGTCTCGTATGCGCGATGGTATTGCGCTTCTCCTGGAGAACGAGGAAGCCGGCGAGGCGTTCGCCCTGATGAACGAGGCGATGCGGCTGCAGCGGTATCGCCAGGATCTTGCGCGTAACGGAAAGGAGGTAGCGGATCAGTCTGTCCAGGAGTGGCGCCCGTTCCAGATGGCGTTCATCCTGATGAATCTTGCCGATCTCACCGATCCGCAGTCCGAGGGTCGAGACTCCGTCGATCTGCTCTGGTTCCCCACCGGCGGTGGCAAGACCGAGGCGTACCTCGGCCTCATCGCCTACTCGATCTTCCTGCGCCGGCTACGAGATCCGCAGGTCGGGGGAGTCTCCGTACTGATGCGCTACACCCTGCGTCTTCTCACGATTCAGCAGTTCGAACGAGCGGCAGGTCTGATCTGCGCGATGGAGTCGATCCGTCGTCAACAACTGCCCGACGCTGCTCCGATCTCTCTCGGGTTGTGGGTCGGGCAGGGCGCCACGCCGAACAACGTCGACGATGCTCGGTCGGGGCTAAAGGCCTTGGCTAACGACGAGTTCGCGAAGAAGGGCAACCCTCGACAACTGCTCAACTGCCCGGCTTGTGGGACGCATCTGCCGCTGAGCGCATATGGCGTCCTGCGCGGGCCCGACCGGCTCCAGGTGCGCTGCCCGAACGCCTCATGCGACTTCGCCGATGGTCTGCCGGTTCACCTGATCGACGAGGACGTCTATCGGGAACGACCTTCGCTCGTGATTGGCACCGTGGACAAATTCGCGATGATGGCGTGGAAAGAACAGGCAGGTGCTCTGTTCGGCTCGGACGGGCAGAACCCGCCGCCCGACCTGATCGTGCAGGACGAGTTGCACCTCATCAGCGGTCCGCTGGGAACGATGGTCGGGCTGTACGAGACCGCGGTCGATGCTGCGTGCTCTCGAGTCGGGCGACCGAAAGTGGTTGCTTCGACGGCCACGATTCGTCGCGCCGAGGATCAGGTGAAGGCAGTATTCGCTCGCTGTGCTCGACAGTTCCCCGCATCAGGTCTCGTCGCCGCCGATTCGTACTTCTCGGTGGAAGCATCCCCGGAGGTCAAGGGTGACCGGCTGTACGTCGGTCTGATGTCGCCGAGCGTCAGCCATACGACCTTGATGGTCCGCGTGTATGCGGCGATCCTTCAAGCGGCGGCGGAGCTTGAGGCGGACGAAAGCGTGCGCGACGCCTACTGGACGTTGCTCGGCTATTTCAACAGCCTCCGCGTCCTCGGTGGCGCCTTCATGCAGGTTCAGGACGACGTCCCCGATCGGCTGAAGGTGATTGCGCGGCGCCACGGTCAGCCTCAGCGTGAGCTGAACGATTCCACCCTGGAGCTGACTTCTCGGATCGATTCATCGGAGGTGCCGGGTGCGCTCGAGCGTCTCGGCACCAGCTTGCCGGACGAGGAGTCGCCCGACGTGGTTCTGGCCACCAACATGATCTCGGTCGGCGTCGATGTCGACCGCCTCGGGCTCATGGCTGTGATGGGGCAGCCCCAGGCCACCGCCGAGTACATCCAGTCGACCAGTCGCGTGGGTCGAAAGTTCCCGGGTCTTGTCCTCGTGCTCTACAACGCGGCCCGGTCGAGGGACTTGTCGCACTACGAGCTCTTTCAGAGCTATCACCAGGCGCTCTACCGACAGGTCGAGGCGACCGGGGCGACGCCGTTCGCGGCGCGGGCCCGGGATCGTGGGCTTCACGGAATGCTCGTCTCCCTGGTACGCCAAGTCGTGTCGGGAGCCGGCCCGGACAAGGCCGCGGGGCGCATCGCGGAATGGACTGACGGTCTGCAATCGGCCAGGAACACCATCCTCAAAAGGTGCGAGTGCGTCGCGCCCGACGAAGCGGATGCCCTCGCGCGGCAGATCGACGAGCTGATCGACGCCTGGGGTCATGCGGCTGCGGAGGGGCAGGTGACCCACTACCCGGGTTGGTTCCAACGTGTGGAGAAGGCTCTGCTGAGAGATGCCAGCACGGTCATCGACGACGAGGAGTTCGACTATCCGGTCGATGCGCCCCCGTGGCCGACGATGACGAGTCTTCGTGACGTCGACGCGACGTCGCATCTCTTTCTCGTACCCACCGCCCGCAAGGAGAATGGCCCCAATGGCGAATAACGTTGCGGAGTCCAGGCGTACTCAGCTGGTCTCCACCTACGGGATCGGCGCACTTTTCCCCGCCCAGGACGAGAGCTTCATGATTCTCGGGCTCGACGATTGGCGGGTAGACCTGTGCCGCGAGATACCTGAACCTCGGCTGGCCAGATCGCTCGGGGTGCAGACCTTTCGCCTGCCGCCGAGCGGCTCCCACAAGGAACGAGACGTCCCCGTCATCCGATTCCCGTCCAAGCACTACTGCCCCAGCTGCCGGCGACTGGACGATCACTTCCGGTTCTGCACGTACGACAAGAACGTCTGCGAGGACTGCTCCCGGACGATCACTCCGTCCAGGTTCGTGGTGAGCTGCACAGCCGGGCACATCGACGAATTTCCATACTTCCGGTGGCTTCACGTCGACCAGGAGTATGCCGAGGGCGCGAAGCACGAGATGCGTCTCACCACCCTCGGTGAAAGCTCGTCGCTCCGCGACATCGTCCTGACGTGCAGCTGCGGCGTGAAGCGCAAGACGATGGCCAACACGTTCGGCGCCAAAGCGATGGTCGGCGTGATCAAGTGTGCGGGCCGCCGTCCTTGGCTCCAGGGCGCGGAGAACGAGGTCTGCTCGGAGACTCCACGGACCATGCAGCGCGGTTCCTCGAGTGTTTGGTTTCCGGCCGTCCGGTCGGCGATTTCGATTCCTCCATGGTCCGACAAGGTGCACAAGCTGGTCGGAAAGTACTGGCCGGTCCTCGAGCACATCCCGCTGCCGTCCTTGAGGCCGACGGTCGAAGGGCTCGTCGCTTCTGCTCTCTCGGGAGTCACGGTCGAGGATGTGATCTCAGCGGTTCTGCAGCGGAAGGGGTTGCTCGACGGTTCAGAGACGGTGACGGAGCAGGAACTGCGCGATGACGAGTTCAAGGCGCTCTTCGACGGCTACCCCGAGGAGTCTTCTCACCAGCAGTTCGTCGCCAAGCCGATCGACGACTTGCCGGTCGATTCACGCGGGATCTTCTCGAGGGTGTGCGAGGTCAGTCGATTGCGCGAAGTTCGTGCCTTGCACGGGTTCTCGCGAGTAACCCCGGCCGACGGTGACGGCGCAGGTGCGTCGTCCCACGTGGCCAAGTTGTCGCAGCAGCCCAGCGCGTGGTTGCCGGCGATCGAGGTCCATGGTGAAGGCATCTTCATGAACTTCGACGAGGAGGCGATCGAGGAGTGGGCCGATTCGACGTTCGTGACCGGGCGTACCGCCATGCTGCAACATGCATCGGACCTGAAGGCAGCTTCGGACGGCGGGGCCCAGGATGCTGCGACAGTCAGCGCCAAGAGAGTGTTCCTCCATACGCTGTCGCACGTTCTCATCAACGAGCTCTCGTTGGACGCCGGCTACCCGGCGGCGTCTTTGCGGGAGCGCCTTTACACGGGCGATGGACAGGCAGGCGTGCTCATCTACACGGCGTCTGCGGACTCCGCTGGCAGCCTCGGTGGGCTGTCGGCGCAGGCCGACGGAGACCTGCTGTGGGCTGTGCTGAAGTCAGGCATCGACCGGGCGTCCTGGTGCTCGACAGATCCGGTGTGCATCGAATCAACGGCAGCTGGCAAGGACGCGCTCAATCTGGCTGCCTGCCACGCATGTCTTCTCGTTCCGGAGACCAGTTGCGAGGTGGCCAACACGTACCTCGACAGAGCGCTGCTCGTGGGCACGCCGGATGAGCCGGATGCTGGGTTCTTCGCCGATCTTGCACGCCGGTGAACGGGAGAAAACGTGAGTGAGAACAAGGGCGGGTGGCGTGAAAGCCTGAATGCTGCCAAGCAAAGAGTCGACGAATTCGCGGCCACCGAACCGACGGCCAAACGGGTCTTGGATAGCGCCAGGAGTGGTGCGGGCGCAGCCAGTCGCACCCTCGACTCCACGCGCAAGAAGGTCACCCAGGAGGAGGCGTTCGCCGACGTGCTGAATCTTCTCGAAGAGGTGGTGGACGTCCTGATCGTGCAGTCCAAGGTCATCGACGGGCTCACGGACCGAGTCGTAGCCCTGGAAGCCAGACAGCTCTGATGAATCCGGATTCGCGGTCGGCTCTGGGATCTCTGGCTGCCGAGGCGAGACGTACACGCCCCGATCGCGAGGAGTGGGGGGCGCTGGTGCAGCGCGTCCGCGCGACCGCGGTCCTGGCTCGCATTGAACGATCCCTCATCGACGGCGCGCTCGTAGTTGATACGGCAACGGACGCTAGCGCCGACGCTTGGCCTGCCGACTTCGTCGAAGCGTTCCGTCACCTTCGGTACGACGGGAAGTACGGGGTGGAGGAGCGGGCGGGCGTGTACGGCCTCTTCGACCATCTCACGCAAGATCAGCTCGATGGCATCGCCAACAGCGTCAAGGGCACGGTTCTCGAGATCCGTGTCCGAGACATGGCCCAGGCGGGCGAGCTGCCCGGCATGTCAAATGTCCCGAGCGGCGCCCGACTTTCCGGATCTTTGACCCAGACCGGCCATGATGTCGAGATCATGAACGGCAGCGGAGAGATCGTCGAGAAGATTCAGGTCAAGGCCGGGTCGTGGACGAACTTCTCGGGCCGCATGGACGAGTATGCGAATGACGGCATACCTGTGGCCGTGACGTCCGAGGCGGCGGGTCGCGCAGCTGAGGCCGGTCGTTCTGCGGATGTGATCGATACGGGCATCAGCGCCGCTGATCTGAGCGCGCAAACCGCTGAGCTTGTAGACAATCTCGGTCTGGGACATGCAATCGACGAAATCGTGCCGGAGATGGCTCTTGTCATGCTGACAGCCGCTGCGGCCGTGAGACTGAAGTCCGGGCAGTCGCCCACGGAGGTGCGCCAGTGGGTCACGGGGCAGCTGCAGGAACTTGGCGTAGCAAACGCCGCAGGTCTGGCCATCAGCGTGATGTCAGGGGTCGCTGTGCTCAGGCCGGTTGCCGCCCTGGGCGCGAAATGGACCCTCGCGAGGGTTCGAACCGGTGCCGAGGTCTCCGCCTCGGTGGCCACTTTGCGCCAGCGTCTTCGAGCGACGGCGAAACCTCCGGATGTTTGACCGGACAAACCTCGAGCTTGCGAAGTCGGCGATCGTGGAAGTCCTCCGACTGCGTCCTTCACTGTCCGAGAGGCAGATTAGCGCGGCCCTTCGTGGGAGGAAGCTGCGATTGACCGAGGAGGAGGTCCGCCGAGTTCTACAGTCATCGATATTTGTCCTGGGTGCGGATCAGCGGTGGACTGTGAAAGAGACGAGGTCCGACCCGGTGTCGGGGCACGACATGGGCGACCGCAACTCGGTGACAGCCGCCCCGGTCGAACTGAACGCAGAGCAGCTGCAGGTCGCTCTAGGTGCGACCGGCGAAGAACTCGCGATTCTCATGAGGCAGCTCGCGAGCGAACGCCTGGGGGTTGACTGGTCGCGGATGTGGCGGCTGTTGATGGCGGGAAAAGTGGCGAGGATTTCGCCCGGTACGCTTCAGTCGCTTCGCGCAGCAGTCGATGCGACGAAGGAACTCCGATTCGCGGAAGCAGCGCGGACCGAAGGCAGAGACGCCGAACGGCAGGCAGCTCTGGACGCGCAGGCGGCTGCCAGGAGCGCAGAGATCGAGGCGGATCGGGCGCTCAGCCGGATGAAGGCTGAGGGTGAGCGGGCGCGCAAGGCCGAACTCGACAGCCGCAATGCTCAGCTCAAGCAGCGCGAGCTCGAGAAAAAGCTCCGTGGTCTGGAGACTCAGGTCGAGCGGGCCGAGCAGAAAGTGAAGCAGGCCGAGCGGTCCGCTGCCGCGGCAGCCTCCACCAGCCGGCCGTCGATCCGTCGCGTCCCGCGGGACCAGCTTCGCCATCCGCCGCTGGGCGTATGGCAGTCGCGATCAGGAGGTTCGCAGCACCTTCATGTCGCGCCTCCCACGACGAACGGCGAGGTCGTGCTCGCGCAGGAGCTCGAAAAGATCGGACATGGCCTCGTGGTGCTGAATGCCACCATCGCGGTCGGTTCGCAGGAGCGGGAAGTCGACGCGTTAGTCATCCTTCCTGTCGGGATCTTTACCGTCGAGCAGAAGGACACCGCTCTGGTCGGCACTCTGGAGGTCCCCACGAACGGTCCGCCCACGGTCGACGGGCGTGTGATGGACGGGGGTGACCACAGGGGTCAGGCACGAAAGGAGTCCCAGCTGTTGGCAACGCTCGCCGCAGCGGATCCGGCGATCGACATCGGGTTCGTGAGCCCGATGCTTTCGTACTACGGAGACGTCGAGATCGCGACTGAGCAGTCGGGAACCGTGATCGTCCGCCGCACCGGAGCACTTGCCGACCTGTTCGGGGATTACTCACGGAGCCGAAGGCAGACGATCAGACGGCCTACCGTGATCGATCTGCTGGAGCGTCTTGAGGCCCCAGGCTTGCCGTGGGACGACATAGGGGCGGCAGGTTTCGAGGATGATCTGTCATCCCGCACCGCAGAGATCGATGGAGACGAGTGATGCCCTCGGCGGCCGAGAAATGCCACCGCGATTGGGAGTACTGGATTCCCATCACGGAATCGACCATGAGAGGCCCGTCGTTCGACCGGACGCTCTAGGATCGCGATGGGGAAACCAGAACTCGACGGGGATGAGATAAGTACGTGACGGACACAGCGGCGATGCAGGAACTCCCGATCGCCCCAGGATCGATCGTCGTGGTTCGTGACGAGGAATGGCTGGTCACCCAGCTCGAACCCGCCTCCGACGGCACATTCGTGCACGTCCAGGGCCTGACCGAGCTGGTGCGCGACACCGAGGCGATCTTCTCGACGGCGCTCGACACGATCGAGCCGCTCGATCCCGCCAAGGCGGAGGTCGTCGGCGACGATTCGCCCGCCTACCGCCGCTCCCGCCTGTGGCTGGAGTCGACGATGCGCAAGACGTCCGTTCCTCTGGCGGACACGGCTCTCACCGTGGCCACCCGGGGGCTGGCCGACACCCTCGACTACCAGCTCAGCGCCGTCCGGCAGGCGCTCGACCCCGACAAGCTCCGGCCCCGCATCCTGCTCGCGGACGCCGTGGGTCTCGGCAAGACACTTGAGATCGGGATGATCCTCAGCGAGCTCGTGCGACGCGGCCGGGGGGAACGCATCCTCGTCGTCACGCCCAAGCACGTCCTCGAGCAGATGCAGTTCGAACTCTGGACGCGATTTGCGCTGCCGTTCGTCCGCCTCGACTCCACCGGCATCCAGCGCATCCGCCAGAAGCTGCCGGCGAACCGCAACCCCTTCGCGTTCTACAAGCGCATCATCGTCTCCATCGACACCCTCAAGAGCGATCGGTATCTGGCCCACCTGGAGAAGCAGCACTGGGACGCCGTGGTGATCGACGAGTCGCACAACGTGACGAACTCCTCGGCGCAGAACAACCGCCTCGCGCGGCTGCTCGCCACCCGGAGTGACGCACTGATCCTCGCGTCGGCAACGCCTCACAACGGCAAGGCGGAGTCCTTCGCCGAGCTGATCCGCATGCTCGAACCGAGCGCGGTCACCCCGGACGGCGAACTAGTAGAGGACCTGGTCAGGGGCCTCGTCATCCGACGGCATCGGCACAGCCCCGAGGTGTCGAGCGTGGTCGGCGCCGACTGGGCCGAGCGTCTCGAGCCCGAGAACGTGCTCGTGCCCGCGTCGGCGATCGAGAACGAGATCGCCGACGAGCTCGACACTGTCTGGCTCTATCCCGAGACCGGTACCGCCCCGTATTCGGGAGCGAACGCGAAGCTGTTCCCCTGGACGCTCGCGAAGGCCTTCCTGTCGTCCCCGGCAGCGTTGGCCGAGACCGTGAAGAACCGAGTCCGCACCGTGGGCGCGTCCACGACCACCACCCGCCGCGAGCTCGATGCGCTGGCGCGCCTGGGCGAGATGGCCTCCCGCGCCGTCGACGGTGAGTCCGCCAAGTACGACGCGCTGGTGAAGCACTT
Organism: Aeromicrobium sp. S22; assembly: GCF_009661045.1. Classification (NCBI taxonomy): domain Bacteria; kingdom Bacillati; phylum Actinomycetota; class Actinomycetes; order Propionibacteriales; family Nocardioidaceae; genus Aeromicrobium; species Aeromicrobium sp. S22. Next base: position 1,544,749 of record NZ_WJWV01000001.1, read on the forward strand.
GCGTGACATCGGGGTGGGGCGGAAGTCCACGATGCGCGCCGTGGTGTTCGCCGAGCGGGTGCCGACGTTGCACTGGCTCCGGAAGCGCCTCGCGACCGACCTGAAGATGTCGGAGGAGCAGATCGTCGTCCTCCACGGCCAGCTCAGCGACGAAAAGCAGCAGGCGGTCGTCGAGTCGTTCAAGCAGGAGTCGTCCCCCATCCGCGTGCTGGTGACCGGCGACGTGGCGTCCGAGGGCGTCAACCTCCACCTGCAGTGCCACCACCTGATCCACTTCGACATCCCGTGGAGCCTGATCCGCATCGAGCAGCGCAACGGACGTATCGACCGCTACGGGCAGAAGCACCGTCCACGCATCACCACGTTGCTGCTCAATCCGACGAGCGACAACTTCGCCGGGGACATCCGCGTGCTCAAGAAGCTGATGGAGAAGGAGCACGAGGCGCACCGCGCCCTCGGGGACGCCGCATCGCTCATGGGCAAGTACGACGTCGATGCCGAGGAGAGGGCCATCATCCGAGTCCTGGCCGAGAAGCGGGACCTCGACGCCGAGATCCGTGACGTCGAACAGGTAGCCGAAGGCGACGACGTCGCAGCGCTGCTCGCGCGCCTGATGGCGGGCGCCGCGCCATCCACTCCTGCGGTCGTGAACGACCGGACCGGCGTCTATGCGACCGACCTGGAATTCCTGCGCGACGCTCTCGACGAGGTTTTCATCACCCCCTCCCAGCCTGCACCCAACGGGGTTGCCTGGAAGGAGCACGGCGGGGCGCTGGCCGAATTGACACCTAGCGTCGACCTCGCGGCACGGCTCTCGGTGCTGCCGCAGTCATACCTGTCGGAGCGGCGGGTCAACGAAAAACTCATGCTGGCGACGTCAACCATTCGCGGCAACGAGCGGCTGCTGGAGGCACGTAGCGACGACTCCTCATCGTTGTGGCCTGATGCGCACTATCTGTCGCCCCTGCACCCGGTCCTGGACTGGGCGAGCGATCGCGCGCTGGCCTCACTCGCGCGCAACCAGATCTTCGCGGTCCGCAGCGACCGCGAAGACGCTGCCGTGCTCATCCACGGCAGCCTGACGAACAAGCGCGGTCAGGTCGTCGCGTCGTCGTTCCTGGTCGTGTCGTTCCCCGATGCCGACAACCCGGCCTTCAACCTGCCGACCCCGCACGCCTCCGTGGCGAGCGCAATGGAGGATCTACAGGTGCGCGCGACCAACACCGGCGCCGTGGCGTCGCCGAAGCAGTACGAGAAGCTCGTCTCCGCAGCCGTCGCTGCTGCCCGCAACCCGATGGCCGACCTGGAGCGGTCGGCCGGTCAGGAAGTCGTCCGCCGCGTGCAGCAGTGGCAGCACCGCGCGCAACGGTGGGAGCACGACGCCGAGGCGCTGGTGCAGCACGCCGCACTCAGAAGTCGACGATCGGCCATCGCGAAGGAACAGGAGCTGGCCGCCGAGATGTTGCCCGCACAATTGCTCGTCCGACCGTTGCTCGTCACCGTGGGCGGGAACGCCTGATGCCGGTCAGCGACGCGCTGGTCGTCGGCGAGGGCTGGATCAGCGAGCACTACTTCACCACCGATGCGACCAAGCAGTCCTTCCAGGCGCGCGTGATCGAGCGCCGCAAGGCGTGGGAGGAGGAGAAGGAGCACGGCACGACGCGCACCCGCTTCACCGCGGCACGCGGTGGTCTGCTCAGCACCTTCGTCAACCTCACGCCGGGCGCCGCGGACCGCGTCGATGATCTGTACGCCACGCTGCGTGCGGTTCTCGGCTTCGACCGGCCGGGCCTGGCCGTTCACGTCGACGGACCGGTGCACCGAGTGGCCGCCGCCGGCATGACCGGGTCGGCCCCGCTGGCGATCGTCCACGCGGTCGCCGTCGAGTCGGTCGAGGACCTCCTGGCCAAGGACGCCGAGACCCTGGTCGAACCGTTCGACCTCGACGAGACCACACGGCACACGTCTGTCGCCAGGACGGTATCGGCGCTGTTCACCGCCGCGGATCACCCGGACTTCGTTCTCGTCCTCGCGGGACGCCTCGCGCTCGTCGCCGAACGGGAACGCTGGGCCGAGGGCCGTTACCTCCTGGTCGACCTGCAGATCGTGTGCGAGCGCAACGACGACAAGCGTGGGGGAGAGGTCGACCGGGCGCTGACGTGCCTGGACGCTGCATCGCTCGCGCCGGACGCCGACGGAGAGGTCTGGTGGCGCATACCTCTGGAGGAGTCCGTCCGCCATACCGTCGGCGTCTCGGCCGATCTGCGCGAAGGCGTTCGTCTCTCGATCGAGATCATCGCCAACGAGGTCGTGACCCGTCGCCGGGCCAAGGGCCACGACCCGCTGCCCACCGATCAGGCGCAGGTGCTGGCGCGTCAGTCCCTGCGGTTCCTCTACCGGATCCTGTTCTTGCTCTACGCCGAGGCATCGCCCGAGCTCGGCGTACTGCCGACCGGTGCGCCGGAGTACGAACGCGGCTACAGCCTCGACCGCCTTCGCGACCTGACGTTGGTGGACATGACGAATCCTCAATCGATCGTCGGCACTCATCTGTACGACTCCCTCGGCGTGCTGTTCGGCCTCGTCGACAGCGGACACACCCCTGAAAATGAGGGAGATGAACACGAAGGACTGACCTTCCGTAGCCTGCGCGCGGATCTGTTCCGGCCATCGGCCACGGCCCTGATCGACGAGACCGGTCTCGGCAACTCCGCTCTGCAGCAGGTGTTGCGCCACCTCCTGCTCAGCAAGGAGAGCAAGGGCAAGGACCGCGGCTTCATCTCCTACGCCGAGCTCGGCATCAACCAGCTCGGCGCGGTCTACGAGGGTCTGATGTCGTACACCGGCTTCTTCGCCGAGACCGACCTGTTCGAGGTCGCCAAGGGCGGCGACGCCTCGAAGGGGTCCTGGGTGGTGCCCACCGATCGTGCCGACGACATCTCCGAGTCGGACTTCGTCAAGACCCGAGATCCGGTCACCGACGAGCTGGTTCCGGTGCTGCACGAGCGAGGTACCTTCGTCTACCGTCTCGCCGGTCGTGAGCGGCAGCAGTCGGCGTCGTACTACACCCCCGAGGTCCTCACCCGTTTCGTCGTCTCACAGGCACTCGAGGAGCTGCTCGATCAGGACAGCCACATCACCACGGCAGCGGAGATCCTTGGGCTGACCGTGTGCGAGCCGGCGCTCGGCTCGGGCGCATTCGCCATCGAGGCGGTGCGCCAGCTCGCGGACGAGTATCTGAAGCGCCGCCAGAACGAGCTCGGCGAGACCATCGATCCCGACGCCTATCCGCGCGAGCTGCAGAAGGTCAAGGCCTACCTTGCGCTGCACCAGGTCTACGGCGTAGACCTCAACGGCACGGCCGTCGAGCTCGCCGAGATCTCGCTCTGGCTCGACACCATGGTCGAGGGGCTCGAGGCGCCGTGGTTCGGACTGCACCTTCGGCGCGGCAACTCGCTGATCGGCGCCCGTCGAGCCGTCTACAGCCGCGAGCAGGTCTCGAGCAAGAGCTGGCTCAAGACCGTCCCCCGGGACGTGCCGATGTCCGACATGCCGGACGACGTACTGAACGGACGGCCCGGAGGCGGAGCAGGATCGGTCCATCATTTCCTGCTACCTGCCGAGGGGTGGGGATCGGCCGTCGACGCAAAGGAGGCCAAGACGCTGGCCCCCGAGGCGATGGCGGCGCTGAAGCAGTGGCGCAAGTCTGTGGCGGCCAAACCGACCAAGAAGCAGACCGACCAGCTGATCGAACTGGGTTACCGGGTCGAGGCGCTGTGGCAGCTCGCCTGGCAGCGTCTGCAGATCGCCGAGCGCGAGATCCGGCGTAGCGTCGACGTCTGGGGTGCGGATGACCTCCAAGCCGGCGGAGCGGTGACGCGCGAACAGATCGAGGAGAGCCTGGCCGACGCGAACGGCGCCTACCGCCGCCTGCGTCGTGTCATGGACGCCTGGACGGCCCTCTGGTTCTGGCCACTGACTGCCACCGAGACGACCATCGAGGTCGACGGCGTCGACCGCGTCGACCGCGTCGTCCAGCCCCCGACCTTCGACCAGTGGATCGACGCGCTGCAGAAGCTGCTCGGACGAGCCCCGGAGGTCAAGAAGCCATTTGCCGAGGGACAGATGTCATTGGCCAGCGCATCCAGCTGGGAGGATCTGGCAGAAGCAGAGGACAGCGATCGGCGGTACGCCGGCGCGGTCTCGATCGAGTCGTTGCTCGCTCAGCACCCCTGGCTGGTCGTCTGTGACCGCATCGCCGAACGGTACGGCTTCTTCCACTGGGAGCTGGACTTCGCGCCGACGTTCGCCGCTGGTGGTTTCGATCTTCAGGTGGGCAACCCGCCATGGGTGAGGCCGACATACGACGCCGAGTCACTCCTCGCTGAGGGGGACCCATGGTGGCAGCTGCGATCCAGAACCAGCCTCGATCAGATTGCGGCTCGTCGCCGCGCGACGCTCGAGCTTCCGAGAATGCAAGACCTTCTGCTCTCGGCGAGTTCCGCAATCGCCTCCACATCCGCGTTTCTAGGTGCTGTCACGCAGTATCCGCAGCTCGCTCGGTTACAGCCCGACCTCTACCGATGCTTCATGCTGCTGGCCTGGCGAAACCAGTCGAAGGACGGGAGTAGTGGCTTAGTTCATCCCGAGTCGCACTTCACTGACGCGAAAGCTGGCCTTCTGCGCTCGGCTACTTACCTTCGTCTCCGAAGGCACTGGCAATTCATAAACGAACTTTCTCTTTTCGAGATTCACCACCTAGTTTCATACGGCGTTCACGTGTATGGCGCGGTTCGCGAGCGCCCAGACTTCATCTCTGCATACTCTCTTTACCATCCCGACACTGCTGAGAGGTCGCTCGCGCACAACGGGTTGGGGGCAGCGCCGGGCCTGAAAAATGAAGAGGGCAGGTGGGACGTTCGACCGCACCGTGAGCGCCTCATTCGCGTCACGTCCGAAGTGATTTCGACGTGGCACGCCTTACTGGAGCAGCCTGAGACCCCTGTACTGCAGAGTCGCACTTTGTACGTAGTGAATCAATCGTCTGCTGCGGCGCTTGCAAAGCTTGCGAAGGTCCGGCGTCTGGAACAGACGGGGTACGAATTCTCGATGGGCTGGCACGAGGTCGATGATCGACGCGCGGGCCTTTTTGATGTCGGGTGGGGGACACCCGAAAGATGGCGCGATGTAATTTTGATGGGTCCGCACATCCACGTGGCCACCCCGTTCTACAAAGCGCCCAATCGCGCGATGGCGAATAACCTTGACTGGTCGCGTGTTGATCTCGAGAAGCTGGCTGGCGACGCGGTTCCCACCACCACCTACAAGAGATCAACCGACCAAACTAGCTACGACGCGAACTTCCCTCGGTGGCGAGGATTCACGGAGACGTCCCCACGGGATTACTACCGAGTCGCTTGGCGAAGCATGGCGGCCTCGACCGGCGAGCGAACCCTGATCCCGGCCCTGATCCCGCCTGGTGCGGTGCACCTGAAACAGAACATGTACGCGCTAGGTTTCCCCCAACAACCAGCGTTTAAGGTCGTTCTGGTGGCCGGGCTAATGTCATCTCTGATCGCTGACTTTCTAGTTCGAGCTGTCCCGAAATCGAGCATCCCGAAATCTCTGGTGGGGAAGCTGCCGTTTGGGGATGGTCCTCTCGCGGACCATGTAGTCGTTCGTGCGCTGCTTCTGAACTCAGTTACTAGCGCCTACGGCGATCTCTACAACGAAGTGATGGCTGACAGTCCTCATCGGCGCGATGCGTGGTCGGGAGGGATCGAGTATCCAGGACGCCGGGCATTTCGGTCGCTACCTGAGACATGGACTGACGAGGTTCCTCTTCGGCGCGCGAGCGATCGACGTCAAGCGTTGGTAGAGATTGATGCGATCGCCGCCTTGATGTTCGGACTCTCAGCCGACGAGCTCTGCACGATCTACCGGACTCAGTTCTCCGTGCTCTACGGCTATGACCGGAATACGTACTACTACGACGCCAATGGGCGCCTGGTACCCAACGGTGTGCTGACGGTGTGGCGGAAGAAGCGCGACTCGATCACCGAGGAGGAGCGGACGGCGAGGAACCAGGCCGGCAACACCTACACCTACGAGCTTCCGTTCGTGACCCTCGATCGTGAAGCAGACATGCGACAGGCGTACGCCCACTTCGAGAAGGTGCTTTCGACGAGCTCAAGCGGCGAGGACGGCTCAAGTGGCTCGGGCGGCACTCGCGGCGACTCACGTGAGGCGGTCAACGTATGAGCGAGCTGCTGCCGAGCGGGCAGGTGGAATCGCTGCGGGACGGGCTGACCGATTATCTGCGCACCACGTTCGCATTGGCCGACAACGACGCGGGCGCTGCCCTAGAGGAGTTCCTCGGCGATCGCGAGAACGGGATCTTCAAGGGGCCGTACCTGCGGCTTCGGTTGCCGTTCAAGGCAGCAGAGGACGGCTGGCGGGACTCGCTCGACTGGTACGAGGGACACACGCCCTACGGCCATCAGGCGGCAGCGTTCAAGCGGCTCAGCAGCGTGGGTCTGAACGGCGAACGACCACGGCCGGAGCCGACACTCGTCACGACGGGCACCGGATCGGGCAAGACCGAGGCGTTCCTCTACCCGATCATCGATCACGTGCTCCGCGCCAAGCGCGACGGCATCACGGGTATGAAAGCCCTGATCCTTTATCCGATGAATGCGTTGGCCAATGACCAGGCCCAGCGCCTTGCGACACTCATCAGCACCCACGGGGAACTGTCCGGCATTACCGCCGCGCTCTACACCGGTCAGCAGGGGTCCGAGCGCACCAAGGTGTCGAGCAAGGGACTGATCACCGACCGCGCGGTCATCCGCAGTGCCGCGCCCGACATCGTCCTGACCAACTACAAGATGCTCGACCAGATGCTGCTCCGCGACGCCGACGCGCGCATCTGGGAGCAGAGCGCCCACAGCCTGCAGTACCTCGTGCTCGACGAGTTCCACACCTACGACGGCGCACAGGGCACCGACGTCACGATGCTGCTGCGCCGCCTCGGCCTGGCGCTCAAGAGCCACTGGGGTGACCACGACGCACGCGTCACGGAGTCAAACCGGGCACGCCCGCTCGGGCACGTCACCCCGGTTGCCACCTCGGCGACGCTGGGCGACAAGGGCGACCCGCAGGCGATGCTCGAGTTCGCCCGCACCGTCTTCGGGGACGAGTTCGGCACCGACGCCGTCGTCACGGAGTCAAGGCTCAGTGCCGATGAATGGATCGGCGACGTGGTGCCGACAGATCGTGAGGTGACGTCTACCGTCGTCGAGGCAACGATTGCGGCACTCCGTGACGTCGACTCGTCCGATGGTCGGGCCATCGCCGAGGTCGTGCTCGGCAGCCTGTTCGCCGACGGCGATCAGCGGCGCGATCTACGGGCAATCTCCGAGACCGAGATGCTTGACCTGGTGAAGTCCGTGCCGCTCACGGTTCGACTCGTCAACGCCTGCCGGGACGCGGCCCACGTGTCGGACCTTGCCGAGCTGATCCCGTCCGACGAGGCGACCGCCCAGGCGTACTTGTTGGCGTTCGCCGCCACGCTGAGCCACATCCGTGCCGTGGTGGGACGGGAAGCGCTGTCTGTCGATCTGCACCTGTGGATCCGCGAGCTCACCCGCATCGACCGGGGCGCCTCGGTGGTGCCCAGCTTCCACTGGTCCGATGACGGTGAGCGTGAGGACGGTGGCACGGCCGTGTTCCCTGCCGTGTACTGCCGGCATTGTGGCCGTTCCGGCTGGGGCGTGATGATGGCGCCGGTCGGTGCCGAGCTCGACACCGACGACGAGGGCATCCGCGGGCGCAAGATGGTCGGCGACGAGCGATTCCGCGCCCTGATCCACGCGCCGGCCGAGGGTGAGACCGCGCTCGCAGGCGCCGTCGAGGTCGACAATCTGCGATGGTTCTCGGTTTCCGGCCGGAAACTCAGCGCAGGGCTGCCTGGCGAGGAGCTCGAGATCCGCGAGGGCCGGGTCCTGCCCGTCCTGACCCACCTGGGTCAGGACGCCGGAACGCTGTCCAAGGACGACTGGTGCCCGTCGTGCCTGCGCAAGGACGGCATCCGATTCCTCGGCTCGGCGATCGCCACGATGCTGTCGGTATCGCTGTCCTCGATCTTCGGCACTTCGGGGCTCGACACCCGTGAGAAGAAGGCGCTCGTCTTCACCGACAGCGTGCAGGACGCCGCCCATCGGGCAGGGTTTGTGCAGAGCCGCTCGCACAGCCTCACCCTGCGCGCGGTGATCCGCGAGGCGGTGGCCGACCACACGGAGATCGCACTCGACCAACTGGTTGACCGCATCATCGACCTGTGTGGTGACGACCCGCACCGACGCTACCGCGTGCTGCCGCCGGACTTCGCCGATCAGGACGAGTTCAGCCCGTTCTGGACCAGCGAGACACTGGCGAAGGTGCCCGCTCGCGTGCGAACGCGGGTGCGACGCCGACTGCTGTTCGACGTGGAGCTCGAGTTCGGACTGCAGTCGCGGGTGGGCCGCACGCTGGAGCTGACCGGCAGTGTCGCTGCGAAGGTCGACGCGCCCCCGGCCGTCCTCGTCGGAGCCGCCCAGCGTGCGATCGACGACGCCGTCCAGCAGCAGCTCGAGCACGGGCACGCTGTCGACGACATCACGAAGCTCGCGTGGGTCCGGGGTGTCCTGGAGCGGATGCGTGAACGCGGAGCCATCGAGCACGAATGGTTCCGCCGCTACCAGGCCGAGGACGGTCGCCGCTACGGCATCTGGGGCGGTCGTCCGCGGTCCGAAGGCATGCCCGCCTTCCCGCGGGGTCGTGCAGCCCCCGGTTATCCCCGTATCGGTGGTGCGAAGTCGGCCAAGGACTCCGATCTCGATCCGGTCACCGGTGCACAGAGCTGGTACACGCGATGGGCTGCGCGGATGCTCGGGTTGCCGGCCGCGGAAGCGGCGTCGCTCGCAAAGCTGCTGATGGAGCGACTCTCCCAGGCGGGAGTCGTGCACGTCGCCAACAGCGAGAGCGGCGCCAAGGTCTATCAACTGGCGCCCTCGTCGATCATGGTCTCGCCGGTCGATCTGGTCGACCTGGAAGGCAAGCGCGTCCGGCTGGTCTGTTCGGTGTGTCAGGCGGTCGTGCCCGGCACGCCTGACGTCGTCGACCAGTTGGACGGTGCCTCATGCATGGTGGCCCGGTGCCCAGGGGAGCTGGAGCGCTCGGGCGCCGCTGACAACTTCTACCGCCGCATGTACGAGTCGACGGACATCCAGCGGGTCGTGGCGCGCGAGCACACCAGCCAGCTCGACGACGAGACCCGCCTGGAGTACGAGAACGGGTTCAAGGCCAGCGCCAGCGAGCCGCAGTCGCCCAATGTTCTGGTGGCGACGCCCACACTGGAGATGGGCATCGACATCGGTGACCTGTCGACGGTCATGCTCGCGTCGCTGCCCCGAAGCGTCGCGTCGTACCTGCAGCGTGTCGGTCGAGCCGGACGTCTGACGGGCAACGCGCTCAACCTCGCGTTCGTCACCGGGCGAGGTGATCAGTTGCCTCGCCTCGGAGACCCGCTGTCCGTCATCAACGGTGAGGTGAGGCCGCCGGCGACCTACGTCGATGCCGAGGAGATCCTTCGGCGCCAGTACGTCGCGTCGGTCGCCGACCGGCTGGCCCGTGACATCACCGCCCCGCACCCCCGCAAGGCCACCGAGGCCATGAACGCCGACGCCGAGGACGGCTTTCTTCGGACGCTGATTCGCCGTGCCGAGCAGGACAGCCAGACGTACCTCGACGAGTTCCTCGCGGGACTGGGCTCGCTGCGCAAGGAATCCGAGATTGGGCTGCGCGAGTGGGCGACGCCCGGCGGCAGCGCCGACACGAGCGGCCTGGCCCAACGTATGTGCACCGAGGCGCACAAGTGGTCCGTCGAGATCGAACTGCTCAACCACCGGGCGCACGAAATCGAGAACGTGCTGCCCGAGCTGGAGCAGCGCAAGGACAGCCCTGCGGCGACCGACGACGACAAGTCGGCGTTCCGTACCGCGAAGGCCGCTCTCCGTCTGGCCAGGAAGCAGCTCGCTGATCTGCGGGGGGAGTACTGGATCGGGGTGCTGGAGAGCCACGGCATCCTGCCCAACTACACCCTGCTCGACGACTCGGTCGAGCTGGAGGTGGCGTTCAGCTGGATCGACCCGGATACGGGCGAGTTCGAGAACGAGCCCCAGACGTTCGACCGGGGCGCGTCTCTCGCGCTGCGGGACTTCGCGCCCGGTGCGACGTTCTACGCCCGCGGCCACCGCATCAAGGTCGACGCGGTCGAGCTCGGCCACGGTGGCGAACTCGTACGGGCTTGGGTGTTCTGCCCGGCCTGCGGCTACTCGCGGGCGCTGGCCGACGGTGAGCCCGGTTCGTGCCCGCGGTGCGGCAGTTCGGCCTTCGCCGATGTCAAGCAGCGCGTCGACGTCGTCGAGCTGTCCCGCGTGTCCTCGGCGATGAGGCGCGAGGAGGCGTCGATCGACGACTCCAGCGACGAGCGCGTACGCGAGCAGTTCACCGTCGTCACGTCGGCGGACGTCCACCCGGAGAAGGTGAGTCGCCAGTGGTTCGTCGACGGTTACGGGTTCGGCGTCCGTCACCTGAGGAACATGACGATTCAGTGGACGAATGTCGGCAAGTCGTCGGCTCAGGGCAGCGCGCGGACGATCTCGGGCGGTGAGTACGCCGCAGCCATGTTCCGTGTGTGTTCCTCCTGCGGGCAGCTCGACATGTCGACGCGCACCAATCGGGCGTCGGAGCACCGGCCGTGGTGCCCCCAGAGACGGGCGACGGAGGAGAGGACGACGACGCTCGCGCTGACCCGCACCCTGTCAACGGAGGGACTGGTCGTCAGGCTGCCCGGAATGATCTCGCTGGGCGACAAGTTCGCCGTCCCGAGCCTGAGCGCCGCTCTGCTGCTCGGGCTTCGGGAAATGATCGGAGGAGCTCCCGATCACCTCGCGGTCGAGGCCATCGTCGATCCGACCCTCAGCGACGGAGGTGACAATCATGACGCGTTGCTCCTGCACGACATCGTGCCCGGTGGGACGGGGTACCTGGCCGACCTCGCGGACGCCGAGACGTTCTGGTCGATCCTGCGCCGCGCCTGGGAGGTCGTGCGGGACTGCCCGTGCCAGGACGAGAACCGGCTGTCGTGCCACCGGTGCCTGCTCCCGTTCGCGGGGCGAGGCGGAGTCGGGCTGGTGTCCCGTCAGGCGGCCGAGCGTCACCTCCGCGACATCCTGCGAGGCGGTGACTCCGAGAGCGAGCTCGGCGGCGTGATGCCGTGGAAGCTGACGGACGAGGCCGTGCAGGCGTTCGATCCTGAGACGCAGATCGAGAAGAAGTTCCGCGTCGTCCTGGCCCAGCGCCTCGAGGCCATCGGCGCGACCGTCACCGAGAAGCCGGGCCCGCACGGCAATCGCATGATCATCCGAGCCGGCGGCGGACGGGTCTGGCGGCTGGAGCCGCAGCAGAACGTCGGGCCGGCCAAGCCGGACTTCGTCCTGCAGTGCGACCAGCCGGTGCCCCTCGTCGCCATCTTCTGCGACGGGTGGGCGTTCCATGCCAGCCCGGAGATCAACCGACTGCCCGACGACACCCACAAGCGCCAGGTGCTGCGCGACTCCGGCCACGTCGTGCTGGGGCTCAGCTGGGCCGACCTCGACGAGGCGCTGGACAGTAAGGCTCCTGTGCCCGGCTGGTTCGATCCGGCTGCGGCCACGGCCCTGCGCGCGGCTCCGGACGGAGGGTTCACCCAGTCGCAGGTCGACGTCATGGCCTCAGGTGCAATGGCATTCCTCGTGCAGTGGATCCAGGACCCCGACCCGGAGTCGGTCGGGAGGCTGGCGGACCTCATGCCGTACTTCGCTGTGGCGAAGTCTCAGCACGTCGCGATCACCGATCAAGCCGCGCTCGTCGACGTCGCGCGGGACATGCTCGACGGGACCCCGCCGCCCACCGGTACCGGTGCATGGATCTGGTCCACCGACACCGTCACGATGATCGCCCGGTCACCGGGTGGCCCGCTGAACTCTGTCGAGGTCGCGGTCATGCTCGACGATCGTCCATCGGCACTCGGCAAGGATCATCGTCCCGCGTGGCGGGAGTGGCTGAGACTGAGCAATGCGCTCAATCTCCGGTCGCGACCGACCACGATTGGGGTCCACTCGCAGGCCGCCAAACCCTCGACGCCGGACGAGGTGTCGGTGCCTGCCGACTGGGTGCCGTTGCTGGCGCAGGCGACCGGCGCCGAGCGCGCTCTGCTGCAGTTGCTGGCGGCGAGCGACGTCGACAAACCGGTCATCGGGTTCGAATCCGCGGGTGGGATCCCGCTCGACGTCTCGTGGCCCGACAAACGTCTTGCTCTCGACATCGAGTTCGTCGACGACGAGCGTGACGAACTGTCGGCGGAGGGCTGGACGCTGGTCCCGTCCGATGTCACCGCAATCCATGCGGCGTTGGCAGCGACAAAAGGAGCTCCCTGATGGCCCAACTCATCATGACCGCCGACGTGAACAAGCTCGACGGCAACATCAAGGCGCAGACCATGTCGTTCCTGATGAAGCTGGCGCAGGACGACACCCTGCCGGGGCTGCACATCGAGCCGATCAGCAATTCCAAGGACTCGAGGGTCCGGACCGGGCGCGTCACCCAGTTCTATCGGGCAGTGCTGTTCAAGCTGCAAGGAGCCGGTGACACGGCCTACTACCTGTTCGCCGGGGTGTGGCCGCACGACGACGCGATCGCCGAGGCGAAGAAGGCGTACCTCGAGATCAACCCGGTCAACGGGCTGCCCGAGGTGCTGCGAGCGAGCGAGGACGTCGCTGACTCACCCGCGACCACCGAGCCGCAGTCCACGCCTGTGACGGGCCCGGACACGTCGATCCTGCAGACATGGGGGATCGCCCGCGAGGACCTGATCGGTGTCCTGGGGCTCCAGGTGCCGGTCGTCGACGCGGCGTTCGCCGCCGCCGACGAGGACGAGCTGTACGCCGTGGCGGAGAAGGCCAGCACGTGGCAGGGCGTCGTGCTGCTCGAACTCGCGGCCGGCAAGTCGGTCGACGACATTCGCGAGATCCTGGCGCTCGACCGCGAACCCGTCAAGGTTCCGATTCCGGTTTCCGAGGGTGAGGAGAATGACGAGGAGGTGCTGGCGGCTTTCCGCCGCCCGGCCGCCGCCATGCAGTACGCGTTCATCGAGGACGACGAGGAACTGCGGCGTGCCATCGACGACGGCGACTTCGTTGCGTGGCGGACCTTCCTGCATCCCGAGCAGCGCAAGTACGCCACGGCGGACTACAACGGACCCTTCCGGCTGTCGGGCGGCGCCGGCACCGGCAAGACCGTGGTGCTCATCCACCGCGCGCGCGAGCTTGCGCGGAAGAACCCGCAGGCGCGGATCTTTCTCACGACCTACACGACCACACTGGCCGAGTCACTCCGGTCGGGGCTCAAGCAGCTGGACCCCACCGTGAAATTGGCTGCCGAGATGGGCGACCCCGGTGTGTTCATCACTGGGGTCGACTCTGCGGTGAGCCGCGTGCTGAAGAAGGCGGAGCCCCTCGACCGAGCCATCGGCATCGAGGCCGTCTTGGGATCGAGGTCGGGTGAGATCGTCGGCCGCACCAACTCGCAGAAGGCGTGGCAGGAGGCGATCGCAGCTGCTGGGAACGACCTCGGCGAAGGGCTGGCCAGCCCGGTGTTCATGCAGGCGGAGTACGCCATGGTTGTCCTCCCCGGCCGGATCACGTCACGCGACGACTACTACCGCGCCAGGCGGCCCGGTCGGGGTGTTGCGCTCGATCGCTCGCGGCGCGCGGCCGTGTGGTCGACGATCGAGTCGTACCGTGCGTGGACGGCCATCGACGGAAGCATCGACTACAGCGAAGCCGCGTCGATCGCCGCCGCCGCGCTGGAGCAGTCCGGGCCGTTGGTCGATCATGTGCTGGTCGACGAGGGCCAGGACCTGACTCCCAGTCACTGGCAGTTCCTCCGGGCCGTCGCCGCCGAAGGCCCGAATGACCTGTTCATCGCCGAGGACGCCCACCAGCGGATCTACGGTCAGCAGGTGGTGCTCGGCCGCATGGGCATCAAGATCGTGGGCCGCTCCCGCCGGCTCACGCTCAACTACCGTACGACGGCGCAGAACCTGGGGTACGCCCTCGGCATCCTCTCCGGTGAGACGTATGTTGACGCCGAGGGGGAGGTCGAAAGCGTCGGTCAGTACCGGTCGGCGCGGAGGGGCCCTCTGCCGCAGACCGTCGCAACAGCGTCGGTGGGCGATGAGCTCGACAAAGCGGCGGAGATGGTTGCCCAGTGGCTCGAAGCCGGCCAGGCACCGGACTCCATCGGCGTCCTGGTGCGCGACAAGCAGCAGATGAGTCGGGTGGTGCACGGTCTGGCGGAACGCGGCGTCGCCGCCAGACAGGTCGACACCAAGACGGCGGGCACCGGTATGCCGTTGGTGATGACCATGCATCGAGCCAAGGGAATGGAGTTCGCGTGCGTCATCATCTTCGGCGCGAGCCACGACGAGTTGCCGGCATCGTTCCTGGTCAAGGGACTCGACGAGGCCGACAAGAACGACTTCCTCCAGCGCGAGCGGTCGCTGCTGTACGTGTCGGCGACCCGCGCCCGTGATGAACTGGTCGTCATGTGGGCCGGGGAGCCCAGCGAAATGCTGCCGGTGCAGGAGGAACGGTCATGACAGACTCGCCGAGCGGCGAAGTGTTGCTGTTCGTCGAGGGTGACCGTCTGCTGGTGGAGGGCGCCCGGTCCGACATCGACGCGCTGCTCACACAACTCTCGCTGCCGGCCGAGCGGTCACGTCGCGGTGTCGCGACCGGTGTGGCTGAAGTGGGCGCCGCGGCGGCGACAGCCGGGGCGGTGATGTCAACGACGAGAGAGCTCTATCAGTTGACTCCGGCCGCCAAGGCGCTCGTTGCACAGTTCGGCGAGGCGACCAACGCTGCGGGGGACATGGCAGGCGTGGTCCGACGCGACGGCAGCTCGATCGCCGGTCACCTATCGTTCGATCATGTCTCGATGGGAGCCGAACAGGCAGTCGCGCTGCAGACGGCAGCCATGGCAATTGCTCTTCGCTCGGCAATTGCCGACGTCAAGAAGGCAGTCGAGGAGGTCGACGACAAGGTCGAGGACCTGCAGCGGCACGTGCGTGCTCGGGAGATTGGCGAGGTGATCGGTCTGTTCCGAGACCTGGAGCGCGTCGTCACGAGGACACAGCAGGTCGGGCGCATCCTGGACGCGGACTGGGACAGCGTTGACTCCGCTCGCCGCGATCTGTCCACGGCGCTCGAACGTTTACGCGCCTACGTGACCAGCACAGTGCGGGCAACGGCGCCGTCGGACGACCTTCCTGACCGTGTGAAGGCGGTCGAAAAATTGTCATCGACAGAATCGGTGGCCGGCTCGCTGCAGCTCATCACGGTGGCCGAGCACGCTCTCCACCTGTGGCACTACCTGTACGTGGAGCGGGTCAGACATACCGAGCCCGAGCACCTGGCGGTCGCTGTGGAGTCCGCACGCGACATGCTCGACCAGCAGCACCAACTCGACGAGGAGCTGGTCAGGCTGATCGTCGAGCGCGCCGCCGCACTCGGCGATGTCCGGCCGCTGGAAATCCACCGTCGTGGTTCAATCAGCAAGATGGACCGCGCGTTGCGATCGGCCCGGGAAGTGGCCGGTACCTTCGCCGATCGCACCCGGAGCGAGCTGCCGGATCTCGACCGTGAAGCAATACGCCCGGGCATTGCCGAGGCACGTCACGAAGTCCGAGCACGCGCCGTAGAGGCCCGCGCGATCGGGGCCGACGTCTCACGCGACGTGGCGAAGATCGTCAAGGATCGCACCGAGGCGCGGGTCGAGAAGATCAGGCGGAAGTCGTGACGGTCCCGACGTCCTCGTACGCCTACAGCCCGGCGTAGTACTCGCGGATCAGACCGGCCATCATCTTGCGTCGCTCGACGAGGAAGGTCTGATACGACTCGACGTCGACCTTCGCGATCTGACCGGGCACCGCGTTCTCCGCGAGATTGCGGGCAAGGTCATCGGCGGACGTAAGCTCGCCGATCGTGAGGGGGCTGCCGCCGAGCTGGCGGTCCAGCTCAGACATGTATTCGGTCGGCGGTCGATTCCCGATGTGGATGTTGATCGGTGTCTCGGTGAGCACATAGTTCGCGACCTGGTTGTAGTCGGCCCGGTCGGGAAAACCGTTCTTCTTGAGGTAATCGCGCGGCACGATGTGGTGAATGTCGCCACGATTCTCGATCATCGCCTGGACGGTGATGCTCTTCGACAGAAAACCGCGTGCTCGGTGCTTCACCTGCGCTGCGAGGAACGTTTGGAAGTAAGGGCTGTTGATGCTCGACGTGTTGAGATCAGAGGGCAGAGTCACCGTCCAGAAACTCTCCGAGAGCTCTGAAGCCTCGAGGTGCTCCAGGTAACCATCGGCTCCCTGCTCGCGGATTCGACGAAGATCTTGGTCGAACGTCGACTCGAAGCTGCCGGAGTGGCGGTTGGTGAGCATCGACATGACGAACCAACGACGGACGATTCGTTTGGTCGCAGCGTCGCTCATCGCTTCGTCCTTGCGCAGGATGAGGTACAAGGCGTACGCGAAGTTCAGCGCGTTCTGAGAGCCGATCATGGTCGGAGCAATGAAGCCGGTGGATTTGATCGTCATCACGAACTGCTTGAACGTGTGCTCGTTGACAATGTTCAGCAAGGATTCTTCGAGCCGGTCGAACGCCGGCTGTATGCGAGTCTCGTCGAACTTCCGGGTCTCCGGGTCTCGCCCGGACAGTTCACTGACGAGATGGGACGGCTTGCCCCGACGGAAGCCCGCGATCGTCGCAACACGGATGATGTCTTTGAAGCTGGGATCGTAAAGATCCTCCGAGTCGTCCTTGAGCCAAGCGATCTTCGAGATGAACTTCGAGGCTGCGAAGTCCTTGTCGTTTTTGACGATGTCCCCGTACACGTGCGGTGCCACGGCGAGATTGCAGAAGTAGTCGATCAGCTTACGGAGATTCCTCCCTTCGTCCCCGTACGTGGCGATCTTGCTCATCGCGAAGTCAGCGCTGTTGAGAGGAACGCCCTTGGAATTGATGCGGATGAAGATCTCGGACACCGTTTCCACGTCGAGGTCGTCCGCGAGGTTGATGATGCCGATTGGAGCGTTCTTGATCCCCTGCAGGTGCTCGATGTTCCGCTCGACGACCTCAGCGGCCACATCGGGATTCCGCTCCAAGTATCCCCGCATGAACGTCAGCAACGACGAACCGCTGAACAGCTCCGCGACGTCCGCGATCCATTGAGGGTTCTTGCGGATCACCGGCGTAGCTGTCTCGAAGGCCTCGGTCACGGGGTTGAAAGCGATGCGGATGCGGGCGGTCTTGTAGTCGCTCCCCATGACCTCCTCGCCGGCGATCGCGGCTCGAAGAGCTGTGACTCTTTGCTGACCGTCGATCAAGATCTGCTGGTGGGTCGCGTGGCTGCCGTCCTTCAAGGCCGCGCCTCGCGACTGCCACGTGATCAGGTATCCGACCGGGTAGCCCTTGTAGAGCGAGTCGAGAAGATCGCGAACCTTGGTGCTGTTCCACACGAAGGGTCTCTGCAGTTCGGGAATCGCGATCTGTCCCGACCTCACCCAGCCCAGGAGGATCTCGACGGGCTGCTGATTCACGCTGTACTTGGCCACGGCACGACACTTTCACAGGAAGTCTCGGGATCGGGGGATTCAGCGGGCCGGCAAGTCACCTCCCAGTGCGGGACCTGAAGGAAGCCGAAGGGGCGGTAGCTCGGCTCGTTGATCGAATGCTCGGCCTGACGAGGTCGGCGGTTGCCCGGGTCGAGACCCTGGGAGTGGCGTAGCGCTGGGTGACCCTGTCGAGATCAGGCGGAGTGCGCGCGGAGGCCCTCATTTTTTCGATCAGGAGCTCGTTGGGGCGGTGGGACCAGACCCGGCGCCAGAGCCTCTGGTGGAAGCAGTCACAGGGACGACCGAGAAAAGGGACACCTGGGTGGACAAGGTCTGACAGGAAATACTGCCCGCAGGAAGCGCCAGCGGAGCTCCGTCGGGCGGCGACCTCAGCACCAAACTGTTGTCAGACAGTGTGACGAGGAAGAACCACGGCTGCCGTAACCAGATGTGGGGGCCTGGTCGACATGAGCACCTGCTGGTCGAGCAGCTGAAGGCGTCTTCGGAGACGAATGTCCAGGTCGACGGCCTTCCGGGTCAGGCTTTCAGCTGACTCGGCGGTCGCGACACCTGTCCGTTCCTTCGACGCTGCGGCTTCAGCGTCGAGCAGAAGGCGGTCCCGCTCGCCTCCGAGTCGTGCGGTGATCAGAGCACGGGACTTCTCGAGCTCGGCGATCCGCCGGGGCCGCACCTCAGCGAGGTACCGGGGAAGCTGGTTGGTGATGATCCAGCTGATGGCCTTGTCCTCGGCGTCAGCGATCCAGGGGAGATGTGCAGCTACTGTCGCCGTCTCAGCGGGCGCTGCCGTGCAGTCGAGGTACGGGGCCGGACCGGCAGGCGTGACCGTGCCCTGGCTGTCGACGTAGGCGTACCCGAAACGCTTGGCGACGGTCGATCCGGTGGCGTCCGCGACTTCTTCGATGACGCTGACCAGCAGATGTGGCTCATCAAGACTGGGGGAGACGAGGACGGTGCCGTGGTTCAGGGAGCCGCCGAGAAGCTGGACCGTCTCGTCCATCACGGCGTCGTGCAGCGGGTGGCCAGGAGCGAGCAGGTCGGCCCGGGAGAGGCCGTCAGGCTGGACGTGCGCCATGCCGAAGGCGACGCGATCGTACCTGCTGGCGACCGGTCCGTGCCTGTTGGCGCGAACGTGAGCGGGCACGTTCGCGATCTCGTAGCGTCCATTCTCCCGTCGGACCATGCGCCCGCCGTGGCGGGCGAACGCTGATTTGAAAGCCTGCTCGATGTCGTGAGGGTGCAGGCGACGTGTGCGTGCTTGGTCCATCGCTTGTCGCATGGCCGCCACGTCCGGTTCCGCGAGGCGGTTCGAGACGAGCGCCCGTTCGGTGAGGATGTCCTCGAGCCCGTCCCCGACCCGTGCATCGATGACTTCGTGCATCTTGGCCTTGACCTCAGGACGGTCTCCATACTGGATCGCCTGGAGAAGGAGGTCACGAAGCGGGGTCTCGGTGAACGCTTCACCAAGGACGTCGAAGACCCTTCCGCCGTAGGTGGCACGCATCTGGTCAAGCTTCTCGAGCAGGCGCGTGAAGACCTCGCCCTCGCGGGTGTTCGATGCCACGAGGTTCCACAGCCGGCAGACCTCCTCCTGACCGATGCGGTGGACGCGCCCGAACCGTTGCTCGATGCGGTTGGGGTTCCATGGGAGGTCGTAGTTGACCATCAGGTGGGCTGCTTGCAGGTTGAGGCCCTCGCCGGCTGCGTCGGTCGCGAGGAGGATCTGGCATTCGCGATTCTTGGTGAACTCCTCAGTGATCTGTCTGCGATCGGTGCGGCGAACCCCACCGTGGATCACTCGGACGGCATCGGGGTTGCCAATGAGAGAAGTGATGCGCGTGTGGAGGTAATTCAACGTGTCGCGGTGCTCGGTGAAGATGATGAGCTTTCGAGGCGATCCGTCTTGATCGGTGGTCAGCGCGTGGTCCTGGAGGATCGACGACAGCTCGGCCCACTTGCGGTCGGTGCCTACGTCGCGTACTCGCCTGGCCGTCACGATCAGGTCCGCGAGCTCGATCAGCTCGGCGCTCAGCTCCTCGACTGTCCGGGCAGCAGTGGTCGCGTCGAGGAGTTCCTCCTCGATCTCCTCGACCTCACCGGCGCTCAAGTCGTCGGCGTCGAGCGCGTCGAGGTGGGGTGTGAGGTCACGGTCTGAGTACGTTCCGGTGAGGATCTGCTGTTTCTTGCGCTCCAGCCGTTCTGAACGCCGTACGAGGCTTCGGTAGATCGCCTCCGGGCTGGACGCGACACGGCGTTGAAGCACCGTCAGCGCGAAGCCCACGGCGTTCTTCCGCTTGCCGTCGAGATTCTCGGCACGGTTCATCCCCTCGCGGACGTAGTTCGTGACGTCTTCGTAGAGGTGGCGCTCCAGGGCTGTGAGCTCGTAGGGGACGGTCTCGGCGATTCGCTCGGGAAAGAGCTTCTTCCCCTCGAAGGTGAGCAGGTCCTCCTTCGTCATGCGACGCATGATGCCGTCAAGATCGGCGGAGCTCGTGCTCTTGCCCTCGAACCGGTCGCGGTCCAGCAAGGTGAGGAAGAGCTGGAAGTCTTCCTCCTTGCCTGAGTGAGGAGTGGCGGTCATCAAAAGCAGGTGCCTGGTGATCTCGCCCAGGGCCTCGCCGAGCTGAAACCGCTTGGTCTTCACGAGCTTGCCGCCGAAGTAGTGGGCGCCCATCCGATGCGCCTCGTCAACGACGACGAGATCCCAGGCGGTCTCCTTGAGCTGCTCCCGGAGCGTGTCGTTGCGTGAGAGCTGGTCCATCCGAGCGATCAGGAACGGGCTGGAGTCGAAGACATTCACGTTGACATCGGCGTCGATGAGCTGATTGGTCAGGAGCTCGAACCGCAGCCCGAACTTGAAGAACAACTCGTCCTGCCACTGCTCTACCAATCCACCGGGGGCGATGATGAGACAGTGTTTGACGTCGTCGCGCAGCACGAGTTCTTTGATGTAAAGCCCGGCCATGATCGTCTTGCCGGACCCTGGGTCGTCAGCCAATAGGAAGCGGAGCGGGGTACGCGGCAGGAGCTCGTCGTAGACGGCCTGGATCTGGTGGGGCAGCGGCTGCACATCGCTGGTGGCTACAGCGAGCATGGGGTCGAACAACCCAGCCAAAGTGATCCTCTGAGCTTCGGCCGCGAGCTTGAAATCTTCAGCCGAGGAATCGAACGAGCGACTCCCTGTCTGAGCGACGGTCAGGGACGCCTCGTCCTTGCGGAAGACGACCTGCTGCCCCAGCTCTCCGGCCGCCGTCTTGTACGTCAGCTCGAGCGCGTCGGCCCCGTGCCACTGGGCATAGATGACAGTCACCACCTCGGCGGGGATGACTCCCTTGATGCGGGTGCCTGACTTGAGCTTCTCGAGCAGCACTGCTTCCTCCTGATCATCACCCACTGACGCCAATCAGAGGCGCAAGAAGTCGGGTTCCAACTCGGTCGCCGGTGTCGGCCACTAATCTTGGCACCACCCCACTGACGACGTTGGCGGAACCGGAGTGGCGCGGGCCGTCACCTGTCGATGAGGAACCAGGATGAATCGCGCAGAGCGCGCTCAGATCAGAGAAGTCATTGGTGACGTCCGCGGATGGATCAGTGCCGCCCAAGAGGTGAGGCATTGGTCGGCGCACATGCCTCTTTCCGGAGCGGTTGATCTGGGGGCGGACGGCGCTGTGCTGCCCACGTTCGACAGGGCCGAAGCCTCGGGCGACCTGGAGTCCGCCGCATCGCTGGCGAGGCCAGCCCTCTTCAGCGGGAGGAAAAGTCGGCAGCCGGCTCACGAAGCGGCGGAGCGGCTGACCTGGTTCCACCAGGCGGTGCGGGAGGCCGCCTCTGACGAAGTGCTCAAAAAGATGCGAGCCGCGCTTTTTTCCCAGGTGAGCGACGAGTCGGAGCGGCTCCGGCAGGTGCTCGAGGACCTCGAAGGTGCACGAAGACACATGGCAGCAACGCTCGACGACGCGGCACACATGCCAGTCGGCGGAGGAGGAGTGCTCGGCACGTCCGAGAAACAAGCAATGACATCGCTGGTAAGAGTCGTCGATACCCACGAGCCTGCGGCGAGACGACTGCTTACCGATCCCGCGTCCTGCGCCGACGGCAGCTGCCGCCCCCGCCACTCGTCCGCTGCAACGCTCGCTGCTTTCCTTCACGAGGTGCGCACGAACGGGGCACTCCAAGAGATGTGGGCCACCGGCGAGCGAATTTCCACCCAGCTCACAGCGGAGAGGGCCCAGATCAGGGCGCTGGCCGAGCGGATGCAGACCTGGCAGGGGTGGGTTGACGAGATCCGGCAGTCTCGCGACGTCGCCAGAGCTGACGTCGAGTCACAGGTGGCAGCGGCTTTCCGGGAGGCCCTTGCAGTGAAGCTTGGTGAGTTCACGGTGAGGC
The DNA here is from genome assembly GCF_009661045.1 of Aeromicrobium sp. S22. Lineage (NCBI taxonomy): Bacteria > Bacillati > Actinomycetota > Actinomycetes > Propionibacteriales > Nocardioidaceae > Aeromicrobium > Aeromicrobium sp. S22. Next base: position 1,566,905 of record NZ_WJWV01000001.1, read on the forward strand.
TGGTCCCGCTCACTGACAACAACGCGGCGCTGATATCAAGCCTCACCTTTCTCCGCGATGCCTCGCTCACGTCGGCGGACGAGAAGAAGCTCCAACACGCGCTCGACGTGGCGGGGAGATTCCTCCGGCCGGTCAAGAGGGGGTTCAACGCTCGATGGGAGTGCCATAGGGACGACAGCTGCCGTGCTGCTCACGAGCTGGCACCAGCGGCTGTCAGAGAGGCGCAGGAGTTCGAGAAGGAGTTGGCGCGCCTGGTCGCTCCGTCGGTTGCGTCGGAGCAGAGCCTCGATACGTTGCTGGACCCGTCGCTTGGACTCCGTGGCTATTTGCCTCGTCCGTCCGGCACGCCCGAGATGCTGTCGGCAGATCTCACCAGCCGCGCCAAGATCGGGGTCGAGGCGATCGTCAGCGCGTCCGACGCCGCCGTTGCGGCGTCAAGGGCTGCCAAGGCTGCTGCAGAAGCCGTCCGCGCCGCCGACGTGAAGAGCGCTTTGAAGGCGATGGACCTCGAAACGCTCAGGAAGGCTTCCCATGACCAGATTCGCGTGGGCGCTCTGTCGAACGCTGGACTGGTCAACGTCTGGGACGTGTACAAGTTCGAGGAGAAGCACCATCTTCACGAGCTCCCAGGGATCGGTGAGTCCTCGGCCCGGAGCATCGTTCAGGCAGTGCGTCGCCTGTACGAGGGCGTGCGCGATGAGACGCCGGTGCGCATTGACGTCAAGCGCCGCGGGAAGCAGGATGAAGCACTCCTGCTCGCTCTCCGGGCTTGGGACGGGGCCAGAACGTTCGTCCCGACCTCTGACGAGGCCGCACTCGCCAGCAGACTCCTCTCGCTGTTCAAGGCGAAGAAGGCCACGACACGGGTCCTCGCCGTCGTCCAAGGGCGTGTGCCGCCGGATCAACCGGGCATTTCTTCCCTGCTCTCGGAAGCGCTGAGGCGAACCGCCCAGACCACTGATCCGGCCGACGTCTGGACCGACTTCCTCTCTCGCCCGGCTGACTACTTCGGGATGCTCACCGAGCTCGGTTTCATCACCGAGGACGAGAAGAAGATGCACGGGGATCTCCCGGAAGAGGTCGTCGAAGCGGTGCGCGCCAAGGAGCTCAGGCGTGACCATCTGACTGCCTCTCTCCGCGCCTACCAGAGCTTCGGCGCCCGCTTCTGCATCGTGCAGGAGAAAGTGGTCATTGGTGACGAGATGGGTCTCGGGAAGACAGTCGAGGCACTCGCGGTGTTTGCGCACCTTCGGGCTGTAGGACACTCTCACTTCTTGGTCGTCTGTCCTGCTGCCGTGGTGAGCAACTGGATGCGGGAGACCTCGAAGCACACCAAAATGAGAGCCGTACGCCTGCACGGTCCACTCGCCGAGCGCAACGACGCGGCGAAGTCATGGGTGCGCAACGGCGGCGTCGCCGTCACGACCTACGACCTGCTCCTCTGGGCACAGGCGCAGGCCACAGAGGTGGAGATCGGCTGCGCAGTCTTCGACGAGGCGCACTACATCAAGAACCCCAGCGCGCAACGATCACAAGCCGCTGCAGATCTGATCAGCTCGCTCCGGTACGCCATCCTGATGACGGGCACCCCGCTGGAGAACAACGTTCAGGAGTTCAGGAACCTCGTCGGCTACGTGCGGCCGGACCTGTCGGAATCAGCGCCGGAGTATCTTCCTTCCAAGTTCCGCAAGCACGTCGCGCCGGCGTATCTCCGCCGAAACCAGGAGGATGTGCTCACAGAGCTGCCCGAGCTCGTCGAGACCGACGACTGGATGAGGATGTCCGACTCAGATAAACGGTCGTACCGAGGTGCAGTGCAGGAAGGCAACTTCATGCTGATGCGTCGGGCCGCGATGGTGTCGGGACGCTCTTTTAAGGTCGAGCGTCTCATCGAGATCGTCGGGGAAGCAGAGGCCAACGGACGCCGGGTCATCGTGTTCTCCTATTTCCGCGACGTCCTGTCCGAAGTCGCGCGAGTCCTTCCCGGTGAAGTCTTCGGACCGCTCACGGGCTCGCTCCCTGCGAAGGATCGACAGACTCTTGTCGACCGGTTCTCGAAGGCCAAGGGTGGGGCCGTTCTTGTGGCACAGATGACTGCCGGGGGAGTCGGACTGAACATCCAGTCGGCTTCAGTAGTGGTCATCTGTGAACCCCAGCTGAAACCGACGATGGAGTCTCAGGCGATCGCTCGAGCCCATCGGATGGGGCAGACGAACACCGTGCAGGTGCACCGGCTGCTGAGCGAGGACAGTGTGGACGAACGAATCCGGGAGATCCTGGCCGAGAAGCGGCAGCTCTTCGACGATTTCGCGCGTGACAGCGTCATCGCGAAGGGTGCGCCGGATGCAGTGGATGTCTCGGACGCTGAGCTGGCAAGAATCGTGATCGCCGCCGAGAGGGAGAGGCTTTTCGGTCAGGTCAGACCCGTGGTGGACTGATCCCTGGTCAGGTGTCCTCCTCTACTTCTCTGATCTCGGCCAGGTCCGCCCCGGTCAGGTGGCGGACGCGGGTAACCCTCACTTCGTCCCGAGGGATCACCCGTTGAGCGAGGTCTGGCTCGAGAAGGACCAATGCCTGAGTGAGCATGAGTTCTGTCCGCACCTCGTACTCCTCCGGAGCCTCCACGAGCGCGCGTGCGTGTGTTGGGTAAAAGGTCTTGAGAGTCGAGAAGAACCGATCACGCCACTCGTCGCTCAGTGGGTTGCATCCGGTTGGTACGTGTAGCAAGGCATGAATGGGAGTCAGCCAGCGCCACTCAGCGCGTTGTGCGCGGGTGACGTCTTCGGCTGCTCTGTAGTAGCTGACGTCATGGCTCAGCGGGCGCTCGAGCTCGTCCGGCAGCAGCCGTTCCATCTGCAAGGCCCGTCGGATGCCGTAGTAGCGCGCGCGGAGATAGTCGACGTCCGGTAGACGTTCGTTGCGTGCTCGAACGTAGGCACGGGCCACGCGGGCCAAGGAGGTGGCGTCGAGATCTGCACTGATCTGCGTCATGAGTGTCCTAAGTGGTTGTGTCTCGGTGGGCAACTTGGATTGTCAGCCCGTTGCGCGGAGGAATGCGCCCGCGTCTTCCAGTCCCGAGGGAGACGCCGGCAAGAAATCTGTGAGCGCCTCCGACCGGAAGACGTACGCCGCCCACTGGCCGCGAGAGATGGCCACATTCAGTCTGTTGCGATTGAGGAGGAACTCCATGCCCCGCGGCACGTCCTCGGCGCTGGATGCTGTCATCGAAACGATGACAACAGGCGCTTCTTGGCCTTGAAACTTGTCAACCGTCCCGACGCGGGTCTCGGCGAAGCCCGCCCGGTCGAGCTCTCGCCGAAGAAGGGCACCTTGGGCGTTGTACGGCGCGACCACCAGGACGTCGGCAGGTGTCATGGGTCGCGGGGGCCCGCGGTCGAGTTTGATATCGACCCCGCGCATCCAGCCGAACTGGCACATGGCCGAGCTGGTGAGATCGGACGGGCTGAGGACGAATGTCCCGTCGTCCCCGGAGATCATGACCATCAGAGCTCACCGTCCTGTGGGGCCCAACGTGCGACCTCGCCGGGGCTCATCTCAGCGGCGGCTCGGAGCGCATCGGTGATGTCCTTCGCCCCCGGCGCAGACATCAAGGCGTCGGTCATGTGAGCCACATGGCCGTTCACGTGCGGAGTCCACCGTGCTGCCTGACGGACTTGCTCGACCGGCACCACGACACCCCGAACGACGGTGTAGTCGTGCTCAGCGAACTGAACCATGGCTGCGAGATCGAAACCCCAGGTGCGGAACGGTGACATCTGCCGCTGGCCGGCGAGGATCTTCGTGGAGACAACACGGGCCTTCACCTGCACCAGGGTTCCGTCTTCCGTCACGAGGTCGAACGACTTTTCAGAGTTGTCTGCGAGGCGTCCGCCCAATGCACGCTGAACCAGCCATTCGGCGTAGTCGCCTGCTGGCGCGTTATTGGTTCGAGTGATCTCGCGCCGGCGGAGCTCGCGAAGAATGATCGAGTACTGCTCGAATAGCTCGGCGGTGCTCCATGTGCTTACGGCGGTAATGGCTAGTTCTCCTGAGTATGTGACGGGTAGTAACAGTAGAGCCGGACCGGCCCTGTTATTGGGTGAACGCGGTGGACTTGACGACTCTGACAATGTCCCGGAGCGGGAGTTGGACGCTCATGTACAGTCCCCGGGCTCAACCAAGTCGAGCAAGCTGACGAGAGCACGGACGATCGGCTCGAGCGCGGGCTCGACGAGCTTCGAGGTCACGTCCATGTAGAGGTCGCGGTGCACCCCGACCCTGAGTGCGTTGACACGCTCGTCGCCGCGGCGCTGGCCGAGCGGCATGAAGCAGCCGGCGAATGGTGAGTCGAGGCTCGCCTCGAACTGTCCGAAGGCCTTCCGGGCGTCCAGCACGAGCCAGTCGGGCGAGTGGATGGTGTCCGTGCCGAGGCGGACCTCGGGACGCGGACGGTCGTGCAGCTCGTACGGCTGGGGCACGAGCGGATACGAGTGGAGGTCGATCAGCGTCACGCCGCCGGTGGCCGACAGGCGCTCGGCCACGAGGTTGCTCATGGCGTTCGCGTAGGGGGCAAGCCATCGGACGACGAGCCCCGAGATCTCGTCGTCCGACGGGTCGCGCAGGACGAAGCCGTCCGACGTGCGGGTGCGGACCGCAGCCACCCCTGCCGCGTTCAGTTCCTCGTGCTCGTCCGGGAAATGTCCCGGGTCGACGACCAGGCGGGAGAGCCGGTTGACGAACAACCAGGGCCGCACCGGCGCGTGCGCCGCGACGTGCTCGGCAATGACACCGGTGAAGGCGTCCGTCACCGCGTCGAGCTCGCGCTCGAGTGCGGCGTCGTCCAGGTAGATGCCTGCCCTCACGTCGGCCGGGATCGTCCGTGACGCGTGGGGGACGTGGATGACCACCCGGGAGCGCGGGTCGCCGGGAACGATCTCAAACATCGGTGCTCCTTTCTGCTCGGCGAGCGGATCAGCCGGCGTTGGGGCGCCGGCGGTCACGGCCGCGCATGTTGAACGCGGCGTCGGTGAGCATCGCCTTGCTCACGTACGACATCCCCGTGGGGCTCGAGTCGACCTCGAGCCGCCGGAGGGCGTCCTCGATGACGGCGCGGTCCTTCTCGAACTCAGGACGGCGATGGGCCGGGACGTCCGCCCAGTGCCGGCGGACGGTGCGCAGGGCGCGCTCGTACCGGCGACGGGCGGCGTCGATGTCGCCGACCTGCAGCGCGTCGGTCGCGCGGCGCTTGAGTCGCTGGACACCCTGGAACAGCACCTCGGCCGTGACCTCGCGATCGACCTTGGCGGGCTTCGCATCGCCGTCGACGACGTGCGCCCACACGGTCTGCGAGACCGAGTAGTCCTCGAGGTCGTCCGCCAGCACGTACGTCAGGCGGACCGTCGCGACCTTGCGACGTCCGGGCTTGGGCGCCTGCTTCGGGTCGAACTGCAGCACGACGCTGCGAGTCTGATCGGCGGTGAACGCGCCGAGGGCGATCTGCACGCCGTCGTTGTGGGCAGCGACGTTGAGGTCACCCAGGACCGACGCGCGCTGGACGCCGTTGCCCGGGACCACCGTCAGGCGAACCGACAGGAACCGCTGCGCGAGCAGCTCCCCGCACTCCGCAGCGATGGCCTCGCCGGCAGTGCCCGCCTCGTCGGCGAAGTAGTTGTTGCCGGCTCCGGCCATCGAGACTGCCTCGAGCAGGAGCTCGTCGTAGCCGAGGCCCATCCCCAGCACCGACGTGCTGATGCGCTGGTCGAGGAACTGGCCGGTACGTCGTCCGATCACGGCAGGATCCGTGACGCCTCTGTTGGCGTGCCCGTCGCTCACGAGCAGGATGCGTACGCCGTCGTGCGACTCGAGGCGCTGCGCTTCCTTCAGCCCCCGGACGAGCCCTGCGGCGAGGTCGGTCGACCCCCCGGGGCGTACCGAGCGGATCATCGCCTTGATCAGGGAGCGGTCGGAGACGGGCCCGACAGGCACGACGACGTCTACCGTGTCGTCGAACGTGACAAGACCGAACGTGTCGGTCGGCGCGAGGCGGTCGACGACATCGCACAGGGCCTGCTTCGCCTGCTCGATCGGGGGACCCGCCATGGATCCGCTGCGATCGAGCACGACCACCAGCTGGGTGGGGACGGCACGGGTGCTGTCGGGCATCGGCGGCGCGGTGACCTCCACGAGCATCGAGGCCCGGTCTGCGGAGGTGAGGCTCGGGGTCAGCCAGGTGAAGCGATCCCGATCGAGTCGAGTGGTGAGTTCCATTCTCGGCTCCTTTCGTCTAGGCTTGTGCAAGCAGCATAATGCATCGAGTAGAGATTATGCAAGGAGCATTGTCGTGAATTCTCTTCCACCCTTCGCCCGGGTGATCAAGGAGCAGCGGGACCGCAAGGGCATGTCGCGGTCGCAGCTGGCCGAAGCGGCTGAGCTCTCGTACCCCTACATCTCGCAGCTGGAGACGGGGCTGCGCAAGCCGTCCCGGAATGCCGCTCGTGCGATCGCGCAGGCGCTGGACCTCAGCGTCGAGGCGCTCGAACGGACGATCCCGGGCGACGTCAAGGACCGCTCTCAAGTGCGGGAAGCACAGCAGTTTTCAGAGCAATTGCTCTCCGGCGGCCCACCCCCCGGGGTGTCAGAGCTCCGAGTCGCGTCTGCCCCTGGTGGCGGTGGCGAGCATGCCGCGCCCGGGTCGCGCGAGGACTTGATCGGCGACATCCTCGACCTGGTCGAGGAGTTCGATCCGGGGGAGCGGCTCGACGTCCTCGCCGAGGTGCAGAAGCGGGCCATGCAGGGGATGCTCGACGCCCGCCGGTGACAAGTCTGCATCACTGAATTAGCCGGTTGCATAAAACTGTCGGTGCTCGCCCATAGCGTCAACCACGACGACGAGCGATGGGAGATGCGCGATGGGCAGCTATGAGGAGATGGTGGTCGACCGTGAGGTCGCCGGCGCCTGGCTGACGTTCCGCGTCCGTGTTGCTGACCGCCTGGCCGACATGCGCGTCCACAACGTCCTGGCTCTGGGCCTGCCCGATGCCGACGACGGATGGACGGTCGAGCTGGTCGTGACGCGGCGCGACTCGCGTTTCGAGGCGCTGTGGGAGTGGGACGACGAGCAGGACCGACCCCACGCGCGGCACGGGCGCAGCATTACGTTCGGCCCCGGCAGCATCGACGCGTACGCCCGCGTGATCTCGGATGCGCTCGAGTCTGCCGGTGCCGTCCACCCATCGTTCGTCGAGGTTCTCGCAGGCGATCTGGTCCTTGCTGACCCTGCGGAGCCCCCCGCCGCACCGGCCCCACGAACGCCCACACCGGAGTCCGTGTCGCCACTCGACCGCGCCGATCTGCAGCAGTGGGTCGAACGAGCCGTGTCCGAGCGCCTCGGCTTCGAGCCCCCGGTTCGCGACGACGGGTCGATCGGCTTGGCACGCGACGCCGGCAGGGTCGACATCCGGGTGAGCCGAAGCCGTCCGGTCGTCGAGGTGTGGGCCGTCGTCGCCCGTGACGTCGACGTCCGCAAGGCGCGAAAGCGCCTGCTGAAGCTGAATGGGCGCTTCCACTTCTTCTGCTTCTCGCTGATCGGCGACAGCCTCGTGGTGGCGACGACGGTGAACGCCGACCCCTTCTGCCCTGCACATCTCGACCGCGCCATCGACTCGACCTTCGGCTTTCTGCAGGACGAAGGAGGCCGGGTGGGCGCCAAGGTGATCCGACCGCGTCCGGGTACGCCTGTCGCTCTCGGCGTCGACGAGGACCTGCTCCTGCTCTTCGGCCTGTCCGGGGACCGGTCTGACCTGGTCATCATGGCGCGTGACCTCGCGGACGACTCGCGGAGATCGCTGCGGCGTTGGCGCGACGCTGCGATCGAGGCAGGCAAGCTGGCGAGACGCAGGACCGCCTCGACCGAGGGCGCGTTGCAGGATGCGCTCCTCCTGCAGGTCATCGCCTGGCGCAAGGTCGTCTCGGCACTGGACGACGCGATCGGTGAGATCACCGACGAGACCGGCGCTGCCGCGTGAGGGCGTCCACCCCGGCCGACCCCGAGATCTCCCTCCCTTCCGGGCAATTGCCCCACTTCAGTGACAGGATCCCTGCTATGCCCACTCCCATGCTGTGGCCCGAAGAGCCCAAGTTCGCCAGCGGTGCAGAGCAGCGCGTCTGGACCGCTCTGCGAGAGCAGCTCGGCGAGAACGATCTCCTCATCGCCAACCAGCGATTCACCGACCACACTCGCGACTACGAGCTCGACATCGCCGTGGTGTTCGAAGGGCTCGGAGTCGTCGTGCTCGAGATCAAGGGCGGAAAGGTCTGGGTCGAGGACGGCAAGTGGTTCCAAGAGCTGCCCGAGGGCGTGAGACGCCGCGATCCCGTCGAGCAGGCCATGACGGCCAAGCACGTCTTGAAGAAGTGGGTCGAGGACTCGATGGCCTGGGCCGGCAAGAGGCCGATCCTGTGGGCGCACGGCGTCGTGCTGCCGAACGTACGACTTGATCCGCAGTTCGACATGCCCGACTGCCATCGGTGGATGGTGGTGGACCGAGCCGACATGGACGACATCGTGAGCCGTCTTCGCAACATGCTGACGATGCAGGAGCGGGACGCCCGTCCGTGCGACGCGATGGACATCGTCGCGATCCACGAGGCGCTGCAGGGTAGGTTCCTGCCTCAGCGGATCTCCGCGACGTTGCCGTCCGACGCCGTGGCGGACCGGGTTGCCGACCACGACGACGTCATCGAGCGACTCAGCCTGGAGCAGTCCCGCATCCTCGACTTCATCGCGCACGTCGACCAGGTCGAGATCCGCGGGGGAGCGGGCAGCGGCAAGACGTGGCTCGCAGTGGAGCAGGCACGCCGGCTCGCGCGCGACGGCCAGCGGGTGGCGCTCATGAGCTATTCCCGCGGCCTGTCCGTCTGGATGGGGCGTCGGCTCAGCACGTTCGGCCACAAGGACCAGCCGGCGTACGTCGGCACGTTCCACGGGCTCGGCGCGGAGTGGGGCGCCACCGAGGGTGACGACAACGACTCCGACTTCTGGGAGAACCGACTTCCGCAGGAGATGCTCGGCCTCGTGCGCGAGCTCGAGTGGGGCGAGCTGTTCGACGCCATCGTCATCGACGAGGCTCAGGACTTCGCCGACTCGTGGTGGCCCGTCGTCCTGGAGGCCCTGAAGTACGAGGACAGCGGCCTCTACGTCTTCACCGACGAGGGCCAGCGCATCTTCCATCGCTTCGGGGACTCGCCGGCCGGGCTCGTGCCGCTCATCCTCGACCGCAACCTGCGCAACACCAAGCAGATCTCGCAGACGTTCTCGCCGATGGCGCCCAACCGGCTCCGGGTGAGTCAGCACGAAGGCGAGGAGGTCCGCTTCGTCGAGTGCTCTCATGAGGACGCTCTCGACCGGGCCGACGACATGGTCGACCAGCTGATCGACGAGGGCTGGCAGCCGTCCGACATCGCGGTGCTGACCACAGGCCCGCGGCACCCGGAGCAGAAGTCGCGGCAGGAGGCCGGCTGGCAGTCGTACTGGGACTCGTTCTGGGACAAGGACCAGGTCTTCTACGGACACGTCTCGGGATTCAAGGGGCTTGAACGACCCGCGGTGATCCTCGCAGTCAACGAGCAGCCGGGACGGGATCGAGCGACGGAGCGTCTGTACGTCGGACTGTCCCGCGCTCGGGACCTGTTGGTGGTCTGCGGGGACGCGGAGCACATCGAGGCACAGGGCGGACCGGCCGTCCTGAAGCGACTGAGGGGGATCAGATGAGCACGGACCCAGCTGCCGCGTGGGACGACCCCGTCTGGCGAGAGACATCGGACAACCGCTGGCAGGCAGGCCTCCGGCTTCAGCAGACGTGGTGGCGCCAGACGATCGCGGGTCAACCGGCCGGTCCGGCGACCGGCCAGCCGGGTCGGCTCGTCGGTTCGATGTTGCCGCTCGATGTCTCCCTCGACGTCAACTTGATGACGCCCGCTGCCCGCGCGGCATTTCACCGGGCCAATAGCGACTCGAAGGGGCGTCCGGGGATGATCCAAGAGGACCGCCTCCGTCGCAACGCCCTCTCGTCGCAGCCGCTGTGCTTCAACCTCTTCGGTCATCTGGCGAGTGATCCGGCGTCGATTTTGCCGTGGATCCGGGAGATAGACGATCAGGCATCCATCGTCGACGACATCAGGATCGAGTGGGCGCCGAGCACAGGTACGTTCTCCGGCTCCGCGTTCGATGCGTTCGTCGAGTACACGACCGGGACGGGAGAGCGGGGATTCGTCGGGGTGGAGTGCAAGTATCACGAAGATCTGAAAGCGACGCTGCGCAAGCCGGCCGCACAGAAGTTCCTTGAGCGCACGAGCAGTCAATGGTGGCAGCCGGATGCGGCATCCCACTTGGACAAGAACGGTCTCCGCCAGCTCTGGTTCAACCAGCTCCTCACGCAAGCGACCATCGAGATCGAGGCGTACGACCGCGCGTTCGGCGTGGTCGTCGCGTGCGACGAGGACCAGGCCGCGCGCGTTGCGACCGCCAAGGTCCAGGAGCAGCTGGTGAATCCTGCCGGACTGAGCTTCCACTCGATCCAGTCGATCGTCGAGGCCGTCGACGGCCACGACGACTGGCGTCGCACGTTCTCCGAGCGCTACACCGACTTCTCACCCATCAGTGGCCTCCTGCCCCAGAACGATCCTCGTCGGCCAGCGACCTCGAAGAGTCCTCGTGGGTGAGAGGTCGTCGTCGACACGGTGATCGCCCGAGGGGATGCCCCTCCGGTCGAGCGTGCACCCGGCGCGTACGCCAGGACCTTCCCACAAAATTCGGGGGCCACACCCCCGTGGTGGGCGCACGCGCTGGCGGCCGATCGGCGCGAGACGAGACGACGCGGACACCCGGCCAGCTACGAGCGGAACTCGTAGGTCGTGACTGCATCGCGGTCGATGCTGGTGATCAGGCTGTTGTAGAAGACTTCGGTCTGGTCCTTGAGGAGTGCGCTGTTCGACGCCAAGTACTTGGTCCGTGCCTTGCTGTCCAGGATCTTGTTGATCATCTCGACCTTGTCGATGTCTGGGGTGAACCACTCCAAGACCCCAGCGTCCTCTGTTGCGACCTTGAAGGTGGGCTTCTCGTAACCGATGAACGTGAAGTCCGGAATGGAGACGCGAAATGAGTTCTCTCCCGACTTGGTCACCTCGACCTGGGCGCCATCGATCCCGAGTTTTGCATTGAAGTTGTACTGCAGGAAGACCTGTTCAGCACTGCCAGGGATGCACTTTCCGAAGGCCTCCGCGCAGCGCTTCTCATTGGTGATGCCTTGGACACCAAGGCTGAGGAGAGAGACCTCCTGGGTGCGCTCGATCGCATGAATGACTTGGGAGTCGTGGCTCTCCGACTCGATCCCGAACGGGCTGAGCCAGCCCAGGTCTCGAGTGGTCGCGAACGCGCCAATGCCGAGCGCGAATGCTACGAACACAGACAAAAAGCGGAACGTCCCGCGAGGGGCCCGAGGCGTCATGGTTCCCCTGCTTTCTGGAAGTTCGCGGCTGTGGGAGTCCCAGGCATCGAGCCCGGAGGCAGGCTGGGGTGGCCGCGGTTCTGAAAAAATAGCCCATCAGGCGGGCGTAGGCGCGCAGAACAGCAGGCCAGAAAGTCCTCGAATGTCGGGTTTTTACGGTCTTTTGACGGTCCGGTGTCACCCACCGAGCTTCCAGGTGATCGAGCCGGTGTCCCATTCGGCCGTGCCGGCGTAGCGGTAGCCCGACGCCGTCCCGTCGTTGTTCTCCTCGTTGACAGCGATGCACTCGAACGTCCCGGTGAGAGCGGTGAGATCGTCAGTGGATCCGCCGCCCGTAGCCGTGCAGCTCGTGTACTTGATCGGACCCTCTAGGAGGTCGTCGGCGACATTCTCCTTCGCGTCCTTGGTGATCTGCTTCTCGAGTGCCTCCACCAGATCACGACGCACGTCTCGCTCGGCCTCGTCGGCCCGCTCCCGCGCGTCTGCAGCGGCGTCTCGCTCGCGGCGGTCCTGCCGCTCCGCGGCTGCCGCCGCTCGGTCGCCTGCCAGTCCGTCCTGATGTTTCTTCACGGCGATGGCCGCCGTGCCGCCCGCCACGAGAAGCACGACCAGGGCCGCGACCAGAGCAACCTTGCGAGACGGCCGGCGCGACCGGCGTACGTACGGAGTGCCGCAGCCGGGGCAGAACTCACCCGGCGACGTGTTCGCGGCGCTGCACTTGCGACAGATCCGGGTGGGTGTGGACTCTGCTTCGTTGTCAGTCATGCGCGCTCTCAGAACGAGTCGTTGATCGTGATGCGGTCGTACGACTTCGGCAGCTCGTCCGTGCTGCCGCACGAGAGCGTCGTGGTCTGACCGATGGCTACCGGCTCGGTCGTGCAGTCGGCGAGTGCGAGCACCTCGCTGCCCTTCATGAACTTGATCTCGACGAGGGCCGAGTCCTTCTTGTCGCGGTTGTTCGTGACTTTCAGCTTGGTGATGTCGACGCTGCCGAGCACGTCCTCGTCGACCTTCCAGCCGGACGAGTAGTCGAAGCCCGACACGGAGAACTTCTTGCCCTCGACGATCGTCAACGGGTTGTCGGGGCCGCCGGGCTGCTTGTCCTTGGCCACTTCCTTCTCGATCGACTTGCCGGCCTCATTCGCGGCGCTGCCGAGGAGTGCGGTGCATCCGGCGATGAAGAGGACGCACGCCGCGATGATTCCGAGCATGACGTTGCGGAACGTGTGCCTCTTCTTCGGTGGCGCGACCTGCTCAGGCGTTGCCTGCTGGGTGTGCTCGGTCCACGAGCTGCCGTCCCACCAGCGCATGGCGCCGGACGAGTCGGGGTAGAAGCCGGGCGGCGTGCTGCCGCTAGGGGGTTGAGTGTTCATGGGAGTCCCTCCGATCGGGGCAGCACTGCGCCGCCCGCCGAGTCAGCATCGACCGGCACGGAGGCGGAATCGACCGAAGTTGGCCGGTATGGCCACAGCGAGCCACTCATGTGGTCACTTCGAAGCGCCTCAGCCGGAACTGTCAGGTCCAGCGCGTAGCGTCGTCCCCACGCTCACGAGCGGCAGCGACAAGTACCTGGCTGGCTGTCCGGCAACCCCCGACGTGGTGGGTGCCCCAGGAGAAGAGCAGGTCACGGATGACCGTCCGCGACAAGCGATCGGAGGCGCAGCCTCCAGGAACGAGCACCTCATGAACGATCCGACCACCCCGTCCACCGCGGCCTGCGGACTCTTCCGTCCGGGCCATTCCGTGCACTGGATCCAGGCGCGGCTCACCCAGCAGGATCCTCGGCCGCACACCACCGTCGAAGTCCTCGGCGTCACCGGGCAGGTCATAACGCTGGGCACGCAGCACGGGACGATCAACGTCCTCAATCACGATCCGGCTCGTCTTTCAACGATCGTCGACCGGCATGGCGGAGCGCGTGTCCTGGTGGGCCATCACGTCCTGCGACTTGGTGGCGGCTTCTTGATCAGCGTCTCGGACGACATCGAGGCAGGGCTCGGCGAGTGCACCACGCTGTGATTCCACGATCCACGCACGCGTGAAACCGCAGTCGAATGACCGCCGCGGCACGTAGTCTGCCGCCATGAATGACGACGCCGCGGTCGAGGCCCTGCAGGCTTTGGTCCGGATCCCGAGCGTCAGTGATCGTGATCCTGACAAGGTCGACATCGCGGCGTTCGACGAGCTGTTGGCCGAGATGCGGCGCCGGTTCCCGCTGCTGCACGAGCGGCTCGAGCCGACCCGCATTGACACCCACGGGCTGCTGTTCCGCTGGACCGGCGCCAGCGCAGCCAGGCCGGCCGTGCTGATGGCGCACCTGGACGTCGTGCCGGTCGAGGGGGAGTGGTAGCATCCCGCGTTCGGTGGCGACATCGTCGACGGCAACATTTGGGGTCGCGGGACGCTGGACGACAAGGGCAGCCTCGTGGGCATCTGCGCGTCCGTTGAGAGGTTTCTGGCCAGAAACTTCGTCCCCGCCCAGGACGTCTGCCTGTCGTTCGGGTGCAACGAAGAGGTCTCCGGCTCTGCCGCCGTGCTGGCCGTCGAAGAGCTGAAGCGCCAGGGGGTCGAGCCGTGGTTCGTCCTCGACGAGGGCGGCGCGATCGCGAGCGAGGCGTTCCCCGGCGTTGCCGCGCCGATCGGGGTCATCGGGGTGACCGAGAAGGGCGTGACGTCGGTCGAGCTGCGGGTCGAGGGACGCGGCGGGCACGCGTCCACTCCGGCCAAGATGGGGCCGACGGCTCGCATTGCCCGCGCGATCACCCGCATCGACCGCTCGCCGATGCCCGCGAGCGTCCCGGCGCCGACGGTCGAGCTGTTCCGCCGCATGGGCTCGCACGCACCGCTGGCCCTGCGTCCGATCATGAAGAACGCCGGCCGGGCCAAGCCGCTGCTGACCCGTGCCCTGCTCGCCGCCGGCCCCGAGCCGGCCGCGATGACCCGCACGACGTTCGCGATCACGACCCTGTCCGGCGCGCCCGCGCTCAACGTCATCGCGGCCACTGCGAAGGCCGGCGTCAACATCCGCATCATGGTCGGCGACACCGTCGCCGGCGTGCTCGAGCACGTCCGCAAGACGGTCAACGATGACCAGGTCCACATCGACGTCGTCGAGCAGAACGAGCCGAGCCCCATCTCGCCGATGGACGAGGCATTCGAGCTCATCGAGTCGACGATCACCGAGCTGTTCCCCGACGCGGTGCCCTCCCCGTACGTGATGATGGCCGCCACCGACTCCCGGTTCTTCACCGCGATCTGCCCCCGGGTCTATCGCTTCGCGCCGTTCCGGATGACCAAGGCCCAGCGCGAGTCGATCCACTCGTACGACGAGCACCTGGGCGTGGACGCGTTCCTCGACGGGGTCCGCTGGTACGGACGCCTGATCGAGAGGCTGCCCGCATGACCACGAACGAACGCCGCATCACCCCGATCCAGGGACTCGGCGTCGTCGTCGGCTTCCTCGTCGCGGTCGAGATCGCCAGCGGCGTGCTGCAGGGCTACTACACGCCGATCTATCCGCAGATCGCCGAGCACCTCGACATCTCCGAGGGCGACATCAACTGGTTCGAGGCCGCTCAGCTGATCGTCTCCGCGCTGGCGATCCCGCTGCTCGCGCGCCTCGGCGATCTCATCGGGCACAAGAAGGTCCTGCTCGCTGCGACCGCGGTGACCGCCCTCGGCTCGTGGATCACCGTGGTGGCCCCGTCGTTCACGACCTTCCTCATCGGCTGGGCGCTCCAGGGTGCGTCCATCATCTGGCTGCCGCTGGAGATCGCGATCATCCATCGCCGCACGCGCGACTCGGGCCGGCAGTCGCTGCTGACCCGCCGCGGGGCCGCGGTGCTGGTCGGCGCCCTCGAGCTCGCAGTCATCATCGGGGCCCTGACCAGCGGCGCGATCGTCGACAGCCTCGACATGACCATCGTGCTCGCGGTGCCGGCGGTCGTCGTGACGATCGTGCTCGTCCTCGTCTGGTTCGGCATCGCGGACACGCCGGGGGAGTCCTCCGGCGGCATCGACTGGCGGGGTCTCGCACTCATCACGCTGGCCCTCGGGCTGGTCATGGCCGGACTCGTGCTCGTACGCCTCGACGGTGCCGACAGCGTCCGCCCCTGGCTCGTCATGGTGCTCGGCGTGCTGGTCCTGGTGCCGTTCGTACGCCACGAGCGCTCGGTCGTCGACCCGATCGTCGACGTCGACCTGCTGAGCAGCCCCCACCAGTGGCCCATCCAGCTGACGGCGTTCCTGTTCGGCATCCCCGTCCTCGGTGGACAGATCCCGCTCTCGACGTTCGCGCAGGCCGATCCGGACGTGCGGGGGTACGGGCTCGGCGCCGACTCCGGCTTCGTCTCGACGCTGATCGGCGTTTACGTCATCACGCTCGCGATCGGCGCCTTCACGCTGCCGATCACCACGCGCCGTTTCGGGGTGAGGCGGACGCTGATCCTCGCCTGCCTGTTGGTGGCCCTCGGGTACGCGCTGTGGCTGCCGTTCCACGACTCGACGCTGCAGGCCCTCATCAACATGGCGATCGCCGGCATCGGCTCGGGTGCCCTGGTGGCCTCGCTGCCGGCGGCCGCCGCCGCGGCAGCACCGCCGGAGCGCACGGGCATCGCGACCGGCATGACGAACGGCACCAAGGTCATCGGCGGTGCGATCGCGTCCTCGATCTTTGCGATCGCGCTGGCCTCCACCGGCTCGATCGACAAGTTGGGAGAGGAGTCGGCGGCACCGCTGTCGGGCTACCTGGTGGTGTGGGGCGTCTGCTCGGGAGCAGCGCTGCTCGCTGCGGTCGCGCTGATGCTGGCGCCGAAGGTCGCGTTCGTGGGTGCGGCTGCGCAGGGCTGAGGACGCGGTGCCTGGCTACAGCCTGCTGCGACAGATGGTGGCCCAGGCTTTTGACGTGGCCTCCAGCGCCCTGAACTCGTCCTCAGGGGTGTCGGGCTTCGGCACCACGTCCCTGACCGCGACGAGCCATGTCTTCAAGATGTCGGTGTCAGGGTCGCCCGGATACAGCGTCTCGAGCGACTCGACGAGGGCCAGGCCCTTGGCGCTCAAGGTCTTGACCTTCGTGGCGTCGTCGGCGGTGCCGGTGCGGTTCGAGATCTCCACCGCCCGCCGCCCAGCCTGGTCGGTGGTCGTGCAGATGCTCACCTTGAGCTCCTCCTTCGTCGGGCCGGCGGACGTGGACGCGGGGGGCTTCGGTGCAGGAGCCGCTTCTCCGCCGCAGGCCGTCAGGAGGGGGACCGAGAGCAGACAGAGAGCGACGAGACGTGAACGAGTCTGCATGTCACCATTATGGCTCCATCGGGTGTCTCAGCGGAGGTCTAGGCTTGAGCCGGGAACTCTGTGTCGGCAAGTTTTGCCTGATATTGCAGGAAAAAAGATGCCTGGAACGCTTGACCTGATGCCTGGCCTCTGATTGACTAGAACACATGTTCGAACAGTCGATACGAGCCGCAGGTGAGGCACTCGACGCCGTCCGCCTCGACTCGTACGACCGGATGTCCCCGGCCGAGCAGATCGCTGCGTGCGAGGCGCTGGCGCGGCTCGAGGCCCGGGTCAAGGCGCACCAGCTGGCGGCTGCCGGGGCCGCCGACCGGTCGAAGGCCGCCTCGACCGTGGGCGCGACGTCGACCGGGGCGATGCTGGCCGGAGCGTTCGGCGGTGACCCGATCGCGGCCGGGCGGATGGTCAAGCAGGCCAAGAAGCTCGAGGCGGTGTCCGCGACCCAGGACGCGCTGGCCAAGGGCGAGTTGAGCCTGGCCCAGGCCGAGCTCATCGCTGACAAGCTCAAGGCACTGCCGGGTGACCCGTCCCCGGCGCAGCGCGAGGGCTGCGAGACGCAACTGCTCGACGACGCCAAGAAGATGTCGCTGAAAGACCTCAGCCGCCGGGCCGACCGCATCACCGAGACGTTTGCACCCGACGACGTCGATGCCCATGAGGACGAGACGATCCGCAACCGCGAGGCCGAGGCCAGGAAGAAGTCCTACTTCTGGATGGCCGACCGCAAGGACGGCACCTACAAGGGCGAGTTCGTCATCCCCGAGGCGCAGGGCGAGATGCTCAAGAACTGCCTCGAGGCGCTCAACGCCCCGCAGGTCAAGAAGGCCGAGGACGACCCCGCGCTGGCGGTGCTGGACGACAAGCCGTCGTACGGCCAGCAGATGGCGGTTGCCTTCATGACGCTGATCGAGCACCTGCCGGCCGACCGACTGCCCGACGTGGCAGGCGTGGGGGTGACCGTCACGGTCAACATCGACCTCAAGAGCCTCATCGACGGCATCAAAGCCGGCACGCTGTCCACTGGTTGCCGCGTCTCGGCCACCGAGGTGCGCCGGATGGCATGTGAGCAGGGGCTCCTGCCTATGGTGTTCAACGGCAAGCCGCTTCCGGTCGACTGCGGACGCGAGCAGCGACTGTTCAACAGGGCGCAGCGTCGGGCCGCCGAGCGACGCGACCGCGGCTGCACCTTCCCGGGCTGCGACCGGCCGCCCGCCTGGTGCGTCGGACACCACGCCCGCAAGCGCTGGGCAGACGGAGGGGCAACCAACCTGGAGGACATCGTCCTCATCTGCGCCCACCACCACCGGGTCGTCCACACCCAGGACTGGGACATCGAGTTCGCCGCCGACGGCTATCCCGACTACATCCCACCCGCATCGCTCGATCCCCGGCGCAGGCGTCTGCGCAACGGCAGATTCCGAGCCGACGCAGCGGCGGCATGAGGATGGCGGACGTGATGTCGCGCCCGGGCTCTAGGCTCAGGGCGTGACCTTCCACGTCCATCGCGCCGAGCGGCTCGACACGCTCGTCGTCGGGCTCGCCGAGCTGCTGGCAGACCCGCTGCCCGATCCCTTCGCGGAGGAGATCGTCGTCGTGCCGGCCCGCGGGGTCGAGCGCTGGCTCGCCCAGCAGCTGGGTCACCGGCTCGGCACCGGCGAGGGGCGGCAGGACGGGGTGTGCGCCGGCATCAGGTTCGCCTCGCCGCACTCGCTGGTCGCCGAGCTGCTCGGCATCGAGGGCGACGACCCGTGGGACCCCGACCGGGTGGTCTGGCCGCTGCTCGACGTCATCGACGCGTCGCTGGGCGAGCCGTGGTGCCAGGCGTTGTCGCGTCACCTCGGGCACGAGCACACCGGGGTCGAGCGCGAGCTCCGGCAGAGCAGGCGCTACGGCGTGGCCCGCCGGCTCGCGCGGCTGTTCGCGTCGTACGCGACGCAGCGGCCCGAGCTGATCACCGCGTGGAACGCGCACCGTGACGAGGACGGCGCCGGCAAGGCGCTCGAGGCCGACGTCCGCTGGCAGGCCGAGCTGTGGCGCCGGCTCACCGCCGTCGTGGACGCGCCGACGCCTGACGTGCGGCTCGCCGAGACGAGCACCCGGCTTCAGGACGAGCCCGACTCGTTCGACCTGCCGGCCCGCATCTCGCTGGTGGGGCACACCCGCCTGTCCGCCGGGGAGGTCCGGCTGCTCGACGCCCTCGGGCAGCGGCGTGACGTCCACGCGTGGGTGCCGCACCCGTCGCCCGCGCTGTGGCGCACGCTCGCCGAGCGCGGCGCCGTCGGCACGGTCCGCCGCAGCGACGACCCCGCGCCGACCGAGGCTCCCAACCCGCTGCTGATCTCGCTCGGACGCGACGTGCGCGAGATGCAGCGCACCCTCGGCGGGGTGGCCGACGTGGTGCACGAGCACCTCGCGCCGCTCGACCGGCCGGCGCCGAGCACGATGCTGGGGTGGCTGCAGGACGACCTGGTCCACGACCGCAGCGGGCAGGACGGGCGAGCGTACGAGCGCGCCGACCGCAGCGTGCAGGTGCACGCGTGCCACGGCCGCACCCGTCAGGTCGACGTGCTTCGTGAGGTGCTGGTCGGGCTGCTCGAGGACGATCCCACGCTCGAGCCGCGCGACATCCTGGTGATGTGCCCCGACATCGACACGTACGCGCCGCTGATCAGCGCCGCGTTCGGGCTGATCGGCGTGGTCGAGGGCGGCCACCCCGCGCACCAGCTGCGGGTACGCCTGGCAGACCGCGGCACCGCCGGCACCAACCCGCTCGTGGGGGTCGCGCGGGCCCTGCTCGACCTCGCGACGACCGGCCGGACGACCGCGACCGAGGTGATGGACTTCGTGGCCCTGGCGCCCGTACGTCAGCGGTTCGCGCTGTCCGATGACGACATCGACCAGCTGACCCGCTGGACCGAGCAGTCCGGCGCCCGCTGGGGCTTCGACGCGGCGCACCGCGAGCCGTTCGGGCTCGGTGACCTGAAGGCCAACACCTGGCAGTTCGGCCTCGACCGCGTGCTGCTCGGTGCGGCCGTCGCCGAGCAGCGCGGACGCTGGATCGACACCGTCATGCCGCTGGACGACGTCAGCAGCGGCGATCTCGACCTCGCGGGCCGGTTCGCCGAGCTGCTGCACCGCCTGCGCACGACGATCGACGAGATGGCCGTCGAGCGGCCGCTCGCGGGCTGGGTCGAGACCCTGCTCGACGGCATCACCTCGCTTGCCGCGACGCCCAGGCGCGACGACTGGCAGCTGTCACAGCTCGAGCACGAGCTGGGTCGCCTCGCCGAGAGCGGCGCCGGGTCGACCACGCCGCTGCGGCTGGCCGAGGTCAGCGAGATGCTCGACAGCACGCTCGGCTCGCGGCCGACCCGGTCGAGCTTCCGCACCGGCACCCTGACGGTCTGCACGATGGTGCCGATGCGCTCCGTGCCGCACCGCGTCGTCTGCATGATCGGCCTCGACGACGGCGAGTTCCCCCGAGTCGGCGCGGTCCACGGCGACGATGTGCTGGCGCGCGACCCCATGACGGGGGAGCGCGACGTGCGCACCGAGGACCGCCAGCTGCTGCTCGACGCGGTCATGGCCGCGACCGAGACGCTCGTCATCACCTACACCGGCGCCGACGAGCGCACGGGTCAGCCGCGCCCGCCGGCGGTGCCGCTCGGTGAGCTGATCGACCAGCTCGAGCGCACCGCGTCCGGCGACGTACGCCGCTCAGTGGTCGTGCACCACCCGCTGCAGCCGTTCGACCGGCGCAACGTGCTGCCGGGTGCGCTGGTGCCCGGCAAGCCCTTCAGCTTCGACCCCGCGGCGCTGGCCGGGGCGACTGTCACGGCACGCCCCGAGGCCCCCACGACGTTCATGCCGGGCCGGCTCGACCCGCCTCCGCAGGACGACATCGCGCTGCGCGATCTCGTCGACTTCGTGGTCCACCCGGTCAAGGCGTTCATGCGCCAGCGCCTCGACGTCGGCGTGCTGAGCGAGGCCGACGCCCTCGTCGACGAGGTGCCGATCGACCTGGACGGTCTGCAGAAGTGGTCCGTCGGCGATCGCGTGCTGCGCGACGCCCTGGCCGGCGCTGACCCGCGCGAGGCACGCATGGCCGAATACCTCCGCGGTACCCTGCCGCCCGGCCACCTCGGGCGCCAGGTCGTCGACGAGGTGGTCACCAACATCGAGCCGCTCATGCAGCGCACCGCCGAGCTGCGCAGCGGCCTGGCTCGTTCGGTCGACATCGAGGTCACCCTCGACGACGGCCGGCGCATCACCGGGACGGTTGCCGACGTGCACGGCCAGAGCGCGGTCGCGGTCACCTACTCGCGTCTCGCCGCCAAGCACCGGCTGCAGTCGTGGCTCAACCTGCTGGCGCTGGCCGCGTCGGAGCCCGAGGTGCCGTGGGTCGCGCACGCGATCGGCCGCAGCAGGGGCCCCGGCGGCATGCACGCCGAGGTCGGGCCGCTGAACGAGATTGCCCGCACCCACCTGGCCGACCTCGTCGCACTGCGCGACCTCGGGCTGTGCGAGCCGCTGCCGCTGCCGCTGAAGACCTCCCTCGCGTACGTCGAGGCGCGCCGCAACCGCCCCCACGACATCGCGCTGCGTGCAGCGCGCGACGAGTGGGACCTCGCCCGGCTCAAGAACGGAGCGGTGATCGAGAAGGAGGCGCACGACCCCCACCACGCGTTGGTCTGGGGTGAGGGGGCGCCGCTGGAGGCGATCCTCGACCGCGACGACTCCGGTGCCCAGTTCGCGGTGCTGGCCCAGCGCCTGTGGGACCCGCTGCTCACCTTCGAACGGATGGACGTCCTGTGAGGTCCTTTAGCATCCGCGATCCGCTGCCCACCGGCACGACCCTGCTCGAGGCCAGCGCCGGCACCGGCAAGACCTGGACCGTTGGCGCGCTCGTGACCCGCTACGTCGCCGAGGGTGTCGCCCGGCTCGACGAGCTGCTCATCATCACGTTCGGCCGGGCGGCCAGCCGCGAGCTGCGCGAGCGCGTGCGCGAGCAGCTGGTCGAGGCCGAGCGCGAGCTCGCCGACCGCGACGCCGCGGCCAAGCACCCCAATGCGGTGATCGCCCTGCTGGCCGAGGGCGACGAGGCGGTCGTGGCCGAACGACGCGAGCGGCTGCGTGCGGCCTTGGCCGACTTCGACGGGGCGACGATCGCCACGACCCACCAGTTCTGCCAGATCGTGCTGCGCAGCCTCGGCACCGCGGGCGACGCCGACGCGAGCGCCGAGCTGGTCGAGAGCCTCGACGACGTGGTCGTGCAGATCGTCGACGACCTCTACCTCGCCCGCTACCGCCTCACCGACCAGCCGCCCTTCACGATCGACACCGCGCTCTCGATCGCGCGCTGGGCGGTCGGCGACCCGCAGGCCCGGCTCGTGCCCGAGGACGCCGACCCCGAGTCGCTGGCCGGCCACCGGGTCAGCTTCGCGCAGGCCGTCCGCGACGAGCTCGACCGGCGCAAGCGGGCCCTCGGACTGCTCGGTTACGACGACCTGCTGAGCCGGCTGGCCGCGGCGCTCGAGGGTGACGCGTCACCGGCCCGCGACCAGATGCGACGGCGCTGGAAGGTCGTGCTGGTCGACGAGTTCCAGGACACCGATCCGGTCCAGTGGCAGGTGCTGGAGCGCGCGTTCGGCGGCCACGCGACGCTCGTCCTGATCGGCGATCCGAAGCAGGCGATCTACGCCTTCCGCGGCGGCGACGTGGTGACCTATCTCGAGGCAGCCGCGACCGCGCGCGAGCAGGCCACCTTGTCGACCAACTGGCGCAGCGACGCTCCGCTGGTGACGTCCCTCCTGGTGCCGTTCGAGGGTGCCGCGCTGGGTGATCCGCGCATCGTGGTGCACCACGTCGATGCCGACCACCAGGGCTCCCGGCTGGCCCGTCCCACTGCGACCGACCCGTTCCGGCTGCGCGTGCTGACCCGCCACGACTGCGGCGTCGACCCGGGCAAGACCATCAGCATCGACGTGCTGCGCGATCGCATCGCGCACGACCTGGCCGCCGACATCGCCGCGTCGCTGGCCGGCGGCACGACGTTCGACGGCAGGCCGCTGCAGGCGGGCGACATCGCGGTGCTGGTCTACTCCGGGGCCAACGCCGCCCAGATCCAGCGTGTGCTGGGTGAGCACGGCATCGCGTCGGTGCTGACCGGTGGCACCAACGTCTTCACGAGTCCGGCCGGCGACGCCTGGCTCACGCTGCTGGAGGCGATGGAGCGTCCGCAGAGCAGCCCGCGGGTGCGGGCCGCCGCGCTGACGGACTTCTTCGGTCACACCGCCGCCGAGCTGGCGACGTCGGGAGACGACCTCACCAACGCGGTCGCGACCCGCGTCCGCGACCTGGCCGACCTGCTTCGCGACCGGGGCATCGCCGCGGTGTTCGAGGCGACCTCGGGTCACGGCGAGCTGGCCCGACGCGTGCTGGAGCGTCCCGACGGACGCCGGCACATGACCGATCTGCGCCACGTCGCCCAGGCGCTGCACGAGGCCACCGAGCGCGAACGCCTCGGGCCGGCGGCGATGCTGGCCTGGCTGCGCGGCCAGCGCGACGACGCGACCGCCGGCTCGTCCGAGCGCACCCGGCGCCTCGACAGCGACGCGGCCGCGGTCCAGGTCGTGACGATCCACTCGAGCAAGGGCCTGCAGTATCCCGTCGTCTACCTGCCGTACGTCTTCGACCGCTGGGTGCCGACCGACGAGGTCGTCCGCTTCCACCGGGACGGCGAGCGGGTGCTCGACATCGGCGGCAAGATCGCGAGTCCCACGTTCCGCGACAGCGAGCGGGCCGCGAAGCTCGAGGACAGCGGCGAGCAGCTGCGGCTGCTGTACGTCGCGGCGACCCGCGCGCAGTCGCAGGTGGTTGCGTGGTGGGGCGCGAGCTGGAATGCCGGCAACGCGGGCCTCACTCGGCTGCTGTTCGGCCGCGGACCGGGTGAGGCGGCCGTGCCCGACAAGGTCCAGGTGCCGAGCGACGAGGACACCGTGCGCATCCTCGGGGAGTGGCAGGCACGCGGGGGGCCGGTGCTCGAGCGGGCGCTGCCGCGCGAACGGACCGCCGTACCTGCCGACGAGCCTGCGGGAGATCTCGCGATCCGCAGCTTCGAGCGGGTCGTGGACGCGACCTGGCGTCGCACGTCCTACACCGGCCTGACCCGCGACGACCACGCCGTGCCCACGGTCGACAGCGAGGTGCCCGACCTTGGCAAGACCGACGAGGACGACGAGCCCGTCACCGTCGCGGTCGAGGAGCCGGTCGGGGTGCTGTCGCCGATGGCCGACCTGCCGACCGGGGCGTCGTTCGGCAGCCTGGTCCACGGCGTCCTGGAGGACCTCGACGTCACCGCGGGCGATCTGCGCGCAGAGCTCGCCTCGCTGGTGCAGGGCGAGCTCGCCTACTGGGGTGTCGACGCCGATCCGCAGGTGCTGGCCGATGCGCTCGTCGCGGTCTGCCGTACGCCGCTCGGGCCGCTCGCGGACGACCTGACGCTCGAGACGCTGCTGGCCGACCGCCAGCTGCGCGAGCTCGACTTCGAGCTGCCGCTGGCTGGCGGGGACAGCGCCGAGGCGCGCTCGGGCGGTCGCGAGCCGTGCCTGGGCGATCTCGCGCCCCTGCTCGAGCAGCACCTGCCTGCCGACGACCCGATGCGGGCGTTCGCCGACCGGCTGCGCTCACCCGGGCTCGCGGCACAAGGCCTGCGCGGCTACTTGTCCGGCTCGATCGACCTCGGGCTGCGCCTGCCCGACGGCCGGGTCCTCGTGGTCGACTACAAGACCAACTGGCTCGGCGACTTCCAGCAGCCGCTGACCCTCGACGGCTACAGCCCGGCAGGACTGACCGCGGCGATGCTGTCGGGCACCTATCCGCTGCAGTCGCTGCTCTACTCGGTCGTGATCCACCGCTTCCTGCGCTGGCGCCAGCCCGGCTACGACCCCGAGCGCCACCTCGGTGGCACCCTCTACCTCTACGTCCGCGGCATGGCCGGCCCCGACACCCCCCGCGCGGACGGCCAGACGTACGGCGTGTTCGCCTGGCACCCGCCGGCGTCGCTGATCGTCGCGATGTCCGATCTGCTGGACGGAGTCCTGCCATGACCGAGCCCCTGGTCTTCGAGGACCGGCACGACCGGCACGTGGCGGTCGGCGTCGGCGGCCTGCTCGCGGAGTTCAACGTGCCCGAGCTGCTGACTGCGGCCGACATCCGCATCGCCGTGCGCGTGGCCGAGCTGGTGGGCGAGCAGTCGGAGGCCGCACGTCTCGCGCTCGCGCTGGCCGTGCGGTCGGTGCGTGGCGGCTCGACGTGCATCTCGCTGGCCGAGCTCGTCCGCAGCACCCAGCACCCTGAACTGCCGTGGCCCGAGCCCGAGGCCTGGCACGCCGAGGTCGCGGCCAGCCCCTTGGTCGACGCCGACGTGCCGGTCATGCGGGTCGAGGGACGGCTCATCTATCTCGACCGGTACTTCGAGCTCGAGAGCGACCTGTGCCGCGATCTCGTCGGGCGGGACGAGCACGCCGCACCCGAGCCTGACGAGCAGCTGCTGGCGGCCGATCTCGCGCGGCTGTTCCCGGGTGATTCGTACGCCGAGCAGCGTGCGGCCGGCGAGCGGGCGGCGCGGGGCTGGACGACGGTGCTGACCGGTGGTCCCGGCACCGGCAAGACCACCGCCCTGGCCCGGCTGCTCGCCGTCCTGGCCTCCCAGGCGCGGGCCGCCGGACGTCCACCGCCGCGGGTCGCGCTGGTCGCGCCGACCGGCAAGGCCGCGGCCCGCATGAAGGAAGCCGTCGCGGCGGTGGCCGACCAGGACGGGTTCACCGACGAGGAACGAGCCTGGCTCAAGGGGCTGACCGCCTCCACGATGCACCGGCTGCTCGGCTTCCGGCCCGACAACGGCACCCGCTTTCGCCACGACCGGCGACGGCGGCTGCCCCACGACGTGGTGGTCGTCGACGAGAGCTCGATGGTGTCGCTGACGCTCATGGCGCGTCTGGTCGAGGCCGTGCGCCACGACAGCCGGCTGGTCCTGGTCGGCGACCCCGATCAGCTGTCGTCCATCGAGGCGGGCACGGTGCTGCGCGATCTCGTGCGTGGCTGGGGGAGCGCGCCGTCGTCCCCGGTGACCCACCTGCGCTCGGGTCACCGCTTCGGCGGGGCGATCATCGACCTCGCCTCGGCCGTGCGCGACGGCGATGCTGACGCCGCGATCGAGATCCTGCGGTCCGGCGATCCGTCGGTCCGTCTCGTCGCGGGCGACCGTCTGCCCGAGACGATCCGTGAGCTGCTGCTGCCCGATGCGCGCTCGATGGCCGAGCTCGCCCGCGTCGGCGACGGGGAGGGGGCGCTGCGCGTCCTGGGCTCGCACCGGCTGCTGTGCGCCCACCGCGAGGGCCCGTTCGGGGCCGAGACGTGGAACCAGCAGGTCGAGCGCTGGCTCGACGCGGACGCAGGCCACACCCTCGGCCGACCGTGGTTCGCCGGACGACCGGTGCTGGTCACCGAGAACGACCGCGGGCTGCGGCTCTACAACGGCGACACCGGCATGACGATCCCCGACGGCGAGGGGCTCAAGGTCCTGATCGCCGAGGACGAGCGGCGCACGT
Organism: Aeromicrobium sp. S22; assembly: GCF_009661045.1. Lineage (NCBI taxonomy): Bacteria > Bacillati > Actinomycetota > Actinomycetes > Propionibacteriales > Nocardioidaceae > Aeromicrobium > Aeromicrobium sp. S22. The sequence goes on from NZ_WJWV01000001.1 coordinate 1,593,309, forward strand.
TCGCGCCGTCACGGCTCGGCGCGGTCCACACGGCGTACGCGATGACGGTGCACCGCAGCCAAGGCAGCCAGTTCGAGCGGGTCTCGGTGCTGCTGCCCGACGACGACTCCCGGCTGCTGACCCGCGAGCTGCTCTACACCGCGCTGACCCGTGCCGAGTCGAGCGTGACCCTGCTGGGCTCCGAGGGGGCCGTGCGCGCCGCGATCGACACCCCGGTGCTGCGCGCCAGCGGCCTCGCCGAGCGCCTGGACCGCGCGCTCGGCGCCTGACCCCCGGCGCCCGGTTTCCCAGGAGAACCCCGGAATCTGGCACGTGGCACTGGTCGCCCGCGGGGTGATCTGCCAGTTTCCCAGGTTCTCCTGGGAAACTGGCTGCGGAGGGCGGGGGCCGGGGTCGAGATCGTGGGACCGGGTGTCGCCGGGCCCGACTAACCTCGTGAGGGTGACCACGATCGCCTCCCTCACCGAGTCGGAGCTGCGTCGCGCCTTCGACGCCGGGGCGCTGAGCCGGGGCAAGCCATACGCTCACGCGGGCCGGGTCACGGTCCGCGAGATCGAGGCTGACGGCCGGGTGGCCCGCGGCGAGGTGCGCGGCAGCGGCGCCGAGGCGTACTCGACGACCGTGAGGCTGAGCGAGGCCCCCGCAGGCGTCCGCATCTCGGCGAGCTGCTCGTGCCCCGTGATGATCGACTGCAAGCACGCGGTCGCGCTGATCCTCGCAGTACGCGGCTCGATCGAGCCCGCCGACGCGGTCGAGGAGGAGCCCGAGCCGATTGACCGCCCCGCCCCGCGGCCAGCGCAGATCATCCAGCCGTCGTGGAAGACGACGCTCGGTCCCCTCGCGGCCCGCGGATCGGGGTCGCGGGCGAGCACCGAGTGGGCGCTGCAGATCGACCTGACCGGCGCCGGCACGTACGGCATCCGCATGCTGTCGGCACGTCCGATGCGCCGCGGCGCGCGTGGAGGCTGGGTCAAGTCCGGCGCGAGCTGGGGCGAGGTGCAGCAGGCGGCGCTGGCCGGCGTCGACTCCGGTCAGGCCGCGGCGCTGGCCGAGCTGCGCGCGTCGGTGCAGGAGACGTCGTACGCGTACGGCTACGGCAGCTCGTCCGCCGAGATCGACCTCGCCGACCTGACCCCGCACGCCTGGGCGGCACTCGACCGGGTGGTCGAGTCGGGGGTCACCCTGCTGGGCCCTGCGAAGGCGGCGGTCGAGATCCGGCCCGAGCCGGTGACCGCGGGGCTCGAGATCGTGCAGGACCACTCGGGCGATCTGCACGTGCGCGCGACCCTGAGTGACGATGCGTTGTCGGACGACTGGGAGCAGGGGCACACGAGCCTGATCGGCCAGCCGGCCCACGGGATCGCCACGTGGGACGCCCAGCACCCGACAGTCCTGCGGCTCGTGCGGTTCGACCACACGATCGCCGACACGGTGCGCATGCTGCTGGCCAACCGCCGCTCGGTCAACATTCCTCCGCAGGACGCTGCGGAGTTCCTGCGCGACTACTACCCGCGCATCGCCCGCGCGGTCGACCTGGTCAGCGTCGACCCGCGCATCCCGGTGCCCGAGATCGCCCCGCCCCGGCTGTCCGTGACCGTCACGCACGACGGTCTCGCGGCCGAGCTGCGCTGGGGCTTCGCCTATGTGATCGACGACTCGATCGTGCGCGTGCCGCTCGGAGCGGGCGCCGAGCCCTTCCGCGACGTCCGGGCCGAGCGCGAGCTGGTCGGCCGGCTCGTCCCGCCCGACGTCGGCCTGCCGCTGACCCACGTCGACGCCGCCGGGCGCACGAACGTCGTGCCGCGGGTCAAGGTCGACGGCTACGAGGCCGCGGTGCTGAGCCAGCAGCTGCTGCCCGCACTGGAAGACCTCGGCATCGACGTGCACGTGATCGGCACCCGCCCCGACTACCGGCTCAGCGAGTCCGAGCCGGTCGTCCACGTGACCCTCGACGACGCACCCGACCGGCGCAGCGACTGGTACGACCTGGCGGTCACCGTGACGATCGACGGGGAGAAGGTGCCGTTCGAGCAGCTGTTCGCAGCGCTCGCGGCGGGCGAGACCCACCTCGTGCTGCCCAGCGGCACCTACCTGCTGATCGACCGGCCCGAGCTGCTGCGCCTGCGCGACCTCATCGACGAGGCCCGTCAGCTGACCGACCGGCGCAGCGAGCAGCTGCGGGTCAACCGCTACCACGCGGGCCTGTGGGACGAGCTGGTCAACCTCGGCACCGTCGACCGCCAGTCCGCCTCGTGGCAGAAGGCCGTCGGCTCGTTGCAGCAGATCGACGACCTCGGCCGGCCCGAGGTGCCCGAGGGCATCGACGCACAGCTGCGGCCGTATCAGAGCGAAGGCTTCGCGTGGCTCTGCTTCCTGGCCGACCACGGCCTCGGCGGCATCCTGGCCGACGACATGGGCCTGGGCAAGACGTTGCAGACGCTCGCCCTGATGGTCCGCGAGGTCGAGCGCGGCTCGGGGCCCTACCTCGTGGTCGCACCGACCAGCGTGGTGTCCAACTGGGAGCGAGAGGCGCACCGCTTCGCCCCGGGGCTGCGGGTCGCGGCGATCACCCAGTCCCGCGCCCGGCGCGGCACCGAGCTCGACGACGCGGTCAAGGACGCCGACCTGGTCGTCACGTCGTACGCCCTGTTCCGCATCGAGAACGACGCCTATGCCGCCCGGACGTGGTCCGGGCTCGTGCTGGACGAGGCGCAGTTCGTCAAGAATCACCAGGGCAAGACCTATCAGTGCGCGCGCCGCCTCGACGCACCGTTCAAGCTCGCGATCACCGGCACGCCGCTCGAGAACTCGTTGATGGACCTCTGGTCGATGCTCTCGATCGTGGCGCCGGGACTGTTCCCGGACCCCAAGCGGTTCGTCACGCACTACCAGAAGCCGATCGAGAGCGGCGAGGGTCGCGAGCGCCTGGCCTTGCTGCAGCGCCGCATCCGCCCGCTCATGCGCCGCCGCACCAAGGAGGAGGTCGCCTCGGACCTGCCGACCAAGACCGAGCAGGTCCTCGAGGTCGCCCTCAACCCACGGCATGCCCGGATCTACCAGACCCACCTGCAGCGCGAGCGGCAGAAGGTGCTGGGCCTGCTCGCCGACGACGCCGACGGCAACCGCTTCGAGGTGCTGAGCTCGCTGACCAAGCTGCGTCAGCTCAGCCTCGACCCGGCCCTGATCGACGAGGAGCACGACGACGTGGGCTCGGCCAAGATCGACGTCCTGGTCGAGCACCTGCAGGAGGTGACGTCCGAGGGGCACGGTGCGCTGGTGTTCAGCCAGTTCACGAGCTTCCTCGGCCGTGTCCGGTCCAGGCTCGACCAGGCCGGCATCACCTACTCCTACCTCGACGGCAGCACCCGCGACCGCGCCGGGGCGGTCGATGCGTTCCGTGCGGGGGAGACCTCGGTCTTCCTGATCAGCCTCAAGGCCGGAGGATTCGGTCTCAACCTGGTGGAGGCCGACTACGTCTACGTCCTCGACCCGTGGTGGAACCCGGCGTCCGAGGCTCAGGCCGTCGACCGCGCCCACCGCATCGGCCAGGTCCGCCCCGTGATGGTCTACCGCTTGGTCTCGGTCGACACGATCGAGGAGAAGGTCATGCAGCTCAAGGCTCGCAAGGCGGCGCTGTTCGACGCGGTCATGGACGACGGGGCAGCTCTGTCGGGAGCGCTCAGCAGCGACGACATCCGCGGCTTGTTGGGTGCGTGAGTCGGCGCATCGTGGGTACGCACCGGCCATGCGCATCTTCAAGCACCCCCTCAAGAAGCTGACCCTCCTGACCGCCTTCGGAGGCGGCTACGTCCTCGGGGCCAAGGCCGGCCGCGAGCGCTACGAGCAGATCCGCCAGGCCGCCCAGCAGGTGAAGTCCGACCCCCGCGTGCAGCAGGCCACCGCCCAGGCCGAGGACCGGGTCCGCGAGGCCGCCACGAAGGTCACCGAGGACCCCCGCATCAAGAGCGTGGTCGAGCGCGGCGAGGACGTCCTGCGCGACGCCGGGTTCAAGGGGTCGGACGACCAGTCGTCCTCCTCCGAGACGTCCTCCTCCGACGACGCGCCGGCCGGCAAGCACAGCTCGACCCCCAGCTCCTCGACCCCCAGCTCCTCGGCGCCCAGCCCCGCTGACATGCCCGCGGCCGGACCCGCGGCCCGTAGCGCCGCCGTCAACCCGCTGCTGGCCGACGACCACGTCGCGATCGAGGACGAGATCGTCTACACCTCCGGACCCGACATCGAGGAGTCGATCGACGAGCTCGTCGACACCGACGTGGCCGATCAGCCGATCTCCGGGGATCGTCGGGGCGATGCGTGAAGGCTGCGACCTTCAGCGCGTACGGGGAAGATCTGACACTCACCGAGGTCGATGAGCCCAAGATCGGCCCCGACTGGGTCCTGGTCGACGTCAAGGCGTCCTCGGTGAACCCGGTCGACTGGAAGGTCGCCGCCGGTGGCCTGGACGGTGCACTGGACACGTTCTTCCCGGTCACTCCGGGCTGGGACGTGTCGGGTGTCGTCGAGGCGGTCGGACCGGCGGTGACGACCCTGGCACCGGGCGACGAGGTGTTCGGCTACGTCCGCAAGGACGCGTTGCACGGCGGCACGTACGCCGAGAAGGTCGCCGCTCCCATCCGTACGGTCACCAAGAAGCCTGCCAACGCGAGCTTCGCCGAGGCGGCGGCCATCCCGCTCGCCGGCCTGACGGCGTTCCAGTGCCTCGTCCACGTCTTGGACGTCGTCGCAGGCGACATCGTCCTGGTGCACGGCGCCTCAGGAGGAGTGGGCTCGTTCGCGGTGCAGATTGCGAGGTCCCTCGGAGCGCGGGTCATCGGCACGGCCTCGGAGGCCAACCACGACTACCTGCGCGAGCTGGGGGCCGAGCCCGTCGTCTACGGCGACGGCCTGGTCGACCGGGTGCGCGCGATCGCCCCGGACGGTGTCACGGCGGTGCTCGACCTCAACGGGGCCGACCTGGCCGTCAGCCCTGAGCTCCTCGCGGAGTCATCGGCCGGCCGGATCGCCTCGATCATCGACACCGGGGTGAAGGACATGGGCGGGCGCTACGTCTTCGTGGCCCCCGACGTCACCGATCTCGACGAGCTGGCCGCCATGTTCGACGACGGCTTGCTGGCGGTCGAGATCGCCGCGACGTTCCCGCTCGCGGACGCCCAGAAGGCGTGGGACCTGAGCCAGGAGGGTCACACGCGAGGCAAGATCGTCATCACGGTGTAGCCGCCTCGGCCTGGTCGTTGATCTCGTGCCAGACGTCGCGCGCGTCGTCGTACGCGTCGACGGGCAGGCCGAGCGCCCGGCGCACGCGCCACCGGCCCTCGAGCGCGACGATCGGCATCAGGTCCAGGTCGCCGGGCTGGATGTCGCGCAGCGGGATGGTGAACCAGCGCAGCGCGGGGCGCAGGCGGCCGGCCTCCTCGAGCGCCTCGGCGATCCACTCGTAGTCGCCGACGACGAGCTCGTCGGCCCGGCTGCGGACGAGCAGGAGGGCGAGCAGCTCGTCGACACGAGCCTCGTCCTGCTGCTGCAGGGCGACGTCGAGGAGCCCGGCGAGCGGGCTGAGGATCGTCCGGCCGCCGTCGTCGAGCACCTCCTGGTACGTCGACCGGGCCTCGTCGAGTCGATCGTCCGCGGCCAGCTCGTCGGCGATGCGGCTGAGGGTCTCCGCGCGTCCCTCCTGCCCGGGCGAGAAGGTGGCCAGCATGCGGCGGTACTCGCTGAGTCGCTGCTCCCGCTGAGGCTCGGAGTCGATCTCGTCGAGGGCGTCACACAGCTCGTCCCAGTTCATGGCTCGATTCTCTCAGCCCGGTGGGGACGTCAGCCGGTCGCATCCAGCCGGGCGCGTACGTCGGCCAGCAGCCGTGCCGGGAACTCCGAGGTGCGCCGGCAGCGCTCGACGAGGTACACGATCTTGTTGAGACGGGGACCGGGCATGTCGAGCCCGCGGGACTCGATCGCGGGCCGCAACGCATTGCGGTCGAACCAGCCGTCGCTCGGCACCTCGATGCCGCGCCACGCCGCGAAAGCCTGCTTGAGATCGCCGTGGGCGACCACCCCGTGCTCGGGGGAGAGCGCCACCGCGATCGCTCCCACGAGCCAGGCGTCCGAGCGCTGCAGCGTCTCGAGGTCCAGCTGCATCGTGCCCGAGTCGGGGGCCGCCACGGCGGGGGCGTCGAACGTGACGACGGCGCTGAAGCTCAGATCGGGGACCCGCAGCTCGACCCGAGACCCGCTGTGGGTCAGCGAGATCTTCTGCCCCGGTGCGGGCGTGGTGGACCCGCCACCGGGTGTGGAGAGCTCGACGATCGCGCCGTTGTCGCGCTGGCCACGATGGACGACCGGCTGGCCGGGCGTCGCGGTGATGACCAGAGCGGGGTCGCTGACGTAGGGCAGGCGCACGAACACGTACGTCGACCCGTCGATGGTCTGGGCGACCAGGGGCTGCTGCTCCGGCAGGTTCATCCGTCGCGCCAGGACGAAGGCCGCGCCCACGTCGAGCGAGGCCTCGCCGGCGTACTGCTCGCCGGCCGACCAGGCGATGTGCAGCACCGGGACCCCTCCGTGAGCTCTGGAACGTGTTCCGCCGTGGCTCGACTCCGGCCACGGACGACCCTGACGATGATGCCATGGGCACTCTCTCCGCATTGACCGTCAACCTGCTGATCGTCGTCGTCTTCGTGGTCGTCGTGTACGTGGGGCTGCGGATCGCGCAGAGCATCTTCGGGACGAGCTCGAAGAAGGCCGCCGCGACCGAGGTCGCCGCGAAGCTCGTGTCGTACCCGACCGGATCGTCAGCGGTGCTGCGCCGCCGGTTCGTCCGTGCCCTGACCGGGCAGCACGTCGTGATGCCGAGCGGGGAGCGCCTGGCCTTCGGCGAGCTGACCGTGCGGGTCGCGCCGGAGGACCTCGAGCGACTCGATCCCGACGGCGACCTCGAGCGCCTCGGCGAGGACGGCGCCCGGCTGTACGCCGCCCACGCCGAGCGCTGCGGCTGGGCCGTTCCGCGGCAGGTGCGGGTGACGGTCGAGGTCGACCCCGGGCTCCGCTCCGGCTGGATCCCGCCGGCCCGCGGCAGCGGTCGCGCCGAGCCCGCGCAGCGCGAGGCCAGGCCGGCCGTCGGCTGGGACGCCGTCCCGGAGGCGGCCGCGCCCCGCCCGGCCGCCGTGCCCCCCGTGCTGCGCCCGGCCAAGATCCAGCCCGCGCTCGACCCCGACGCGACCGTGAACTACCCCGCGCTGGTCCGCGACATCGAAGACGCCGCACCGACCATGAACGTCTCCAGCGGCCTGCGCCTGGAGCGCGACGGCAGGACGTACGCGATCGAGCGCGCCGGCACGGTGCTCGGCCGGCTGCCCGAGAGCCCTGTCGCGTTCGCCGAGCCGGAGGTCTCCTACCGGCACCTCGCGATCCGCCTGCAGGGCGTCCAGTGGCAGGTGAAGGATCTCGGCAGCACCAACGGCACGACGGTCGACGGCCGGCGCATCGACGGCGAGGACTGGACCACGATCCACCAGGGCTCGGTGATCGCCCTGGCCGGCGTACGGGTCACCGCCTCGATCGACACCGCCGGCACCGTGCACCTGCAGGACGTCTCAAGGCGCTAGGAGACGCTAGGGGGGACAAGGAACAATGGACCCGCACGACGAACCGTCACGATGAGGTTTCCGCCCATCCCGAGCAGGAGGATCAGCCACATGCCAGATCCCCTGGTCACGTCCCCGGTGCCGCTGCCGCCGGCCACGACCGAGCCCGCGCCGGACCGCACGGGCACGGGAACTGTCCCGGTCGAGCAGCGGTTCGAGCTGCTGGGACGCATCGGGGCGGGCAACCACGGCGTCGTCTTCCGCGCCCGTGACAGCCAGCTGCAGCGCGAGGTCGCGATCAAGCGCTTCTCGCACTTCGTGGCCGACGATCCGCGTGCGATGCGCCGCATCAGGCGCGAGGTCGCGACCCTCGCCCGCGTCTCGCACCCGCACGTGGTCACGGTGCACGACCTCGTCCACATGGCCGACGGTGACGGCGAGATCACCCCGCACCTGGTCATGGAGCTCGTCGAGGGCACGTCCCTGCGCGATCTGCTCGCGTCCCAGGGCCCGAGCCTGCGAGCGGTGACGGTCGTGCGCGGTGTCCTCGAGGGGCTCGCGGCCTGCCACCACGCGGGCATCCTCCACCTGGACATCAAGCCCGCGAACGTCCTCGTCACGCCCGACGGGGCGATCAAGATCGTCGACTTCGGCATCGCCCGGGCCGCGTCCGACGCGACCGCGACGGTCGCCGGCACTCCGCACTACATGGCGCCCGAGCAGTTCGACGGGCGCTCGGACGAGCGCAGCGACATCTACTCCGTCGGCTGCCTGTTGTACGAGTGCCTCACCGGCAAGCAGCCGTTCGAGGGCACGATGGCGGCCCAGCTGATGGCCCACCGCAACCACCCGCGTCCGGATCCGCGGGCGCTGGCCCCGGAGGTGTCCCGGTCCCTGGCCGGCGTGGTGCAGCGAGCCATGGCGGTCGAGCCCGACCACCGCTACCAGTCGGTCGAGGAGATGCTGGCTGCACTGGCCGCGGCCGATCTGTCCCCCCAGCCGCTGTCGGCGGCGTCGCCGACCGGCACCACGACCGGCGTCGTGCCCGCCGCCGGGGGGCTGCCCTCCGCGCCGGTGGCGGGCGGGCTCGGCGGGCCGGTCGTGACCCGTTGGAGCAAGCTCGGGACGTTCGCGGTCGGGCTGGTGCTGAGCGCTTTCATCGTCGCTCTCGTGCCAGGGCTGGTGTGGACGACCACCGCGTTCGTGCCCCAGGACTACCGGCCGTCGGCGTGGCGTGACGCGTCCGGCACGCCGTGGTGGATGCTCGCGGTGGCCGTCGCCACGGCGTACCTCCTGCTGCGGCGCCACACGTTCTTCGCGGCGCTCGGTGGGCCACCGGTCGGCGGCCCACGACCCGACCGGCTCGTGGACGCGCCCATGCGAGCGGGTCTGTGGCAGGCCGCCGGTGCCGCGCTGCGGGGCTCGATCCCGATGCTCTTCCCGTGGTACGTCGTCGCGGTCGCCGCGCTGGTGGGCGCCTCGGGCGGGGTCTGGCCGGACGACGTCCTCGGCACCGGGTGGGGTCTCGGCTGGGTGCTGATGCCCGCGGCGGCCGTCGCGTTGGCGCTGCGCGGGATCACCCGCCTGCGACCGCGTCTGGGTGCGATGTTCATGTCGGCGGTCTACCTCGGGGCGGCCGTCCTGGCCATCGTGCTGTTCGTCGCGTACCCGCAGGTGGTCTGAGCCCCTGATCTCAGGGTGCGGGCGCCCCGGCGTCCCTTTAGCGTCGGGGCATGACGAAGCCGACCTACAGCACGATCCTGTCCGCTGCGACCGCCGGTTACGCGGTGTACGCCCTCGTGAGGCCCCGCCACCTCGGCAAGGCCCTGACGAGCAACCCCGTGCGCCAGGCCGACTACGACGTCGTGGCCCGCTTGTTCGGACCCCGTGACCTCGCGGTCAGCGCGCTCGCGATCCTCGCCCCGACCGAGGCGGGACGTGAGCAGGCCATGATCGCCCGGGTCGTGCTGGACCTGACGGACGCCGCGCTGCTCACACCGGAGGCCACGACTGCGGGCGGCAAGGCGAAGGTGCTCGGCGCGACCCTCACCTGGGCCGCCCTCAACGTCGCCGCGATCGTCGCGGACCGCAAGGGCTGAGGACGCTCCGGACGCTGTCCGAGGGCCGGTCTAGGCTGGGAGGGCCACCCGCATGATGCGCGAAATGCGCTGATATACCAAGGAAAAAGTTGCCTCGAGGTCTTGTGGGAGCGGTGGGTGGCGGAGTAGGATCGAACATACGTTCTAGTCCCCACCGGAGTGGCCATGTTCCTCGATCAGCTGTCATCACTCAGCGAGGATGCTGCTGCCATCGAGCCGTGGTCACTGACCGCAGCAGAGCTGCGAGAGGTGGCCACCGCGGTCCAGCGCACGCGCACAGGGCTGGACGCCTTGGCGTCCCGGTTGGCCGGGGCTGCGGAGGCCATGGGGCTGCCCAAGGAGGACGGCGCGGCGTCGACGTCGGCCTGGCTCGCGGACCTGACCGGTGTCTCCAAGGCTGAGGCCGGCCGCCTGGTCGGGCTCGCCCGGGTCACGACCAGCAACACCGAGGCGACGCGTGCCGCGTGGGCCACAGGGACCATCTCGACCGATCAGGCCGGCGTCATCATGCGGGCGATCGACGCCCTGCCCGACTGGTGCGGGGACGAGGAGCGCGGTGACGCCGAGGCCCGCCTGATCGAGCTGGCCGGGCACCACAACCTGGACGATCTGAAGCGGTTGGCCAACCGGGTCCTGGAGGTGATCGATCCCGACGGCGCGGACGAGGTGCTGGGCAAGCAGCTGGCGGACCAGGAGAAGCGGGCGTGGAACGCGACCCGGCTGGCGATGCGGGCACGAGGCGACGGCACCACCCGCGGCACCTTCGTGATCCCCGACCAGTTCGCCGACACGCTCCGTGCGGCCGTCGAAGGCATCGCCGCTCCGCGGCGCAACGCCGAGAACGCCGTCCGGCACGGCATGTCGATCGATGACCTGACGTCCCTGCCCCACGCTCAACGTCTCGGGCTGGCCTTCCTCGAGCTCATCGAGCACATGCGCGAGGACGCACTGCCGCAGGCGGGCGGCCTCGCCGCGACGGTCACGATCAACGTCGACCTCGACAAGCTCCGCTCGGGCCTCGGCACCGCGACGACGTCGTCGGGTGCCGAGGTGTCCGTCGCCACCGCCCAGCGGATCGCGTGCAACGCGCACCTGGTGACCCTCTACCTCGACTCGGACTCCCGGGTCGCCGATCTCGGCATGTCCAAGCGGCTCTACGACCGATATCAGCGCCTCGCCCTCGCCGCTCGCGACCGAGGGTGCGTGTGGGCCGGGTGCGACCGGCCGCCGTCCTGGTGCGAGGCGCACCACCTGACCTTCTGGTCCGAGGACGGTCCCACCGATCTCGACAACGCAGCACTCCTGTGCCACTTCCACCACCACCTGCTGCATGAGGGGGAGTGGTCCGCGCACATGGCGCCGAACGGAGTGGTCGAGGTGATCCCACCGCCCCGGGTCGATCCCGAGCAGGTGCCGCGCCGTCACGCCCGCTTCCTGCGACAACAGCCCCGCGCAGCGTAGGAGCTGTCGCCGTGGCGAGAGGGCCCTCCACAGGCGAGGGCGCGCTGCCGGTGCGTCCACAGCGGTCCGGCAGGCAGTACGCGCGGGGGCTCGCGGCGCCTAGCGTCGAGGGCATGAACCGTCCGTCCGAGAGGAGCCGCCGCGAGCAGGCGCTCCCGGCCCTCGACCGATTCTTCGAGCAGCAGTCCCGCGGTGCCTCCCTCGCGACGCGGATGCGTCATGACCGGGTGCACGACCGGCTGATGGAGTTCCTCGCCGAGGCCGACATGAGCAGATGCCTGGATCTGCAGGAGAACGCCCAGCTCGCCGCGACGCGGGCACGAGGGGATGGCTTCTTCGGCGTGTTCGGCCTCGAGGAGGTGCTGGCGTGCCTGGGTCGGTTCGTCGATGACGACTGGCTGCTCGATCCGGTGACGGACGCCCGCGCCCAGGTCATGCTGGCCGGGCGACTGGCCGCCTGGCTCCAGCGGTCGGGGCTCCTGGATCAGGACCTCGTCGGCTGCGCGGCCCACGAGACGGAGGCAGCGATCGAGGCGGCCCGCTGCGGGCTGGGCCGGCCGCCCCAGGACGCGCCGGCGCCGGGGCGGCCTGCGCTGCGGCTCATCCGCGGTGGGCGGGCCGATCCGTGATCAGCCGTGCTCGGCCGCCTTGACGAGGGCCGCCCGCTCCCACAGGCGTCCGTGCCCGCGAAGTCTCGGCAGCACCCGGCGGACGTCGGCCTGGGCCTCCTCGGCCGGGACGCCGAGCAGCCGGGCGTACGCCACTGCCACCGAGGGGGTCCGCTGGTGTGCCGCGACGCAGTGCACGAAGACCGTCTTGCCCTCGTCGCGCAGCTCCTTGATCGCGGCGGCGGCATCGGCGAGCACGAAGTCCAGGTGCGGGTTGTCGTCCGGTGCGTCGGAGTCGATGAGCCGGATCTCGACCCGGTCCGAGACACCCGGGAAGTCAGCCGTGCCGACCCGGCACAGCGACACGACCGCGTCCCAAGCGTGTGCGGGGGAACGGTAGGTCCCGAGCATCACGCCATCGTCGTGCGGGTGGGTCGCGAGGTCGTCCGGGGCGTTGCGATAGCTCCACGACGTCATGGCCGGGCCGACCGGCCAGTCCTGGTCGCTGGAGGTGCCGCGGTCGGCGGTGCGCAGCGCCAGCGTGACCAGGCCGCGGGCGCGGTGACCGCCATAGCCGTGGACCCGCCTCGACCAGTGTGCGGGGATGGCCGACCATCCCCAGTACCCGCCGAGCAGGCCTCCGGCGATCGCAGCGACCGTGTCGGTGTCATCGCCCGCGCGGACCGCGTTCATGAGGGCGAGTGCGAAGTGCTGCGCCGGGAACGTCCCGGCCTGCGGGTCGAGGGCGGGCTGCGGGGTCCACGTGATCGCCGCCCACGCGGCCTGCAGGGCGTACACCGTGAACCCGTTGCTGGCGAACGTCCGCGGGTCGACGTCGGTCGCCGCCTCGATCCACGTGCGCCACTGGTCGCGGCTGCCGGCGTCGAGGAGGTCGAGACCTGCCAGGACGTCGAGCCGGCCGGTGGTCACCGCGAGCCGGATCGCCTCGGTCCACAGCACGCAGGACTCGAGCCCGAGGGGATCGGCGTGCGTCAGCGAGGCGACGGCGCGGGCCGCCTCCGCGGTCGCCGACCGGTCGTCCAGACGGGTCAGCGCGACGGCGGACGTCCGCATGAGGGCGCCGTTGCCGACCCGGCCGGGGTGCTCGGCCGCGTGCTCGGCGGCAGCAGCACGCATCGCCCGGCCGCGCGGGCCCTCACGGCGTCCGGTGGCAGCAAGGACGGCGCGGGTCTGGTTGCCGACGTCCTTGGCGGTCGCACCCCATGCGAGGAAGCGCTCGGCGATCTCGTCGAGGGCAGCGTCGGAGGTGAGATCGGCACCGGTCGCGGCCACCTCGGCGATGCACACGGCCATGGCGGTGTCGTCGCTGTATTCTCCAGGGTCGAAGCCGAACGGTCCGCCGCCGGTCATCTGCGGCACTGTCGACTCCGGCAGGGCCGGCCCGAACTCGTACGGCACGCCGAGCGCGTCGCCGCACGCCTGTCCGAGCAGCACCCCGGCAGCCCGATCGTGGGAATGGGTCGTCAGCATGGCGATCACCTCCTGTCTCACCCGTCAACACATTAATACTCACTCGCACCAATAATGGCGGACCCGTCTGGCACATTGGTGGAGAAGGAGATGGTGCACATGAGCGACAGCGACATGCGAGATCGCGCCGAGCAGGCCCTCAAGGAGGCCTGCGGAGTCGACCACCTCGCGGTGGACGACGACGGCGACTGGCCGATCGACGTCCAGGGCACGCAGATCTACGTGGGAGTCGTGGAGGACCCGCGACCGCACGTCCACGTGTTCACGCGCATCGCGACGCAGGTGTCCACCGAGGCGTGGGCGGAGATCAACCACCTCAACAGCGCGATGATCTGGGCGAAGGTGATCCTCGGTGACGAGGGCGCTGTCTTCCTGAGCGCGCGGCTGCACCCTGACGGCGTCACGGCCGAGGTGCTCGACACCACGCTGGACGCGATGGCCGAGTACGCCCGCGACTGCGGCCCGATGCTCGAGGCCGTCTACGGCATCGCGAACGACGGCACGACGCGGCCGCGCACGACCCCGGACGCCGTCACGTCCCTGGAGCCGGGAGGCGTCTTCGTCTTCGGCAGCGGTGCGGCCGGCGGCCACACCGGCGGGGCCGCGCGGCTCGCGGTCGAGCGGTTCGGGGCCGAGCGCGGCGTCAGCGAGGGACTGCGCGGCGACAGCTATGCGATCCCGACGATGGAGGGCTTCGACGTCCTCGCGGGAGCCGCGGCCCGGTTCCTCGAGTTCGCCGCCGACCACCCCGACCGGGTCTTCTGGCTGACGCGGGTCGGCTGCGGGCACGCAGGCTTCACCGACCCCGACGTCGCGCCCCTGTTCGCCGACGCGCCCGACAACGTCGTCAAGCCCAGAGGCTGGTGAGCAGATGACCTGCACGACGCCCCGCAACCGCCTGTCCGTGGAGAGGTGAGCCGGTGACGACACAGTCCACGCCGGAGCGCCCGTGGGCGTACGTCGCGGTCGACGTCGTGGTGCTGACGATCCGTGACCGTCAGCTCAAGGTCATGGCCATCCGTCGCGCGGGGGAGCCCAATCGCGGCGGCCTCGCGCTGCCGGGCGGGTTCATCCACCTCGACGAGGACCTGGAGACCGCTGCGCGGCGCGAGCTGCGCGAGGAGACCGGTCTCGAGGTCGACTACCTCGAGCAGGTCGGGACGTACGGCGCGCCGGACCGCGACCCCCGCGCGAGGACGTTCGCCGTCCTCTACCTCGCGGTGCTGCCCAACCTGCCGGAGGGATCGACGGGCAAGGACGCCGATGCGATCTGGATGCCGGTCGACGAGCTGCTGGCCGCCGATCTGCCGTTCGACCACCACCAGATGCTGACCGACGCGATCGAACGGGCCCGCTCCAAGCTCGAGTACACCCCGATCGCGGCGTCCTTCTGCCGACCGGTCTTCACGATCGGTGACCTGCGCCGGGTCTACGAGATCGTCTGGGGCAAGCACCTCAACCCGGCCAACTTCCAGCGCAAGGTCCAGTCGGTCGAGGGATTCGTCCGCGAGACCGGCGACGTGGTCTCCGAGGGACGCGGACGCCCCGCCAAGACATACACGCTCGGTGACGTCACGACGCTGCACCCTCCACTTCGCCGCTGATCGGCCTACAGTGGAACGATGCGATCTTGGCGTCTGCTCGTTCTGCTCACCGGTCTTGCGGTGGCGCTGCCGGCGACGTCCGTGGCCGCCGACGTCAGCAACGCCCGCTACTACTCGAACCAGACGACGTACGGCAACCCCGCGAGCGCGAAGACCGTTGCCCCGCCGAGCGGGTACGAGATGTTCTTCCTCGAGACCGTCGCCCGCCACGGCTCACGCGCGATGACGAACCCCAACGCCGAGAAGCGGGCGCTGTCCGTGTGGTCCACGGCGTCGCGGCGGGGCCAGCTGACCACGCGCGGCAAGCGGTTCGACAACGACCTGAGGGCGTTCGGCAAGGCCGAGAAGAAGCTCGGCTACGGGCGGCTCAGCACCATTGGCAAGGACGAGTGGCGAGGCATCGGGCGACGGACCGCCGCCTCGTACGGTGACTTCTTCGCCGGCGTCGTCAAGACCGGTGACAAGGTCGCGATGACGAACTCGCCGATCTACCGCACCCGGCAGAGTGCGCACTACATGAAGACCAGCCTGCGCAAGGCGTTCCCACAGCTCGGTTACGCCAAGCAGGTCACCGACCCGTCGCTGCTGATCGAGGACGGCTCGTCCAAGAAGGGCAAGGCCGCGATCGCCGCGGTCGAGCGTCGCTCCAGCGTGCGCGCGGCGGCCAGGAAGGTGCTGCTGCGGATCTACCGACCCGCGTACGTCGCCACGATCAAGGATCCGGTGGACGCTGCCCTGGACGTCTACCTCCTGTACTGCATCGGTGCCGGCATGAGCCAGGACACCACGGTGAGCTTCGCCGACTACGTCCCGCTGTCGGCGGCCAAGAAGCTCGCGGAGGTCAAGGACGCGCAGAACTTCTACCGGTACGGTCCCGGCGTCGCGGGGGAGCGCAGCTCGTTCAAGCAGGCCGATCCGGTCGTGGACGACTTCTTCGCGCGGCTCGACCAGCGCGCCAAGGGCGGCCGGACCGCCGCGGTGTTCCGTCACTCGCACGGAGAGGTGACGATGCCGGTCGCGGCGCAGATGCGGCTGCCGCGGAGCCAGACGCAGGCGAGGTCCGCATTCTCGTACGGCAACAATCCGTGGCGCGGCTACGTCGTGGGGCGCATGGCCGGCAACATCGAGTGGGCGGCCTACAAGAACTCCTCGGGGTCGGTCCTGGTGACCATCCGTCACAACGAGCAGCCTGTGAAGCTCGCCGGCCCGTGCCGGCCCTCCGAGATCGGAAACGGCTACTTCTACCGGGTCTCCCAGCTCAAGAAGTGCTTCCGCTGACCCACCACCCCGCGCAGACCGAGATTTGGCGACTTGAGCCCGCCACATCGCGCGTCCGGCGACATTTGGCGGGCTGAAGCCGCCAAATCTCGGTCCCGGGGCGCGGTGCGGGGTGCGGGGCTAGCGCTTGAGGCGGACGAGGTCGGCCAGGGCGGCGTCGGAGAGCTCGGTGAGGGCGCCCTCGCCGCCGTTGACCACGGCGTCGGCGAGCGAGCGCTTGGAGCGGATCAGCTCGGCGATCGACTCCTCGATCGTGCCCTCGCTGATGAGGCGGTGGACCTGGACGTTCTTGGTCTGCCCGATGCGGTGCGCGCGGTCGGTCGCCTGGTCCTCGACGGCGGGGTTCCACCACCGGTCGTAGTGGATCACGTGGTCGGCCCGGGTGAGGTTGAGGCCCACACCGGCCGCCTTCAGCGACAGGACGAACACGGGCACCTGGCCGCCCTGGAACTCGTGCACCATCTTCTCGCGTCCGCGAACCGTGGTGCCGCCGTGCAGGAACTGGTTGGCGATCTTCTTCTCGTCGAGGTGGCGGGTCAGCAGGCGTCCCATCTGGGCGTACTGCGTGAACACGAGCGTCGCGCCCTCCTCGGACACGATCTCCTCGATCAGCTCGTCGAAGACGCCGAGCTTGCCCGAGCGTCCGGTGAGCCGCGACTCCGGCTCACGGAGGAACTGCGCGGGGTGGTTGCAGATCTGCTTGAGCTGGGTCAGCAGCTTGACCACGAGGCCACGACGCTGGATGCCCTGCGCCTGCTCGATCTGGGCCATGGTGCTGCGCACGACCGCCTCGTAGAGGCCGACCTGCTCGCGGGTGAGGTTGATGCGGTGATCGGTCTCGATCTTCGGCGGCAGCTCGGGCGCGATGCCCGGATCGGACTTGCGCCGCCGCAGCACGAACGGCCGGATGAGCTGCGACAGGCCGGTGGCCCGCTCGGTGTCGCGCCGCGACTCGATCGCGCGCGACCAGGTGCGGCGGAACTGCTCGTACGTCCCGAGGAGCCCCGGCGTGGTCCAGTCCAGGATCGCCCACAGCTCGGAGAGGTTGTTCTCGACCGGGGTGCCGGTGAGCGCGAGACGCGCCACCGCGGGGATGTCCCGGATCGCGCGGGCGGTACGCGCGTGGGGGTTCTTGATGTTCTGCGCCTCGTCGGCCACGACGAGTCCCCAGCCCGGCTCGTGCTCGGCGAGGAGGTCGGCGTCCGCGCGCATCGTGGCGTACGTCGTGACGAGGAAGCCGTCCTTGACGTCCTGGAGCGTGCGTCGTGCACCGTGGTAGCGGTGGACCGGGACGCCGGGGGCGAAGCGCTGGATCTCGCGCTCCCAGTTGCCGAGCACCGAGGCGGGACAGATCACCAGGGTCGGGGCGGTCGTCTCGACGGCGCGCTGCAGGTGCAGCGCGATCAGCATGACGGTCTTGCCGAGACCCATGTCGTCGGCGAGGATGCCGCCGAGGCCGAGATCCACCAGCTGCGTCATCCACTGCAGGCCCTGCAGCTGGTAGTCGCGCAGGTGCCCCTCGAGATCGTTCGGCTGACGACCCGGCTGGATGTCGCGGTCCTGCACCGCGAGGCGCCGGCGCACGTCCTCGAGCCAGCCGACCGTGTCGACCTCGGTGCGGCGGCCGTCGATCTCCAGCTCGCCGGTGACGGCCGCGCGCAGCGCCTCGAGCGCGGAGATGTCGTGGGTGCGCTGCTCGAGCACCTTGTTGAGCTGTGACTTGTCCACGAAGACCCAGCGGTCGCGCAGCCGGAGCAGCCCGCTCTGCGACTGCGCGAGCTGATCGAGCTCGGCGGCCGACAGCACGTCGCTGCCGAGCGCCACCTGCCAGTCGAACGAGAACAGCTGCCCCTGGGTGAACGCCGAGGGCCGGTCGGAGCCGGGCGTCTCGCGGCGTTGTACGACGGCGGACGTCGTGAGCTCCCGCACGAGCTCGGGCGGCCAGCGCACCTCGATGCGGTTGGCCATCAGCGTCGGTGCGAGGGTGCGGTCACCGAGGCGCGCGAGATCGTCGGGACTGACGGTGACGGCGCCGCGCGCGTGCGGATCGCGCAGGGTCGCGGCGGACGCCCACCAGGGCTCGAGCCGGCGCAGCATCGCCGCGGTCGGCTCCTTGGCGTCCTGGGCCATGGGGTGCGAGGAGCCGCCGAACAGGTCACCCGCGTCGAAGGCCGCGAACGATCCCGACCGGGGATGCACGCGCAGTCGTACGACCGCGGCCTGGCTCGGCGTGGGCTCCTCCAGGAACGAGACGATGAGCGTCCACGAGAAGGTCGTCTCGCGCGTGCGCTGGGGCGCGGCGTGCGGTGAGACGTACGGCTGACGCTGTTGCGGGGTCGACGCCGCGGCGGGCGCGTCCACCGCGAGAGCCTTGAGGAAGGCGTTGATCGAGGCCTGGCCCGCGCCCGCATTGGGACCGATCGCGGCGCCGGCGTTCTGCAGCTGGTTGATCTCCGTGGCGTCGGGGGAGCCCAGTGCACCGCGCGCCATGATGCGCAGCGCGAGGATCGCGGGGGTCGCCCAGGCGCGGACGGACTTGTCCGCGGACATGACCCGGATGCCCTGGCTGAGCGGGCCGACGGCCTCGTTCGCGGTGGCCGTCTGGTCGCCGTCGGGGGTGTGGAAGACGAACCGCGAGTCGGCCGGGTCCTCGCTCGCGACGAACTCGACCGGATAGCGCAGCAGGAGGCGCAGATCCATGGCAGAGGGCATCCCTCCATTGTCGCCCACGCGTCCAAGTTGCGGGTGAGGCGGTGCCGTTAGGAACGTCACCATTTGTGGACGTGCGGCGTGCACGGGAGGCTGGGTGCGTGCCTCCCACCGACCACGAGCTCGAGCAGCGCATCCTCGCGCTGCTCGCGTCCCGCGCGCCGACCGCCACGATCTGCCCGTCGGACGTCGCCCGCGACCTCGCCCCGGAGGACTGGCGCCCGTTGATGGACGCCGTACGAGACGCGGCCGGACGCCTCGTCGACCGCGGGCAGGTCGTCATCACCCAGAAGGGTGAGGCGGTCGACCTCGCCACGGCGCGAGGACCGATCCGGATCCGGCGCTCCGGCCCCGACGCGGACGGCCGGTGACGGCCCGCGCAGCCGCGGCCGTCGCGACGCTGGCGCTGCTCGCGGCGTGCTCGGGTGGGAGCGCGCCGGCAGCCGAGGAGCGGACGAGACCCGCCCCGGCCGCCTCCTCGTCGACCCCCACGCCTGCACCTGCGCCGACGCCGACCGTGACCTACCCCGGCAAGGAGTGGGCGCGGTCCGAGCAGGGGAGCTGGCAGGCGCTGGACGCCGATCTCGCGGCGAACGGGTCGACGTGCGTCGCGGTCGTCAAGGACGGCCGCCTGGTCCACGACGCGTACTGGAACGGGGGCGCACCCGCGGCGCAGCACAAGGTCTACTCGATCGCGAAGTCGCTGACGGCGATGCTCGTCGGCACGTACGTCGGCGACGGCGCGGTTGACCTCGACGAGTCGGCGTCCCGGCAGGTCGAGCAGTGGCGGGGGAGCCCGGCGGAGGCGATCACCGTGCGTGACCTGCTCGCGATGACGTCCGGCCGGCACTGGGACGACGCCACCGACACCCGGATGATCCGCAGCGAGGCCGACACGACGGCGTTCGCAGTGGGGGTCGGGCAGGACCGCGAGCCGGGCGAGGCGTGGGTCTACGACAACACCGCGGTCCAGACCCTCGAGTCGGTGCTGGACGGACTGGACGACTCCAGCGACGTCGCGGCGAACGCCGACGAGCGGCTGCTGGACCCGCTCGGCATGCGCGACACGACGTGGGGACGCGACCCGGCCGGCAACGCGTTGACGTTCTCGGGCATGACGTCGACCTGCCTCGACCTCGCCCGGATCGGCCACCTCATGCTCAACGACGGCGTGTGGAAGGGCCGGCGCCTGCTCCCGGCCGAGTTCGTCCAGGAGGCGACGAGTCCCTCGTCAGGGCTCAACGCGGCGTACGGCCTGCTGTGGTGGGTCAACGCCCAGGGACGGGTCGTCGAGGTGCATCGGCAGGCAGGATTCCCTGCGGACATCGCGCCGTACGAGGGGCGGCTCGCGCCGCACGTGCCGGCCGACGCGTTCTGGGCGTTCGGCTACGGCAACCAGTACGTGGCCGTCGTGCCGAGCGAGGGGGTCGTCGCCGTACGTCTCGGCGCCCGGCCCGTGACACCCGACCGGGTGACGTTCGACGGGTTCACCGCTGCGGTGCTGGCGGCGCTCGAGCAGTAGTGTCCGACCCCGCTGGTTGAGTGCAGGCATGTACTTCGAGGAGCCCGGCTGGCCGCTGATCGACGACTTCTTCCTGCGCCTGGCCGAGGGCCGCAAGGCCGAGACCGTGCGTCGCTACGCGCGCGTGCGGCTGCGGCTGTACGACTTCCTCGACGTCGACGACATGACGCAGTGGCTGGACCCCGACGACGCGACCCTCCTGGCAGCGGAGCGCGAGTTCGTCCGTGACGGGGCGCTGTGGACCGTGCTCGGTCTCGACGGCGTGCTGCGCTGCCTGCCGGGCTTCCTCACCGACGACCGACTGCCCACCTCTGCGGCTGAGGCGCGCATGCAGGTCAGCGTCATCAGCCGGTTCGTGACCGACCTGCGCAACCGGCACCTGGTGCCCCACGAGCACCGGCAGTCCCTGCTGCTCGCCCGCCGGGCGGTGATGCGGGCTCGCACGCATCTCGACGACGAGCGCCGGCGGGCGATGATATAGTTGAAGGGTCAACTATTGAAGGATGCGTCATGGCCACGTACTCGATCGCCGATCTCGACAACCGCCTGAGCCCCAGCGCGCTCATGCCGGTGCTGTTCGTGGGCCACGGCAACCCCATGCACGCGATCTCGGACAACAGCTACACCCGCACGTGGACCCGCATGGGCCAAGAGCTCCCTGCGGCCCAGGCGATCGTCGTGGTGAGCGCGCACTGGTTGACTCCGGGGAGCACCCACATCACGGACGCCCCGAGGAATCCGATCATCTACGACTTCGGCGGCTTCCCCGACGAGCTGTCCCGCGTGCAGTACGACTCGGTGGGCGACACCGACGTCGCCCGACTGCTGGCCCGACAGCTCGTCGACTACGAGGCCGAGCTCGACAAGCAGTGGGGTCTTGACCACGGCACGTGGAGCATCCTGAAGTTCCTCGCCCCGCGGCCCGAGGTGCCGGTCCTGCAGATCAGCATCGACTACTCGATGCCCCTGCCGCAGCTCTACGAGCTCTACGGCCGCCTGCGGGCCATGCGCCGGCGCGGCGTCCTGTTCATCGGCAGCGGCAACATCGTGCACGCGCTCGGCCGGGCCCGCTGGGACGGCGGGGCGGCCTGGGACTGGGCCGAGCAGTTCGACGCCGACACGGCAGAGGCGTTGCGTGAGCGCCAGGTCGGCAAGCTCCTGGACCCCTACGGCACCTGGGCCGAGGCTCGCCTCGCGGTGCCCACCGACGACCACTACCGCCCCCTGGTCGCGGCGCTCAGCCTGCTCGAGGACGGTGAGGACATCTCGTTCTTCAACAGCTCGATCGACATGGGCTCGATCAGCATGCGGTCGTTCGTGACCGTCTGACGGGCGCAGGCCGGCCACGCGCGGGCCGCCGGACCGCTCGTGTGAGACTTCTGCCCGGTGTCGAGTCGGGCAAGAGGGGTCATCTGTGGGATCTGCACGTCGAGGCGGCCCCGTCATGGCCCTGGTGGCGGTCGTGGCGCTCGTGCTCATCGGCACGTCCTACGGACGTGACACCGAGGCGCCGGCGCCTTCTGCCACCACACCGTCCGTCGCGGAGCCGCCGGTGGCCCGAGGCAAGGCCGCGAGCGCCCTGGAGGAGCTCACGGTGAAGGGCCGGGCGCCGCGGACCGGATACTCCCGCGAGCAGTTCGGCCGGGCCTGGCGAGATCTCGACCGCAACGGGTGCGACCAGCGCAACGACGTGCTGCGCCGCGACCTGCGTGACATCACGCTGAAGGCCGGCACGCGTGGGTGCCTCGTGCTCACGGGCACCCTCACGTCTCCCTATTCCGGGGAGGTCGTCGACTTCGTCCGCGGCACCACGACGTCGCGCGCGGTGCAGATCGACCACGTCGTGGCCTTGTCCGACGCCTGGCAGAAGGGTGCCCAGCAGTGGACGCCGGAGAAGCGCGAGCAGTTCGCCAACGACGTCCTCGAGCTCCGCGCGACCGACATGCACACGAATGCGTCCAAGGGCAGCGGGGACGCCGCCACGTGGTTGCCGCCGCGCGCTGCGTTCCGGTGCGGCTACGTGGCCCGGCAGATCGCGGTCAAGCAGGCCTACGGCCTCTGGGTCACCGCTGCCGAGCGCGACGCGATGCGGCGTGTGCTCGGCCGCTGTCCCGACCAGGGGTTGCCGCGCCGGTACGCCGTGCCGCTCGGCGGCGGTCCCGAGATCGAGGCAGCAGGCTTGGCCGGGCCCGGACACTGAAGGGGTGAGACGCTCAACCCCACTGATCGTGCTGGTCGCGGCGCTGGCCGTCGCGCTGGCCCTGATCATCGTGACCAGGCCCGACAGCGAGCCGAGGGCGGATCTGCCGGTGGTCGATCGGCCGACGCCCGCAGCCACCCCGGACAGCCTGAACCGGACGGCACGTGAGGCCGGCATCCCGCGTCGGGCCTTGACGGCGTACGTCAAGGCCGCGGAGTCGCTCAAGAGCTCGCATCCGCGTTGTGGTCTCGCGTGGAACACGCTGGCCGGCATCGGCGCCTCCGAGAGCAGCCACGGCGCCTTCGGCGGTGCCCGCCTGGACCGGAGCGGCGTGGCATCTCCCCGCATCCTCGGGGTGCCGCTCGACGGGACCGGCGGCAACCGTGCGATCCGCGACACCGACGGGGGCGCGCTCGACGGCGACACGACCTGGGACCGGGCGGTCGGGCCGATGCAGTTCATCCCTACGACGTGGCAGCGGTGGGGCACCTCCGCCAGCGGGGGCGAGCCTGATCCTCACGACATCGACGACGCCGCGCTGAGTGCCGGTCGCTACCTGTGCCACGCGGGCCGCGACCTCAGCACCTCCACGGGCTGGTCGCGAGCCGTGCTGACGTACAACCGGAGCACGGCGTACGCCGAGAAGATCGCGAGGACCGCCTCGGCGTACGCCGATGTCGTCTGATCTGCCGGCCACCTAGGCGACGGTCAGCTCACCCATCTCGTTCCAGCCGTCCTGGTCGACGGTCTGGCTGACGATGCGGGGCGTCTCGGCGAGCGCCTGGGGCATCGTCTGCATGGCCTCCTGGAAGTGCGCGCTCGTCACGTGCGCCTCCGCGGCGTCGTCGTCGAATGCCTCGACGAGCACGAACTCGTGGGGGTCGTCGACGCTGCGCGACCAGTCGAACCACCGGTTGCCGGGCTCCGCGCGGGTCGCCTCGGTGAAGGGGCGCACGAGCTCCAGCCACCGATCGGTCCACTCAGGCTTGGTGCGGAACTTGACGACGATGAAGATCATCTCGCCGCGCCTCAGGCCTGCGTCTCGGCGGCCTCGGCCTCGGCCACGCGGCGACGTACGTCGTCCATGTCGAGATCGCGGACGGCCTGGATGACCTGCTCGAGGCCGGCGGCCGGGAGCGCGCCGGGCTGGGAGAACACGAGGACTCCGTCGCGGAACGCCATCAGGGTCGGGATCGAGGTGATCTGCGCGGCGGCGGCCAGCTCCTGCTGGTCCTCGGTGTCGATCTTGCCGAACGTGACGTCCGGGTGCGTCTCGCTCGCGGCCTCGAAGACGGGGGCGAACTGGCGGCACGGGCCGCACCAGGATGCCCACCAGTCGACCAGTGTGATGCCCTCGGCGCCGAGCGCCTCGTCGATGGTGTCCTTGGTCAGGGTGACGGTGCTCATGATTGCCTCTCGCTGGAAAACTCCGTACATCGTGCACAACGGCCAGTGGGGTGCCCGCATTCCCCGCGCGCAACCGCGGCCGGTCGAACTTGTCGTGCAGATCGCGTCATGACGGCGCGCGTGACTGCTCTTCACACGTGGACGACGCACTGCGTCAGGCCGTGGGGCCAAGGGAGCGTCATCGTGGACGGGAGCTGGGTCGTGAAGTACGACAGGCCTGTGTGGCAGATCATGCACCGGTGTGCCGACGCGATGCCGCCGGTGTTCCGCTACGAGGACGTCCGCAGCTGGTTCACCACCAACTACCCCGAGGTCAACGAGGCGACGATCCGGGCCCATCTCATCGGGCTGACCGACGGGGGACGCGCCAAGCACGTGCAGTTCGCCCAGCGCTCGCCCGTCTTCCGCCGGGTGGCCCGCGGCGAGTACGCACCCATCCCCGTCGACGAACGGGGGGAGGACCCCGGCCCCCCACCCGTCTCGACCAGCAAGATCAAGATGTCGGGCAACGGTGCCCACCTGCACGCGCCCTCGGCTGCCCGCCGGCAGCCCCCTGTGGCCACGGGCGACAGCGCGCCCGTCCCGCCCGAGGCCGCCGGCGACGACAGCGACGACGAGGACCCGGAGGTCCCGGAGGAGTCCAGCGACGCCGAGACACCCGCCATCCCCGACGTGATCCTGCTCGGCAGCGTGGGGGAGCGGGTCAACGTCCCGGCACCGGCCAAGGAGGTCTACCGCGACATGTCCTTCCAGCTCGGCCGGATCGACGCCGAGCAGTGGGGTCGCGAGTGGTTCGTGCTGTCCGCCGAGCACGGTCTCGTGGCGCCGAACGAGTGGATATCGCCGGACTCGCGCACCCTGGCCGACCTGGATCCGGACTACCGGGTCGTGTGGGCCAGCTGGGTGGTCACCCGGCTCGAGTCGCTCGTGGGCTGTCTCGAGGGCGTCCACGTCCGGCTGGACGCGCCCAACGCCTTCGCAGGACCACTCTTCGCAGGTCTGCAGGAGGCCGGGGCCGTCGTGTCGTCGGGAGACGTGATCCCCTCGATCACGCACAGTGCGCCCCCGGCACCCGCGCAGGAGCCGGAGGAGCCCGATCTCGCCCCGGTCGTCCAGATCGGCTCGGCGTCCTCGATCGCCCACGCCCTGGCCGATCCCCACCGCGCGATGCCCGCCTCGGACCTCTCCGGACTGCCGCAGAGCAGGGGCTTGTACGCCTGGTTCGTCGATCCGGCCGGCGCCCGCGAGCTCAACCGGTGCCTGCGCCTGCCCGTGCGAGCGGGCCTGATCTTCGTCGGTCAGGTCGGTGGATCCAGCTGGCACTCGCTCGCCGATCCGGTGCTCAACCTGCGCGATCACGTCGAACGCGTCCAGCTGCACGGCCTGGCCCGGTCCTCGACGTTCCGGATGAACCTCGCGACGGTGCTGCGCGCCCACCTGCGGATGACGAGTCTCGACGACGATCGGCTCACCGACTGGATGCTCGAGCACCTGTCGGTGTCGTGCTGGGTGGGCGCCGAGCCCGGTGCGCTCCGCGAGCTCGAGCAGCAGGTCGTCGACGAGCTCGATCCGCCGCTCAACGTGGACCGCTCACCGGCGACCGAGTACCGCACCCGTCTCGGCCAGATGCGCAGCGGCATCGCCTGATCCGCCGCCGACGGTCGCAGCGGGACTTGACCGTGACCGGCATGATCTGTTCATGGAACGTCGCGCACTGCTGACCGGGCTGGCTGCCATCGGTACCGTCTCGCTGCTGGGCTGCAGCCGCGAGCGGGACGAACGCCCGGCACCGGCCCCGTCCGATCCGTCGACGACTCCCGCGCCGACCGCGTCGTCGACTCCTGGTGCCCGCACCCCCCGGATCGCCGGGACCGTCGTCACCGGGCTCAACGTGCCGTGGGGGATCGCATTCCTCTCCGGCGGGGACGCCCTGGTCTCGCAGCGGGACGCCGGCAGCATCGTGCGGGTGAGCGCCGACGGCAGGACCACGACGCTCGGATCGGTCGCCGGCGCGAACGGCGTGCCCGGCGGCGAGGGGGGTCTGCTGGGCATCGCGCTGGCCCCCGGCGACGACAGCACGCTGTTCGCGTACGTGACGACGGCCGCCGACGACCGGGTCGTGCGCATCACGATCGACGGGAGCTCGCTGGGTGAGGTCGAGCCGATCCTCACCGGCATCCCGATCGGCTCGCGGCACCACGGGGGGCGGCTGCTGTTCGGCGACGACGGCACCCTGTTCGTCTCGACCGGCGACTCCGGCAACGGGGAGCTCGCGCAGGACCGCGACTCGCTGGCCGGCAAGGTGCTGCGGATCGACCAGGACGGCCGGGCCGCGAAGGGCAATCCGTTCGGCAACCGGACCTGGTCGTACGGACACCGCAACATCGAGGGGCTCGCCTTTGACCAGGAGGGGCGGCTGTGGGCGGCCGAGTTCGGGGAGAAGAGTGCGGACGAGCTCAACCTGATCGTGAAGGGCGGCAACTACGGCTGGCCGCGGGTCGAGGGCAAGGGCGGCGGCCGTGGGCTGATCGACCCGGTCGTCACGTGGGGCACCGACGAGTGCTCCCCGTCGGGCGTGGCCGTCACGAAGTCGACCGCGTACGTCGGCGCGTTGCAGGGGGAGTGCCTGTTCGAGGTGCCGCTGGACGGTGAGCGGGCCGGCAAGCCGGTCGCCCACTTCGCCGGTGACCACGGACGCATCCGCTCGGTCGCCGTGGCTCCCGACGGTGCGCTGTGGGTCACGACCAGCAACACCGACGGTCGCGGCGACCCCCGCAAGGGCGACGACCGCATCCTGCGCGTCACCGTCTGACCCCACGCTGACGAGTCACGCACGGACGCTGACGAGTCACGCACAGATCGGATCAATTTATTTTTTTCTCAGCGCCGGCCGACCAGTGACGCTAGTGTCTACGCGTCCCACTCGGTGGAGTGCGGCAAAGCGTGTTCACCAAGGGGGTAAATCGTCATGCGCAAGCCAGCCGGTCTCATGGTCGCCACAGGCCTGCTCACGCTGTTCACGATCAGCGTGACCACCACGAACGTCTCGACCATGTCGGGCGACGCGCCCGCAGCAGTCTCCTCGACGGGGGACACGCAACCTACCGCCCGGTAAGGGTCCCCACGGGGCAAACATGAGGATATCCTCATGTCAACGTTGCCAACCGAGGGAGACCGCCATGGACGAGACGTCCTTCGACATCGACTCCGCCCAGCTGGCCGAGGCCTCGCGCCGCTTCCCGGCCCGCCGGCTCGCGCCCACGGAGGCCAGGCCGTCAGGCGACGTCAGCTACCTGGCGTCGAGCCCGGGAACTGACTTCACCCGGCGTGCATGGGACGAGGCCGGGCGCCTGTAGCCCGTTCGCCCCCTCCCGCGAGAACGACACAACCCCCGGAGCAGCGCTCCGGGGGTTGTGTCATGGGTGACTTGATCAGAGCGGGCGGATGTTCGCCGCCTGCAGGCCCTTCTGGCCCTGCTCGACGTCGAACTCGACCTTCTGGTTCTCGTCGAGCGAGCGGTAGCCGCTCGACTGGATGGCCGAGAAGTGCGCGAACACGTCCTCGCTGCCGTCGTCGGGTGCAATGAATCCGAAGCCCTTGTCGGCGTTGAACCACTTCACGGTGCCTGTTGCCATGTCCTGCTCCTCATTGACGAGATACCCCCCGCGCCTCTCGCGAGTGGCGGTCGCGACGTACATCCAACCTTCAAGAAGAACTCGACACCCGAGAGTGAAACTCATTCATTCGTACGGCCAACGTCGTGCAACTGGCCCAGAGCCTAGGGCACCGGAACCGGGTTTGGGGAGAGGAATCGTCCGGGACATCTGATTTGGCGACGAGTCAGCTGCTCGCTGCCGGCTACTTGCGGGTGCCGAAGACCTGGGCGACCCACCAGACCCCGTCGTCGTCCTTCACGGCGCCGACGCCGATGTAGCGCATCTTGGTGGCGAGGATGTTGCGGCGATGACCGGATGACTTCATCCAGGCGTTCACGGTCTTGTTGCCCGATCCGTAGCCGTAGGCGATGTTCTCCGACACCCCGGTGAGCTTGCAGTCGTCGAGGACCTGCTGCAGGCGGCCCTTGCGGTGCTCGAGCTTGCCGTGCTTGGCCATCCACCTGGCCTGGCCCTCGGCCCAGCGGTCCACGCAGGACTGCGCCTTGACCTTGACCCTGTCGTGATCGACGCGGAAGTGGTTCGTGCGGGTGATGACCTGCTTCTCGTACGTCGATGACGAGACGGCCGCGGCGGGGGAGACGGTCGCGAACGTCAGGAGTGCGGTCACGGCGAGCGTACGAACGGTGTACCTGCGGGTGCGGTTCATCCGCCCACCGTAGCGCCCTGGCCGCTCTGGTCAGAAAGAACTAGTTGCAGATGGTTACTTGTGGCTAAAAGTCAAGACTGCCGTTCCCCCTGAAAATTGCCTAAGTTGGCTCACGTTGCATCCAGCCCGCCCCACAAGGGCGGGCTTCACCAGCGGGGGCGCGATCGTGCCGCCGTCATCTCGGAAGTTCTTTTCAAGGGGGAACAGTGAAGCGTGTGACCTCGGGCCTTTTAGGCCTCACACTCGCAGCCTCACTCGGTCTGGCATACGCCTCACCGGGCACGGCGGCACCCGCACCATCGGTGAACGCGAACGACAAGCCGTCGAAGATCGGCAAGGACGACCTGCCCAACCCGCTGGAGTCCAAGCGCCGCGCGCTGCGCGAGGCCGGCATCACCTCGGTCCTGGACGGCGACGCCAAGGCGCAGAACCGCTCCGGCAGCTCCGTCGTCAAGGTCGGCAAGGGCTACAGCCCGGCTGACGCGGCCGCGCTGGCCAACAAGAAGGCATCGTCGAAGCAGCGCAAGGCGATCCAGGGCAAGAAGCAGAAGGATCAGTACGTCGAGCTCAGCCAGGAGCGAGCCGACAAGATCTTCGTGATCCTCACCGAGTTCGGCAACGAGCGTCACCCGGACTTCCCTGACCAGGACACCGATCCGACCGTCGAGGGTCCCACGACGTTCGACGGCCCCCTGCACAACAAGATCCCCGCTCCGGACCGGACCAAGGACAACTCGACGGTCTGGCAGAGCAACTACAACCGCAAGCACTACCAGGACCTCTACTTCGGCACCGGCAAGGGCGTCGAGTCGGTCAAGACCTACTACGAGACGCAGTCGTCGGGCCGCTACACGGTCGACGGCCAGGTCCAGGACTGGGTCAAGGTGCCCTACAACGAGGCGCGCTACGGCCGCGACGAGTCCTACAAGACGGTCTGGAACCTGATCCAGGACTCGCTCACCGCGTGGGTCGCCGATCAGAAGGCCGCCGGCAAGACCGACGCCCAGATCAAGAAGACGATTGCCTCGTACGACAAGTACGACCGTTACGACTTCGACGGCGACGGCGACTTCAACGAGCCCGACGGCTACATCGATCACTTCCAGATCGTCCACGCCGGCGGCGACGAGGCGGACGGTGACCCGCAGCAGGGTGAGGACGCCATCTGGTCGCACCGTTGGTACGCGTTCGGCACCGACGCCGGTCTCACCGGCCCGGCCCAGAACCGTCTTGGCGGCACCCAGGTCGGCAACACCGGCATCTGGGTGGGTGACTACACGGCCCAGCCCGAGAACGGCGGCCTGTCGGTCTTCGCTCACGAGTTCGGTCACGACCTCGGTCTGCCGGACGACTACGACACCTCCGGCCGCGGCGACAACAACAACGAGTACTGGACCCTGATGGCCCAGTCCCGGCTCAACGCCAAGGGCGAGGCCCTCGGCACCCGTGCCGGTGACCTCGGAGCGTGGAACAAGCTGCAGCTCGGTTGGCTCGACTACGAGGTCGTCGCCGACAAGCAGAAGAAGACGCTGAACCTCGGCCCGCAGGAGTACAACTCCAAGAAGGCGCAGGCCGCGGTGGTCGTCCTGCCGCAGAAGGACGTCTTCGTCGACAACGGCGCCCCGGCGTCGGGCACCAAGCAGTTCTTCTCCGGCTCCGGGGACGATCTGGCCAACTCGATGACGACCGACGTCGACCTCACCGGCAAGACCGGCGCGGCGATGACGGCCAAGGTGCGGTACTCGATCGAGAAGGGCTACGACTACGCGTACGTGCAGGCGTCGACCGACGCCGGCAAGACGTGGAAGGCGTTGGCCGGCACGATCAACGGCAAGGCCATCCCGGGTGATCCGTCCGGCTCGCCGGCGATCGACGGCGAGCAGGCCACCTGGGCGGACCTCAACGTCCCGCTCGGCGCCTACGACGGCCAGAAGATCAAGCTGCGTCTGTACTACAAGACCGATGGTGGCGTCGCCGAGGCCGGACTGTTCGTCGACGACATCGCTGTCACGGCCGGCGGCCAGTCGCTGCTGACCGATGGCGCCGAGACCGGCGGAACCGCCTGGACGTTCGACGGCTTCTCGATCGTCGGAGCCACGACGACCTTGAAGGCGGACAACTACTACATCGCCGGGCACCGGTCGTACGTCTCGTACGACAAGTACCTGAAGACGGGGCCGTACAACTTCGGCTACGCCAACACCAAGCCCGACTTCGTCGAGCACTACAAGTACGGTCACGGCCTGCTCGTGTCGTACTGGGACACGTCCCAGTCGGACAACAACACCAACGTGCACCCGGGCACGGGCCGCAACCTCATCATCGACGCCAACCCCGAGCCGATCACGAACATCGTGACTGGCGCCCCGTGGCGAGCGCGCATCCAGATGTACGACGCGCCGTTCTCGCTGCACAAGGCTGACTCGATGACGCTGCACACCAATGGCAAGCCCAGCTACATCCGTGGCCAGGCCGCCAAGCCGCTGTTCGACGACACCAAGAAGTATTGGTACGCCGAGCTGCCCAACCACGGGGTGAAGCTGCCCGCGGCCGGTGTGAAGATGCGTGTCCTGGAGGAGAAGGGCACCAGCATGAAGGTCAAGTTCAACTAGACCTTCCCCAAGGACGGGGGGACGCTCATCGGGGGGTGGGCGTCCCTCCTCACGTTCGCACCCCCCTCACGATGGGGGCACGCATCAGACGATGCGTGCCCCCTTTCGTGTTTCCGACGGTGGCCCGTGGCGAGAACGGCGATGCTGACGAGCACGACGGCCGGTGATCGGGCTTGGGGGTCGCGGGCTGGTCGGCCGGCCCGCAGGTTGGCTGTCAGCACCGTCGACAGACCGCCCGCGGAGGACGAGAGTGGGTGTCACGAGTCCGACACGCCACCAGAAGGAGACACCATGCCGTACATCACCACCACCGACGGGACCGAGATCTACTACACCGAGCAGGGCGCGGGCCAGCCCGTCCTGCTGAGCCACGGCTGGCCGCTGTCGTCCGATGCCTGGCAGGTCGAGCTCAAGCTTCTCGCGGACGCCGGTTATCGGGCCATCGCCCACGACCGTCGCGGCCACGGCAGGTCCTCCAAGACGTACGAGGGCAACGACATGGACACGTACGCCAGCGATCTCGCGCAGCTGGTGGAGGCCCTCGACCTGCGGGACCTCGTGCTCGTCGGTCACTCGACCGGCGGCGGCGAGGTCGTCCGCTACGCCGCTCGGCACGCAGCCGGCCGGGTCGTCAAGATCATCACCGCAGGCGCCGTTCCGCCGATCATGCTGAAGTCGGACTCCAATCCCGAAGGCACCCCGATCGAGGCGTTCAACGGGATCCGCGACGGCGTCCTGAACGACCGCTCGCAGTTCTACAAGGAGCTGGCGGATCCCTTCTTCGGAGCCAACCGCGACGGCTCGAAGGTCTCCCAGGGTGCGAAGGACGACTTCTGGCGCCAAGGAATGCTCGTGAACCTCGCGGCCGCCTTCGACTGCGTCAAGGCGTTTTCCGAGACCGACTTCACCGAGGACCTCAAGGCGTTGGACGTACCGATCATGATCGCGCAGGGCGACGACGACCAGATCGTCCCGATCGCGGCCGCCGCGCGGAAGTCGATCGACCTGGTGAAGGACGGCCGGCTGGTCGTGTACCCGGGTGCGCCGCACGGCATCTACGGCGACTACCAGAAGTCCCTCGACGGCGACATCCTCGCGTTCATCGCCGAGTAGCTCGCGAGCATGTCTCCGCTCCTGCGGCCAGGCCCTGCCTCCGCCGTTCGGCCTAGATGTCGTAGTCGATGACCAGCGGCGCGTGGTCGGACCAGCGCTCGGCCCAGCTGATCGCCCGGTCGACGGTGGCGGACTGCGCCGTGGCCGCGAGCTCGGGCGTCGCGAGCTGGTAGTCGATGCGCCAGCCCGCGTCGGTGTCGAACGCCTTGCCGCGCATCGACCACCAGGTGTAGGGGCCGTCCACGTCACCGGCCAGGCTGCGGTGCACGTCGACCCAGCCGAGCTCACCCATGAACCGGTCGAAGTACGCCCGCTCCTCGGGCAGGAAGCCGGCCTTCTTGCGGTTGGCCTTCCAGTTCTTGATGTCGCGCTCGGTGTGCGCGACGTTGAGGTCGCCGGTGACGACCGCGTGGGCGCCCGTGGCGCGGATCTCGGCCATGCGCACCACCATCTGGTCCAGGAACCGGTACTTCTCGTCCTGGCGCGGGGTGCCGACCTCGCCGGAGTGCACGTAGGCCGAGACCGCGGTCAACGTCGAGCCGTCGGCGAGCGGGATGTCGGACTCGATCCACCGACCCGAGTCGTCGAAGAAGTCGTCGCCGTTGCCGATGCGGTGAGCGGTCGGGGGATTGCGGCTGAGGACCGCCACTCCCGCGCGGCCCTTGGCGGCTGCCTCCGTGTGGACGATGTGATAGCCGGTGTCGGCGAGGATCTGGTGGACGATCTCGTCGGGCGCGCGCACCTCCTGCAGCGTCACGACGTCGGCGCCGCGCTCGGCGAGCCACTCGCTCAGGCCGGCCGACTGGCCTCGGGTCTTGTTGTGGGCGGCACGGATGCCGTTGACGTTGACGGTCGCGATACGAAGCACGGCTTCACCTTAACGAGGCCCTCCGACGCGCGAGCCGTCAGTTGGCGGCGACTGGTCCCACTGAGCCGGCAGAGCGTGCACAATGGTCCGGCCGGCCGCCTCGGTGTGTCCTGTCACGTCGTCGAAGAGGTCCCGCATGGCTCGGCCACCACGACGACTTCGGCACAGGCTTCTCGAGCCTGGGTAGTGGACGCCGCCGACGCCGCAACGCGGCCGGGCGGGGCTAGGCGCCTCAGTACTCCTCGTGCGTCCGCGGGTCTCCGCCGATGCGCTGACCGTTCTCGAGGCCCGCGATCAGCTGGATGTCGTCGGCGTCGAGCTCGACGTCGAAGATGTCCAGGTTGCTGCGGAACCGCTCCGGTGTGGCCGACTTCGGGATCGGTGCCGCGCCGATCTGGGTGTGCCAGCGCAGCACGACCTGGGCGGGGGAGAGATCGTGCTTGCTGCCGATCTCGGCGAGCACGGGCTGCTCGAGCAGGTCGCTCTTGCGGCCGAGAGGGGTCCAGCTCTGGGTGATCGTGCCGAGCCGCTCGTCGGCCGCGCGTTGCTCGGTCTGCGGCAGATAGGGGTGCAGCTCGACCTGGTTGACCGCGGGTGCCACGCCGGTCTCGGCCACGATGCGGTCGAGGTGCTCGGGCAGGAAGTTGGACACGCCGATCGAGCGCGTCAGCCCCTCCTCACGCAGCCCCACGAACGCCTTCCACGTCTCGACGAACAGGTCGGCGCTCGGGTTGGGCCAGTGGATCAGGTAGAGGTCGACGTGATCGAGGCCGAGCCGCTCGAGCGAGGCCTCCAGCTCACGACGCGGCCCCTCGCTGCCGTGGCCGTCGCCGGGCAGCTTGGTCGTGACGAACAGCTCGTCGCGCGAGACCGGGGAGTCGGCGATGCCCTGCCCGACGGCCGTCTCGTTCTCGTAGCGGGTCGCGGTGTCGAGCAGCCGGTAGCCGGCGGCTATCGCCTCGGTGAAGATCGCCGGGTCGTCGATCGAGTACGTGCCGAAGCCGAGGACGGGCATCTGTCGCCCGTCGTTGAGCTCCACGAGGGGTGCAAGGGTCATGCCTCAACCGTACGTCCGCCGGCGCGTTCGACAAGCCAGGCGAGGCCGGTCAGCTGACCTGGGCCGCCGCGGCGCGGCCCGCGGCCCGTCCGCTGAACAGGCAGCCGCCGAGGAACGTCCCCTCCAGGCTGTTGTAGCCGTGCACACCTCCGCCGCCGAACCCGGCCACCTCGCCCGCGGCGTACAGGCCCTCCAACGGCTGACCGTCGGCGCCCAGCACCCGTGAGTCCAGGTCGGTCTCGAGCCCGCCGAGCGACTTGCGCGTCAGGACGTGCAGGCGCACCGCGATGAGCGGGCCCTTGGTGGGGTCGAGCATCTTGTGCGGGCTGGCGACCCGGATGAGCCGATCGCCGCGGTACGACCGCGCCTGCCGCAGCGCGGTGATCTGCAGGTCCTTGGTGAAGTCGTTGTCGAGCTCGCGGTCACGCTCCAGCACCTGCCGGCGTACGAGCTCCAGGTCGACCGGGGCCTCGGGGGTGAGGCCGTTCATGCCGGCCACCAGCTCCTCGATCGTGTCGGCGACGACGAAGTCCTCGCCGTGGCGCTTGAACGCCTCGACCGGGCTGGTCGCCCCTTTGGACAGTCGCTCCTTGAGGAGTGTGCGGACGCTCTTGCCGGTCAGGTCCGGATTCTGCTCCTGACCGGAGAGGGCGAACTCCTTCTCGATGATCGCCTGGGTGAGGATGAACCACGAGTGGTCGTGGCCGCTGCGCCGCAGCAGCTTGAGCGTGCCGAGCGTGTCGAACCCGGGGAGGCCGGGGACGGGCAGCCGGTGCCCCGATCCGTCCAGCCACATCGACGACGGGCCCGGCAGGATGCGGATGCCGTGCATGGGCCAGATCGGGTCCCAGTTCTTGATCCCCTCGACGTAGTGCCACATGCGGTCGCGGTTGATGTGGCTGGCGCCCGCCTTCTCGGCGATCGCGAGCATCCGGCCGTCCACGTGCTGCGGCACGCCGGAGATCATGTGCCGGGGCGGGGTGCCGAGGCGCTCGGGCCAGCTGGCCCGGACCAGGTCGTGGTTGCCGCCGATGCCTCCGGAGGTCACGATGACGGCCTGGGCCGACGCGGTGAAGTCGCCGATCGCGGTGCGTGAGGTGGGCGCGGCTCGCTCGGCGTCCGTGGGCTCCAGCACCTGGCCGGTCACGCCGGTGACGACCCCGTCCGTCACGACGAGCTCGTCGACGCGGTGCCGGAAGGCGTACTGCACGAGTCCCTTCGCATGCCCTTCGCGGACGATCCGCTCGAACGGCTCGACGATGCCGGGGCCGGTGCCCCACGTGATGTGGAAGCGGGGGACCGAGTTGCCGTGGCCGCCCGCCAGTCCGCCGCCGCGCTCGGCCCAGCCGACGACCGGGAAGACGCTGTGGCCCTTCTCCTTCAGCCAGGCCTGCTTCTCCCCGGCGGCGAAGTGGACGTACGACTCGGCCCACCGGCGCGGCCAGAGGTCCTCGTCGCGGTCGAACTGCGCGCTGCCCAGCCAGTCCTGCATCGCCAGGTCGACCGAGTCCTTGATGCCCATGCGCCGCTGCTGCGGTGAGTCGACGAAGAACAGCCCGCCGAACGACCAGTACGCCTGACCGCCGATGCCCTGCTCACCCTCTTGATCGATCAGCAGGACCCTGCGGCCGGCCTCCACGAGCTCAGCGGTGGCGACGAGCCCGGCCAGGCCGGCGCCGACGACGATCACATCAGATTCCATGCCGCGATTGTGTCGTACGCGGGTGCCGTCGGCCCGCCAAGCGCGGTCGACGCGGCTGCGGAAGGGCCGCGTTACCACAGGAGACAAACCGACTCGCCGGGCCCTTCGAGGGTGAAATGACTACCTGTGGTGACTCATCAGCACTATGTTCAGGGGCGTCATCATTCATCGTTGGGAGAAATTTGTCATGGCCGTTGACTTGAAGTCTCTAGGCATCAACACCCAGGGAGCGCTCGTATCGGGCGCCCTTGCGATCATCCTGACCTTCTTCGGGGCCTACATCCGCATCAGCGGAGGTGGCCAGTCGGAGAACGTCACGAACGCGTGGGACGGCTGGGGAACCCTGGCGTGCCTGCTGCTCATCGCCTCCTTCGCGCTCGTCATCGTGAAGGCCTTCGCGGGGGACACCCTCCCGCGTGAGGTGCCCTGGACGCTGATCGCGCTCGCACTCGCCGTCATCGCGGCACTCATCCTCATCATCAAGCCGTTCACGGTCGACGTCCCGGACTTCCTGGACGACATCTCGGTCGGCCCGGGCTGGTCCGGATGGATCCTGTTCGTCGCGGTGATCGCCTTCGTCGTCTTCGTCGCGCTGCTGTTCAAGGACTCGGGCGAGAAGATCCCGGAGATCAACAAGAGCAGCAACGGCACCGGCAGTGCACCGCAGGGCCAGGCACCGCAGGCGCCGCAGGCACCGCAGGCGTACACGCCGCCGCCGGCTCAGACGCCGCCCCCGGCTGCGCCGCCCGCCGCTCAGACGCCGCCGCCCCCGGCTGCACCGCAGAATCCGCCCGCGCCGCCGGCCCCCCCGGCTCCGCCCGCGAGCTGATCGCACACTGCACCAGAAGGGCCCGGCCTCGGCCGGGCCCTTCGTGCGTCCTCAGACTGTCCGGCCGGTGACCTGCAGGGACCGGTAGGCGTACACGAGGATGAGGGTGCCGAGCGGCATCGACGCCGCGATGCCGATGAAGCACAGCATCGTCCCTGCGTAGGCCACGGCGATGAGTAGGCCGAACGTCAGGAGGCACAGGCCGAGGTGGGCTCGGACGAGCGCGAAGCTCGCGCGGATGGCCACGAACGTCCGAAGGTCCCGGTCGAGCAGCAGCGGGAGCGTGAACATCGAGAAGGCTGCGAAGGCGATCCCGGGCAGCAGGCACAGGATCGTGCCGAGGACACCCGCCACGAGCAGCACGGCGGTGGTCACCATGACCCGGCCGGCACGGCGGGTGCTGAGGATCATCCGGTACGACGGGGTGCCACCGTCCGCGATGAGCAGGCACATCCGTACGAGATTGCCGTGGAAGAGCGACAGCGGGATCGCGACGACCAGCGCCGCGGCGTACAAGAGGCCGACCGTCGCCCACAGGTCCTGGAACCGGTCGAGCTGCACGGTCGAGCTGGTGGTGGGCTCGGCCATGTCGATCCAGATCGGCACGAGCCGCCAGAAGTACATCGCGTAGATCGCCAGGCCCACCACGACCGTCGGGATCATCGCGGCGAGCAACACCTTGAGGTGCACCCGCAACATGTCCCACGACCACCCGAACGCGTCGGGGATGCGGAACGGCGGGGGCGCGGCGTAGCTGGGCGGGCCGTACGCGTAGGGGTACGGGGTGCCGTGGGAGGGCGGCTGGTCGCTCATGGCATGACCGTAGTGGCCCGGCCCGCCACCCGCGCGGCGTTCAGGACGTGAAGGGCGGCCGGTCGTCCAGGCGTACCGACTGGCGTCCGGCCCACCGCCAGAGACGGGCGGTGAGGTCGCGGTCCTCGTCGGTCACGAGATTGCCCATCACGCGCAGCGCGAAGGTCATGAGGTGGTGCGAGCGCATGCCGACGGGGCCCGCTGTGGGGAGCAGCCGGGGGACGGTGATGAGTCCTGCGAGCCGGCGGGCGATCGAGAACGCCTCGCCGTAGCGGGCGGTGAGCAGGGCGGGCCACGCGGCGGCGAGATCCGTCTCGGACCGCAGCAGCTCGGCGGCCTCACGCCCGGTCTCCATGCCGTAGTCGATGCCCTCGCCGTTGAGCGGGTTGACGCATCCCGCGGCGTCCCCCACGAGCACCCAGTTAGGCCCGGCGACGCCGGAGACGGCGCCACCCATCGGCAGCAGGGCGCTGGTGGGGATGCGCAGCTCCCCGCTGAGGTCCCACTCCTCGCGGCGGAGGCCTGCGTAGTGCTCCATGAGCGGACGGATCTGCAGGTCGGCGGGACGCTTGGCGGTCGCGAGCGCGCCGACGCCGAGATTCACCTCGCCGTCGCCGAGCGGGAAGATCCAGCCGTAGCCGGGCAGCACCATGTCGCCCGATCCGTCGGCTGCGGGGCCCCGCAGCTCGAGGTGCGAGGAGATCCAGGGATCGTCGCTGCGGCCGGACTTGACGTACGACCGGCCCGCCACGCCGTACGCGGTGTCGCGGTGCCACTCGCGCCCGAGGACGCGACCGAGCGGCGAGCGTACGCCGTCGGCGACCACGAGGCGGTCGCAGTGGACGGTGTGCGGGGTGCGCTCGCGGCCGACGTGGAAGACCACACCGGTCACGCGGCCGGCGTCGTCGCGGACGGTGTCCACTGCCCGGGCGCCCTCGAACGGGGTCGCCCCGGCCTCGACCGCGACCCGGAAGAGCTTGTCGTCGAGCTCGGTGCGGGGGACCGCCGAGCCGTAGTCGGGCAGGGAGCCGCCGGGCCAGGGGAGCAGGAGCTCCTGGCCGAATCCCGCGGCGCGCAGTCCGCGGTTGGTGCCGTGGCCGCGGACCCAGTCGCCGAGGCCCAGTCGCTCGAGCTCGGCGATCGCACGGGGCGTCAGTCCGTCGCCGCAGGTCTTGTCACGCGGGAACGTCGCCGCATCGGCGAGGACGGTGTCGAGGCCGAATCGGGACGCCCAGGCGGCGGCCGCGGATCCGGCGGGACCGGCGCCGACGACAAGCACGTCGGTGCGGGTCGGAAGCGCGGTCATGCAGCGATTCTCCCAGAGGGGTCGGCGGCTGGCAGGATGGGGCACATGAGCTCTGCGGACACCTCGGCCCGGGCGGAGCGCGAGGTGCACTTCGCCTCTCGCGGATCGTCCTACTACGACATCCTGCTCGCGGTGTTCTGTGTCGTCCTGGTCGTGTCCAACATCGCGGCGACCAAGGGCACGCAGTTCTTCTCCGGCGACGTGTCGATCGGTCCGGTGCAGATCATCCCGGTGTTCTCCGACGGCGGCGCGGTCCTGTTCCCGCTGGCGTACATCATCGGCGACGTGATCTCCGAGGTGTACGGCCTGCGCGCGGCCCGGCGGGCGATCCTGGTGGGGTTCGGCACCGCGATCATGACGTTCGTGACGTTCCTGATCGTCATGCAGCTGCCGAGCGCGGAGTTCTACGACAACCAGGAGGCGTTCGAGAGCGTCGTCTGGTCAGGCGTGCAGATCGTGGCGGCGTCCCTGGTGGCGTACCTCGTGGGGCAGTTCCTCAACTCGTACGTCCTGGTGCGGATGAAGGCCCGCTCCGCCGAGCCCGGCCTCTGGCGACGGCTGGCCGGCTCGACCGGCGTCGGCGAGGCGGCCGACACGCTGATCTTCTGCGCGATCGCCGCCTCGGCGATCGGTGTCGACAGCTTCGGCGCGTTCCTCAACTACTTCGTCGTCGGCTTCTTGTTCAAGTGCGCCGTCGAGCTGCTGGTCATGCCCCTCACGATGGTCGTCATCCGAGCCCTGAAGCGCCGCGAGCCCTCCTACTGGCAGTGACCCGCCCGCCCGGCCCCCGTTTCCCCCGTGGTCGGTTTCCCACGGGACCGTGGTAATTGGTCACTTCCCTCGTGTTGTGACGCTAGGGAAGTGCACAAACCCCACGGTCCCGTGGGAAACCGACAACCGGCGGAGGGGTCAGGCGTAGAAGCGGGCGAGGAAGTCGTCGCGGAAGTCGGGGAAGGTG
Organism: Aeromicrobium sp. S22; assembly: GCF_009661045.1. NCBI lineage: Bacteria > Bacillati > Actinomycetota > Actinomycetes > Propionibacteriales > Nocardioidaceae > Aeromicrobium > Aeromicrobium sp. S22. The sequence continues at coordinate 1,632,867 of NZ_WJWV01000001.1, forward strand.
CCGGCTTCGATGTGGGCGCGCATGTCGTCGACGAGGCGTACGGTGAACCGCTCGTTGTGGATCGTGCAGAGCGTTGCGGCGATGTACTCCTTGGTCTTGAACAGGTGGTGCAGGTACGCCTTGGAGTAGTGGGCGCACGTGTAGCAGTCGCACTCGGGGTCGATCGGTCCGAAGTCGCGACGTGAGGCGGCGACCAGCAGGTTGTAGCGGCCGGTCATCGCGTAGACGCGGGACGATCGCGCGACCCGCGACGGCGACACGCAGTCGAACGTGTCGCAGCCGTTCTCCACCGCGGTGAACAGGTCGTCGGGCTCGCTGATGCCGAGCAGGTGCCGCGGCTTGTCGTCGGGCAGCTCCTCGTTGACCCAGCGCACGATCGTGCCGAGATTCTCCTTCTCGATCGCCCCACCGACGCCGTAGCCGTCGAACCCGAGGCCGTCGATCTCCAGGTCGGCGAGCCCGCGGGCGGCCTGGCGGCGCAGGTCCTCGTGCTGGGCGCCCTGGACGACCCCGAACAGCGCCTGCCGTGGCTTGTGCGCGCGCTCAAGGTCGAGCCGCTGGTGCTCGACGAGGCACCGCCGCGCCCACGCCTGGGTGCGGGCGAGCGACTGGACCTGGTAGTCCTTGGTGTTCATCAGCGTCGTCAGCTCATCGAACGCGAACATGATGTCCGCGCCCAGCTGGTGCTGGATCTGCATCGACACCTCGGGGGTGAACCGGTGCTTGGAGCCGTCGAGGTGCGACTTGAACGTCACGCCGTCGTCATCGACCACGGCGAGCCGGTCCTTGCCCTCGGCGATCACGTCGTCGGCGGTGACCCCCTTGGCGTCCATCGACAGGGTCTTCTGGAACCCGGCGCCGAGCGACAGCACCTGGAAGCCGCCCGAGTCGGTGAACGTGGGGCCCGGCCAGTTCATGAACGTCCCGAGCCCGCCGGCCTCGTCGACGATGTCGGCGCCGGGCTGGAGGTAGAGGTGGTACGCATTGGCGAGCAGCGCCTGCGCGCCGAGATCGGCCATGGCCTCGGGGAGCACGGCCTTGACCGTCGCCCGGGTGCCGACAGGGATGAACGCGGGGGTGCGGATCTCTCCATGGGGGGTGGAGATGGTGCCCGTACGACCGAGGGCACCTTCGAGCTGGGAGCCGACGGAGAACATGCCCCCATCCAATCAGGGCGGTCCGACGAGCCAGACCGCGGCGGCCAGGGCGGCGCCGGTGAGCAGGATGAACACGACGTTCCACACCGCCGCGGGCAGGATCGTGAGGCGCGCGAGCACATCCGCATCGCTGGTGCGCGTGCGTACGCGACGCCGGTGCGGCCACAGCTCGATCGACGTACGAGGGGCCGCCAGCAGCAGGAACCATGCGAACGTGAGCGCGGCGAAGTCCTGGACCCGCTCCGGCGCCCGCCACACGAGCAGGGACACTGCGGCAGCGCTGAGCACGACGACGAGCAGGCCGAACCAGTTGCGGATGAACGCCAGCATGAGCGCGAGGGTCGCGAGTCCGGCGTAGAGCGCCCACGCGGTCCGGCCGCTCTCGACCAGGGCGACCGACGCCAGCCCCAGGGCCGCGGGAGCGAGGTAGCCGGCCGCCGCGGTCGCGATCATGCCGGGGCCGCGCGGCTTGCCCGAGGAGACCGTGAGGCCCGAGGTGTCGGTGTGCAGGCGGATGCCGTTGAGGCGCCGGCCCGTCAGCACCGCGACCCCCGCGTGGCCGGCCTCGTGGACGAGGGTCACCACGTGACGGGTGACGGACCAGGCGGGCGGCAGGGCGATCAGCACGACGGCTGCCGCCGCTGCCGCCCAGGTGGGGTCCAGGGGATCAGCCTGTCGGACGGTCGACGAGCTCGACCCGGGTCGCGTCCCGCGGGGACGCGCCCATCGCCGCGGCGATGCGGTGGTGGACTGCGCCCTCGCGATGGCGGCTCTGCCGGTCCAGCGCGAGGCCGAGCGCGGTCTGCGCCCACGCACTGGTCGGCTCGAGGTCGACGAGACGGCGGAACGACTCCTCGGCCGGCGACAGCTGCGCGGCGGCGAAGTGCGCCCGCCCGAGCAGCTCCCACGCCCCGGCGTGGCCGGGCTCGGCGTCGACGACCTTGCGGAGCACGCGGGCAGCGTCCCTCGGGAAGCGCGAGTCGAGGAGCTCCTCACCCAGACGGAATGCGTCGAAGACGTCCATCGCGGCGATCTTGTCGTCCGTGATGTGGGGGGTCATGTAGATGGTCATGTTGCGCTCCTCTCAGAAGTCGGTGCGGTCAACGCCGCGAGGCAGGCGTTCATTCCACCCGCTCGGGAGCGGGATCGGTGGGCTCCGGCGCGTCCTGGGTCGGGGCGGTCTCGCCGACCGAGGGGCTCGGCCGGGTGGGCTCCGGCGTGGCCGTCCGCGTCGGCGTGGGTCTCGTGGCCGTGGGCGCCGGTGCCGGGTCGCGGTTGTCGGGGGTCACCGCCGGATCCGGGTCCTCGTCCTTCTCGTCGTCCTTGTTGTTGTCATCGTCCTTGCCGGGCGCGTCCTTGTCGCTCTTGCTGCCGCCGAACGTGTCGCCGATCGTGGTGCCGCTCGACCCGCCGAGGGTCTTGTCCGACACGAGCTCGTACGTCGTGATGGCCGCGAGCGCGAGCAGGGCGACCACGACGGTCGTGATGATGACCGCCTTCCAGCGCAGGACGGGTCCGTCGTTGTCGACGACCTCAGCGCTGCGGACGGGGGAGTGCTCGGCCTCCGCGATCTCGTCGAGGGCCTCGGCGATCTCGCCGTCCTGGACCGTCCGCTCCACGAGCGCACCCGACGCGGTCTGGGCGAGCAGGGTCTTGCCCTTGTCGAGCGTACGCGCGTAGAACGCCGAGCCGACGGTGGCGATGAAGCTGCCGAGCGCCACGCCGATCATGGTTCCCGCGACACCCAGCCGGGACGCCAGCCACGCGGAGGTGACAGCGGCCAGGACGCTGCCTGCGACCTGAAGCCAGGAGATCTCACCGAACAGACCACGACGTTCAGACATGTCCTCCAGCCTAGGAGACGGCCCCGAACGTCTCGGCGGCGAGCACGCCGACCTCGTCGAGCCATGCCGCGCGCTGCTCGTCCGACGAGCCCGCCACGGGACGGAGCACGCGGCGAGTCACGGCTGGGCTGCCGAGATAGGGCGCGATGCAGCGCCCCCAGATCGAGGCGAGGGGGTCCTTGTAGAGCGTCTCCTCGCGCTCGTCCGTGGTGTCGGACGTGTTGACCACGAAGAGCTGCTGCACCGGCGCGAGGGGCTCGGGGTGCCCGGTGGCGTCGGCGAGCCGGTACGCGACACCGGGCACGACGACCCGGTCGACCCATCCGGTCAGGATCGCGGGAGGCATGCCCCACCAGTTGGGGTGCACGACCGCGAGCCCGTCGGCCTGGCGCAGCTCCGCACGGTGCAGGCTGATCAGCGGATCCTCCTCGCGCGCGAGCGCCGACTCGGTCTCGTCACCGGTCGTGTGGGACTCGTACGTCGCGAGGATCGGGTCGAACCTCTCGGCGTACAGGTCGTGCGAGCGGACCTCGTGCCCGAGCTCGATCAGCTGCTCGGCGACCCGCTCGGCCAGGGCATGACAGAAGCTGGTCGACCGGGGGTGGGCCAGCAGGAGCATCACACGACTCATGCTGGGATTCTGGCAGCCCCCGAGGTCGTACGTCCGGCGTTCGGGCCCGACACGGCGAGAGCGATGACCGCGACCCACAGGTAGCCCGGCCACAGCGCGAGCCGCTCGAACGCCCCGACGTACGACGTGGCGTCGGTCAGCAGCAGCGTGGCGAAGCCGACGACCCCGACGAACGACAGCCCGGCGACGACGATCGTGCTGCGGGAGCGCAGGCTGAGGCCCATCAGGAGCAGCGCCAGCGGCTGGGCCACGAAGATCGGTACCGCCACCAGGCTGTGCAGCGCGCCGTCCTCGTTGACCGGCGCGAGGCCCACCCCGATCGTGCCGAGGCCCGAGACGCACCACAGCGCGACCGAGGCCCGCCCGGCCCGCCCGGGAAGGGCGCGCAGGCCCAGCAGGAGCGCGCCGAGGAGCAGGGTCAGGCCGAACCAGACGAACGCGACGTTCATGCCCGCGTGCCAGTCCGAGCACAGCACGTCGCCGCGGATCGTCCGGCACGCGGTGTTGCCGAGGTCGCTGATCGTGCTGTGGGCCAGCGAGTAGTCCGTCGACGTGTGACGCGAGACCACCAGCTCGGTCACGACGTACAGCGGTTGGAGCGTCCAGAGGGCCGCGCCGAGCAGCCCGAGCCGGTGGGTCGCGCTCAGCTCAGGGCCTGCTCGAGGTCACCGATCAGGTCCGCGACGTCCTCGATGCCGACCGACAGCCGCACGAGGTCGTCGGGCACCTCGAGCAACGAGCCCGCCGTGGAGGCGTGGGTCATCGCGCCGGGGTGCTCGATGAGCGACTCGATGCCACCGAGGCTCTCCGCGAGGGTGAACAGCTCGGTGCGCGAGCAGAAGTCGAGCGCCGACTGCCGATCCTTCAGGCGTACGGACACCATGCCGCCGAAACGACGCATCTGGCGTGCCGCGGCCTCGTGGCCGGGGTGCTCGGGGAGACCCGGGTACAGGACCGACGAGATCGCCGGGTGTCCCTGCAGGAAGTCGACGACCGCCTCGGCGTTGTCGCAGTGCTGGTTCATCCGCACGGCCAGCGTCTTGGCGCCGCGCATCGTCAGGTACGCGTCGAACGGACCGGGCACACCGCCTGAGCCGTTCTGCAGGAACGCGAACGCGGCGTCGAGCTCCTCGTCGTCGGTGATCAGCGCTCCGCCGACGACGTCCGAGTGCCCGCCGACGTACTTGGTCGTGGAGTGCAGGACGACGTCGGCGCCCTGCGTGAGCGGCTGCTGCAGGTAGGGCGAGGCGAACGTGTTGTCGACCACGAACGTCGCGGACGCCGCGTGCGCGATCTCCGCGATCGCGGCGATGTCACCGATGTTGAGCAGCGGGTTGGTCGGCGTCTCGATCCAGATGGCCTTGGTGGCCGGGGTGACCGCGGCACGGATCGCGTCGAGGTCGTTGACCGCGGCGGGGGTGTATGTGATGCCCCACTGGGTGAAGACCTTGTCGATCAGGCGGAACGTGCCGCCGTACGCGTCGTCGGGGATCACGAGGTGGTCGCCGGGACGCAGCAGCGACCGCAGCGCGGTGTCGGTCGCGGCCATGCCCGAGCTGAACGCGCGGCCGTACGTCCCGTTCTCCAGCGCCGCGAGGTTGCCCTCGAGCGCCTTGCGGGTCGGGTTGCCGGTGCGGGCGTACTCGTAGCCGCCGCGCATGCCGCCCACGCCGTCCTGCGCGAACGTCGAGCTGGCGTAGATCGGCACGTTGACCGCGCCGTTCTCCGCATTGGGCTCGTAGCCCGCGTGGATCGCCCGGGTCGCGAATCCGTGCGTCCGGCCCTCGTCGCGTGCGCTCTCGTCGTTGCCCATCAGACGTGCACTCCCAGCAGATCGTGGCGGGTCAGGACACCCAGCGGCTTGCCCTCTTCGACGACCATCACGGCGTCGCTCGAGCTGAGCGCCTTGAGGGCGTCGTCGAGCGTCTCGCCGGAGCCGAGCAGGGGCAGCGGCGGCTCCATGTGACGCGACACGGGGTCGGTCAGCTGGGCGCGGCCCTCGAAGACGGCGCTGATCAGCGCGCGCTCGTTGACGCTGCCGGCGACCTCACCGATGACGATGGGCGGCTCGGCACCGACGACCGGCATCTGCGAGACGTTGTACTCGCGCAGGATCTCGATCGCGTCGCGGATCGTCTCGGACGGGTGGGTGTGGACCAGTGCCGGCAGACCGCCGGTCTTGCTCAGCAGCAGGTCACCGACCGAGAGCTGGTGGGAGGTGCCGTCGAGGGGCTCGCGCAGGAAGCCGTAGGACGACATCCAGTCGTCGTTGAAGATCTTGCCCAGGTAGCCGCGGCCACCGTCGGGCAGCAGCACCACGACGAGCGCGTCGGGGCCGGCCTCGGCCGCGACCTTCAGTGCGGCGACCGTGGCCATGCCGCAGGAGCCGCCGACGAGCAGACCTTCCTCGCGCGCGAGGCGACGGGTCATGTCGAAGGAGTCGGCGTCGGAGACGGCGATGATCTGGTCGGGGATGCTCGGGTCGTACGCGCTGGGCCAGAAGTCCTCGCCGACGCCCTCGACGAGGTACGGGCGGCCCGTGCCACCGGAGTAGACCGAGCCCTCGGGGTCGGCGCCGATGATCTTGATGTCGGGGTTCTTCTCCTTGAGGAACCGCCCGACGCCGGTGATCGTGCCACCTGTGCCGACACCGGCCACGAAGTGCGTCACCTTGCCGTCGGTGTCCGCCCAGATCTCGGGGCCCGTGGTCTCGTAGTGGCTCTCAGGACCCGCGGGGTTGGAGTACTGGTCGGGCTTCCAGGCGCCCTCGGTCTCGCGGACGAGCCGGTCCGAGACGTTGTAGTAGCTGTCGGGGTGCTCGGGCGGGACTGCCGTCGGGCAGACGACGACCTGCGCGCCGTACGCCTTCATCGCGTTGCGCTTCTCCTCGCCGACCTTGTCGGGGCACACGAAGATGCACTTGTATCCGCGCTGCTGGGCGACGAGGGCCAGGCCGATGCCGGTGTTGCCGGAGGTCGGCTCGACGATGGTCCCGCCGGGCTTCAGGGCACCGGACTCCTCCGCGGCGTCCACCATCTTGACCGCGATGCGGTCCTTGGCGCTGCCTCCGGGGTTCAGGTACTCGATCTTGGCGGCCACCGTTGCCGATCCGGGCGTGGTGACAGAGTTGAGGCGGACCAGCGGGGTGTTGCCGATCAGCTCGACGATATGGCTTGCAATGGGCATGCGGCCATTCTTGCACTCAACGCCTCGTCAGCACGGGGGCCGCTTCCCTCACGTCGAGCTGTGCGGCCGGACCCGATGCCACGAGCGTCTGGCCGATGGTCTGCCACGCACCGCCGTCGACGCGATATCGGACCCGATACGTGACGTCGACCCGCGCGCGTACGTCGTCCGCAGGCTCGCGATAGCGGTGCGTGACGTCCATCGCGGGATAGGGCTTGCCCGGTGTGGAGGTCGATCGTGTCGTGCCGTCGCCGTGCACCCAGTGATAGCTCGCAGGCTGCGCGACCAGGTCGACGTCGTAGCCGAGCAGCTCGATGCTGCGCTCGAACGCCTGCGGCTGCGCGTAGAAGATCGTCTCGACGTTCACCAACGTCTCGTCGCCGGGCTGGATCTGCACCTGCAAGCTCGGCAGCCCGATCTCCCGCGCCGCCCGCAGGACGTCGCCCGGAGTGAGCTCGCGCCGTTCCTCAGCCTCGGGATCCTCCGGGTCCTCCGGCGTCTGGGTGCGGCAACCGTAGATCGCGTTCACCGGATCCACCCGACACTGCATGTAGATCCGGTCATACGTCGGATCGTTGACAGGCGCGGCACCGGGCGATCCAGTCCCGGGACGACCGGCAGCCGGTGCTGATTTCGGAGCCGTGACTTGCCGCGCCTCCAACACCACCTGAGCTTCGTGCGGCGCGGGCTTCACGCGGATGTCGTCATGACCGGTCACAGGGAACCCGATGAGAACCAGAACGGCGAGGGGCGTCTTCATTGAACAGCTCCGAGGCCGATTTGGGTGACCTGCCAAGCCGTCGCGGATCGCTGAAGCGCGAAGCTGACTTGATTGTCCTTGCCGCTGCTCACTTGTTCTGGTTCCTTCGAGGACTCCCTGTAGGGCCCTGGATCCGCCTTAACCAGCGTGGTTGCGTAAGTGACGGAGCGTTCCTCCTGTAGTCGGAGGTCGCCAATCGTCCAGTCAGCACCCTTGAAGTAGCCGCCCGCGGCGTAGGTGTCGCGGTAGAGCGAGATGTAGCTCTGGCAGCCCTCGCACGTAGGGGCGGAGAGGCGGGTGAGCTCCTCCACGTCCCCGGTTGCCGCGGCGTAGTTGAAGACGTCGACGTAGTGCTTGACGAAGGCGGCGGCACCCTCGGGGGAGTCCTGGCGGGCCTGGTCCGGCATGGGTGGGGCCGTGGCGGTCGGCGTCGGGGTCGTGGCCGAGCGCTGGGGCTCGATCGGCGCCGGGTCAGAAGACGAGCAGGCACCGAGGGCCAACGCCGTCGCCAGGACAATTCCCCCGAATCGCATCTTCGGAAACTACCGAAATACCAGCGATTCGGTAAGACCTGGGACCAGATCTGTGCACAACCTGCCCAGGTGTGGCGCCGGAGCAGCGGATCAGTCGAAGAGTCCGCCGATCTTGCCGGCGACGCCGGAGACGCCGTCCTTGATCGCGCCTCCTGTGTCCTTCAGCGCGTCCACGCCCTCGTCGAAGGCCTTGCCGACGTCCGGACCGTTCTCGAACAACGAGTCGATCGCGCCGTCGGAGAAGATCGCGATGCCGGCTCCGACCACGGTGCCGACCACCGCCCCGACGGCCGTGCCTGCGCCCGGTATTACGGAGCCGATCGTGGCACCGACGAGCGCGCTCGTCCCCACCGTGGCGCCGGCACCGACGAGCAGACCCGCGCCGGTCGACGCGCCCTGCGAGACGACGATCTGGGTCGTGGTCTCGCCCTCCTGGTAGTCGTTGTAGGCACCGAGACCCAGGCCGATCGGACCGAGCACCTTGCCGAACCGGCCCAGCACCTTGGGGACCCTGCCCTCGCCTGCGAGCTGGCTCTGCCGCAGCAGGTCCTCCGCCTCGTCGAGCTTGCCCGCCAGGGCGAGCCGGTCCGCCTCCAGCTTGGCCGTGTCGAGGCTCTTGAAGAAGATCCACTTGCGCTTCATGTAGCGCTCGGGATGGGCCTGCAGGTCGTCGATCGCGCGTCGAGCCTCGTCAACGAGATCCGCCGCGCGCTTGTTGAGCTTGCTCTGCTTGCCTGCGACGGCGACGCCGAGGGCGCCGACCGCGGCGTCCCCGAGGATGTCAGCGGTGGTCAGCAGCCACGACGCGTGCTGGCCGACCGTGTAGTCGTCCTGGAGAGACCGGCAGGCGGTGGCGTACTTGCGGTCGATGCGTGCGGCCTCGCTCGAGGCGTGGTTGTACGCCCGGATCTTGTCCTGGTGAGTGTCGTACGCGGTGACCTTGGCGTTGTGCGCCGTCACCTCCTCGGGCGTGCCGGTGAAGCCGTCCGGCGGGCGCTCCGGCCCGGGGCCGGGGTCCTGCACCATGAAGCCGACGACGGTGAGGCCGGCGGCCGTCGCGTCGCTGCGGATCGTGGCCATGTCGTTCTGGCAGCCGCGCAGCTTCTCGGCGAAGTCGTCGAGGTCCTCGGCCATCTTCTTCGTTGCGCTCTCCAGCGAGTCCGTCTTGTCGCGGGCGCCCGACATGCAGGACGAGAACTGGTCGCCCGCCGGACCCTGCCAGGAGTCGTCGGCGGACTTGCGCGCGTCGTTCATGCCGTCGGCGGCGTCGGCGATCTCGGGCGCCAGTGAGTTGCGCAGCCAGGTCGCGACAGACTCGACGGACGACGGCGAGCCCTCGATCTCGGTGTCGACGCTCACCGCTCGGTCGCCTTCTTGATGTCGGCAAACGTGGCTTCGGCCTCGGCGTCAGCACGTTGGTAGTAGTCCCGGCTGAGCCGGACGAGGTCGGCTGCGCCGCTCGACGCGGACGACACGTTGCCCGCACTGTCGACGACCTGGCTCAGCATGCTCGCGATGACGCCCGTCATGGGACCGGCATCGACGCCTGCCGGCACCGAGCCGGACAGCTCATCCAGCCCGCTCGCCCCGCGGTCCAACATCGACGCGATCGACGCGAGGGCGGCCAGGTCGACGTCGAGGCGGCCGGTCATGCGGTCACCTCCGAGGTCTCCTCGCGCAGACCGGGATCGACGTCGACGAACAGCAGGTCGTAGGGCGTCTCGTCGTGGATGCGCTGAAGCGTTGGTACGTCGCACAGCACCCAGGGGCTGCCCGGAAGATAGAAGTCCTCCAGCCGGTCGGGTGCCGAGTACGCGTAGAGGGCAGTCCTGCCGTCCTCGACGTGGTGCATCACGATGTGCCGCTGGTGCGGGTCGGGGTCGTCCGTCGTCGGGACGTAGACGACCGGCGGCATGGCGCGCCCGGTCGCGGACTCGGTGGTGCTCGTGCTCATCGTCATCCCCTGTGTGTCGACGTGTCGTGCCCGGTCGTGGGTCAGCGTCGCAGCCGTTGGCGGTCGGTGAGCTCGAGCTCGGTCCGCAGCCAGTCGGCCATCTGCTGAGGTGTGTGGCCCGTCAGGGTCGTGTCGAAGACGACCGTGCGCGGGTTGTCCAGCCGGCGGCGACGGCGCCAGGGCCGGGGCGGGGGCGCAGGCTGATGCCGGGTCCTGCCCTCGATGTCAGCCACCACGTACTGATCGATGGCCGCGACCCGGGTGACGCTGGCGCGACCGCAGCGCTCACGCCCGTTGACCGTGTCGTGGACGAGCTCGCCGGAGGTGAGCCACAGCGCCTCGTTGCGGCGGCGACCGCTCGCGGACAAGATCGCGCGCACCAGGAACCAGATGCCGACAAGACCGACAGCGACGCTCGGTACGAGCCACGAGCCTCCCTCGACCAGACCGATACCGGCCACCGTGAGGAGTGCGGCACCGAGTCCCAGGTCGATGACCAGGTCGTAGCGCCACTGCCAGGGCCACGACTCGACACCACGTGCGTCCTCGCCGTCGAGGTCGACGCGGTGCACCGTCGGCAGCCGGCCGGTCGCGGCGAGCGCGACGGCGAGAGCGACGGTGAGCACCGTGGCGGCCACGGTGTACCAGCCGAGCGCCCGCAGCGCGTGGACGTCTGCCGGCACCGCGACGAAGGCCACGACCACCAGGAACGTGCCCAGCGCGGCGATGATCAGGTTGGTTGCGACGGCGCCCCACTTGGCGCGCCCGCCGAAACGTACCTCCCCGATGTCGCTCATGGCGACACGATATGCCTATCCCGCCGCGCTGCGCACGCGCTTCAGATCACGGCACCCGTCGACCGCCCGTCGTCGACCGAGGCGTACGGGTCGATGACCTTCTTGGGGGCCGCGTCCGGGTCGTGCGGGAAGCGCTCCTCCAGGACGACCGCCAGCGCCGAGGCGGTGAAGATCGTCGAGAGGATGCCGACCGACAGACCGATGAGCAGCGCGATCGCGAAGTCGGTGAGCGAGTCCCCACCCAGGACGGCCAGCGCCGCCAGGATGAACATCGCTCCCAGACCCGTGTTGATCGTGCGGGGGATGGTCTGCAGGATCGCCTCGTTGACCACGTCCCGCAGAGGCCGCTTGCGATTCTCCCGTGTGTGCTCCCGGATGCGGTCGAAGACCACGATCGTGTCGTTGACGGCCAGGCCGATGATCGAGAGCACCGCCGCGAGGAACACGCCGTCGATGGGCTTGCCCCACCAGGCGAAGACACCCACCACCGTCAGCACGACTGAGGACATCGACAGCACGGCGGCCGCCGCGTACGTCCACCGGAACCGCCACGCGAGGTACAGCATCTGTGCCGCCACGGCGATCGCGAAGGCGATCAGTGCCTTGTCGCGCAGCTCCTTGCCGAGGCTCGGGCCGATCAGCTCGTCGCGCTCCTTCTCGACGTCGCCCGCGACGCTCGCGAGCGCCTTCTCGACCTCGACCGCCTCGTCGTTGGTGATCTCGTCGAGGCGGACGCTGATGTTCTCGCGGCCGTCCTCGCCGGACGACGACTGGACGACGGCCTGCGTGAACCCGGCGTCGCTGACGGCCACACGGGCGTCCTCGGCGTCGACGGACTTGGACGTCGAGTACTCCAGCAGGCGTCCGCCGGTGAACTCCACACCCAGGTTGAGCCCGCGGATCGCGATGCCACCGACGGAGACGACGGCCACGACCAGCGTGATCACGATCCACGTGCCGCTGCGCTTCATCAGGTCAGGACCGCTCTCGGTCAGCCACCTGCGGATGCGGCCGGTGCCCGCCAGTCCACTGATTTCGGGACGGTTGCGGACGAACGCACGGCGCATGGCCCACTCGCACAGCACGCGTGCGATGACCAGAGCCGAGACCATCGAGGCGATGACGCCGATCGACAGCGTGACGCCGAAGCCCTTGACGGGGCCGGACGCGAAGAAGAACAGCAGCCCCGCGGCCAGCAGGGTCGTGACGTTGGAGTCGAGGATCGCCGACCAGGCCTTGTTGAAGCCGGTGGTCAGCGCGGGGGACAGGCCCGCCGAGCGTCGTTCGGCGTACTCCTCCCGCGCTCGCTCGAACACCAGGACGTTGGCATCGATCGCCAGACCGATCGCGAGCACGAAGCCCGCCAGGCCCGGCAGGGTGAGTGTCGCCCCGAGCCAGACCAGCAGGGCGAAGGCGATGAGGGCGTACGTCGCGAGGGCGATCGTGGCGAGGAAGCCGACCAGTCGGTAGACGAACATGATGAACAGGCCGGTCAGGATGATGCCGATGATGGCGGCCTCGATCGAGGCGTCGATGGCGACCTTGCCGAGCGTCGGGCCGACGGTCCTCTGCTCGATCACGTCGACGGGGACGGGGAGTGCGCCGCCCTTGATCAGCGCGGCGAGATCCTTGGAGCTCTCGGAGTCGAAGTCACCCGTGATCTGGGTCGAGCCGCCACCGCCGGACGCGCACAGGTCAGGCTGGACGGCGGGCGAGGAGATGGTCTCGTTGTCGAGCAGGATCGCGATGCGCTGACCCGCAGCCGGGTTGGCGCACGCATCGGACACGAGCTGCTTCCAGCCGCTGCTGCCGTCCTTGTTGAACTCGATGTTGACGATCCACTGGCCCAGCGACTGCTCGTTCTGGCCGGCGTTCGCATCCTTGACGCCATTGCCGTCCAGGAGCTGCTTGCCGATGAGGATGGGGCGACCGTCCTCGTCCTCGACGATCTTCTCGCCCTTGCCGGGCTTGGCGTCGGCCTCGGGGACCGCGAGCACCTCGTGGAACGAGAGCTGGGCGGTCTGGCCGATGACCTTTGCCGCCTCGCGGGGGTCCTGGACGCCCGGGAGCTCGATGATGATGCGCTTGTCGCCCGAGCGGGCGAGGGTCGGCTCGGCCACGCCGAGGGCGTCGACGCGTCCGCGCAGGACACCGAGCGCGCGGTCGGTCGACTCCGCGTCGGCCTTGACGCGTTCGGAGTCGCGGGTCTCGAGGACGATCTGGGTGCCGCCCTTGAGGTCGAGGCCGAGCTTGGCGTCGAGCTTGAGGGCGAGCAGCAGTGACACAGCGACGATCGCGAAGGCAGCGATCGCCCGCCACAAGGGAGCACGGGAGGTCATGGAGGACTTTCGGGGTGACGCCGGGAGGCGTGGATCGGACGGGTGGGCGCGGGTCAGCGAGCCGGCGGTGCCCGTCCGGTCGGGGTCACGGCGTCAGCGCCGACGTACGTCGCGGTGTCGGTCGTGAGGGTGGTCCAGCCGGCATCGACCCGCTGAGGGGCCGGAGACGGGGGAGTGGACGCGAGGTCGAGCAGATGGGACGCCTGGTCGTGCTGCGGCGTCGGGGCCTGCACGTCGAGGTGTCGCCCGCTCTGCACACCGGCGGCCGTCGCGTGTCCGGTGCTGGCGCTGACCCGTTGGTGCGCGCCGCGCGCGGGTCCGCCGGTCGCGACCAGCAGCATGGCGACCAGCGCCACCATGAGGACAGCAGCGGTTCTGCGCGCCGCGGACCTCATGAGCATGCTTCCCAGTCTACGGGAGAGGAAGGACCGTGGGTCGTACGTGACCAAGTGCACGCTCGCGCCCCTGCCTAGGGTGGCAGCATGACGACCCCCTCTCGCACCCTCGGCTCGAGCGGCATCGCAGTGTCCGCGCTCGGCATCGGCTGCAACGCCTTCGGCACGCGCATCGATCAGGACCGCACGACCGCAGTCGTCGACGCGGCACTCGAGCACGGCGTCACCTTCTTCGACACCGCCGACTCGTACGGTCGCGGCCAGAGCGAGACCCTGCTGGGGACGGCGTTGCGGGGTAGGCGTGACGAGGTCGTGCTGGCGACCAAGTTCGGCATGGACATGGGCGGCGTCAACGGTGATGACGGCGGCCGTCGGGGCACCGCGGCCTACGTTCGTACGGCCGTCGAGGCGAGCCTGCGCCGGCTGGGCACCGACCACATCGACCTCTACCAGCTCCACACCCCCGACCCGACGACGCCGATGGAGGAGACCCTCGGTGCGATGAACGAGCTGGTCGTCGAGGGCAAGGTCCGGGCCATCGGCTCGTCGAACCTGCAGGCCTGGCAGGTCGTGGACGCGGCGTGGATCTCGCGGACGAACGGCTTCGCCTCGTACGTCACCGCCCAGAACGAGTACTCCCTCTACAACCGCACCGCGGAGGTGGAGCTCGTCCCCGCGTGCCTCGAGCTGGGCGTCGGGATCCTGCCCTACTTCCCGCTCGCGTACGGCCTGCTGACCGGGAAGTACCGCCGGGACCAGGCCCCGCCCGCCGGGTCGCGTCTCGAGCTGGCGTCGCAGGCCGAACGCCTGCGCACTGCCGACTGGGACCGGATCGAGCAGCTCGAGGCCTTCGCCGACTCCCGTGGCATCACCGTGCTGGACCTCGCGATCGGTGGTCTGGCGGCCCAGCCGGCCGTGTCGAGCGTCATCGCCGGGGTGACCCGGCCGGAGCAGGTCGCGGCCAACGCCGCGGCGGCCGCCTGGGTCCCGTCGCCGGACGATTTGGACGAGCTGGCGCAGATCGGTCGTCCGCGGCAGTCATACACGACGTACGCACCCAGATAGCCGACCGAGCCGACCGGCCTTCGCCCTGGATCGATGCCGGTCGGCGGTCGGGGGCTCAACGGTCCCCGCAGTCATGAGGCTAGGCGCAGGACGGCGGGCTGGGGCCGGAACGACCGAAAGCGCGGCCGATCTGGTCCGTGGTGACCATGCCGAGTGGTCACGGAGAGGGGGTCACGCCGGGCTGGGAAGCGCCTCACGGCGCATGGCCGCTCGAAGCGGCTAATTTTGGGACCCGGGGCTACCGCAGCCCGACGCGACCTCAAGACTAACCGAGCGCGGTGACCACACAAGCACCGACGGTGTGACGTTCAGTGGAGCTCGCCGGCGCGCTCCAGCTCGGCTGCCTTGCGCAGGTGCAGGGCGGTGTCGACGAGCTTCGCGGCGCTGTGGGGGTCGCCCCCCTCGAGCTGCGCGCGACCGACCCCGACGATGTGCGCGAACGCCGCGGCGCGGTCCAGCGTGACGTCGAAGTGGGAGCCGACGATGCCGCGGACGACGGTGTCGACGAGTGCGATCACCTCGTCGGGACCCGGCGGGTCGATGACGCCGGCCAGCACCTCGTGCACGGGCGCGTACGCCTTGCCGGCGGCGAACTCGCGGGCGGCCTGCTCGGGCAGGCGGTGCACCGACGTGCGCAGCAGGTAGAGCCGCCACAGCGCTCCGGCGACGGTGTCCGGTGCGGCGTGCGACCACAGCTCGGCGATGACCCCGAGGCCCTCCTCGTCGGCCAGGTGCAGCACCCGGTCGACGAGTCCTTGGTCGTCGACCGTGCGCGGCCCACGGACGAGCAGGTTGGCGATGCGATGCCCGGCAGCCGTCGCCTCGGCGGGATCGCTGCCTCCGGCCTGCGCCTCGAACAGGGCAGGACCGGGCAGGGACGGCTTCTTGTAGTCGTTCATCGAGCTGCGCGGGGGGCCGATGTCATGCGCCCACGTTAGCGGCGGGAATCAACTACCGGGCGACGTCCACCTGGGCATCGGCCGGGGCGGCGGCCTTCGGGGCCGCGGGCTTGCGGGAGTACAGCCACAGCACGGGGAACAGGTAGCAGGCCCAGCCGATGACCTGCAGCCACGACGGGTTCGGCTGGAAGTTGACCGTGCCCTTGAGCAGCGTGCCGTACCAGCTGTCGGGCGGGATGGTCGAGGAGATGTCGAAGACTGCGTTGCCGAGGTCGGAGATGCCGCCGACCTCGAACGTGAGCCGGGGCAGGAACGCCGCCTCCTGGAGGTCGTAGATCCCGTAGGCCAGGACGCCCGCGGCGACCACGATGAGCAGATAGCCCGTCACCGTGAAGAACTTGCCGAGGTTGACCGTGATGGCCCCGCGATAGATCAGGTAGCCCAGGACGACCGCGACCAGCAGCCCTCCTGCGGCGCCGATGAACGGTGTTGCGGTGTACGCGTCCGCGACCGTCCCGTACATGATCGCGGCGGTCTCGAGGCCCTCGCGCCCGACCGTCAGGAAGGCGACGAACGCGACTGCGAGCGGTCCGAGCGTGACGGCGTCGGCCATCTCGCTCTCGAGCTCCTTCTTCAGCCCGCGGGCGGTGCGCCGCATCCAGAAGATCATCCACGTGACGAGGGCCGCCGCGAGGATCGACAAGGTGCCGCCGACGAGCTCCTGCGTGCGGAAGGGGAGGGAGCCGATCGCGATGTTGATCGCGGTGAACGCGACGAGGACGAGGGTGACCGCGGCCGCGATCCCCATCCAGATGTAGCGGATGTGGTGCCGCCGGTCGGTCTTCACCAAGTACGCGATCAGGATGCTGACGACGAGGCTGGCTTCCATACCCTCTCTGAGACCGATGAGGAAGTTGGCGAGCACCTCATGAGTGTAAGGGCAGGCATGCCTGTCCTTGGCTGCGTAGGACCTGTGAGATCACGAAGAAGTGTCGGCCAACGCCTCGGCGAGTGGGGCGGCGACGAGCCCCACCTGCCAGCCGCGGGCGCCCTGCTCGCGCAGGACTGCGCCGACGGCCTCGGTCGTGATCTCCGCGGGAGGCTCCCAGGCGAGGTTGCGCACCAGCTGCGGCGAGATGAGGTTCTCGGTCGGCAGGTCGTGCTCCTCGGCGATCGCGGTCACGACCTCGCGGCTGCGACCGAGGCGATCTGCGGCGACGGGGTTCTTGTCCGCCCATGCGCGCGGCGGTGGGGGACCGTCGACGCGCTGGTTGGTGGTGGGCAGCTTGATCTCCGCGAGCGCCAGACCGCGCTCGACCGCGTCGAACCACTCGCTCGCGAACCGGCGGGGACCTCGGTTGCGCATGATGCGCATGTTCTTGAGCGCCGTGACGTCCTGGGGTGGCGACGTCGCCAGCTCGAGGATCGAGCTGTCGGGCAGGACCCGACCGGGAGTCGTGTCGCGGGCCTCGGCGATACGGTCGCGGGCCTCCCAGATCTCACGGACCAGGGCCAGGGCTCGACGCCCACGAGCCTTGTGGATGCCGGAGACCCGCCGCCACGGCTCCTTGCGCTCGGGCGGACCCTGGAAGAGCAGCAGCGCCTCGAACTCCTCCGCGGCCCATTCACGCTTGCCTGCTGCTCGCAGGTCGGCGTCGATCAGGTCGCGGAGCTCGATCAGGACCTCGACGTCGAGTGCCGCGTAGACCAGCCACGGCTCGGGAAGGGGACGGGTCGACCAGTCCGCGGCGGAGAACTCCTTGGCCAGGCTCAGCCCGAGGTAGTGCTCGACCAGGGCGGCCAGCCCGACCCGCGGCAGGTTGAGCAGTCGCCCGGCGAGCTCGGTGTCGAACAGCGCCTCGGGGTACAGGCCCACCTCGGCGAGACACATGAGGTCCTGCGTCGCGGCGTGCAGGATCCACTCGTTGCCGTCGAAGGCGGTGTCGAGGGGCACGAGGCTGTCGAACGCCGTGGGGTCGACCAGGTGCGTGCCGGAGCCCTCGCGACGGATCTGGATCAGGTAGGCGCGCTGGGAGTAGCGGTAGCCCGAGGCGCGTTCGGCGTCCAGGGCGATCGGGCCGGTGCCCGCCGCGATGCGCTCGCACGTGTCCTGCAGGGCTTCCGGGGTGTCGACGACCGGCGGGAGTGGGTCACGCAGCTGCAGCCGCGGCGCCTCGGGTGCCACCGGTTCGGGAGTCTCCTCCGCCGCGCCTGCGGTCTCGTCGGGCCCGGTCTCGGGGGGAGTGGTCAACGCGCACCACGCCTGCGCTGGAGGGGGATGACGCCTGGCGCGAGGGGCGGGAGGCCCGCGATCGCGCAGAGCAGGTTGGACCAGGCGGCGGCGTGCCCGCCCATGTCGGACGTGGGCTGCTCGACCAAGGGCGTCCAGGACGCGCGCACCTCGATCTGTGCGTCACCGCCATCGGCCGCCATCTCGCCGAATCCCTCGGATCGCACGACGGTGACGCTGCCGCTCGCTGCGGCGTACGCGCTGTCGAACGCGTCGAGCGCCTCGGTCAGCCAGCTCCACCCCACGCTCGGGAGCACGGGGTCGGCGGCCATGTCGGCCTCGATGTCGGCGCGGGCGAACGTGACGCAGCGGAACGTACCGCCCCATGCGTCGTTGCCGGCCGGATCGTGCAGGAGGATGAAGCGCCCGGTCGCGAGCTCGTCCTCGCCGACCAGCACGTCACCGCTCATCGCGAATGCGTGCGGGGCGATGCGTTGGGGTGCGGGCATCTCGTCGACCACGACCTCGGGTCGCAGGACGGCACCTCGCACCTGCGCGACCGCATCCGTGAACTGGGCGGGCGTGCGGTCGATCTCGCTTCTGACTGCCACCCTGCGATGGTAGGCGTGTCCGGGCCAGGGCTGGGCCTCGACACTCCGCACGACCTGAGAGACTGAATCGGTGAGCACCCCAACCCTGACCGACAGCGCGTTCCTGCAGGCCTGCCGCGGCGAGCGCCCCGCCCACACCCCGGTCTGGTTCATGCGCCAGGCCGGCCGTTCCCTGCCGGAGTACCTCGCGATCCGCGAGGGCACGACGATGCTGGACTCCTGCTTCCGCACCGACATGGTCGTCGAGATCACGATGCAGCCGGTCCGCCGCTACGGCGTCGACGCGGCGATCTTCTTCTCCGACATCGTGGTCCCCCTCAAGGCCATCGGGGTCGACCTGGACATCGTCCCCGGCACGGGCCCGGTCGTGGCGGAGCCGATCCGCTCGCACGCGCAGCTCGAGCAGTTCCGTGACATCGAGCCCGACGACATCGCGCCGATCACCGACGCCGTCACGGCACTGGTCGGCGAGCTCGGCGCGACCCCGCTGATCGGCTTCGCGGGCGCACCGTTCACCCTCGCGTCCTACCTCGTCGAGGGCGGTCCGTCCCGCGACCACCGCCTGACCAAGCAGCTCATGTACTCCGAGCCCGATTTGTGGCATGCGCTGCTCGGGCGCATGGCCGCGATCGCCGGGCAGTTCCTGCGGGCGCAGGTCGAGGCCGGCGCGTCCGCCATCCAGCTGTTCGACTCGTGGGCCGGTGCGCTGTCGCTCGCGGACTACGAGGCGTACGTCAAGCCGCACTCGGCGGCCGTGCTCGCGTCCGTGGCCGATCTCGACGTGCCGCGCATCCACTTCGGCGTCGGCACCGGCGAGCTGCTGCACTCGATGGGCGACGCCGGGGCGGACGTCGTGGGCGTCGACTGGCGCGTCCCGCTCGACGAGGCCGTGCGTCGCATCGGTCCGGGCAAGGCGGTGCAGGGCAATCTCGACCCGACCGTCGTCTTCGCCCCGACGGAGTTCATGCAGGCGCGTGCGGCCGAGGTCCTCGAGGCGGGTCGTGCGGCTGAGGGACACGTGTTCAACCTCGGCCACGGCGTGCTGCCGGCCACGGACCCCGACGCGCTGGCGCGCCTGGTCGACTTCGTCCACGGCTACGAGACGGCGTAGGCAGTGAGGGTCGCCGTCGTCGGTGGAGGAATGGCCGGACTGGCCGCCGCGTACGAGCTCGCGTCCGCAGGGGCCGAGGTCGTCGTGCTGGAGGGCTCGGACCGGCTCGGCGGCAAGCTGCGTCTCGGCGACGTCGGCGGGCTCACGGTCGACCTCGGCGCGGAGTCGATCCTCGCCCGCCGTCCGGAGGGGCTCGACCTGATCCACGCGATCGGCCTCGACGACCGGGTCGTCCACCCCGCGACCACCACCGCGGCGATCTGGACGCACGGCGCCCTGCGTCCCATGCCGCCGACGGTCATGGGCATCCCGGCCGACCCGGCTGCGCTGGCCGCCTCGGGCATCGCGGAGATGCCCACGCCACGGATCCTGCCGGCACCCGATCACGACGTCTCGGTCGCGGAGTTCGTCTCCGAGCGGCTCGGCCGCGACGTGCTCGACCGTCTGGTGGAGCCGCTGCTCGGCGGCGTGTACGCCGGCAGCACCGAGCACCTGTCGCTGCGTGCCACGACGCCCCAGATCGCGGATCTCGGCGAGGACCTGATCGCCGCCGCCGCGGCCAACCGGGCCGCCGCGACGCGCACCGGGCCGGTCTTCGCGGGGCTCGTCGGTGGCATCGGACAGCTTCCCGCTGCGGTCGCCGCGACCCCCGGCATCGAGGTCCGCCTCGACGCGACGGTGCGCGCCGTCGCGCGTACGGGCGACGGCTGGCGGCTGTCCGTCGGTCCGACCACGGACGTCGAGTCGGTGCACGCGGACGCCGTCGTGGTCGCCGCGCCGGCCCCGGCTGCCGCGCGCCTGCTCGCGGTCGAGGTGCCGGCGGCAGCGTTCGCACTCGCGGCGATCGACTACGCCAGCATGGCGATCGTGACCTTCGTGCTGGACGACGCCGACGTCCCGGAGGGCTCCGGATTCCTGGTCCCGCCCGTGGACGGCACGTTCATCAAGGCGGCCACGGTCTCGTCCAACAAGTGGGGCTGGCTCGGCGACTCGGGCCGTACGGTCATCCGGGCCTCGGTGGGACGCGCAGGGGAGTCCACGCTGCTGCAGCACGACGACGCGGAGCTCGCCGCCCGTGCCCTCGCCGATCTGCGGCAGGCCCTCGGATCGCTGCCCGAGCCCGCGGACCAGGCCGTGCAGCGCTGGGGCGGGGCACTGCCGCAGTACGACGTGGGGCACCTCGACCGGGTCGAGACGATCGAGCGCTCGGTGGCCGAGGTGGCCGGCCTGGAGGTCTGCGGCGCGGCGTACCGGGGGGTCGGCATCCCGGCGGTCATCGCATCGGGCCGGGCGGCTGCGCGGCGCTTGCTCGACGCTGGGACAATGGAGTCATGACTGCTGCTGCGCCTATCCCCAACAAGGGCAAGCTCGCCAAGGACATCAACGAGACCATCCGTTACACGATGTGGTCGGTGTTCCGCCTGGACCGCGTGCTCGGCGACGCCGACCGCCAGGCCGAGGCCGCCGAGGTCGATGCGCTCATCACCAAGCTCGCCGCCGACGACGTGGTGGTCCGTGGCACGTACGACGTGAGCGGCCTCCGCGCCGACGCCGACCTGATGATCTGGTGGCACGCGCCGACCAGCGAGTCCCTGCAGGCGGCGTACAACGCCTTCCGCCGCACGGCCCTCGGCTCGCGCATGGCGCCCGTGTGGTCGCAGATGGCACTGCACCGTCCCGCGGAGTTCAACCGCTCGCACATCCCGGCGTTCATGGCCGAGGAGCAGGTGCGGTCGTACGTCTGTGTGTACCCGTTCGTGCGGTCGTACGAGTGGTACCTGCTGCCCGAGGACGAGCGCCGCGCGATCCTCAAGGAGCACGGCATGGCCGCCCGTGACTACCCGGACGTGCGCGCCAACACCGTGGCGTCATTCGCCCTCGGCGACTACGAGTGGATGCTGGCCTTCGAGGCCGACGAGCTGCACCGCATCGTCGACCTCATGCGCGAGCTGCGGGCGACCGAGGCCCGCCGGCACGTCCGCGAGGAGATCCCGTTCTACACCGGCAAGGCGCACACCGTCGCCGAGCTCACCGAGCTCTGGCCCTGACGGGACACCGATCTTTCGGCGTTTGCGTCGCCAGGGCGGCGCAAACGCCGAAAGATCGGTCTTTCGCGGACTACTTGGCGTCGGGCTGGAGCGTCAGGCTGATGCCGTTGATGCAGTAGCGCTGATCGGTGGGGGTCGCGAAGCCCTCGCCCTCGAAGACGTGTCCGAGGTGTGAGCCGCAGGTCGCGCAGCGCACCTCGGTGCGGACGCCACCGAACAGCGAGCGGTCCTCGATGTACTCGACCCGGTCCTCGGCCAGCGGCGCGTAGAACGCCGGCCAGCCGCAGTGGGCGTCGAACTTGGTCTCGCTGCGGAACAGCTCGGTCCCACAAGCGCGGCACGCGTACACGCCGACGGTCGGGTCGGTCTCGTAGGAGGACGTGAAGGGACGCTCGGTGCCCGCCTTGCGCAGGACCTGGTACTCCTCCGGGCTGAGCTCGGCCTTCCACTGCTCGTCGGTCTTGTCGACGGCGTACGTCTTGTCGCTCTGCTGGGTCATGCCCCCAAGCGTACGTCGGCGGGCCAGCCGGACGAGCTCAGCGCTGGGCGTCGAAAGGCACGTGCTCGAGCAGGCGGACGCTCGGGACGTCCAGCTTGCGCTGCGCCCGCGACGTCCAGTCGATGTGCAGGAACTCCTTCACGACGTGGGGCTCGGTCAAGATGATCGCCTCGGAGGAGCCGGTCTGCTTCACGAGCTCCAGCAGCGCGTCGACCGGGTCGTCCTCGGTCAGGGTCGCGGTGACCTGCTGGCCGCGCTCGACGAGCAGTGCTGCGCTCGTGTCGAGCTCGTCCTGTCCCGCGCGGACGATCTGCTTCTCGACCGCGTCGATCGCGTCGGGCTCGGTGTACGGCACGACCTGGCCGCCGAGGGCACCCATCGAGGACGCGAGCACGGCTGCGTCGTTCTCGACCGGCAGGAGCAGGTGGTAGCGGACGGTGTCGTCGAGCCCCTCGTGGAGCGCAATGATCTGGTCGGCGTCGAGATCGTTGAGCTGGCGTTCGATGAGCAGTGCCACGTCGTACATGTGCGATGTCCCTTCGTTGGTGCCAGAGTACGTGCGGTCTAGGTGCGCTCGCGCACCCATCGGGTGAACAGGACGCCGTCGAGCTCGACCGCGTGCCCGAGTGTCATGGCGCGGTCGACGGCGTGCGGGCCGTGGGCGATGCGGGGCGCGTCGCCGGCGGCCAGCACGGGCGCGATTGTCAGGCAGACCTCGTCGACGAGGTCCAGACCGACGAGGTCGCCGTGCAGCGTGGGACCGCCCTCGCACAGGACGCGACGAAGCCCACGTGAGCCGAGCTCGGCCAGGACGGCGGGCCAGTCGATCTCGCCCTCGCCCAGCGTGATGACGTCGACGGTCTCCCGAAGCCGGGCGAGGGCGTCGGCGGGGGCGTCCGCGGTGGTGATGACGATCTGCCCGGGTACGACGAGCGCGTCGGGCACGTCGAGGCTGCGGCTCACCACGGCGATCGGGACCGAGGACGGGCCGTAGCCCTCCGCGCGGGCGGTGCCGGCGCCGACCACGACCACGTCCGCGAGGGAGCGCAGGACGTGGAACACGTGTGTGTCGGCGTCCCCGCCGAGCGGGCCCGAGCGACCACCGGCGTCGTGGGCGGCGCCGTCGAGGGTGGCCACGAAGTTGCTGCGCACCCACGGCCGGTCGGACGAGGGATACGCGTACAACCGGCGGATCTCGTCGTCGTCGAAGCTCACGGGTCCACCCTAGGGCGATGTTCGCTCAGACGGTGCTGGTTATTCCGTGCTCGTGGGAGTAGACCACGATCTGTACGCGGTCACGCAGGCCGAGCTTGCGCAGGATCCCGCCAACGTGCGTCTTCACAGTTGACTCACTCGACAAGATCTCCTCCGCGATCTCGGCATTGCTGAGGCCACGGGCCACGGCGTCGAACACCTCGCGCTCCCGATCGGTGAGCTCGTGGTATCCATCGGGGAGCACACGCGGCTCCGCGAAGGTCGCCGACATCAGCGTCGTGAGGTCTGTGGGGGAGAGCACCGCATTGCCCGCATGGACCGTGCGAATGGCCTGGCACAGCATCTCCGGGGTGACGTACTTGAGCAGGAAGCCGCTCGCACCGTGCCGGATCGCCGTGGCAGCACGCTCATCGAGGTTGAACGTCGTCAGGATGACGACGCGGACGATCCTGTCGCGATGGCTGACTCGATCCGGCGAGAAGATCAACTGGGTGGCCTCCACTCCGTCCGTGTGGGGCATCCGGTTGTCCATGAGGACGATGTCCGGTGACTGCTCATCGACCAGCAGCACCGCCTCGGCACCGTCGGCCGCCTGCCCGACGACCTCCATGTCCGGCTGCGCGTCGACGATGGCAGCGATCCCGGCGCGGAACAGGTCCTGGTCGTCCGCCAGGACGACGCGGATCGAGCTGGTCATGCCGTCACGGTACGCGAAGTGGGATGCTCGCGGTGGCGATGAACATGGCGCCGGTGGCATGATCGTGCGTCTCGACCGCCAGCCGGCCACCGACGGATTCGACCCTGCGGCGCATGCCCGCCACGCCGTGGCCGCCCCCGGGGCGGTGCTCACAGGGCGGACGGACGACGTTGCGCACCTCGAGCTGCAGGTCATTCTCCCAGCGCTGTGCCACCCACAGCGGCGCGTCCAGCAGCCCGTGCCGCAACGCGTTGGTCAACATCTCCTGAAGCACACGGAATGCGACGAATTCCACATCGTGGGGAAGGGGCTGCGGCATTCCGACGACGCTGACACGGATGTCCCTGCCGGCTTTTCTGAGTCCGTCGATGAGGTCCTCGACCCTCACGGAGGCGGGCCCGGCATCGGAACCGCCCGCCCGCAGGACGGCGTGGATGTCCTGCAGGGACAGGCGGGCCGCGGAGGCGACATGCTGGAGAATCTCGCGAATTCGGTCGGGCTGGTCGTCGTCGAGGAAACGGGCCGACTCCGCCTGCGCGAGGATCACCGCGAGCGAGTGCCCCACCACGTCGTGGACCTCATTGGCCATTTGCGTCTGCGCCGCCCGCAGGTCCGCGACCTCGGTGGCGTGGGCGAGCCGAGCCTCGGCCTCGTGCTGCCTCGCCTCCGCGACGTCCCTGTCGATCCGCGACCGCTCGTTGGCGTCGTGGCTGCGCAGGAGAAGCCCGATCAGCCAGGGTGTCGAAAGGGTGACCACGGCGACGGCAAGGGGGGCGAGTACGTCGGACGTCGCGCCGTGGGCGACGGACCCGGCGCGGTCACCGACCCGTAGTACGTCGAGGGGATCGCCGTCCTGGTGGAAGATCAGCACCTCGACGCCAGCCTCCAGCGCGATCGAGAGCCCGCTGAGCCACACGACGAGTGCGTTGCCGTAGCGAGCGGCGCCAAAACTGACGAGCAGAGCAACGAGGTGAGCTGAGGTCAGGTGGACGGAGGCCGTCATCATGGCGAGGTTGGCCAGCCACGCTGTCAGCAAGGCAGCACCCGGGGCACGGAACAACAGCGCCGCGGCGACCGTACACCCGAGCATCCCGGCCCACGCGCCCGCTGGGACGTCCGACCAGCCGCTGTACCGCAGCTTCAGGTCGAACCAACCGAGCGCCGCCACGGGGAGGCTGACCAGAGCAGGCAGCCACGATATGCGGAAGACCGGATGCGAGGTCACGCTGAGGTTCATCCTCGAGACGACGGCTCCGAACGGCACGGCTCTGAGAATGGCACGCTGGCGACCAGATGTCACCGCCCGGCCTGTTCGGCGGCACGGACGAGCTCGGCCAGGAGGGCGGGGTACGGCATGCCGGCGGCGGCGAACATACGAGGTATCTCGGACAGCTCTGTCAGGCCGGGCGTGGTGGTGATCTCGTTGAGCACGACTGCCTCAGCCGTCAGGAAGAAGGCGAAGCAAGCAACGCCCGAGCACCCGATGGCGCCGAACATCGTGAGCGCTGCCTCGACGAGCCCCTTGCGTTCCACGTCGTTCACCTGCGCGGGGACACGGATGCCGGCCGACCCGTCCGTTGTCTCGCTCTCGGCCATCAGGGCAGGTGAGGACGTGACCTCCATCAGCTCGCCGACCAGACGCTCGCCGTCGGGCCGCCCAAGCACGCCGACGTGAACCTCTCGGCCGACCACGATCTCCTCCACGAGGATCCTGTCGTCGGCCATCAGCGCGGTGTCGAGGGCATGCTGCAGCCCAGCGGCGTCCCGGACGAGCGCCGTTCGTCGGCCACGTCCTCTCGTGACCGGTTTCACGGCAACGGGCCCGTTCCACCGGACCGACTGGACGGTTGCGGACGTGACGATCGCACCCGAGGGCGTCGTGATGCCGACTGAGGAGGCCACGAGCTTCGTGACGACCCGGTCGGCCGCCAGAGCGGTGGCGTGCAGGTCGCTGCCGACGAAGGGCACGCCGGAGAGCGTGCAGAGGGCAGCCACGGCGCCGTTGCCCCCGGGCCGTCCGTGAACCGACAGGAAGGCCACGTCGCACCGGGCGAGGACGCCGATCGCGGCGGACAGGCTGCGGGCGGGCGTGTAGCTGAGCGGCTCCGCGCCCTCGTGCCAGATGCCGTCCGGCGCGATGATGAGACGGGTGACGACGAAGCGACCGGCGGCCAGTGAGCGGGCCACGGACGCGGCCGAGGCCAGACCGGCCGGGTCGTCCTTGCCGCGCCCGCCGCTGATCACGGCGACACCAAGGGGTCGCGTGGTGGGCATCCGATGCTCCTCGGGACGGCGGGGCGAGGCTCTTCACGCGCAACGGTAGAAAAAAGCCTGTCCTTTCGGATCCACCTGAGGTACCGCCTAGCGGCCCTCAGGTACCGGTCCGATCACTCCTGTGGTGCACCGTCCGGTCCGCGACCATACTGCCCACATGCCCACGTCCTTGTCGTACCAGCTGTCCGTGTCCGGCGCGATCGACCTGTCGGCGTACGACTCGCGCGCGACGCCCGGCTTCGACGGCAAGAAGGCCGACGCCAAGCTGGCGCTGAAGGATCTCGGCGACGAGCTCAGCGATCTGCAGGAGAGGCTGTTCGCGCTCGGACGCACCGGGGCCGGTACGACGCGCCTGCTGGTGGTCCTGCAGGGCATGGACACCGCCGGCAAGGGCGGGATCGTCCGCCACGTCGCGGGACTCGCCGATCCCCAGGGTCTGTCGATCACGTCGTTCAAGAAGCCGACTCGGGCCGAGCTCCGGCACGACTTCTTGTGGCGGGTGCGCAAGGCGCTGCCGGAGCCCGGGATGATCGGCATCTTCGACCGCTCGTACTACGAGGACGTCCTGATCGGCCGGGTCCGCGAGCTCGCGCCGCCCGAGGAGATCGAGCGGCGCTACGACGCGATCAACGCGTTCGAGCAGGAGTTCACCGACTCCGGGGGCGTGCTGGTCAAGTGCTTCCTGCACATCACCAAGGACGACCAGAAGGAGCGTCTGGCCGCGCGCCTCGACGACCCGACCAAGTACTGGAAGTACAACCCGGGCGACCTGGACGAGCGCGAGCTCTGGGACGGGTACCAGGAGGCGTACGCGATCGCGATCGAGCGCTGCGGTGAGGCGGCGCCGTGGCACCTCGTGCCGAGCGGCGGCAAGTGGTACCGCAACTGGGCCGTGGCGACCCTGCTGCTCGAGCAGCTGCGCGCGCTGGAGCTCGAGTGGCCGGCGCCTGACTTCGACGTCGAGGCCGAGAAGAAGCGGCTGGCCGCGATGTAGCTAGCCGCTGCGGCGGGTCAGCCACCGACCCAGCAGCGGAGCGGCCAGCAGCACCAGCAGGAGCCGGATGATCTGCACGGCCGTCACGAACGTGACGTTGCCCCCGGTGTCCGCGGACGTTGCCAGCACCGCGTACAGCCCGCCGGGCGTGGTCGCGAGGTAGGCGTCGAGCTCGGACACGCCGGTGAGCCGGGCGAGGAGGACGCCGAATGCGGCGCACGCGCCGATGATGATCGCGATGACGAGCAGCGCGGTCGGGATCATCCGGCCGATCGCCCGGAGGCTGTCGAGGGTGAACCGCAGCCCGACCTGCAGCCCGATGAGCACGAAGCCGGCGGCCTGCACCCAGGGCGGGACGTCGACGTCGGCGAACGCAGGCACCGCGCCGAGGGCGATCGAGGCCAGCAGGGCGCCGAGCACCGCGGGGGAAGGCAGGTGGAGCGCCCGACCGACGCCGATGCCCAGGGCGACGGCCAGCACCGAGTACGCGACGCCGGCGGCCGACGTGGCCGGCGCGGTCACCCCCGCGGCGGTCCCGGTGTCGGCATGGAACACCACGGACACGGCGGCGGGCATGGCCAGCAGCACCACGAGGACGCGAAGGTACTGGATGACCGTGACCACGCGGTCGTCCGCGCCGAGGTCGTGCGCCACCGCGGTCATGCCGGAGGCGCCACCCGCGACCGACGCGAACGAGGCCGTGACGGGGCTGACCCCGCGGTGCAGCCGCAGCAGCTGACCGGCCACGACGCTCAGCACCAGCGTGACCACCGAGATCACGATCACTGCGGGCCAGTCGCTCCCGAGGTCGGCGAGCGTCTGGAAGTCGACGGCCGCGCCGACCGTGACGCCGATGATCGCCTGGGCGATCGTGAACGACCAGCCCGGGACGTCGACGGTCCGCCCCGTGCTGAGGGAGAACGCCAGTCCGCCGGCGAGGCCCCCGAACAGCACGGCCGAGGGGAAGCCGAGGAGGCCGAGGACCGTTGAGATCCCGGCCACCAGCGCCGCGAGGATCGTCCACGACACCACGGACTCGCGGCTGGGCCTGGAACTCACCCACCCAACGTAGGACGTGCGCGAGCCGGCCGGGGAGCGCCCCGGCCGGCCCGGCAGGTCAGGCGAAGAGCGCCTCCAGCGGGACGAGGTCGACCGCACCGACCGCGTAGCGCGCGAGGATGACCCGGGCCACCTCGACGTCGACGCCCAGTGGCTCGGCGACGGCGACGGCGCCGGCCTCGTACGCCAGCTCGGTCACCCGGTCGGGCAGCACACCCGGAGCGAGGAACAGCTGACCGACGGCGATGTGACGTCGACCGTCGGCGCGGTGCTGACGGACGGCCTCGCCGGCTGCCGGCGGGACGCTCGACGCGAACGCCGCGATCGTCGGCAGCTTGTGGTGGGAGCCCCACGCCCGGGCCGCCCGCGAGATCGCCGCGTTGGCGATCGGGTCGGACGAGCCGGCGCCGGCCAGCACCAGGGCGTCGAGCTCACGCACGCGGTTCTTGGACAGGGCCTCGCGCAGCCGCTTGTCGAGGACGTGGAAGAACGCGGCCTCGATGCCGAGCACGCCCGTGGCGTGCACCTTGATGCCGTCGTGCCGGGCAAGTGCACCCGCCACGGCACGCGGGACGTCGACATTGGCGTGGAACGCGACGCTCAGCAGCAGCGGGACGACCACGATCTCCTGGTGGCCCTCGGCCACCAGCTGGTCGACGGCCTCGTCGAACGAGGGGCCCACGTGGTCGAGGAAGGCCGGCTGGACACGGAGGTCGGGACGCATGCACGCGACCATCTCCGTGAGGGCTGTGATGGTCTGGGCAGAACGCGGATCGGTGCTGCCGTGCGCAAGAGCAATGAGTGCTGGTGCGGTCATGATGCTTGCCTCCTTCCAGGGGGTGGTGCGATGGGCGGTGCGATGGTGGTCAGATCGGTGGGGGACAGCTGGCCGATGAAGCCGAGCCGGAATGCGCGCAGACATGAGCGGCACTCCCACTCGCCGTGCGTCTCGCCATGGGGACGCAGGTTCTCGTCGGCGCAGTACGGGCAGTGGTAGGGGATGCCTCTCATCGAAGGACCTCCTCGTCGGCGCGGGCGACCCAGCGGGCGAACGACTCCTCGACGTCACGCTGCTCGAGGTACGTCCGGGAGAGCTTCTCGACGTAGTCGGGCAGGTCGTCGGCCGCGACCTTGTGCGCGCGCAGCTTGCGGCCGAAGCCGGCCTGCAGTCCCAGCGCGCCACCGAGGTGGACCTGGAAGCCCTCGACCGTGTTGCCGTCGGCGTCGTTGACGAGCATGCCCTTGAGGCCGATGTCGGCGGTCTGGATGCGGGCGCACGAGTTGGGGCAGCCGTTGACGTTGACCGTGATGGCGGTGTCGAGGTCCGGGACGCGGCGCTCGAGCTCGTCGATGAGGACCCGTGCGGTGTCCTTGGTGTTGACGATCGCGAGCTTGCAGTACTCGATGCCCGTGCAGGCCATCGTGTTGCGGCGCCACTGCGAGGGACGGGCGTGGAGGCCGATCTCGGCCAGCGCGGCGACCAGGCTCTCGACCCGGTCCTCCTCGACGTCCAGCACCACGAGCTTCTGCATCGGGGTGGTCCGGATGCGATTGCTGCCGTGTGCCTCGACGACGTCCGCGAGCTGGTTCAGCAGGGTGCCGGAGATGCGACCGACCGTGGCGGCGACGCCGACGTAGAACTTCCCGTCGGTCTGCGGGAACACCCCGACGTGGTCGGCCGGGGTCTCGGGCATCGCGGGGGCGTCGAGATCGGGGAGCCGGCGCTCGAGGTACTCGGTCTCGAGGACCTCGCGGAACTTCTCGATGCCCCAGTCCGCCACGAGGAACTTCAGCCGTGCGCGGGTGCGCAGGCGGCGATAGCCGTAGTCGCGGAAGATGCTGACGATGCCCTTCCAGACCTCGGGGACGTCCTCGAGGGAGACCCAGGCGCCGAGCCGCTGGGCCAGCATCGGGTTGGTCGACAGGCCGCCGCCGACCCACACGTCGAAGCCCGGACCGTGCTCGGGGTGGATCGCGCCCGTGAACGCCACGTCGTTGATCTGCGGGACGACGTCGTGGTCGGGGTGGCCGCTGATCGCGCTCTTGAACTTGCGGGGGAGGTTGGAGAAGTTCCGGTCACCGATGAAGGTGCTCTCGATCGCGTCGATCGCCGACGTGCCGTCGATGATCTCGTCGGCGGAGATACCGGCGACGGGCGATCCCAGGATCACGCGTGGGCAGTCGCCGCACGCCTCCTGGGTGGACAGGCCGACCGCCTCGAGGCGCTGCCAGATCGTCGGCACGTCGCGGACGTCGATCCAGTGGTACTGCACGTTCTGGCGATCGGTGAGGTCGGCGGTGTCCTGCGCGAAGTCGACCGAGATGTCGGCGATCGTGCGCAGCTGCTCGAGGTCGAGCTGGCCGCCGTCGACGCGCACGCGCAGCATGAAGCGGTCGGCGTCCAGCTCCTCGGGAGCGAGGGTGGCGGTCTTCCCGCCGTCGATGCCCTGCTTGCGCTGGGTGTAGAGGCCCCACCAGCGGAACCGGCCCCGCAGGTCGCCGGGATCGATCGAGTCGAAGCCGCCGTGAGCGTAGATGTTCTCGATGCGAGCGCGGACGTTGAGCGGGTTGTCGTCCTTCTTGGACTGCTCGTTCGCGTTGAGCGGCTCGCGGTAGCCCAGAGCCCACTGGCCCTCACCGCGCTTGGGGCGGGGGCGGCGGGCGGCGTTGGTGCCGGTGGCTGTAGCCATGAACTTCCCTTGGGGCAGGGCACACGGCGATCACGACAGGCTCGTCACGGGGTCGCCGCGCGCCTGGATTGATGTCTGAGATCAGTGCAGAGGTCGCGCGTTGATCAGCGACACATCATGTTGCGGGCACGACCGAGGTCAACGTGGAGACGTCCCACGAGCCAGAGTGTCTGTGCCGAAAGCATGTCCTCAGTCTGGGGAGCCCGCGCTCTCCCGACAACCACTGGTCTCGAAGGTTGAGACGGTTGTCCACATGTTGGTCAGCACTCCTTCGAACACGGGGGAAAGCCCTGTCGTATGTGGGCTGCGTCACTCGGCCGGGACGAGGACCGACACCGCGTACGCGCCGGCCGCGGCGGCCAGGAGGGTGGCGCCCGCGGCCACGAGCGCCGCGTCCCACGGGACGATCCCGGCGGTGGCGAGGCCGATGACGGCGGCCGGGTGGAAGACCGCGAGCAGCCCGAGGGGCAGGACCGCCCCGCCGAGGACGGCCGGCACCGCGGCGAGGCCCTCGGGCCCGCCGC
This sequence comes from Aeromicrobium sp. S22, assembly GCF_009661045.1. Lineage (NCBI taxonomy): Bacteria > Bacillati > Actinomycetota > Actinomycetes > Propionibacteriales > Nocardioidaceae > Aeromicrobium > Aeromicrobium sp. S22. The sequence continues at coordinate 1,664,379 of NZ_WJWV01000001.1, forward strand.
CGTCGATGCTCAGGGTGGCCCAGGCGGCGACGAGCCCGACGACGGCGGCCCCGATGCCGGCCACCACGAGATCGGGGTCGGCGAAGACCAGGGTGTCGCCGAGCCGGTCGTCCAGCGCGAGGGCGACGAGACCGCCCAGGACCGCCCCGACCGCGTGTGCGGCGACGGCCGGCAGCAGGGTCGACCAGGGCCCGCGACCGACGACCGCCAGTGCCACGGCGGACGCCGGGTTCACGAGGCCGCCGGCGCCGCTGTCCTCGGTCGCGTGCAGCTGGGCGTACCAGGTGAGCAGGACGGCGACCCCGGCCACCGCGGCGACCGCGAGCGTGGCCTCGGCGGCGCGCAGGGCGAGCGCGGACACGATGGTGATGATCGCCGACGTGAGCGCGGCGATCGAGAGGGGACGGCCCATCAAGACTCCAGGTGTGGGGTGGTGCGGGCGACGATGCCCGCGAGCGCGAGCCCGTGGGGGAGCGTGCCGAACGTACCGCCCCAGTCACCTCCGAGGCGGGAGGCGCAGAACGCGTCGGCCACGTCGGGATCGCCGTGCTGCAGCAGCACCGTGCCCTGGAGCACAGCGGCCATCTGTCCTGCGATCCGTCGGGCCCGGGTCTCGATGTCCGTCAGGTCGGCGAGCTCGGTCAGGACCGTCTCGGCCATCGCGTCGAGGTGACGGTTCTCGCCGCGGACCGTCCCGACCTCGGTGACCCAGGCCTCGAGGCTCTCCGGCTCACGGCTCAGTGCGCGCAGGACGTCGAGGGCCTGCACGTTGCCGCTGCCCTCCCAGATCGAGTTGAGCGGCGACTCGCGGAACAGCAGCGGCATGCCGGACTCCTCGACGTACCCGTTGCCACCCAGGCACTCCAGGGCCTCGGCGACCATGAACGGGGTCCGCTTGCACACCCAGAACTTCTCGAGCGCCAGGCCGATGCGCCGCAGCGCCTGCTCGTGGGCGTCGTGGGGCTTGTCGACCGCCGAGGCCAGTCGCAGCGCCACCATGGTCGCGGCCTCGCTCTCGACCGCGAGATCGGCCAGGACGTTGATCATTGCGGGCTGGTCCGCCAGCGTCGCACCGAACGCTGCACGGCCTGACGTGTGCCACGCGGCCTCCGAGACGGCCTTGCGCATGATGCCGGCCGAGCCGAGGATGCAGTCCTGACGGGTCGCGGACACCATCTCGATGATCGTGCGGATGCCGCGGCCCTCGTCGCCGAGGCGTACGGCCCAGGCGTCGGTGAACTCCAGCTCGCTGGACGCGTTGGACCGGTTGCCGAGCTTGTCCTTGAGCCGGACGATCGACAACGCGTTGCGGGTGCCGTCGGGGCGCACCCGCGGCACGACGAAGCAGCTGACGCCGCCGGGGGCCTGCGCGAGCACGAGGAACAGGTCGTTCATCGGTGCGGAGGTGAACCACTTGTGCCCGGTCAGCAGGTACTCGCCGTGCGTCTCGGTCGGACGCGCCTGGGTCGTGGTGGTGCGCAGGTCGGAGCCGCCCTGCTTCTCGGTCATGCCCATCCCCGCGAGGAGGCCGGCCTTGAGCTCGGGAGCCCGGAGGCCGAAGTCGTACGTGCGGGAGGCCAGTCCGGTCGTCCACTGCTTCGCCAGAGCGTCGTCCGCGCGCAGGGCGGGAACCACGGCGTACGTCATCGTGATGGGGCACATGTGGCCCTGCTCGACCTGTCCCCAGGCGAGGAAGCCCGCGGCGCGCTGCAGGTGGGCGACGGGGCTCTGGGAGACCCACGGCTCGGCGGTGAGGCCGAACCCGACGCCCTGCGTCATGAGCCAGTGCCACGAGGGGTGGAAGTCCACCTCGTCGATCCGGGTGCCGAACCGGTCAGCCGTCCGCAGCACCGGCTCGTTCTCGTTGGCGAGGTGCCAGTGCTCGCGGGCCTCCGCGGATCCGGCCAGGGACCCGATGGGCGTGAGCGCCTCGACGATCGCGGGGGAGTGCTCGCCGCCGAACGCCGACACCGCGTCCATGAGCGCCTGGTCCCCGGTCGCGACGTTGTGGCCGACGAGCGGCGACGCCTGGTTCGAGGGTGCGCGCTGCAGGGGATCCATGTCGCTACGGTAGAGCCATGGCGGTGGAACCGGTAGACCGACCGGGCGTCCCCGAAGAGGTCAAGAAGCTCGTCGCGCGGACGGTGAGCAGCTGCTTTCGCTACCGGGTGACCGGCCTCGCGGCCGAGGCGGCGTTCTTCGCGATCCTGTCGCTCCCACCGCTCGTGTTCGGCCTCGCGGGGACGATCGGATTCATCGCCGAGCGCTTCGACGTCGCGAAGGTCGACGTGCTCAAGGAGCGCATCATCGACCTCGCGTCCAAGGCGCTCACCGACAGCACGGTCGACAAGGTCATCGCACCGACGCTCGACGAGGTGCTGGGCGGGGGGCGCATCGACGTCATCTCGATCGGCTTCGTGCTCGCGCTGTGGTCGGGGTCGCGGGCGCTCAACGTCTTCCTCGACACGATCTCGATCATCTACGGGCTGGGCGGGCACCGCGGCATCATCAAGACCCGCGCGCTGTCGTTCTCGCTGTACGTCGCGGCCCTGATGGTGGGCATCGTGCTGGTGCCGCTCGTGCTGACCGGTCCCCAGCTCGCGGCCGATGCGTTGTCGGACCGCTGGTCGTTCCTGCGGGTGTTCTACTGGCCCGCGGTGGTGGTGCTGTCGATCGGCTTCCTCACGACGCTGTACCACCTCGCGGTGCCCGTGCGGAAGAAGTGGCGGGTGGGTATGCCGGGTGCGGTCTTCACGCTCATGCTGTGGATCCTCGGCAGCTATTTCGTCCGCTGGGCGCTCGGCTTCTCCACCGGCGGCATGTCCATCTACGGCCCCCTGGCCGCGCCGATCGCGGTGCTCCTGTGGCTGTACGTCCTGTCGATCTCGGTCCTGATCGGCGCCGCGATCAACGCCGCCGTCGAGCAGGCCGTCGACGACGCCCGCTGGGGCTGACCCCGCCGGCACCAAGATTTGGCGGCTTGAGCCCGCCAGATGTCCGGGATCGTGAGATGTGGCGGGCTCAGCTCACCGAATCTCGAGGACGTAGTCCGCGCGGTCCACGACGTGCTGGGCCCAGTCCTGCACGGTGGCCTCCGGGAGGTCGAGATCGAGCTCGCTCAGCGACCGCTCCACCTCGGGCACGACCTCGTCGATGGGCATGCCTGAGAAGCTGATCCTCAGGGACTCGTCGGCCGCCTCGATCTTGCGGACCAGGTCGGGGGAAGTGGCGTCATCGGCCTTCACACTCGTTCGCATGACCAGACCGTACGGCCAGCAGGTCGGGGTCGCACGCCGGCCGCGTGCAGGCCCGCACTGCGCGAGCGACTAGGCGCCGGACGCATTCGCCGTGGCCTCGAGAGCGTCCAGGAGCCCGGAGGGGGACTGCAGGATGCCGGGAACGGAGCCGGGCGCGCCCCGTTCGCCGGGCGCCGTCTCAGCGGGATCGTCCGTGAGTCGCACGTCCTCGCACCCGAAGGCGTCGGCGGTCACGCCCGCGAGGCCCGCGTCGTGCGCGTAGACCAAGAGGTAGCGCGGGCCGAGGTCTGCCCGGCATGCGCGCTCGCGATCGGCGGGCACCAGCTGGTCCAGGTCACGCTGGTAACGGCGCAGCTGGCCCGGCGGGACGCGCACGGGCGGCCGCTGCCGAGTCCACTCGAGAGCTGCTCCGTCACCTGAGGGGGTCAACGCCCCGTACACGCACACCCAGGCGGCTTCCAGCCGAGGCAGCCGCGGCCTGCGCTCGGCCGGGCGGGACGAGTTTGGGCCTTGCGTCGATGCAGTCGGCTGCGGCAGCTTGTCGGGGCAGGGCTCAGCGGCGTGGTCCGGCGTCACGCCAGCGGTCCGGCTTCCAGTGCGCGGGGGACCGGGAGACGAGCCGCCGGACGTCTCGCACCCGACGAGCGTGGCAGCAACGAGGACGGCACAGGCCGATGACAGGAGCCTCATGTCTGGACCATGTCAGATCGGCCCGGATCGTCTCGCGAATGTCAGGCGATGCAGGCCACGATCACGAGCGAGACCGAGACCTGCGTGGCCGCGGCGACGAGCGAGGCCGGGTGGAAGCCGGGCAGCGTGACGATCTTGGACAGGTCGTCGGGCGTGATGAGGTCGAGGAGACGGAACGCTGCCGCCTGCATCACCACACCGACGAGCCCGAACGCGATGGTCCAGCCCAGGGCGGCGCCGAACGAGGAGTCGCCGTTGGTCCAGATCGCGGTGAAGACGATCCCGCCGAGCCCGAGGATGCCGGCCGCAGTGACGATGGCCGCGTTCACCGAGGCGTTCTGCATGATGTGCTCCCCGAGCCGTCCCGGGGTCAGCAGGTCGAGCACGAGATAGCCGACTCCGAGGACCGCGAGGCCCATCGCCGCGTAGGCCAGCGCGTATCCAACTGAGCTCAGCAGGTCCATGGTTCTCCTAGGTGGTGCGGTTTGATCGGGACGCGTGCGGTCACAGGGTGTGCCCGGTCTCGGCGAGCCAGGCAGCGACCTGCTCGGGGGAGGACCGCGCGGTGGACATGAGGTGGGGGACGAAGCGCGCCTCGGTGTTGGTGATGCGGTTGCTCGACTCGCGCACACCGAGCCCGGCCGCGCGTCCGCCGATGACCCACGTGCCCAGCACCGGGTGGTTGCCGTCGAAGTCGGGCAGCTCGACGTACTTCTGGTAGACGAGCTCCTGGCCGGCCGAGTGCGTCGCCTCGACCGCCTCGCGGACGTGCGGGGTGTGGATCTCGACGCCGTCGCCCTCCCACCCGAACAGCGGCTTGGTCACGTACTCGCGCATCGCGTACGGGGCGTCGAAGTAGCTGGGCAGGAGGTTCTCGTGGCCCGCGAACATCTCCCACATCACGGGGAGCAGCGCCTTGGAGCCCAGGAGCAGCTTCCACGGCGGCTCGATCCACCGCGTGCGGGACGAGCCGTCGATCACGAGCGGGCCGAACGTGGAGTCCAGCATCCACTCGGTCGGGTACATCTTGAAGCAGTGGGCGATCTCGAGGTCCTTGACGTCGACGAACGTCAGGCGCTCGTGGTGCCAGCCGATCTTCTCGATCGTGATGCCGACGGTCTCGAGGCCGGCCTCCTGCGCGGTGTCCCGCAGGTACGCGACCGTGGCCCAGTCCTCCGTCGGCTCGTTCTGGCCGACGGCGAAGTGCACGATCTCGGCTCCCGTGGTCCGCCGGAACTCGTCCCACCGCTTGACCAGGTGCTCGTGGAGCATGTTCCACTGATCGCGCTCGGGGTGCAGGTCCTCGAGCCACATCCACTGGCACACGGCGGCCTCGACGAGCCCGGCCGGGGTGTCCGCGTTGTACTCGAGCAGCTTGGCGGGGCCGGTGCCGTCCCAGGCCAGGTCGAACCGGCCGTAGATGGACGTCTCCGCGCCGTCGCGCAGGGACCGGGCGAGGAGGTCGCCGGCGCCCGGAGGCAGCTTGTGCCGCTGGATGAGCTGGGCGTCGTCCGCCATGCGCGCGGCCGCCTGCATGGCCATCGTGTGGAGCTCGTCCGTGACGCGCTCGAGGTAGTCGACGTCGTCCTCGGTGAACTCGTAGTAGGCGGTCTCGTCCCAGTACGGCACCTCGCTCCCGTCGCCGGTGCGATCGACGGCGTACGTCAGGCCCTGCTCCTCCACGCGGCTCAGCCAGTCCGGCCGCGCCGTCGTCTGCACACGTCTCATCCGCCGAAGGAGCCCTTGCCGGAGTAGAACCCGCCCCGCGTCACGGTGCCGCCGTCAGCGGACACGCCGCCCTTGGTGAACGACTTGCTGGTCGGGGTCACGAAGGAGCCCTGACCCGCGACCGCCTGACCCTCTGCGGGCGCACGTCGGCCTGCGGGGATGTAGTACCACCCGTAGCCGCCTCCGGACGTCGCACTGTCGTCGTCGCACTGGTCGTCGGCCACGCGCACGTCACTGGAGCGGTCGACACACACGCCGCGCTCCTCGGCCCGCGAGCCCGCGGCGCCGATACCGACCAGCGCGACTGTGACCACACCGATTCCCACGGTCATCGAACGCCTTCGCTTGTCCACGGCGGGAAGGTTATCGAACGCTTGTCTCGATTGCCGTCCGGGGTCGTCTCCACCGCCTCGACATTCCCGAGAATGACGAAAAGCCCCCGGAATCTGTGGGATTCCGGGGGCTTCTTCCGTGTGGGCGATACTGGGTTTGAACCAGTGACCTCTTCCGTGTCAGGGAAGCGCGCTACCGCTGCGCCAATCGCCCATTGCTGGTGCTTATGAAGTTGTGACGTTCGAGGTGGGTACGGGATTTGAACCCGTGTAAACGGATTTGCAGTCCGTTGCCTCGCCTCTCGGCCAACCCACCGCAGGATGGGTATGGAGACCCTCTCCGAGCGGACAACGAGATTCGAACTCGCGACCCTCACCTTGGCAAGGTGATGCTCTACCACTGAGCTATGTCCGCACTTGGCCTCTACCGGAGGCCGAGATGAAACATTAGCCGATGGTTCCCGCAGACCCAAAACCGGGGTCGGCGTAGCCTTCGATCATGAAGACATGGGTCAACGGCCAGCTGCTGAAATTCCCTGACGAGCCAGTGATCAGCCCGCTCGATCACGGCATGATCGTCGGCGACGGAGTCTTCGAGACGGTGCAGATCAGCCGCAACGAGCCGTTCGCGTTGACGCGGCACCTGGACCGACTCGTGCGGTCCGCGGAAGGGCTCGGCATCGGCACGCCCGACGTCGGCGCAGTCCGTGAGGGCGTCGAAGCGACGATGGACGGCCAGGACATCGAGTTCGGGCGCATCCGGGTGACCGTGACCTCGGGCCGTGGGCCGCTCGGCTCTCCGCGCGGCTCCGAAGGCCTGACGTACGTGGTGATCTCCGAGCCGTGCCACCGTCCTCCCGACGTCTCGAGCGTCGTGACGGTCCCGTGGCCCCGCAACGAGCGAGGCGCGCTCTCGGGGCTGAAGACCACGTCGTACGCCGAGAACGCGCTCATGGTCGAGCACGCACTGGCTCGCGGCGCGTCCGAGGCCGTCATGGCGAACACGCGCGGCCAGCTCTGCGAGGGGACGGGCTCCAACATCTTCTACGTCGTGGGGGAGAGACTTCTCACACCCACGCTGGCGGCCGGCCCGCTCGCGGGTGTCACCCGGGCGCTCGTGCTCGAGTGGTGCGCCGGTGAGATCGACGTCGCGGAGCAGGACGCGCCGATCGAGGTGTTGCAGACCGCGGACGAGGTGATCCTCGTCGGCACGACGCGCAACGTGCAGGCGATCGCGAAGGTGGACGACCGGGAGCTGCCGGCGCCGGGGCCGATCACGCAGCGCGTGCAGGCGATCTGGGCGCGTGAGGTGATGCGGGGGATGGACCCGTAGGTCACCGGGGTCGAGGTGCCGAGGAGCGATAGGTTAGAGTTTCGGACGCACCCCGCGGGCGATTGGCGCAGTGGTAGCGCGCTTCGTTCACACCGAAGAGGTCACTGGTTCGAACCCAGTATCGCCCACCGCAACAGAACCCTCTGATCAGCGATCATCGCCGGTCAGAGGGTCTCTCGTTTCTCCATCGGGCTACCTGCACCGCATCGCCGCTCATGGGGCTTGGCGCCACCGACGTGAACCGGTGCGGCCTTGACCTCCCACCTTCTCCGACGATGAATGGGTTCGTGAGAACCCATGACGCGGATGGCGATGCTGGGGATCGCCACGTGGCGGCACAGTGGACTCGACTGTTGACGTTTCTCGACGGCATCGGCTCAGCGCGAGAAGTTGCGCCCGGTCGGATCACCCTGAGGCTGCGCGAGACCGGACGCGACGTCGAGATCGTGATGACCCCCGAGCAGTGGGACAACATGATTGGGCCCATATGGGGCAGTTTCGATGACGCGGCGGCGGATGTCCGACAGTCCGTCCTGAGCGTGGGCAGCGAGCCGTTTCTGGTGTACGCGGACTACCAGTCGGAGCCGTCGTCCACGCCGCACGTGCACAAGATCCTCAGGAGGAACGCCTACGGGCGCTGCTCGAGGCGGTCAGCGGGAAACCCATTGGCTCATGGGTTGTCCAGGACGGCGAGGGCCGCGTAGTGGACCGGTTCAGCGACTTCCCAGACGAGTAGCCTCGACTGCAAGAGGGGTGCGCGAGACCCTGATTCGAGGGAATCGGGGGCGCGGACCGATACGGTGACGTCATGCCCGATGAGGTGTACTACTCGCCGCACGACAGACCGTTGTTCTGGATCGGCATGGTGACTGGAGCCTCGTTCACCGTTTACGCAGTCCTCTCACTCACACGGGAGTCGTGGCTGGGGGCAGGCGTGGGCGCGGTGGTGGGCGTCATCGGTTTCCTGAACGCTCGACGCCACTGGAAGGCGATGCACTAGCCATGCGCTCCCATCGGGGTACGGATCTTCGGCAGTCCAGTGGTTGCGACGGCATCGTCACCCTGTGATGCATGACGACATGCCGTCCCTCGAGCCGAATGACCGGTCGGACGTTCGGCGATCCACGTGGTGGGTAGGACGAGGGCGGGTGCCGCGCCCGCGGGCGTGGTGGCGAGATGCCGTGCCTCTTGCAGTTTTCGCCGCATTGGTCACGTTCGCGTGGGCGCTGGACGACGAGAGATCCAGAGGATGGGTGATCGTTGTCAACTGGGTGTTGGCGGCTGCCGTGCTCGGTTGGAGCTGGTTTCGCCGCGAGAAGCCGTCGAGGGACTGAGGTCTCACGGCGCCTGCTCGCCGCCGTGGGCCAAGCGCCCGGGGCGGCGAGGACTTCGTCCTCTGCCTGCCCGGCGCGGTACCGCGGGACAGTCAAGTGGTCTGCTCGTCCTGCGGGCGGACGGGGGGTGGTGAACCGCTTCCCCGATCTTGATCGTCAGGAAGTCCGACATGACACGTTCATGGTTCTCCCGTCCTTGCCTCACCGCGGCTGCCTGCAGCGCCCTGCTGTTGGGTGTCGCTGCGTGCGGCTCCTCGAGCGACGGCGACTCCGACCAGCCGTCGCGCGCTCCCGCCTCGACGTCGACCGGCCCGCCGGGTGGGCAGACCCCGTCGGCCAGCGCCGACGCCACCGAGCTCGCGGCGCAGGTCAAGAGCAAGTTCAAGCAGAAGACCTACAAGGACGCCGAGACCGGACGGACGCTGCCCTACAACATCTTCCTGCCCGACGGCTACAGCACGACCAAGGAGTACCCGGTGGTGCTGTTCATCGGGGACGCGAGCCTGGTGGGGCAGGACGTGACGGCGCCGCTGTCGCAGTACGGCGCCCTGGTCTGGGCCGGTGACAGAGACCAGCAGGAGCACGAGAGCATCGTGCTGGTGCCCGAGTACCCGAGCGTCATCATCGACGACCGCGACGGCTACTCGACCACCGAGTACGTCGAGATGACCGCACGCTTCATGGAGTCGATCGAGGACACCTACAGCGTGGACGACGACGAGGTCTACGGCACCGGCCAGTCGATGGGCTGCATGACGATCCTGTATCTGGCGGCGAAGTATCCCGACCTCTTCGCTGCCGAGCTCCTCGTGTCGGGCCAGTGGGACAAGAGCCAGCTGGAAGGAATGGCCGCGGAGACGTTCCTCTACATCGCGGCCGGCGGTGACACCCGGTCCACGGACGGGCAGAAGGACCTGCAGGCCCTCCTGAAGCGCGCCAAGGTGCCGTTCGGCACGGCTACCTGGGACGCGACGTGGTCGGAGCGGCGGCTGGACGCGGCGGCGAACAAGCTGCTGGGGGACGGCGACACGGCCAACTTCGCGACGTTCGAGCCCGGCACCGTGCTGAAGGCGGACGGGCAGGAGACCGACGCCTCCGGACCCGGCGGCGTCGCCGAGCACATGGCCTCGTTCGAGCCCGCCTACAAGATCCCGGCCGTCCGCGACTGGCTGTTCGAGCAGGCGGGCCGCGACTGAATCTCGGCGAAGGGGACTCACAGCACGTCGCGACGACGGAAGCCGACAAAGGCGACGGCCATCAGGGCGAGGGCCACCACGCACAGCCAGGCCAGACCGGACCAGTCCGTCGAGGACGCTGCGACAGCCGGGACGTGGCGGAACGGGCTGATGTCGAGCGCCCAGTCCGGCAGCTTGAACGTCGGTCCGAGGATCGTGAGACCGAACGAGGCCACGATGCCCAGCCACCCGATCAGGCGGATGCGAGGCGCGGCGCCCACTGCGGCGAACGCGATGGCGACCAGCAGCCAGACCGCTGGGATCGTGGCGAGGGCCTGCCCGATGATGTCCCGAGCCGAGATGTCCTCCCGCGGCCCGACGATGCTCATGGTCACGCCGGCGAGCGCCATGGCGAGTGCGGATCCCGCCAAGGCGACCACGAGGTTGCTCGCGAGGTAGACCTTGCGCCGCAGCGATCCGGCCAGGAGCGGCTCGACCCGGTAGTCGACCTCCTCGGCACGCATACGCAGCGCCACCTGGACGCCCAGCACCGCAGCGATCATGCCGGTGAGATGCAGGATGGTCACGATGAAACCGAGCGTCGCGGCCCGCTGGCCGGTCGCCCCGCCCGCGATCGTCTCGGCCATTGCGGGGTTGGCCGCGAGCACGTCACCGATCGACGAGGCCAGGTTGCCGAAGACCACGCCGAGAGCGGCGAACGCGATGAACCAGGCCACCAAGGGCCCGCGATGCAGACGCACGGCGAGGCCCCAGGGGGACGTCACCCAGCCGCCACGCGCCGGGCCGGGGCGGGTGGCGACAGCGCCCTGCCCGAAGTCGCGGCGCTCCTGCAGCGCGAAGGCCACGGCGACGAGCACGACCGCGAGTGCCACTGCCGGCAGCAGGGGCCACACGCGGTTGTCGGTCGCCGGATGGGTCGCCTCGAGCCAGCCGAACGGGGTCACCCAGTCGGTCCAGCCCGGAGCCCCGCTCGAGTCGAGGTAGCCACGGAGCACGTACAGCACACCCGCGGTCGCCACCCCCAGGCTGGTCGCGGTGCGGGCGTCCGACGAGATCTGGGCGGTCACCGCGGCCGCGCCGGTGAACATCAGTCCCGCGCCGGTGAACGTCGCACAGAGGATGCACGTGGCTGCCGCGCCGCCCCCGCAGGCGACTGTGACGAGGAACGAGACGATTCCGAGCGCCACGGACGCGACCACGCCGAGCGTCACCGCCACGCCCAGCCGGGTCTGACGGCCCATGACCCCCGAGGCGAGCAACTCGGCCTGGCCCGAGTCCTCGGCCGCCCGGCTGTTGCGCACCACGACCAGGATTGCCATGAGGGCGGCGAAGAATGCGCCGAGGCCGCCGGCCCGCCAGGCGTTGAAGCCGTCGGCGGTCAGGAGGTCGCGCGCCGGACCGAAGATCAATGACAGGGCCGGGTTGCCGCCCAGCGCCCGCGCGAGCGCCTCACGGTCCTCCCGGTCCGGGAAGATCCAGGCGTAGGCCAGCACCGACGAGGCCGAGAGCGCCGTGACACCGGCGATCCACGGTGCGATGTTGCGGGCGTCCTGGCGAGCCGACACCCGGAGCAGCGGTCTCGTCCCTGCAAAGGCGCTCATCGCCCGGCTGGTCCGGACGGTGCGGTCACGTACTGCTCGAGGAACAGCTGCTCGAGCGAGGGTGGGGTGACGGTGAGGCCACTCATCTCGTACGGCAGCAGGGCCGCCATCGCCTCGCTGACGCGGGTGGACTCGATGCTGCCGGTGAACCTGCCGTGCTCGTCGACGTGCGCATCGCGGAAGATGCTGAGGGTCGACACGTCGCCGGGTGGGCGAGCGAGCGTCGCCCTCACCGAGACCGTGGCCTGCCCCCGCAGGTCCTCGAGCGCCCCGGTCTGCACGATGGTGCCGGACCGGATGATGCTGACCCGGTCGGCAAGCGCCTCGACCTCGCTCATGATGTGGCTGGACAGCAGGATCGTCGCCCCCGCCGACTTGACCTTCGCGATCTCGTCCTGGAAGACCGATTCCATCAGGGGATCGAGCCCCGAGGTGGGCTCGTCCAGGATCAGGAGCTCCACGTCGGACGCCAGGGCGGCCACGATGGCGACCTTCTGCCTGTTGCCCTTGGAGTACTGGCGGCCCCGCTTGGTCGGGTCGAGCTCGAACCGTTCGATCAGCGCAGCGCGCTTCGTCTCATCCAGGCCCCCGCGGAGCCGGCCGAGCAGATCGATGGCCTCGCCCCCGGACAGCGCCGGCCACAGCACGACGTCCCCAGGCACGTACGCGAGCCGGCGGTGGAGCTCCACTACGTCCCTCCACGGATCGCCACCGAGCAGCTCTGCGGAGCCGCCGTTGGCCCGCAGGAGGCCGAGCAGGACCCGGATCGTGGTCGACTTGCCGGCGCCGTTGGGCCCGAGGAATCCGTGGACCTCGCCGCGCCGGACCTCCAGGTCCAGACCGTCCAGAGCGCGGAAGGAGCCGAACGTCTTGACCAGCCCGTGCGTGCGGATCGCCAGGACGTCCTGCGCCGGTTCCGGGGTCATCGCCGCGTCCCTCCCCGGTACGGTCACGGTCCGGGTGACCGCACCTCTCGCCAGCACACTGCCGCCTGCACTCGGTCTACGGCAGAGTCGTCGGTCCCTGGCACGTCGGAGCCGATCCGCCGGCGGGGGGGAGTGCTGCGTCACACCCGGTTACCGCGCGGAGACGGCGGTTACGTGCAAGTATTTTCCTGGCTGCAACTGGCCGTTACATCGAGGTGACGACACCACCCCGTCGGATCCTCATCTCCCAGGGGAATTACTTGTGATGGTTGAACACGATCTTGATCGTTCGTCTGCCCTCGACATGACGCTCGAGGAGCTCGACGACGGTGCGCTCGTCGAGCTCACCCGGCAGGGGAGCACCGAGGCGTACGCCGCCCTCTACGACCGGTACGTGTACAGCGCGCGCCGCCTGGCCCGGCACCTGGGCCAGCGCGACGAGTCCGACGACGTCGTCTCCGACGCGTTCGCGCAGATCTTCGGGCTGCTGCAGCGCGGCAAGGGCCCGGACAGCGCCTTTCGGGCCTATCTGTTCACCGCGGTCCGTCACGAGTGCGGTCGTCGGGCCAAGGCCGTCAAGCGCGTCGTGCCGACGGACGACGACACCGTCATCGACAGCGCCGTCCCGTTCGGCGCCGGTGAGCTGGACTCCTTCGAGAGGAACGCGGTCCGCGCGGCGTACGAGTCGCTGCCCGAGCGCTGGCGAACGGTCCTGTGGCAGCTGGACGTCGAGGGTCGCAAGCCCCAGGAGCTCGCCGAGGCCCTCGGTCTGAAGCCCAACAGCGTCTCGGCGCTGGTCTACCGGGCCCGAGCGGGGCTGCGCGAGGCCTATCTGCAGCAGCACGTCAGCTCGACGGACGACTCGGCCGGACAGGCGTGTCTCTTCGTCCGCGAGCACTTCGCCGCAGTGGTCCGTCGCACCGCGTCCCGGCGGGACCAGGAGAAGGTCCACGCCCACCTCGAGACGTGCAGGGCCTGCATGGCGGTCTACCTGGACCTCCAGGAGGTCAACGGCGAGGTCAGCGCGGTCGCGACACCCGCGGTGGGCGCCGGGGAGCGGTCGGCGACCGTCACCCCCATCCGCCGCGCGACGGCGGTCACGACGGCCGGGTGAGGTTCACTCCTCGCCGGTGCACGCGCTGAAGGCGGCGCCGAACTCCTCGGTGTCCTGCAGCGGGGAGGCCTCGGGCTCGACGATCCTGCCGCCGGTCACGGCGTACAGCGCGTCGTCGAAGATCACCAGGGTCGTGCCGTCGAGGCACGGCGTCTCGTCCTGCGGGCCGGGCTCGCCGTCCTGCAGGCACTGCTCGTAGTCCTGGGGCAGGGTCGCCCCGGCCTTCCAGACGTCGGCGCAGTCCGGTCCGGTGGGGACCGGTGTCGTCCGGGTCGCGGACGGCTTGCCCGACTCCTCCGTCTCGGTGTCACCGCCACGGGCGCCGTCGGACGACGAGTCGTCCCCGCCCGACGTGCAGCCGGCGAGCAGGAGGGCGGTCGCGGTCAGGATCGCAAGTCGGCGCATCCCTCGAGCGTAGTGCCGATCAGCTGCGGCCGAAGATCAGGCGGAACGGGCGCGCCGCGAGCGTGAGCAGCGGTCGGCGGCCGGCGAGGAAGCCGACCGGTCCGCCCGCGGCGAACGACCAGCGGCCGCGGGTGACGCCGAGCCGGACGCGGCCGCGCACGGGGGAGACCTGCAGGGTCCCCGCGCGGTCCTGCGCGATGGTGAACCCGAGTGGCAGGCGGAACGGCAAGCGGCGCACCCGCGGCACGGTCAGCGTGCCGATGCCGTGCGCGTCGTACGCGTGGTGGGGCTCGACGTCGAAGTCCGCAAGCTCCTTGGGGATCGCCCACAGCTCACGCCCCCCGTCGCGGGACGCCGCGCTGTCGACCCAGATGTGGGTGATCGAGACCCGGGGGCGCCAGCCCTGCCGGACGAGCACGGTCGACATGATCTCGTCGTACGTCAGCGGGCTGGGCCGCTCGTAGACGAAGAACGCTGCCGAGACGATCCCGCGTCCGAGCACGGTGATGGGCCGCGTCGCGGACGAGTGGGGGGCGGGCAGGTCCTTGACCGGCACCAGCCACACGCCGATGTACGCGTGGCCGTGCAGGTCCCACGGCTCGGCCGGGTATGCGTTCACGCCCACTCGAACGCCTCCGGCTCGAGGTGCTTGGTCGCCTTGGCGAACGGGAGGGTCGCACCGGGCCAGTTGGACGTGATGCGACCTGACGGGTGGCGGTACCAGTTGTCGCACGAGCTCCACACCGAGCTGTCGAGCTGGCGGGTGAGCTCGCGGTCGTAGTCCCGCTCGGCCTTCTCGGTCACGACGACCGAGCGATAGCTGCCGGCCTCCAGGCGGTCCACGACCTGGCGCATGTGGCGCGCCTGGGCCTCGAGCATGTAGATGATCGAGCCGCCGCCGAGGTTGGTGTTGGGGCCGTACGTGACGAGCAGGTTGGGGAACCCGGGGACGTACATGCCGAGGTACGCGTGCGCCCCGTCGGTCCAGTGTGTCGCGAGCTTCTGGCCACCGACGCCGGTGATGTCGATCGACTCCAGGAAGTCCTGGGCGTCGAAGCCGGTCCCGTAGACGATCGCGTCGACCTCGTGCTCCGCGCCCGTGTCGTCGACGACTCCGGTCGGGGTGACCCGGGTGACGCCGTGGGTCACGACGTCGACGTTGGGCTGGGCGAGGGCGGGATAGAACTCGTTGCTGAACAGGATCCGCTTGCAGCCGATGGGGTAGTCGGGGGTGAGCTTGGCGCGCAGCTCCGGATCGGTGACCTGCTTGTTGAGGTGACGCATCGCGATCGCCTTGTTGATGCGACCGACCTTGGACTTCTCGTCCAGCCCGCGGGCGAACTGCTCCATGATCGTCCAGATGCCGCCGCGCTCGATGCGTTGGCTGATGGGCAGCGCCTTGAACAGGGCGCGGTGCCACGCGGTGTAGGGCTTGTCGGGCTTGGGCAGGAGGTAGTTCGGGGTGCGCTGGAACATCACGAGCTGCGCCGCGTCCTTGGCCAGGTGGGGTACGAACTGCACCGCGCTGGCGCCTGCACCGACGACCGCGACGCGCTTGCCGGTCGCGTCGAAGGAGTGGTCCCACTCGGCGGAGTGGAACGAGGTCCCCGTGAACGACTGGACTCCCTCGATGCTGGGCAGCCTGGGCCGCGAGAGCTGTCCGACCGCGCTGACGAGCAGGTCGACGGTCTCCACGGTGCCGTCCGAGAACGTGACGCTCCAGCGCGCGGCGTCCTCGTCCCACGCGGCCGCGACCACCTCGGCGCCGAAGCGCACCAGTGGGGTGATGCCGTGCTTGTCCGCGACCGAGCGGATGTACGCGTGGATCTCCTCCTGGAGGGCGTAGCGCCGCGTCCACTGGGAGTTGGGCTCGTACGAGTAGGAGTACAGCGGGGACGGCACGTCGCAGCCGGCACCTGGGTACGTGTTGTCGCGCCAGACGCCGCCGAGGTCGTCCGAGCGCTCCCACAGGCGCAGGTCGGTGTGTCCCGACCGCTTGAGCTCGACGGCGACGGCGATCGCGCCGAAGCCGGATCCGATGATGCCGATCGAGGTCATGGAAGTTCCTTCGTGGGAGCGTGGTCGTGGACGAACAGCAGGACGCTGTCGGTCAGCAGGTCGAGGGCTTCGTCGCGTGAGTACGTCTTGCGCTGCAGCCACTCGCGGCAGACGGCCTTGGTCAGCGCCGCCATCGGCCGCAGCCGGGCGCGCAGGTGGGGGGAGTCCGGCAGCCCGAGGGCGTCGAGCACGAGCCGGGCGGCGCGGTCGTCCGCCTCGTCGACCACCGCCTGCACGTCGGAGGCGCCGTGCAGGTTCGCCGCCCCGCTCGCGGCCACCCACGCCTGGCCGTACGTGGTCGCGGCGTCGAGGATCCAGTCCATCGTGAGCCGCGCCCGCTCCTCGAGCGTGCGGCCGTCGTAGTCGGGCAGTGCCTGGGTCGGCATGAGGATCGAGCCCCGCATGACCTCCAGGAACAGCTCGCGCTTGTCGCCGAAGTAGTGGTTGATCAGCCCCCGGGCGACACCTGCGGCCTCGGCCAGCTCCGCGGTCGACACGTCGTCGTAGGCGCGATCGGAGTAGAGGACCCGCGCCGCGTCGATGATCTGCTGGCGGCGCTCGGCGGGCGCGAGGCGCAGTCGGGGGGCGGGCACGGCACCAGTGTCGTCCGCTATTGGCAGAGTGTCAACAAGCCCGTAGGGTGTGACCCATGACTCAGCGTGACTACGACGTGATCGTGATCGGATCCGGCTTCGGCGGCAGTGTCGCGGCCCTGCGACTGACCGAGAAGGGCTACCGCGTCGGGGTGCTGGAGATGGGTCGGCGCTTCGCCGACGACGAGCTGCCCGAGACGTCGTGGCGCGCGCGCCGCTACATGTGGGCGCCCTGGGCCCGGTGCTTCGGCATCATGCGGCTCACGCTGCTCAAGGACGTCCTCATCGCGAGCGGGACGGGGGTCGGGGGCGGCTCGCTCGTGTACGCCAACACGCTCTACGAACCGCTCGACCCCTTCTATCGCGACCGCCAGTGGGCGCACATCACGGACTGGAAGGACGAGCTCGCCCCGCACTACGCCCAGGCCAAGAAGATGCTCGGCGTCACGGCGTACCCGGGGACGAGCGTGGCGGACGACCTGATGTCGACCCTCGCCAAGGAGTACGGCGTGGAGGACACCTTCCACGCCTCCGACGTCGGGGTGCTGTTCGGCGACGAGCCGGGTGTCGAGGTCGAGGACCCGTTCTTCGGCGGCGCGGGACCCGCGCGGCGCACCTGCATCGACTGCGGGGCCTGCATGACGGGCTGCCGTCACAACGCCAAGAACACGACCGTCAAGAACTACCTGCACCTCGCGGAGGGCGCAGGCGCCGAGGTCCACCCCATGACGACCGTGACGGACGTGCGGCCGATCGCGCCCCGTGTCGAGGGCGGGGCACCGCGCTACGAGGTGCGCACGCAGCGCACGGGCAACCGGCTGCGCCGCGCGACCTTCACGGCCGACCAGGTCGTCTTCGCCGGCAATGCGCTCAACACCCAGAACCTGCTGCACCGGCTCAAGCGGCGCTCGCTCCCGCACCTCTCGGACCGGATCGGCGAGCTGAGCCGGACCAACTCCGAGGCCGTCCTGTCGGCGCGCTCGGCGGACAAGGACGCCGACTACACCCCGGGCGTCGCGATCACGTCGTCGTTCCACCCCGACGAGCACACGCACGTCGAGCCGGTCCGCTACGGTCACGGGTCCAACGCGCTGGCGCTGATCAACATGGCGCTGCCCGATCGTCCCGGCCCCGGTGGCCGCCTGCGTGCGGTCGTCCGTGGCTACCGGGTCCTGGGGCTCCGCGGGGCGCTGCGCGTGCACAAGCCGCGGCGCTGGGCCGAGCAGTCGATCGTGGTGCTCGTGATGCAGTCGCTGGACAACTCGATCACGACGTACCTCAAGCGGGGACCCTTCGGACGCACGCTGACGAGCAAGCAAGGAGTCGGCGAGCCCAACCCGCCGTACATCCCGGTCGCGGACCGGGTCGCGCGGGACATCGCCGAGCGGATCGGCGGGCACCCCGGCAGCTCGATCGGCGAGCTGGCGGGCGTGCCCCTGACGGCCCACTTCCTCGGTGGCTGCGTCATCGGCGAGAGTCGCGAGACCGGTGTCGTCGACCCCTACCAGCGCGTCTTCGGGCACGAGGGGCTGCACATCAGCGACGGCTCGGCGATCACCGCCAACCTGGGGGTCAACCCCTCGCTCACGATCACGGCGCAGTCCGAGCGGGCGATGTCCCTGTGGCCCAACAAGGGGGAGGCCGACCCGCGGCCACCGCTCGGGCAGCCGTACGAGCGGGTGGCCCCGGTGGCGCCGGTCAGCCCCGCCGTGCCCGAGGGGGCGCCGGCGGCCCTCCTGCTGCCCGTCCCGGTCGTCCCGCCCCGCTGACCGGGCTCAGCCCTTCGGCAGCGTGTAGCCGACGAGCCCCGACGAGCGGGACAGGACGTACGTCGAGGAATCCACCTTCTGGGCGCTGTCCTTGACGGTCGCGACGGTCATCGGCCGGTCGACGACCGTGCCGTCGGGGCCGCACTGCTCGATCATCGGGTCGCCGTAGCGTTCCCGGTTCTCGTTCTCCCCGCCGGCGTCGAAGGGGATGACGTACTTGATGGTGGCCGTCTTGCCCTCGCAGGCGAACAGGTCATCGGTGGCCATGGCGACCGACGTGCCCGTCCTGGCCTCGTACAGACGGGGCCCCTTGGCGGTGGGCACGACGAGGGTGCCGGGAGCCGTGGTCAGGTCCGCGTTGTCGCCCTGGAGGAATGCGTGGGCCGCGTCCTGGTCGAGAGGCGCAGACCATCGGGTCCTGCCGGTCACCGGGTCGTAGCCCTGGACCGTGACGGAGGTGCCGGAGGGCGTGCGGAGCTTGCCCTTGACGAAGTGCAGCGTGCCCGAGACGGCGCACCTGACGGGGTCGCGCGTGGCGTTGTCGGAGTCATCGGAGTCGTCGCCCTCGCCCAGGCACGGCTTCCTGACGCCGTCCTTGCGCCAGATGAGCTCACCTGTCCTGCCGTCGAATGAGATCTGTGTCCTCCACGCCAGGTCGAAGTCATAGGACTTGCCGGCCGCAGCGCGGTCCTTCACGGTCTTCGGCATGCCGATGCCGATGTAGCCGGTGTAACGGTCCGTCTTCTCGTCCCAGTCGACGCTCCAGCCCGTGTCGGAGGTGTGGTGCTTTCCCGCCAGCTCCTCGACCGGGGTCGTCCACAGGGTCTTGCCGTCCCTCTCGACGCCGATCAGCTCGCCGGGGCGGTCGTCGGTCGAGAACAGCCCTCCGTCCGCAATCGAACGGCGGTTGGCCGCGAGGCCATCGCGGTCGACCGCGAGGCGTCCGGTCTCGAGGTCCAGACGCAGGTTCTGGTAGTCGGTGCCGGAACCGTAGGAGGCGCGCAGGCAGGCATCCACCTCGTCGTCGCACTCCTCAAGCGGGACGGCCGCCAGCACGTTGCGGGTGCGGAACCGCTCCTTCCCGGTGGCCGGGTCGAGCGCCACGATGGGCGTGAGCCAGTAGCCGGGATTGTCCAGGCTGAGCGGGCGCGGTGGCTCGAGCAGGACAACCGACGCGGTGCCGTTCTTGTCCTGGGATATGACCGGCGACAAGGCATAGCCGGGAGCCTGAGCACCGGGACTGTACGGATGCTTCCAGGTCACGGTCCCGGTCGCGGTGTCCACGCCGATGAGATCGAGCTCGTTCTGGCGAGCCTTCACGATCGCCACGGCGGTCCGGCCGACGACCTCGGGCTGGCCGAGCATCTTCTGCTTGACCGTCCACGCGGGCTTCACGGTCGTGGCGTCCCGCGTGAGCTGCTTCGCCGCGGCCTTGGCGGCCGCGTCCTTCTTGTCCTCCCGGTCGTCGCTGCCGGCGCTCGTGCACGCCGTGGCAGCGAGCATCGTGCCGACGACCACCCCGATGATCTTCTTCATGGAGACAATCTGGCACAGAAGGCCGTCCAGGTGGGCGGAACCGCCGCGGCGCGGCTCAGGCCAGGGGGACGGTGACCAGGAACGCGCCGCCCGGTCGCTCGGGCGTCGGATCCTCGTACGTCGCGTCGCCGCCCTGGGCGCGGGCCAGCTCGCGGACGATGAACAGGCCGAGGCCCGTGCCGCCGAGCTCGTCGCCCGTCGCGAACCTGCCGAAGAGACGTGAGCGGACGTCGGGCCGTACGCCCGGCCCCGCGTCGGCCACGCGGATCTCGGCCTGGCCCCCGGCCACCGTGACGTCCACACGGACGGGCGACCGACCGTGCTTGAGGGCGTTGTCCAGGAGGTTGTCGACGACCTGGGCCAGTCGTGCACCGTCGGCCATGACCGTGACGTCGTCGGGCGCCTGAACCGTGACGACCTGATTGCTCGCGGCTTGCAGCGCCGTGGCTGCCGCGGCCTGGAGCAGCGGCTGCAGCGCCGTCGGCTCGGGGGACAGGCGCAGCGCATTGGCGTCGAGCCGCGAGGCCGTGAGCAGATCGGACAGCAGCCGGCGCATGCGCTCAGCACTGGTGGTCATGCCGTCGAGGAGCGTCAGACGCTCGTCCTCGCCCAGGGCACCCCAGTGCTTGGACAGCACGTCGGCGGAGCCGCCCAGCACGGTGGCCGGCGTCCGGAGCTCGTGCGCGGTCACCGCGAGGAACTGGGACTGGTCGGACGCCGCGTGCCGCAGCTGCATGTTGAGGGTCTGCAGGGCCTCGTTGGCCTCCGCGAGGGACTGGGCGGCGCTCTCCTGCTCCTGCTGCGCGAGGTACTGGGTGGTCGTGTCACGAGTGACCTTGGAGAAGCCCACGAGCTTGCCGACGTCGTTGTGGACGGCCGTGATGAGCACATTGGCCCAGAAGCGCGAGCCGTCCTTGCGGACGCGCCAGCCCTCCTCGCCGTAGCGACCCTCGCGCAGCGCTATCTCGAGCTCGTGCTCGGGATGACGGGCCTCCTGCAGCTCCGGGGGATAGAACACCCGGAAGTGCCGGCCGATGATCTCGTCGGCGGTGTAGCCCTTGGTGCGCTGGGCGCCGGCGTTCCAGCTGACGATGTGACCGTCGGGATCGAGCATGAAGATCGCGTAGTCGCTCACCGCGTCGACGAGCAGGCGGAAGCGCTCCTCGCTCTGGCGCAGCGACTCCTCCGACTCGAGCCGGGACGTCACGTCGCGGGTGATCTTGGCGAAGCCCACGTGGTTGCCGCCGTCGTCGAACACCGCCGTGATGAGGACATTGGCCCAGAACCGGGACCCGTCCTTGCGGACGCGCCAGCCCTCCTCCGCGTAGCGGCCGTCGCGGAGGGCGGCCTCGAGCTCGCGCTCGGGGTGCCCGGACTCCTGCAGCTCGGCACTGTAGAAGGTGCGGAAGTGCCGGCCGATGATCTCGTCCGCGCGGTAGCCCTTCGCGCGCTCGGCGCCGGCGTTCCAGCTCACGACGTGCCCCTGGGGGTCCAGCATGAAGATCGCGTAGTCCTCCACCGTCTCCACGAGCAGGCGGAAGCGCTCCTCGCTGCGGCGCAGCTCGTCCTCTGCGGCGCGCTGCTCCGTGATGTCCTGCACCTGCAGGAAGACGTAGAGCGGCAGACCGGCGCGGTCGCGCACGGGCGCCAGCGTCGACATGACCTTGCGCTCCCTGAGCCCCGAGACGCCGTGCTCGACGCGGATCACGTCGACCTGCTTGTGCTGGATCTCGGCGAGCGCCTCGTCGAGCAGCTCCCCGTGTCCGGCCATCAACGCGGCGTAGTCGACACCGACCAGGTCCTCGTGAGGATGCTCGATGAGCTTGCCCAGGGCCCGGTTGGCGCGGACGATGCCGCCGGACAGCGTGAGCGTCGCCATGCCGATGGCCGCCTCGTCGAAGACCTCACGGAAACGCTCGAGGTGCTCGTCCAGCACCTCGCGGTCGGTCTCGGTCACCTGCTCGCCGACAGCCGCAAGGGACGGTGCGGGCGCTGGTGGCGCCGCAGGGGCCCGGCCCTCGTGCACGTCGCGCAACCGATCGACCAACACGTCGAGGGAGACGGACTTCTCCAGGAACGCCGAGGCGCCCATCGAGCGGGCCAGCTCGGCCAGGCCCTCGCCCTCGAAGCCCGTGAAGACCACGACCCGGGTGGTGGGCGAGACCGCGAGCACCCCCGGCAGCGCGTCGATGCCGTCGAGGTCGGGCATGGACATGTCCATGACCAGCAGATCGGGGCGGAACTGGTGGACGAGCTCGATCGCGTCGGCTCCGTCCGCGCCCTCGCCGACCACCTCGAAGGCGCCCGAGAGCCTGAGGTGCGTACGGACCAGTGCTCGAACCTCGGGTGCGTCGTCGACGACCACGACGGTCGGCAAGCGGTTGTCCATATGTACGAGATTAAAGGGCTGAGTGGTCCCGTGCTGCACTGCGAGGCCGAAATCTCGCGCCCGGACCCCCGCGATACGGTGGTCCGAACCAGCACGCGCCATCCGTAGGGCGCGTCGACCCGAACAGAGGTAGCACCGTGCCGGACATCCAGATCGTCGTCGACCACGAGTCCCGATCCGTCGAGCAGGGCACGAAGGCGTGGCAGCTCTTCGCCGACACCCCCGAGATCATCGCGGCCCGGGTGAGCGGCACGTTGAAGGATCTCGCGTACGAGCTGGCCGACGGGGACTCCGTCGAGGGCGTCGCGATCGACTCCGCGGACGGCCGCGACATCCTGCGCCACTCGACCGCGCACGTCATGGCGCAGGCCGTGCAGGACCTCTTCCCCGAGGCGAAGCTCGGCATCGGCCCGCCGATCACCGACGGCTTCTACTACGACTTCGACGTCGCGGAGCCCTTCGTCCCCGAGGACCTCGCCAAGATCGAGTCGCGGATGAAGAAGATCATCAAGGAGGGTCAGAAGTTCGACCGCCGGGAGATCAGCGACGACGACGCGCGCGCCGAGCTGGCCGACGAGCCCTACAAGCTCGAGCTGATCGGCCTGAAGTCCACCGCGGGCGACGCGGCCGAGGGTGCCAGCGTCGAGGTCGGTGAGGGCGGCCTGACGATCTACGACAACCTCAAGCGCGACGGATCGGTCGCGTGGAGCGACCTGTGCCGCGGCCCGCACCTGCCGACCACCAAGCGCATCCCGGCCTTCACGCTCATGCGCAGCGCCGCGGCGTACTGGCGCGGTGACGAGAAGAACAAGCAGCTGCAGCGCATCTACGGGACGGCCTGGGAGTCCAAGGACGCCTTGGACGCCCATCTGCACCGCATCGAGGAGGCCCAGCGCCGCGACCACCGTCGCCTCGGCACCGAGCTCGACCTCTACAGCTTCCCCGACGAGATCGGCTCGGGACTGCCGGTGTTCCACCCCAAGGGTGGTGTGATCAAGCGCGAGATGGAGGACTACGTCCGCCGCCGGCACATCGAGGAGGGCTTCGAGTACGTCGGCACCCCGCACATCGCCAAGGAGGGGCTGTTCTACACCTCGGGGCACCTGCCGTACTACGGCGAGGGCATGTTCCCGGCGCTGGACGTGGACGGTCAGGACTACCGCCTCAAGGCGATGAACTGCCCCATGCACAACCTGATCTTCCGCTCGCGCCAGCGCTCGTACCGTGAGCTGCCGCTGCGCCTGTTCGAGTTCGGGCACGTCTACCGCAACGAGAAGTCCGGTGTCATCCACGGCCTGACCCGTGTGCGCGGCTTCGCCCAGGACGACTCGCACTCGTACGTGACCCCCGAGCAGGCGCCCGGGGAGATCCGTCACCTGCTGAACTTCGTGCTCAGCCTGCTGCGCGACTTCGGTCTCGACGACTTCTACCTCGAGCTGTCCACCCGCGACGACTCCAAGCCCGACAAGTTCATCGGCTCGGACGAGGAGTGGGCCAATGCGACCAAGGTGCTCGAGGACGTGTGCCTCGAGACCGGTCTCGAGCTGGTCCCGGATCCCGGCGGAGCGGCCTACTACGGCCCGAAGGTGTCGGTGCAGGCGCGCGACGCGATCGGTCGCTCGTGGCAGATGTCGACGATCCAGTACGACTTCAACATGCCCTCGCCCGAGCGCTTCGGCCTCGAGTACGTCGCGGCGGACGGCTCCCGCCAGCAGCCCGTCATGATCCACTCGGCCAAGTTCGGCTCGATCGAGCGATTCATGGGCGTCCTTGTCGAGCACTACGCGGGCGCGTTCCCTCCGTGGCTCGCGCCCGTGCAGGTCGTCGGCATCCCCGTGGCTGAGCGCCACGCCGACTACCTCTACGAGCTCACGAAGCGGCTCAAGGCCCTCGGCATCAGGGTCGAGGTCGACGACTCCGACGAGCGGATGCAGAAGAAGATCCGCAACGCGCAGCTGCAGAAGGTGCCGTTCATGCTGATCGCAGGCGACAACGACGTCGAGGCCGGCGCGGTGTCGTTCCGCTACCGCAGCGGCGAGCAGGAGAACGGCGTCGCGGTCGACGACGCGATCGAGCGCATCGTCGAGGCGATCCGGACCCGCGCCCAGGTCTGAGACCTCGCTGCACGGGCGCTGGGGCTCCTAGCGCTCGTGCAGGCTGCTGCGGAAGTAGACGTGCTTGGCGATCGCGGTGCTGCCCGAGAGGCTGGGATGGACGCCGTCGAGCGTGCGGTGCCGTGGGCGGATCGCGTCCGTGGCGGTGTCGACGTACTCCAGCCCGTTCTCGCGCGCGGCCGCCTCGATGATCCGGGGGATCCAGCGCCCACTCGGGGCGATCTTCCTCGCCCCGCCCCACGGCGCGGTGACGATCACGGTCGCGTCGTCGCCGGCCAGCTCGGCGACCCGGCGCAGCGCGGGGCGTACGGCACGGGAGACCTGCTGGGCCGAGCTCGGCGCGTCGCCGTGCCCGTTGCGGCGGCGGGTCAGGCAGTACGACCGGTCGTTGACCCCGCCCTCGATGACCACGACCTCGGCGGCGCGGATGAGCGCGGCGTGGGCATCGATGCTCTGCTGGAAGCTCCTGCCACGGCAACGGGTGCCGCGGCGCAGGTAGCCGGCTCCGCCCTCGGCCACCACGATCGGGTCGACGTCGATCGTGTCGGCGAGCATGCTCCACCACGCGCGCCGCTCGGGCGCGCCGGTGTCGGAGTAGGCCGCGCTGATCGAGTCGCCGATGACGACCATGGTGGCGCGTGCGGGCGTCGCGGCGGCCTGCCGCACGTCCTCGGCGGCGGTGGCGCCCGCGTCCTGGCTGCGCCCGGGGTGTGCCAGTGCCGCGCACGCCGTGAGGGCGCACACGACGGCGGTCACGGTCCTTCTCATTGGCGCAGTCCCCCTGACGACGGAAACAGCAGGCTACCGGCAGAGGGGCAGGGCAGGAGCGATCCCGCTGGCTGTGGCGCGCCGCACGTCGGTGCCGGGGGAGCGCGTGCGGACGACTAGGGTGTTTGGCGTGACGGACCAGCGCGACGAGCAGGACGGCGTGGGCGACCCCGATGCCTTCGAGCGTCTCTGGACGCCCCATCGCATCGCGTACATCAAGGGCGAGAACAAGCCCGCGTCCTCCGCGGCCGCGGACTGCCCGTTCTGCCGGATCCCGTCCCTGGACGACGCCGAGGGCCTGATCGTGCACCGGGGCGAGTCCGCGTACGCGGTGCTCAACCTCTACCCGTACAACGCCGGCCACCTGCTGGTCTGCCCCTACCGCCACGTCGCGGACTACACCGAGCTGACCGATCAGGAGACCGCCGAGGTCGCGGCGCTGACCAAGCAGGCGATGCGGGTCATGCGCACGGTCACGAGCCCGCAGGGGTTCAACCTCGGTCTCAACCAGGGCCAGGCTGCAGGGGCCGGCATCGCCGCGCACCTGCATCAGCACATCGTTCCCCGCTGGGGTGGCGACGCCAACTTCATGCCCGTCATCGGGCACACCAAGACCATGCCGCAGCTGCTGGGCGACACCCGCGAGATGCTCGCGGCCGCCTGGGCGAAGGAGTAGACGAACCCATGCTCGAACGTTTCCGCGACTTCTGGACGAAGGTCTGGGCCCCGCTCGCCGACCTGCTGCTGCGACTCGGCGTCACCCCCAACCAGGTGACCGTCGTCGGCACGATCGGCGTGAGCGCGGGCGCACTGTGGTTCTTCCCGCGCGGTCAGTTCTTCGTCGGCGTCCTGGTCATCACCGCATTTGTCTTCAGCGACATGATGGACGGCTACATGGCCCGCAAGCTGGGCAAGCCGTCCAAGTGGGGCGCGTTCTTGGACTCGACCCTCGACCGGGTCGGTGACGCTGCCGTGTTCGGCGGTCTCGTGCTCTACTACACGACGTCGGACGCCGAGGCGGATCTCGGCGACACCCGTATCTATCTCTACCTGAGCCTCGCTTGCCTGGTCCTCGGCAACCTCACGTCGTACGCCCGGGCGCGGGCCGAGTCGCTCGGGATGACGGCCAAGGGCGGCATCGCGGAGCGTTCCGACCGGCTGGTCGCGATCCTGGTCATGACCGGTCTGGCCGGCCTGTTCGACCTGCCGATCCTGCGAGAGCTCACGCTGTGGGTCTTGGCGTTCGCGAGCCTCATCACGGTGCTGCAGCGCATGCGCATCGTCTACAAGCAGACCGTCGACAGCCCCGGCCTCGAGTCCTGACGGCGGCCGACGAACCCCTTGAAGACCTCTCCACCCTCCACCGGCGAGCCCGCCCCGCTCGAGCCGACCGTCCGCAACGCCCTGCGCTCCCCGCGCCTGCTCCGCGTGGAGGTGCTGGCTGGGCTGGTGGTGGCCCTCGCGCTGATCCCCGAGGCGATCTCGTTCTCGATCATCGCCGGAGTCGACCCACGTGTCGGGCTGTTCGCGTCGTTCACGATGGCGGTCGCGATCTCGTTCCTCGGCGGACGTCCCGCGATGATCTCGGCGGCGACCGGCGCGGTCGCCCTGGTCATCGCCCCGGTCATGAAGGACCACGGCTACGACTTCCTCATCGCCACGGTCCTGCTCGGCGGCCTCATCCAGATCCTGCTCGCGCTCGCCGGGGTCGCGAAGCTCATGAGGTTCATCCCGCGCTCGGTCATGGTCGGCTTCGTCAACGCCCTGGCGATCCTGATCCTCGAGACGCAGGTCGATCACCTGATCGACGTGCCGTGGGCGGTCTACCCGATGACCGCGGTGGGCATCGCGGTCATCGTCGGCCTCCCGCGCATCAGCTCGGTGGTGCCGGCGCCCCTCGTGGCGATCGTCGCGCTGACGGCGTTCACGGTCGTCGGGGCGGTCGACGTGCCGGACGTGGGGGACCAGGGCGATCTGCCCGACAGCCTGCCCGCGTGGTTCGTCCCGGACGTCCCGTTCGACCTGGAGACGCTCGCGATCATCGCGCCGTACGCGCTCGCGATGGCGCTGGTCGGCATCCTGGAGTCGCTGCTCACCGCGAAGCTCGTCGACGACATCACCGACAGCCGCTCGGACAAGACCCGCGAGACGTGGGGCCAGGGGGCCGCCAACATCGTCACGGGACTCTTCGGCGGGATGGGTGGCTGCGCCATGATCGGCCAGACGATGATCAACGTGAAGGTCTCGGGGGCGCGCACCCGCCTGTCGACGTTCCTCGCGGGCGCCTTCCTGCTCGTCCTGGTCGTCGGCTTCGGCGACGTCGTGGCGCTCATCCCGATGGCGGCGCTCGTCGCAGTCATGGTCATGGTGTCCGTCGGCACCTTCGACTGGCACTCGATCAAGCCCGCGACCCTGCGTCGGATGCCGCGCAGCGAGACGGCCGTCATGCTCGTGACGGTGGTCGTCACCGTGCTGACCCGCAATCTCGCGATCGGTGTCGCGGTCGGCGTCCTGACGGCGATGACCCTGTTCGCCCGCCGGGTCGCGCACCTGACCCACACCGAGCGCACGATCGTGCAGGACGACGACGGCTCGTCCCGGGCGGTCTACACCGTGACGGGAGAGCTGTTCTTCGCCTCGAGCAACGAGCTCTACACCCAGTTCGACTACGCCCACGACCCCGAGACGGTGGTCATCGACCTGTCGCAGTCGCACATCTGGGACGCCTCGACGGTCGCCTCCCTCGACGCCATCACCACCAAGTACGAGCGCAGGGGCACGTCCGTCCAGATCATCGGGCTGAACCAGGCGAGTGCCGAGCGCCATGGGCGCCTGAGCGGCACCGTGTAGCCCGGGCCCCTCCGGTGGCCGGACCGTGACATCAACTATGTGACATCGACGTTGACACATACCCCGGGTATGGGCGATGCTGGCGGTCCGCCGAGCCCGAGGAGCCTCGATGTCCCAGACGATCAACCCGCCCAGTGCCGATCTGCCCGACATCCCCGTCGACGTGTCGCCCGAGCAGTACGCCGACATCCTCCGGGCGCTCTCGCAGGCCTCGGTCGACCGGCACTTCGACGCGTTCGTCGACGTCCCGTGGGAGCACCCCGACTTCGCCGTCCGGTCCGACGATCCGCGATGGGTCCTGCCCGCGGACGTGGATCCCCTCGGCGCGCACCCGTGGTACCAGGCGCAGTCGCTCGAGCGGCGCATCGCGATCGGGCAGTGGCGCCAGGCCAACATCCTCAAGGTCGGCCTGCAGTTCGAGAACATCCTGATCCGCGGCATCATGCAGTACGTCTTCACGCTGCCCAACGACTCCCCGGAGTACCGCTACCTCACGCACGAGGCGACCGAGGAGTGCCACCACACCCAGATGTTCCAGGAGACCGTCAACCGCATCGGGGCTCCGGTCGAGGGCATGCCGTGGCTGATGCGCCGCATCGCCGGGCTGCTGCCGTGGGCGGCGTCGGCAGCGCCCTTCGGGTTCTTCATCGGGGTGCTGGCCGGCGAGGAGCCGATCGACCACACGCAGAAGGCGATCCTGCGCAGCGGTCAGGAGCTGCCTCCAGTGCTGTCGCGGGTCATGGAGATCCACGTCGCCGAGGAAGCCCGGCACATCTCGTTCGCCCACCACTACGTCCGCCGCAACGCCCCGCGGCTCGGACCGATCGAGAAGCGAGTGATGGCGATGCTGTTCCCGGTCATCATGCGGGTGCTGTGCGACGTGATCATGGTGCCGTCGGCGTCGTTCCGCCGGGAGTTCGGCATCCCGCGGCGCGTCATGAAGGACCTGTGGTGGCGGTCGCCGGCGTCCCGGGCCCGGCTCCAGGAGCTGTTCGGGGATGTCCGCATGCTCGCCGACCAGGCCGGCCTGCGCGAGACGCGGACGGCGCGCTGGATGTGGAAGCTGTGCCGCATCGACGGCCGTCCCTCCCGCTACCGCAGTGAGCCCTCGGTCGCCTTTGCAGGACAGGCCTGAGCGGTGCCCCACGTCGTCACCCAGGCCTGCTGCGGCGACGCGTCGTGCGTCTTCGCGTGCCCGGTCAACGCGATCCACCCCACGCCCGACGAGCCCGACTTCGGCCTCGCGGAGATGCTGTACATCGACCCGGTGTCGTGTGTCGACTGCGGTGCCTGCGTGACGGCCTGCCCGGTGGGGGCGATCGCTCCGCAGGGCAAGCTGACCGACGCGCAGCTGCCGTTCGTCGACATCAACGCGATGTTCCACGACGTCCCGCGGGACCACCCGGCGCAGGCTCCCGTGCCCGCGGTCGTCCCGCGGGCGACCACGGACGAGCTCCGCGTCGCGATCGTGGGCGCGGGCCCCGCGGCGCTGTACGCCGCGGACGAGCTGTTGAAGCGGCCCGGTACGCGGGTGACCGTCCTCGACCGGCTGCCGACACCGCACGGGCTGGTGCGCGCGGGCGTCGCGCCGGATCACCAGAGCACCCGGTCCATCGAGGGGCTGTTCCGGCAGATCGAGGAGCAGGACGGGTTCTCGTACCTGCTGGGTGTCGAGGTCGGCACCCACCTCTCCCACGAGGAGCTCGCAGCTCATCACCACGCCGTCGTCTACGCGACGGGTGCCTCGCGGGACCGCCGCCTCGGCATCCCCGGGGAGGATCTCGCCGGCAGCGACACGGCCACGGCCTTTGTCGCCTGGTACAACGCGCATCCCGACCACGCGGCCCGGACGTTCGACCTCAGCACCGAGCGGGTGGTCGTGGTGGGCAACGGCAACGTGGCGCTGGACGTGGCGCGGATCCTCGCCACCGACCCCGAGCGGCTCGCCACGACCGACATCTCCGACCACGCGCTCGAGGTGCTCCGCGGCAGCGCGGTGCGCGAGATCGTGCTGCTGGGGCGCCGGGGCGCCGCCCAAGCGGCGTTCACCCTGCCCGAGCTGGTCGGGCTCCTCGCCCGCGACGACATCGAGATCGTCGTGGAGGGTGACGACCTGCGCGCGGTGACCGGTGACCCGATCGTGCAGCAGAAGCTGGCTGCGCTCCGGGCCGCACAGTCGCGTCCCGCGCGCCCGGGCGCCCGCCGCATCGTCTTCCGGTTCGCGACGTCGCCGCTCGAGCTCGAGGGCGACGGACGCGTCGAGGCGGTCAGGGTGTGCCGCAACGACCTCGTCGAGACGACGGGAGTCGTCACGTCGGTGCAGACCTCCGACGTCGAGGCGATCAGCACGGGACTCGTGCTGCGGTCGATCGGCTACCGCGGCGCGCCGCTGGCCGGGCTGCCGTTCGACGACGCACGCGCGGTGGTGCCCCATGAGCTCGGCCGGGTCGCCGGGATGCCGCGGACGTACGCCGTGGGATGGATCAAGCGGGGTCCGAGCGGCTTCATCGGCACGAACAAGACGTGCGCGCAGGAGACCGTCGACCGCCTGATCGGCGACGCGAACACCGGGGCCCTCGACGTCCCGGTCGGCAGCGCGGCAGATCTGCGGCGACTCGTGCGCTCCCGGGTGGGCTCGACGATCGGGGTCCGCGGTTGGCGTGAGATCGACCGGCACGAGCGGGCGGCCGGTGTGCGTGAGGGCAGACCGCGCCGCCGGATGGACGACGTGGGGGAGATGCTCGAGGTCGCTGCCCACGCGGCACCCGCCACCCGGCGACGCCGCAGCCGGGGGTGACGGTGGGGGCCTTGTCCCGTCCCGTCAGTTGTCCTTCGTCGAGGTGGCGCTGCGATCGGGAGTAGACTTCCAGCACCATCCCGGGTGACATCACGAAGGACACTGCAGTGAGCATTGAGGCAACCACGGTCGGCACCTCCCGCGTCAAGCGCGGCATGGCGGAGATGCTCAAGGGTGGCGTCATCATGGACGTCGTCAACGCCGAGCAGGCCAAGATCGCCGAGGACGCCGGCGCAGTCGCCGTGATGGCGCTCGAGCGCGTGCCCGCCGACATCCGTTCGCAGGGCGGCGTGGCGCGCATGTCCGATCCCGACCTGATCGACGGGATCATCGAGCAGGTCTCGATCCCGGTCATGGCCAAGGCCCGCATCGGCCACTTCGTCGAGGCGCAGGTGCTGCAGTCCCTCGGTGTCGACTACATCGACGAGTCCGAGGTCCTGACCCCGGCCGACTACGCCAACCACATCGACAAGTGGAACTTCACCGTCCCGTTCGTGTGCGGTGCGACCAACCTGGGCGAGGCGCTGCGTCGGATCACCGAGGGCGCGGCGATGATCCGCTCCAAGGGCGAGGCCGGCACCGGTGACGTCTCCAACGCCACGATGCACATGCGCAAGATCGGTGGCGAGATCCGCCGTCTGCAGTCGCTCAACGAGGACGAGCTGTACGTCGCGGCCAAGGAGCTGCAGGCGCCGTACGACCTGGTCAAGGAGGTCGCCGAGGCCGGCAAGCTCCCGGTGGTGCTGTTCACCGCCGGCGGCATCGCGACCCCGGCCGACGCCGCGATGATGATGCAGCTGGGTGCCGAGGGCGTCTTCGTCGGCTCGGGCATCTTCAAGTCCGGCAACCCCGCCGAGCGGGCCGCCGCGGTCGTCAAGGCGACCACGTTCTTCGACGATGCCGACGTCATCGCGAAGGTCTCGCGCGGGCTGGGCGAGGCCATGGTCGGCATCAACGTCGACGAGATCCCCGAGCCGCACCGCCTGGCCGAGCGCGGCTGGTAATCCGCCCGACTTCTCGCGGCGTGTAGCGAAAATTTCACGTCGCGGGAGTATGCTGCGAGACGTCAGCACGTGCGGGGTATGGGAGTGCCTCACTTCATGTGCTGGCGCAAGAGGGAGCTCGATCCGCCGGACGCCAGTCGTTCGTGCCGGGTCACTCACTCCGCTGGACCCGATCGGGAGGGAATTCCGTGAGGGAGCGGCGGCGGTGGCGTATCCCCTGGAGACTCGTCTCTCACGCCGCCGCCGTCGTCACGCGGACCTGCTCAGTACGCTTGCCGCGTGCCTTCCCCCTCCATCGGTGTGTTCGCCCTCCAGGGCGATGTCCGCGAACACCTGCGTGTCCTGAACGATCTCGGCGTCGACGCCGTCCGCGTCCGCCGTCCCGAGGAGCTGGCGCGCTGCGACGCCCTCGTGCTGCCCGGTGGGGAGTCCACGACGATGTACAAGCTCGCGCGGACGTTCGAGCTGTTCGAGCCGCTGGTCGACCGCATCCGGTCGGGCATGCCGACGTTCGGCACCTGCGCGGGGATGATCATGATGGCCGACCGCCTCGAGGACGCGGCCGAGGGTCAGGAGACCCTCGGCGGCCTCGACATCACGGTGCGCCGCAATGCGTTCGGCCGGCAGGTCGACTCGTTCGAGGGAGAGCTCGACTTCGACGGGCTCGGCGATCCCGTGCACGCGGTGTTCATCCGCGCACCGTGGGTCGAGGACCTCGGCGAAGGCGTCGAACCACTTGCCACGATCCCGGCGGGCGAGGCAGCCGGTAGAATCGTCGCCGTCCGACAGGGCAGCCTGATGGCGACCTCTTTCCACCCCGAGGTGGGGGGCGACGATCGCATTCATCGCTACTTCGTGGACCTCGTCAAGCAGTCGTAGACCGTCATCCGTACGTAAGGGGCAGCGCCATGTCAGGCCATTCCAAGTGGGCGACCACGAAGCACAAGAAGGCCATCGTCGACGCCAAGCGCGGCAAGATGTTCGCCAAGATGGTCAAGAACATCGAGGTCGCTGCGCGCATCGGTGGTCCTGACCCCGACGGCAACCCCACGCTCTACGACGCGATCCAGAAGGCCCGCAAGTCCTCGGTGCCCAAGGACCACATCGACCGCGCGGTCAAGCGCGGCGGCGGTGTGGGTGACGACGCGGTCGACTACACCACGATCATGTACGAGGGATATGCGCCCGGTGGCGTCGCGCTGCTGGTCGAGTGCCTGACCGACAACCGCAACCGCGCCGCGATGGAGGTGCGCACCGCGATGACCCGCAACGGCGGCACGATGGCCGATCCGGGCTCGGTGTCCTACATGTTCAACCGCAAGGGCGTCATCATGGTCCCGCGGGATCAGGAGGGCGGTCCGACCAACGAGGACGACGTCCTGCTCGCGGTGCTCGATGCGGGTGCCGAGGAGGTCAACGACCACGACGGATCGTTCGAGGTCATCAGCGAGCCGACCGACCTGGTCGCGGTCCGCACCGCGCTGCAGGAGGCCGGGCTCGACTACGACTCGGCCGATGCGTCGTTCGTGCCCTCCATGACGGTCGACGTCGACGTCGAGGCGGCGACCAAGATCATGAAGCTCATCGACGCGCTGGAGGACTGCGACGACGTGCAGAACGTCTTCGCCAACTTCGACGCCTCCGACGAGGTCATGGCGCAGGTCGAGTGATCCCGGGGCGGCTGCCCTGCGGCGCGTCGCCGTCCGCGTGACGGGGGAGCGGTCTAGGCTGTCGAACATGCGTTCTATCTGGGTGACGGGTCCCGCATGAGGGTCCTCGGCATCGATCCGGGTCTCACCCGCTGCGGTGTGGGCGTCGTCGACGGCACGGTGGGACGTCCGCTGACGATGGTGCACGTGGGCGTCTACCGCACGCCCGCCGACCTCGACACCGCGCGGCGGCTGCACCGGCTGGAGCAGGCGATCGAGGAGGACGTGCTGCTGCACCGTCCCGACGTGGTCGCGGTCGAGCGCGTCTTCAGCCAGCACAACGTCAGCACGGTCATGGGCACGGCCCAGGCCAGTGGTGTCGCGATGCTCGTCGCAGCCCGGCACGGCATCCCGGTGCACCTGCACACGCCGAGCGAGGTCAAGGCGTCCGTCACCGGCAGCGGCCGCGCTGACAAGGCCCAGGTCACGCAGATGGTCACCCGGCTGCTGAGGCTCACCGAGGCGCCCAAGCCCGCGGACGCGGCCGACGCGCTCGCGCTCGCGATCTGCCACATCTGGCGCGGTGGCGCCAAGAACCGGCTCGAGCTCGCCGTCGCCGCGGCCCGCGCCACCCCCACGAGAGGTCCCCGATGATCGCCCACGTCCGCGGCCCGGTCGCCGCCGTCACCCTCACCTCCGCCGTCATCGACGTCGGGGGAGTGGGCATGCAGATCATGTGCACCCCCGGCACGATCGCGACGCTGCGCATCGGCACCGAGGTGCAGCTGTCCACCTCGATGGTGGTGCGCGAGGACTCGTTGACCGTCTTCGGCTTCGCGACCCCCGACGAGCGCGACATGTTCGAGCTGGTGCAGACCGCGAGCGGTGTGGGCCCCAAGGTCGCCCAGGCCATGCTGGCCGTGCTCGATCCCGACCGGTTGCGTCAGGCGATCGGCCAGGGCGATCTCGCGACGCTCACCACGGTCCCCGGCATCGGCCGCAAGGGTGCCGAGCGGATCGTGGTCGAGCTCAAGGACCGGGTCGGCGTCACCACGACCGTGGCCGCCGGAGCGCCCGCGTGGCGGTCCCAGGTCCACGAGGCCCTGCTGGGCCTCGGCTGGTCGACCAGGGACGCCGACGCGGCCCTCGACCGGGTGTCCGCCGACCTGCCTGCAGGCGCCGACCCCGACGTCTCCTCGATCCTGCGCGACGCCCTGCGCTCGCTTGCGAAGACCCGCTGATGCACGGCGATCACGACGAGGCGTACGACGACGGGGCCTTCGAGGCGATCGTGGCCGAGGCGCGCCCCGAGGACCGCGCGTTCGAGGCGGCCCTGCGTCCCCGCACGCTCGACGAGCTCGTGGGCCAAGAACGCGTGCGCGAGCAGCTGTCGCTCGTGCTCGAGGCGGCGATGGGCCGCGGACGCACCCCCGACCACGTCCTGCTGTCCGGTCCGCCCGGGCTCGGCAAGACGACCATCGCGATGATCATCGCGACCCAGCTCTCGGCGCCGCTGCGCATCACCAGCGGACCGGCCATCCAGCACGCGGGCGACCTCGCGGCGATCCTGTCCGGCATCAACGAGGGCGACGTCCTGTTCATCGACGAGATCCATCGCATGTCGCGGCCCGCGGAGGAGTTGCTCTACATGGCGATGGAGGACTTCCGCGTCGACGTCATAGTCGGCAAGGGTCCCGGCGCGACCGCGATCCCACTGGAGATCCCGCCGTTCACGGTGGTCGGCGCGACGACGCGGGCGGGTCTGCTGCCCAGCCCGCTGCGCGACCGGTTCGGCTTCACCGCGCAGCTCGACTACTACGACCCCGAAGAGCTGCACCGGATCGTCGTGCGGTCGGCCGGGCTGCTCGGCCTGGACGTCAGCGACGATGGCGGGCGCGAGATCGCCTCCCGCTCGCGCGGCACCCCGCGCATCGCCAACCGGCTGCTGCGCCGAGTCCGCGACTTCGCCGAGGTGCGCGCCGGGGGAGTCATCGATCACGACGTGGCCCGCGACGCCCTCTCGCTCTACGAGGTGGACGAGCTCGGCCTGGACCGCCTCGATCGTGCGGTGCTCGACGCGTTGTGCCGCAGCTTCGGCGGCGGGCCGGTGGGCGTGTCGACCCTCGCGGTCGCGGTGGGCGAGGAGCGCGAGACCGTGGAGGAGCTCGCCGAGCCCTTCCTCGTACGCCTCGGATTCCTGGCGCGCACCCCGCGCGGACGCGTGGCGACGCCCGCGGCTTGGCGCCATCTGGGCCTGTCGGCCCCTGCCGGACTCGATCAGCTCCCGCTGCCCGACGACTCGCCGTAACGCCACACCGTGACGCGTGTCATGCTGCGAAGGTTGCCGGGCTAAACTATCCGGCGGCCCTCCGGCCATGCCCGACGATGTCGGGTCACACCACCGTTACGGGAGATTCACCGTGGAAAACTGGGCATCCACCCTGCTGCCGATTGCCATCTTGGTCCTGGCCTTCTGGTTCCTGGTCCTTCGGCCGGCACGTGCCCAACGGCGCGACTTCCAAGGGCTGCAGAGCCGGCTCGCTCCGGGTCAGCGGGTCATGCTGGCCAGCGGCATCTTCGGCGAGACCGTCACGATCGGTGACGAGACCGTCGAGCTGCTCGTCGCGCCCGGGACCGTGATCACCGTCAACCGCCACGCGGTCTCGCGCATCATCGCCGACGAGATCGAGACCGAGCCTGAATCGAGCACAGACAGCTGATGGCAAAATCCCCGCAGCGCAGCTCTTCGCTTCCTCGTCCCAAGAGGACGCTGACCCTGTTCCTGGTCGTGCTCGTGGCGCTCTACGCACTGGTCGCGTTGATCAACCTCCGCACCGACAAGGGCGAGGACAGTGCGTGGCAGCCGCGGCTCGGGCTCGACCTCGAGGGCGGTACGCGCATCAGCCTGCAAGCCAAGGCCACCGAGGGTGACGTCACCAAGGACAAGCTCGACCAGGCGCGCAACATCATCGACCAGCGCGTCAACGCGACAGGCGTGACCGAGGCCGAGGTCACCACCCAGGGCAACGACCAGGTCATCATCGAGATCCCCGGTGAGCGCAAGGCCGGGATCGTCGACGAGGTCGGCAAGACCGCCCAGCTGCGGTTCCGACTGCTGTGGGCGGGCAACCTGCCGAGCGCGACCAAGCCGCTCGCGGCCAAGGACGCTGCGGCCCAGCAGAAGATCATCGACGGCATCGACTGGAGCAAGCTCACGCTCGACCAGATGATCCAGGCCGAGCTGCAGGGGGTCCAGACGCTGCCCAAGGCGTACCAGGCCGGTATCGCCGCGCTGCAGAAGGAGGCGGCCGGCTTCGTGTGCAACCCCGAGGGCGTCGACGTCGACGATGTCGCCGGCAAGCCTCTGGTCACCTGTGACACGTCCAACGGCGAGGTGCAGATCCTCAGCCCGACGGTCATCCCCGGCTCCGACATCAAGAGCGCCGAGCCCCAGTACGACGCGCAGCGTGCCGAGTGGAGCGTGCGCATCGAGCTCAAGGGTGAGGGCAAGTCGGCCTTCAAGACCGTCACCACCGCGCTGACCCCGGGCCAGAACCGGTTCGCGATCGTGCTCGACGGTGAGACGATCACGGCGCCCGCGTCACAGGCGCCGATCAACAACGGCGTCTCGCAGATCACCGGCGGCTTCAACGCCGACTCGGCCAAGGCGCTGTCCAACCAGCTGAAGTTCGGCGCGCTGCCCCTGACGTTCGCCGTCAACGGCAGCGAGGAGATCGGCCCGTCGCTTGCCGGCACGCAGCTCGATGCCGGTCTGGTCGCGGGCGTGATCGGCCTGCTCCTGGTCATCGTCTACTGCTTGTTCTACTACCGCGGCCTGGGCCTGGTCATCATCGGCTCGCTGGCCGTGGCGTCGGCCCTGACGTACGTCATGGTGCTGCTGCTCGGCAAGGGCGTCGGGTTCACCCTGACGCTGCCGGGCATCGCGGGACTGATCGTGGCGATCGGCATCACCGCGGACTCGTTCATCGTGTTCTTCGAACGCATCCGCGACGAGGTGCGTGACGGCAAGTCGCTGCGCCTGGCCGTCGAGGCCGGCTGGGTACGCGCCCGCGGCACGATCCTGGCCGCCGACGCGGTCTCGATCATCGCCGCGATCACGCTGTTCATCTTCGCGATCGGTGTCGTGCGCGGATTCGCGTTCGCGCTCGGCCTCACGACGCTGATCGACGTGTTCGTCGTGTTCTTCTTCACCAAGCCGCTGGTCTCGCTGCTGGCCCGGACGAAGTTCTTCGGTCAGGGCCACAAGCTGTCCGGGCTCGACGCGAGTCACCTGGGCATCACCGGCCGCAAGGTCACCGAGATCGCGCGCACGCAACCGAACAAGGCAGAGAAGGTCAGCCGATGAGCCGCATCAGCACGTTCGGGCACAACCTCTACGAAGGACGCGTGTCGTTCGACTTCATCGGCCGGCGCAAGCTCTTCTACGCGATCTCGGCGGCGATCGTCGTCGTCGCAGCGCTCGCGTTCATGGTGCGCGGCTTCAACTACGGCGTCGAGTTCAAGGGTGGCGTCGAGTTCACCGCGAAGGTCGCGGTCGCCGACGTCCAGTCCTCCGACGCGATGATCCAGGCCGTCGAGGACGCCGGGGTGCCCGATGCGGGCGACCCGACGGTGCAGACGTCCGGCAACGACACGATCCGCATCCAGACCCGCGCCCTGACGCAGGACGAGGCCACCCAGGTCACCGACTCGCTGAAGAAGGCCGGCGCGACCGAGGTGAGCCAGAACCTCATCGGACCCACGTACGGCAAACAGGTCGCGACCAAGGCCCTCACCGGCCTGATCGTGTTCCTGCTGATCGTCGTGGTGTTCATCTGGGCGTACTTCCGCGAGTGGCGGATGTCGGTGGCCGGCATCGTCGCCCTGATCCACGACCTGGTCATCACCGCAGGCGTGTACGCGCTGTCCGGCTTCGAGGTCACCCCGGCGACGGTCACCGGACTGCTGACGATCCTCGGCTTCTCGCTGTACGACACCGTGGTGGTGTTCGACAAGGTCCGCGAGAACACGAAGGGCATCTTGACCTCGACCACCAGGACGTACGCCGAGCAGGCCAACCTGGCGCTCAACCAGACCCTGGTCCGATCGATCAACACCTCGATCACGGCCCTGCTCCCGGTCGCTGCCCTGTTGTTCGCGGGTGTCTTCATCCTCGGCACCGGTCCGCTCAAGGACCTCGCGCTCGCGCTGTTCGTCGGCATGCTCGCCGGTGCGTACTCCTCGATCTTCATCGCGACGCCGCTCGCCTCGCAGCTCAAGGAGCGCGAGCCGGCGATCAAGGCGCAGGCCGCGAGGGTCATGGCACGGCGGGCCAAGGAGGCCCGGGAGGGCGAGACCCCCGTCCCGGCCGGCGCGCCGGCCCCCGCACGGACGGTGCGACCGTCGGCCGCGGCCAAGCGGGCGCAGCCCAGTCGCAAGCCCCGGTCCCAGCGCGGCAAGGGCGGTTCGTAGGCTCGTACCCTGGACGGTGGGCTTTGACGAGCCCGATCGCCCAGCACCCGCCCGCGAGAGGACCTGCATGACCGACCTGGATGCCACGATCGACCGGCTCGTACGACAGATTCCCGACTGGCCGGAGCCGGGTGTCACGTTCCGTGACATCACTCCGCTGCTCGCGGACGCCGAGGCTCTCGCCGCGGTCGTCGACGGCCTGGTCGATCTCGCCGAGGGCTTCGGTCCGGTCGACGCAGTGCTGGGCATCGAGGCGCGCGGATTCATCTTCGGACCGGCGATCGCCCTTCGCATCGGAGCCGGGTTCGTCCCGGTCCGCAAGCCCGGCAAGCTGCCGTCCGCCTCGCACTCCACGTCGTACGACCTGGAGTACGGCTCGGCCTCGCTGCACATGCACCTCGACGCGATCGTGTCGGGATCCCGCGTGCTCGTGGTCGACGACATCCTCGCGACGGGCGGCACGATGGCCGCTGCGACGGACCTGGTCACCCAGGCCGGGGGAGTCGTGGCCGGCAACCTCGTCCTGATCGAGATCTCCGAGCTCGGCGGGGCCGAACGGCTCGCGCCGACCGGCTGCGCAGCCCTCCGCACGTACTGACCCCTGACGAATCGAGAGCCATGAACCCCCACCAGGTCCGCATCGTCGCGCTCGTGCTGGTCGCGATCCTCGTGCTCGGCGCCGCAGCGACCCTGCTCGGCGAGCTCCTCTGACCGCTGCATGACCGGCGGCCGACTAGACTGAACAGACAGTGAGGAGAGCGCGTGGCTGATCGCACCGAAGCACCGGCGGTCGAGTCGAAGAACGACTCGGCTCCTGCGTCTGCGCGCGTCCGCAACCGTCTCGCCCGCATCGGCGGCAGCAAGGGCAGCTCGCCCGACACGGTGCTCGACCCGCTGATCAAGATCTACCGGTCGACCCACCCCAAGGGCGACATCGCGGTGCTCCAGAAGGCGTACCGGATCGCCGAGCAGATGCACGACGGGCAGAAGCGCAAGAGCGGCGACCCCTACATCACCCACCCGCTCGCGGTGGCCACGATCCTCGCCGAGCTCGGTATGACGGCCCCGACCCTGTGCGCGGCCCTGCTGCACGACACGGTCGAGGACACCGCCTACACGCTGGACCAGCTGTCCGCGGACTTCGGTGACGAGGTGCGCCAGCTGGTCGACGGCGTGACCAAGCTCGACAAGGTCAAGTACGGCGACTCGGCCCAGTCCGAGACGATCCGCAAGATGGTCGTGGCGATGAGCCGCGACATCCGCGTGCTGGTCATCAAGCTCGCCGACCGCCTGCACAACATGCGCACGCTGCGCTACCTGCGTCAGGACAAGCAGGAGCGGATCGCGCGCGAGACGATCGAGATCTTCGCGCCCCTGGCCCACCGCCTCGGCATGAACACGATCAAGTGGGAGCTCGAGGACCTCGCGTTCGCGACGCTGCACCCCAAGGTCTACGACGAGATCGTCCGGCTCGTCGCCGACCGCGCGCCGTCGCGCGAGCAGTTCCTCGAGCGGGTGGTCAGCGACGTCGAGTCCGACCTGCGCCACGTCAAGCTGAAGGCCACGGTCTCCAGCCGGCCCAAGCACTACTACTCGATCTACCAGAAGATGCTGCTGGGCGGCCGGGAGTTCTCCGACATCTTCGACCTCGTCGGGGTGCGCATCCTGGTCGACACCGTGGCCGACTGCTACGGCGTCCTCGGCGTGCTGCACGCCCGGTGGAACCCCATTCCAGGACGGTTCAAGGACTACATCTCGGTCCCGAAGTTCAACATGTACCAGTCACTGCACACCACGGTGATCGGCCCGCAGGGCAAGCCCGTCGAGCTGCAGATCCGCACCTACGCGATGCACCGCCGGGCCGAGTACGGCGTTGCGGCGCACTGGAAGTACAAGGAGGATGCGGCCGGCGGCGTCAAGACCGGCGGCAAGGCACCCGACAGCAGCGACATGGTGTGGCTGCGCGAGCTGCTCGACTGGCAGTCCGAGACCGAGAGCTCGGTCGACTTCCTGGACTCGCTGCGCTTCGAGATCAACAACGCCGGCGTCTACGCGTACACGCCGCGCGGCGACCTGATCCAGCTGCCGGCCAAGGCGACGCCGGTCGACTTCGCGTACGCGGTGCACACCGAGGTCGGGCACGCGTGCATCGGCGCGCGGGTCAACGGACGCCTGGTGTCGCTGGAGTCGACGCTGGAGAGCGGCGACGTCGTCGAGATCTTCACGTCCAAGTCGCCCGACGCGGGCCCGAGCCGCGACTGGCTCGAGTTCGTCGTCAGCCCCCGTGCGCGCAACAAGATCCGCCAGTGGTTCACCAAGGAGCGTCGCGAGGAGGCCATCGAGCGCGGCAAGGACCTCATCGCCAAGCAGATGCGCAAGGAGGGCCTGCCGCTCCATCGTCTGTTCAAGCACGAGACGCTCGCGACCGTCGCTGCCGAGCTCCACCTGCCCGACGTGTCGACGTTGTACGCGGCCGTCGGTGAGGGCAACGTGGGCGCGCAGAGCGTCGTCGAGCGCGTGATCGACCTCGCGGGCGGCCGCGAGGGTGCGCAGGAGGATCTCGCCGAGGCGACGACCCTGCCGAGCATCGGCTCGAGGCGTCGTGCCGATCCGCGCGACGCCGGGGTCATCGTCGAGGGTCTCGAGGGCGACGACGTCATGGTCAAGCTCGCCCGGTGCTGCACGCCCGTGCCCGG
Source organism: Aeromicrobium sp. S22 (assembly GCF_009661045.1). Lineage (NCBI taxonomy): Bacteria > Bacillati > Actinomycetota > Actinomycetes > Propionibacteriales > Nocardioidaceae > Aeromicrobium > Aeromicrobium sp. S22. The sequence goes on from NZ_WJWV01000001.1 coordinate 1,705,990, forward strand.
CGATGCGATCGAGGGCTTCGTGACCCGCGGCGACGGTGTGTCGGTCCACCGGGCGGACTGCGCCAACCTGATCTCGTTGCGGAGCCAGCCCGAGCGCCTGGTGGCCGTGCGGTGGGCGCCGACCGGCAAGAGCACGTTCCTCGTCGCGATCCAGGTCGAGGGACTCGACCGGCCCCGTCTGCTCAGCGACATCACGCGCGTGATCTCCGATCAGCACGTCAACATCTTGTCGGCGTCCCTGTCGACAGGTCGCGACCGGGTGGCCAAGTCCAAGTTCACCTTCGAGATGGCCGATCCCAAGCACCTCGGCCACGTCCTCAGCGCCGTCCGCACCGTCGAAGGCGTCTTCGACGTCTACCGCCTCACCCAATAACGCTGACGAGGCCCTTCCCGCCCCGCGAGGAGCGGGTTCCGGCCCCGTCACGAGGCCCGCGCCGCCCTGCGGCGAGGGCGCCGCTGCCCCGTTCCCCACCACCGGGACAAGGGCGTGATCCCGAGCGCCTCGCCCAGCTCGTGCTCGAACGATGTGTCGTCGCCGAAGATGCGTTCTCGTGTGCCGATGACCCACTGCCATCCGTAGAGCTCCGAGAGATAGTCGCGGCGTCCCTGGTCGTGTCGACGGTGAACTTCGTCTGTGTGGAACTCACGGCCGTCGTACTCGGTGCCGACGAGCACGTCCGGGTACGGCAGGTCGATGAAGTAGGACCGGCCGAAGTCGTCGATGACCTCGAACTGGGGCTCAGGTGGTGGCAGGCCGGCATCGAGGATGCGCAGCCGCTGCCAGGACTCGCCGGGCGACTGCGTCTTGGGCTCCACGATCGCGGCGAGGCTGCGTGCCTGGACGATGCCCCGGTATCCCTTGAGCCGAGCGACGTACTCAGCGAGCTCGTCGACGTCGATCAGTCCTGCGTGGGCGAAGGCGTCCGCGGCGGCCAATGCGTACGGGCGGTACATGCGCCTCAGCAGGTCCGACGTGGTGCGCAGCGACGTGGTGACGAACAGTCCGTCGACGAACTCGATGTCGTCGCTGGAGATGATCGCCTGCCGGCCCATGCTCCCGGGCCGCTCCACCCTCGCCATGCCGTGCCGGACGACCATGGACGGCGTGAGGTCCCGGCGACGTCCGGGCGCGTGCACGTCGAGACCGCGGACCCAGGCAGCAGTCTCGTCGCAGACGATCGCGTTCTCGGGGGTGACGAGCGTCAGGGCACGAACCCGTCCGCTGCGGGAGTCGGGTACGGCGGCATCGACGTACACGCTGCGGAAGACGCGACGGACGAGCCCCTGGTCGAGTCGGAGCCGCAGCATCTTCGGGGTGAGGCCCAGCTCAGGTGCCTGGGCCGTCGTGAACGGAAACCCGTCGTTGATCAATGTCGCCATGTGGGCATGCAAGTACATGCAGCCCTGCGCGGTCCATCACGCCGTCCACAGGGGTGGGCGCCGCCTCGCGAGCGGGCGGTAACCCCCTCCTCAGCGGGCGGTAACCCCCTCGTCAGCGGGCGGTAACCCCCTCCTCAGCGGACGGGGGTCAGGAGAAGTCGGCCTGGGCCTTCTTGGCCATCTCGAGGAAGGCCTCCTTGGACTCCTTGTCGGCCGTCAGGTCCTTGACCTTCTTGGCGTCACCCTTCGCCTCGGCGGCCGCGATCTTCTCGCCCACCTCGTCGATCGCGCGCTGCAGCTTGCCGATCATGTCGTCCGCGCGGGCGGACTTCTCCGGATCGGTCTTCTTCCACTGGCTGTCGGTCGCGTCCTTGACGGCCTGCTCGATCTTGCGGATCCGGCCCTCGAACTCGCTGATCTTGGCGCGCGGCACCTTGCCCGCGGCCTCCCAGCGGTCGGCGATGTCGAGCCACGCCTTGCGGGCGGCGTCCACGTTGGTGATCGGCAGCAGCTTCTCGGCGTCGGCGAGGATCTCGAGCTTCTTCTCGGCGTTGACCTCGTACTCGGCGTCGAGCTCGGCGTTGGCCTCGTCCCGCGCGGTGAAGAACGCGTCCTGGGCGGCGCGGAACCGCTTCCAGAGCTTGTCCTCGACGTTGCGCGGTGCGGAGCCGGCCTTCTTCCACTCGGCCATCAGGTCGCGGTACTTGCCCGCTGTCGGACCCCACTCGGTCGACGTCGACAGTGCCTCGGCCTCGGCGATGAGCCGCTCCTTGGTAACCTTGGCGGCCTCGCGGAGGGTCGACTGCTCGCCGAAGTGGCTCTTGCGGCGACGTGTGTACGTCGTGCGCGCCGAGCTGAAGCGGTGCCACAGCTCGTCGTCGGCGGACTTGCTGAGACGGGGGAGCGCCTTCCACTCCTCCAGCAGGGCGCGGAGCTTGTCGGCGCCGGCCTTCCAGTCATTGCCCGCGGCGATCTTCTCGGCCGCCTCGGCGATGCGCGTCTTCTCCGTCGCGGCCTCGGCGACCTTGGCCGCACGCTCGACCTTGCGCTCCTCGCGGTGCTTGTCGATCGCCGGCTGCAGGGCGTCGAGGCGCTTGACGAGCGAGTCGAGGTCTCCCATCGCCTGGGCGTCGACGAGCTGCGCACGCACCTTCGTCATCGCCTTGGCGGCGTCGTCGGGGGACAGCGTGCCACCCTCCAGCCGCTTCTCCAGGAGGTCGACCTCGACCTCGAGTCCCTCGAAGCGTCGGACGTACAAGGCCATCGCCTCGGCGGGGTCACCGCCGGGCCACTGGCCGATCAGTCGTTCACCGTCGGTGGTCTTCACGTAGACGTTGCCGTCATCGTCGACACGACCCCAAGGGTTCGTGGGCGCAGAGCTCATGAGCCACAGTCTAGGTGCAGGCGCGCTCGGGGCATCTCACCCGCCTCGCGTACCCTGTGCCACGTGCTCCTCACGTCATTTCCTGCCGGTCCGTTGCAGGCGAACTGCTACCTCGTCTCACGTGGCCCGGGCACGGGCTGTGCGATCGTCGATCCCGGCATGGACGCGATGGACGGCGTGCGCCAGGTCGTCGCCGAGCACGACCTGCGGCCCCAGGCCGTCCTCATCACCCACGGGCACTTCGACCACATGTGGAACGCCCAGGACGTCGCGGCGACGTACGACTGCCCGGTCTGGATCCACCCCGATGACCGGCACCTGCTGAGCGACCCGATGGCCGCGATCTCGGGCCAGTCCGCCGCGATGCTGCGGAGCCAGCTGGGCATGACCGAGATGCCCGAGTTCGCCGAGCCGGCCGACGTGCGCGATGCGGTCGACGGCGCCGAGATCGAGGTCGACGGGCTGACTTTCACAGTCGACCACGTGCCGGGTCACACCCCGGGCACGGTCTTCTACCGCGTCGACTACGACGGGCCCGAGGACGTCTCGCAGATCATGTTCTCCGGCGACTTCCTGTTCGCCGGCTCGATCGGGCGCACCGACCTGACCGGCGGCTCACACCCCCAGATGCTCGACAGCCTGCGCGATCGCGTCCTGCCGCTGGCCGACGACGTCGTCGTGCTGCCCGGGCACGGCGGGCAGACGTCGATCGGCCGCGAGCGCGCGACCAACCCCTTCCTCGAGGAGCTGATGTCCTGATGGCGACCAAGCTGTCGGGCTTCCCCGAGTTCCTGCCGCGCGAGCGGATCGTCGAGCAGCAGGTGCTGGACCACCTGCGCCGCACGTTCGAGCTCCACGGCTTCGCGGGCATCGAGACGCGTGCGGTCGAGCCGCTCGACGTCCTGCTGCGCAAGGGCGAGATCGACAAGGAGGTCTACGCCGTCAAGAGGCTGGCCGCCGCGGAGGGGGAGCCGGCCGAGCTCGCGCTGCACTACGACCTGACGGTCCCGTTCGCCCGGTACGTCCTGGAGAACGCGGGCAAGCTCGAGTTCCCGTTCCGCCGCTGGCAGATCCAGAAGGTCTGGCGCGGTGAGCGTCCCCAGCAGGGTCGCTTCCGCGAGTTCACCCAGGCCGACATCGACATCGTCGCGCGGGACGTGCTGCCGTTCCACTTCGACATCGAGGTCGCCCGCGTGATGGCCGAGGCGTTGGCCGGGCTGCCGATCCCGACGCCCACGCTCCAGATCAGCAACCGCAAGATCCTCGAGGGCTTCTACCTGGGCCTGGGCATCGAGCAGCCCGCGGCCGTCATGCAGGTCGTCGACAAGCTCGACAAGGTGCCGGCGGACAAGATCCGCGAGCTCCTGCTCGAGCAGGGCCTCGACGGCGACCAGGCCGACCGCGTCCTGGCACTGGCCGAGATCGTCACGACCGACACCTCCTTCGTGGAGCGGGTGCAGGCGCTCGGCGTCGAGCACGAGCTGCTCGCCGAGGGCCTGCCCGAGCTCGCCCAGGTCGTCGAGGGGGCCGGAGGGGTCGAGGGCGTCGTCGTCACGGCCGACCTGCGGATCGCCCGCGGCCTGGACTACTACACCGGCACGGTCTTCGAGACCCGGCTGGCCGGCTGGGAGCACCTCGGCTCGATCTGCTCGGGCGGCCGCTACGACCAGCTCGCGCAGGACCGCCGCTCGACGTACCCCGGCGTCGGCATCTCGCTCGGCGTCTCGCGCCTGCTCGTGCCGCTCGGCCTGTCGGCGTCCCGCTCGGTGCCGTCCGCGGTGCTCGTCGCGGTGGACTCGGAGGACTCGCGCGCCGAGAGCAATGCGATCGCCGGACGTCTGCGGGCGCGCGGCATCCCCACGGAGGTCGCCGCGAAGGCCGACAAGTTCGGCAAGCAGATCCAGAACGCCGAGAAGCGCGGGATCCCGTACGTCTGGTTCCCGCCGTCCGCCGTCAAGGACATCCGCAGCGGTGACCAGGTCGACGCCGACCCGGACCAGTGGATGCCACCTACCATCGACTTGACCCCCTCGATCTCCCCCAAGGAGCAGAACACGTGATCCGCACCCATGACGCCGGAAGCCTGCGCGCCGAGAACATCGGCCAACAGGTCACGCTCGCCGGATGGGTCGCGCGTCGGCGAGACCACGGCGGCGTCGCCTTCATCGATCTGCGCGAGGCCTCGGGCGTCGTGCAGGTCGTCGTCCGCGAGGAGGTCGCGCACCAGCTGCGCGCCGAGTACTGCATCAAGGTCGTCGGCACCGTCCAGCAGCGGCCCGCGGGCAACGAGAACTCCGCGATCCCGACCGGTGAGATCGAGGTGATCGCGGACGACGTCGAGATCCTCAGCGCCGCGGCACCCCTGCCGTTCCCGATCGACGACCACGTGGATGTGGGCGAGGAGGCGCGCCTGAAGTACCGCTACCTCGACCTGCGCCGCTCGGGTCCCGCAGCGGCGATCCGTCTGCGCAGCAAGGTCAACGCCGCGGCTCGCGAGGTGCTGGCCGGGCGCGACTTCGTCGAGATCGAGACACCGACGCTGACCCGCTCCACCCCTGAGGGTGCCCGTGACTTCCTCGTCCCGGCCCGGCTCAAGCCCGGCAGCTGGTACGCGTTGCCGCAGAGCCCGCAGCTGTTCAAGCAGCTGCTGATGGTCGGCGGCATGGAGCGCTACTACCAGATCGCGCGCTGCTACCGCGACGAGGACTTCCGCGCCGACCGCCAGCCCGAGTTCACCCAGCTCGACATCGAGATGAGCTTCGTCGAGCAGGCCGACGTCATCGAGCTGATGGAAGACATCATCCGCGCGATGTGGTCGCTCATCGGCTACGAGGTGCCGACCCCCATCCCGCACATGACGTACGCGGACGCGATGCGCCGCTTCGGCTCGGACAAGCCCGATCTGCGCATGGGCCAGGAGCTCGTCGAGTGCACCGAGTTCTTCAAGGACACCTCGTTCCGGGTGTTCCAGGCCGAGTACGTCGGTGCGGTCGTCATGCCCGGCGGAGCCTCCCAGCCGCGTCGGCAGTTCGACGCGTGGCAGGAGTGGGCCAAGCAGCGTGGTGCGAAGGGTCTCGCGTACGTCACGATCTCCGAGGACGGCGAGCTCGGCGGTCCGGTGGCCAAGAACCTGTCGGACGCCGAGCGAGCCGGCCTGGCCGACCACGTCGGCGCGAAGCCGGGCGACTGCATCTTCTTCGGCGCCGGTGCCACGAAGGCGACTCGGGGCCTGCTGGGCGCTGCCCGCCTGGAGATCGGCGAGCGCTGCGGCCTGATCGACAAGAACGCCTGGGAGTTCGTCTGGGTCGTCGACGCGCCGCTGTTCGAGCCGTCCGGTGACGCGGTGGCGTCCGGTGACGTGGCGGTCGGCAAGGGCGCGTGGACCGCGGTGCACCACGCGTTCACCTCGCCGCAGGACCTCGAGACGTTCGACACCGATCCGGGCAACGCGCTCGCCTGGGCGTACGACATCGTCTGCAACGGCAGCGAGCTGGGCGGCGGGTCGATCCGTATCCACCGCGAGGACATCCAGAAGCGGGTGTTCGCGGTCATGGGCATCGAAGAGGCCGAGGCGCAGGAGAAGTTCGGCTTCCTGCTCGACGCGTTCACCTTCGGCGCCCCGCCGCACGGCGGCATCGCGGTCGGCATGGACCGGATCTGCGCGATGCTCGCCGGTGCGGACTCGATCCGTGAGGTCATCGCGTTCCCGAAGTCCGGCGGCGGCTACGACCCGCTGACCGCGGCGCCCGCGCCGATCACGCCCGAGCAGCGCCGCGACGCCGGCGTCGACTGGAAGCCGAAGGCGGAGACTCCCGAGGCCTGACGCGTACCTCGGGCGCGGATTCCCAGGAGAACCCCGGAACCCGGCACCTCACCCCTGTTGCGACGGGGGAGGGGTGCCGGGTTCCTGCGTGACCCGGTGAGGAAACCGGGGTTCTCCTGGGAATCGGGTGATGGGCGGGGGCGGGGGTCGGTGGGGGCAACTAGGCTCGGGGCATGAGCTCCGACGGCCTGTTCGACATCCCGGACGCTCCGCCGACGACGGGCAGCGGTGGGGGAAGCCTCAGCGGCAACACCCACTCCTCGGCGCCGCTGGCCGTACGCATGCGGCCGCGCTCGCTCGACGAGCTCGTGGGCCAGCAGCACCTGCTCGCGCCGGGCTCCCCGTTGCGGCAGATGATCGACGGCAACCAGCCGCTCACGATCCTGCTGTGGGGCCCGCCCGGCACGGGCAAGACCACGATCGCGAGCCTGCTGAGCGCCCACACCGACCGCCGCTTCGTCGAGGTCTCGGCGGTGTCCGCAGGCGTCAAGGAGGTCCGCGAGACGATCGCCGGCGCCCGCCGGGCCCTCGCGCAGACCGGTGTCGAGACGGTCCTGTTCGTCGACGAGGTGCACCGCTTCAGCAAGTCCCAGCAGGACGCCCTGCTGCCCGGCGTCGAGAACAGGTGGGTGTCGCTGGTCGCGGCGACGACCGAGAACCCGCACTTCAGCGTGATCTCGCCGCTGCTGAGCCGCAGCCTGCTGCTCACCCTCGAGAGCCTCACCGACGACGACATCGGCGTGCTGGTCGACCGCGCGCTCACCGACGAGCGTGGTCTCGGCGGCGCGGTGACGCTGACCGAGGAGGCCAGGTCCCATCTCGTACGCCTCGCGGGCGGCGACGGCCGGCGCGTGCTGACGTACCTCGAGGCCGCCGCGGGTGCCGCCACGACCCAGGGCAAGGCCGAGATCGACGTCGAGGACGCGGCGCTCGCGGTCGACAAGGCGGCGGTCCGCTACGACCGGCAGGGCGATCAGCACTACGACGTCATCAGCGCGTTCATCAAGTCGATCAGGGGCTCCGACGTCGACGCCGCGCTGCACTACCTGGCCCGGATGATCGAGGCGGGGGAGGACCCGCGCTTCATCGCCCGCCGGCTGATGATCCATGCGAGCGAGGACATCGGCATGGCCGACCCGACCGCGCTGCCGCTGGCCACCGCGACCGCGCAGGCCGTCGCCATGATCGGCTTCCCCGAGGCCCGGATCCCGCTGGCCCAGGCCGTGATCCACCTCGCGGCCGCCCCCAAGTCCAACTCGGTCGTGGTCGCGATCGACCGCGCACAGGCCGACGTCCGCGCGGGCAAGGTCGGCACGGTGCCGCCCGCGCTGCGTGACGCGCACTACTCGGGGGCCAAGAAGCTCGGGCACGGGCACGACTACCGCTACCCGCACAACGACCCGCGTGGCGTGGTCGGTCAGCAGTACGCACCCGACGACGTCGACGGCGCGACCTACTACGAGCCCGGCGACCACGGATTCGAGGCCCGGGTCAGCGAACGGCTCGCGATGATCCGCAAGATCCTGCGCGACCGTTGAGCCCCGCGGCCAGCGCATTGATCCTCGCCGTCGTCGCGATAGGCTCGTCCTCGTGTCGACAGAGGTCGTGATCCTGGTGGCGACCGCAGTGCTCGCTGCGGTCGCGATCTGCGCTGCCCTGATCGCGGTGCGCGCGGTGCGCCGCATCACGCGCGCCGAGACCGCACTGCCGGCTCCCGAGCCGGCGGTGACCCGGCCTGCGGAGATCGTGCTCCACGAGCCCGAGGCGCCGGCCGCGGTCGTCTCCGACGAGCTCGTCCCACGTGTCGTGGAGGGGCGCCTCGTCGTCCCTCCGAGCGAGCAGCAGGTCGTGCAGGCCGCGCTCGGTCGCCCGGGCGTCCGCCTGTCGGTGTACGCCCACGGCTTCGCGCACGCCCTGCGGGCCGAGAGCCGCGACCGCATCGCCGCGATGATGCGCCGCGAGTTCCGTCGCCGTCGGCGCGAACGCCTGCAGGCCGGCCGGCGGGCCGTGCGCTCGGCCCGGCCGTCGTCACCTTCCGACGAATGGCTGGGGTCCTGATGAGGTCGCGCATCGTGTGGTTCGTCGCGGGCTCCGCGGCCGGGATCTACAGCACCGTCAAGACCCGCCGCGCCGCCTACCGGCTGTCGGCACCCGGCCTCGTCGACCAGGCCGCGGCGCTCGGCCTCGGCTGGCGGGCGTTCAGTGCCGAGATGCAGGACGGCATGCAGACCCGTGAGCGCGACATCATCCGTCGGCTGACCGACGACCCCCAGTCCTCCCTGAGCCTCGAGGCGAACCGCCCCGACGAGGCCGCACCCGACAAGAAGGCAACCTGATGCAGACCGCGGAGATCCGCCGCCGATTCCTCGACCACTTCGAGAAGGCGGGACACACCGTCGTGCCCTCGGCGCCGTTGCTGTTCGACGACCCCAACCTCTTGTTCGTCAACGCCGGCATGGTGCCGTTCAAGCCGTACTTCCTCGGCCAGGAGACCCCGCCGTGGCACACCGCGACGAGCGTGCAGAAGTGCGTGCGCACCCTCGACATCGAGGAGGTCGGCAAGACCACCCGCCACGGCACGTTCTTCCAGATGAACGGCAACTTCTCGTTCGGTGACTACTTCAAGGAAGGCGCCATCACGCACGCGTGGGGCCTGATCACCGGATCCGTCGACGAGGGCGGCCTCGGCATCGACCCCGACAAGATCTGGGTCACGGTGCTGCACACCGACCAGGAGTCGCGCGCGCTGTGGAAGAAGGTCGCCGGGCTGCCCGACGAGCGCATCCAGGACCGCGGCCTGCTCGACAACTACTGGCACATGGGCGTCCCCGGACCGGGCGGACCCTGCAGCGAGATCTACGTGGACCGCGGCCCCGAGTTCGGCCCCGACGGCGGACCGATCGTCGACGAGGACCGCTTCCTGGAGATCTGGAACCTCGTGTTCATGCAGGAGGAGATCACCAACGTCCGCGCCAAGGACCAGTTCGACGTCCTCGGCGAGCTGCCCAACAAGAACATCGACACCGGCATGGGCCTGGAGCGGGTCGCGTACCTCCTCCAGGGCAAGCACAACCTCTACGAGATCGACGAGGTCTTCCCGGTCATCGAGAAGGCGTCGGAGGTCTCCGGTCGCGTCTACGGCAAGGACCACACCGACGACGTGCGCTTCCGGGTCATCGCCGACCACGTCCGCAGCGGGCTGATGCTGATGGGCGACGGCGTGACGCCGGGCAACGAGGCCCGCGGGTACGTCCTGCGCCGCCTGCTGCGCCGCGCGGTGCGCTCGATGCGCCTGCTCGGCTTCGAGGACCCCGCGCTGCCGCTGCTGCTGCCGGTCAGCCTGGAGCGCATGAAGGCGTCCTATCCCGAGCTCGAGGCCGACTTCCCGCGCATCGCGCAGATCGCGTACGCGGAGGAGGACGCGTTCCGCCAGACCCTCGGCAAGGGCACCCAGATCTTCGAGAGCGCGGCCGTCGCGGTCAAGGACAAGGGCGGCACCTCGCTGTCCGGCGACAAGGCGTTCGCCCTGCACGACACGTACGGCTTCCCGATCGACCTGACGCTGGAGATGGCCTCGGAGCAGGGCCTCAGCGTCGACGAGGAGGGCTTCCGCGCGCTCATGGCCGAGCAGCGCTCGCGCGCCAAGGCCGACGCCAAGGCCAAGAAGGGCAGCCACGCCGACACCACGGTCTACCGCGCCGCGCTCGACGCCAACGGCCCGACCGACTGGCAGGCGTACACGACGCTCACCACCGAGTCGCGCGTGCTCGCGCTCATCGCGGCAGGCTCCACCGTGCCGGCGATCGCCGCCGGCACGATCGGTGAGGTCGTGCTCGACCGCACCCCGTTCTATGCCGAGTCAGGCGGCCAGAACGCAGACGCCGGCCACCTCGTGTGGGACGGCGGACGCGCCGAGGTGCTCGACGTGCAGCGTCCCGTGCGCGGTCTCGTCGTGCATCAGGTGCGTGTGCTCGACGGTGAGCTAACCCTCGACGCCACGCTCGAGGCGGCCGTCGACCCAGAGTGGCGTCTCGGCGCGCGCCAGGCGCACTCGGGCACCCACATCGTGCACGCGGCGCTGCGCGAGGTGCTAGGCCCCACCGCGCTGCAGTCCGGCTCCTACAACCGGCCCGGCTACCTGCGCCTCGACTACGGCTGGAGCGGCGCGCTGTCGCCCGAGCAGCTGCACAGCGTCGAGGCGGTCTCCAACCGCGCGCTGCGCGCGGACCTGCCCGTCACCGCACGCATCATGTCGCTGGCCGCGGCTCGCGAGTGGGGAGCCCTCGCGCTGTTCGGCGAGACGTACGGCGAGGACGTGCGCGTCGTCGAGATCGGCGGACCGTGGTCCCGCGAGCTGTGCGGCGGCACCCACGTCGACCACTCCTCGCAGGTCGGCACGGTCGTCATCACGTCCGACGGATCGGTCGGCGCGGGCAACCGGCGCGTCGAGGCCCTCACCGGCATCGAGGGCTTCCAGTACCTCGCCAAGGAGCGCGACGTCGTCCGCCAGCTGACCGACATCCTCAAGACCCAGCCCGACGACGTGCCCGGCCGCGTGCAGGACCTGATGGACCGCCTCAAGGCGGCCGAGAAGGCGGCCGAGAAGATCAAGGCCGCCCAGCTGCTCGGCGCCGCAGGCGACATCGCCGGATCGGCCAAGGACGTGGGTGGCGTCGCGTACGTCGGTCACCACGCGGCCGGTGCGGGCGGGGGAGACGTGCGCACGATCGCGCTCGACATCCGCAAGCGCCTCGCCGACCGTCCCGCGGTCGTCGTCGTGATCGGCGACGCGGGCGACAAGCCCGCCGCGGTCGTCGCGCTCAACCCTGCGGCCCAGGAGCGCGGACTGTCGGCCAACGACCTCATCAAGGTCGTCGGCCAGCAGATCGGCGGCAAGGGCGGCGGCAAGGCGGACGTCGCGCAGGGCGGCGGCTCCGACGTCGCCGGCATCCCGGCCGCGCTCGCGGCGGTCGAGGCGGCGCTCGCCTGATGCGCCGCGGGAGACGGCTCGGCGTGGACGTCGGTGACGTCCGGATCGGCATCGCGGTGAGCGATCCGGACGGGATCCTGGCGACGCCCGTCGAGACCGTGGCGGCCGGGCCCGGCGCGATCCCGCGGATCGCCGAGCTCGTCGCGGAGCTCGACGTCCTCGAGTGCGTCGTGGGCCTGCCGATGGGGCTGTCGGGCCGTGAGGGGCCTGCGGCGACCAAGGTGCGGGCGTTCTGCGCAGAGCTGCTCCCGGCCATCTCGCCGGTCCCGATCCGGCTGTTCGACGAGCGGATGACGACCACCAGCGCCCACAGCCTGCTGCGCCAGGGCGGGCGCTCGTCCCGCACCACACGGGGCATCATCGACCAGGCTGCCGCTACGGTGATCCTCCAAACGGCATTGGACTCCGAACGGACCCGTGGCTCTGCACCGGGCGAGAGCACATGAGGGACGGCAGACGTATGAGTGACAGTGGACTTGACCTGATGACGGACGGCCAGGCACAGCAGCCACCCGGCCCCGGCCGCCGACGCGCGAGCAGCCCTCCCCGCAAGCCGTGGGGCCGCCGCCTCGTGGCGCTCGTGGTGGTCGTCGCGCTGCTGCTCGCCGCGTGGTTCGGCTACCAGAAGGTCTCGGACATGATGAGCGGTCCCGAGGACTACGTGGGCCAGGGCACGGGCAAGGTCACCGTCCAGATCCCGTCGGGAGCCGGCGGCCAGCAGATCGCGACCATCCTCAAGGACGCCGGCGTGGTCAAGAGCGCCGAGGCGTTCTACCAGCTCGCGATCAAGGACTCCCGCTTCCAGTCGGTGCAGGCGGGCTACTTCTCCCTGCGCAAGAAGATGTCCGCCGAGGCCGCGCTGGTGGCCCTGATCGACAAGGGCAACCGGGTCGAGGGCAAGGTCACGATCCCCGAGGGCGCCCGGGTCGGCCAGATCGTCGAGCTGATCGCCGCCAACAGCGAGATCAAGGAGAAGGACCTGCTGGCCGCGCTCGACAAGCCCGAGACGCTGGGCCTGCCGGACGTCGCCAACCTCAACCCCGAGGGCTACCTGTTCCCCGCGACGTACGAGATCCCGCCGGGCACCTCCGCGACGGACCTGCTCAAGCAGATGGTCGCCAAGACGCTCGACGTCGCGAAGTCGCTCGACATCGGCACCCGGGCCCGGGCGCTCGGCCTGACCGGCGAGGAGGTGCTGACCGTCGCGAGCATCCTGGAGTACGAGGCCAACAACGAGGAGGACTACGCCAAGGTCGCGCGCGTGCTCTACAACCGCATCGACCAGGGCATGCCCCTGCAGCTGGACTCGACCGTGTCGTACGTCAGCAAGCGCAAGGGCGACGTCTTCACGACGCCCGAGGAGCGTGCCGACCCGTCGAAGTACAACACGTACCAGAACACGGGTCTGCCGCCCGGACCGATCGGGTCGCCGGGCGAGAAGACCATCGAGGCCGCGCTCAACCCGGCCGAGGGCTCCTGGCTGTTCTTCGTCGCGGTGAACCTGGAGACCGGCGAGACGGTCTTCTCCGACACCTTCGGCGAGCACAACAAGGCGGTCGCGCAGCTGCAGGAGTACTGCAAGACGGCTCCGGAGGGTGTCTGCGGATGATCTGTGCCGTCGTGGGCTCGCCGATCGCCCACTCGCTGTCACCTGTGATGCACCGTGCGGCGTACGCCGAGCTCGGGCTGGACTGGGCCTACGAGGCGGTCGAGGTCCACGAGGGCGATCTGGGCGCGTTCGTGGGTGCGCTCGGCGACGACGTGCGCGGACTGTCCGTGACCGCGCCGCTCAAGCGGGAGGCCGCGGCCGCCGCGCACCAGCACGACGAGGTCGTCGAGACCCTGGGCGTGGCCAACACGCTGGTCGTCGACGACGGGATGCTCTCGGCGTACAACACCGACGTGCCGGGCGCGATCGCCGCGATCCAGGAGGTCGGCGTCAAGGCGCCCCGCACCGCGCGCGTCCTGGGCGGCGGCGCGACGGCGACCTCGATGGCCCTGGCGCTGGTGCGGCTCGGCGTCGAGGAGCTGAGCTTCGTCGTGCGGGACCCCGCGCGCGCGGTCGAGGCCACCCAGGTCGCCCGTGGACGGGGGATCGAGGTCCACGTGCGCAACATCGACGAGCCGTTGATCGAGAAGGTCGACCTGCTGGTGTCGACCGTGCCCGACGAGGCCGTCGGCTCCCGCTCGTACGAGCTGGCCGACTCCTCCCGGGCCGTCTTCGACGTCGTGTACGACCCGTGGCCGACCAGTCTCGGCCGGGCCGCCGTCGAGGCCGGCCTGCCGGTGGTCTCGGGCATCGACCTGCTCGCCCACCAGGCCGCCCTCCAGGTCGAGCTGATGACCGGCTCGATCGTCTCTCCACAGCTGCTCCGCGACGCCGCACTTTCTGCCCTGTCTCCTCGCTAGTGTCAGGGGGTGACTGTCGCCCTCGCCGCCGTCGTCGCCGCCCTGATCGGTGCGGCCGGACCACTCGTGCTGCGACGACTGCCCGAGCCGCCCGAGCCGGACCGCGACCCGGACAAGATCGCGTACGCCGTGCTGGCCGCGCGTCCGCTCGTGTCGTGGGCGCTCGCCGCAGCGGCCGCTCTGATGGCGGGAGTCGCGGCTTGGGCGATCGACGATCCCGAGCTCGTGCCCGTGTGGGTGCTGGTGACGGGGGTCGGCAGCTGGCTGGCGTACATCGACTGGCACACGCGGCTGCTGCCCTTCGCGGTGGTCTCGCGGCTCTACCTGGGCACCCTGCTGCTCGTGGCGGTCGGCGCGCTGCTGCTGGGTGACCCGGACGTGCTCGTGCACGCGATCGTGGCCAATGTGGTCGTCTACGTGATCTTCCGGGTGCTCCACTGGGCCGGGAGCCGGTTCTTCGGCGGTGCCTTCGGCTACGGGGACGTGCGGTTGTCGGGTGTGCTGGCCCTCGCGCTCGGCGCCCTCGGACGCAGCGAGGTGCTCGTCGGCATCTACGCGGGTTTCGTCCTCGGTGCGGTGCTCGGTGTCGTGCTGGCCAGGCTGCGGATCGTCGACCCGCAGGGCTACGCGTTCGGGCCCTACATGGTCGCCGGGGCCGTGATCGGCACGGCGTGGGGACCGGTCGTCCACGCGACCTGACCGTCCGCCGCACGACACGGGTCCGACGTGCAGCACGGGGCGTGGAAGAATCGCCCCATGCTTCGTTGGTTGACCGCTGGTGAGTCCCATGGCCCTGCGCTCGTCGCCGTCCTGGAAGGGCTCCCGGCGGGTGTGCAGGTGACCAGCAAGGAGATCCAGGCCGCCCTGGCCCGCCGCCGCCTCGGGTACGGCCGCGGCGCCCGCATGGCGTTCGAGCAGGACGAGCTCGAGATCGTCGGCGGCCTGCGGCACGGCATCACGATGGGCAGCCCGATCGCACTGCGCATCGGCAACAGCGAGTGGCCCAAGTGGGACCAGGTCATGTCCGCCGACCCGGTGGACCCCGAGGTGCTCGACGGCCTCAAGCGCAATGCGCCCCTGACGCGCCCGCGGCCCGGCCACGCCGACCTGGCCGGCATGCAGAAGTACGGCTTCGAGGAGGCCCGGCCGGTCCTGGAGCGGGCCAGCGCCCGCGAGACCGCGGCCCGCGTCGCGCTCGGCGAGATCGCGGCCCAGTTCGTCCAGCAGACGACCGGCGCGACGATCGTCTCGCACGTCGTCGAGCTCGGCACGGTGCGCGCGCCGGCCGGCGTGATCCCGTCCCACATCGACGTGGAGGCGCTCGACGCCGACCCCGTGCGCTGCTTCGACGCCGACGCGAGCGCCGCGATGGTCGCCGAGATCGACCTCGCGCACAAGGAGGGCGACACCCTGGGCGGTGTCGTCGAGGTCGTCGTCGAGGGACTGCCGCCGGGACTCGGCTCCTACACGCACTGGGACAAGCGCCTCGACGGTCGCCTCGCTCAGGCGCTCATGGGCATCCAGGCCATCAAGGGCGTCGAGATCGGCGACGGCTTCGAGCTTGCGCGCACCCGTGGCTCGCTCGCGCACGACGAGATCGTCCCGACCGAGGACGGCATCCGTCGCCTGTCCGGTCGCGCCGGCGGCACCGAGGGTGGCATGACCACTGGCGAGCTGCTGCGCGTACGTGCTGCGATGAAGCCGATCGCCACGGTGCCGCGGGCTCTGCGCACGATCGACGTCGAGACCGGCGAGGAGGCGCGCGCGCACCACCAGCGCTCCGACGTGTGCGCGGTCCCCGCGGCCGGCATCGTCGCCGAGGCGATGGTCGCGCTCGTCGTCGCCGACGCCGTCGTCGAGAAGTTCGGCGGCGACTCGGTGGAGGAGACCCGGCGCAACGTCGAGGGCTACCTCGCCAACCTGAGGCTCCGTTGAGCCCCCTCGTCGTCCTCGTCGGTCCTCCCGGGGCGGGCAAGTCGACCGTCGCCGAGGCGCTCGCCTCTCGCCTGGGCGTGGGGTTCCGTGACACGGACGCCGACGTCGAGGCCCGCGCGGGTGTCCCGGTGTCCGAGATCTTCATCGACCAGGGCGAGGCCCACTTCCGCACGCTCGAGGAGGAGGCCGTCGCGGCCGCACTCGCCGAGCACGACGGCGTCCTGGCCCTCGGCGGGGGAGCCGTCCTCAGCGACGCCACCCGCGCGCTGCTGGCGGGTCACCGGGTGGTCTTCCTCGACGTCGGCCTCGCCGCCGGGGTCTCGCGCGTCGGCATGAACGGCAACCGCCCGCTCCTTCTCGGCAACGTGCGCTCGCAGATGAAGGCCCTCATGGACCGTCGACGTCCCCTGTACGACGAGGTGGCCCGCTTCACGATCGTGACCGACGACCTCGACCCGACCCAGGTCGTCGACCAGGTCGTCCGTCTCGTGGAGGAGGACCGATGACCACCCGCCTGACTGTCCCCACCGCGCAGCCGTACGACGTGGTGATCGGCAACGGCGTCCAGGACCAGCTGCGCGGCCTGGTCGGCCCGGACGCGCTGCGGGTCGCGATCATCCACGCCCCGTCGATGCGCCGGCAGGCCGAGATCCTGCGCGCACCGCTCGTGGAGGACGACCTCGACGTGCACCTGATCGAGGTGCCCGACGGCGAGCAGGCCAAGACCGCGGACGTCCTCACGTTCTGCTGGAAGGTGCTCGGGGAGACCGGCTTCACCCGTTCGGACGTGATCGTCGGTCTCGGCGGGGGAGCCACGACCGACCTGGCCGGGTTCGTCGCCGCGAGCTGGCTGCGCGGGGTGCGGTTCGTCAACGTGCCGACCACCGTGCTCGGCATGGTCGACGCCGCGGTCGGCGGCAAGACCGGCATCAACACCGCGCAGGGCAAGAATCTCGTCGGCGCGTTCCACGAGCCGGCCGGCGTGCTGTGCGACCTGGACGTCCTGCAGACCCTGCCGCCCGCCGAGATGCGCAGCGGCCTGGCCGAGGTCGCCAAGTGCGGCTTCATCGCCGACCGGTCCATCCTCGAGCTCATCGAGGCCGCGCCGGAGACCATCGCCGACCCCCGGTCGTCGATCGTCGCCGAGCTGATCACCAAGGGCATCGCGGTCAAGGCACGCACCGTCGCGGGCGATCTGCACGAGACCGGGGCGGACGGCTCGATCGGCCGCGAGGCGCTCAACTACGGCCACACGCTCGGTCACGCGATCGAGCGCTTCGAGGGCTACCGCATCCGCCACGGCGAGGGGGTCGCGATCGGCATGGTGTTCGTCGCCGAGCTCGCGCACCGGGTGGGCCGCATCGACCGGGGGCTGCTCGACCGGCACCGCTCGGTGCTGGAGATCATCGGGCTCCCGACGACGTACCGGCCGGACGTCTGGGAGCCGCTGCTGGCAGCCATGCGCATGGACAAGAAGACCCGCGGCGACCAGCTGCGCTTCGTGGTGCTCGACGGGCTCGAGGAGCCGACCATCCTGGCGGGGCCCGAGGAGTCGGTGCTGGTCGACTCCTACCGGGCGATCTCGTCATGAGCACGGCGGCCCGGCGCACGCGCCTTGCGCGCGAGCTGGCCGACCGCGGTCTCGACGGCTTGTTCGTGACGACGCTGGTCAACGTCCGCTACCTCACGGGTTTCACCGGCTCCAACGCCGCGCTGCTCGTGCCGGCCGACGGCGACGCGGTGTTCCTGACCGACGGCCGCTACCGGGACCAGGCCGACGCCGAGCTGCCCGACCTCGAGCACGTCATCACCCGCGATCTGCTCGGCGGCATGGCCGAGCGCACGCACCCCGGCACGTACGGCATCGAGTCGCACACGCTGAGCGTCGACGCGCACGCCCGCCTGGTCGAGCTCATGGCGGCGGGCTCCCTGCGCAGCGCCGGACGCGTCGTGGAGTCGCTGCGCGAGGTCAAGGACGACGCCGAGGTCGAGGCGCTGCGGTCCGCCTGCGACATCTCGACCCGTGCGTTGGAGCAGGTGCTGGCCGGCCGCCTCGTCGGACGTACCGAGCGCCAGGTCGCGCGCGAGCTCGAGAACACGATGCTCGACCTCGGTGCCGAGGCGATCGCCTTCGACACGATTCTCGCGTCCGGCGCGAACACCGCGATCCCGCACCACAGCCCCACCGACCGCGTCCTGGCGACCGGCGACCTGCTCAAGGCCGACTTCGGCGCGAGGGTCGACGGCTACCACGCGGACTGCACCCGGACCGTGGTGCTCGGGCGCGCGGACGACTGGCAGCGCGAGGTGCACGCGGCGGTCCGCGAGTCGCAGGCGGCGGGTCTGGAGCTGCTGCGCGACGGCGTCGCGGTGGCGGCGTCCGACACCGCCGCACGCGCCTCGTTGGAGGCTGCGGGCTGGCTGGAGGCCTTCACGACAGGGCTCGGGCACGGCGTCGGACTCGAGATCCACGAGGACCCGTTCGTGTCGGGCACGCACGCAGGTAAACTGACCAGTCGCACCGTCCTCACGATGGAGCCGGGCATCTATGTGCCCGGCCGTGGGGGAGTGCGTATCGAAGACACCGTCCTCGTGACCGCGGGTGCCCCCGAGGTGCTCACCACGATGACCAAAGACCTCCTGGAGATTGGCTGATGGCCACCACGAACGACCTGAAGAACGGCATGGTGCTCAACATCGACGGACAGCTGTGGTCCATCGTGGAGTTCCAGCACGTCAAGCCCGGCAAGGGTCCGGCCTTCGTCCGGACCAAGATGAAGAACGTCGAGTCGGGCAAGGTCGTCGACAAGACGTTCAACGCCGGCACGAAGGTGGAGACCGCGACGGTCGACAAGCGAACGATGCAGTACCTCTACAACGACGGCACGAGCTACGTGTTCATGGACACGACGACGTTCGAGCAGACCGAGGTCTCGCCCGCGGTCATGGGCGACACCGTCGGCTTCCTGCTGGAGAACCAGGAAGCGGTCGTCGCGACCAACGAGGGCCGCGTCCTGTTCGTCGAGCTGCCGGCCTCGGTCGAGCTCGTCGTGCAGCACACCGACCCGGGCCTGCAGGGCGACCGCTCGAGCGGTGGCACCAAGCCCGCGACGCTGGAGACCGGCAAGGAGATCCAGGTCCCGCTGTTCATCACCACCGGCGAGAAGATCAAGGTCGACACCCGTGACGCAAGCTATCTCGGTCGTGTGAAGGCCTGATGTCGGCACGGACGAAGTCACGCAAGCGCGCCCTCGACATCCTCTTCGAGTCGGAGGCGCAGAACCTCCCGACCGGCGGGACCCTGCCCGACCGGGTCGGTGACACCGAGTACCCGGTCAACGAGTACGCGGTGGCGCTCGTCGAGGGCGTCGTGGCGCACCGTGAGCGGCTCGACCAGATCATCAGCGACAACGCGAAGGACTGGACCCTCGACCGCATGCCGGCCGTGGACCGCAACCTGCTCCGCATCGGCGCGTACGAGATCCTCTACCTCGACGACGTCCCCGACGCGGTCGCCGTCAGCGAGGCGGTCAACCTCGCGAGCGATCTGTCCACCGACGAGTCGCCGTCGTTCGTCAACGGGCTGCTCAGCCGGATCGTGGAGCTGAAGCCGACGCTGATCGGCTGAGGTCGTCCGTCGTCCCGCGTCATGATCGGCGTGGTGCGTCCTCTTCCATGGTGAGGCCCACAGGTCTCGCTGGGAGACAGGGGAACGCGCGTGATCACCGACGAGCTGATCGACCTCATGGCCGAGAAGTGCATCCTGAACGACGAGGACTTCGACGCCGCGGTGCTCGACGATCAGCCCAAGCGCATCCAGACGGTCAACCTGCACCACCTGGCGCTGGCCGCGAGGTCCGACGACTTCGCCCGGACGATCGAGCGGGCCGACTACATCACCGCCGACGGCTGGCCCATCGTGTCGCTCATGCGCTCGCGCGGCATTGACCCCGAGCGGGTCACGGGCTCGGAGTTCATCGAGCGGATGCTCGCGGGGCGCCAGTTCCACGGCAAGAAGGCCGCGCTGCTCGGGGCGGATCGCCACGTGGGTCACGACTTCCGCGGGCAGCTGCACGACTCGGGCCTGCACGTCGTCTTCCGCGAGCACGGCAACCGGCGTGACTGGAAGCCCAAGCGGCTGGCCAAGAAGCTGCAGAAGTACGGGGTCGACCTGCTGATCGTCGCCGTCACCCCGCCGTTCGGCGACATGATCGGCGAGGAGGTCCGCAAGGCGGGCTTCAGCGGGGTCGTGATCAACGTCGGCGGCGCGGTCAACATGGCCACCGGCAACGCCACGATGGCCCCGACCTGGGTCCGGGCCATGAAGATCGAGTGGTTCTACCGCCTCGCGCAGGAGCCCCGTCGGCTCTTCCGCCGCTACTTCGTGGAGTGCCTGCCCGTCTTCGTCAAGTACGTGCTGCCCCACTACTGGCGCCGCGCCCGCGTCTGAGCCGGGACACACGATGAGGGTTTGCGGTAGCTGACACTGCCGCGAGCCCTCATCGTTCGTCCCGGCCGGGTGCGGGGGTGACGGGGGGTGAGGGTTTGTGGTTGGTGGGGGTGCCGCAAGCCCTCATCGTTCGTCCCGGCCGGGCGTGGGGGTGACGGGAGGTGAGGGTTTGGGGTTGCTGGGGGTGCCGCAAGCCCTCATCGTTCGTCCCGGCCGGGCGTGGGGGTGACGGGGGGTGAGGGTTTGCGGTAGTTGACGCTGCCGCAAGCCCTCATCGTTCGTCCCGCCTGGGGCGCGCCGGGGGAGTTCGGGCTGGGATGGCGGGGAGCGTGGCGCCGCGTCGGGAGGGACGGTTGCGCGCTGATAGTCTTCGGGGGATCCAACGACATCCTTTAACGGCCGTCCCGAGAGGCGGAGAAGGAGGTCAGTCATGAGTGCGTCCGATGACGTAGCGCGTGCTGACAAGCTGCACGAACCCCCCGCGGCAGGCGCCGCCCGGACGGTCCTTGACGAACAGGACATCTCCCGGGCCCTGACCCGCATCACCCACGAGATCCTCGAGCGCAACCGCGACTCCGCCGGTCTCGTCCTGCTGGGCATCCCCACCCGAGGCGTGCACCTGGCACGCCGGATCGCGGAGCGCATGTCCGAGGTCGAGGGCCGCGAGATCGCGGCCGGCGCGCTCGACGTGACGATGTACCGCGACGACCTGCGGATGAAGCCGGCGCGCGCCCTCGAGCACACGGAGATCCCCGACGACATCGACGGCAAGGTCGTCGTGCTCATCGACGACGTGCTGTTCTCGGGCCGGACGATCCGGGCCGCGCTCGACGCGCTGACCGAGCTGGGCCGGCCCCGGGCCGTCCAGCTCGCGGTGCTGATCGACCGCGGCCACCGCGAGCTGCCCATCAGGGCCGACTTCGTCGGCAAGAACCTGCCCACCTCGCTCGTCGAGCGGGTCAAGGTGTCGCTGGCCGAGACCGACGGTCTCGACGCGGTCACGATCCAGGCCATGGCGACGAACGGCGGGACCGCATGATCAAGAACCTCCTGAGCGCGGGCGACCTCGACCGCGCCGACGCGATCCAGGTCCTCGACACCGCCGAGGAGCTCCTCGGCATCGCGAGCCGCCCGATCAAGAAGCTGCCGACGTTGCGCGGTCGCACGGTCGTCAACCTGTTCTTCGAGGACTCGACCCGTACGCGCATCTCGTTCGAGGCGGCCGCCAAGCGGCTCAGCGCCGACGTCATCAACTTCTCCGCCAAGGGGTCGAGCGTCTCCAAGGGCGAGAGCCTCAAGGACACCGCCCTGACGCTGCAGGCGATGGGTGCGGACGCGGTCATCATCCGCCACCCCTCGTCCGGCGCCCCGCACCGGCTGGCCGAGGCCCGCTGGACTCAGGGCGCGGTCATCAACGCGGGCGACGGCACGCACGAGCACCCCACGCAGGCGCTGCTGGACGCGTTCACGATGCGCCGGCACCTGGCGGCGGACGGCGACGGCAGCCTGAAGGGCAAGAACGTCACGATCGTCGGCGACGTGCTGCACAGCCGGGTCGTGCGCTCCAACGTGCTGCTGCTCGACACGCTCGGGGCGAACGTCACGATCGTGGCCCCCCCGACTCTGCTGCCCGTGGGCGTCGACCGCTGGCCGGTCACGACGTCGTACGACCTGGACGCCTCGCTGGAGGGCGCGGACGCGGTCATGATGCTGCGCGTCCAGGCCGAGCGGATGAACGCGTCGTACTTCCCGAGCGCCCGCGAGTACTCGCGCCGCTACGGCCTCGACACCGCACGCATGAACCGCCTGCCCGACCACGCGATCGTGATGCACCCCGGCCCGATGAACCGAGGCATGGAGATCACGGCAGACGTGGCCGACCACGACCGCTCGGTCATCGTCGAGCAGGTCACCAACGGCGTGGCCGTCCGCATGGCCGTCCTCTACCTCCTGCTCGGCGGCGCAGCCGACGGCAGCTCCGACGAACTCTCCAGCGACAAGGAACGTGCATGACCACCTCGTACGTCATCCGCCAGGCCAGGCTCCTGGGCGGGGATCCCACCGACATCGCGTTCGAGGACGGGATCATCACCGCGATCGGCGCCGGCGCGACCGGCGAGATCGAGATCGACGCCGCCGGTCTCGTGGCCCTCCCGGGTCTCGTCGACCTGCACACCCACGTCCGCGAGCCGGGCCGCGAGGACGCCGAGACGGTCCTCACCGGATCGCAGGCCGCCGCGCGGGGCGGCTTCACGTGCGTGCACGCGATGGCCAACACCGAGCCGGTCGCCGACACCGCCGGTGTGGTCGAGCAGGTCTGGCGCCTCGGTCGCGAGGGCGGCTACTGCGACGTGCAGCCCGTCGGCGCCGTCACGGTCGGGCTCCAGGGCCAGCAGCTCGCCGAGCTCGGCGCGATGGCCGACTCGGCCGCCGGCGTCCGGGTGTTCTCCGACGACGGCAAGTGCGTCTCCGACGCAGTCGTCATGCGCCGGGCGCTCGAGTACGTCAAGGCGTTCGACGGTGTCGTCGCCCAGCACGCGCAGGAGCCGCGGCTGACCGAGGGCGCCCAGATGAACGAGGGCCCGCTCTCCGGTGAGCTGGGCCTGACCGGCTGGCCCGCCGTGGCGGAGGAGGCGATCATCGCTCGTGACGTGCTGCTCGCCGAGCACGTCGGCTCGCGCCTGCACGTGTGCCACCTGTCGACCCGTGGATCGGTCGAGATCGTCCGCTGGGCCAAGAGCCGCGGCATCGACGTGACCGCCGAGGTCACCCCGCACCACCTGCTGCTCAGCGACGACCTGGTGCGCAGCTACGACCCGATCTACAAGGTCAACCCGCCGCTGCGCTCGAACGACGACGTCGAGGCGGTCCGCGAGGGACTGGCCGACGGCACGATCGACATCGTGGCGACCGACCACGCCCCGCACCCGATGGAGGACAAGGAGTGCGAGTGGTCGGCAGCAGCCTTCGGGATGCTGGGCCTGGAGACCGCGCTGTCGGTCGTCCAGCAGACGATGGTCGACACCGGCCGCCTCACCTGGGAGCAGGTGGCGACCGCGATGTCGACCAAGCCCGCCGAGATCGGCCGGGTCGCCAACCAGGGCCGCCCCCTCGCCGTCGGTGAGCCCGCCAACCTGGTGCTCGTCGACCCCGACGCGTCCCGCACCATCGACCCGCGCGACACGGCATCGCTGTCGCGCAACAACCCGTACGCCGGACTGACCCTGCCCGGCGAGGTCGTGGCGACCTTCCTGCGTGGCAGGCCGACCGTCCAGGACCGTGCACTCGTGAAAGGTGTGACCTCATGACGACCGACGCGATCCTCGTGCTCGAGGACGGCCGCGTGTTCCGCGGCGAGTCGTACGGAGCCGTCGGCGAGACCGTCGGCGAGATCGTCTTCAACACCGGCATGACCGGCTACCAGGAGACGCTGACCGATCCGTCGTACCGCCGCCAGATCGTGGCGATGACCGCTCCCCACATCGGCAACACCGGCGTGAACGGCGAGGACCACGAGTCGTCCAAGATCTGGGTCGCGGGCTACGTCGTGCGCGATCCTGCCCGCGTGCCGAGCAACTGGCGCTCGACGCACCCGCTCGCGGACGAGCTGGACCGTCAGGGCGTCGTCGGCATCAGCGGCGTCGACACCCGGGCCCTGACCCGGCACCTGCGCGAGGCCGGCGCGATGCGGGCCGGCATCAGCTCGGTCTCGACCGACGTGGACGCCCTGCTGGACGCGGTCCGCTCGGCGCCCAGCATGGCCGGCGCGAACCTGGCCGGCGAGGTCTCCACGACCGAGGCGTACGTCGTCCCGGCGGTGGGGGAGAAGCGGCTCACGGTCGCGGCGATCGATCTTGGCATCAAGGGCATGACGCCGCGGCGCATGTCCGAGCGCGGTGTCGAGGTCCACGTGCTCCCGGCCACCGCGACGATCGACGACGTCCTCGCGGTGTCGCCGGACGGCGTCTTCATGTCCAACGGCCCCGGCGACCCGGCGGCCGCCGGTGACGTCGTGGCCCTGCTGCAGCAGGTGCTCGAGCGGCGGATGCCCTTCTTCGGCATCTGCTTCGGCAACCAGATGTTCGGCCGCGCGCTCGGCCGCGGCACCTACAAGCTCAAGTACGGCCACCGCGGCATCAACCAGCCGGTCCAGGACCTCACGACCGGACGGGTCGAGATCACGAGCCACAACCACGGCTTCGCGGTCGACGCACCCCTCGAGGGCTCGTTCGACACGCCGTACGGCCCGGCCCGCGTGACTCACGTCGGGCTCAACGACCAGGTCGTCGAGGGCCTCGCGCTGCTCGACGCCCCGGCGTTCAGCGTGCAGTACCACCCGGAGGCAGGAGCCGGTCCCCACGACGCGGCCTACCTGTTCGACCGGTTCGTCGACCTCATGAACGCAGCGAAGGTGGAGGCCTGATGCCCAGGCGTACTGACATCGAGTCGATTCTCGTCATCGGCTCCGGACCCATCGTCATCGGGCAGGCGGCGGAGTTCGACTACTCCGGCACCCAGGCCTGCCGCGTGCTGCGCGAGGAGGGCATCAGGGTCATCCTGGTCAACTCCAACCCCGCCACGATCATGACCGACCCCGAGTTCGCCGACGCGACCTACGTCGAGCCGATCACGCCGGAGTACCTCGAGAAGGTCATCGCGATCGAGCGCCCTGACGCGCTGCTCGCGACCCTCGGCGGCCAGACGGCCCTCAACGCCGCGATCCAGCTCGACAAGCTCGGCATCCTCGACAAGTACGGCGTCGAGCTGATCGGTGCGTCCATCGAGGCGATCGAGAAGGGCGAGAACCGCGAGTCCTTCAAGCAGGTTGTCGCGACCCTCCCGCCCGAGTGGGGCGCGGAGTCGGCCAACTCCGTCATCTGCCACACGATGCAGGAGTGCCTGGACGGCGTGGAGGGCCTCGGCGGATATCCGGTCGTCGTCCGCCCGTCGTTCACGATGGGCGGCTCGGGCAGCGGTCTCGCGTACGACGAGGAGGACCTGCACCGCATCGCCGGCTCCGGCCTGGCGCTCAGCCCGACCACCGAGGTGCTCCTGGAGGAGTCGATCCTCGGCTGGAAGGAGTACGAGCTGGAGGTCATGCGCGACACGGCGGACAACGTCGTGATCGTGTGCTCGATTGAGAACTTCGACCCCATGGGCGTGCACACGGGCGACTCGATCACCGTCGCGCCGGCGATGACGCTCACGGACGTGGAGTACCAGCGGCTGCGCGACATCTCGATCGGCATCATCCGTGAGGTCGGCGTCGAGACGGGCGGCTGCAACATCCAGTTCGCGGTCAACCCGGCCGACGGGCGCATCGTCGTGATCGAGATGAACCCCCGCGTCTCGCGCTCGTCCGCACTGGCCTCCAAGGCGACCGGGTTCCCGATCGCCAAGATCGCCGCGAAGGTCGCGATCGGCTACACGCTCGACGAGATCCCCAACGACATCACGGCCGAGACGCCGGCGTCGTTCGAGCCCACGCTCGACTACGTCGTGGTGAAGGTGCCGCGGTTCGCGTTCGAGAAGTTCCCGCACGCCGACTCGACCCTGACGACCCACATGAAGTCGGTCGGCGAGGCGATGGCGATCGGCCGCAACTTCACCGAGGCGCTGGGCAAGGCCATGCGCTCGATCGACCGCAAGGGTGCCGGCTTCGACTGGGCCGGCGAGCCGGGCGACAAGGACGAGCTGCTGGCCGCGATCGCGCGTCCGCATGACGGCCGGATCACGCTGGTCATGGACGCGATCCGCGCCGGAGCGACCCCGCAGGAGGTGCACGACTCGACCCGGATCGACCCGTGGTTCGTGGACCAGCTGTTCTTGATCCACGAGATCGCCACCGAGGTCCGCGACTCGAGCGAGCTCAACCCCGCCCTGCTGCGCAAGGCCAAGCGCCACGGCCTGTCCGACGCCCAGATCGCCGGGCTGCGCGACATGCGCGAGGACGTCGTGCGGGGCGTGCGCCACGCGCTCGGCGTCCGTCCGGTCTACAAGACGGTCGACACCTGCGCGGCGGAGTTCGCGGCCCGCACGCCCTACCACTACTCCTCGTACGACGAGGAGACCGAGGTCGAGCCGCGCACCAAGCCTGCGGTGCTGATCCTCGGCAGCGGTCCCAACCGCATCGGCCAGGGCATCGAGTTCGACTACTCGTGCGTGCACGCGGCACTCGCCCTGTCGGCCGTCGGCTACGAGACGATCATGGTCAACTGCAACCCCGAGACCGTCTCGACCGACTACGACACGTCCGACCGCCTCTACTTCGAGCCGCTGACGCTCGAGGACGTGCTGGAGATCGTCGCCGCCGAGCAGCAGGCCGGTCCGGTCGCGGGCGTCATCGTCCAGCTCGGCGGCCAGACCCCGCTGGGCCTGGCCGCGGGGCTCGAGGCCGCAGGTGTCCCGATCGTCGGCACCCAGCCGGCCGCGATCGAGCTCGCGGAGGAGCGTGGCGCGTTCGGCAAGGTGCTGGAGGACGCCAACCTCCCGGCCCCCAAGCACGGCATGGCGACGACGTTCGCCGAGGCCAAGGACATCGCCGACGAGATCGGCTACCCCGTGCTCGTGCGCCCGTCGTACGTGCTGGGCGGCCGCGGCATGGAGATCGTCTACGACGAGGCCACCCTCGAGGACTACATCGGCCGGGCCACCGAGATCTCTCCCGAGCGTCCGGTGCTGGTCGACCGGTTCCTCGACGACTCGATCGAGATCGACGTCGACGCGCTCTACGACGGCACCGACCTGTTCCTCGGCGGCGTCATGGAGCACATCGAGGAGGCCGGCGTGCACTCGGGCGACTCGGCCTGCGCGCTGCCGCCCATCACGCTGGGCGACCTGGAGATCCAGCGCATCCGCGAGTCCACGGAAGCCATCGCCAAGGGCGTCGGCGTGCGGGGACTGATCAACATCCAGTTCGCGCTGTCGTCGGACATCCTCTACGTCATCGAGGCCAATCCGCGCGCGTCGCGCACCGTGCCGTTCGTGTCCAAGGCCACCGCGACGCCGCTCGCGAAGGCGGCGGCCCGGCTCATGCTGGGGGAGTCGATCGCCGAGCTGCGTGCTGCCGGCGTCCTGCCCGCGACCGGGGACGGCGGGCGGCTGCCCGACTCCGCGCCGATCGCGGTCAAGGAGGCGGTCATGCCGTTCAACCGCTTCCGCACTTACGAGGGCCGCTACGTCGACACCCTCCTCGGCCCCGAGATGCGCTCGACTGGTGAGGTCATGGGCTTCGACGCCGGCTTCGGCCAGGCATTCGCGAAGGCGCAGGCAGGCGCCCAGAACGGGCTGCCGACCTCGGGCAAGGTCTTCGTGTCGGTCGCCAACCGCGACAAGCGGCACATGATCTTCCCGGTCAAGCGGCTCGCGGACCTCGGCTTCGAGATCCTCGCGACCAGCGGCACCGCGGTGGTGCTGGCCCGCAACGGCGTGCAGTCCACGGTGATCCGCAAGATCCACGAGGAGCCGCTGGAGGGTCAGTCGCGCAGCACGATCGTGGAGAAGATCCGCGAGCAGGACGTGCAGCTCATCATCAACACCCCGCACGGCGTCACCACGGGCGGCAGCCCCCGCATCGACGGCTACGAGATCCGCACCGCGGCGGTCGCCGAGGGCATCCCGTGCATCACGACGGTCCAGGGACTCGCGGCCGCGGTGCAGGGCATCGAGGCGTTGATCGGCGGGGGCATCGGCGTCACGTCCCTGCAGGAGTGGGGTCGCCGGGTGACGGAGGCCCGGGCATGAGCTTCGGGTCCCGCGCGCGGGTCGCGATGCAGGCGTACGGTCCTGCGTGCGTCGGCATCGACCCGCACCCGTCGCTGCTCGAGCAGTGGGGGCTGCCCGACTCCGTCGAGGGCCTGGACCACTTCGCCAGCACGTGCGTCGAGGCGTTCGCGGGCCGGGTCGCGTTCGTCAAGCCGCAGTCAGCCTTCTTCGAGCGCTTCGGCGCCAGGGGAGTGGTCGTGCTGGAGCGCACGATCGAGGACCTGCGGCACACCGGCTCGCTGGTCGTGCTCGACGTCAAGCGCGGCGACATCGGCTCGACCGCCCAGGCGTACGCCGATGCGTACCTCGACGACGACGCCCCGATGGCGGCCGACGCGATCACGGTCAGCCCGTATCTCGGCTTCGGCTCGCTCGCGCCGTTCTTCGAGGTGGCCGAGAAGAACGACGCGGGGGTGTTCGTCCTCGCGTTGACCTCCAACCCCGAAGGCCCCGAGGTGCAGCACGCCCTGCGGCCCGACACCGCGGGCGGTGCGTCGGGGGAGACCGTCGCGGGCGGGATCCTGCGCCAGCTCGCCGAGCTCAACGCCGGGGCCACGCCGATGGGTGCGTACGGTGCGGTCGTGGGCGCGACGATCGGCGAGGCGGACGAGGACCTCGCGATCAACGGGCCGCTGCTGGTGCCGGGGCTCGGCGCCCAGGGCGGCACTCCGGACGACATCCGGCGCCTGTTCGGCGGGGTCCTGGACAACGTCATCGCGTCGACGTCGCGCGGTGTGCTCGCCGCAGGACCGGACGTGCAGGCCCTCCGCGATTCTGCGGCTCGCGTCAACGCCGACCTTGTAGGGTCGTGACGCCGCTCATGGCCGATCGCCCGAGGAGCTCTTCGATGCGCAAGACAGCAGCCCTGCTGGTCGCGACGGTCGTCGCCGCCACGACCCTGTCCGCGTGCGGCGGCGACAGCGACTACTGCGCGGCGGTCAAGAAGGACCAGTCCACGCTGGAGACGTTCGCCAAGAAGCGCACCAACGACGACTTCGCGAAGTACCGCCGCACCACCCGGTCGCTCGCCGCACTGGCCCCTGCGGAGGCCAAGAAGGACTGGACCGCGCTGACCACCGCGCTGAGCGGTGTCCTGGACGCCCAGAAGGCGGTAGGACTGAAGCTGGAGGACGTCTCGGTCTCGTCGGTCGCGGAGCTGCCGGTCGAGCAGAGCGAGAGCCTCAACAACGCGTACGACCAGTTCAACAAGACGGTGGCCAAGCACGGCAAGCGCGTCGAGGCCAACGTGAAGTCCGAGTGCAGCGTCGAGCTGTGATGACCACATACCCGGTTCAAGGAAGGTGACGAAGTGGCACTCCCCGAGCTGACCCCAGAGCAGCGTGCGGCGGCCCTCGAGAAGGCAGCCGTCGCCCGACAGCTGCGGGCCGAGGTCAAGAGCCGGCTCAAGAGCTCGACCGCGAGCCTCGGTGAGGTGATCCAGGAGGCGCGGGCCAACGAGGTCATCGCCAAGCTCAAGGTGGTCGACCTGCTGCAGGCCATGCCGGGCGTGGGCAAGGTACGCGCGCAGGAGATCATGCAGCGCATCGGCATCGCGCACAGCCGTCGGCTGCGCGGTCTCGGTGCCAACCAGGTGTCGTCCCTCCTCGCGGAGTTCGGCGACCGGGCGGAACGTGCCGGTCGTGCCTGAGTCCACCGGCCCTGAGTCCACCGGCCCTGAGTCCACCAGCCCCGCCCGCTCACGTCTCGTCGTGCTCGCCGGACCCACCGCGGTCGGCAAGGGCACGGTCGCCGCCGCCGTCCGTCGTACGCACCCCGAGATCTGGATCTCGGTGTCCGCCACCACGCGACGTGCCCGGCCCGGCGAGGTCGACGGCGTGCACTATCACTTCGTCACCGACGAGGAGTTCGACCGGCTCATCGCCGAGGACGGCCTGCTGGAATGGGCCGTCGTGCACAGCGCAGCCCGCTACGGCACGCCGCGCGCGCCCGTCGAGGAGCACCTGGCCGCCGGCGTCCCGGCGCTGCTGGAGATCGATCTGCAGGGTGCCCGGCAGGTGCGCGAGCGCATGCCCGACGCACTGATGTGCTTCCTCAAGCCGCCCAGCTTCGAGGAGCTCGAGCGTCGTCTGGTGGGTCGCGGCACCGAGGGTCCCGAGGAGCGGGCCAGACGGTTGGAGACCGCGCGGACCGAGCTCGCGGCCGAGTCGGAGTTCGACGTGACGATCGTCAACACCGATGTCGAGACTGCTTGCGAAGAATTGGTAGACTTGTTCAGATCCGGCACGAGTCGGGTACGTTCCTAGATCTTTCTGTGAGGCTCTGTGTCCACGACACGTTCGGTTGCCATCGGCATCACCAACCCGCCCCTCGACGACCTGCTCGAGAAGGCGGACAGCAAGTACAAGCTCGTCCTCTACAGCGCCAAGCGCGCTCGTCAGATCAACGCGTACTACTCGCAGCTCGGTGAGGGCCTGCTCGAGTACGTCGGACCGCTCCTCGAGACGGGCGTCCAGGAGAAGCCGCTCTCGATCGCGCTGCGCGAGATCAACGACGGGCTGCTGACGGTCGAGGACATCGACCCCGAGGCCGAAGCCGCAGCGGCAGAGAAGGCCTGATCCCCCTCGCGGGGCCGCCCATGGCATCGATCGTCCTCGGAGTCTCCGGTGGCATCGCCTCCTACAAGGCGGCCGAGCTGCTGCGACTCTTCACCGAGTCCGGTCACAGCGTCCGCGTGGTGCCGACCGAGTCGTCGTTGCACTTCGTGGGCGCTGCCACGTGGGAGGCCCTGAGCGGCAACCCCGTCCAGGTCGGCGTGTTCGAGAACGTCGACGAGGTGCCGCACGTGCGCATCGGCCAGTCGGCTGATCTCGTGCTGGTGGCCCCCGCGACCGCCAACACGCTCGCGAAGGCCGCCCACGGCCTCGCCGACGACCTGCTCACCAACACCTTGCTGACCGCTCGGTGCCCGGTGATGTTCGCGCCCGCGATGCACACCGAGATGTGGGAGAACGCCGCGACGCAGGCCAATGTCGCGACCCTGCGGGACCGCGGGCACGTCGTGCTCGAGCCTGCCGTCGGCCGGCTCACGGGAGCCGACACCGGCAAGGGACGACTCCCGGCCCCGGCCGAGATCTACGCCGCGGCGCTCAACGTCATGGCCGCACGTGGCCAGGACCTGGCCGGCCGGCACGTCGTGGTGTCCGCCGGCGGCACCCGGGAGTTCCTCGACCCGGTGCGCTATCTGGGCAACCGCTCGTCCGGACGTCAGGGCTTCGCCCTCGCGGAGGCCGCGATCGCCCGCGGCGCACGGGTCACGGTCGTGGCCGCCAACGTGACCCTGCCGCGTCCGGCGGGCGCCCACGTCGTGGACGTCGTCAGCACCCAGGAGCTCCGCGACCAGATGCACCTGGCGGCCTCCGACGCCGACGCGGTCGTCATGGCCGCCGCGCCGGCCGACTTCCGGCCGGCCGAGTTCGTCGACGCGAAGATCAAGAAGGCGCCTGACGGTGTCGCTCCGCAGATCCACCTGGTCGAGAACCCCGACATCCTGGTCGAGCTGGTCGCCGCGCGCACCAGCAAGCGCCCGGTGATCGTGGGGTTCGCCGCCGAGACCGGCGATGCGACCGCGAGCGTGATCGAGCACGCCCGGGCCAAGCTCGCCCGCAAGGGCTGCGACCTGCTCGTCGTCAACGACGTCAGCGCCGGCAAGGTGTTCGGCCAGGACGACAACGAGGCGGTGCTGCTCGGGGCCGACGGCTCGGTGACCGAGTTCGCCCACGGGCCCAAGTCCGCCCTGGCGCACCAGATCTGGGACGCCGTCGTCCATCGCTTGGACTGAACGGGCCCGCCGGGCACTCCGCTCGTTACACTTCCCTACAGCCATCAACCCAGGAGACAATGTGAGCCGCTTGTTCACGTCCGAGTCCGTCACCGAAGGACACCCGGATAAGATCGCCGACCAGATCAGCGACAGCATCCTCGACGCGCTGCTGGCCGAGGATCCCAAGAGCCGTGTCGCGGCCGAGACGTTCGTGACCACCGGCCTGGTGCTGGTCGGTGGCGAGGTCACGACGCAGGCCTACGTCGACATCGCCCGCATCGCGCGCGACCGGGTCCTCGAGATCGGCTACGACTCCTCCACCAAGGGCTTCGACGGCGAGTCCTGCGCGGTGCAGGTCACCCTCGACGCGCAGAGCCCCGACATCGCCCAGGGCGTCGACAAGGCCGAGGAGGCCCGGGTCGGGTCCTCGGTCGACCCGCTCGATCTCCAGGGCGCCGGCGACCAGGGCCTGATGTTCGGCTTCGCGGTCGACGAGACCCCCGAGCTCATGCCGCTGCCGATCACGATCGCGCACCGTCTGGCCGAGCAGCTCACGTCGGTCCGCAAGGACGGCACGCTGCCCTACCTGCGTCCTGACGGCAAGACCCAGGTCACCATCGAGTACGACGACAACGACAAGCCGGTCCGGGTCGAGGCCATCGTCGTGTCGACGCAGCACGAGGAGGGCGTCGACCTGGAGAACCAGCTCGCGGTCGACCTCAAGAAGCACGTCATCGACGCGGTCCTCGGTCAGTACGACATCGACTCCTCGGACTACCGCCTGCACATCAACCCCACGGGCAAGTTCGTCATCGGCGGACCCATGGGCGACGCGGGCCTGACCGGCCGCAAGATCATCGTCGACACCTACGGCGGCTACGCCCGCCACGGCGGCGGCGCGTTCTCGGGCAAGGACCCGAGCAAGGTGGACCGCTCCGGCGCGTACGCGATGCGCTGGGTCGCCAAGACGATCGTGGCCTCGGGTCTCGCGACCAAGGCCGAGGTCCAGGTCGCGTACGCGATCGGCGTTGCCCACCCGGTCGGCTTCTACGTCGACACCTACGGCACCGAGACCGTCCCGGTCGACAAGATCCGCGAGGCCGTCCTCGAGGTCTTCGACCTGCGCCCCGGGGCGATCGTCCGCGATCTCGACCTGCTGCGTCCGATCTACGCGGAGACCGCCGCGTACGGCCACTTCGGCCGTCCGGGTCTGCCGTGGGAGGACACCAGCCGCGCCGACGCCCTGCGTGCTGCTGCCGGCGCCTGACGCACCCCGCCTCACCACGGGAGCCCCTGCCATGGCGGGGGCTCTCGTGCGTCCGGACGCGGTGTGGGTGGCGACTGGTAGAACAGCACCGTGAGTGATCAGCAGGGTGACGAGGACCAGCTCGCGCTCGTCCCGTCCCCGGCGGCTCGCCGTCGGGCCACGCCCGCCGCGCCGGTCATGGAGCGGGCGACCCGGCTGCCGATCGCGCGGGTGATCGTCGACTCAGGACTCGTGCACCTGGACCGGCCCTTCGACTACGCAGTGCCCGCGGAGCTCGACGAGCGGACCGTCGCGGGGTGCCGGGTCAAGGTGCGCTTCGCCGGCCGGCTCGTCGACGGCTACGTCCTGGAGCGGGTCGAGGCGACGGCGCACGAGGGACGGCTGGCCTTCGTGGCCAAGGTCGTCTCGCCCGAGGTCGTCCTGACGCCCGCGGTCGCGGCACTCGCGCGACTCGTGGCCGACCGCTACGCCGGCACGCTCGGTGACGTCCTGCGGCTCGCGATCCCGCCGCGGCACGCCCGCGCCGAGGCCGCGGTCCGCCCCACCCCGGTGCCCGCTCCCACGTCGACCACCGACGAGGCCTGGACCGACTACGTCGGCGGGCGCGAGCTCATCGCCTCGTTGCGTGAAGGCGCCAGCCCTCGTGCCTGGTGGTCCGCAGTGCCCGGCAACGATCCGGCCACGAGCGTGGCCCAGGCCGTCGCGGCGACCTTGGCCTCGGGCCGCGGTGCGATCGTGTGCGTCCCTGACGCCCGTGACGTCGCGCGCTGGGACGCGGTCTTCGCCGCGGTGCTCGGCGAAGGACAGCACGTCGTCCTGACCGCCGCCCAGAAGCCGGCTGCCCGCTACCGGTCCTTCCTCGCGGCCGCCCACGGCGATGTCCGCGTGGTGCTCGGCACCCGCGCCGCCGCCTTCGCGCCGGTCGCCGATCTCGGCCTGCTGGCGCTGTGGGACGACGGGGACGACCTCTACGCCGAGCCCCGGGCGCCCTATCCGCACACCCGCGAGGTCATGCTGCTGCGGGCCTCGTCCACCGGCGCCGGACTGCTGGTCGGCGGCCACGCGCGCACGGCCGAGGGTCAGTCGCTGGTCGAGAGCGGCTGGTGCACCGAGATCGTCGCGGATCGCGCGACCCGCCGCTCGGCCTGGCCGCAGCTGCTCGTGACCGACGGCGTGACCGCAGGCTCCGCGCCGGTGCGGCTGCCGCACGAGGTGTTCACGGCGATCCGGCGGACGTCCGGCCCGGTCCTCATCCAGGTGCCGCGACGCGGCTACCGCGAGTCGCTGGCCTGCCAGCAGTGTCGCGAGCCCGCGCGGTGCGAGGCGTGCCAAGGCCCGCTCGTGCAGCCGTCCGCGCGCGCGAGCATCGTGTGCCGCTGGTGTGCCCACGAGCACCCGCGCTGGCAGTGCCCGCACTGCCACGGCACCCGGCTGCGCTCGCCCGTGGTGGGTGCGCTGCGCACGGCCGAGGAGTACGCCCGGGCGTTCCCCGGCGTCGAGGTCGTCACGTCGGGCGGCGCCACGGTGCTCGACGAGGTGCCGGCCGGCCGGGTCATCGTGCTCTCCACGCCGGGGGCCGAGCCGCACGTCGCCGGCGGCTACGACCTCGTCGTGCTGATGGACACCTGGCTGATGCTCGCGCGCGACGACGTGCGGGTCGAGGAGGAGTCGCACCGCCGCTGGTTCAATGCGCTGGCCCTGGCCGGCCCGGGTGCCCGGGCGGTCGCCGTCGGCGATCCCGCACAGCTGCAAGCGCTCGTGCGGGCCGATCCGACGGGGTTCGCGGCGCGTGAGCTCGCCGCACGGGCCGAGACGCACCTGCCGCCGACCGCCCGCCTCGTCGCGGTCGACGCGGCCGACGACGTCCTGACCGAGCTCGCGGCGCGCACCTGGACGCCGCACACCGAGGTCCTGGGTCCGGTGCCGGTCGACGTCCGCTCACCCGACGCGGGCGAGCGGCTCATCCTGCGCTCGCCGCGTCGTGAGGGCGCCGCGCTGGCCACGGCCCTCAAGGCGTACGCCGCCGAGCGCAGCGCCGCCAAGCTGCCACTGCCCCGTATCCAGGTCGATCCGCCGACGTTCTGACCGGCCCGGGACGACCACGGCCGACGCCCTAGACTCAAGGGCGTGAGAGTCGTCTTTGCCGGAACACCCGAGACGGCGATCCCGTCCCTCGAGGCGCTCGTCGCGAGCCGCCACGACGTCGTCGCGGTGATCACCCGTCCCGACGCGCCCGCGGGTCGTGGTCGCACGCTGACCCCGTCGCCGGTCGCGCAGGCCGCCGAGCGTCACGGCATCGAGGTGCTGAAGCCTGCGAAGCCGTCGGACCCGGACTTCATGGACCGCCTGAGGGAGATCGCGCCGGACTGCGTGCCGATCGTCGCGTACGGCGCCCTGATCCGCCGCGAGGCGCTCGACATCCCGCGCTTCGGCTGGATCAACCTGCACTTCTCCGTGCTCCCCGCGTGGCGTGGCGCCGCGCCCGTCCAGCGCGCGATCATGGCCGGTGACGAGGTCACCGGCGCGACGGTCTTCAGCCTGGTCGAGGAGCTCGACGCCGGCCCCGTGCTGGGCACGATCACCGAGACCATCCGCGACGACGACACCTCGGCCGAGCTCCTGGCCCGCCTCGCCGACTGGGGCAGCAAGCTCCTGGTCGACGTGGTCGACCACATCGAGGACGGCGACATCGCCGCGGTGCCGCAGCCCGAGGACAACGTGTCCTACGCGCCCAAGCTCACGACGGAGGAGGGCCGCATCGACTGGAACCGGCCGGCCTTCGCGATCGACCGCCACATCCGTGGCTGCACGCCCGCGCCGGGCGCCTGGACCGTCCTCGGTCACGACCGGGTCAAGATCGGTCCGGCCCGCATCGCCGAGGACCGGACGCTCGAGCCCGGCCGGATCGGCGTCGGCAAGCGCGAGGTCCGCGTCGGCACGACGACGACCGACGTCGTGCTCGGCGAGGTCCAGGCCGTCGGCAAGAAGCGGATGCCGGCCGCCGACTGGGCGCGTGGCACGAGCTTCGACACCGAGCCGAGGTTCTCATGAGCGATCCCGTCCGGTCCGTCGCCTTCCACGCGCTGCGCGCAGTCTCCGAGCAGGACGCCTACGTCAACCTGGTCCTGCCCGCGATGCTCGACGAGCACCACATCGAGGGGCGCGACGCGGCCTTCGCGACCGAGCTCGTGCACGGGACGCTGCGCCGCCAGGGCACGTACGACGCGATCATCGACCGGGTCGCGAGCAAGGGCGTCCGCTCGATCGACCCGCCGGTGCTCGACGCCCTGCGGCTCGGCGCGCACCAGCTGCTCAACATGCGGGTGCCCGCGCACGCCGCGGTCTCGGAGACTGTCGACGTCGTGCGCCGCGAGATCGGCCACAAGCCGGTCGCGTTCACCAACGCACTGCTGCGCAAGATCGGCCAGAAGGATCTCGACGGCTGGATCGGCCTCGTGACCGCCGGCCTCGGCGCCGACGAGGCACGCGCGATCAGCGCCTCCCACCCGCTGTGGATCGTCAAGGCCCTGCGGGAGGCGCTCGGGGGGCACGCCGCGCAGATCGACAAGCTGCTCGCGGCCGACAACGTGCCGCCCCGCGTCACGCTCGTCGCGCGGCCGGGCCTCAGCTCTCCTGACCAGCTCCCCGGCACCCCGGGCAGGCTCTCGCCGTACGCGCGCATCCTGGACGAGGGCGGCGACCCCGGCGCGATCGCCGAGGTGCGCGACGGCCGTGCGGGCGTGCAGGACGAGGGATCCCAGCTGGTCGCGATCGCCCTGGCCGATGCCGTCGTCGAGGGATCGGACGAGCGGTGGCTCGACGTCTGCGCGGGCCCCGGCGGCAAGGCCGCTCTGCTCGGCGCCCTCGCGGCGGGTCGCGGCGCCTCTCTCGTGGCCAACGAGATGCAGGAGCACCGCGCGGAGCTGGTGCGTCACGGCGTGCGCCGGCTCGACAACGTCGAGGTGACGGTCTTCGACGGCCGCGAAGGGCCTTGGGAGCCCGGCTCGTTCGACCGGGTGCTGGTCGACGCCCCGTGCACGGGCCTCGGCGCGCTGCGCCGCCGTCCTGAGTCGCGCTGGCGCCGCAAGCCCGAGGACCTGGACGATCTCGTGCCGCTGCAGGAGGCCCTGCTCAGGCGCTCGCTCGAGCTGGTCCGTCCCGGCGGCGTGGTGGCCTACGCGACGTGCTCGCCACACCTGCGCGAGACGACGGGCGTCGTCGAGGCCGTGACCCGTGGACGCTCCGATGTCGTCGTGGAGTCCACGCAGCAGTGGTGGCCGCACATCGACGGCACCGATGCGATGTTCTGCGCGATCGTGCGGAGGAGCTGAGATCGACGCCGTGGACGCTCAGGCCGAGGATCGCCCGTCACGGGCGATGCGCGCCGACGCCCAGCGCAACCACGACAAGCTCGTCGAGGCCGCTCAGGCCGCGTTCCGCGAGAACGGCGCCCAGGCGTCGCTCGACGACATCGCCCGGCGCGCCGGAGTGGGGCCGGGCACGCTCTACCGGCACTTCCCGACGCGGGACGACCTCATCGCCGCGGTCATGCGCGACTGGGCCGAGCGGGTCGCAGCCGACGCCGACGCCGTGATCGCGTCCGGGCTCGAGCCGCGGGAGGCGCTCGTCGAGTGGTTCGACCGCGTCGTGGCCAACGTCGGGATCTACCGGGGAGCCGCCGCCAAGGTGGTGTCCGCGATGGACGACGTGGCCTCGCCGATCCACCGCAAGTGCCAGGTGCTCGTGGGTGCGAACGACCAGGTCCTCCAGCACATCGCGGCACGTGGCGCCCTGCGTGACGGGGTCGAGTCCCGGGAGGTCACCCGACTCGTGAGCGGGGTCGTGGGCGCCGCCGACCAGGCCGGCCTGGACGAGGCGGCGACGCGTCCGATGCTCGACATCATCATCGCTGGCATCCTGCGGGCCCCCGACGCGTCCTGAGGCGCGCCGCACGCCCCCACTACGCTGACGGCATGGGCATCCAGATCACGCCGAGCATGCTCTCGGCCGACTTCGCCAACCTCGAGGCCGAGGCGGCGCGC
The DNA here is from genome assembly GCF_009661045.1 of Aeromicrobium sp. S22. Taxonomy (NCBI): domain Bacteria; kingdom Bacillati; phylum Actinomycetota; class Actinomycetes; order Propionibacteriales; family Nocardioidaceae; genus Aeromicrobium; species Aeromicrobium sp. S22. The sequence continues at coordinate 1,744,215 of NZ_WJWV01000001.1, forward strand.
ATCAGCGGCGCCGACTGGCTGCACATGGACGTCATGGACAACCACTTCGTCCCCAACCTGACGCTCGGCGCGCCCGTCATCGAGGCCCTCGCCAAGGTCGCGGCGCAGCCGATCGACGCGCACCTGATGATCGCCGACCCGGACCGGTGGGCACCCGCGTACGTCGAGGCGGGCGCGGGCAGCATCACGTTCCACGTCGAGGCGGCCGCGGCCCCGGTCAGGCTCGCCCGCGAGATCCGGGCCAAGGGCGCCCGCGCTTCGATGGCGCTCAAGCCTGCGACGCCCATCGAGCCGTACGAGGACATGCTGCCCGAGCTCGACATGGTGCTGATCATGACGGTCGAGCCCGGTTTCGGAGGGCAGAAGTTCCTCGACCTGTGCCTGCCCAAGATCCGCCGGGCCCGGCAGATGATCGACAAGCACGGCGGCGACATCTGGCTGCAGGTCGACGGAGGGGTCTCGCTGGAGACGATCGAGCGCTGCGCCGAAGCCGGCGCGGACGTGTTCGTGGCCGGTTCCGCGGTCTTCGGCGCGGACGATCCCGAGGACATGGTCAGGCAGCTGAGGGACGTCGGCGGACGTCACGTCCACTGATGCGGCCCACCCGATAGGATGTCCTCACGAGCAGTAGCTCGCGTGCTCCGGGGTCGGTGAGAGTCCGAACCGGCGGTGACAGTCCGCGACCCGCGGTCCCGCTTCGACAGGGGGCCCGGTTGAGCCGGTGGAATTCCGGCACCGACGGTGAAAGTCCGGATGGAAGGAGCGCGTGGGTCGCGGTGCGGTGCGCCGAGGCCTGCAGGCGATTCGGTCGCCCCACCCCGGGATGCGTGAGCCAGGACCACCACCCGGAGGACGCACATGGCATCAGAGGTCGAGGTCGCCGCGATGCGACGCGCGCTGGACGCGGCTCGTTCGACGGCCCGTACGCTGCCCAACCCGCGCGTGGGATGTGTGCTCCTGGCACCGGACGGCACCGAGATCGCGGTCGGCGCCCACCACGGTGCGGGCACGCCGCACGCCGAGGTCGACGCGCTGACGCAGGCAGGTGACGCCGCCCGCGGCGCGACCGCGGTCGTGACTCTTGAGCCGTGCAACCACACCGGCCGCACCGGCCCGTGCGCCCAGGCGCTGATCGAGGCCGGGGTCGCGCGTGTCGTCTTCGCGCAGATCGACCCGGACCGCACCGCGTCGGGCGGGGCCTCGACCCTGCGCGCCGCCGGCATCGAGGTCGAGCCGGGCGTGATGGCCGAGGAGGCGACCGACCTCAACGTCGAGTGGACCTTCGCGGTGACGTCGGGGCGCCCGTTCGTGACCTGGAAGTACGCCGCGACGCTCGACGGCCTGAGCGCGGCCCCCGACGGCACCAGCAAGTGGATCACCAGCGAGGAGGCGCGCCGCGACGTGCAGACGTTCCGCGCCGGTGCCGACGCGATCGTCGCGGGCACGGGTGCCGTCCTGGCCGACGATCCCCGCCTGACGGTCCGTGACGCCAAGGACATGCCGCTGCCGTACGACCAGCAGCCGCTGCGCGTCGTGGTCGGCGAGACCAAGATCCCCAACTACTTCCGGGTGTTCGACCGGGTCGCCCCGACGCTCATGATCCAGTCCCGCGATCCCGAGGTCGTGCTGGCCAAGCTCGTCGACAACGACATCCGGCACATCTGGCTCGAGGGCGGACCGCGTCTGGCCGGAGCGTTCTGGAACGCCGGGGTCATCGACCGCATCATCGGCTACATGGCGCCCGCGATGCTCGGATCGGGCCGCGCGGCGCTCGAGGGGGAGGCCACGACCCTCGCGGACCTTCGCCCCATCCACATCGAGGACCTGACCATGATCGGCCCCGACATCCGCATCATCGGCACCCCAGGACGCATGCAGCGAGAGGACTTCGACTGATGTTCACCGGCCTCGTGGAGGAGAAGGGCACCATCACCGCGGTGGAGGAGCTCGGGGACTCCGTGCGCCTCACGATCCGTGGCCCCGTCGTCACGTCCGACGCAGGTCACGGCGACTCGATCGCGGTCAACGGCTGCTGCCTGACCGTCATGGCCCAGGACGGCGACACGTTCGGCGCGGACGTCATGAAGGAGTCGCTCGACAAGACCTCGCTCGGTGACCTCGGCGTCGGCGACGAGGTCAACCTCGAGCGGGCGATGCGTGCCGGGGCCCGTCTCGGCGGGCACATCGTGCAGGGGCACGTCGACGGCACGGGCCGCATCATCGACCGCACGCCCAGCGAGCACTGGGAGGTCGTCCGCATCGGCCTGCCGTCCGGCCTCGCGAAGTACCTGGTCGACAAGGGCTCCATCACGGTCGACGGGACGTCGCTGACCGTCGTCGAGGTCGCGGACGCCGATGCGTCCACGGGGGAGGGAGCGTGGTTCTCAGTCTCGCTGATCCCGACCACGCTCGCCGACACGACGCTCGGCACCAAGGGCCCGGGGGACCGGGTCAACCTCGAGGTGGACATCCTCGCCAAGCACGTCGAGCGTCTGCTCGCAGCACAACGGATCGACCCGAAAGAGGACGACGCATGACTGAGCACGAATCGGTGAGGCTCGACAGCATCGAGCGCGCGGTCGAGGACTTCCGCCAGGGCAAGGCCATCGTCGTCGTCGACGACGAGAACCGCGAGAACGAGGGCGACATCATCTTCGCCGCGAGCAAGGCCACGCCCGAGCTCATGGCGTTCCTGGTGCGCTACTCCAGCGGACTGGTCTGCGCGCCGATCACCGGGGAGATCCTGGACCGGCTCGCGATCCCGCTCATGACGCCGCACAACCGCGAGAAGATGCGCACCGCGTACACGGTCTCGATCGACGCCCGCGACGGCATCACCACCGGCATCTCCGCCGCGGACCGCGCGCGCACGTGCCGAGTCCTCGCGGACTCCGCGACCGAGCCGTTCGAGCTCAATCAGCCCGGCCACATCATCCCGCTGCGCGCGAAGCCGGGAGGCGTGCTCGAGCGCGCGGGCCACACCGAGGCCGCCGTTGACTTCGCCCGCCTCGCGGGACTCACCCCGGCCGGCGTCATCGGCGAGGTGCTCAACGACGACGGCACGCTCATGCGCGCGCCCGAGCTGCGCGAGTTCGCCGACGAGCACGGCATCGCGCTGGTGTCGATCGAGGACCTGCAGGTCTACCGGCGTCTGCACGAGTCGCAGGTCGACCGGCTCGCGACGACGCGCCTGCCCACCGAGTTCGGCGAGTTCACGGCCCACGGCTACCGCGACCGCATCGAGGGCTCCGAGCACGTCGCGCTGGTGTTCGGCGACCCGGGCACCGAGGACGTGCTCGTGCGCATCCACTCCGAGTGCCTCACGGGCGACGTGTTCGGCTCGCGGCGCTGCGACTGCGGCCCCCAGCTCGAGCTCTCGATGACCGAGATCACCGCCGCGGGCGCCGGCGTAGTGGTCTACCTGCGGGGGCACGAGGGGCGCGGCATCGGCCTGCTGCACAAGCTGCAGGCGTACGCCCTGCAGGACGCGGGCAGCGACACGGTCGATGCCAATCTCGAGCTCGGCTTCGGCGAGGACGAGCGCGACTACGCCGCGGGGGCGCAGATCCTGCGTGACCTCGGTGTCACGTCGGTCCGCCTGCTGACCAACAACCCCGACAAGACGACGGCCCTCGAGGCGTACGGCGTCAAGGTCAGCGAGCGGCTGCCGCTCGTGATCGCCCCGACGGAGGACAGCCTCCGCTACCTGCAGACCAAGGCCGAGCGCATGGGCCACGACCTTCCCGGACTGGAGAACATCTGATGGCAGGACACGGGGCGCCCGCGCTCGCGGTCGACGGCACCGGCGCACGCGTCGCGATCGTGGCGTCGAGCTGGCACACCCAGGTCATGGACGGCCTGATCGCGGGTGCGCAGGCGGCCCTCGCCGAGGCGCACGTCAGCGACGTGACCCTGGTGCGGGCCCCGGGCTCGTTCGAGCTGCCGATCCTGTGCCAGGCGTACGCCCGACAGGGCTTCGACGCGGTGATCGCGCTGGGCGTCATCATCCGTGGTGGCACGCCGCACTTCGAGTACGTCTCGGCGGCCGCGACCGACGGTCTCAGCCGGGTCGCGCTCGACAGCGGGGTCCCGGTCGGCTTCGGGCTGCTGACCTGCGACGACGAGGCCCAGGCCCTGGACCGAGCGGGTCTGGAGGGCAGCAAGGAGGACAAGGGTCGTGAGGCCGTCGAGGCTGCCCTGTCCGCGTGGAACGTCCTGCGCACGGTCTCCTGAGACGCCCCGATAGACTGCCTGCGATGAAGACCTTCGACCAACTCTTCGCCGAGCTCGCCGACAAGGCCGCGACGCGCCCCGAGGGCTCGCGCACCGTCGCCGAGCTCGATGCCGGTGTGCACTCGATCGGCAAGAAGCTCGTGGAGGAGGCCGCCGAGTCGTGGATGGCCGCCGAGCACGAGGGCCGCGAGCGGACCGCCGAGGAGATCAGCCAGCTGCTCTACCACGCGCAGGTGATGATGATCGCCTCCGGCATCTCGCTCGACGACGTCTACGCGCATCTGTGACGGACCGGCACGCCCCCGAGCGGGTTCGAGCCCGTCCGTGCCTCCGCCTTCGTCACTGACCTCCCGAGAAGAGACCCCATGCTGAAGATCGCCGTTCCCAACAAGGGCGCGCTGGCCGAGTCCGCCGCCCAGATGCTCCTCGAGGCCGGCTACCGGCAGCGCCGCAATGCCAAGGACCTCGTCACGATCGATCCCGACAACGACGTCGAGTTCTTCTACCTGCGTCCTCGCGACATCGCGATCTACGTGGGGGAGGGCACGCTCGACGCGGGCATCACGGGCCGTGACCTCCTGCTCGACTCGCAGGCGGACGCCACCGAGAACATCACCCTCGGCTTCGGCGCCTCGACATTCCGCTTCGCCGCGCCGATCGGCACGATGACGTCGATCGAGGACCTCGAGGGCAGCCGCATCGCGACGTCGTACGAGGGCATCGTCGGCGCCTACCTCGCCGAGCGGGGCATCTCGGCCGACGTCGTGCGCCTCGACGGTGCGGTCGAGTCCTCGGTGCGCCTCGGCGTCGCCGACGCGATCGCCGACGTCGTGGAGACCGGCAGCACCCTGCGCCAGGCCGACCTCGAGGTGTTCGGTGAGCCGATCCTGGCCTCCGAGGCGGTCCTCATCACCCGCCACGGCGCCCCCGAGCCCGACGGCTTCGCCGTGTTCAAGCGCCGCATCGACAGCGTCCTCGTCGCGCGGACGTACGTGATGATGGACTACGACATCCGTGCCGAGCAGGTCGAGCGGGCCGTCGAGCTGACGCCCGGCATCGAGTCGCCGACCGTGTCCCCGCTGCACCGCGAGGGCTGGGTCGCGGTGCGCTCGATGGTGCCGCGCGACGCCTCCCAGAAGATCATGGACGCGCTCTACGGGCTGGGTGCCCGCGGCATCCTGGTCACGGACATCCTCGCGTGCCGGATATGAGAACCTTCCGTCCCGGCGGCGCGCGCGTCGTCGCGTACGCCGTCGCGGTGATCATGCTGGTGATCACCGCGGTCATCGCGTACGCGCTGCCCGACGAGATCTACTTCACGACCGCGGAGACGGTCACGCTCTGGATCTTCATCCTGGCGGTGCTCGCGCTGCTGCACGGCGTCGGTCGCAGCTACGTCCGGGCGACCGACGAGGGCCTCGAGGTGCTCAACGGTTATCGCCGGCACCGCGTGCAGTGGTCCGACATCGAGGGCTTCGCGATGAACACCGGTGCGCCGTGGCCGACCCTCGTGACCAAGGACGACGAGCGGGTCATGCTGTTCGCGATCCAGGGCAGCGACGGGCGCTACGCCCGTGAGGCGGTCGCCTACCTGCGGGGACGGCTCGGCTGATGGTGCACGGACACGACCGCTCACTGGCCAGCCCGCAGTTCCCCGGCGACGACGGCACCGTCGCGCCCGAGCTCGCGGCCGCCCTCGGTGACGACGTCGCGGTGCTGCAGGCCCTGCCGGACGTGCGCGTGTTCGTCCCGATCGTCGCGCTGCTGGGGGAGACCCCGGCCGCGGGCGACAAGAACGCCGACATGGCCGCCGTCCTGATGACCGGCGCCGATGGCCGGCAGGCCCTGCTCGCGTTCAGCAGCGTCCAGACGATGGCCGCGTGGGACCCGAAGGCGCGCCCCGTCCCGATCCTGGGGCGCGATGCCGCCCGGGCAACCCTGGATGAAGGAGCGGCCGCGATCCTGCTGGACCTCGCGAGCCCCGGGTTCACGGTCATCGAGACCGCGGACGTGGAGCACCTGGCGGCCGGTCACCGGCTGACGCGCACCGATGCCGGCCCGGCCTGGGTCGTCTAGGCGCGCTAGGAGCGCACCTTGCTCACGTAGGGCTTCGCGGACTTCCACTTGACGGTTCCCACGTAGACGTTCGAGGGGCCGCCGGGCGTCTTCTTGCGGTTGGCGTGGCCGTTGAAGAAGATGAGCCACTTGTCGCTGCCGGTGTTGACGACCTGGGCGTTCCCGTTCCCGCACGTGTTGGTGTTCTTGGGGAACTTCAGGTTGGTGTGCTTGGCCTTCAGCCAGGACCTGGAGCTCCAGAGGTTCTTGCTCTGGTGGTAGCGGGTGCGGTAGTTGCACGTGCCGTACCAGCCGAACGACGTGAACAGCGTGTACCTGCTGCCGCGCTTGACCAGCACCGGGTTCTCCTCGATGTACTTGCTCCGCGCATCGCTGATCTTGATGCTCTTGCCGTGCTGGGCGGCGACGCGCGTGGGATCCGCAGGGTCGAGCTGCAGCAGCCGCGTCGTGGTGTGCCACTTGCCGTTCCTCTTGATCTGCGTCTTGTAGGTCAGCACCAGCTGGGTGCTGCTCAACCAGGTGGGCGTGGGGTCGATCAGGGAGAAGCCCTTGCCCTCGGACGCGATCTGGTCATACGGCTTGGCGCCCGAGCCCTTCCAGCACGCCAGCGCCTTGGGGCTGGCCGTGAAGGGGCCTCGCGCATTGGTGCTGACCCCGGTGCCGATGCACCGCGCGCTGCCGGCTCCCTTGACGGTCACCGCGAAGTACGCGACGTACGTCCCGCCGGACCGGGCCACCGACGGCGCCCAGATGCTCCGGTTGCGCTCGCCCTCCTTGGTCGCGCCCATCCACGTCGGCACCGTGGACTCCTTGAGGAGCCTGCGTTTCTGGACGCCCGCGTACGGGCCCGCAGCGCTGGTGCCCTTCGACACCGTCACCGAGTGGCTGGCCCAGCTGCCGGTGCCGTGGATGACCCAGCGGCCGTCGGTTCCTTGCACGACGCCGGGATTGGCGAGCGACTTCACCACCGGCTTGCGCACCTTCTTCGTCGCGGCGGAGGCCCCGGAGCTGAGCCCCGCGATCAACGACACGGCACCCAGTGCCGCCACTCCCACTGTCAGACAACGTCGTGCTCGTGCGTGCGTCATGCGTCCCCCTGCATCGATGTCGGTCCGGTCAGTATCGGGGCGCTTGACCACCACCACAACCCCCGGGACGCCACCGTTTTGCGCTGCGACCTCAGGACTTCGCTGCGGCCTTGGCCAGACACTTCTTCACCTTCGCGCGGGTCTTGGCCGCGGACACCTTCGATCCGCCCGCTGCGACGACCTCGGCGAACGCCGTCTTGAGTGGCCGAACCGTTTTGTCGCCGGTCTCCTTCTTCCAGGCCGGGATCATCGCGCGATCGAGCCCGTCCGACGGCGGGCGGAGCACGCCGTCGACCGGGGACGAGCAGCTGTCCGTGTAGGTGCCGTACTGCGGCGAGGCCACCCGGTAGTCGAAGCGGTCGTCGCGTCGCATGATCGTCACCGTCAGCTCGCGAGTGATCAGCACCGGAGCGGGCTTGCCCACGTCGTAGCCGACCCACGCCTGCGCACTGACCTTCAGCCCGTCCTTGACCTCCTGTGCGGTCCAGCCGACCTTGTACGCGCGGACCCGTCGTGGCATGCCGTCCTTCGGGAAGATGCTCGCGACCCGGTGGCCGATGCGCTCGCGCGGTTCGGCCTTGCTGCGCGCCTTCTTGTACAGGGCGGTGGCCAAGTAGCTGCCCGAGCTCTCGGTGACGTCGAACTTGCCGTAGACGAGGGCGTACGCCGCCTTGTCTGACGTCAGCTGCCAGCCGGCGGGATCCGTCATCGCGCTGCGCATCATGTCCGACAGCCGGGCGGCCACCTCGCGGTACCCCTCGCGCCACGACTCGTCCGGCAACCGGAGGTCCATGGGCGCGTCGTACGTGGCCGACGGCGCCGACGGCGAGGCCGCGAGGTCGGTCAGCTCGACGCGCGGGGGCGGCGCCGAGGCCTTCTTGGCAGGTGCGTCGGAGCCGCCGCCTCCGCAGGCGGCGACCAGTGTGAGCGCCAGCGCCGCCGATGCCCGTGCCAGCTGTCGTGCCACGTGTCCCCCTGGAGTGTGATCGTGTCGGTGGTCGGTCCCACCGGTCCCGAGATCATAGGAGACGGCCGGTCTCACCCGGTGCGGACCTCCCTCACGTCGCGCAGCGGAACCGTGATGTGCACATTGCCGTCGTGGCGCTCGACGCGGGCCACGAAGCCGGCGTCGCCCACCGCGCGCAGCAGGCCGTCGTTCGAGCCCGCCGTCACGAACGTGAGCCGCTCGGCTCCCTCGCCCTTCGCGCGTCCGGCCGCCTGCCGCAGCAGGAGCGCGCCGATGCCCTGGCCCTGCCAGGCGTCCTCGATGATGAGCCGGAAGGTCCAGACGTCGTCGTCGAGCGCGAGGACGCCGTGCCCGACCGCGTCGGCACCGACCTGCACGACCAGCGCGCAGCCGTGGTCCGGGACCACCAGCCGCCGTGCCATGCGCGTGGTCATGGGCATCTTGAGCGGCACCTGGTAGCGGTCGTACAACGTGTCGACGCTGCACCGCTCGTGCAGGGCGGAGACGAGCTCGATGTCGGCGAGCGTCGCCTCGCGGACCGCCGGGACGCTGTCGTGGAGCGGGGACGGGGTGATGAGCGGGACGTCGATGCCGGCGTCGCTGACCAGTGACAGCATCGCCCGGGCGCGCTCGTGCTCGACCGCCGTGAACGGGACCGCCCGGCCGATCTGCAGCTCCGAGCCGTCCCGGCGGGTCAGGACCATGACGTCGTGACCCGCGTAGTCGGCGACGTCCGGGGGCTCGGTCTCCAGCAGCTCGTGCAGCACGTCGGCGATGTCGCGCCCGTCCTCCAGGACCTCGTGGACGCCCCGCAGGTAGCGGATCGCGGGGTCGGCGATCGCGTCGTCGTCGACCCGGGTCGCGGCGACCGTCGCGCCGCCGGCGCGCTCGAAGACCTCCGCGACCCGGACGTCGGTCCAGCCCTCGGGGGCGCGGACGACGAGCTCGTCGGTCACGAGCGGCGTGGTGGGGAAGACCTGCAGCGAGACGATGTTCAGCTCGGCCTGTCCGCACGCGAGGGCGATCGAGGCCAGGTTGCCGGGCCGGTCGGCGAGGGTCGTGCGTACGCGCCAGAGCATGGCACCATCGTCGCCCGGCGAGTTTTCCGCGCGACGACATCGGTGTTTCGCGCAGGCAACAAGACGGCGGTCCCGGCGGGTCGGATTTCACGATCCGGCACGGGCGCTGATAACCTTGAGGACGAAGTGGAGGTCACCTCCCACCTGCGTGGTTCCTGACTGCGGGGTAGCGGTTCTCTTGTGTGCGGTGAAGACCGAGATCAAGGGGGCCTTGGTTGCGCATTTCCCTTGCCGGGGAATGATGCGACGGTGGCGTCCGTTTCGTACGGGGGCCTTATTTTTTTTGGGCCCTCCACACGACCCCAGGAGGATCCATCACCACAGAGCTGCGCGTCAACGACCGAATCCGAGTGCCCGAAGTACGCCTCGTCGGTCCTGGCGGTGAACAGGTCGGCATCGTTCGTATCGAAGATGCCCTGCGACTGGCTGCGGAAGCCGATCTCGATCTCGTCGAGGTGGCGCCCACAGCTCGTCCGCCTGTCTGCCGTCTCATGGACTACGGCAAGTTCAAGTACGAGACCGCACAGAAGGCTCGCGAGTCCCGTCGGAACCAGACGAACACCATCATCAAAGAGATGAAGCTGCGTCCCAAGATCGATCAGCACGACTACGACACCAAAAAGGGTCACGTCGTCCGATTCCTCAAGGCCGGCGACAAGGTCAAGATCACGATCATGTTCCGTGGACGTGAGCAGCACCGCCCCGAGCTGGGCTACCGCCTGCTGCAGCGTCTCGCCGCCGACGTGGAGGATCTCGGGTTCATCGAGTCCAACGCCCGTCAGGACGGCCGCAACATGACCATGGTGCTCGGTCCGCACAAGAAGAAGTCCGAGGCCCAGGCCGAGGTCAAGGCCGAAAAGGTCAAGAGCATGGATGCGAAGGCCGCCGACAAGGCAGCCGAGGAGGCCGAGGTCAAGGCCCACCGTGAGGCCGCCCAGGCCGTCGCAACCCCCAAGAAGCCCCGTCGTCGTTCAGAGAACCTCGACCCAGACATGGAGGCATAAATGCCGAAGTTCAAGCCCCACTCGGGGATGAAGAAGCGCGTCAAGCTCACCGGCAGCGGCAAGCTGCGTCGCGAGCAGACCAACCGTCGTCACCTCCTCGAGGTCAAGTCGTCGCAGCGCAAGCGCCGCCTCGACGGCACCACGGCCGTCTCCAAGAACGACGTCCCGCGTGTGAAGAAGATGCTCGGTCTCTGACCGCGTTCCCACCCCAAATCCCTAGAATTTAAGGAGAACTGAGATGGCACGCGTCAAGCGCTCAGTCAATGCACAAAAGAAGCGCCGTCAGACACTCGAGCGCGCTGCGGGCTACCGCGGCCAGCGTTCGCGCCTGTACCGCAAGGCCAAGGAGCAGGTCACTCACTCCCTGGTCTACAGCTACCGCGACCGCAAGGCCAAGAAGGGCGACTTCCGTCGTCTCTGGATCCAGCGCATCAACGCTGCGGTCCGCGCCGAGGGCATGACGTACAACCGCTTCATCCAGGGCCTCAAGGCCGCGGGTGTCGAGGTCGACCGCAAGATCCTGGCCGAGCTGGCCGTCAACGAGCCTGCCGCGTTCTCGGCGCTCGTGCAGACCGCGAAGGACAACCTTCCGGCCGACGTCAACGCTCCCAAGGACGGCGCCGCGGCCTGACCGCTGCGACCGTCAAGAGCTGAAGCACGAACCATGGTGGCGAGCACGCCTGGTGAGCTGACCGTCCGTTCAGGACGCGTCAAGCACGCCAGGCGGCTCGCCACTCGTGCGTTCCGGACCGATCGGCGCGAGTTCCTCGCCGAGGGTCCGCAGGCCGTGCGCGAGGCGCTCGCCTCACCCGGCACCACCCTCGAGGTGCTCGCGACCGCCGCCGCGACCGATCAGCACACCGATCTGGTGGAGGCCGCCCGCCAGGCCCAGGTCGAGTGGCACGTCGTGACCGACGACGTCGTCGAGGCCATCGCCGACACCGTGCAGCCGCAGGGCGTCGTGGCTCGCTGCGCGATGCTCGACCGGCCGCTGGAGGTGCTGCTGGACCGGTCACCGACGTTCGTGGTGGTCTGCGCCGACATCCGCGATCCCGGCAACGCCGGAGCGGTGATCCGTTGCGCCGACGCCGCGGGCGCGGACGGGGTAGTCCTGGTGGGCGACAGCGTCGATCCCTACAACCCCAAGTCCGTACGTGCGACGGTCGGCAGCATCTTCCACCTGCCCCTCGTGATCGAGCGGGACACCGCGGGCGCACTGCTCGCGCTGCAGGAGGCCGGGTTCCAGGTGCTCGCGGCCGACGGCGGGGGAGACGTCGGCCTGTTCGACGACTCGCTCGACCTGTCGGCCCCCACCGCCTGGCTCATGGGCAACGAGGCGTGGGGGCTGCCGGCCGCGACCCGGGACCTGGCGGACGCGGTCGTGTCGGTGCCGATCTACGGCCGGGCGGAGAGTCTCAACCTCGCCACCGCGGCGGCGGTGTGCCTCTACGCGACGGCTCGGGCGCGACACGACGACTGAAACATCGGGACCGGTCTCGTCGGAACTAGTCCATTGGTACTAGATTCTCTCGTCATGGACTACGACGACTACCCGGACGGCGTCATCATCGCCGGCGCGGACGGGTTGGTCGAGTACGTCAATCCGCGGATCAAGCTCATGGCACGTGCGGTCGGGGACGAGATGCTCGGCATGCACCTGTCCGACGCCGTCCCGTTCGACGACCTCAACGGCAACTCCTGGTACGACTGCAACCGCCCCTACGACGGTCTGAACATCCGTACCCGCACGTCGGAGTCCTCGTGGTGGTCGCCCAAGGGCAGCGAGTACCTCATCACCGCCTCGCTCGTGCGCGAGCGCCGCGGCGGTCCCGTGCAACGGGTCGTCGTCAGTGTGCGCAATGCGCGCATCCGCAACCAGGCCGACCGTGAGCGCTCCGACCTGGTCGCCACGGTGGCGCACGAGCTGCGCTCACCCCTGACCGGCATCAAGGGCTTCACGGCCACGCTGCTGAGCAAGTGGGACAAGTTCACCGAGGAGCAGCGCCAGCTCATGCTGGAGACGGTCGACTCCGACGCGGACCGGCTGAGCCGGCTCATCACCGAGCTGCTCGACGCCGCACGCATCGACGCGGGCCGACTGACCCTCAAGCGTGGCCCGGTCAAGCTCGACGAGGTCGTCCGGCACGTCCTCACGAGCGTGTCCGGCGGTGCGACCGATCCGTTCGAGGTCAGCATCAAGGACGATCTCGACCTGATCTGGGGCGACAGCGACCGCATCCACCAGGTCGTCACCAACCTGGTCGAGAACGCGATGCGCCACGGCTTCGGCCTCAAGGAGGTCGTGGTGCAGAACGAGCGGCACCCCTCCTACGAGGAGGGGGTCGCCCTCGAGGTGCACGACCACGGTCCGGGCATCCCCGAGGAGATGCGCCAGCGCGTGTTCAGCCGGTTCTGGCGCTCGGGTCCGGGTGCCGGCAGCGGCCTGGGGATGTACATCGTGCGGGGCATCGTGGAGGAGCACGGCGGGGTCACCCAGATCGGTGACTCCGAGGGCGGTGGGGCGCGGATCCGGGTCTGGTTCCCGATCAATGAGCCCGACTCGATGACCGACTGACCCGTCCGGGGAACGACCGATAAACTCAGTTGAGCTCGCCCGCTCGACCACCTGTGCTCTCCGGAAGGCATCCATGTCCGCGCCCAACTCCTCGTACGATCCCGTGGAGGTCACCCCGCTGCACGCCGACGAGGTCGAGCGCATGCGGGACGAGGCCCTGGCGGCGATCGCCGCCGCCGTGACCCTCGACGACCTCAAGCAGGTCCGCATCGACCACGTGGGCGACCGGTCGCCGATCGCGCTGGCCAACCGGGAGATCGGTGCCCTGCCCCCGCAGGCGCGCAAGGAGGCCGGCCAGCGTGTCGGTCAGGCGCGCGGCGCGATCAACCAGGCGCTCGCAGCGCGTACGTCCGAGGTCGAGGCGGCCGAGGAGGAGAAGGCGCTCGCAACCGAGGCCGTCGACGTCACCCTGCCGTGGGACGTCGCCCCGGTCGGCGCGCGCCACCCGGTCACGACCCTGTCCGAGCACATCGCCGACATCTTCGTCGCGATGGGCTGGGAGATCGCCGAGGGGCCCGAGGTCGAGGCCGAGTGGCTCAACTTCGACGCGCTCAACCTGGGCCCCGACCACCCCGCACGCACGATGCAGGACACCTTCTGGGTGGCGCCGGAGAAGGCTGCGATGGTGCTGCGCACCCACACCTCGCCCGTGCAGGCCCGCACGATGCTGACCCGCAAGCCGCCCATCTACATCGCGTGCCCCGGCCGGGTCTTCCGCACCGACGAGCTCGACGCGACCCACTCGCCGGTGTTCCACCAGGTCGAGGGCCTCGCGATCGACGAGGGTCTCTCGATGGCCCACCTCAAGGGCACTCTCGACCACTTCGCGCAGGCGATCTACGGCGACGGCATGACCACGCGGTTCCGTCCGTCGTACTTCCCGTTCACCGAGCCGAGCGCCGAGATGGACCTGCTCTGCTACGTGTGCCACGACGAGCCCGACGCAGTCGCCGACTGCCGCACCTGCAAGGGCGAGGGCTGGGTCGAGTGGGGCGGCTGCGGCGTCGTCAACCCGCGCGTCCTCGTCGCCTGCGGCGTCGATCCCGAGCGCTACTCCGGATTCGCCTTCGGCATCGGCATCGACCGCACCATCACGTCGCGCTACGACATCGCGGACCTCCGCGACCTGTTCGACGGCGACATCCGTTTCACCGAGCCCTTCGGAATCGAGCTGTAATGCGTGTCCCTGTCTCCTGGCTGCGCCAGTACGTCGACCTGCCCGCGGACCTGTCGACGGTCGACCTCGCCGCCCGCCTCACGGCGTACGACCTCAAGCTCGAGGAGATCGCGACCTCGGGCATCAGCGGCCCGCTGACCGTCGGACGTGTCCTGTCCCTGGTCAAGGAGCCGCAGAAGAACGGCAAGACCATCAACTGGTGCCGCGTCGACGTGGGAGCGCACAACGATCCGTCCGTGCCGGACGCCCCGGGGGAGGACGTCCCGTCGCGCGGAATCGTCTGCGGCGCGCACAACTTCGTCGAAGGTGACCTCGTCGTCGTGTCGCTGCCCGGGACCGTGCTTCCTGCGCTCGGCTTCGAGATCTCGGCTCGCAAGACCTACGGGCACGTGTCGGACGGCATGATCTGCTCCGGCGCGGAGCTCGGCCTGTCCGGCGACGCCGACGGGATCATCGTGCTCGAGCCCGGCTCGGCCGAGCCGGGCGACGACGCGATCGAGCTGCTCGGGCTCGGCGAGGAGGTCCTCGACCTCGAGGTCAACCCCGACCGGGCGTACGCCCTGTCGCTGCGCGGCGTGGCACGTGACGCCGCGATCGCGTTCGGCGTGCCGTTCCACGACCCCGCCGACATCGACGCCGTCACGACCCCGACCGACGGCCCCGGCGCGTACCCGGTCGAGGTGCAGGACCCGACCGCGTGCCCCGTGTTCGCCGCGCTCACCGTGACCGGCATCGACCCGGCCCGGCCGACGCCGGCGTGGCTCGCTCAGCGCATCGAGCTGGCCGGCATGCGGTCGATCTCCCTGGCCGTCGACGTCACCAACTACGTGATGCTCGAGCTCGGCTTCCCGATCCACGGCTACGACCGGTCCCTGCTCAAGGGACCGCTCGTGGTGCGGCGGGCGACGCCGGGGGAGCAGCTGACGACGCTCGACGGCACGACCCGCACCCTGAGCGAGGCCGATGCGGTCGTCACCGACGACCGGGGCCCCGTGGGCCTGGGCGGCGTGATGGGCGGCGAGGTGGTCGAGATGACCCCGACCACGACCGATGTCGTGGTCGAGGCCGCGGTCTGGTCCGCGCCGATGATCGCGCGGACGGCCCGCACCCAGAAGCTCTCGTCCGAGGCCGCCAAGCGCAATGAGCGCGGCGTCGACCCGACCCTTCCTGCTCGCGCCGTGCGCCGGGTCGCCGACCTGCTCGTCGAGCACGGTGGCGGCACGCTCGAGGAGGGGCTGACCCTCATCGGCGAGGCACCCGTCCTGCCCGACATCACGCTCGACGCCGATCTGCCGGCCCGGGTCACGGGTGTCGACATCGACACCGTCGCGGCGGTCGAGGCCCTCGAGGCCAACGGCTGCGAGGTCGGGGTCGACCACCGCTGGCTCACAGTCACCCCGCCTCCGTGGCGCTCGGACCTGACCGATCCGTACGACGTCGTCGAGGAGGTCCTGCGCGTCGTCGGCTACGACCAGGTGCCGTCGGTCCTCCCGGCTGCGCCCGCGGGTCGTGGGCTGACGAAGGCGCAGAAGCTGCGCCGTCGAGCCGGCCACGTCCTCGCGGGCGAGGGGCTCGTCGAGGTCAAGACGTTCCCCTTCGCCGGCGAGGCCGACTGGGACAAGCTCGGGCTTCCCGCGGACGACGTGCGGCGCCGCCAGGTCCTGCTGGAGAACCCGCTGTCCGCGGAGGATCCCGGCATGACCACGACGCTGCTGTCAGGGCTGCTGCGCAGCCTCGTGCTCAACGTCGGCCGCGGCCACTCCGACGTCCACCTCACCGAGACCGGGCGGGTCTTCCTGCCCCGGGCGGGTGACGCGGAAGCCCCGATCTACGGCGTCGACCGCCGCCCGACCGAGGACGAGCTGGCGGCCCTCGACGCTGCGCTGCCCGCGCAGCCGTACCACGTGGGCCTCGTGATGAGTGGCGAGCGCGTCCGATCGGGCTGGGCCGGCGCGGGTCGCCCCGCGGTGTGGGCCGACGCTATCGCGATCGTCCGGCACCTCGCGGCCGCGCTCCACGTCGACGTCGAGGTGCAGCAGGCGCAGCTCGCGCCGTGGCACCCCGGACGGTGCGCTGCGATCGTGCTCCGCGGCGTCGTCATCGGCCACGCCGGCGAGCTGCACCCGCGCGTCCTCAAGGCGTACGGACTGCCGCCGCGGGTCGTCGCGGCCGAGATCGACCTCGACGCGCTGATCGCGGCCTCTCCCGAGGTCGGTCCGCGCCCGCAGTTCTCCACCTTCCCCGTGGCGAAGGAGGACCTCGCGCTGGTCGTCGAGTCCTCGGTCCCGGCCGGGGACGTGGAGGCGACCCTCGCGGGTGCGAGTCCGCTGATCGAGTCCGCGCGGCTGTTCGACGTCTACGCCGGCGAGCAGGTGTCCGAGGGGCACAAGTCGCTGGCGTTCGCGCTGCGGCTGCGCGCCCCCGACCGCACGCTCACTGACGACGACATCCGCGCCGCCCGCGAGTCCGCGGTGGCCGCAGCCCACGAGCAGCACGGGGCGACCCTCCGCGCCTGACGCTGAGGGGAGCCCTCCGTCCGCTGGGGGGAGCTCCCCGTCCGCTGACGGGAGTCCCCGGTCCGCTGAGGGGAGCCTCCCGTCCGCTGACGGGAATGTCCGGTCGGCGTACCGGAGGCTCGCGTCGGCGTACGCAAGCCTCGCGTCGACGGACCGGAGGCGCGCGTCGGCGGACCGGAGGCTCGCGTCAGCGGGGGTG
Organism: Aeromicrobium sp. S22; assembly: GCF_009661045.1. NCBI lineage: Bacteria > Bacillati > Actinomycetota > Actinomycetes > Propionibacteriales > Nocardioidaceae > Aeromicrobium > Aeromicrobium sp. S22. The sequence continues at coordinate 1,761,129 of NZ_WJWV01000001.1, forward strand.
GGGCGCGGCGGGCCTGCGGGCGAGGAGGCCGGCGCCGCCGACCGCACATCCGGCCAGGGGCAGCAGGTAGGCCGTGACGGGCGGGTGCGCAAGGATGCCGATCGCCAGCAGCGCGATCAGCGAGACCCACGCGAGCACTGTCAGGATGACGTGCGGCGCCGCGTGTCGCGAGCGCCGGTCCAGGGCGTACGCGATGCCGCCCAGGGCGAACGCCGCGACGAGCAGTGCTGCCAGGTCTCGGACCGACCGTCCGAGGGCCCGGTCGAGCTGCACCGGCCACGGCGCCGTGACGCGGCCGGGTGCCTCGACGGGCAGCCCGGCGCGGAGCGTGACGGGCGTACGCGCGGGCAGTGCCCCGGTGGTGATCGTGACCCGATCGGAGCCCGTGCCGGTGATGTCGCACGTCGTGTCGGGGTCGCGGCCCGTCGCGCACCGGACGCTCTCGGTGCCGGCCGGCAGCGTGAGGTGAGCCGTGGACCTCTCGATCTCCATGTCCCAGCCTCGTGGCACCACGTCCCAGCGCAGGACGGACGGCGTCCGCGGCTCACGGGAGGTGCCGCTGTCGGCGTCCGAGGAGGAGAGCACACCGTCGACCGTGTAGCGGACCGTGTACGTGTGGGTGCCGGCCGTGACGGCGTCCGCGATCTGCGCGACCCGCACCCGCCGTCCCTGCTGCCACTGCAGCTCGACGGGCTGGCTGCGCCCGTCCACCTCGACCGCGATGTTCTCCGGCACCAGCCTCACGTGGCTGTCGAACGGGTCGCGCAGGTCCCAGGAGCGTGCGACGCCGGGCTGTCCCTCCCGGGTCTCGGTCGTGACCGTCTCCTTCGCCGCGAGCGTCCCGTCGGCGCTCAGGACGTAGTCACCCCGGAAGTCGGTGATGAGCCCCGAGCGCGGATCGATGTCCTGCTGGGGGGCCTGCGACGACGCCAGCACCGGGACGACCAGCAGCCCGACCGCGACCGCCAGGGCGAGCACGCGTAGGAGGGGCCGCAGCATGCTCGGGATCCTAGACGCACCCAGAATGCAAAGTCTTGCAGGTCCATGCAAGAATGTGAGCCATGTCCAAAGTACTGACCAGCCTTCCCGTCGGCGAGCGCGTCGGCATCGCCTTCTCCGGAGGCCTCGACACCTCGGTCGCGGTCGCGTGGATGCGCGACAAGGGCGCCGTCCCCTGCACCTACACCGCCGACATCGGCCAGTACGACGAGCCGGACATCTCCGGCATCCCGGGTCGTGCGATGGAGTACGGCGCCGAGCTCGCCCGCTCGATCGACTGCAAGCGGCCGCTGGTCGAGGAGGGGCTCGCAGCCCTGGCCTGTGGCGCGTTCCACATCCGCTCGGGCGGACGGACGTACTTCAACACCACGCCGCTCGGCCGCGCCGTGACCGGCACGCTGCTGGTGCGCGCGATGCACGAGGACGGGGTCGACATCTGGGGCGACGGATCGACCTTCAAGGGCAATGACATCGAGCGGTTCTACCGCTACGGACTGCTCGCGAATCCTGAGCTGCGCATCTACAAGCCGTGGCTCGACGCGGCGTTCGTCGCCGAGCTCGGCGGCCGCACCGAGATGAGCCAGTGGCTCACGGAGCGGGGGCTGCCGTACCGCGACAGCCAGGAGAAGGCCTACTCGACCGACGCCAACATCTGGGGTGCGACGCACGAGGCCAAGACCCTCGAGCACCTCGACACCTCGCTGGAGTCCGTCCAGCCGATCATGGGCGTCCGCTTCTGGGATCCGTCCGTCGCGATCGAGACCGAGGACGTGACGGTGTCGTTCGAGGCCGGGCGCCCGGTCGCGATCAACGGCGAGACCTTCGCGGGCGACCCCGTGGCCCTCGTGCACGAGGCCAATGCGATCGGCGGACGGCACGGGCTCGGCATGTCCGACCAGATCGAGAACCGCATCATCGAGGCCAAGAGCCGCGGCATCTACGAGGCGCCGGGCATGGCCCTGCTGCACATCGCGTACGAGCGGCTGCTCAACGCGATCCACAACGAGGACACGATCGCCAACTTCCACCAGCAGGGCCGCCGCCTCGGACGGCTGATGTACGAGGGCCGCTGGCTCGACCCGCAGGCGATGATGCTGCGCGAGTCGATCCAGCGCTGGATCGCGTCCGTCGTGACCGGCAAGGTCACGATCCGGCTGCGCCGCGGCGAGGACTACTCGCTCATGGACACCCAGGGACCGGCCTTCAGCTACCAGCCCGAGAAGCTCTCGATGGAGCGCACCGAGAACGCCGCGTTCGGCCCGACCGATCGCATCGGCCAGCTCACGATGCGCAATCTCGACATCGCCGACTCGCGCGCCATGCTCGAGCTCTACGCCGAGCAGCCCCTCGACCAGGGGCAGGTGCTGGTCGAGAACGGCACCCTGTTCGGTGAGCTCCCGGCCGGCGGAGCCACCCGCATCGAGGCCAACCCCGCCGTGAGCGACGCCGACGCAGCACTGCTCGACGCCGCCGCGATGGAGCTCGGCACCGACTGACGACGTACGCCCATGACCAGTTCTGCAAAGGTGGAGACATGACCACGATCACCGTCGCCGTGGCGGGCGCGAGCGGATACGCCGGTGGTGAGGTGCTGCGCCTCCTGCTGTCGCACCCGGGCGTCGAGATCGGCGCCCTGACCGCGGCCTCGAGCGCAGGCACCGCCCTCGGCGGGCACCACCCGCACCTCGTGCCGCTGGCCGACCGGGTGCTGCTGCCCACCAACGCCGAGACCCTGTCCGGCCACGACGTCGTGTTCCTCGGCCTGCCGCACGGGCAGTCGGGCGCGGTGGCCGCGCAGCTGGGCGACGACACCCTGGTCATCGACCTGGGCGCCGACTTCCGGCTGCAGTCCGCCGAGGACTGGACCGAGTTCTACGGGGGAGAGCACGCGGGCACCTGGCCGTACGGGCTCCCCGAGCTCATCGTCGGCGAGGGTCGCCAGCGCGACGCGTTGAGGGGCGTCGATCGCATCGCCGTGCCGGGCTGCAACGTCACGGCGATCACGCTCGGCATCCAGCCCGCGGTCGCGGCCGGGCTCGTGGAGGCCACGGACCTCGTCGCGGTCCTCGCCAACGGCTACTCCGGCGCGGGCAAGGCGCCCAAGGCCAACCTGCTCGCCGCCGAAGGCCTCGGGGCCGCGTCCCCGTACGGCGTCGGCGGCACCCACCGTCACGTCCCGGAGATCATGCAGAACCTGCGGCTCGCCGGCGCGGACGAGGTCTCGATCTCGTTCACCCCGACGCTCGTCCCGATGGCCCGCGGCATCCTGGCCACGACGACGGCCCGACTCAAGGACGGCGTCGACCTCGCTGCCGTGCGCGCGGTGTACGAGGCGGCGTACGGCGACGAGCCCTACCTGCACCTGCTGCCCGAAGGGCAGTGGCCGACCACCGCTGCGACCCTGGGAGCCAACACGGCCCACCTGCAGGTCGCGATCGACGAGCGCGCCCGCCGACTGGTCGTGGTGTCCGCGATCGACAACCTCGTCAAGGGCACCGCGGGCGGCGCGATCCAGTCCATGAACCTCGCCCTCGGCCTCGACGAGACCACGGGCCTCGACACGATTGGACTTGCCCCATGAGTGAGCGCCAGCGAATGAACGATGAAGCAGCAGTCGTGCGGGCGTGCTCGTACCGTCCGTTTCTGACGAGGGCGGCCGCATGAGCGTGACAGCCGCACAGGGATTCACCGCCTACGGTGTCGCGGCCGGGCTCAAGTCCACCGGCGCGCCCGACGTGGCGGTCGTCGTCAACCAGGGTCCGTCGTCGGCGGCCTCGGCGGTGTTCACGAGCAACCGGTGCAAGGCCAATCCGGTGCTGTGGAGCGAGAAGGCGATCCAGACCGGATCGGCCGTCGCGGTCGCGATCAACTCCGGCGGCGCGAACTGCTACACCGGCGCCGAGGGCTTCGCGACCACCCACCGCACCGCCGAGACCGTCGCCGAGATGCTCGACATCGGCGCGATCGACGTGCAGGTCTGCTCGACCGGCCTGATCGGGCTGCTCAACGACCGTGAGGCGCTGCTGAGCGGCGTCCGTGCGGCCGTCGAGGGCCAGAGCCGCGACGGCGGGCACACCGCGGCAACCGCGATCATGACGACCGACTCGGTCGCCAAGGAGGCCGTCGTGCAGGCGGACGGCTTCACGGTCGGTGGCATGGCCAAGGGAGCCGGCATGCTCGCGCCCGCGCTGGCCACGATGCTCGTGGTGATCACGACCGACGCAGACGTCGACTCCGCGACCGTCGACGCGGCGCTGCGCTCGGCCACCGCCCGGACCTTCGACCGTCTCGACTCCGACGGCTGCCAGTCGACCAACGACACCGTGCTACTGATGGCGTCCGGTGCCTCGGGCACCACGCCGGACGCCGCAACGTTCACGGATGCGGTCACGGCCGTGTGCCACGACCTCGCGATGCAGCTGCTGGCCGATGCCGAGGGCGCCGACCACGAGATCGCGATCGAGGTCGTGAACGCCGCGACCGTCGACGACGCCCTGGAGGTCGGTCGCTCGGTCGCGCGGAGCAACCTGTTCAAGTGCGCGATCTTCGGCAAGGACCCCAACTGGGGACGCATCCTGGCCTCGGTCGGCACGACCCGGGCGACCTTCGACCCGGCCGATCTCGATGTCGCGCTCAACGACGTCTGGGTCTGCCGCAACAGCGGGCCGGGGGAGTCACCGGACTCCATCGACCTCGAGGCCCGCGCGGTCTCGGTGACCATCGACCTCAAGTCCGGCGACCAGTCGGGCACCATCTGGACGAACGACCTCACCCAGGCGTACGTCCACGAGAACTCGGCGTACTCCTCATGACCCCTGACTTCGACGCACCCGACCACATCTGGAACCCCTCGGAGTGGAAGAAGGCCACGGCCAAGGCCGCCACGCTCGCCGAGGCGCTGCCGTGGCTGAAGAAGTACCACGACAAGGTGATCGTGGTGAAGTACGGCGGCAACGCGATGACCAACGACACGCTGAAGGAGGCCTTCGCGGAGGACATCGTGTTCCTGCGCATGGCCGGCTTCAAGCCCGTCGTCGTGCACGGCGGCGGCCCGCAGATCAATGCGATGCTCGACAAGCTCGGCATCGAGTCGGAGTTCCGTGGTGGCCTGCGCGTCACAACCCCGGAGACGATGGACGTCGTGCGGATGGTGCTCACGGGCCAGGTCGGCCGCGAGCTCGTGGGCCTGCTCAACCAGCACGGTGACCTCGCCGTGGGCATGTCGGGCGAGGACGGGGGCCTGTTCAGGGCTCGCCGGACCACCCCGGTGATCGACGGGGTCGAGACCGACATCGGCCTGGTGGGCGAGGTCGTGGGCGTACGCCCCGAGGCCGTCCAGGACCTCATCGACGCCGGACGCATCCCGGTGGTCTCGACCGTCGCGCCCGACGACCACGGGCAGGTCCACAACGTCAACGCCGACACCGCGGCCGCGGCACTCGCGGTCGCGCTGGGTGCGGAGAAGCTGCTCGTGCTGACCGATGTCGAGGGGCTCTACGCCGACTGGCCCGACAGCACCGACGTGATCGGCGAGATCGGCCCCGAGGCGCTCTCCGAGCTGATCCCCGAGCTGGCCAGCGGGATGATCCCCAAGATGACCGCGTGCCTCAAGGCGGTCGAGGGCGGCGTCAAGCGCGCGACCGTGGTCGACGGACGCGAGCCCCACGCGGTCCTGCTGGAGATCTTCACCGACGAGGGCGTCGGCACGCAGGTCGTGCCCGGCGCCACGACCCGGCTGCGCACCGCGCTGTACGCGACGAGCGTCGACAAGGGGACGTCATGACCACGTGGTCCGAGCGCTACGAGGGTGCCGTCATGAACACCTTCGGCACCCCCGCGCGCATGCTCGTGCGGGGTGAGGGCGCGTACGTCTGGGACGCCGACGGCACGCGATACCTCGACCTGCTGGCGGGCATCGCGGTCAACGCGCTCGGCCACGGTCACCCGGCGATCGTCGAGGCCGTCACCCGGCAGCTCACGACCCTCGGCCACACCTCCAACTTCTTCGCGACCGAGCCGCAGATCGCGCTGGCCGAGCGGCTGACCGGGCTCGTCGGGCACGACAGCCGGGTGTTCTTCACCAACTCCGGCACCGAGGCCAACGAGGCGGCGTTCAAGCTCACGCGGCGCACCGGGCGCACCAAGGTCGTCGCGGCCGAGGGCGCATTCCACGGCCGGACGATGGGGGCGCTCGCGCTGACGTCCAAGGAGGCGTACCGCGCCCCGTTCGAGCCGTTGCCGGGCGATGTCGTCTTCGTGCCGTACGGCGACACCGCAGCGCTCGAGGCCGCGGTCGACGACACGGTCGCGGCGGTGCTGCTCGAGCCGATCCAGGGCGAGGCCGGCGTGGTCGTGCCCCCGGACGGCTACCTCCAGGCCGCACGTGACATCACGAGCCGGCACGGCGCGCTGCTCTGGATGGACGAGGTGCAGACCGGGATGGGCCGCACCGGCGCCTGGTTCGCGTACTCCGAGGCGGGCATCGTGCCCGACATCGTCACCGTGGCCAAGGGCCTCGGGGGCGGCATCCCGATCGGCGCGTGCCTCGCGGTCGGACCTGCGGCCACCCTGCTGCAGCCTGGCAACCACGGCACGACGTTCGGCGGCAATGCGGTCGCCACGTCGGCCGCCCTCGCCGTGATCGAGACCATCGAGAACGACGGGCTGCTCGCGCACGTCACCACGATCGGCGACCAGATCCGCCGCGGCCTCCAGGACCACCCGCTCGTCGCGGACGTCACCGGCCGGGGCCTGCTCCTCGGTGTCGTGCTGCGCGAGCCCGTGGCGGCCGAGGCGCACAAGGCGGCGCTCGAGGCCGGGCTGATCCTCAACAACCCCACGCCCGACCGCCTCCGGCTGGCCCCGCCGCTGATCCTGTCCGAGGACCAGGCGGCCGACGCGGTGACCACGCTGCGGTCGGTCCTCGACGAGGTCTCGTCGTGACCCGCGTGCGCAGCTTCCTGCGGGACGACGACCTGAGCCCGCAGGAGCAGGCCGAGGTGCTGGCCCTCGCGGCGGCGATCAAGGCCGATCCGTACGGACGCAAGCCGCTCGCGGGCCCGCAGACGGTCGCGGTGATCTTCGACAAGGCCTCGACCCGCACCCGTGTGTCGTTCGGCGTGGGCATCGCCGATCTCGGCGGCAACCCGCTGATCCTCGACACCGCGACCACGCAGGGCGGCCGCGGCGAGTCCACGGCCGACACCGCCCGCGTCCTGGGCCGGATGACGAGCGCGATCGTCTGGCGGACGTACGCCCAGTCCGGTCTCGAGGAGATGGCAGCGCACGCCGGGGTGCCGGTCGTCAACGCCCTGAGCGACGACTTCCACCCGTGCCAGATCCTGGCGGACTGGCAGACCGTGATCGAGCACAAGGGCCACCTCGCCGGGCTGACGGTCGCTTACCTCGGCGACGGCGCCAACAACATGGGCCACTCCTACCTGCTGGGCGGCGCGACGGCCGGCATGCACGTCCGCATCGGCTCGCCCGCGGGCTACCAGCCGGCCGGGCACATCGTCGACGACGCCACAGCGATCGCCGAGCGTACCGGGGGATCGGTGCAGGTGACCGAGGATCCCGCCGCCGCGATCGGCGGGGCCGACGTCGTCATCACCGACACGTGGGTCTCGATGGGCCAGGAGGCCGAGAAGGACGCCCGGCTGCGGCTGTTCGGCGACTTCTCGATCACCGAGGACGCGTTGAAGCTCGCCGCGCCCGACGCGATCGTGCTGCACTGCCTCCCGGCGTACCGGGGGCTCGAGATCTCCTCGGAGGTGCTCGACGGCCCGCAGAGTGTCGTCTGGGACGAGGCGGAGAACCGGCTCCACGCGCAGAAGGCACTGCTGGTCTGGCTGCTGAGCCAGCCGGAGGCGCGATGAGCGCGGCGGACAGCAAGACCGCGCGGCAGCAGCTGATCGTCGAGCTGCTGTCCCGGCACGCGGTGCGGTCCCAGGGCGAGCTCGTCGACCTGCTGGAGGAGCAGGGCGTCAACGCGACGCCGTCGACGGTCTCGCGCGACCTGGTCGAGCTCGACGCGGTCCGTGTGCGCCACGAGGGGAGCGGGCTGGTCTACGCGGTCCCGGCCGAGGGCGGCGACCGCACGCCCCGGCCCGCCTCCGGCGGCTACGCGGCCCGGTCGAGGCTCGGCCGCATGGTCCGTGAGCTGCTCGTCACGGTCGAGGCCTCGGCCAACCTGGTGGTGCTGCGCACGCCGCCCGGCGCCGCACAGTACCTTGCCGCCGCGATCGACCACTCCGCCCCCGAGGACGTGCTCGGCACGATTGCCGGCGACGACACCGTGCTGATGATCAGCCGCGACCCCGCCGGCGGCGCCGCCGTGGCGCAACGCTTCACGGACCTCGCCGGTCCGCACCCGAAGGAGAACCCATGACCTCCCACGACCCCGCTGACGGCACGCAGAAGACTGCGCTCTGGGGCGGACGTTTCGCCACCGGCCCCTCGCCCGAGCTCGTCGAGCTGTCGCGGTCGACGCATTTCGACTGGCGACTCGCGCCCTACGACCTTGCGGGCTCGCGGGCCCACGCCTTCGTGCTGCAGGCGGCCGGCCTGCTGAGCCGCGACGACTGCACGGCCCTGATCTCCGGCATCGACGCCCTCGCGGCGGACGTGGAGTCCGGCGCGTTCGTCGCCGAGCCCGGCGACGAGGACGTGCACACGGCCCTCGAGCGCGGTCTGCTCGAGCGCCTCGGACCCGATCTCGGCGGACGTCTGCGTGCGGGGCGCTCGCGCAACGACCAGATCGCGACCCTGTTCAAGATGTACCTGCGCGACCACGGGCGTCGGATCGGCGGGCTCGTCACCGACCTCGCCCGGGCGATCGCGGAGCAGGCCGAGACCCACCTGGGCGTCGCGATGCCGGGACGTACGCACCTGCAGCACGCCCAGCCGGTGCTGCTGTCGCACCACCTGCTGGCGCACGCGTGGCCGCTCGTGCGTGACCTGGAGCGGCTCGCCGACTGGGACGCGCGCGTCGCAGCCGACTCCCCGTACGGCGCCGGCGCCCTCGCGGGATCGTCGCTCGGGCTGGACCCCGAGAAGGTCGCGGCCGATCTCGGGTTCACCGGATCGACCGCCAACTCGATCGACGGCACGTCCGCGCGCGACTTCGTGGCCGAGTTCGCGTTCGTCACCGCGCAGATCGGCATCGACCTCTCCCGCCTCGCGGAGGAGATCATCATCTGGAACACCAAGGAGTTCGACTTCGTCACGCTGCACGACGGCTACTCCACGGGGTCCAGCATCATGCCGCAGAAGAAGAACCCCGACATCGCCGAGCTCGCGCGGGGCAAGTCGGGCCGGCTGGTCGGCAACCTGACCGGTCTGCTCGCGACGCTCAAGGGGCTCCCGCTCGCGTACAACCGCGATCTGCAGGAGGACAAGGAGCCGGTCTTCGACTCGATCGACACCCTCGAGGTCCTGCTGCCCGCGTTCACCGGCATGGTCGCGACGCTGACGTTCAACACCGAGCGCATGCAGGAGCTCGCCCCGCAGGGCTTCGCGCTGGCGACGGACATCGCGGAGTGGCTCGTGCGCGAGGGCGTGCCGTTCCGGGACGCCCATGAGCTGTCCGGGGCGTGCGTCCAGCTCTGCGAGCAGCGCGGCATCGAGCTGTGGGACCTCAGCGACGAGGACTTCGCCGCGATCTCGCCGGCACTCACCCCCGGCGTGCGCGAGGTGCTGACGGTCGAGGGCTCGCTGGCCTCGCGCGACTCGCGCGGCGGCACCGCCCTCGTCCGCGTCACCGAACAGCTCGCCGAGCTCCGCTCCCGCCTGCCCTGACCCCACCCCCCGATCCGCGACTGGCGCAGTCTGAAGGTTCTGAGACGGCGTGTCGTGCACAACTGCGCCACTCGCGGATCGGGTTGCGCCACTCGGGAGGGACGTGCGGGGGAGCGGTCGATACGCTCGGGACATGCGCTCTCGACTGCTCGCCGCCACGGCGTCCGTGCTCCTGGTGTCCCTGCTCGCCGCCTGCGGCGGGTCCGACGACGACGACAAGGGCTCGGACACGTCGTCCGCGAAGCCCGAGTCGTCCGCCACGACGTCAGCGCCTGCGGGCGGCGGATCGTGCACCTACAAGAAGGTCTCCGAGCCCGGCAAGAAGGCCGAGCTGCCGCCGAGCACGCCGAAGGCGGCCGACGAGGTGACGATCACGACCAACCGGGGTGACATCAAGGCGACGCTGACCCCCGAGTCCGCGCCCTGCACGGTCAGCTCGTTCGTGTCGCTCGCCGAGCAGGGCTACTTCGACGGCACCAAGTGCCACCGTCTCGTCCCCGGCTTCGTGCTGCAGTGCGGAGATCCTTCAGCCACCGGCACCGGCGGACCGGGCTACAGCTTCGCCGACGAGCTCAAGGGCGACGAGACGTACCCCGCGGGCACCCTCGCGATGGCCAATGCGGGCCCCGACACCAACGGCTCGCAGTTCTTCATCGTCCTGGCCGACTCCGACCTCCCGGCGAGCTACACGGTCTTCGGCAAGGTCGACGACGCCGGCTTGGCGGTCGCGAAGGAGATCGAGAAGGACGGCAACGCCTCCGACGGCGTCTCGCCGGCCAAGGACGTCGTCATCGAGTCGGTCTCCTGAGCGACCCCGGCGGCACCCCCGAGGTGGTCGAGCGGGCCCGCGGCCTGCTCGGGCGGGTGCTGCACGGCCACGGCGCCGCGGTCCGGATCACCGAGGTCGAGGCGTACGGGGGAGTGCTCGACCCCGCCTCGCACGCCTACACGCGGACTCCGCGCAGCGAGATCATGTACGGCCCCGCGTGGCGGCTGTACGTCTACCGGTCGTACGGGATGCACTTCTGCGCGAACGTCGTGACCGGCCCGACCGAGACCGCGTCCGCGGTGCTGGTCCGCGCGGGCGAGGTGGTCGAGGGCATCGAGGTCGCGCGGTCGCGCCGACCGGGCGTCAAGGACGTGATGCTCGCCCGAGGGCCCGGCAACCTCGCCCGGGCTCTCGGGGTGTCCCTGGACGACCTCGGCGCCGAGCTGCTGACGCCCGAGGGCGTACGCCTGGGGGACCCGCCGGACACGGACCCGCCGATCTCCTGCGGCCCCCGTGTCGGGGTGTCCAAGGCCGCGGACGTGCCGTGGCGCTTCTGGGTCACCGGCGACCCGACGGTCTCCGCGTACCGCCGCAGCCCTCGCGCGTGAGGTGTGCCCGGTCTAGACGGGCCTGGGGCGGTAGCGCCGCTCGGGCCGTCCCGCGTTGCCGTAGTTGAGCCGCACCGTCGCGAGCCCCTGGTCGACGAAGTACTCGAGGTAGCGGCGTGCGCTGACCCGCGACAGGCCGACCCGCTCGCCGCAGTCGGCCGCCGACAGCTCGCGGGCGTCCACGAGTGCCTCCTGGACGAGCTGGGCGGTCTCCGGGCTGAGGCCCTTGGGCAGCGCGGTCGCGGCGACCGAGGTGGGGCCGCCGAACGCGCGATCGATTGCGGCCTGGTCGGGGGCGCCGCCTGCGAGCGTCGTCAGGGACTCCCGGACGCGCTGCATCCTGGCCAGGAAGTCGTCGAACTCGAACGGCTTGACGAGATACTGCATCGCCCCGCCGTGCAGGGCTGTTCGCACCGCCTCGGCGTCCCGCTCAGCCGTCACCATGACGACGCCGACCGCGCTGCCGGCCGCCCGCAGGGACTGGAGCACCTCGAGCCCGCTCATGTCGGGCAGGTGGACGTCCAGGAGCACGAGGCCCGGGTCGAGGTCGGCGCACATGCGCAGGGCCTCGGCTCCTGTGCGCGCGGTGCCCACGACCTCGAATCCCGGGGTGCGCGCGACGAACCTGGAGTGGATGCCCGCGACCATGAAGTCGTCGTCGACGACCAGCACGCCGATCACGTGAGGTCCACGGGCAGGCGTACCCGGAAGACGGCGCCGGGCCCCGGCTCGACCGTGACCGATCCGCCGCGCTGCCGGCAGACCAGCCGCACCAGCGGCAGGCCGATGCCCCGGCCGCCGGGCACCTCGGGCTTGGTCGAGAAGCCGCGGCTGAAGATCGCGTCGGTCACCTCCTCGTCCACCCCGGGGCCCGAGTCACGCACCTCCAGGACGACCTCGCGGTCCGAGGCGTGCAGATCCACGCGCACGGACGGGTCGGGGCCGGCCTTGCACGCGTCGACGGCGTTGTCGATCAGGTTGCCGATGATGGTCGTCAGGTCGGCCGAGACGGCCTGGGGCAGCGGAGGCAGGCTCGAGGTGGGCGCGATCGTGAGCGTCACGCCGGCCTCGGCCGCCACGCTGGACTTCGCGATCAGCAGCGCCGCGACCGCCCGGTCCTTGATGCGCCGCGTGACGGCATCGCTGATGGCCTGGCGCCGGCGCGTCAGCGTCCCGACCAACGACGTCACCTCGTCGTACTCCCGCAGCTGGACGAGCCCGGAGATCGTGTGGAGCTGGTTGGCGAACTCGTGCGTCTGCGCCCGCAACGTGTCGGTGATGGACAGGTTCGAGCTGAGCTGGCTCTGCATCGAGACGAGCTCGGTCCGGTCACGCATGGTGGTGACCGTACCGATGCCCTCGCCGCGGCTGGACGCGGACCGCTGGTTGCACACGACGACGCGGTCGCCGACGAGCAGGACGACGTCGTGGGTCTCGGTCCCGCCGGTGAGCACCGAGGCGACCTGATCGGGCAGCCCGAGCTGGTCCACGCGGCGGCCGACGGGGTCCTCATCCAGTCCGAGCAGCTCACGCGCACCGTCGTTGACCATCGTCACCCGGCCGTCGGTGTCGACCGCGATGACGCCCTCGCGGATGCTGTGCAGGAGCGCCTCACGGTGATCGGCAAGCGTCGCGAACTCATGGGGCTCAAGGCCCCGGGTCCGTCGTTTCACCAGGCGCGACACGAGCCACGAGCCCGCGGCCCCGAGCAGCGCCCCGACCCCGAGGTACAGGATGAGGTCGCCTGCGGCGTCGGTGAGCCGTGCCCACACGCTGGGATAGCGCTGCTCGGCGAGGGCGAGGCCGACGAGGGTCCCGTTGTCGTCGATGATGGGCGCGTGCCCGGCGACGTACCGGCGCCCGCTCTTGTCGACGTCCCCGGTCCAGCCGCGGCCCTCGCGCACGCCGGAGTCACCCAGCGCCGCCGGTGTCCCGATCAAGCGCGGGTCGGACGACGACATGACGATGCCGCCGGGGTCCGCGACCGCGACGTCGGTGGCGCCCGACAGGCTCACCGCCCGGTTGATCGCGGGCGCGAGACCCGCCGCCGGGTCGAGCCCGGTGACCTGGTCGCGCACCACGGAGGTGTTGGCGAGGTTCTCGGCGACCGATCTCATCTGGGTCCCCCGGTCGGAGGCGAAGGACGCCGTCGACTGCCGCAGCGAGATCACCGCGACGATCGCCAGCACGACACCGACCACGATGAGCTGGAGGACGAGGAACTGTCCGGCGAGCGTCAGCCGTCGTTGCCGCAGTGACCACAATGTCCACAACCTCCTTTGCTTCCGCAATGGTGACCCACGGCACACTTTCGCGCCATGCTCGGGTCGACCCCAGGAGGTTCCATGACGTCGACCAGGCGCACCCACCGAGCTCGAGCGGCCGTCGCCCTCGCGCTCGTCGCGGCGGTGACCCTCTCTGCGTGCGGGGTCACCCGCGGCGGCGAGGGGGAGGCGAACCGTCGCCTCAGCATGTACATCCCGAACAGCCCGGGAGGCGGCTACGACCTGACCGGACGCGCTGCCGCCCGCGTCCTGGAGGACGCCGAGCTGTCCGGCCGGTTCGAGGTCACCAACGTCATCGGTGCCGGCGGCACCGTCGCGATGCAGCGCCTGCTCAACGAGGAGGGCGTCGACGACCTCGTGATGTCGATGGGCCTCGGCGTGGTCGGCGCGACCTACACGAACGAGTCGGACGCCCGTGTCTCGGACGCCACCCCCATCGCCCGCCTCATCGAGGACCAGGAGGCGCTCATCGTGCCCAAGGACTCGCGGTTCAGGACCGTCCAGGACCTGGTCAAGGCCTGGAAGGCCGATGCCGGGAGCGTCACGATCGGCGGCGGCTCGTCGCCCGGAGGGCCCGATCACCTCTTCCCGATGCAGATGGCCAAGACCATCGGCGTCGACCCGAAGCAGGTCAAGTACATCGTGTACGACGGGGGAGGGCCGCTCACGAGCGCGCTGCTCGGCAAGAAGATCGACGTCGGCACGTCCGGCCCCAGCGAGTTCGAGGGACAGCTGAAGGACGGCTCGCTCCGGGTGCTGGCGGTGTCGGGGGCCGAGCGTCTGGACAACGTCGACGCCCCGACGCTGCAGGAGTCCGGGGTCGACATGACCTTCGCCAACTGGCGGGGCATCCTCGCGCCACCCGGCATCTCCGCGGAGTCCCGGGACCGGCTCGTGGCGATGTTCACCAAGATGCACCAGACCAAGGGCTGGAAAGACGCGGTCGAGCGCAACGGCTGGATCGACTCGTTCGCCACCGGCGAGGAGTTCGCGACCTTCCTGCGCGAGCAGGACGAGCGCGTGGAGACGACGTTGAAGGAGCTGGGACTGACATGAGCGTGATCGACAAGCCCACAGAGGCGGGCACCAGGATCATCGACAAGGCCCAGTACGCGATGGCCGCCTTCATCGGTGTCGTCGGTGCCTACATCCTGTACGACGCCACGACCCTCGAGGACGGCTTCGCGGACCAGCCGGTCCAGCCGTACGCCTTCCCGTACGCCGTCGGGGCGGTCCTGCTCGGCCTCGCGGTGCTGCTGGCGATCGCCACGGCCCGCGGCGACGTGCCGCAGGCCGAGGAGGGCGAGGACGTCGACCTGACCCAGCCGAGCGACTGGGCGACCGTCGCCAAGCTGGTCGCGGTCTTCGCCGTCAACATCGCGCTGATCGACTGGCTCGGCTGGGCGATCACGGGAGCGATCCTGTTCGTCGGGACCGCATGGGTCCTCGGGAGCCGGACGCTGATCCGTGACGTCGGCGTGGGCGTGGCCCTGTCGGTCGGCACCTGGTACGGCTTCTACTCCGGCCTGGGTCTGGCGATCCCGGCCGGCGTCCTGGACGGGATCCTGTGATGGGCTCGCTCGACCTGCTGATGGAGGGCTTCCAGTCGGCGCTGACCCTCGAGAACCTCTTCTACGCGGTCCTCGGGGTCTTCCTCGGCACCGCCGTCGGGGTGCTGCCGGGCATCGGGCCCGCGATGACGCTCGCGCTGCTGCTGCCGATCACCTACAGCGTGGGGCCCGACAGCGCGCTGATCATGTTCGCCGGCATCTACTACGGCGGGATGTACGGCGGCTCGACCACGTCGATCCTGCTCAACACCCCGGGGGAGTCGTCCTCGGTCGTGACCGCGATCGAGGGCAACAAGATGGCCAAGAAGGGACGTGCGGCGCAGGCCCTCGCGACAGCCGCGATCGGCTCCTTCGTCGCCGGCACGATCGGCACGCTGCTGCTCGTGCTGTTCGCGCCGACTGTCGCCGGACAGGTCGTCAAGCTGGGCAACCCGTCCAACTTCGCCCTGATCCTGCTGGCACTGTTCGCGGTCACCGCAGTCCTCGGCACCTCCCGCCTGCGCGGGTTCATCGCCCTCTTCCTCGGCCTGGCGATCGGGCTCGTCGGCGGGCAGACCGGCCAGCCGCGGCTGACGTTCGGCAGCCCCCTGCTCGCGGACGGCATCGACATCGTCGTGGTCGCGGTGGCCATCTTCGCGATCGGCGAGGCGCTCTGGGTCGCGGCGCACCTGCGTCGTCGTCCCCTCGACATCATCCCGGTGGGACAGCCCTGGATGAGCCGCCAGGACTGGGGCCGCTCGTGGAAGCCCTGGCTGCGTGGTACCGCGCTCGGCTTCCCGTTCGGCGCACTGCCCGCGGGAGGAGCGGAGATCCCGACCTTCTTGTCGTACGTCACCGAGCGCAAGCTGACCAAGCATCCCGAGGAGTTCGGCAAGGGTGCCATCGAGGGCGTCGCAGGTCCGGAGGCGGCCAACAACGCCTCGGCCGCCGGCACGCTGGTGCCCCTTCTCGCGATCGGCCTGCCGACCACGGCCACCGCAGCGATCATGCTGCTGGCCATCCAGAGCTACGGCATCGAGACCGGTCCCCAGCTGTTCGACACCGAGCCCACGCTCGTGTGGGCGCTGCTGGCCAGCCTGTTCATCGGCAACACGCTCCTGCTGCTGCTCAACCTGCCGCTCGCGCCGCTGTGGGCCAAGCTGCTGCAGATCCCGCGGCCGTACCTCTACGCAGGGATCCTGTTCTTCGCCTCCCTGGGCGCCTACAGCGTCAGCTTCCAGCCCTTCGACCTCGCGATCCTGCTCGTCATCGGTCTGTTGGGGCTCGCGATGCGGCGGTTCGGCCTCCCGGTGCTGCCGCTCATCATCGCGGTGATCCTCGGTCCCAAGCTCGAGGAACAGCTGACCACGTCGCTCCAGATCTCCTCAGGGGACGTCAGCACCCTGTGGAGCGAGCCCGTCGCCGTGATCGTGTACGCGATCATCGCCCTCGCGCTGGTCTACATCGTCGTCAACGGGCTACGGCCCACCCGGGAAGAACCCACCCGGGAAGAACCCATCAAGGAAGAGGCGTCCTCATGAGTGTCGTCGTCATGTTCAGCCCGGACGAGTTCGGTCACACGGCGCTCTCGTACGGGGCCACGGAGGCCATGCGCCGCTCGGAGCGCCTCGTCGTCGTCAACCCGACCAAGGGCGACGCGTACGTCGACCGGATGTTCGCCGGTGCCGAGGACGTCGCGCGGCTCGACAAGGTTCTCGGCAGGCTCGACGTCGACACCGAGGTGCGGCACGACGTCGTGCCCGACATCGCCGGTGCGGTGCTCGACGCGGCCGCCGAGACGGCTGCGTCGTTGATCGTGGTCGGCATCCGTCCGCGCACGCCGGTCGGCAAGCTCGTGCTCGGCAGCGTGGCGCAGCGGTTGATCCTCGACGCGACCTGCCCGGTCCTGGCCGTCAAGCCTGACGGGGCGGACGACCTGCTGGACTAGGCGCGGGCCTTGTGCAGGACCTCCAGGAAGACGGCGGGGTCCTGCGCACCGGACACGCCGAGGCGGCCGTCGATCACGAAGAACGGCACGCCGTTGATGCCGTACGCGGTCGCCTGGGCCTGGTCGGCGTGGACGGCCGGCAGGAGCTCCTCGTTCTTGAGCGCCTCGAGGGCCTCCTCGCGGTCGAGGCCGATCTCAGCCGCGAGGTCCGCGAGATCGTCGACGCGGCCCACGTGACGGCCTTCCTCGAAGTAGGCGGTGAACAGCCGCTCGGCCATCTCGAGCTGCCGCCCCCTGCCCTTGGCGAAGTGCAGCAGCTCGTGGGCCTTGATCGTGTTGGTGTGCTGGAGGGCGGCGAAGTCGTACGCGAGGCCCTCGGACGCGCCCAGGTCGGTCATCCGGGCCAGCATCTGCTCGACCTGACCGGCGTCCATGCCCTTGTGCCTGACCAGGAAGTCGATCTCGCTGCCCTCGAAGTCGACCGGGGTGTCGGGCGCCAGCTCGAACGAGTGGAGCTCGACCTCCACCGTCCCGCCGCTCGCCGCGAACTGCGCCGCCGCGGTCTCGAACCGGCGCTTGCCGAGGAAGCACCACGGGCACGCGATGCCTGACCAGATGTCGACCTTCACCGTCTCGTTCACGCGCTCGTCAACGTCGCGGCATCCGCCGGCATTCCACTTCCGCAAGGGTGGCTCGAGGTAGTAGTTTCATGTCATGACAATTGCAGTCGCCTACCGTCCCGACGAGTTCGGGCGCGCGGCCCTCGACTGGGCCGTCGAGCAGTCCAAGACCTCAGGGGACCGGATCGTGCTCATCAACATCAGCCGGGTCGAGCCGCGCCTCGACACCGGCTTCGCACGCGGCAACCACGTGCAGTCGTTGGCGGAGAGGCTCGACGCGGACAAGGTGGAGTACGAGATCCGTCAGGCCGTGGGCGAGAACGTCGCCGACGCGGTGCTGTTCGAGGCGGAGCAGGCGGGTGCGACGTCGATCGTCATCGGCATCCGCCGCCGCAGCCCGGTCGGCAAGATCCTCATGGGCAGTGTCGCGCAGCAGATCCTGCTGGACGCCTCGGTGCCCGTCGTGGCCGTCAAGCCGTAGCCGCAGGGGCCGCAGGCCACCGCGATACAGTCGCGGTGATCGACCGACCCCGAAAGGCACTGCTGTGACACATGTTCTGGACGACCTCGACGCGCGCGGACTGATCGCGCACTCGACGGACCGCGACGCACTGCGAGCGGAGCTGTCAGCGGGGCCGGTCACGTACTACGTGGGGTTCGACCCGACGGCGCCGAGCCTGCACATCGGCAACCTGCTGCAGATCCTCACGGCCCGACGCCTCCAGCTCGCCGGCCACAAGCCGTTGCTCCTGGTGGGGGGCTCGACGGGGCTGATCGGCGACCCCAAGGAGGCGGGGGAGCGGATCATGAACACGAAGGAGACCGTGGGTGAGTGGGTGGACCGCATCGCCTCGCAGGTCTCGCGGTTCGTGGACTTCGACGGACCCACCGGCGCGACGCTCGTCAACAATCTCGACTGGACCGCCTGCCTGAGCACGATCGACTTCCTCCGCGACATCGGCAAGCACTTCCCGGTCAACCGGATGCTCGCCCGCGACGTCGTCAGCAGCCGGCTGGAGTCCGGCATCAGCTACACCGAGTTCAGCTACGTCCTCCTGCAGTCCATGGACTACCTGGAGCTCTACCGGCGGCACGGCTGCGTGCTGCAGACCGGCGGCAGCGACCAGTGGGGGAACATCACGGCAGGGGTCGAGCTGATCCGCCGGGCGGACGCCGGCAAGGTCCACGCGCTCGCGACGCCCCTGATCACCAAGGCGGACGGCACCAAGTTCGGCAAGACCGAGTCCGGCACCGTCTGGCTGGACCCCGATCTCACCAGCCCGTACGCCTTCTACCAGTCGTGGATCCAGGCGGAGGACTCCAAGGTCGTGGAGTACCTGCGCCAGTTCACCTTCATTCCCTTGGAGGAGATCGCCGCGCTGGAAGCCGAGCACGCCGAGAAGCCGGGGCTGCGCCTCGCACAGCGACGCCTCGCAGCGGAGGTCACCACGATCGTCCACGGGGCAGACGAGGCCGCGGCGGCCGAGCTCGCCGCCGGTGCGCTGTTCGGCAGGGGAGAGCTGGGCGAGCTGCCCGAGCCCACGCTGGCCGCCGCCCTGCGCGAGGCCGGCGCCGCCGACCTCAGCGCGGCCGACCGACCCACGATCGTCGACGCTCTCGTCGCATCGGGCCTCGCCGACAGCAAGTCCGCCGCACGCCGGGCGGTCGCCGACGGGGGTGCGTACGTCAACAACGTGCGGGTCACGGACCCCGACCAGGTGCTCGAGGGCGATCTGCTCCTCTACAGCACGTGGGCGGTCGTTCGCAAAGGCAAACGGTCCGTCTCAGGCGTCCGCATCAGCTGATCCCCGTCATTTCAGGGCTCCCGCCGACTGTGGCATGGAGCACGCGAATGCGATTTGACGGACCGGGAGACGCACCCGTAATGTTCTTCTTGTTGGACAGCGCAGCAAGCGGACAGGCCGAAACGCCAGCCGGATGCGAGCTTCCAGCCAGCTTAACCGAAACGATCAACGGCACGGAGCCTTCACTGGCTCCAGGGAACGGATCGCTGAGAACGCAGAGCGACATGGTGACCGACCCGGGTTTGACCGGTGAAAACGAGCCGTGTAAGTTGGACGAGTTGCCCTGAGATTCAGCCAGTGGCTGGGTCGAGGTGAGCGTCTGATCCTTGAGAACTCAACAGTGT